>JAWKWT010000007.1:0-277660 GCA_041397365.1 Xanthobacteraceae bacterium
GAAGGGACAGACGCCGCCGATCGGATGGCCGGTGACGGCTTCGACTTCGTCGAGCGCGAGCATCGAGGCCTTGCCGCCGAATCGATCCTTGAATTTACGGTTGTCGAGCCGCGCATCGCCGCCGGTGACGAGCAGAATCGTTTGCCCCGCGACGCGCAGCGACAATGTCTTGGCGATCTGCCCGGTCGCGACGCCATGCGCAGCGGCGGCCTCGGGCACTGTGGCAGAGCTTGCTTCCGTTTCGAGCACGACAATGTCGGGCGCATGCTCGGCGAAAAAGCAGCGGACGGATTCAAGACTCATGATGTGGATACGTTCAGCGCTGGCATATTCGGGAAAAGCGCCGCCCCGGCATCGCTTTTCGGGTGGCGACAGGCGGCAGTCGGACTTAAGTTGAGCTTCGCTTCTAGCATGTCGCGGGAGTTATGACATGACGGACTCCGACAGCACGAACGCGGGTTACGTCCTCTTCGATACGCCGATCGGCCGCTGCGGGATCGCATGGAATGATCGCGGAATCTGCGGCGTTCAGCTTCCGCAGCCGACCGAATCGCAGACACGAACGCGCATTCTTCAACGCTCCGGCGAGGATCTTGTCGAATCACCGCCGCCCGCTGACGTCGCCCGCGCGATCGCGGACATCGTCGCGCTGCTTCGCGGCGAGAAGCGCGATCTGAACGACATTCGGATCGATCTGTCGGAGGTTCGCGACTTTAATCGCAAGGTTTACGATCTGGCGCGGGATATTCCGCCGGGGCGGACGCTGACATATGGGGATATCGCCAAGCGGCTCGGTGGCGTCGAACTCTCACGCGAGGTCGGCCAGGCGCTGGGACAAAATCCGGTGCCGATCATCGTGCCATGCCATCGCGTGCTGGCCGCCGGCGGAAAACCGGGCGGCTTCTCAGCCAATGGCGGCGTTGCGACCAAGTTGAAAATGCTGGCGATCGAGGGGGCGTATGTGAACCACACGCCGAGCCTGTTCGATTGATCGTTGTGCCCGAGCTTACGCCGGCGGCGGGGCCGTCGTGCTGATCGATGCGCGCTTCAGCATCTTCTCGTGGAAGGCGTCGAGTTTCGGAAACGCCTTGCGCCAGCCACAGTCCGGAAAACGGAAGTCGGCATAGCCGAGTACGCAGACGAGGCCGATCTGCGCGATGTCGAGCGGACGGGCGAGCGAATCCGGCCGGTTCTCGAACAGCGTCATGCCCTGCCAGGCGCGGTCCCATTGATCGTTGTACCAGACGTCCCAAAACCTCTCCGCCGGCCGCAGCATCTTCTCATAGCGGCAGAGAAGCATCGCCTCCAGCATACCTTGCGTGATCGCGTGCTCGGTTTTCACCCGCCATTTGGCCGCGCCTGACGCGGGGATGAGTTTTCCGCCGCCGGCCAACTCGTCGAGATATTCGGCGATCACATAGGAATCGACGATGGTGCTGCCGTCATCGAGGATCAGCGCCGGCAGCTTGCGCAGCGGGCTGATGTCGCGGGCATATTGCTCGTTCGGCTTGCCTGGCTGCACCGCAGCGTCCACCAACGCGATCTTATCGATCAGTCCAAGCTCGATGGCTGCGATGCGAACCTTGCGGGCGTAGGGCGAGCCGGCCCCGAAAGTGAGTTTCATAGCGTTTCTTCCGTGTTGTTATCAGGCTGCGACGATCTGCTGGCGCTGCGTGCCGAGACCTTCGACACCGAGCGTCACCACATCGCCGACATTGAGAAAATGCGGCGGCTTCTTGCCGGAGCCGACGCCAGGCGGCGTGCCGGTGACGATGACATCGCCGGGCAACAGCGTCATGAATTGCGAGACATAGGACACGATCTTCGGAACCTTGAAGATCATCGTCGTGGTGCTGCCGCTCTGCTGGCGCTCGCCATTCACGTCGAGCCACATATTCAGATTGTGAGGATCGGCGATTTCGTCCTTCGTCACCAGCCACGGCCCGATCGGTCCGAACGTGTCGTGCGACTTGCCCTTGGTCCATTGGCCCTGGCGTTCGGTCTGGAAATTGCGCTCGGACACGTCATTGGCGAGACAGTAGCCCGCGACATGCGACAGCGCGTCGGCCTCCTCGACATATTTTGCGCGTTTGCCGATCACGAGGCCGAGTTCGACCTCCCAGTCCAGCTTGGTCGAACCGCGCGGCTTTTCGACCGGATCGTTCGGCCCGCAGAGAGACGTGACCGCCTTCAGAAAGATGATCGGCTCGCTCGGAATGGCCAAGCCGACTTCGGCGGCGTGGTCGCTGTAGTTCAGGCCGATCGCCACGAATTTCGACGGCGCGGCGACCGGCGCGCCGAGTCTTGCGCTCTCCGTCGCGCGCGGCAGGCTTTGGGGATCGATCGCCGCGATCCGGCGCAGCGCCTCGTCAGAAAGCATTTCGCCGGAAATGTCGTGGACATGGGCCGACAGATCGCGGACATGGCCGTCCTTGTCGATCACGCCCGGCCGTTCCTTGCCGGCCTCGCCAAACCGTACGAGCTTCATGTCCGCTTCCCCATAAATGCGGCCTTCGATCGTTGCGACGAACTTTGCTTGAGCATGATCTTTCCCGAAAGCCGGTTTCCACTCCCGATCACGTCGAGGGCAAGCTTTTCGGGATCATGCTCTAAGCCGCGAAATATTTGAACCTGTCGCCGTCGCGCTTGATGTAGCCGGCGTCGAAATGGCCGCCGATCACCAGCGTTTCGGTATCGGCGAAACGCGAGAACAATTCGCGCTTGGTCTTCGTCGATTGCGCCGGATCGGAGTCCGGCGACGCCGACCATTCGGTGTGCCACATCTGGCAGGGATGGTGCGCGACGTCGCCTGTCAGCAGACCTTGCGCGCCGTCGGACTGGATGTGGATGCTGACATGGCCCGGACTGTGGCCCGGCGTCGGGATCAGCGTCAGCTCTTCGCAAAGCTTTGCGTCCGGTGCGACCAGATCGGCCATGCCTGCATCCATGATCGGCTTCACCGAATCCTCGAACACCGCCGCATGCGAGGGCGTTGGCGCATGCGTGCGCCAATATTCGTATTCCGGCTTCACGAAGATGTAGCGCGCGTTCTTGAACGTCGGCACCCATTTGCCGTTTTCGAGCTTCGTGTTCCAGCCGACGTGATCCACCTGCAGATGCGTGCAGAACACGGTGTCGATCGAGTCCGGCGGATAGCCGGCGCGCGTCATGTCTTCGAGGAACGGCTTGTTGAGCTTGTTCCAGGTCGGCACGCCGCGGCCTTCCTTGTCGTTGCCGATGCAGGTGTCGACGATGATGCGCCTGGTCGGCGTCTCGACGATCAGCGAGTGGATCGACATTTTCAGCTTGCCGCTTTCGGTCGCGAAATCCGGGATCAGCCATGGCATCTGCTGAATTTCGTCATAGGTCGCCTGCGGCAGCATGAAGCGCGTGCCGCCCTCGACCGCGATCTCGGTGATCTTCGTGATCTTGACCTTGCCGACCGTCCAGCTCATGCGATCCTCCTGCCATAGCGTTTTCGAGCGAAGTGGATACCGGCTCGCGTAGAGAAAGCGCGCCAAATAAAACCGGGATCAGTTTCGCGATTCATGAAACGCGAAACTGATCTCGTTATTCTAGCGCGCGCAATCGACGATGACGGTACCGAGCTTGGTGCCGGCCTCGACCGCCAGATGCGCCTCCACCGTGTCCTTCAGCGGAAACTGCGCGGCGACCATATGGATGCGCCGTCCGGCCGCGAGCCATTCGGCCATGCCGGCCTGCGCCTTGCGCTGAAGCGGCATCGGCGTCAGCGGAAGCTGCATGCCGTAGATGGTGATGTTGTTGCTGGTGTAGAAGCGCACGTTGATTTTCGGATTCGGATTTCCGCGCGAGGCGTAGATCGCCACGGTTGAGAATTTCGCGAGAATCTTTTCCGTCGTTTCGATGTTGCCGCCGAAATCCACCTCGACAATCCGGTCGACGCCTTTCGGGGCGAATTGCTTGATGCGCTCGGCGACGTTCTCGGTCTTGTAGTCGATGACGAGGTCGGCGCCGGCGGCCTTGGCGACCTCCGCCTTCTTCGCCGAGCTGACGGTGGTGATGACGCGCGCGCCGCCCCATTTTGCCAGCTGAATGCCGTAATGGCCGACCGCGCCCGCGCCGCCCGTCACCAGCACGGTCTGATCCTTGATCGGGCCGGCATGATAGAGGCAGACCCACGCGGTCATGCCCGGCACGCCGAGCGTCGCGCCTTCCGCGAACGAGACGTTGTCCGGCAGCGGCGTCACGAGATTTTCGTCGAGCGCGATATATTCCGCCGCCGTGCCGAACGAGCGGCCGTTGCGCTGGCCGTTATAGAGCCAGACGCGATCGCCTTCCTTGAAGCGCTTCGCGCCAGGGCCGACCTGATCGACGATGCCCGCGCCGTCGCTGTCGGTGACGACGCGCGGATATTCCATGGCGCCATAGGGCCCGCCGCGGCGATAGGTGTCCGATGGATCACGCCGGACGCCTCCAGCTTGACGCGCACCTCGCCCGGCCCTGCATTGGGCGTGGGCAACTCGCCGTAGGTGAGCACTTCGCGCGCCGGACCTTGCCGATCGTACCAGACTGCCTTCATGTCAAACCTCAAAACCTTTCGTCGAAAACCTCAGGACAGCGTGCCGCGGAATGCGCCGCCGTCGAGCAACAGATTCTGGCCGGTGATGAAGCCGGCATGCGTGCTGCACAGGAAGGCGCAGGCCGCGCCGAATTCGGCCGGGTCGCCGAAGCGGCCGGCGGGATGCTCCTTCGAGCGCTGCACGATCAGATCGTCCACGGCGACGCCCTTGGCCTTCGCATCGGCCGCCGCATTCGAGCGGATGCGGTCGGTCACGAACGGCCCCGGCAGCAGATTGTTGATGGTCACGCCATTGGCGACAGTCTTGCGTGAGAGACCGGCGACGAAGCCGGTGAGGCCGGCGCGCGCGCCGTTCGACAGGCCGAGCGTATCGATCGGCGCTTTCACCGCGGCCGAGGTGATGTTGACGATCCGGCCCCATTTGCGGGCCATCATGCCATCCACCGTCGCCTTGATGAGTTCGATCGGCGTCAGCATGTTGGCGTCGAGCGCCTTGATCCAGTCGTCGCGGGTCCAGTTGCGGAAATCGCCCGGCGGCGGGCCGCCCGCATTGTTGACGAGAATGTCCGGCTCGGGGCACGCGGCCAGCACTGCCTTGCGGCCCGCTTCGGTGGCGATGTCGCCGGCGATCGCCGTGACATTGACCTGATGCCTGGCGCGAATGTCGTTCGCGGTTTTCTCCAACGTCTCCGCCCCGCGAGCGATCATCACCAGATCGACGCCTTCGGCGGCCAGGAACTCCGCGCAGGCCCGGCCTAGACCCTTGCTGGATGCGCAAACGATGGCCTTTTTACCCTTGATGCCGAGATCCATGGAAAGTCTCCCCCAATATCTTGTTCGTGGGTTTCTTGTTCCTGGATTTGAAGCAGTTTTCGCCGCCGCTTGAAAGCCTTTAGCGCCTTTCCTTGAGCATATCTGCATGCCATGGCAGATATTGACGCCGGTTGCGGCTGTTTCGCGAGGTTCAAGGATCATGGCTGATCTGTTCGATGTGTCGAAAGAGGTGGTGCTGGTGACGGGCGCATCGCAGGGGCTCGGGCGGCATTTCGCGCGCCTCTTGGCGTCGCGCGGCGCGTCGCTGGTGCTGGCCGCGCGGCAGGTCGACAAGCTTGAGGATCTGGCCGGTGAAATCCGCGCGCAGGGCGGCCAGGCGATCGCGGTGCGGATGGACGTGACCGACAACGCCTCGATCGTGCAGGCTTTCGCGGCCGCCGAGCGCGGCGTCGGCGCGGTGTCGGTGCTGGTCAACAATGCCGGAATCGTCGTGGAAAAGGCGGCGGTCGATCAGACCCCGGACGATTGGGACAAGGTGCTGAACGCGAATCTGAAAGGAGCCTTCATGGCCGCGACCGAATTCGCGCGGCGGGCGATCGCGCGCGGGCAGGGCGGCAGCGTCATCAACATCTCGTCGGTGCTGGGCGTCGGCGTGATCGGCCATGTCTCGACCTATTCGGCGTCGAAGGCCGCGTTGATCCAGCTGACGAAATCGCTGGCCCTCGAATGGGCGCAAAAGGGAATCCGCGTGAACGCGCTCGCGCCGGGCTATATCGACACCGAATTCAACCACGAATTCTGGTCGACCCCCGGCGGCGAACGGCTGATCCGCAAGATCCCGCAGCGCCGGCTTGGCGCCGGCAGCGACCTCGACGGGACGATGCTGCTGCTGGCCTCGGGCGCGTCGCGCTACATGACCGGGTCGGTGGTGACGGTCGACGGCGGATTTTTGCTGGCGTGAGGCCAAGATATTGGTTTTCGGGCGATTTTTCTGCCCGATAAATCCGCTGAGGGGCTTTCCAAACCCTGTCATGATTGCTACACACCGCCCGCATCGTGAGCGTCGTCTCGCGGACGCAATTGGCGCGGGGTGGAGCAGCCCGGTAGCTCGTCAGGCTCATAACCTGAAGGTCACAGGTTCAAATCCTGTCCCCGCAACCAAATTTATAAATATTTCAATATCTTATAGAACTGACATGAGCCGGGCCCCTCCGGTTTGCTTACGGTGTCGCCACCTAAACTCGAGCCGCTTTCGTGTTACGGTGAGCCTATATGCCGCACTCCTCAGATTGAGATGTCTGCTGGCAAGCCAAATGGATTCCAGAGGTCACACACCTCATCAGGGGATCCCGTCCTTATATCTGGGAGCGACTTTTTAGGGTGGAGCGGCCAGCCAATATCGGCAGGGCGATGCCCTAGCGAAGCTCGAGCACCGTGCGTTCTACGTTGAGGGTTTTGCTCGAATTTCAAACCGCGGTCCTGCAAACATTCGTTTCATCACGCTCGGCTCCCATTTGACGGGTTCATCGCTGTTGAGACAACCCTTGCTGCTACAGTTGGCTCTTCAAGCCGGTCATGTTGTCGGAGAATATTTTTCTGCTCATTCGCTTCGGGCGATGGACTGCTGCGAGGCGGGCCATTCCAGCAATGCCCTTCGATTTCTTGGTTGTCTTGACCAAATCGGCTGAAGCGATGTTTTGGACAGCGCATATCCCAATGCTCCGACCCAGCGACTTTTTACGCGGATATCTGGCTCTCGGCCTGTTGCATCGATCAGCGCCCGGAGCGGATGAACGGATTTTGATGCCTTGATGCCGAACGTCCGTTTGATTGCTTTTCGTAGCAGCGGAAGCCGTTTTGTCTCGGCTAGTTTCTCGTGCCCGCGATGAATTGCCCTGAGATGGGAGTAGGCTGCAAAACGTTTTCGGGATTTCCGGAATTGAGCCCAGCCAAGTCAAACGCTTCCAGGATTTTTTCTACCTGAGCAGTTGAGTTCGAGGCCGAGATACTGATAGGCCGCGGCGAACCAGTTGATGATGCTCAGCGGCCGCATGGCTTCGGAACGTTCGGACTTGATAACCAATCCGACCGGTCGCTGGATAGCGCGCCATCACATAAGGGCTGATCGCAAGTCGCTGTTCATCGGTATCGTTGCAAGGCACGAAGGAATCCATCCTTGTCGGTAAAGCGACTACAGAAGGAGTCAGAACCGCACAAGCCGCGGGCATTTGCCGCTAGGCTAAGGACGTAAAGGACGGTTACATCGCCGGCCCGGTGATTCCGGACCGTTCTTTCCTCCTGCCGCGACTAGTTGGACATGCCTGCCGATAACAAACAACAAGATGCACATCGCGCTCCGCAGGCCCTGGTTCTCACCGGCATCGCTCTGACCGCGGTGGCGTATTTCCTGTTCACGCTGCACGACGCGGCGGTGAAGTGGCTGGTGACCTCATTCGCGGTCTGGCAGATCTTGTTTGTCCGCAGCCTGACCATCCTCGTCGGTTGTCTGCTGGTCGGTGGCAGTGGCTTAATCGGCAAGACGATCCGCTCGCCGGTGGTCAAGCCGATGTTCCTGCGCTCGTTCCTGCTCACGTCAGCGTGGTTCTCCTTCTACACGGCGGCGCGAGACCTGCAACTGGCCGAACTGACGACGATCTATTTTGCCGCGCCGATCATCGTCACCATCCTGGCGATCATAGTGCTCGGCGAAGAGGTGGCGCTGGCCGGTTGGATCGCAGTGCTCACCGGCTTTGCCGGCGTATTCATCGCCTGCGATCCGGCGAATCTCGGCCTGTCATGGCCGGTAGCGCTGGTTTTGTTCGCGGCGTTTGCGTGGGCGCTGGCAATCGTGCTGCTTCGCAAGATCGCGCTGCACGAAAAGAGCATCGTTCAGATGATGCTGAACAACAGCTTCTTTCTGGCGATCACGCTGGTGCCGCTGGTGCTGTTCTGGAAAACGCCGAACCTGTCGGACAGCCTGATGCTGGTCGGGGTCGGTGTTATCGGCGGCGGTGCACAGTTCATGCTGATCGAAGGGATGAAGCGGGCGCCGGCTTCGGTGCTGGCGCCGTTCGAATACACCTCGCTGGTCTGGGCATTCGCGCTCGGCTACCTGGTCTGGGGCGACATTCCGCGCCAAGGCGTATTTTACGGTGCGGTGCTGATCGTCGCAGCGGGGCTGATGGTGATTGTTGGCCAGCGCGTGAGCCGCCAGGCGCGGGCGTAAGTCGATCGAAACCGCCAATCAGCTTGGGCAGTTCAATGGGCTCGTCAACAGCGCCGCCATCGATAAGCCAAAGCCGTCAGTACGGCGCCATTCTGGGTTGAAGGCGGCGGCCTTCCGATTGTCTCCATATTGCGAAAGGCATCCCAAACCCGAACGCGGCAGCGGCTGCATCGTGGCGTTTGAGCTCATGCTTTATCGATTCTTTTCCGAGAAGCAAACGCGCGCAATCTTTCCTGAGCATCGCGCCCCACAGCAACGTTGCAAAAATCCTCAACCGCAGTGGCGATAGACCTTCGGTAGTCGTGATCGAGCTGGCGCATCATAGCCGCGCGTCCCCGGCGCACAGCCGTTTCGGACTTCGCTTTGAATGTCTCTGCCAATTCCCGGACCGCACCATCCAGAGCTTCGCTGGTGTTAAGAACCTTATTGACGATTTTTAGGTTGTGCGCTTCCTCGGCGCTGAATGAGCGTCCGCTAAACAATAGTTCGAACGCACTGTGTCTACCAACTAAACGGGGCAAATGAGCATAGTGTATAGCTGGGAGCAGACCGAGATCGATCTCGGGATAACCAAAAGTGGCTTGGTTGCTTGCGAGAATGACATCGCACGAAACGGCCATAAATGGCGGAACGATGCGCAAGTTCAGGAATGATCCGAAGCTGCATCCGCTTTCTACCCAAGCGGAAAGATCGAAATATTCTCCGAGAACATCGCATCGTTCGGCTATGACGATTGCAAGGGCCATCCGAGTTGGCTGGGGCCGGCCGAAATCGTCACGGACGACGCGCCGCTGTTCCTGCTCGCCAGCCAGCCGCAAACGCGGCTGCATAGCCAGCTTGATTTCGGTGGCTATAGCGAATCGCGCAAGAAGCGCGGGCGCGAGGTTGTCAGCATTCATCCCGTCGATGCGAAGCCGCGCGACCTGGTGGATGGAGACATCGCACTCCTGTCGAATGCGCACGGCGCTTGTCTCGCCTCGGTGAATATTTCCGAAGACCTTCGTCCCGGTGTCGTTCAGTTGCCGACCGGAGCCTGGTACGATCCGCAGGACCCGTCAGACGAACGGCCGCTCTGCGTTCATGGAAATCCGAATGTTCTGACAAGAGACATCGGGACGTCGAGCCTGGCGCAAGGGTCTTGCGGCCAGCTTTCGGTCGTGCAGGTCGAGAAGTTCACGGGCAATCTTCCGCCGATCCGTGCATTCGATCCGCCGAACGATCCAGCTTGAATGAACGCAATAGCCGCGACCGCTTGAAAGGCGCGTGTTCTCATCCAACGCTCGCGGGCAATCAGGTGTTCTCCGACCGCGAGTTCATGTCATCTGCAAAGAGCGAAAGAAGAAGAATGAAGACAAGAATCCTTTCAGGAATTGTGCTGGCCCTGTCCTTGATGAACTGCGCCTTTGCGCAGGATTATCCAAATCGTCCTATTACTCTGATCGTGCCGTTTCCGGCGGGCGGTCCGTCGGACGTCATCGGCCGGACCATCGCCGAAGCCGCGCAAAAGCATCTGGGGCAACCCATCATCGTCGATAACAAGGGTGGCGGTGGAGGCACGTTGGGGCCGACGCTTATGGCTGCGACGGCGAAGCCTGACGGTTACACCATTTCAATGGTGCATGAGGCGCTCTATCGCGTTCAGATCATGCAAAAGACGACATATGACGTCGCGAAGGACTTTACCTACATTCTGAATCTGGCCGGCTTCGCCTATGGCGTTCTGGTGCCCGCGGATTCGCAGTTCAAGGACTGGCAGCAGGTTGTCGACTATGCACGCCAGAATCCCGGCAAGGTGACTTACGGCACTCCGGGAGCTGCGACCGGGCTGCATATCGGCATGGAGCGCATCAGCCGCCATTCCGGCATCAAGCTCGTCCATGTGCCTTTCAAGGGCTCCGCCGAGTCCCAAACCGCTGCGATGGGAGGTCACGTCATGCTGAGTGCAACTGGCTCCAGCGCCAAGCCGCTTGTCGATGCGGGAAAACTCCGGTTTCTGCAAATCTGGACCAGTCATCGATTGGCGTCATTTCCCGATACGCCGACCTTGCGGGAACTTGGCTATCCTTTCGATATCAATGCTATCACCGGACTTGCTGGACCGAAGGGGATGGACCCCAAGATCGTCGCGAAACTCCATGATGCCTTCAAGAAGGCACTAGAGGATAAACAGGTTCAGGATGTGATGCGGAAGCTCGAGCTATCGCCGCTTTATATGAGCGGGGAAGACTTGAAGAAAACATTCCTGACCAACATGGAAATCGAGCGGCCGATCCTGCAAGAGCTGGGAGTCGCGAAATAGCCGTCGGGTCAGCCGGTAAGTTATTGTCTCTTGAAGAAGCCGCCATGCCACAAGCATGGCGGCTTCTTGGTTTGCTCAACACATGTGGCGACAGCTCATTGTTGGGCAAGTAAAACTCAAGTCAGACGTGACCAAAACACGTTTGACCGGTATCGGCGCCTTCGCAACTGTGCAGCTCCAAGCGACAACCGGGTGAGAGCTGTGCAAAAGCCGTTCAACAACATCAAGATTTTGGATTTCACACAGGTCGTATCCGGACCATATGCGAGCTATCAGCTTGCCCTGTTGGGAGCGGACGTCATCAAAGTCGAACGGCGCGAAGGAGAAGATCTCCGCCGCACCCACCTCAGCCGAGAATTGTCGGATCGAGGGCAGTCGCCATTCTTCCAGGCCGTCAATGGTCAGAAGCGGGGCATCACGCTCGATCTTCAGAAGCCCGAGGCCGTCGATATCGTCAAGAAGCTCGCCGCCAAGGCCGACGTCGTTGTCGAAAACTTTCGACCCGGTGTGATGGATAAGCTTGGGATCGGATATCGCGCTCTTTCGGAGGTGAATCCGTCGCTGGTCTACTGTGCTATCAGCGCGTTCGGACAAACGGGTCCGGAGCGTCTCGGTGCCGGCTATGACGGAAAGATTCAGGCGCTGTCCGGCATCATGGCGATGACTGGCTTCGAAGAAACGGGGCCGACGCGCGCCGGCTTCCCTGTCTGTGATGTTATTGCGGGCTTGACGGCCGCCTTCGCTATTTCATCGGCGTTGTTCCAGCGAAATCAAACAGGAAACGGTCAGTTCGTCGACGTCTCGATGCTGGAAGCCGCTCTGGCGTTTCTCTCCGGTCAGATCGCGGAATACACGATCACCGGCCATCGTGAAGGACTTGGAGGAAACTACTCGGTCAGCCGGAAGCCGACCGCCAACACGTTCAAGGCCGGTGATGGAAGCATCCTTTTCTCGGTAAATAGCGAAAAGCAGTTTGGCGCCATGATGAATGCGCTGGGGCGTCCTGATGTACCGGCTGATCCGAAATTCACGAACTGGCATGTGCGAAAGCAGAACGAAGCCGAACTTCGGGAAATCGTGGAAGCTGAGTTGGCCAAAAAGCCAGCAAAGGAATGGGAAAAAATCCTTGATGCCGCCGGCGCGCCCTGCGCAACGATCCGGCGTCTCGATGAGACTCTCGATCATCCGCAGATTGTCGCGCGTGAAGCCGTCAAGCCGATTGATACGCCATACGGCTCATACCGTCTTGCGGCCGCCGGCTTTCGCTTTGCGCAAGGAGGGCCGACGCTGGACCGGATGGCGCCGCATCTTGGTGAGCATACGTCATCCGTTCTTTCGGAGATGGGTTATTCGGATTGCGAAATCGAACAGCTTCGCGCGGCTTCGATTATTTGATCCCGACTGCATCGACTGTTTCTGGACAAGGAGATCGCCGTGACTGAGGCCGTGACTCAAGAAATGGTTGCAGAGCACGTCGCTCTGGTGACGCTCAACCGCCCGGAGGTGCTGAACGCCGTGAATGGCGATTTGGCGATCGGTCTCGAAGCCGCGGTCCTTCGCACCGAGCAGGATCCCAACGTTTGGGCCGTCGTTCTGACGGGGGCTGGAGATCGTGGATTTTGTCCGGGAGCGGACCTGAAGGCGCTGGGGCGAGGAGAAGGGAGAAGCTTTCGGACGCGCGCCGGCGGATTTGCAGGCTTCGTCTATCAGCCGCGGAGCAAGCCGTGGATTGCGGCAATTAACGGCGCTGCCGTCGCAGGGGGGCTTGAGATCGCATTGACCTGCGAGCTGGTCGTCGCCGCAGAACATGCCCGGCTCGGGCTCCCCGAGGTGAAGCGTGCACTGGTTGCCGGCGCGGGAGGGCTGTTTCGCCTCTCGCGATCCGTGCCGCGGGCCGTTGCTCTCGAGATGATCTTGACGGGCGGAGAAATCAGTGCGGACCGCGCGCTCCAATACGGTCTTGTCAATCGAGTGGTTCCGATAGAGCGGCTGATTCCGGAGGCGGTCTCGCTCGCACAAGCTATTTGCGACAACGCGCCGATTTCCGTTCGGGAAAGCCTGAAGGTTGCTCGACTTTCATTCGATCTCGACGAAGCTGGTCTGAAGGAGGCGAGCAAATTTGCGTCCAAGGCAAATGCCGCGACGGAGGACTTCAGGGAAGGCCCGCGTGCGTTTGTCGAGAAGCGAGCGCCACGCTGGCTGGGTCGGTGAGAATGCAGACGGAAAACACGAAGGGAGGGGCGGATGTCACATCGTCACATTGGCAGGATGGTGGCCGGATTGGTTTTCGCTCTTGCGGCAAATGCAGCACACGCAAACGACTACCCAAGTCGAGCGATCAGGCTCATCGTTCCTTATAGCGCCGGTGGGCCGGGCGACACCGTTTCACGGGCATATGCAAACGAACTCTCAAAGGCGCTGAATCAAACGATCGTCGTGGAGAACCGGCCGGGCGCCGGAACCGCGATCGGCACGCAGGCTGCCAAGCAGGCGCCTGCCGATGGCTATTCCTTGCTTTTCGCAACAGCCGGCATTGTCTCCACCATGCTGGGTCTGAAGAATCCGGGCTACTCCATGGACGACTTTGTGCCTGTCGCCATGCTCGGCGATCAGTACTACGTCCTGATGGTGTCGAGGGCGTTGCCAGCTTCGAATTTTCAGGAGTTTGTCGAGCATGCCCGAAAGCACCCTGACAAGATGAATTATGCCACGCTCGGCGCCGGGGCGGCTTCTCATGTTCTGGCAGACCGGTTGCAGCGAGCGGCGAAATTTCAATGGCAGGAAATATCCTACAAGGGAGCCGGACCCGCGATCCAGGCACTGATGAGCAATGACGTGCAAGGATATTTTACGACACAGTCGTCTGCCGTTTCGCTTCTTGATTCCGACAAGGTGCGATCGATCGCCATTGCGTCCGATGAGCGTGGCGAATTCCTGCCGAGCGTTCCGACATTCAAGGAGCTTGGTTACGACGGGATCGTCGACCGGGGCTGGTATGCGATCCTCATACGCGCCTCGACGCCGCCGGAGATGATCGATCGGCTAAGATCGGCCTCACGGCAGGCGATCAATTCGCCCGAGATGAAAAGCCATCTGAAATCGCTCGGACTGTCGCCATCCAAGGTTTCGATCGAGAATTTTCGGAAGCTGATTACGCAGGAATTGCAGATACGCGCGGATGACAACAGGCGGCTCGGTATCGAGCCACAATAAGCTTGTGGCAGGGCTATTCGTCGCGTTCGACGTTGGTCGGATCGCTTACTAAATCTGCGCTGAGAGCCATCTCAAATACGTACACATGCATTTGTTGTGAAGATTAAGTTCTGTTTCTTGAACAGAGACATGTGAATTCTTGATGCGACAAAAGCAATCTAACTCAGCTACCTAACCGCCATTCACATAGCATCAAGGATGCAGAATGAACTTACTCAATCGTTCTTTGAACAGGAATTGGATGCTTGTCCTGTATGCGGTGCTGTTCTGGTTGCCGGGGACAAATTCCAATGCCCAGGGCTGGCCAACGCGACCAATCACACTCATCATGCCATTCGCGGCAGGGGGGTCGACCGATTTATATGGTCGCGCTCTAGCCGAATTTGCCAGCCGCAAGCATGGCATCACCATAGTTGTTGAGAATCGACCAGGTGCCGGCGGTTTGATCGGTGTCAACGCGGTGAGACAGGCCGCACCAGATGGTTATACGCTGGGCTATTTCGGCTCTACCAATGCTATTGCATTGAGATTTATTGATAAAGGAATTCTCGTTGGTCGCGATGTGCAGGCGATTGGTCAGATAGCAAAGACGGCTGTCATTACAGTCGTCAATCCGAACGCCAATTCCGCAAGAAGCCTTGCCGAACTAGTTAGCTATTTGCGTCTAAATCCGGGAACGACATATGCGACGGTAGGTGTGGGTAGCATGACCCATATGCTAGTGACAGCGTTTGCGCGGAATAACAATATCAGCGTTGTGCATGTACCTTACAAGGGCGGAGCGCATGCAAGCGCAGCACTGTTAGGAGGAGAAATAGGTATCGGCATCGGCCTTGATCCCCAATCGACGCTACCCCTTATCGAATCCGGACAATTTGTTGCCTTGGCGTATTCCGCAAGAAAGCGTCTAAAGGCGCTCCCGAATGTTCCGACGGTCTATGAACAAGGATTTCCCGAACTTGGAGCGGAGCCCTTCGGTGGGCTCATTGCTCCAATGGGTGTGCCCGCGGCAATAGTCAGCAAACTTGAAGGTCTGCTTGAAGAAGCAACCAAAGATTCGGACTTTATAGCCAAGGCGGAGGCGGGCGGCGCTCAAATTGCCTTCGCAAATCGGAACGAGTTTTCAAAAGCATTGAATGACATAACCGAGAAATTTGGGACAATAGTGCGTGAGAACAATATGAAGCCCGAGTGAGTTTGGTATTGACCATTCGTCAACAGATGGGCGCTGTCTGGACGATTCTGATCGAAACCCATGTCGCTAATTGCTTCGGCTGCCTCGTCCACCTGTTTTAGCCTTGGCTTGCGGCGAGACGATTCTCCGCAACCAACGATTTCTGCGATAGCAGATTGTCAAAAACCCGACGTCCGAAAGGGCGGCGGGTTTTTGGCTTTGCGCTCGTGCATCACATGCCCCGTGGCGATCAGCCGTTGGAGGTGATGGGAGAGTGTTGAGGCCGGGATGCCGAGCTTCGTTTGGAGGCGACCGACCGGCGCCCGTCATTCCGGCTCGGACGAGAGTGCGATAGATGCGAAGACGGGTCGGGTTGCCGATCGCTTCGATCTGCTTGGCAGCTTTTTCGAGATTCATGGAAATAAGCCAGCTCTCCGATCCGGTCGAGGTCACCGCTATTTCCCTGATTGTCGAATTACCGTCCCGGCCGAGTCTCCTCCGCGATCCGGGCACCAGCGCGCCCGCTCTCGTACCAGCCCTTGGAGCGGTTCACGATCCAGACGACGGAGAGCATCACCGGCACCTCGATCAGCACACCGACCACGGTGGCGAGCGCGGCGCCCGACTGGAAGCCGAACAGGCTGATGGCGGCCGCGACCGCCAGCTCGAAGAAGTTGGAGGCCCCGACGAGGGCGGATGGGCCGGCGACGCAATGCTGCTCGCCCGATATGCGGTTGAGCAGGTACGCGAGCCCGGAATTGAAATAGACCTGGATCAGGATCGGCACGGCCAGCAGCGCGATGACGAGCGGCTGCGCCAGAATCTGTTCGCCCTGGAAGCCGAACAGAAGAATGAGGGTGGCGAGAAGCGCCACCAGCGACAGCGGTTGGAGCCGATCGAGAAACCGCTTTAGGGCCGGCTCGCCGCCGGTTGCGAGCAATCGGTGCCGCAGGATCTGGGCGGCGATCACCGGCACGACGATGTAGAGCACGACGGAGAGAACGAGCGTATCCCACGGCACGGTGATCGCCGAGAGGCCGAGGAGCAGACCGACGATCGGCGCGAAGGCGAACACCATGATGGTATCGTTGAGTGCGACCTGGCTCAGCGTGAAATGCGGTTCGCCCTTGGTGAGGTTCGACCAGACGAACACCATCGCCGTGCAGGGAGCGGCCGCGAGGATGATGAGGCCGGCGATGTAGCTGTCGATCTGGTCGGCCGGCAGGTAGGGCCGGAACAGATAGCCGATGAACAGCCAGCCGAGCGCCGCCATCGAAACGGCTTGACCGCCCAGTTGACGAAGAGCGTGATGCCGATGCCGCGCCAATGCCTCTTGACCTCGCCGAGCGCTGCGAAGTCGATCTTGACCAGCATCGGCACGATCATCAGCCAGATCAGCGCCGCGACCGGCAGATTGACCTTGGCGATCTCGGCCGCGCCGATGGCGTGGAACACGCCGGGCACGATATGGCCGAGGGCGATACCGACGGCGATGCAGAGCGCGACCCAGAGGGTGAGATAGCGTTCAAAGGTGGACATGCCCGCGCCTCACGCGGTCGCCACGCGGCGGCCATGCTCGTCCACCACCCGCTCGCCATCTTCCTTGACGAACTCGCCTTGTTGCGGTGGCAAGAGAGCGAGCACTTCTTCGGAGGGGCGGCAGAGCCTCACGCCCTTCGGGCTCACGACGATCGGCCGGTTGATGAGGATGGGATGCGCCATCACGGCGTCGAGCAGTTCATCGTCGGTCAGCTTTGGGTCGCCAAGGCCAAGCTCCGCATAGGGCGTGCCCTTCTCGCGCAGCAGCGCGCGGACGGAGATGCCCATGCGTGTGATGAGCTGCCTGAGCAGCGTCCGGGTGGGCGGCGTCTTCAGATATTCGACGACATGCGGCTCGATGCCGGCATTGCGGATCATTGCCAGGGTGTTGCGCGACGTGCCGCAATCGGGGTTGTGATAGATGATGACGTCCATGACGAACCTTACACTGCGCTCGGGCGCGGCTTGGGCGCACCCTGCAATTGGCCGATCTCGACGAGCGTGGAGCCGAAATCGTCGAGGATCGAGCCGGCGGAATTGCCGGTGCAGAGGAAGAGCACATTATAAATACGGTCAGTCACGGACGGTCTCCTTGGACGGACAACAGGGCGTGAGGTCGGCGACCAGCGGCGCGCAGATCTCCGGGCGGCCGCCACAGCAATCCTTGACGAGGAACCCGGTGAGCGCACGCACGGCATTGAGCCTGGCGCGATAGATGATCGAGCGGCTCTGGCGTTCGGCTTCGATCAGGCCGGCGCGGGTAAGGACCGCCAGATGCGTGGACATGGTGTTGTGCGGCACGCCAATATGCCGGGCGACGTCCCCGGCAGGCAGACCGTCAGGCTCGTGCTCCAAGAGGAGCCGGAACACGTCGAGACGGGTCGGCTGGGCGAGCGCCGCAAAGGCGAGGATGGCTTGCTCTGATTCCATGTGTCGAGACTAATCGACATGTGGGGAGGAGTCCAGCGGGATTAACGCGGGTTGATGGCGGCGGCGGCAGGGGACAGCAGGCAACGCCCTGTAACAGGCGCAACGAATGGGTTTCGGCGACGCCTTCGCCCATTCGCGCCCGCCCGCGATCTTCCGCGAACACGCCGCCTTTTCGGCCTTCGAGAAGGCTCGCGTTACTCCTGCTTCAGCCCGAGATCGGTGATGATCTGTTTGTATCGCGTGAATTCGCTGTCGAGGAAGGTCTTGTAGTCAGCCGGATCGGCATAGGTGGCATAACCATCCTGCTCGACAAGCCATTTTATGATCGCCTCGCTTTTCATCGCGGCTTCGATCTGCTTGCTCATATCGTTGACGATGGATGCGGGAGTGCCCGTCGCCGCCATCACGCCATACCATGCATCGATTTCGAAGCCCGGATATCCGCTCTCGTTGAATGTCGCGACGTTCGGGAATTTTGCGAGCCGCTTCAACGACAGCGCCGCGATGGGCTTCAATTGCTTGGCGTCGAGATAGCTCGCCACCGGAGCGATGCCGGATATCTGATATTGAATATCGCCGCTGATGATGTCGACGACGGCCTGGGCCGTTCCCTTGTAGGCAATGTGAGTGGCCTTCGCGTCAATGCGCTTGAGAAGCATCTCCATTCCGAGGTGTTGCGTATTGCCGACGCCCCCCGAGGAATAGTTGGTCTTGTTCGGGTTGGCGCGAAGATACTCGGCGAACTCGACGGGGTTTGATGGACCGAACTTCATGGAAGCGACGACAAGCAGCGGGAAGGCCATCACGCGCGCGACAGGGACGAGATCCTTTCGCGGATCGTAATTCAGTTTGGCATAGAGACCGGCGCTGATCGGAAGCGACGTCGTATTGAACAGGAACGTATAACCGTCAGCCGGTTCGCGCACGACGGCTTCCGCCGCGATGTTCGCGTTTGCACCGGGCTTGTTCTCGACAAGCACTTTCTGCGACATCTGCTCCGACAATTGCTTCGCGAGCATGCGCGCGTAAATATCCGTCGGGCCGCCGGCGGCGAAGCCCACGACCAGCTTGATCGGACGATCGGGCCATGCGGCTTGAGCCGAACCGCAGGTCAGCAGAACCGCAAGGCTGGCGAGAGCCAAGGCCGTCCTGAATCCGTCAAAACAAGAGAAACGTCCGCCCGGCGCTTTCTCGGTCATTTTCCATCCCCAATTTCTCGCATGCGATGCGCCAAATCTTGCGCATCGCTTCGGCTTTTCGCCGGGATTGAACCACCGAAGCATTTGCTCCGTAAAGGGAAGAATTTCGATTAACGAAATCATCGTTTGCGGACGGCGATGAATTCGGTTCGAGCGCGGGCGAAAATCGGGAAGGGCATCGACCCCGATTGGACAGTCCGACCATCAATTTCGGTATTCGAAATAATCTTATTGTCTTCATTCATCGTCGCGCCTAGCGTTTCCGATCAATAGACATCGGTGGGGAAACGATATGGCTTACAGCGAGCTGCTGTATGACGTGAGCGATCGCATCGCGACCATCACGATCAATCGTCCGGAACGGATGAACGCCTGGACGGACGTGCTGGAGACAGAGCTTCGACAGGCGATCGCGCAGGCGGTGGAGAGCCGGCAGGTCCGGGCGATCATCCTCACCGGCGCGGGGCGGGCGTTCTGCGCCGGCGCCGATATGGAGAGGCTGAAGAAATCGGCCGGCGGCGCGGCGCGTGCTCCCATCGTCGCTCCCAGGGCGGAGGATACGGCCTATAAATATTCCTATCTTCTGGGGGTGCCGAAGCCGTTGATCGCCGCCATCAACGGACCGGCCGCCGGCGTCGGGCTTTGCCTTGCGCTGTTTTGCGATTTTCGTTTCATGGCTGAAGGCGCCGTACTGACCACGGCCTATGCGCGGCGGGGCGTTGCGGCGGAGTACGGCGTCGCGTGGATTCTTCCTCGGCTCATCGGTCTGATGAACGCAACGGACCTGCTGCTGTCCGGACGGAAGGTATCTGCCGAAGAAGCCGCGAGCATGGGTCTCGTCCGATTGCTGCCGAGTGACGGATTCGTCGAGGAGATACGTCGACGAATTCAGGAGATGACGACGCATTGTTCGCCCCGAAGCATCTCGGTCATCAAACGGCAGTTGCTTGCGGGGACGCGCCAGAGCCTGGCCGATGCCTGTCATCTGGCGGATATCGAAATGACATTGGCAGCCGGGTCCGCGGATTTTCGTGAAGGCGTGGCTCATTTCATCGAAAAGCGCGCACCGAATTTCACCGGCGAGGTTTGAGGGGAGAGATTCCATGAACGAGACGCTGCCGCTTGCCGGAATCAAGGTTGTCGAACTCGGACAGAACGTTGCCGGTCCCTATGCGGGATTGATCTTCGCGTCGCTGGGCGCGGATGTCGTCAAGATCGAACGGCCCGTCGGTGGCGACGACGCCAGGGGCTGGAGCCCGGTGCTCGCAACAGGAAGTTCATCGACCTTCGAGGCGATGAACCGCGGCAAGAAGAGCATTGCGCTCGATCTGAACGACGCCGACGAGATGAAACGGCTTCGGAAGCACATCGCCGATTGCGACGTTCTTTTGCACAATCTGCGGCCCGGCGTGATGGAGCAGCTCGGTCTCGGCGCGGAGCGGCTGACAAGCGACAATCCACGGCTCGTCTATTGTAATTTGACGGCGTTCGGTCACATGGGCTCGTTGCAGTCGAAGCCCGGCTATGAGCCCATCGTTCAGGCGTTCGCGGGCATATTCTCAATCAACGGCCCGGAAAACGGACCGGGCGTTCGGGTCGGGCTTCAGATTCTCGATCTCGGCACCGGCATATGGGGAGCGCTGGGCTGTCTGGCGGCGCTCTTTCGGCGAACTCTCACAGGGCGCGGCGGGATCGTGGATGCATCCCTCCTCGAAACGGCTCTCGGCTGGCTGCAATTGCCTCTGGCGAATTTCAACGCGACCGGCAAGCACCCGATGCGGCAAAGCAGCGGCAGCGCAAATGTCGTTGTGTTTCAGGCGTTCGACGCCAGGGACGGCGCGATTCTGATCGCCGCCGCGAACGATCGTCTCTATGCGAAGCTTTGCAGGGCGATCGGTCAGGACGCCCTTGCCGACGATCCTCGCTTCGCGACGAACACGGACAGGGTGAAGAACCGGGAGCTTATCATTCCGGCGATCGAGAAGACGATCGCGCTTCAGCCCGTCCGGCATTGGGTGGATTTGCTTGAAGCGGCGGGCGTGCCCTGCTCGCCGATCCACGATCTCAAGCAGATGCTGGAGCATCCTCACGTCGGCGAGCTTGGCATCATGCAGCACGTTCCGGGCGTCGGCCTCGACGTCGTGGGGCTGCCTTTTTCGATTGACCGCGAGCGGCCGGAACCTCGCACGCAAGCACCCCGACTGGGCCAACATTCCGATCTGATCCGCGACTAGCGAAGAAAGGTTGAACCGCATTCATCGATACGGAACGTTTCACGGGAGCCTCTCATGGAGAGCACGATCATACACACGGTGCAGGATGGAATCGGAACGGTGACCTTCAATCGGCCGGAGCAGCGCAACGCATTCACCTTCGAAATGCTCGAAGAAGCGGCGCGCGTCCTTGCTATGTATCGGGACGATCCGTCGGTGCGTGTCATCGTTCTGACGGGAGCCGGCGAATCGTTCTGCGCAGGCGGTGATGTCAAGAACATGAACCGCCCGATCTCCGTCGTGCAACGGAAGTCCGATCTCTGGAAAAGGATGCAGGTCGTTCCGAAAATGTTGGCGACGGTCGACAAGCCTGTGATCGCCATGGTCAATGGCGACGCCGTCGGCGGCGGAATGGATATCGCATTGATGTGCGATATCCGCGTTGCATGCGAGACCGCGCGTTTCTCTCAAGCCTATGTCAGGCTGGGACTCGCGCCAGGGGATGGCGGGGCGTTCTTTCTTGTGCGGCTCATCGGGCTTGGGCGCGCGCTGGAGTTGCTGCTGACCGGCGACTTCGTCGATGCGCGCGAGGCGGAGCGGCTGGGCATCGTCAATCACGTCGTTCCTCGCAGTGAACTTGCGAGCAAAACATATGCGATCGCGCGAAAGCTTGCGTCGCTTCCGCCCCTTGGCGTCCAGACGACGAAACGACTCACCTACCAGAGCCTGCAAAGCGAGATGATTGCGGCGCTTGAACTCGCATCGTCGCAAGCGGCGATTCTGGCCAGCACCGACGATCATACCGAAGCGGTGCGATCCTTCAGGGAGAAGCGGCCGGGGACCTATCGAGGAGTTTGAAAGCGATTGGGCCGTTGAAGCAATCATCAGCCGAAGCTGGCCATTCCTTGGCTTCACCGGTGCTTGCGCTCGGCCATCGCCGCCGGCCCGATCCATGTCGCAGAGTCGCAGCAAAGGCAGAATGACGCTCGTTTGTTGATTGTGTTGGGTTGATTGACAGTCTGTAACAAAAGTGCAGCAATACAATTGTAGCTACGGGCACGATTGATCGAGTTTGCCGATCATTGCAGTGGAGGGCATTCGTTATGCTGACACGTCGCAACGCGCTCCGTCTTTTGGCCGCTTCTGCGGCAGCTCCGACATTGATGGCGGCATCAGCGCCGCGCGCCTTCGCCGCGGACGGCCGGCCTGTTCTGCGGGTCGCGGTGCAGACGATTGGCGCGTCGCTTGAACCGCTCGAGTCGATCAACAACGTCGCATTGCGTGCGATCGATTTGATGTTCGATCGGCCGTTGCGGCGGAATTTCGTCGCCGAGGAAAAGAATCCGGGCAAGACGGTGATCGATCCGCAACTTGCGACCTCGGTCGAACAGATTTCCCCGCGCGTCTGGGAAATGAAGCTACGTCCCGGCGTGCGCATGCACGACGGAACGACCCTCTCGGTCGATGACATCCTCGCGACGTTCGGTCAGGACCGCGTCGGTCCGAAAAGCCCTTATCCCTTTGGCCGGCAGCTCTTCGGTCATCTCACCGAGCTTGAGAAGGTCAATGACCTCACGGTGCGGCTGCACACCAAGTTCGACGACGTGGTCATGCCGCATCGGCTGTCCGCCTATGGCGCGTGGATCGTCGGCGCGAAAGCCTACAAAGAGCTTGGCCCCGATGGCTTCAAGCGGAATCCCGTCGGTGCCGGCCCTTATAAGCTGAAGGAATTCGTGCGCGACACCCGGCTCGTTTTTTCCAGTCACGACGAGTACTGGATGGGCAAGCCTGCAGCGGCCGAGGTCGTCATCAGCGTGGTGCCGGAAGCCGCGACGCGCGTGGCCGGGCTGATCTCGGGCGAATATGACATCATCACCAATCTGCTTCCCGATCAGGTGCCGCAGCTGAAGGGCTACAAGGACGTCGAGGCGAAAATCGGCGCGATGGATCTGGTGCATATGCTGTTCTGCGACGACAGGCGTCCTGCCGTCGCCGATCCGAGGATGCGCCAGGCGCTGTGGTTCGCGATCGACTATGATGCGGTCGGAAAGGCGGTGTGGGGAGAGAACTACAAGCGCCCCAACAATCTTCAGCTTCCGTCCTTCGGCGATCTTTACGACGCCTCCCGCAAGTATTTTCATTATGATCCCGCGCGCGCAAAACAATTGCTGTCGGCGGCTGGCTACAAGGGCGGTGAGATCATCCTGCGCGTGCCGCCGACCTACTATGTCGGCTCCGGCGATGCGGCCGAGATCATCCATGCCCAGTGGCAGGAGCTTGGAATCAAGGTCAAGCTGGAGATCGCCGAAAGCGCTGCCCAGCAGAACGAGCCCGGCGCGGATGTGCGGGTGATTTCGGCGTCGATCCGCTTTCCGGACCCGCTCGGCGGCGGCGTCATCGATGCGTTGGGCAAGGACTCGCCGCTCCAGGTGCGGAAGTTCTACAATCCGAAAACGGGCTACAACGCCGTGTGCGACCAGTTGCTCGCCGCGACCGATCGTCAGGAGCGCCGAACACACTTCCAGCGGATGCTCGATATCCTCGAAGAGGAAGCGCCGGTTTCGATTCTCTACTCGATCAACGAGATCATCGGCAAGAAAACCCGCGTCAACTATACGCAGTATCCGCTCTACTACATGGATCTGCGCCCGGATGTTTTCTCGTTCACGTAAGGTCCAGCATGCGCGTCGTTTAGATCTCGGATATCCATCTGTCGCCGACCCACGGCTTCTTCGTCGAAAATTTGTGGAAGACGATCGACTATGTCGGCTCGCTGAAACCCGACTTCATCATTGTCACGGGTGATCTCGCCATCAACGGTGCCGACGACGAGCGTGAACTGGCTTTCGCTCAGGCGGAGCTTCAGCGGCTTCCCGCGCCGTGGCTGGCGATCCCCGGCAATCACGATGTCGGCGACGAACCGCCGGGGCAGGACGTCAAACAGCTCATCGATCAGGCGCGGCTCGATCGCTGGCGCACAAATGTCGGGGCGGATTGCTGGACGAAAGACCTCGGCGACTGGCGCTTCATCGCTCTGAACGCGCAGCTTTTCGGCAGCGGACTCGACGCCGACGATAAGCAGCGCCAATGGCTCGAAGGCGAATTGCGTTCGGCCGGGGCCAGGAATCTCGGCGTCTTCCTGCACAAGCCACTGTTTGCGCTCAGCACCTCCGATCCCGCCTCGATCTCGTGCATCACGCCGGCGCCGCGGCAATATCTTCTCTCTCTGTTGCGCGACGCCGGCGTCCGCTTTGTCGCCAGCGGCCATCTGCATTGTCACAAGCAGACGACGCATGAGGGGATGGACCTGATCTGGGCGCCGTCGACCGCCTTCATCAACGGCTCCGCAACCGGCGCGGTGCCGGACCACATCGCGGGAACGCGGCTGGAGCTTGGTATTCTCGTTTTCGATTTCGCTGGCGGCGACTACAAGGTCGCCTTTGATTGTCCGACCGGGCTCAAACAATATTACCTGCACGACATCAAGCAGGGGAAATACGCCTTCCTGCGCGACATGCCGCCTTACTTTCCGGAAAGGCAAACCTGACGTGGCGGAGGCGATGTTTCCGGGGCGGCCCGATCTTGCTGCGCGGAGCAGCGCGACCAAAGCCGTCCCACCGCTTCTCGTCCGCGGGTTGTCGGTCGTGGTTGACGACGGGATGGTTGTCGAAGAGCTCGACCTGGCTCTCACCGCCGGCACGACGCATTGCCTCGTGGGCGAATCCGGCTGTGGCAAGAGCCTGACCTGCCTGACGCTGATGGGGCTGCTGCCGGCCGGGGCGCGCCGCGTCGCCGGCCTCGAGGTGGATGGCGTCGTTCAGCCGGCGAGAAGACGCGGACCAGCGCCGGCCGCGGCAGATCTATCAGGACGCGACCGCCTCGCTCGACCTTTGATGACGGTCGGCCAGCAGATCGCCGAGTGCGCTGCCCGCCGACGCCGCGCGCGCCGGCGCGAGGCGGAGGAGTTGATCGCGCAGGTGGGGATCGCGAAGCCGCGCGAGCGTTACGATTCCTATCCGCACGAATTTTCCGGCGGCATGAACCAGCGGATCGCGATTGCGATGGCGCTGGCCGGGCGGCCCAAGGCGCTTCTGGCCGACGAGCCGACCACGGCGCTGGATGTCACCATCCAGGCGCAGATACTCGATCTGCTGCTGGATTTGCAGGCCGAGACCGGGCTTGCCTTGCTGTTCGTGACGCACGATCTCGGGATCGTCATGCAGATCGGCGATTCGGTTTCGGTGATGTATTGCGGCCGTATCGTCGAGCACGGACTGGCGAGCGAACTCCTGATCCGTCCGCAGCATCCCTATACGCGCGACCTTATGGCGTGCCGGCCGACGTTGATCGATGCGGACCGGCGTCTGGCTTCGATCCCCGGCAGCGTTCCGCCGATCGGCGCGCGGCCGGCCAGCTGTTCGTTCGAGCCGCGCTGCCGGCGCGCGATCGAGAGATGCAGGACCGATCGCCCCGATCTTCGAGGCGGCCATCGCGGGGATGCGGTCGCATGCTTCAACCCGCTTTGAACCGCAGCGAAGCCGTTGAACAGCCGATCATCCAGGCGCGGGCGCTGATCTACGGCTATGGCGGGGCGGGACGCGGATTGTTCCGCCGCCGCACGGCCGTGCATTATGCGGTGAACGATGTCTCCTTCGATATCTATCCCGGCGAGACGCTCGGCCTTGTCGGCGAATCGGGCAGCGGCAAAACAACGATCGGCCGGATGGTGTCGGCGACGCTGCGTCCGCATGGCGGCGCGGTCGAGCTGCATGGAGAGCCGTTCGCCAACCCCATGCCGCTGCAAAGGCGCTCGCGAATTCAGTCCGTCTTTCAGGACTCGCTCGGCGTACTCAATCCGCGCCTGCGGATCGGGCGCCAGCTTGAGGAGCCGATGATTATCCACGGCATCGACAAGGCCGAGCGGAGGAAACGCATCGCCTCGCTGCTTTCGGATGTGGGCCTGCCGGAACGCGCGCTTGAGCGTTTTCCGGGAGAAGTGTCCGGCGGCCAGCGGCAACGGGTGCTGCTCGCCCGCGCATTGGTGTTGCGTCCCGACGTGCTGGTTTGCGACGAGCCGGTGTCGGCGCTCGATGTGTCGATCCAGGCGCAGGTCATCAATCTGCTCGCGGACCTCAAGCAGCATCATGCACTGACGATGCTGTTCATCTCGCACGCGGGTCGTACGGCATCTGTGCGACCGGATCGCAGTGCTGTTCGCCGGGCGCATCGTCGAGATCGGTCCGGCCGCCGCCGTCATCGGCGCGCCGAAACATCCCTACACGAGACTGTTGGTGGATGCGCTGCCGCCGGACCGGCCGGGCGAGCGCCGGCACAGGTCCGAGCGATCCGCGCCGAAACCTGTCGCGGCGGGCATGACCGGAACAGGATGCGCGTTCGCTCCGCGCTGCCCGAAGGCGCAACCCTGCTGCGATCAGTCCGTGCCGCAGCTGCGCCCGGTGCGGCCGCAGCATGACATCGCCTGTCTTCTGGCCGAAGGGCCCTGAGATGCTGAACTTCGTTCTGTTCAAGTTTTTTCGGGCGCTGCTGACGATCCTCGGCTGTGCGACCATCGTGTTCTTCGTGATGCGCCTTGCGGGCGATCCGCTGCTCGCGCTTCTGCCGGCCGACACGCCGCCGGAAGCGATGGAGCATTACCGCGTGCTCTGGGGACTCGATCAGCCGCTTTATGTGCAATATGTCAGCTATCTTGCGGCGCTCGCGCAGGGTGAATTCGGCCGCTCGCTCGCCGATGGGCGCGATGCGCTCGATCGTGCTGATCGCGCCGGCGCGACGCTGTTGCTCGGCGGCGTGGTCATCGCCATTGCGATTTTGATCGGCGTTCCGGCCGGCACCTGCGCCGCGCTCCGCCGCGGTCAGCCGGTCGACCGGCTGACGATGAGCATCGCCATCTTCGGCTACGCGATGCCGAACTACTTCCTCGGCTTGCTGCTGATCCTGTTCTTTTCGATCCATCTACGGCTGCTGCCGTCATCCGGCTACGGCTCTCCCGCCTATCTGGTGATGCCGGCCATCACGCTGGGGACGACGATGGCGGCGAAGCTCGCGCGGTTCGTGCGGACCTCCGTGCTCGATGTGCTGGGGCAGCCCTTCGTGCGCGCGGCGCGCGGCAAGCGTCTGGGCGAACTGATGGTCATCGCCCGTCACATCTTTCCGAACGCCGCCATTCCCGTGATTACGTTTTTCGGCTTCGAGGTCGGTCTTCTCATCGGCGGCGCGGTGGTGACGGAGAATGTCTTCGGCTGGCCGGGCGTCGGCCAGCTTCTGGTGCAATCGGTCTCCCGCCGCGACCTCGCCGTGGTTCAGACCATCGTGATGCTGGTCGCCGCCACCGTCATCGCCGCCAATCTCATCGTCGATCTCGCCTATGGCTGGATCGATCCGCGCGTGCGGATTGCTGGAGGGCGCCTTGGCTGAGAGCAACGAGGTGTTCACCGCGCCGATCGCGTTCCCAAAGCGCGCCTCGGCGTCGCGCCGGAAGAACATTCCGTTCAGCGTCAAATGCGCGCTGGCGTTTCTGCTTCTCATCGTGGTCGCGGCGGCGAGCGCCGATCTGATCGCGCCCTATGGTTACGCCAAGCAGGATCTCGGCGCGCGGCTGCGGCCGCCGGTGTTCTTCGGCGGAACGTGGGACTACATTCTCGGCACCGATACGCTCGGTCGCGACATATTGAGCCGCATCCTTTACGGCGCGCGCACGTCCATTTTGGTCGCCTTGGGCGGGACGGTGATCGGCTTTATCCTGGGTACGCTTCTCGGATTCATCGCCGCGCATTGGCGCGGCTGGGTCGAGGAAGCCGTGATGATGATGGTCGATTTGCAGACGGCGTTGCCAATGCTGGTGCTGGCGCTCGCCGTCCTGGCGTTCTTCGGCAACAGCCTGTTGCTGCTGATCCTGCTGATCGGCCTGGACGGATGGGAACGCTACGCAAGGCTGACGCGCGGCATGGTGCTGTCGGCGCGCGAGAGCGGCTATGTCATGTCGATGCAGATCGTCGGCGCGCCATCATGGCGCATCTATCTCGGTCATATATTCCCGAACATCGCCGGCGCGCTGATCGTGCAGCTCACGCTGAATTTCCCCGGAACGATCATTCTGGAGAGCGCGCTGTCCTTCTTCGGCCTCGGCGTTCAGCCGCCGATGACCTCGCTCGGCCAGATGCTCGGGCTCGGCCGCACCTATCTCATCAACGCCTGGTGGATGGCCGTCTTTCCGGGCGTCGTCATCTTCCTGACGACGCTGTCGATGTGCCTGGTCGGCGACTGGCTGCGCGACCGCCTGGACCCGACCACGACTTAAGCGAGGACGGGACGGGGGCCGCAGCAGCCGGCCGGCGCTGTCTATTCGACCGGGATCTTGGCCTTCTCGACGATTGCCTTCATCTTCTTGCTCTCGCTGATGAGGAATTCGCGGAGCTTTTCGCCCGGCAGCGGCGGGAGCACCTGCGATCCCGTCTTCTCATAATAGGCGATCGTCGCCGGCTCCTTCATCACCTCGGCGAAAGCGGCGATGAATTTGTCGGCGATCGGCTGCGGCACGCCCTTCGGCATCACCACGGTGCCCCACGGATTGAAGGTGATCTGCGGATAGCCGAGTTCGGCAGTGGTGGGCACGTCCGGCAGGGTCGGCAGCCGTGTCGCGGCCGTCGTCGCGAGCGCCCGCAGCTTGCCGGCATCGATCAGCGGCTTCAGCACGATCGGAAAATCGAACATGAAGTCGATCGTTCCGGACATGATGTCGGTCAGCACCGGCGGCGTCGCCTTGTAGGGAACGTGGACAACATCGGTGCCTGTACCCAGCGCGAAAATCTCGCCGGTCAGATGTTGCGCGGCAGCCGTTCCGATCGAGCCGAAATTCAGCTTGCCGGGATTCTTCTTCGCGTGCTCGACGAATTCTGCGAAGGTCTTGTAGGGTTTGTCCGGTGCGATCACCATCACCAGCGGCGACACGGCCATGCCGTAGAGCGGCGTGAAGGAGGTGATCGGATCGTAGGAAAGCGACTTGCGCGTGGCCGGAATGGTCGACATCGGTCCGGACGACGCATAGAGGAAGGTGTAGCCGTCCGGCTTCGAATTGGCGACATATTCGGAGCCGACGATGCCGCCCGCGCCCGGCTTGTTTTCGACCACGATCGGCTGGCCGAGCCGCTCGCCGAGACTCTTGGCGAGGAACCGCGCGCCGGTGTCGGTCACGCCGCCGGCGGAAAACGGAACGACCCAGGTGATCGGCCGGTTCGGATAGTCCTGCTGGGCGAAGGCGGACACCGAAGGCCCGATCGCGAGCAGCGCCGCCCCTACAAGGCTCAAAAGCTTCATCTCAATCCCCCATCCTTTGTTTTTGGGGTGCTCGCACCCTCATCCGCGCCCAGTTTAGGGGCGGCTTCACCGAAATCAATTGGCGAAATGTCCGGCCGCTGTCTTGCCGCAGGGCGTTTGTACGGTAGGCTGCTGCAAAAGAGTTGCGGCGCGCATCCGACGGCAACCGGCGGTCAACGCGGGAGAAACCAGAATGTCCCATCGCTCCAACAGCCTGCACGCGCGCGACATTGCGACGCTGGTTCACCCCCAGACGAATCTGCGTCAGCACGTCGAGACCGGTCCCAGCATTTTTACGCGCGGCGAGGGCATCTATGTCCATGACGATGCGGGCCGCAAATATCTGGAAGGCGCGGCGGGCCTGTGGTGCGCCTCGCTCGGCTTCGGCGTCGAGCGGCTTGCCAAGGTCGCCTACGAGCAGATGCGCGATATCGGCTACTACCACATCTACCGCTCGGTCTCGCACGCACCGGCGATCGAACTGGCCGACCGGCTGATCGAGCTTGCGCCGGTGCCGATGTCGAAAGTGCTGTTCCAGTGCTCGGGCTCGGAAGCCAACGACACCGCCATCAAGCTCGTCTGGTATTACTGGCACGCGATGGGCCAGCCGCAGAAGCGCAAGATCATCGGCCGCGTCGCCAGCTATCACGGCTCGACCTGCGCGGCCGTCAGCCTCACCGGCAAGCCGGACATGCATGCTGATTTTGGCCTGCCGTTCGACGGCTTCATCCATACGGACTTTCCTCACTACTACCGCTTCGCCGAAGCCGGCGAGAGCGAGGAGGAGTTTTCCACCCGGATGGCGGAGTCGCTGGAGCGGCTGATCCTGGCGGAGGGGCCGGAGACGGTCGGCGCGTTCTGGGCCGAGCCGGTGATGGGGGCGGGCGGCGCGGTGCTGCCGCCCAAAACTTATTTTGCGAAAATCCAGGCCGTGCTGAGGAAATACGACATCCTGTTCGTCGCCGACGAGGTGATCTGCGGCTTCGGCCGCACCGGCAACATGTGGGGCTCGCAGACCTACGATTTGCAGCCGGACATGATCTCCTGCGCGAAGGCGCTGTCGGCGGGGCTCGCGCCGATCTCGGCGCTGCTCATCAATGAGCGCGTGTTCCAGGCGATGCTCACCGAAAGCGACAGGCTGGGCAGCTTCGCGCATGGCTACACCTATGCCGGCCATCCGGTGACGGCCGCGGTCGCGCTGGAGACGCTGAAGATCTATGACGAGATGGGGCTGGTCGATCATGTCCGGCGGGTGGAGCCGACATTCCTGTCCCTGCTGCGCGGCTTGAGCGATCATCCGCTGGTCGGGCAGGCCGACGGCTGCGGTCTGATCGGCGGCGTCGAGATCGTCGATGACAAGGCGAAGCGAACCGCCTTCCCGGCGGAAGCCGGGATCAACGCCAGGATCGAGGCGGCGCTGCGCAATCAAGGGGTCATTCTGCGGCAGATCGGCAACCGCATTGCATTTTCGCCGCCGCTGATAATTTCGGAACCGCAGGTGGCGGATTTGTTCGGCCGCGTTCGCGCGGCGCTGGACGAGGTCGCGCGCGGCTGAACGCGGATCGCCCGTTACGTCACCTCGGGGCAGGCGTCGGAGACGAAGGGGAGGGCGGCGTTGCGCCCTGACTCATCTTTGCCTGCGGTGTGTCCTTGCCTGCATCGTCCTTGTCGAACGGGAACAGCATATAGAGGATCGCCAGCGCGACGATGCCGAGCACGGCGAAGACGGTAATCACGGCGCCGCTGGCGCGGTCGGTCTGAAAATCCCTTTCGGCTTTGTCGGTCACGCGTCACCTCTTTCGTCCCCGCAGGACAACGTGGATGCGAGAGCCCGGTTCCCGCCTGCGTCGGCGATCGCCGCCGGGACGCTGTGCGGAAGGTCACACAGGACGCGACGGATTCGTGTCACGAAGGGTCCGTCCGGCGCGGTGCATCTTTCGCGCAACACTGCGTTTGAATTGCTTGCAGAGGCCGTCTGCGATCTGGACAAAAAACCGGAGTCGCAAGAGATTTCATCGGTCCCGCGAAGCATCACCGTGAGTCGGGACGGCAGGGCAGTCGATGCAGTCTATGAAAATCGTAACGGGATTTCTCGCGGCGGTGTTTCTTCTGGCAGGGCTTACCGCAAGCCACGCCGTCGTCCGGATTTCGGACGATCGCGGGGGCCGCATCGGAACCTATATCGACAAGTATCAGAGCCTGCGTTCCTCCGGCGAAAGCGTCGTCATCGACGGCCTGTGCGCCTCCGCCTGTACGATCGTTCTCGGCGCAGTGTCGCCGGATCGGATCTGCGTGACGTCGCGGGCGACGCTCGGCTTCCACGCGGCCTGGGATGTCGGCGCGCGTGGACAGGCGGTGACGAATCGGGAGGCGACCCGGCTTCTGTTCGCGATGTATCCGCCGAATGTCCGGCGCTGGATCAATCAGCGTGGCGGGTTGAAGCCGCGGATGATCTTCCTGTCCGGCCGCCAGCTCACAAGCATGTACCGACCCTGCTACATGGACGCGCAGGCGTCGGCGCGGGAATAGCACGCGCTTCCATCACGCATTCTCGATTGCGCGCGGCGCAGGCATTGCTTGCCCGCGGCGGCTTTGACGCCTATTTGAGGGGCGCGGCCATCCGGGTTCCGGTCGCACAACCAGCGGAATCGGAGCACCTGTGCAGGGTTTGCCGCAACCATCAGTCACGATCGGTGCCCGCGACGCGCGCCGCCGCGCGACGGTGCTGGCCGTTCTGATCGGGAGCTTGGTCCTCGTCCTCGGCGGCGCATTGCTTTTGTGGGCGCATTATGGGACTGCGGTGTTCTTCGAGATGGTGGCCGCAGGCATCGCGGCCTGTTTCTAAAGCATGATCCCGAAAAGTGGGAACCGGTTTTCGGACCGGATCATGCTCGAACAGAATGTAAGGGGCTGAAGTGATTCAACCCGAACAGATCACGCTCTAGCTCTGGACGCCGAACCTGCCATGAGTCCAAAATTCTCCCGTCCGCTCGTGATCGTCGCAGCCTTCGCGTTAAGCCTTGCGATCGGGCTCGCGCTGACGCTCTGGCTTGTCGGCGGTTCGCGGACGCTCAGCACGGCCTCCGCCATCGGCGGGCCGTTCCAGCTCGTCGATCAGGACGGCAAGGCGGTCACCGACAAATCGCTGCCGGGAAAACCCACGCTGATTTTCTTCGGCTTCACCCATTGCCCGGATGTCTGCCCGACGGCGCTGTTCGAAATCTCGGAGATCCTGCGCGTGATGGGCAAGGATGCGAGCCGGGTGAATGCGTTTTTCGTTTCGGTCGATCCGGAACGCGATACGCCCGCGATCATGAAGGACTATATCGCCAGCTTCGATCCTAATCTGAAGGCGCTGACGGGAAGCCCCGAAGCGGTCGCGAAGATCGTCTCGGCCTACCGAGTCTATGCGAAGAAGATTCCGCTGAAGGACGGCGACTACACGATGGATCACACCGCGCTGATCTATCTGATGGATCGGGAAGGCCACTTCGTCGCGCCGTTCAATATCAAGCGAAGCCCTGAGGCGGCGGCGATCGACCTCAAGCGCTATCTGTAGCTCGCCGCCGCTCCCGCCACATCGTCATCGTTCGCCGGCGCGCGCCGCGGGCTTGAAATGCTCGCTCTTGGCGAGGCCGTGCTCGGTCTTCTCCCAGCGATAGCGGTCGAAGGCGTATTGCCAGAGCGCACGCCACGCCGCCGCCGACAGCAGCAGCCAGTAGATCGGGGTCGCCGCGAGAATCCAGACGTTGCGCAGCAGGCCGCGCTGCGCGAGACCGGCGGCGCCGACGACCATGCTGGCGAGCAGTCCCGACAGGATCGAGACGGCATGCACCGTGTCGAGCCAGTTTTCGAACAGGCTGTTGCGCCGGCCGTCTGCGAGATCGATCCCGGCCAGCGCGATCTGGGTCAGCAGGATCGGATAGACCAGCGCGCCGAGAATATTGCCGCCGACCAGCAGATTCACGGTCAGGAAGCCGCGCGGCCCGGCCGAGCGCCAGAAATCGACCGGTGTGCTCATATGGACCGCCCAGGTCTGCATCCAGCCCTTCATCCAGCGGGTGCGCTGCTTGAGCCATGCGCCGAACCGCGCCGGCGCTTCCTCATAGGTGGTCGACGGAAACATCACCGAGCGATAGCCGAAACGCGCCAGCCGCAGGCCGAGATCGGCATCTTCGGTGACGTTGTAGGCGTCCCAGCCGCTCACCTCGCGCAGAATCCGCGTGTCGAAATGGTTCGACGAGCCGCCGAGCGGCAGCGGCGCGCGCAGCGCCGTCGCCCCTTGCAGGAATACGTCGAATTGGCCCGCATATTCGGCGGTAAAGGTGCGCGACAGCCAGCTATCGGAAATGTTGGTGATGCACAGGCTTGCCTGCACGCAGGCGATGTCCGGCCCGTGCATGCGGAACGCATCCAGCGCCAGGCGGAGCTGGTCCGGCTCGGGCCGGTCTTCGGCGTCGTAAACGGCGACGTAGTCGCCCTGCACAAACGGAAGGGCGCAGTTCAGCGCCTTGGGCTTGGTGCGCGGGCCATCCCGGGCGGCGAGCACGACCTGCACATGCGGCAGGTGTCCGAGTTTTGCGACGGCCGCGCGGGTTTCGAAATCGTCGGGTTCCAGCGCGAGAATGATCTGGAGCTTTTCCGGCGGATAGTCGATCGCCTGGATCGCCGCGACCAGCGGCGCGACCGAACGCGCCTCGCGATAGAGCGCGACGACGACCGAATAGAGCGGCAGATCGCGGTCCGCGAGCGGGGCAAGCTCAGGCGTTTTGCGGCGGGGGATGCAGCAGGCCACGAGGCGCAGCGCCGCGAACGAAACGAAGGCGAGCGACAGCATGACGCTGAGACCTTCGAGCCTCAGCACGGGAATCGCGATCAGCGCCGCGCAGAGCAGGATCGGAATCAGGAAATCCCACGCCGATCGCCACACGGTCGCGTCGGTCAGGCTTCGCGGCGCGGCGGACAGTTCCGGGTGGGCTGCCTTGAGCCCGTCGCTCGCGCGTTGCGCCAGAACCTTGTCGGCATGCTGTGCGATGAAGCCGTTGAGACGCGCGGCGGTCGTCAGGCGGATGCGGCTGCCGAACACCGGCCGGGTGAGGCGGCTCTGCATGAGACGGCGGGCGGCGAGCCCGCGGGGCGCGACGACCAGCACCTGCCGGCCGCCGTCCTGGATGTACAGCATCCCGCTTTCAGCCGCCCGATGCAGTTGATGGTCAGCCAGCAGGCAGTCCTTGCGGCCGAGATAGCGGAAATCCTCCACCTCCAGCCCGGCGCTGGCTGCAAGCCTCTGGATGTAGCTTTCCTCGTCGATCACGCCCCAGCGCAGCAGCACCTGGTCGGCGCCGATGCCGAGTTCCGCCGCCCTGGCCGCGGCGCTCCGCAGCAGCATCGGCGAGAGGACGCCGCGCAGACACGCGATTTCCGGACCCGGCCGCCCCGCCCCCGTGCTTTCCATGATCCCCCGACCCGGACGTGCATCGACAACACCTGTGCGGCCGGACCGAATGAGCTATAGAGGGCGTCCCAACCAGCATTGGCTCCAGATGCAACCATACGGCGACACAACCATCAAGACCGCTTCATCGTACGTTCGCGTATTCGTATTCTGCATGACGATCGGCCTTGCCTTTTGCAGCGGGAGCGCGGCGGCCCAGACCGCTCCGCCGCGCGCGGGCGTTGTCGCCACGCAGGCGGTGCCCGGCTTCTGGGACCCGCGGCGGCGGCCCGACCGGCCGGACCTCTCCCGCATCACCGTGATCCGGTTTCTCACCGAAACCGACTATCCGCCGTTCAATTTCACCGGCCCCGACGGCAATCCCGCGGGCTTCAACGTCGATTTCGCCCGCCTGTTGTGCGCCGAGATCAAGGTCACCTGCACGATCCAGATGCGGCGCTTCGAAACGCTGGTGGATTCGCTCAACGCCAATCGCGGGGATGCCGCGATCGCGTCGATGGCGCCGACGTCGCAACTGCGCCAGCGGGTGGATTTCACCGATCCCTATTATCGCGCCCCCGGCCGCTTCGTCGCCCGCAAGGACGCGGTGCTGGCGGACATCCGCCCGGAATATCTGGAGGCGAAGAAGGTCGGCGTGATCGCCGGGTCCTCGCATGAGGCGTATCTGAAGACCCTGTTCACCGACGCGCAGATCGTCAGACTGCCGAATGACGAGGCGGTGCGCTCGGCCTTGATGCGCGGCGAGGTCGATTTAATTTTCGGCGATGCGATCTCGCTGGCGTTCTGGATCACCGGCACCGACTCGGCCGATTGCTGCGCCTTCAGCGGCGGGCCGTTCATGGAAAGCCGCTATTTCGGCGAGGGCATCGGCATCGCCGTGCGCAAGGGCAACGACCTGCTGCGGCAGGCGCTGAACTGGGCCATGTTCCGGGTCTGGGAAAAAGGCCAATACACCGACCTCTGGCTGCGCTATTTTTCCGTCAGCCCGTTCTGAAACGACGGATGCGATGATCGCCACCGGCATGACGACCCTGAAAGAGCGGATCGCGGCGGCAATGCTGGCCTGCGTCGGCTGGTGCGCGCTCGCCCTGCAATATTATCTGCTGAGCGGGATCACTCATGAGATGGGCCTGTCGTGGGGCGCGAGCCTGCTGCGCTTCCTCAGCTATTTCACGATCCAGTGCAACGTGCTGGTGGCGCTGGTGCTGAGCGCGTTTGCCTTGCGCGAAAAACACAGCGAATGGACGGTGCATCCGTTCGAGCGCTCCGCCATCGCCAGCTACATCGCGGTGGTTGCGGTGGTCTACATCGCCTCGCTGCGCGATCTGTGGGAGCCGCAGGGCGCGCAATGGCTGGCGGACGTGCTGCTGCATTATTTCATGCCGCTCGCCTATCTGGCGTTCTGGCTTGTCAGCATGCACAAGGCGGGTCTGCGATGGTACGATCCGCTGCTGTGGCTGATCTATCCGCTCTTCTATCTCGGCTTCGTGCTGGTGCATGGGCGCTGGACCGGCTTCTACCCGTATCCGTTCGTGATGTGAGCCGGATCGGCTATGGCGAAGCTGGTCGAAAACGCTATCGGCGTCCTGCTGGTGTTCCTCGCTGCGGGCTACGCGGTTCTCGCGATCAGCCGGCTTCTGGCGCGCCGCGAGCCGGTGTGAGCTTCGGGCATCCCTGCGTTCCGATTTGACGGACCGGCTCCGAGTGCCCTACACGGGACGCTTCCGGAGACAATGATGACAGACACCCTAAGCCCGACGGCTGACCTGCGCAGCTTTGCCGAACAATCGAACGCCTGGCCGTTCGAGGAAGCGAAGAAGATCGTCGCGCGTCTGAAACGCAAGCCGAAGGACGAAGTGCTGTTCGAGACCGGCTACGGCCCGTCGGGGCTGCCGCATATCGGCACGTTCGGCGAGGTCGCGCGCACGACCATGGTGCGGCACGCCTTTCGCGTGCTGACCGACGACAAGATCAAGACGAAGTTGCTGGCGTTCTCCGATGACATGGACGGCCTGCGGAAAGTCCCGGACAATGTTCCGAACAAGGACATGCTGGCCGCGCATCTCGGCAAGCCGCTGACGCAGGTGCCGGACCCGTTCTCTAACGAATATCCGTCGTTCGGCGCACACAACAATGCGCGTCTACGCGCGTTCCTCGATACGTTCGGCTTCGACTACGAATTCGCCAGCGCGACCGAGTACTACAAGTCCGGCCGTTTCGATGCGACGCTGCTGAAGATGCTCGAGAACATCGACAAGGTGATGGCGATCATGCTGCCCAGCCTGCGCGAGGAGCGGGCCGCGACCTATTCGCCGTTCCTGCCCGTCTGCCCGCGCACGGGGATCGTCCTGCAAGTGCCGATCGTCGCGCATGACGTGAAGGCCGGCACCGTCTCCTATGACGATCCGGAGACGAACGAGCGCGTCACCGTTCCCGTGACCGGCGGCCATTGCAAGCTGCAATGGAAACCGGACTGGGCGATGCGCTGGACCGCGCTCGGCGTCGATTACGAAATGTCCGGCAAGGACCTGATCGACTCGGTCAAGCTGTCCGGCAAGATCTGCGCGGCGATCGGCGGCACGCCGCCGGAGGGCTTCAATTACGAATTGTTCCTCGACGACAAGGGCCAGAAGATTTCGAAGTCGAAGGGCAACGGCCTGACGATCGAGGAATGGCTGCGCTACGCCTCGCCGGAATCGCTGTCGCTGTTCATGTATCGCGAGCCGAAGGCGGCGAAGCGGCTGTATTTCGACGTGATCCCGCGCAATGTCGACGACTATCAGCAGTTCCTCGACGGCTATCCGAAGCAGGAGACCAAGCAGCGGCTCGCCAACCCGGTGTGGCACATCCATTCCGGTCAGCCGCCGGTGGTGGACATGCCGGTGACGTTCCAGATGCTGCTGACTCTGGTGTCGTCGTCGAATGCGGAGAACGCCGAGACGCTGTGGGGTTTCATCGGCCGCTATCGTCCAGGTGTGACGCCGCAGACGCATCCGAAGCTCGACGCGCTGGTCGGCTACGCGATCAACTATTTCCGCGATTTCGTGCTGCCGACGAAGAAATTCCGCGAGCCGACGGACGCCGAGCGCGCGGCGCTCGCCGATCTGCGCAACGCGCTGGCGCAACTGCCGCAGGATGCGAGCGCGGAGGACATCCAGAACGTCGTCTACGAGATCGGCCGGAGAGATCCGTTCCTCGATCACAAGAAGACCGGCAAGGACGGCCGGCCCGGCGTGTCGCTCGACTGGTTCAATATGCTTTATCAGGTGCTGCTCGGGCAGGAGAAAGGCCCGCGCTTCGGCTCGTTCGTCGCGGTCTACGGCGTTGCCAATGCGGTAGCGATGATCGACGCGGCGCTGGCGCGAAAAGCATAATATCCAACACGGGCCGTCGTCCCCGCGAAAGCGGGGACCCAGCACTCCGTGACGCTGGTTGTTTGTTCGAAAAGGTGCGTCGTGCTGGATGCCCGCGTGCGTGGGCATGACGAAAACTAGCCGGGCACGACAACAATGAACGTCGTGGCGCGAAGCGGACCCTACTGGCTGGCCCAGAGAATCCGCGCCATCCATTCGATATCCTTCGCGGCGAAGGTGCGGTCGCGGTGGTTCGGGTTCAGCGAGGCAAGCTCCACCGTCTTCGATGTGCGGCGGCGCAACTCCTTGGCCATCACCTCGCCGTCCCTGGTCTTGACCACCACGCGGTCGCCCTTGCGGACCGTTGCGCCGGGCGACACGACGATGATGTCGCCGTCGCGATAGGCGGGGCGCATCGAGTCGCCGGAAATCTCCAGCGCGTAGGCGTGATCGTCGCTGACGACCAGTTGAGTCACCTCGTCCCAGCCCTTGCCGACCGGGAAGCCGCCATCGTCGAAATAGCCGCCGGCACCGGCCTCGGCGAAGCCGATCAGCGGCACCGAGCGCGTCGGCCCCTTGCCGGGTCCCTCGATCAGTTCGACGAAGGTGTCGATGCTGGTGTTGGTCGCGGCCAGCGATTTCGACACCGATTCCGTCGACGGCCAGCGTTCGCGTCCGTCCGGCGTGACGCGCTTGGATTTGTTGAAGGTGGTCGGGTCGAGCCCGGCCTTTTTCGCGAGCCCCGATGCGGAAAGCCCGGCCCGCGCGGCCAGACGGTCAAGTGCGGTCCAGACCTGATCGTGGGTCAGTAGGCGGGCTTTTGGCGGCACGGCGTGTCTCGTCAAGCTCTCGACATTAAAGGATCGGCATCAAAGCGTTGGCATCAAATGGTCGGCAGGCGTTGCGCGGCCTGACATGGTGCGTCCCTAGGAATTAGTACCTTGACGGACGAAAAGCCGCAACTGAAACATAAGCCGCACGCGGCGAATTCCGCGGGCCTTGAATGCGGTCTCCGTGCCCGCTACGGTTGAGCGCGCGACCGGGCCGCGAGCAACAATCAAGACGTGTAATCGTGCCGACCATCTATAAAATATGCCCGGCATCGGCCTGGCGCGAAGCCGAGCGGAGCGGCGCCTATGCCGGCAGCGCCGACGATGCGCGCGACGGTTACATCCATTTCTCGACCGCGGCTCAGGTGCCCGCCACAGCGGCGAAATATTTCACCGGCCAGCAGGGGCTGTTTCTGATCGCGGTCGATGCGGGCGCGCTCGGCGAGGCGCTGCGGTGGGAACCCGCGCGCGGCGGCGACCTGTTCCCGCATCTCTACGGCGAACTCGATTTCGACGCCGTCCTCTCGGTGACGGACCTGCCGCTGCGCGCGGACGGTTCGCACGCCATACCGGAACTTGCGCCGTGATCCGTGCCTTCGACGCCCTGACATTGCCGCTGCTGCGCAAGCTCGACGCCGAATATGCGCACGGCCTCGCCATTCGCGGCCTGCGCTTTCTGCCGCCGCCGCGCCAGCGCCGGCCGGACAGCCCGCTGCTCGCGGTGCGCGCCTTCGGCCTGAACTTTCCGAATCCGGTCGGCATGGCTGCCGGTTTCGACAAGAACGCGGAAGCGTCCGACGCGCTGCTGCGGCTGGGCTTCGGCTTCGTCGAGATAGGCTCGGTCACACCGCTGCCGCAGGCCGGCAATCCGCGCCCGCGCCTGTTCCGCCTGGAGCGCGATCAGGGCATCGTCAACCGCATGGGCTTCAACAATGACGGCGCGGACATCGTGCTGCGACGTCTGGCCGCGCGCGCCCACAATGGCGGCATTGTCGGCGTCAATGTCGGGGCCAACAAGGATTCGGCCGATCGCGCGGGCGATTACATCAAGCTGATCGAAGCCTTCGCGCCGGTGGCGAGCTATTTCACCGTCAACATTTCCTCGCCCAACACGCCGGGCCTGCGCAATCTCCACCAGGCGGCGGCGCTGGACGATCTTTTGGCGCGCGTGATCGAGACGCGCGAGCGTGTGCGGAAAAATGCGGGTGAAACGCCGGTGCTGCTGAAGATCGCGCCGGACCTGTCGCTCGACGAACTCGACGACGTGGTGCATGTGGCGCGTCGGCGGAAGGTGGACGGCATGGTCGTCGCCAACACCACGCTGGCGCGGCCGCCGTCGCTGCGCGAGGCAAAGCGCGCCGAGCAGCAGGGCGGCCTTTCGGGGCGGCCGCTGTTCCGCCTGTCGACGCGGATGCTGGCGGAGACCTATGTGCGGGTCGAGGGCGCCTTTCCCTTGATCGGCGTCGGCGGCATCGATTCCGGCGGCTCGGCGCTGATGAAGATTCGCGCCGGTGCGAGCCTGATCCAGCTTTACTCATCGCTGGTGTACAAGGGCCTCGGCCTCGTCGACGAGATCAAGGCCGACCTCGTGTCGGTGCTGCGGCGGACCAACCGCGAGTCGCTGTCGGAGATCGTCGGCGCGGACGCCGCGAATCACGGCCGAAGACTGGCCGGCGTAGCTCTTTAGTTTGAGCATGATCTGGTCCAAAAACCGGTTCCCACTTTCGGGATCATGCTCGCTATCATCATCCGCAACAGCGCCGGGTAGCGCAGCGCCTGAAGACCGCCGCGCGCGACGTAATGCACCAGCAGCGCGCCCCATAGCCCGGCATTGCCGAACAGCAGCAGCAGATACCACGCCGCGAGATAGATGACGAAGGACAGCAGCATCAAATTGCGCATGTCGCGCGCCCAGGTCGCGCCGATGAACACGCCGTCATAAGCGAAGGCGAATACGCCGAAGCACGGGCGCGAACGCCACCAGCCAGAGATACGATTTCGCCATGGCGCGGACGTCGCGCTCGCCGTCATCACGTCGATCAGCAGCGATCGAACAACGCGTAGACGGTGCTGACCGCGAGGAAGCGCTGAGCCGGCCCAGCGGATGGTGAGGCTGGTCGCGCTGGAAAAACCTTTTGTTGCGCGCCAGCTTTGCCGCACACCTGCTCGGCGGCATTGGCAAGGCCCGTCCAGGAAGAACGCGCTTGCTGATGAGCAGGAAATTGTTGAGCACGGCGTTCGCCGCGAGCGTCAGGTCGCCGGCGCGCGCGCTGCGCCACGAAGGAACATGAAGGTCGCGATCAGCGCCGCGGTGCGGATCATGATGTCGCGGTTGACCCGCCATCATATGCGTGAGCTTGGCGCGGTCGAGCAGTTCCGCACGGCTCGCCGCGATCCGCCCGCCGAGCAGATGCCGCGCAGCAACGCCGAGGGCGAGGCCGGTGATTTCCGCGATCACCGAGGCGGGTAGCCGCGCCCGCGATGCCCCATCCGGCGATCAACACCAGCAGCACCGTCACCGCCATGTTGGTGACGAGATTGATAGCGATCTGCACCGCCAGCGCCAGTCTGGCGCGCCTGACCCACCAGCCAGCCGAGCACCCGCATGGTGGCGAGCGTGAACGGAGCCGACCAGATACGCACCGCGAAAATAGGTCTTGGCCGCGTCGGTGACGCTTTCGCTGCCACGTCGCGCCGAACGGCAACGCGCCGAGCGGCCATTGCAGAATGATGAGCGTGACGCCGACGATGCCTGCGATGATGGATCCGCGCAGGAGCGGCGCGGGAAATTCAGGATCGCTGGTTGGCGCCCAGCGCCTGCGCGGTGAAGGCGATGGTTCCCATCCGCAGGAACGAGAGCAGCCAGAACAGGCAATCGAAGATCACCGAGGCCATCGCCACGCCGCCGAGCAGGCAGCGTCGCCGTCTGTCGATCGCGGCGGTCGCCACCACTGGGTAACGGCGTGGTCAGATTGGCGAGCATCGCCGGCGGCGCGATCGCGAAGATGTCGCGCGATGTCGTGGCCGGTTGGAGCGGCGCGGAGAGGTGGGCGGGACGGATGGCAAAGCGGATTACCGGATCGCCGGCCGTCTATCGGCGATCGTCACGCATGCATGCGTCATCAGCGGCGCGGCGCGTTCATCAGCCGCATGATGATCCAGATCGGGATCACGATCACTGCGCCGAGCAGGAAGTAGCGCCAGGCCCAGTTGATGGCGTCGAAGCCGAGATCCCAGACGGCGAAGAACAGCCAGCGCGCTGGCGATGATGTCCAGCGGGTCGAGGCCGATCGCCGACAGCACGACACCGACAGGACCGAAAGCAGGATGACCGCACCGCGGCGCCGAGCGGCGAGCCGCCGAGAAAGCGTGACAGTCCGTCAGTCCGGGACGCCGGCAATTTCCTGACCTCATCTTGCATCGTTCGTCTCCCTCGCAAGCCTGCGAGCGATTGTAGCACGCAAAATGGGCGGCGGGCGCGCGCTCGTCAATGGTGTCAGTATAAGTGTCAGCTTGTGATGACTGTGGCCCTGCCGGCTTTCAGCATCCGCTCCAGCGTCTCCAGCCGGTCCGCCTCGCGCGGCGGCTTGTCCCAGCGCAGCCGGCTGATGCGCGGAAAGCGCATCGCGACGCCGGATTTGTGCCGGGTCGAGCGTTGCAATCCTTCGAAGGCGATTTCGAGCACGAGCCCCTGATCCGGCGCATGCACGACCTGCCGCACCAGGGCCGGCATTCGGTCGTATCAGCGGCGGACGAATTTGTCGATCTCGATCAGTTCTCGTCGGTGAAGCCGAAATAGGCCTTGCCTGCCGACCGGCACCAGCTCGTCACCGTTCTCGCCCTCGGTCCACACCCCGAAGGTGTAGTCCGAGTAATAGGATGACGCTTGCCGTGGCCGCGCTTTATGCGCATCAGCACCGCGTCGATCACATGCGGATCGCGCTTCCCGCCACCACTGGCCTTCGGGCGGCCGGGGACATAGGCCAGATCGCGGCGCTTCAGCATCACGCCTTCCACCGCGTCGGCGTCCGTCCCGGCATTGGCGCGGGAGCGGATCGGCAGGCTGCGGCAAGCTCCTCCCATGAGCGGAACGGGATGCGCAGCGAACAGGTCGATGCGCGGATGGTTCAGGCGGGCGATGAAGGCTTCCAGAGCGCGGCGCTGCTCAGGGCAGCAGTTCGCGCAGGTCGTTATCCGCGTCGGCGAGAAGATCCGTAGGCGCGCAGATGAATCGGAAAATCCTTCATCAGCTTCGGCGTCACCGATTTCGGTTCGTCTTTGTTGCAGCACGTTGAAGCTCTGCACGCGGCGGTCTGGTCAGCACCAGCAATTCGCCGTCGATGGCACCGGGCAGATGCAGCGCCGGCAGCAGATCGAGGAAAGCTGCCGGTGATGTCCTCGCCGCTGCGCGAATAGCCATGGCCGGCGATCGTGCGGTCATCGGCGCAGCCGCTCACCGCCTGCACGCGGATGCCGTCCCATTTCCACTCGGCAGTGAAATCGGCCGGGTCGAGATGGCGAAATCGGTATCTTCGATCTTGTCGCGCGAGCATCACGGACGGAACGGCGCGGGATCGCGGTTCAGCGGTTTGTCCGCGCGGCCTTCGAGCCAGGCGAACAACTCCGGATAGGGCGGGGCGAGGCCGGGCCAGATCAGTTCGACCTCATGCGCGTCCTTATCTCCCAGCGCCGCCGCGGCGGTCTTGGCGAGCCGCGCCGACACGCCGATCCGCAGCGCGCCCGTCACCAGCTTGAGCAGCGCCCAGCGGCCGGTCTCGTCGAGCCCGTCGAGCCAGGCGGCCAGCTGCGCCGGCAGCTCCTTCTTCGGCAGCGAGTCGAGCGTGTCGACGACTTCAGTGAGGGTCGGCGGTGACGGCGCGTTGGTCGGCCGTTCGGATCGCGGCCACATTAGCGCGACGGTTTCCGACAGGTCGCCGACATAGTCGTAGGACAACGCGAACAGCGCCGGATCGGCGCGCGCGGTGATGAGATCTCGGATCAGCGCCGGCTTGGCATGTTTGAACGACAGCGCGCCGGTCATCGCCGCCAGCGCGTAGCCGCGATCGGGGTCGGGCGTGTCACGCAGGTAAGCCGTCAACAGCCGCAGCTTGTTGTTGCGGCCGGGCTCATAGGACAGGCGATCCAGCAATTCGGCGAAGCGGTTCACGCGGGCGCTTCCTCCTGCGCGGGGAGCGCGGTCTCCTCGTCCTCCTCGCCATAGCCGACCAGCGCCAGCGGCCGCGCCTTCAGCCCCTTGCTCGCGCACCAGTGCACCAGCGCATCCTCCTGCCCGTGCGTGACCCAGATTTCGCCCGCGCCTGTCGCGCCGATGGTGGCGCACAGGCCATCCCAGTCGGCGTGGTCGGAGATCACCAGCGGCAGTTCGACGCCCTTCTGCCGCGCGCGGGCGCGCACGCGCATCCAGCCGGAGGCGAAGGCGGCCAGCGGATCGGGGAAGCGGCGGGTCCATACGTCCTGGATCGCGGACGGCGGCGCCAGCGTGATCGTGCCGACAAGCTCGGCCTTTTTCTGCTCCTTCGCCATCCGCAGCTCGCCGAGCGCGATGCCCCGGCTTTCATAGTAGCGGGTGATCTTCTCCATCGCGCCGTGCAGATAGACCGGCGCGTCGTAACCGGCCTGCCGCAGCATGGCGATCACGCGCTGGGCCTTGCCGAGGGAATAAGCCCCGACCAGATGCGCGCGTTCGGGGAATAGCGCCACCGAATCCAGGAGCTTGGCGATCTCCGCGCCCGCATCGCCATGGCGGAACACGGGAAGCCCGAATGTCGCCTCTGTGATGAACACGTCGCAGGGCACGACCTCGAACGGCGCGCAGGTCGGGTCGGGAACATCCTTGTAGTCGCCCGAGGCGACGATGCAGGTGTCTCCGCAGCGCACGGCGATCTGCGCGGAGCCCAGCACATGACCGGCCGGATGGAAGCCGACCTCGGTTCCGCCGAGCATCAGCCTCTCGCCATAGGCGATCGCCTGCGTCGTCCCGGCAAAATCCTCGCCATAGCGCAGCCGCATGATGTCGAGCGTTTCCCGCGTCGCCAGCACCGCGCCATGTCCGGCGCGGGCATGGTCCGAATGGCCGTGGGTGATGAGCGCGCGCGCCACGGGGCGCACCGGATCGATGTAGTAATCGCCGGGCTTGCAATAGAGGCCGTGCGGCTGCGGGACGAGGATGTCGGACGGGCGCATTCGGATCATATAAGGCGTTTCCGCGCCGGTGTTACCCGTCGGCGGCCGCTTGACCGCACCGCCCGTCCGTGGGCAGAGAGCGGGAGTGAGGACGTTCGTCCTTCGGAACCCTTATGCAGCCTGTCTTCGTCACCTCGGGAAGTCTCGCCGCCGACCGCCGCTACGCGCTCGCCCAGCAATATTGGCGGCGAGGCGAGCTGGAGGCGGCGGCCGACATCATGCGGCAGGCGCTGGAGCTAGCGCCCGGCTTCGCCGCCGCCTGGTTCGATCTCGGCGAGATCCAGGAATTGCGCGGGAATCGGAAGGCCGCCATTGCCGCGTTCCGCAAGGCGCGCGACCACGACCGCGACGACCGCCACGGCGCGGTGCTGCATCTGATGCGGCTCGGGGTCGAGGCGATGGGCGAGATGCCGCCGGCCTATATCCGCTCGCTGTTCGATCAATATGCGCCGGAATTCAACCGTGCGCTGCTCGACACGCTGAACTATCGCGGCCCGCGCGTGGTCCGCGACGCCGTCCTCAAGGTGCTTGGCGAGGCGGGCCGAGAGGTGCGCTTCCGCCGCGCGATCGATCTCGGCTGCGGCACGGGGCTTGCCGCGCGCGCGTTTGCGAAAACGGCTGAGGAGATTATCGGCTGCGATCTGTCGCCCGGCATGATCTCGCAGGCGCGCCAGACCGGCCTCTATGACCGGCTCGAAATCGCCGACATGGTGGAAGCGCTCGCCAGCGAGGCGGCCGGCGGCGCCGACCTGATCCTGTCGGCGGACGCGGTGATCTATCTCGGCGATCTGCAACCGCTGCTGACGCAGGTTTTTCGCGCGCTGTCGTCCGACGGACTGTTCGTGTGCACGCTGGAGACGCATGAGGGCGAGGGCGTGATTCTCGGCCCAGGGCTGCGTTATGCCCACAGCGCGGCCTATGTCAGTCATGCGCTGGCTGCTGCCGGATTGCGTCAGCAGCATCTTGCGCAGATGTCCACGCGCGACGAATCGGCAGTTCCGGTTCCGGGGCTGGTGGTTGTCGCGTCGAAGGCATAATTTCTTCGAACCGTGCCGACGCCTCCACCTCAACTCCCCGAACGCTTCCTGCGCTGGTTCGCCGGGCGTGGCTGGTCGCCGCGCGCGCATCAGCTTGCGCTGCTGGAGAAGGCTGCCGCGAGCCGTTCCGCTTTGCTGATCGCGCCGACCGGCGCGGGCAAGACGCTGGCGGGGTTTCTGCCGACGCTGGTGGAGCTTGGCGGGGAGGGCGGCGACTCTTCAAACCTCCCCCTGGAAGGGGGAGGTCGGCGCGCCTCGCGCGACGGGTGGGGGTCTGCAACTGCCGCGCAGAATGACCCCCACCCCGACCCTCCCCCTTTCAGGGGGAGGGAGTTCGCCTCGATCGGGGGGCGGGGAAAGAGAGACGGGTTGCACACGCTCTACATCTCGCCGCTGAAGGCGCTGGCGGTCGATATCGCCCGCAATCTGGAGCAGCCGATCGCCGAGATGCGCCTGCCGATCAAGGTCGAGACGCGCACCGGCGACACGCCGGTGTCGCGCCGGCAGCGGCAGCGGCGCTACCCGCCCGACATTCTGCTGACGACGCCGGAGCAGCTCGCGCGCTGCTGCTGGCCTCCGACGACGCGCCGTTCCTGTTCTCGTCGCTGAAGCGCATCGTACTGGACGAACTGCATGCGCTGGTGATGTCCAAGCGCGGCGATCTGCTGTCGCTCGGGCTCGCGCGGCTGTGGCGGATCGCGCCGCAGCTCCGCGCCATCGGCCTCTCGGCGACGGTGGCCGATCCGGACTCATTGGCGCGCTTTCTCGTGCCGCAGCCGCCGGGCGGGACTTCCTCGGCCGATCTCGTCGTCGCCACCGGCGGAGCCGCGCCGATCGTCGAGATGCTGGAGACGGCGGAGCGGATTCCTTGGGCCGGGCATTCGGCGCGGCACGCGATGGCGGAGATCTACGATCTCATCAAGCGCCACAAGACCTCGCTGATGTTCGTCAACACCCGCAGCCAGGCGGAAATGCTGTTTCAGGAACTGTGGGCGATGAACGATGACGGTCTCGCCATCGCCTTGCATCACGGTTCGCTCGATGTCGCGCAGCGGCGCAAGGTCGAGGACGCGATGGCGGCAGGAAAACTGCGCGGCGTCGTCTGCACCTCGTCGCTCGATCTCGGTATCGACTGGGGCGACATCGATCTCGTCGTCAATGTCGGCGCGCCGAAAGGCGCGTCGCGGCTGATGCAGCGGATCGGCCGCGCCAACCATCGCCTCGACGAGCCGTCGCGCGCCATTCTGGTGCCGGCCAACCGCTTCGAGGTGCTCGAATGCCGCGCGGCGATCGACGCGGTGGCGGAGAACGCGCAGGATACGCCGCCGCTGCGCACCGGCGCGCTCGACGTGCTGGCGCAGCATATTCTGGGTTGCGCCTGCGGCGAGCCGTTTTTCGCCGACGAGCTGTTCGCCGAGGTGAGAACCGCCGCGCCCTATACGGAGCTTGCGCGAAAGGATTTCGACGACACGATCGATTTCGTCGCCACCGGCGGTTACGCGCTGAAATCCTACGAACGCTTCGCGCGCATCGTGCAGACGAAAGACGGCAGATGGCGCGTCGCCAATCCGCGCGTGCGGCAGATGTACCGGCTGAATGTCGGCACCATCGTCGAGGAACAGATGTTGAAGGTGCGCCTCGTGCGCTCGCGCTCGCGCGCAGCCGGCACGACCGGAGGCATCGCGCGCGGCGGCCGGCTGCTCGGTCAGATCGAGGAATATTTCATCGAGGGACTGGTCGCGGGCGACACCTTCGTCTTCGGCGGCGAGATCGTGCGCTACGAGGCGCTGATGGAGGACGAGGTCTACGTCTCGCGCGCCAATGACAGGGACGCGAAGGTGCCGTCCTATATGGGTGGCAAGTTCCCGCTCTCGACCTATCTCGCCGAGCGCGTCCGCCATCTGCTGGCAAACAAGGCGGCGTGGCGGGGCTTGCCGGATCAGGTGCGCGAATGGCTGTCGATGCAGGTGCTGCTGTCGCGCGTGCCGGGACCGCGCGAACTCGTGGTCGAAACCTTTCCACGCGCAGGCAAGACCTATCTGGTCTGCTATCCGTTCGAGGGACGGCTGGCGCACCAGACGCTCGGCATGCTGGTGACGCGGCGGCTGGAACGCGCGCGGGCGCGCCCGCTCGGTTTCGTCGCCAACGAATATGCGCTGGCGGTGTGGGCGGCCGGCGACCTGTCGGCGATGATGCGGCAGGGACGGCTGAATCTCGCGGAGCTGTTCTCGCCCGACATGCTTGGCGATGATCTGGAGGCGTGGCTTGCCGAATCGGCGCTGATGAAACGCACCTTCCGCAATTGCGCGATCATTTCCGGGCTGATCCCGCGCCGCTTCGTCGGGGAGGAGAAGTCGCGGCGGCAGATGCTGTTCTCCACCGATCTCGTCTATGACGTGCTGCGCAAGCATCAGCCGGATCACATTCTGCTGCGCGCCGCCCGCGCCGACGCCGCCACCGGCCTGCTCGACATCCGCCGCCTGAGCGACATGCTCGGCCGCATTCAGGGCCACATCACCTACAAGGAACTGGACCGCGTCTCGCCGCTGGCCGTGCCGGTGATGCTGGAAATCGGCCGCGAAGCGGTCTATGGCGAGGCCTCGGACGAGTTGCTGGCGGAGGCCGCCGAGGAACTCGTCAAAGAGGCGATGGGCGGAACGCCCTGAAGCGGAGCAGGATCGTGGACGTTGGCGTTGCAATGGCTGATGAGCGGCAGACGACCTTTGTCCATGTGAACGGAATCGATTTCGTCGCCGATACCTCCGGCGCACTTTACTGGGCCGAGGAACGGCTGCTGGTCGTCTCCGATCTGCATCTGGAAAAAGGCTCCAGCTTTGCGATGCGCGGCATCCTGCTGCCGCCCTATGATACCGCGGCGACGCTGGCGCGGCTGGCCGCATTGGTCGCGCGCTACGATCCGCGCCGCGTGATCGCGCTTGGCGACAGTTTCCACGACCGCGAGGCGCATGCGCGCGTGTCGGGTGAAGATCGCGATGCGATCGCCGCGATGCAGGCGGGGCGCGACTGGATCTGGATCGCCGGCAACCACGATCCGCTGCCGCCCGCGTCCTTGCGCGGCGCGGTTGCGGATGAAATCGCCATCGGCGCGGTGTGCTTCCGCCACGAGCCGACCGGAGCCGCCGGCGAGATCGCCGGCCATCTGCATCCGAAGGCGCGGGTGGCGACGCGCGGCCGCTCGATCGAGCGGCGCTGCATCGCCAGCGACGGTGTGCGCGCGGTGCTGCCGTCCTTCGGCGCCTATACCGGCGGCCTGAACATCCGCGACCGGGCGTTCGCGAAAATCTTCGCGACGCCGGCGTTCACCGTGCATGTGCTCGGCGATGGCCGCCTGCACCGGATGCCGGCGGCGCGCTGCTCCTGACTCGAAAATTAGTCCTTGCGGAAAATGATCGAGGCGAGCCAGCCGGTCATGAGCGCCATGATCGCCGTGGCGATGCCGTAAAGCCATCCGTGGCGACGGGCCGCTTCCGCGACGAACTGCTCGAACCCGACCTTGGCGATTTCGAACGCGGTATCGGTGCGGGTGATGAGCGCGCCGTTCGAGAACAGCTTGATGTCAACGTCGTAGGTGCCGATCGGCACTTCGGGCGGCAGCGGGATGCCGACGCGGAACAGCGTCGGCGTCAGGAACGTCAGCGCGTTGGACGCCTCGCGATACAGGCCATGCTCGGTGCGCAGGCGGACGAAGGCTGCGCGGAACGGGTCTCCCGGCACGACGTCGGCGAAGTCTGTTCCAACCCTTTGCGTCAGGATGAAATTGTTGAGGCCGAGCTGCTGGCGGCGCTGCACCTCGGCCGACGCCACCAGATTGATCGGCCGGTTCGAGAACACGGCCAGATAGGACGGGACGTTTATGAATTCGCGCGAATCGGCGTTCAGCCAGATGCCGAGCCGCTTTTCCTTGCGGCGTGTCAGCATCGTCATGCGCGGCCCCGACACGGTAACGACGATGTCGTAGGGGCCGCGATTGGGCGGCGTGTCGGCGTCGCGCTCGACGGAGCCGAACAGCACCAGCTCCTCGCCGGCATAATCCGGCGTGATCGTCACGCGATGGTTCGACACCGACGCGATCAGCCGCTCGGCCCGCGCCTCCTGTCCGAGCGGAAGCAGCCACAGCAGCGCGAGGAGGAGGCCCGCCAGCGCCTTCATGGGCCGGGCTCCAGCGCGCGGATCGTGAACAGGTCGGTTGGGCGCAGCGTCAGTTCGACCGCGAAGCGGACGCCGACGGCCAGAATCAGCAGGCCAAGCAGGAGCCGCAACTGCTCGCCGGAAATACGCAGGCTGGCGCGCGCGCCGAACTGGGCGCCGATCACGCCGCCGACCATCAGCATCAGCGCCAGCACGGCGTCGACCAGATGGCTCGATGTCGCGTGCAGGATGATCGCCAGCGTCATAGTCGTCAGCGTCAGCACGCTCGACGTGCCGATCACCGTGCTGGTCGGCACCCGCAGCACATAGATCAGCAGCGGAACCAGGATGAAGCCGCCGCCGATGCCGAGCACCGCGCCGACGAAGCCGATGAAGATGCCGATGGCGATCACCGGAAAGACCGACAGGTAGATCTTCGAGCGCTTGAAGCGCACCTTGAACGGCAGGCCGTGCACCCAGTTGTGGCTGCCGGATTTGCGCAACGTCGGCGGCTGGCCGCGGCGGGTGCGGATGATCGCGCCGATGCTTTCCCACAGCATCGCGCCGCCGACGCCGGTCAACAGCACGACGTAGGAAATGGCGATGACCAGATCGAGCTGGCCGTAGGCGCGCAGGAAGGTGAAGAACGTAACGCCCGACACCGTACCGAGCATGCCGCCGATCAGCAGCACGAAGGCCAGTTGCGGGTCGACCGCCCGCCGCCGCCAATAGGTGGCCGCGCCGGAAAAGGACGAGGCGGCGATGTGCGCCGTGACCGACGCCACCACGACGGCGGGGGAGATGCCCGTGAAAATCAGCAGCGGCGTCAGAAGGAACCCGCCACCGACGCCGAACATGCCGGAGACGAAGCCGACCGCCAACCCCATCCCCATGATGAGGAAGACGTTCACCGGAAGATCGGCGATTGGCAAGAAGATCTGCATGGGCGGTCGTTCAGATTCGATGCGTTGGCGTGGGGCCCAGGCCCATGCGAGCCATTGCTTACCTAAATCGATCGCTGAAGGCGACAAGGAATCTGCATTCCAGCCTGCGAAAATGCAAACGCCGCGTCACGAACCGGACACGGCGTTTTGAATTGGCGGCGGGAAGATCGAAAAGGGTCAGCGCGACGCCTGCTTTGCGGACTTCGCCGCCGGCCGCTTGGCGGTGGACGGCGCAGGGTCCCAGCCGCCCGCCGGGGCCGCGACATTGATCGCCTCGTCGGGCTGCTTCTCCGGAACGAAGTTCTGGATCGCCTGCCGGGCGGCCGCGAGCGAGGGCTGGTCGAGCCGTTTGGTGACGTCGTCGCGCTTGCGGGCGGCGTCGGCATCGCCCTGGGCTGCGGCGAGGCTGAACCATTTGAACGATTCGGCGAGGTTCTGCTCCACGCCGATGCCGCGGGCATAGAGAATGCCGAGATTGTACTGGCTGTCGGCGACGCCGCGCTCGGCCGCCTTTTTGAACCAGACCGAGGCGCTCTTGTAGTTCGGGGTAAGGCCGCCGCCGTCGGCGTCGAGCACCGCCAGATTGTGCATCGCCTTGGCGTTGCCGCGCTCGGCCGCCTTGACGTAGTGCCGGCGCGCCGCGTCCGGGTCCTTGGCGGTGCCGAGGCCCTTTTCAACCATCGTTCCGAGCCGGAACATCGCCATCACGACGCCCTTGTCGGCGGCGCGCTCGTACCATTTGACGGCTTCTTCGTAATTGACCGGGACGCCGCGTCCTTCCGCGTAGCGAACCGCCACTTCGTAGATGGCGGCCGGCTCGCCGCGCGCAGCCGCCGCCCGCAAGGTCGGGCCGGCGAGTTTTTCGGGGATCTTGTCCGGGATCGATCCGGTCGGCGTGAAGGCCGACGGTGCGGCGTGAGTCGGCGCGGCATGTGTCGGCGCGGCCGCCAGTTCGACCGGCCGGGCCGGGGCCGTCAGCGATCCGGTCGTGTCGGCAGCGGCGAGGTCCATCGGACGCGCGGCCGGCGCTGGCTGCGGCGGGGTCGGGGCGACGAAGGATTGCTGCTGAAGCGCATTGGGCGCGATCAGCAGCGGGTTCGCAGCGCCCTGTGCTTTCGGCTCCGGCTGAGGCGTCGGCGGCAGCACGGAATTCGATTTCTCGATTGGCGCTGCGGCGGGTGCGGGGTCCTGCAACAGCGACATCGTCACCCGGAACGCGCCAAGGACGATCACCACGACGCTGACGCCGACCAGGAGCGAGCGGATGTGCGAGGGCTTGTCGCCGGTCTGTCCGGCGGCGGCGACTTTCGCGGTCGCCCTTGCGGCGGCGTTGCGCGCGGCCTCTGTCAGCGAGGCGGCGCGGCCCGGCTTTTCGACCGTCGCGGCCGATGCGGCTTGCGCGGCACGGCGCGCGGCGGCGATGAAATTCGACTGGCTGGACCCTTCATCGGGCGACGGCGGGACATAGGCCGGTCGCTCGTCCGAACTCTCGCCGGAGGCGCGGGCGCCCGGCTCGATCGGAAAATCGGGCGGCAGATTGGGGTTGATCGGCGCGCGCGGGGAGCCTTGCGTCCATTTCGACGCAAGCGGCGCGTCGTCATGCCGGAAGGATGGCGGCGGCGGTTCGACCGGCGGCGGCTGAAGCGGCGCCGAGATGTCCGGATAGGCGGAACGAGCCATCGCCAGCGCCATCGGCGGCTGGCTCGGCTGCGGCTCGGGTTGCGCGGGGATGCGGCGCAGATCGCCTTCGATCGAAGCCAGCCGGTCGACGACATGGCCGAGCGTCGAATGCACCGCTTCCAGCGTATCCTGCGTCAGCCGCTCGGTGCTCGATTGCGCCTGCCGCACGTCGGTCAGTTCGCGCCTGATGGTTTCGGTGAGCCCCGCCGGGTCGAAGGCCGGGACGGGCGGCGGCGGTGCCGCCAGAGCCGAGCGCTGATATTCGAGCTGGCGCAGCACGTCGGCCAGCGCCTCCTCGATGCGGCCGAAATTGCCCTGCGAAAACGCCTGGCTGCCTTCGAGCCGCTCCAGCAGATAGGCGATGCGCTGTTCGACATGGGCGACCGCGCCGGAATTGTCGCTGGCGACCGACAGCCGGTCGATGCGGTCCGACAGCGCGGTGATCGCCCGTTCCAGATGGCTGGTGTCGGCGGCGGCCGGCACCGGCCGGCCTTCCATCGCCGCCGTCAACAGCGCGATACGCTGCTCCAGCGCCGCCAGCATGTCGTTGCCGCCGGACTGCGCCAGATGATCGACCTTCTCGCCAAGCGCGCGGATGTGCTCGCTGAGCTGGCCGACCGCGTCGTTGGAGGCGACATTCGCGGCGATACCGCGCAGCGCGCCGATCGCGTCCTGAAGCTGCTGGACGATGCTGGAATCGGGATTGGCCCGCACCAGGAGGTCGATCTTGCTCGACAGGTTCTGGATCGCGGTGTCGTAGCCGGACAACTGCTCGGCCGGCGTCAGCGCGCGGACCGCGCCGTAAATGTCCTTCAGCGCCCGCTCGATGCTGCCGAGCGCCTCCTGATCGTCGACGGTCTCGCGGCTGCGCTCGATCTTCTGGCCGAGCGCGCGGATTTCCACTTCGAGCGAATCGATCGCCTTGCGCGGCAGCGCCTCGGTCAGCGAGCGGCGGATTTCGGCGAGTTCCTCGCGAAAGGTGGCGATCGCTTCGTCGAGATGATCGGGCCGGCGCAGCGCCTCGATCTGGCTGGTGAGGTGATTAAGCTGGCGCTCGATGCCCGACAGATCGACCGGTGGCTGAGGCGGCGCGACGGGGGCGGCCGCCATCGGCGCGAGCGGCGGCGTCGCCGCTTGCGGAATGAACGGATTGGGAGTCGCGGTGGCTGCGCCGGAACCGCTCAGCGAACTGCGGCGGGCGGAAATCTCGGCGATCGCGGCGTCGATCGGACTCAGCGGCGGCGACGGCTGGTAGGCCGGCGTCTGATAGACTTGCGACGCCGCGCGCTCGACGGCGTCATGGCCCGGCGGAGTCCACGCGGTCTGGGTTTGCGGCGGCGGCGCGGCTTGCCGCAGGTTGGACAGCCGCATGTCGAGCCGCGAGATCGCGTCGTTCAACTGGTTGGCGAGCCCGGACGGGCCGGGCGCTGCGGCGGCAGGCGCGGGCGACCGGCGCTGCGAGATCAGGTCGATCTGGCGGGTGATGCCGTCGAGCCGGCGGTGAATTTCGGAAATGCTTTCGGTGGCCTGGGCGGACGCGTTGGCTTGCGGCATCGGCGCGCCTTGCGGCGGCATGGCGGGCGCGGCCTGCGGGGCGGGCGCAACGCGCGAACTCAGCCACTGGCCGAGCGGCATACCGGCCGGACGCCCCATCGAGTCCTGACCCATAGGACCTTGGCCCGTTGCACCCTGGGCTTCGATCCCATTTTCAGTCGACCATACGCGCGATGTCATGCCTGACCCGGTGTTCGAAGCGATTGCGCCATGCATCGCGCCTCATGCCCCGCCGCGCCCCTTGAACAGACAAGCAAATTCTTGCGCCGGCGGTTGGCTTTCGCTCCGACTTTTCAATGTCACGGTAAACAACGGGTTAAGAACCGGCATTGCTGCGCGAAATCGTCGGCTCGCTGCATATGTGCATTGACGCATATGCTACTATATGCATATTAAGGCGTACGGGCATTCCGCCATCCGGAGGGCGACATTGGCGCTGGGCGAAGCCATTCTGGCGTGTCTGACGGAGCATCCGATGACCGGCTACGAGCTGGCGCGGACCTTCGACACGTCGATCGGCTTTTTCTGGAAGGCCAACCACCAGCAGATTTACCGGGAACTGACGCGGCTGCGCGAGCGCGGCCATGTCCAGGGGCGGGAGGTGGTGCAGTCCGGCAAGCCGAACAAGCTGGTCTACAGCCTGACGGCGGAGGGGCGGACGGCGCTGCGCCAATGGGCGCACCGGCCGAGCCAGCCCTCGTCGATGAAGGACGACCTGCTGGTCCGCTTCTACGCCCTCGACAGTTTCGATCCCGATGCGGTCCGCGCCGACCTGATCGCCCGGCGGGACTATCACCGCGACCGCCTCGCCCGTTACGAGCGCATTCTGCAAAAGCGATTTCCCGACGGGGCGGCTTCGGTCGCCGAGACCGGCCGGCTGCTGCTGCTGCGGATGGGACTGCGGCACGAGCGCATGGTGGCGGAATGGTGCGAGGAGGCGTTGCAGGCCCTGCCGGCCGCCGATGTCGCCAAATGATTGTGATCCATCAAGACCGCGGACGCGGTTCTGTTATCTTCATCGCGGGAAGGCCGTCTTTCCGCTCAGCCGAGAGTGATCGTCATGCCGAGCTATAAAGCCCCCATCGAGGACGTGAATTTTCTCCTCAACGAGGTTTTCCATATCGACAATTACAACAACCTTCCCGGCTTCAGCGATGCGCCGGCGGATGTCCGCGAGGCGATCCTGAGCGAAGCCGCGAAATTCGCCGAGGAGGTGACGCAGCCGCTCAACCATTCCGGCGATCTCGAAGGCTGCACGCGCCATGACGACGGGCGCGTCACCACGCCGGCCGGATTCAAGGACGCCTACAAGCAGTTCGCCGAAGGCGGCTGGCTCGGCCTCGTCGCGCCGCAGGAGTTCGGCGGGCAGGGGCTGCCGGTGACGCTGTCGCAGGCGGTCGGCGAGTTCTTCATCTCCTCCAATATGGCGTTCTCGATGTATTCGGGCCTGACGCAGGGCGCGATGGCGGCGCTCCTGGTCCACGGCACCGACGATCAGAAGAAAACGTACATCCCGAAAATGGTGACCGGCGAATGGGGCGGCACCATGAACCTGACCGAGCCGCATTGCGGCACCGATCTCGGTCTGTTGCGCACCAAGGCGGTGAAGCAGGCGGACGGCAGCTACAAGATCACCGGCACCAAAATTTTCATCTCCGGCGGCGACCAGGATCTCACCGACAACATCGTGCATCTGGTGATTGCGCGGATCGAGGGAGCGCCGGCGGGCACGCGTGGCATCTCGCTGTTCGTCGTGCCGAAAATTCTGGTGAAGGCGGACGGATCGCTCGGCGAGCGCAACGGCGTGTCCTGCGGCTCGATCGAGCACAAGATGGGCATTCACGGCAATTCGACCTGTGTGATGAACTACGACAACGCCACCGGCTGGCTGGTCGGCGAGGAGAACAAGGGTCTCAACGCGATGTTCGTGATGATGAACGAGGCGCGGCTCGGCGTCGGCGTTCAGGGCCTCGCGCAATCCGAGGTCGCCTATCAGAACGCGGTGGCTTACGCGAAGGAGCGCATTCAGGGCCGCGCGCTGACCGGCGCGAAGGAGAAGGACAAGGCCGCCGATCCGATCATCGTCCATCCGGACGTGCGCCGCACGCTGATGACGATCAAGGCGTTCAACGAGGCCGCGCGCGCCTTCGTCGTCTGGACCTCACTGAAAAGCGATGTCGCGCATCGCTCCGGCGATGAGAAGGAGCGGCAGGCCGCGGACGATCACATGGGGCTGATGACGCCGGTGCTGAAGGGCGTGCTCACCGATGTCGGCTTTGCGAATGCGGTGCAGGCGCAGCAGATGTTCGGCGGACATGGCTACATCGTCGAAAACGGCATGGAGCAGTTCGTGCGCGATGCGCGCATCGCCATGATCTATGAAGGCGCGAACGGCATTCAGGCACTCGACCTCGTCGGACGCAAGCTCGGGCGCGACGGCGGCCGCGCGATCGGCGCGTTCTTCGCCGAGGTCGGCGCGTTCGCCAAGGAGAATGCCGGCAATGAGGCGATGAAGCCCTATGTCGCGCCGCTGTCCGCCGCGCTCCAGCATCTTCAGCAGGCGACGATGTGGCTGATGCAGAACGCGATGCAGAAGCCCGACAATGCAGGTGCCGCCTCGACCGATTACATGCACCTCTTTGGCCTGGTCGTGCTCGGCTATATGTGGGCACGGATGGCCAAGGCGGCGAATGAGGCGCTCGCCGGCGGCGGCACCGAGCGGCACAGGACCAAGCTCGTGACCGGAAAATTCTTCATGGAGCGCATGCTGCCGGAAACCGCCACGCGTCTCGCCCGCATCCAGGCCGGATCGGACACGACCATGGCGCTGGCGGCGGAGGCGTTCTGACGAATATAATACGGCCGCCGTGACACGTCGAAGCGACACGGGCTATGGGTCCCTGCTTTCGCAGGGGCGACTGGACTGAATATCGCAAGAAAAGCGCAAGGAAACGCATCATGGAAGCCCTGTCCGTTCCGCCGCCGTCCTGGATGACCGAGGATTTGACCCTGCTGCGCGAGCAGGCGCGAAAATTCCTCGCCAGCGAACTCGTGCCGCATATCGACGCCTGGCACGAGAAGGGCATCATGGACCGTTCGGCCTGGAACAAGCTCGGCGAGGCGGGGCTGCTCTGCGCCGGCATTCCGGAGGAATATGGCGGGGCGGGCGGCAGCTTCGCGCATGAGACGATCATCAACCACGAATTCGCGCTGGCGGGCCTCGATTCGATCGGCGCGCCGCTACATTCGGGCATCGTCGCGCCCTACATCCTGAATTACGGCACCGAGGAGCAGAAGAAGAAGTGGCTGCCGCGGCTCGCCACCGGCGAGCTGGTCGGCGCGATCGCCATGAGCGAGCCCGGCGCGGGCTCGGACCTGCAATCGGTCCGTACCACCGCGGCCAAGAGCGGCAACGGCTATGTGCTGAACGGCTCCAAGACCTTCATCACCAACGGCCAGCACGCCAATCTCATCATCGTCGTGGCGAAGACCGATCCAACGCAAGGCGCCAAGGGCACCTCGCTGATCGTGGTCGAGACCGACGACACGCCGGGCTTCCGCCGCGGCCGCAAGCTGAAGAAGCTCGGCATGGACTGGGCCGACACCTCCGAACTGTTCTTCGACGACGCCAAGGTGCCGGCGGAGGCGCTGCTCGGCACGCAGGAAGGGCAGGGCTTCTTCCAGTTGATGCGCGACCTGCCGCAGGAACGCATGATCGTCGCGACGTCGGCGATCGGCATGGTCGAGCGCGCGCTGACGCTGACGATCGACTATGTGAAAGAGCGCAAGGCGTTCGGCAAGGCGATCATGGAGTACCAGAACACGCAGTTCGAGCTAGCGGAGTGCAAGACCGAGGCGACCATCGGCGCGTTTTCCACGATCACTGCATCGAGAGGCACCTGAAGAAGGAGCTGGATACGACCACCGCCTCGATGGCGAAATACTGGATGAGCGATCTCCAGAACAAGGTGGTGGATCGTTGCCTGCAATTGTTCGGCGGCTATGGCTTCATGGACGAATATCCGATCTCGCGCATGTATCGCGACGCGCGCGTGCAGCGGATCTATGCCGGCACCAACGAGATCATGAAGGTCGTGATCGCAAGAAGCCTGTGATGCTCTCACGCCTTCTTGGCTTCAGACGTCGATGAAAGCTCCCAGCTCCGCATAGCGCCTGCCGCCGATGCGCACGAGCGGCGAGTATTTTCTCGGGTCGATCTTGTAGTCGGAGATGATCTCGTCGCGGACATGCGCGACGACGACCTTGCCGATGACGAGACTGTTGCGCCCGAATGCCTGCACCGAGTGCAGTTGGCATTCGAACTGGACCATGCACTCCGCGATGCGCGGCGTTTTGACGATGGAAGACGGTAGCAGCGTCAGGCCGGCTTCGTCGGCCTCGCTGACATCGGGAGGATAGGTTTCCGAACATTGCTGGACCTTTTGGGCCAGCGCGGCGGAGGCGAGATTGATAACATATTCACCGTCGCGGCGGATATTGACCAGCGTGTCCTTGAAACGTGTATCCGCCGCCGCCGCGCCGTCACTGCCGACGGAAAAGGCGACGTAACCGTCCGCGGACGATACGATCATGAAATTGCTGAACGGTGCGACATTGGTTTTGCCGACGGCATTCAACGAAGCCACCACCGCGACCGGGCGCGGGATGACGCTGCCCATGATGAGCTTGTATCCGTCCATGTGCGGGAGCGACGCAAAGTCGTAGCTCTCGAATGAAGGACTGGCGGATTGCGTCATGACGGGCTCTTTCGTTTGTGTGAACACCGCTCGCGGATATGCGAGCGGTGCCTGTCGGGAATGATGATCGAAGGAACGCCGGGCGCCGGCCGCGACGTCCCGACCGGCCTTATGCTGCCTTGATGAGACCTTCCGCGAGCATCGCCTCCCTGACCTTCGGGCGCGCGCCGACGCGGTCGAAATACGCTTTCAGGTTCGGATATTGCGCGAGGTCGAACTTCATCGCGATCGCCCACCGCAGGATCGTGAACAGATAGCCGTCGGCGACGGTGAACTGGCTGCCCATCAGGTAGTCCTTGCCGGCGAGCTGGCCGTCGATATAGGCGAAGGTCTTGCCGAGACGGTCGCGATAGATCGCCTTCGCCTCGTCCGGCATGGTCGGATTGAACAGCGGGCTGAAGGATTTGTGCAGCTCGCTGGTGATGAGGTTGAGCCACTCCTGGAGCTTGTAGCGCTCGATCGTGCCGTTGGCGGGGGCGAGCTTCTTGTCCGGCGCCTGGTCGGCGATGTACTGCACGATCGCCGGACCCTCGGTGAGCGTGCCGCCGCCGTCGAGGCCGAGCACAGGCACCTGGCCCTTGGGGTTCACGGCGAGATAGTCGTCGCCGCTTTCGGTCTTTTTCGCGCGCAGATCGACCTTGACGAGATCGGCGGACAGGCCGGCTTCGGCGAGCGCGATATGCGGCGACAGCGAACATGCGCCGGGCGAATAATAGAGCTTCATGGCGTTTCTCTCCTGAACTGGATCAACAGCTTGCGCATCTGCGGCGCAGCATTATATGCAACTGCATATAACTGGCGGGCCACCGGCATTTGTCAAGGTTGATGCATCTGCATCGAACAGGCTATACCGTTCCGCATATGAATGCGAGCCGTCATATGAAACGCAAACCTTCCGCCGAGGCGACTGCTGCCTGGATACGCCTCGTGCGCATCCAGAGCCGCGTGCTCGGCGCGGTGGAGCAGGACCTGAAGAAGGCCGGTTTTCCGCCTCTGTCCTGGTATGACGCGCTGCTGGAACTGTCGCGCGCCGAGATGGGGGCGTTGCGCCCGGTCGAACTCGAAAAGCAGATGCTGCTGCCGCAATATGGTCTGTCGCGGCTGATCGACCGGCTGGTGGCGAACGGGCTTGTGCTGCGCAAGGTCTGCGAGGTCGACAAGCGCGGTCTCGTCGTCGAGATCACGGAGAAGGGGCGCGAATTGCAACGGAAAATGTGGACGGCCTATTCGGCCGCGATCGAGCGGCATGTCGGCTCGAAGATCTGCGACACCGACGCTGCGAAACTGTCCGCGCTGCTCGACCGGCTCGGCGCGTCCTGCGACGAGGCGTCGTCCGGACCTGCCTCATCCGATGCCGCGTCTTCGCCGGCGTCGGCGAAACCTGCGTGATCCTGCACATGACCGCAGCCGGACGCAACGCATCCCGCCGCCGCGCGCTTGGGAGTTGCCCAATCGTGGGTGGCGTCTATAACGGCACCCCGCTTTGTCAGTTCGGGCATGATCCTGTCCGAAATCTGCGCTCCGTCTCTCGGGATCATGCCTCCGGCCGGGTTTTTCATGGCGCGTGACCAGATCGATATGACGCCATTGACCTCGCGCGACGAACTCGTCGCGTGGATCGCGGCGGGCGAGAAGCCGAAGGATCAATTCCGCATCGGCACCGAACACGAGAAGACGCCGTTCCGCCTCGCCGGCCATTCGCCCGTGCCCTATGAGGGCGCGGACGGCATCGGCGCGTTGCTGACCGGCATGCAGAAGCTGCTCGGCTCGGAGCCGATCCTCGATCGCGGCAACATCATCGGCCTGTTCGACGATGTCGGCGGCGGCGCGATCTCGCTAGAGCCTGGCGGCCAGGTCGAATTGTCGGGCGCGCCGCTCGAAACCGTGCATCAGACGCGAGAGGAATTGCTGGCGCATCTGGCGCATGTGCGCGAGATCGCGACGCCGCTCGGCATCGGCTTTCTCGGGCTCGGCATGACGCCATCCTGGTCGCGCGCGCAGATCCCGGTGATGCCGAAGGGCCGCTACAAGATCATGACGAACTACATGCCGAAGGTCGGCACGCTCGGCCTCGACATGATGTACCGGACCTGCACGGTGCAGACCAATCTCGACTTCTCCTCGGAAGCCGACATGGTGAAGAAGCTGCGCGTCAGCCTCGCCTTGCAGCCGGTCGGCACGGCGCTGTTCGCCAATTCGCCCTTCACCGAAGGCAAGCCGAACGGCTTCCTGTCGTTCCGCTCGGAAATCTGGCGCGACACCGACAATGCGCGCGCCGGCATGCTGCCCTTCGCCTTCGAGGACGGCATGGGCTATGAGCGCTATGTCGACTATGCGCTCGACGTGCCGATGTATTTCATCAAACGCGGCGACGATTACATCGATGTCGCGGGTTCCTCGTTCCGCGATCTGTTCGCCGGAAAACACCCGGCGGTGCCGGGCGAGCGCGCGACGCTCTCGGACTGGGCCAATCACATCTCGACGATTTTCCCTGAAGTGCGGCTGAAGCGCTATCTGGAGATGCGCGGCTCCGACAGCGGGCCGTGGGAGCGGCTGCCGGCGCTGCCGGCGCTGTGGGTCGGGCTGCTGTATGACGATGCGAGCCTGGACGCCGCATGGCAGATGGTGAAGGGCTGGACGGCCGAGCAGCGCCAGAAACTCCGCGACGACGTGCCCCGCCTGGGGCTGAAGGCGCGCATCGGCAACCGTACGCTGCTGGATGTTTCGCGCGACTGCCTCGCGCTGGCGCGTCAGGGACTGAAGCGCCGCAACCGGCTGGACCGGGACGGCCGCGACGAATCCTGGCATCTTGAGCCGATCGAGCAGATCGCCGCCGACGCGCAGACGCCGGCCGAACAAATGCTCGTGAAGTATCACGGCGTCTGGGGCGGCTCGGTCGATCCGGTGTATCGGGAATACGTATTCTAGCCCAACGGCCTGTGCAGCCTTCGCGCCTGTTCATCATCGGTACAGGTGCGTGGCGGTCTGATGGCGATGTCCCGCCGGCTTTCGTCCTGCCGCGCCTTCACCGTTGGAAATGCCGTATGATCCGGCTCTGTTGCGCCGTCCTCGCCGTCCTTCTGTCGCTGACATCGGTGTCCGGACCAGCCTTTGCCCAGGCCAATTTCGACCGGCCGGGCGCGGACTATCAGAAACTTGCCGTGCCTTCCGGCGATCCCGCCGCCTGCGCCCTGATCTGCGAGCGCGACCGCCGCTGCCGCGCCTGGTCGTTCAGCTATCCGCGCGAGGGCGACGGTACCGACAAGGCAGCCTGCTATCTCAAGAACGCGGTGCCGCCGCGGGTGGCGAGCACGACCAGCGTGTCCGGCGTGCGCGGCGCGGGCGTGGTCGAGCGGCGCACCAGATCGTTCGAAACCTCGATCGACCGATTCGGCGGCGATTACCGCAGCTTCGCGCTGGGCGTCGACGCCCAAGGGGAGGCATGCCGCGCGGCTTGTGAAAACGATTCGCACTGTCGCGCCTGGACCTATGCGCGGCCAGGCTACGCCAGCCGCGGCGGGCGCTGCTTCCTGAAAAACGAGATCACGCCGCCCCGCCGCCGCCCCGGTCTGGTGTCCGGCGTGGTGCGGTAGGCCTGTTTCAACTGCGTTGAATCAGACTCGTTGCTTATCTTTTCGCTTGAGCATGATCTTTCCCGAAAACCGGTTCCCACTTTTCGGGATCGTGCTCTAGCCCGTGCCGCCGACGGTGATGCGATCCATCCGCAGCGTCGGCTGGCCGACGCCGACCGGAACGCCCTGGCCCTGCTTGCCGCAGGTGCCGATGCCGGTGTCGAGCGCGAGATCGTTGCCGATCATGCTGATGCGGTGCAGGTCGGTCGGGCCGTTGCCGATCAGCATCGCGCCCTTCAGCGGCGCGCCGACCTTGCCGTTCTCGATGCGGTAGGCTTCCGTGCACTGGAAGACGTATTTGCCCGAGGTCGTGTCGACCTGCCCGCCGCCGAAATTGACCGCGTAAATGCCGTTCTTCACCGAGGCGAGAATCTCTTCCGGCGCGTGGCCGCCCGCCAGCATATAGGTGTTGGTCATGCGCGGCATCGGCACATGCGCGTAGCTCTCGCGGCGGCCGTTGCCGGTCGGCTTCATGTTCATCAGCCGTGCGTTCTGCCGATCCTGCATGTAGCCGGTGAGGATGCCGTCCTCGATCAGCACCGTGCGGTTGGTCGGCGTGCCCTCGTCGTCGATCGACAGCGAGCCGCGCCGGTTCTGGATGGTGCCGTCGTCGACCACGGTCACGCCCTTGGCGGCGACCTGCTGGCCCATCAGCCCGGCGAAGGCGGAGGTCTTCTTGCGGTTGTAGTCGCCTTCGAGGCCATGGCCCACCGCTTCATGCAGCATCACGCCGGGCCAGCCGGAGCCGAGCACGACATCCATTTCGCCGGCCGGCGCGGGCACCGAATCGAGATTGACGATCGCCTGCCGCAAGGCGGTATCGGCGGCGTGCCGCCAAGCCTTGGTTTCGATGAAGCGCTGAAAACCCTCGCGGCCGCCATAGCCATGGCTGCCCGCCTCCTGCCGGTCGCCGGAGCCGGCGATGACCGAGACGTTGACGCGCACCAGTGGCCGCACGTCGCGATACGATTCTCCGTCCGGGCGGTGGATTTCCACGACCTGCCAGGTCGCGGCCAGGCTGACCGAGACCTGCCGCACGCGCGGATCCTTGTCGCGGACATAGGCGTCGATCTCGCCGAGCAGCTTCACTTTCGCTTCGAAGCCCGGCGCGTCGAGCGGGTTCTCGTCGGTATAGAGGCGGGTGTTGGTGCGGCCGGGCGCGGCCGCCAGCGCGCCGCTATAGCCGGTGCGGACGGCGCTCACCGCGTCGGCGGCGCGGATCAGCGCCGGAATCGAGATGTCGGAGGAATGGGCGTAGCCGACCGCGTCGTCCTTCACCGCACGCAGGCCGAATCCTTGCGCGGTGTCGTAGGTCGCCTGCTTCAGCCGGCCATTGTCGAAGCCGAGCACCTCGGACTGCCGGTATTCCAGGAAAAGCTCGCCGTCATCCGCGCCCTTGAGCCCGCGCGCGATCTCCTCGCGCACCTGGCCGCGGTCGAGACCGGAGCGGTCGAGCAAGGAGGCGGTCGCGGAATCGGACATGGGAGTTCCTCGAAAGATGAGCGCGCGCAAAAGCGTGGGCGCGGCAGACGGCGTCCGGCAAAGATAGTTGTGGATCGGCTCGAAATCGAGGGGCGCGGCCTCAGGCTACGGCAATTTGGCGTAACCCTCGCCGATTCCCTTCAGGCTGAGCGGGAAGCCGATGCCTTCTTCCGGCGTCTCGAAGATGATGAAGGTCGCGGTCTTGGCGGTCTTCAACTGGTCGAGCAGCTTGTCCTCCATGACGATTTCGGCGACGCAGCCATTCGGCAGGCAGCGCACGAAGCCGGCGCGGCCCATGTCCTTGTCGTCGAGCTTCAGCCCGAGACCGGAGGGCAGCAGCACGCCGAGCGGCGCGACCACCCGCATCAGCTTGCTCTTCTGGTCGGCGGTCTTGAGGATGATGACGGTCAGGCCGGCATTGGAACGGTCCTCCGCCACCACGCTCTGAATCAGCGCGCATTGCTCGCCCTGCGCGCCCGGAGGCGTGTCGCAGCGAATCTGCCAGTCACCGGAGACCGACTTCACCGCCCCCTGCGCCAGCGCCGGCCCCGCGGCCGCCAGCGCGGCGAGAAAGGCCAGCGTGGCGATGGCGGCGGCGCGAATCTGAAAACGGTTAAAAACGCCCATAAGCTCTAGCTCGTCCGGAGTCCCTTCCGGTCAATAAGGCCGGTTTGGTTAATTTTCCCGCATGGCTGGGTTTCCGGCACCTGTTTGGGCCTTCAACTGCGGCGTCTTGAAGGCGTGCGCCTGAGGAATGCGGGTCACGGCCGGACGCTTCATGCGAATCGAACGACGCCTTGATCCTTCCGCTGGCCAGCATATCCGCTCCCGGAGCGCGGCCCCAGTTGAAATTTTCGCCCCTGTTTTCGGCCGCGCCGGCCCCGCCGGTCGGAAACTTTCAAGAGCCCATGCGTGCCATGTGCCAAAGGCTGAAGCGGTGCATTGCGGTGGCCTGTGAAGTGTGGTTTGAGAGGCGGGATTCTTCGACGCGTTCTAAGCCGGCAGGCGGGAGCGCGTCAGCGGATACCGGCGACGATGCGCGCCGAATCTCGGGATTTGAGGGAGTTGGGCGGCATGAAGATGTCGATAGGGCGAATGGGCCGGGCGGGCCTTGCGGGGTTGCTTGCGGGATTGACCGGGCTGGTTGTGTCCGCCGGGATGGCACAGGCGGCCCAGCCGGAGCCGTGGCGGCTGACCCTTCAGGACGCCGTGACCCCGGTCATGTCCGACATCGTCTGGTTCCACAACATTCTGCTGTGGGTCATTACGTCCATCACGCTGTTCGTGCTGCTGCTGCTGATCCTCGTCGTCGTCAAATTCAACGCCCGGTCCAATCCGGTTCCGTCGAAGACGACTCACAACACCCTGATCGAGGTGGCGTGGACCATCATTCCGGTGGCGATTCTGGTCGCGATCGCGGTGCCGTCGTTCCGGATCCTGTTCGATCAGCTCGATCTGCCGAAAGCGGATCTGACGATCAAGGCCACTGGCAAGCAGTGGTTCTGGACCTACACCTATCCCGACAATGGCCCGCTCGAATTCGATTCGATCATGTTGCAGGATTCGGAACGCAAGCCGGATCAGCCGCGGCTGCTGGCGGTCAACAACGAGATCGTGGTGCCGGTCAACAAGATCATCCGCGTCCAGACCACCGCGGCCGACGTCATCCACGCCTTCGCGGTGCCGGCCTTCGGCATCAAGATCGACGCGATTCCCGGCCGTCTCAACGAAACGTGGTTCAAGGCGACCAAGGAAGGCATGTATTATGGCCAGTGCTCGGAGCTGTGCGGCAAGGATCACGCCTTCATGCCGATCCGCGGTTCGCGCCGGAGCGATCAGGTTACGCGGCCTGGCTAGAAGACGCCAAGAAGAAATTCGCAAGCGCGCCTGACAACAGCAGGCCGCTGCGGCGGTGATCGAAAGCGGGCGCTAACGGTTTCCGCCGCACATCGCGGCGTGACCGGAACGGGGTTTTAGGGACGAAGACTATGCAACTTCACCGGCACATCACGGCGACCACGCCCATCACGATGACCACGCGCATCATCCGACCGGATGGCAGGTTCGTCTATTCGACGAACCACAAGGACATCGGCACGATGTATCTGATCTTCGCAATCTTTGCGGGACTGATCGGCGGCGGCCTGTCGATCGCCATGCGCATGGAGCTGCAAGAGCCGGGCATGCAGTATTTCGCCAATGGCGGCATGTTCAATGTGTTTGTGACCGGCCACGGCCTCATCATGGTGTTCTTCATGGTGATGCCGGCAATGATCGGCGGCTTCGGCAACTGGTTCGTGCCGCTGATGATCGGCGCGCCGGACATGGCGTTCCCGCGCATGAACAACATCTCGTTCTGGCTGCTGCCGGCCGCCTTCGCGCTGCTGCTGATCTCGATGTTCGTGCCCGGCGAGCCCGGCGGCCACGGCGTCGGCGGCGGCTGGACGCTCTATGCGCTGCTGTCGACCACCGGACATCCGGGCCGTCGGTGGATTTCGCATCCTGGCGCTGTGGCCGGCCGGTGCCTCGTCGATCCTCGGTGCGATCAATTTCATCACCACGATCTTCAACATGCGCGCCCGCATGACACTGCACAAGATGCCGCTGTTCGTCTGGTCGGTGCTGGTGACCGTGTTCCTGCTGCTTCTGTCGCTGCCGGTGCTGGCCGGCGCGATCACGATGCTGCTGACCGACCGCAATTTTGGCACGACGTTCTTCGCCTGAAGGCGGCGGCGATCCGATCCTGTACCAGCATCTGTTCTGGTTCTTCTGTCACCCCGAAGTGTACATCCTGATTCTGCCGGGCTTCGGCATGATCAGCCAGATCATCTCCACCTTCTCGCGCAAGCCGGTGTTCGGCTATCTCGGCATGGCCTATGCGATGGTGGCCGTCGGCGGCATCGGCTTCGTCGTCTGGGCGCACCACATGTATGTGGTCGGCATGTCGGCGGCGGCGCAGGCTTACTTCGTCGCGGCGACGATGGTCATCGCGGTTCCCACCGGTGTGAAGATCTTCTCGTGGGTGGCGACGATGTGGGGCGGCTCGATCGAGTTCAAGGCGCCGATGCTGTGGGCGATCGGCTTTATCTTCCTGTTCACGATCGGCGGCGTCACCGGTGTCGTGCTGGCGAATGCCGGCGTCGACCGCGCGCTCCAGGAAACCTATTACGTCGTGGCGCACTTCCACTACGTGCTCTCGCTCGGCGCGGTCTTCGCGATCTTCGCCGGCTGGTACTACTGGTTCCCGAAAATGTTCGGCTACATGTACAGCGAGACCATCGCCAAGGTGCATTTCTGGGTCACCTTCGTCGGCGTGAATCTGGTGTTCTTCCCGCAGCACTTCCTGGGCCTCCAGGGCATGCCGCGCCGCTATGTCGACTATCCGGATGCGTTCGCGGGCTGGAACTACATCTCCTCGCTCGGCTCCTATCTGTCCGGCTTCGGCGTGCTGATCTTCCTGTACGGCGTTGTGCTCGCCTTCATCCGCAAGGAGGCCGCCGGCAACAATCCGTGGGGTGTCGGCGCAACGACGCTGGAATGGACGCTGACCTCGCCGCCGCCCTTCCACCAGTTCGAAGTGCTGCCGAAGATCAAGTAAGCGTCGGCGCGGCGTCGCAGCCGCGCTCGCTTTCAAACCGAAGGAAACGGACTTAGCCGTGTCGCTTGTCGACCAGAACCAGATCGCGCCGCTGCCTCACGTCTCCGAGGCGCTGGTCAGCGATTATGTCGCGCTGCTGAAGCCGCGGGTGATGTCGCTCGTGATCTTCACGGCGCTGGTCGGCATGCTGGCCGCCCCCGGCCACATGCATCCGGTGATGGTGTTCACGTCCTTGCTGTGCATCGCGGTCGGCGCAGGCGCGTCCGGCGCGCTGAATATGTGGTATGACCGTGACATCGACGCGATCATGTCGCGCACCACCAAGCGGCCGATCCCGAGCGGGCGGATCTCGCCGTCGGAGGCGCTGACCTTCGGCCTGGTGATGTCGTTCTTCTCGGTGTTCGTGCTCGGCACGCTGGTGAACTGGTTTGCCGCCGCTTTGCTGGCGTTCACGATCTTCTTCTACGCCGTGATCTACACGATGTGGCTGAAGCGCTGGACGCCGCAGAACATCGTCATCGGCGGCGCGGCCGGCGCGTTGCCGCCGGTGGTCGGCTGGGTCGCTGCGACCGGCTCGCTCGCAGTCGAGCCGTGGCTCCTGTTTCTCATCATTTTCCTGTGGACGCCGCCGCATTTCTGGGCGCTGGCGCTCTATCGCAATGACGACTTCGTCCGCGCGAAACTGCCGATGATGCCGGTCGTTGCCGGGCCGGATTCCACCCGCCTTCAGATCCTGCTTTACACGGTCGTCCTGGTTGCGGCTGCGATCGCGCCGTGGCCGCTCGGCTATTTCGACAGCGCCTATGGCGTCGTCGCGGTGGTCTCGGGGGCGGCGATGCTGTGGTACGCGGTCCAGGTCTATCGCGAGCGCGAGGGCGCTGCGGCGGAGCGGGCGGCCCGCAACCTGTTCACCTATTCGCTGGCTTATCTGTTCGTGCTGTTCGCGACGCTGCTGCTCGATGCGCTGGTGCCGCTGACGCTCCGGTTGCTCGGCTAGGAGCTGGCGCGGAATGGACAATGAGATCGAACCGGAAGGAGTTGTACTCACAGAGCGACAGAAGCGCAGCCGCCGTCAGCGTTCGATCGCGATCGCGGTGATCTCTGTTCGCGCTGGTGGTGCTGTTCTTCGCGGTGACGCTGGTTCGCGGACCGGCGATCCTGAACAGGCCGATTTAGAGCATGATCCCGAAAAGCGGGAACCGTTTTTCGGGATCATGCGCAAGCAGAAAGATGAATGAGAGTCGGGTTCAACGCATTCGGTGCAGTTGAAACAGACTTGGGACGGACATGACACAGAACACCGACAAGACCGACAACACCCGCAAGCCCCGGATCGGTCGCGATGTGATCGTCGCCAGCGCCTGCGGCCTGTTCGTGGCGTTCATGGTCGGCGCCGCCTATGCGGCCGTGCCGTTCTACGACTGGTTCTGCCGCGTGACCGGCTTTGCCGGCACCACGCAGGTTGCGACCGCTGCGCCCTCGCAGACGCTGGACCGGAAGATTTCCGTCCGTTTCGACGCTAATGTCATGTCCGGCCTGCCCTGGAAGTTCGAGCCGGAAAAGACCGAGATCGAGGCAAAGATCGGCGAGGTCGTCACCGCCTATTATACCGTGACCAATCTGGCGGCGCGGCCGACCGCAGGGCAGGCGTCCTACAATGTCACACCGCTGACGGCCGGCATCTATTTCCACAAGATCAACTGCTTCTGCTTCACCGAGCAGCGTTTCGCGCCCGGTGAAAAGCGCGAGATGGCGGTGGTGTTCTATGTCGATCCGGCGGTCGTCGACGATCCCGAGCACAAGAACATCGGCACCATTACACTGTCCTACACCTTCTATGCCCTGCGCGACGAACCGAAGCCGGTTGCGGCGCGAGCCGCAGACAAGGGCCGCGGAAACCTGTAACATCACGATGAAGAAGACGCGGCTCGGTCCGCGACGCTTACGGAGACGGCACGATGGCTGACGCGCACGCCAAACATCACGACTATCACCTGGTGAATCCCAGCCCGTGGCCGTTCGTCGGCTCGGTCTCGGCCTTTGTGATGGCGCTCGGCGCGATCGGCTGGATGCACACGATGTTTCCGGGCGCGAGCATCGTCTTCTTCGCCGGCCTGATTGGCGTGCTCTACACCATGGCGGCATGGTGGGGCGACGTGATCCGCGAGGCCAATGCCGGCGACCATACCCGCGTGGTGCAGATCCATCACCGCTACGGCATGATTCTGTTCATCGCCTCCGAGGTGATGTTCTTCGTTGCCTGGTTCTGGGCCTATTTCAACGCCGCGCTGTTCCCCGCCGACATGCACCAGGTCGCACGCGACACGCTGTTCGGCGGCGTCTGGCCGCCGAAGGGCATCGAGACCTTCGATCCCTGGCACCTGCCGCTGCTCAACACGCTGATCCTGCTGACCTCGGGCACCACCGTCACCTGGGCGCACCACGCGCTGCTGGAGAACGACCGCGAGGGGCTGAAATGGGGTCTGATCCTGACCATCGCGCTCGGCGCGGTGTTCACCTGTGTACAGGCCTACGAATACAGCCACGCGACCTTCGGCTTCAAAGGCCATATCTATGGCGCGACCTTCTTCATGGCGACCGGCTTCCACGGCTTCCACGTTCTGGTCGGAACGATCTTCCTGACCGTCTGCCTGCTGCGGGTCTATGCCGGCCATTTCACGCCGCAGCAGCATCTCGGCTTCGAGTTCGCCGCCTGGTACTGGCACTTCGTCGACGTCGTCTGGCTGTTCCTGTTCGTGGCGATCTATGTCTGGGGCTATGGCGGGCCCGTCGCGGGCGCCGCGGCGCACTGACCGCGACAAAGGATCGAAAAAGGGCGGCGCCGGCCGCCCTTTTTTATTTGATGCCATTTGCTCGCTTGCGGCTTCGTCTCCGCCGCAATGAAATGCTAGAGCATGATCCCGAAAAGCTTGCCCTCGACGTGAGCGGGGGTGGGAACCGGTTCGGAATAGATCATGCTCGAACAAGAGGACCGGCAACAAGCCTGATTCAACGCCATTGAATTGGACTCGTCGCGCAGCCGCCATGGACAACCTGGACAATCAAACTGCGCCGCTTTCGCAAACGATCCTGCGCGGCCTCGCCTGCCGCTGTCCACGTTGCGGAAACGGAAAGCTGTTCGCGGGCTTCCTGACGTTGCGGCCGTCCTGCGCCGATTGCGGCCTCGATTATTCGTTCATCGACGCCGGCGACGGCCCGGCGATCTTCATCATTCTCCTTGCGGGTTTTATCGTCGTCTTCTGCGCCCTGATCGTCGAGGTGATGTACCGGCCGCCTTTCTGGCTGCACGCTGTGCTGTGGATTCCGCTCATTCTCGTCGTCACACTGGCGCCGCTGCGGCCGATGAAGTCGCTGCTGGTCGCTCTGCAATATCATCACAAGGCCAGCGAAGGCCGCCTGACGGAGCGTGATCCGTCCTGAAGCATCATGGCTGTTTCCCGCGCGCGAACTTTCATCCTGCCGTCGGTCATGACGATTGCGATCGTCGCGACGCTCATCGGCCTCGGCGTCTGGCAGCTGGAGCGGCGCGTCGGCAAGCTCGCGCTCTTGTCCGCGATGGAGCAGCGGCTAACCGCACAGCCCGCGCCGCTGCCGCCCGTTTCGCAATGGAGCGGGCTCACTCCGGCCGATGCCGAGTTCCGCCGCGTCACCTTCACCGCGACCTCCGAGACGCATCCGCCGGCGCTGGTGTTCGCCGCGCCGTCCTCGCTGCGCAAGGATATTTCCGGCACCGGCGTCTGGGTGTTTACGCCGATGCGGCTCGCCGATGGCGCGACGGTGGTTGTCAATCGCGGTTTCGTGCCGGACGGGCAGGCGGTGCCTGCTGTGGCTGCGACCTCGCCGGAAACGCTGACCGGCTATCTCCGCTTTCCCGAAACCAAAGGCTGGCTGACGCCGCCGCCCGATACCGGCAAGCGCATGTGGTTCCTGCGCGACCATCGGGCGATGGCGCAGGCGCTGGGCTGGGGCCAAAGCGGGGGAGAGGTCGCGCCGTTCTATATCGATCTCGAATCGCCGGTTCCGCCGGGCGGCTGGCCGCGGCCGGGAGCCTTGCAGGTCAATCTGAAGAACGACCATCTGCAATATGCGATCACCTGGTTCCTGCTGGCGATCGCGGTGTCGATCGCCTTCGCGGTGTGGGTGCGCGGCCAGCGCCGCAAACCCACCTGACGTCCGGCGCCGCCACGATACCCTGCAGCCGATCGCTGTCCTTGTGAATGGCGCGTCTTGCGCCTATTGTCGGCGTTCCGCGCAAACCGTGCGGAGAGTTGATATTCCCTGTTTATCAACGACTTAGACTTCAGCCGGACTCCGGGAGGGTCAGCCGGGTGCGATATCTTTCGACGCGGGGCGAGGCCCCGATCCTGGGTTTCTGCGACGTGATGCTGACCGGGCTCGCGCGCGACGGCGGCCTGTACGTGCCGGAGATTTGGCCGCAGCTCGACGCCGGCACGATCGCGGGATTCGCCGGGCGGCCCTGGCGCTCGAGGTCGCGCTGGAGGATCCGGCTGTTCGTCGGCGACGAAATCGCCGAAGCCGATCTGGCGACAATGACCAACGAGGCTTACGCCAGCTTCCGTCATCCGGCGGTGGTGCCGCTGGACCAGAGCGCGTGCCGAACCAGTTCATCCTGGAGCTGTTTCACGGGCCGACGCTGGCCTTCAAGGACGTCGCGATGGGCTTTGTCGCGGCTGATGGATCATGTGCTGGCCAAGCGTGGCGAGCGCACGACGATCGTGGTCGCACCTCGGGGCGACACCGGAGGCGCGGCGGTCTTGGCGTTCGCCGGCCGTGACAATGTCGATCTGTTCGTGCTGTTTCCGAACGGTCGCATCTCCGAAGTGCAGCGCCGGATGATGACGACGGCGAATGCCGCGAACGGCATGCGCCGTCGGCCGACGGCACTTTCGACGACTGTCAGGCGCTGGTGAAGGCGCTGTTCAGCCCATCACCGCTTCCGGCGACGCAGGTTTCGCCTCGGGCGTCAATTCGATCAACTGGGCCCGGATTCCGCGCAGACCGTGACATTTCACCGCCGCTGCTCTCTGCTCGGCGCGCCGGCGCGTCGCGTCGATTTCACCGTGCCGACCGGCAATTTCGGCGACATCTTCGCCGGCTATGCGTCGCGGGGAAGATGGGCCTGCCGATCAACCGGCTGCGCATCGCCACCAACGTCAACGACATTCTCGCCCGCACGCTTGCCAGCGGCGTCTATGAGACGCGGCAGGTGCATGAAACCTCCTCGCCCTCGATGGACATCCAGGTGTCGTCGAATTTCGAGCGTCTCGTGTTCGAGGCGGGCAAGCGTGACAGCCATGCGTGGTGCGCGGCATGATGGCCTCGCTCGGTCAGTCTGGCCGCTTCGTCCTGCCGGCGGAGACGCTGAGCGCGATCCGCGAGCAGTTCGATGCAGGTTGCGCCGACGAAAGCGAGGTCAGCGCCGCGATCCGCGCCGCCTGGCGCGAGAGCGGCGACCTGATCGATCCGCATACGGCCGTCGCGGTGGCGGTGTCCGAGCATGCGACGGCGACGTTCGAACGTGCCGAACATCGCAGCGCTCTCGACCGCGCATCCGGCGAAATTCCCGGACGCCGTCGAGGCCGCCTGCGGCGTGCGGCCCGCACTGCCGGCCTATCTCGCCGGGCTGATGATCAGCTTCGAAAGCATCACGCCGATGGCCAATGACCGCACGTAGCTGAGCGCTTCATTCGCTCCGCCAGCCGCGCGGCGAAGGCGTCCGTTTGAGTTCGGAAGGAATCGTGATGAGCGCCTGGATCTCACCAAGCTGCTGTCCGGCCTGACCATCGTCACCGATCTGATGCCGCATCTCGAAACGGCGGCGCTCGGCGTATGGGCCGGCGTCGGCGGCCGCGACGAAGCGGCGAACGAGCATGGCGTCGCATTTCCTCGAACACATGGCGTTCAAGGGAACGAAAACCCGCAGCGCGCGGCAGATCGTCGAGGACATCGAGGAATGTCGGCGGCGACTAATGCCGCCACCAGCACCGAAACCACCGCCTATTTACGCGCGTGCTGAAGGGCCGACGTGTGCCGCTGGCGCTCGACGTGCTGGCCGACATTCTTGCCAATCCGGTGTTCGAGGCAGAAGAGGTCGAGCGCGAAAAAGAGCGTGATCGAACAGGAGATCGGCGCGGCGCAGGACACGCCCGACGACGTGATCTTCGAGCATATGAGCGAGCTTGCCTTTCCGGAGCAGCCGATGGGGCGCTCGCTGCTCGGCACGCCCGACTCGCTGAAAGCGTTCACGGGCGAAATGCTGCACGATTATCTCGGCCGGCATTACCGCGCGCCGGACATGGTGGTGGCGGCGGCGGGAGCCGTCGACCATGAAGCGGTCGTGGCCGAAGCCTCGCAGCGCTTTGCCTCCTTCTCGGGCCCGTCCGCGCCGGTGCCGCTGGCGGCGAAATTCGGCGGCGGCTCGCGCATCGTCCGCCGCGATCTGGAGCAGGCGCATTTGACGCTGGGCCTGGAGGGTGTGTCGCAGACCGATCCCGCGCTGTTCAGCCTTCAGGTGTTCTCCAACATCCTGGGCGGCGGAATGTCGTCACGGCTGTTCCAGGAGGTGCGGGAGAAGCGCGGGCTCTGTTATTCCGTCTACACCTTCCACATGCCCTATTCCGATACGGGATTTTTCGGCCTCTACACCGGCACCGATCCGGACGACGCGCCGGAAATGATGGACGTGCTCGTCGACGAAATGCGCGCCGCCGCCGAAACGCTCACCGAGGCGGAGGTGGCGCGGGCGAAGGCGCAGATGAAGGCCGGCTTGCTGATGGCGCTGGAAAGCTGCGGCTCGCGCGCCGAGCAACTGGCGCGGCATATCCTGATTTTTGGTCGGCCGCTGACCAATGAGGAGATGATCGCGCGGATCGATTCGGTGACGCTGGCCTCCACCCAGGCCGCCGGCCGCACGCTGCTGGCGGGGAGCCGCCCGGCGGTGGTGGCGCTGGGCAGCGGGGAGGGCCTGTCGAAGGCGGTGGAGGCGGCGGAAGGCTTGACCGGCGCGCCGGTTCGGGCGCTCTATCATTGAGGTTTCCGTCCGGCTCCGTTCGGCGCGCGGACGATCGATGCAGGGGATGTGCAGATGGCCCTGTTCGGACTGACATCGTCGGCGCTTCCCGATCTCGCGCCGCGCGGGCTCGGCCTGCTGCTGCGTCCGCCGCAGATGGCCGACTTTCCGCAATGGGCGAAACTGCTCGACGATAGCCGCGACTTTCTGACCCCGTGGGAACCGATCTGGCCGTCCGACGATCTGACGCGCTCCGGCTTTCGGCGGCGGCTTCGCCGCTACGCCGAGGACATCGCCGCCGACCGCGCCTATCCGTTCTTGATATTCCGCGAAGGCGACATGACGCTGCTCGGCGGCGTGACGCTCGCCAATGTGCGGCGCGGGATCGTTCAGGCCGGCACTGTGGGTTACTGGACCGGCGAGCAATTCGCGGGACAAGGCCACATGACGACGGCGCTACGGGTGCTGCTGCCGTTTATCTTCCGCGAACTCAGCCTGCATCGCATCGAGGCCGCCTGCATCCCGACCAACGCCGCCTCGATCCGCGTGCTGGAGAAATGCGGCTTTGTCCGCGAAGGGCTTGCGCGCCGCTATCTCTGCATCAACGGCGTCTGGCAGGATCATCTGCTGTTCGGCATGCTGAACGAAGACATGCGGAATTAACCTGTTTTCGCTGGACCGGCTTTGCATTTCGCTGAACCGCGAAATCGATCCAGCTTTTCGTTCTGGCGCGTTTTCTTCACGCGAACCGGTATCCACTTCGCTCGAAAACGCTATAGGGTCCGCTGCGGGACGTTTCGCGCCTTTGGCCTGCCGCTTTTGCCTTGCTATAAGAGCCGCGGGACGAAGTGGGATTTTCAAAAATGTCGGGTTGCATGCGATCGGGGCGCATCGGTGCGGAAAAACACATGATTGCGCGAGGCGTGCTCGCGGCCGTCGCCGCAGGCTTGCTCTTGTCCGGTTGCGGCACGTCGGCGCCGATCACCGACCGTTTCACGCAATTGTTCGGTTCCGGCTCAGGCTCCAACGCGAATGCCCAGCTTGTCGGCACGCCGCCCGCGCCGTTCGGCGGGGGCAGCAGTGCTGCGGGCGAGGTCGCGCAGCAGGGTGGCACGTATCAGAACTGCCCCGGCGTCGCCATCCGCGAGGGCGCCTCGACGCTTCAGGTCGGCACCAAGGGCAATTCGATCGCTGACAATAACGACCTGCGCTATCAGGGAACGATCGTCCGCAACGCGCGCGACTGCACGCTGATCGGCGGCCAGGTGAATACGCGCGTCGGGATTCAGGGCCGCGTGATCGTCGGGCCTGCCGGCGCGCCGTCGACGGTGGATCTGCCGATCCGCGTCGCGGTGGTGCAGGAGGGCGTTCAGCCGAAGACGATCGCCACCAAGCTCTATCGCCAGCAGGTCGATCTCGGCGGCATGGACAACGTGCCGTTCTCGTTCGTGGCGGAGGACCTGTCGTTCCCCGTGCCGGCGCCGAATGTGGTGGACTCCTACGTCATCTATATCGGTTTCGATCCGGAAGGCGGACGCACACCGCCGCCGCGGCAGCGCGGATCGCGCCGGGGGTAAATCCTTCGGGACAAAATCCCGCAACCTGCCAATAAAAAAGCCGGCGCGAGGCCGGCTTTTTCGTCTGTGTTCGCCGGATAGGCTCAGTTGAGCTTCTGGCGAATTTCGGAAATTCCCTGGTTCAGCAGCGTGTCGGCCGCCGGTCCCTTCACCGTCTCCGCGAGGATGCGGGAGGCGGCGGAAACGGCGGCGTCGGCGGCGGCCGCGCGCACATCGGCGAGCGCCTGGGCTTCGGCCTGGGCAATTTTCGTCTCGGCCATTTGGTGCGGCGCGCGACGAAATCCTCCATGCGGGTCTTGGCCTCGGTCGCCACGCGCTCGGCTTCCGCCTTCGCGTTGGCGACGATTTCCTCGGCTTCCTTCACCGCGCTCTCGCGCTTGGCGCGATATTCGGCGACCAGCGCCTGAGCCTCTTCCTTCAGCCGGCGGGCATCGTCCAGCTCGGCCTTGATACGGCGGGCGCGGTTGTCGAGCACCTGACCGATCTTGGTGTGAACGCCAAGATAAAGAAGCCGACGACCGTGATGACGAAGGCGACGGCGGACCAGAATGTTGCGTCAAACTCAAGCATGGTCGGTTAACCCTTCAGCGAAGCGTCGACGGCGCGATCGATCGCGGCGGCGTCCGGCGTGACGCCGGACAGGCGCTGCACGATCGCGGAAGCGGCATCGGCGGCGATCGAGCGGACATTGCCCATGGCGGTCGAACGGGTGGTCGCGATCGACTTCTCCGCATCCGCGAGCTTGGCGGCGAGGCGGTCTTCGAGCTGCTTGCGCTCCTGTTCGGCCTGCGCGTTCAGCTTGTCGCGGATGTCGCTGCCGATCGTCTGAGCGTTTGCGCGCGCGGTCGCCAGTTCGGTTTCATAGGTTTTCAGCGCGGCGTCGGATTCGTTCTTGAGGCGCTGGGCCTCGGCGAGATCGCCTTCGATCATTTGCTGGCGTGTCTCGATGATCCCGCCGACACGCGGCAGCGCGAAGCGAGACACGATCACGTAAAGCAGAATAAACGCGATGGCGAACGAAACCAGTTGCGAGGCGAAGGTCTCGCTCTGGAACGGTGGAAAGCCGCCCTTGGGAGCGTCGGCCGTCCCGGTCGTCGTCGTTGCCGCATGGGCGGGAGAAATCAGCGCCATCATCATTCTCGAAAGGTTGGAAGGTCCGGCCCGCCTGCGAGCCGGACCCGTAACAGTCGATCAGACGGCGAACAGCAGCAGCAGCGCGATCAGCAGCGAGAAGATGCCGAGCGCTCAGTCACCATGAAGCCGAAAATCAGGTTGGCGAACGGCCCTGGGCCGCCGACGGATTGCGGAGCGCGCCGTTCAGGAACTGGCTGAAGATGTTGCCCACGCCGATCGCCGCTCCGCCCTTGCCGAGCGTCGCGAGCCTGCGCCGATGTACTTGCTGCTGCAACTGGATCCATTTTGAACTCCCTGTCTGGGATCGTTGGTGTTGTCTTCGTCCGCCGGATCAATGACCCGGATGGATAGCGTCGTTCAGGTAAATGCAGGTGAGGATCGCAAACACATAAGCTTGCAGGAACGCCACAAGAAGCTCCAGCACGGTGATCGCCACCGTCAGGCCCAGCGGCAGAACCGCGCCGATCCAGCCGGCGACGCCAGGCGCGCCGAGCATGGTCACGAAGCTTGCGAAAACCTTCAGAGTGATGTGCCCCGCAAGCATGTTCGCGAAGAGACGCACCGAGTGGGAAACCGGACGGGAGAAGAAGGACACCACCTCGATCAGCACGATCAGCGGCAGGATGTAGATCGGAATGCCGGTCGGCACGAACAGTTTGAAGAATTTCAGCCCGTTCTTGTAGAAGCCGTAGCCGATCATCGTGAAAAACACGATCAGGGCCAGTGCCAGCGCGATAATAAGATGGCTGGTGACGGTGAATGTATAGGGAATGATGCCGATCAGGTTCGCCGCCAGGATGAACATGAACAGCGAGAACACCAGCGGGAAGAATTTCATCCCGTGTTCGCCGGCGCTGCTCCGCAACGTATCGGCGACGAATTCGTAGGACAGCTCAGCCATCGACTGGAAGCGCGTCGGAATCAGGTGACGGCCGGCGCTGCCGCCGAGCATCAGCAGCGATACCACGCCCACGGCCGCGAACATGTAGGCCGACGAATTGGTGAAAGCGATCTCATGGCCGCCGATGTCGCCCAGAGAAAAAAGCTTGTGGATTTCGAACTGGTGGATCGGATCAGATGCCATCGGCCAGGTTTCTTCGCAGCAAGATGCCGGCACATCCGGCATTCGAAAGGGGTCAGTCCGGCTTGGGAGTTTTCAACCGTTCCGACTGCTTGGCCATCAAACCTGCGGTCCGCATCACATTCATCACGCCGGCCGTGAAGCCCAGCAGCACGAAAATGATGAGTCCCCAGGGAGACGAAGAGAAGAAATGGTCGATACCCCAGCCGATCAGCGCCCCGACAAGAACTCCGGCGACCAGTTCGGAGGAGAGACGCAGCCCCACGGCCATCGCGGATGCTCTGGCCTGCACGGTCTGCTCCTCGCCTCCAGCCTGGTCCTTCTCGAATTCGCGTTCCTTTCGAACATGCGAAGGCGCTTATTCAGATCGGATAACCTTGCGGAGAGCCTGGCTTCTTCGGCCGCCGGCTGGAGTGCCCGCTTCCTTCCGGTCGATTCCGTCGCCCCCGTGTTCGTCATGATCGCCCGACACCTGAGGTAAGGTATTGACCTAAAAGGAAAAGCTCCGTCGCCCTCGAAAGCCGGCCGGACCATACTGAGCGTCTTCGGCCAAGTCAAGATAAGTGCGCGCACAACAAATAGCTGATTTTGTTGGCCTTCTGGCATGTGCATGGAGCCTTGCGAAGCTTGGCCGCAGCCGTTGCCCACAGGCATCGTCGCCGGCGCTGCCGCTTGCGCGCCTTGCGCGGGTCTGTTGGATTGGGAGGAAAGAGCAGGCGGTGAGAACAGGCAGAGGCGGTGATGGCAAGACGGATCGACTATTTCTTCTCGGCGGTGTCGCCCTGGGCCTATATCGGCCACGCGGCCTTCCATGATCTGGTGAGAAGGAGCAGGGCTGCACCGTCACCTAGCCGGTGTTTCTCGGCGAACTGTTCGCGGAGACCGGCGGTCTGCCGCTCACAAGCGCCATCCCGCGCGGCAGCGATATCGCATGATGGAGCTGCAACGCTGGCGCGAGAAGCGTGGTCTCAGCTTTCATCTTCAGCCGAAATACTGGCCGTTCGACACAAGGCTCGCCGACGGGGTGACTATCGCGGCGGTCGAGGCGGGGCTCGATCCCGAGCCGTTCATGCGTGCGATGTTCAAGGCGATCTGGGAGGATGAGCGCAATCTTGCCGATGCCGCGACGCTCGGGGAGATTGCCGAGGCGCACGGCCTGCCGGCGCAAAAGCTGATTGCGCGCGCAGGCGCTGCGGAGATCGCCGATCGCTATGAGCAGAACCGGCAGGAGGCGATCGCGCTGGATGTGTTCGGCTCGCCGGCCTATGTGCTGGACGGCGAAGTGTTCTGGGGACAGGACCGGATCGAGTTGCTCGGCGATGCGCTGCGCTCGGGCCGCAAGCCGTTCCGGTCCGACGCTCAGGCCTGATGCGGACAAGGCGGAAATCGCTCCGGGTGACAATCGGCCCCGGCGTTTCCATATGAAGGCGTGATGAAGCGGAGATCTTTCATGTCGTTCCGTTCGACCGTGCTGATGCTGGGTGTGGCGCTGGCGGGCTTTCCCGCCGTCGCTGCCACGCAATCGACGCCGGACGCGGAAAACGGCCGCTACACCTTCACGGCGATCGCCGACGGCGTGCTGCGGCTGGATACGCGCACCGGACAGCTCGCGAGCTGTCACAACCGTGTCGCCGGATGGTCCTGCTACATCGTGCCGGACGAGCGCGCCGCGCTGGATGCCGAGATCGGCAAATTGCAGGGCGAGAATATCGGGCTGAAAAGCGAGCTTGCGCGCTTCAAGGACGAGCAGGCGCGGCTGGATCGCGAGATCGCCGCGCTGAAGGATGCGCAGCAGCGGCTCGACGCCGAGCGCACCAAGCTGAAGGCGGAGGTCGACCGGCTCGCCGCCTCCGCGCCGCCGCCGAAGATCGACGCGCCGCTGGCGAAGGAAGAGCCCGGCGAGAAGGGCGCGGCCCGGCAGGCCAGCAAGGGCAACAGGCTCGAATTGCCGCTGCCGGACGATCGCGAGATCGAGCGTGCGGTGTCGTTCGTCGAACGGGCATGGCGGCGGCTGATCGAGATGGCGGGCCGCGTGCAGCGCGACGTCTCGGGAAAAATCTGAGCGGCTCTCGTTCTCGCCATCGCTGGTCTGCGCGCGAGCCGTCGATATTGCGACGCACAAGGACTCGCAGCTTTACCCCGATGTCAGACATGAGTGTCGTTCCGCTTGCAAAATGCCGATGCGGGTGAACAAATTGCACACCTGTCAACAAGCCCGCGAGGCACATGCCGCCCCAAACCCGCCTGATCGTCGCCGATGACCATCCGCTCTTTCGCGATGCGCTGCGCGGCACGGTCGCCCATGTCGTGGCCTTCGCCTCAATCGAGGAGGCGGGCTCGTTCGACGAACTGACCCGGCGACTGGAGCAGGACAGCGAGGTCGATCTGGTTCTGCTCGACCTGTCGATGCCGGGCGTCAGCGGCTTTTCCGGATTGATCTATCTGCGCTCGCAATTTCCGGCGGTGCCGGTGGTGATCGTCTCGGCCAGCGACGATGCCGAGACGGTGCGCCGCTCGATGGAGTTCGGCGCTTCGGGATTCATCCCGAAGCGTTGCGGTGTCGAGGTGCTGCGCGAGGCGATCGCCAAGGTGCTTGCGGGCGATGTCTGGGTGCCGGCCGATATCGATCTGACGGCGCTGTCCGATCCGGAGACGGCGAAACTGCGCGACCGGCTGGCGACGCTGACGCCGCAGCAGGTGCGCGTGCTGATGATGCTGTCGGAAGGGCTGCTCAACAAGCAGATCGCCTACGAACTTAAGGTGTCGGAGGCGACCATCAAGGCCCATGTCTCGGCGATCCTGCAAAAGCTGAATGTCGAGAGCCGCACCCAGGCCGTCATCGTCGCCGCACGGATCTCCGCACATTAGAGCATGATCCCGAAAAGTCTGCTCTCGACTTGATCGGGAGTGGAAACCTGTCTTGTTTTTTGCCGATCCTGCCTATTCGGCGGCGACCAGCCGCCGCTTGCGCCACTGGCCGATGGTCGCGCGCAGCGAGGCCGGCTTCACCGGCTTGTTCAGCATGTTGATGCGGGCGGCGCGCGCCGCCTCGCGCACCTTGGGGCTGCGATCGGCGGTGATGAGCAACGCCGGCGCGTCCTCGCCATAGCGTTCGCGCAGGTCGGCGATCGCGGCGATGCCATGCCCGCGATCGAGATGGTAGTCGACGATGAAGCCGTCCGGGACGCGGCCATCCTGCTCGATCGCGCGCACCGCGGCGGCCGCGTCGCATTCGGCGATGACGTCGGCGCCCCAGCCGCCGATCAGCGTTCGCATGCCGTCGAGGATGGCAGGCTCATTCTCGACGACGACGATCAGCGCGCCATGCAGCGGCGTGCGCGATGCGGAGATCACCGGAGCGATCGTCATTGTCGGCGAGACGGTTTCGCTGACGGGCACGGTGACGGAGAAATGCGAGCCGCCTTGTCTGGTGGAATCCAACGCCAGGCCGTGATTGAGCACGCGCGCCATGCGTTGCACGATCGACAGGCCAAGGCCGAGGCCGCGCGCAATCCGCGCGCCCTGTTCGAGCCGGTGAAACTCCTGGAAGATTTCCTTGCGCTTCGATACGGGAATACCGAGGCCGGTGTCGTAGATGTCGATCTGCAACGACGCGCCCTGCCTGCGGCATCCGACCAGCACCTTGCCCTGCGGCGTGTATTTGACCGCGTTCGAGATCAGGTTTTGCAGCAGGCGCAGCAGCATCGTCCGGTCGGAGCGGATCGGCTGCGACGAGAGCACGAAGGTGAGATCGAGCCCCTTGGCGCGCGCGATCGGGGTGAACTCCACCTGCAAGGCGCGCAGCACGTCGGCGATGCGGAAATTCGTCAGCGACGGTTTCAGAGCGCCGGCGTCGAGTCGCGAAATGTCGAGCAATGCGCCGAGCAACTGCTCGATCTGTTCGAGCGAGTCGTCGATGTTGCCGACGAGGCGCGCCTCCTCGCCGCCGACCTGCCGTTCGACCAGGCTCGTCACATAGAGGCGCGCGGCGTTCAGCGGCTGCAACAGGTCATGCCCGGCGGCGGCAAGGAATCGTGTCTTGGAGAGGTTCGCTTCGTCCGCCTCGCCCTTGGCGCGTGCAAGTTCGGAATTCAGCCGAGTCAGTTCCTCCGTCCGCTCGCGCACGCGCCGCTCCAGCGTGGCGTTGGCGCGCTCCAGCGCCTCTGCGGCTTCGACGCTCTGGGTGATGTCGGAGAAGGTGATGACCACGCCGTCCGGCATCTTGTTGGCGCGCACCTCGACGACGAGATTGCGTTCGGGAAACCGCTCCAGATGCGGCGAGCCCTCGGCCGTGTAGGCCGCCAGCCGGCGGCTGACGAAATCCGCGTCGTCGACGTCGAACCGGGTGACTTTCGGCTGGATGGTTTCGAGGATTTCGCCGAGCGTGACGCCCACCTGCATGATGCGCGGCGGCAGATCGAGGATTTCGCCGAATTGCCGGTTCGAGCAGATCAGCTGATGCTCGCGGTTGAACACGGCGATGCCCTGGCGGACATGGTTGAGCGCGGTTTGCAGGATTTCCTGGTTGTAGTGCAGCGCCGCGTGCGCGTCGTCGAGCAGTTTCAGCGCGGCCTTTCCGGACACGGTGCGCTTGCGCAGCAGCAGCGACAGCACGAGCCGCGCCGATGACACGCCGATCGCGGAGGCGATCAGGAATTCGGCGTGCCGCAGCAGTTCGAATTCGGCCGGCGCGTTGCGTTCGAGCGAGAGGCGGTTGGCGGCGGCGAAAGACTGGAACGACGCCTGGGTGCGCTCCGGGCCGAGATACTGGCTGACTGCGTTGGTCAGGTCCTCCACCGTGACGGTGGTGCGCCAGCGGCGGAAATTCGGGGCCGCCGCGGCAAGCCGGGTCGGCACGAACAGGTCCTGCGGCTTCAGCGCGGCGATGCCGAACGGACCGTTTCGCAGCGTGTCCGCGCCGATCAGCACCGCATCGGCGAAACTCGGCAGGAACAGGGTGTAGGCCCAGACGATGAAGCCGGCGATCATCCCGGCCAGCGCGCCGGCGGCGGTGCCGCGCCGCCAGAACAGGCCGCCGAAAAAGGCGGGCGCGAATTGCGCGACGGCGGCGAAGGACAACAGGCCGATGGAGGCGAGCTGCGCGGCTCCGGACTGGCGATAGTAGAAATAGGCGAGCAGCAGAATGCCGAAGATCGCCACCCGGCGGATCTGCAACAACAGACTGCCGACGTTCTGGCTGTCGGCCGGCGAGGCCGAACTGCGTTGCAGCACCAGCGGCATGACGATGTGGTTCGACACCATGATCGCCAGCGCGACGCATTCGACGATCACCATCGCGGTCGCCGCCGACAATCCGCCGATGAAGATCACCACGGTCAGCATCGGCGTTCCGTTCGCAAGCGGCAGGCCGAGCACGAACATGTCGCTGTCGATGCCGCCATTGGGAAACACGATCAGTCCCGCCAGCGCGATCGGGATGACGAACAGATTGATGGCGATGAGATAAAGCGGGAACAGCCAGCGCGCGCGCCGGGCCTCGTGTTCGTCCGCGCTCTCGACCACGCCGACATGGAACTGGCGCGGCAGCAGCAGGATCGCGAAAAACGACAGCAGCGTCATCACGGCGAAACTGCCCCATGACGTCGTGTAGTCGAGAGCGCGCATCGCCGCCGGGCTCGTTTGCGCCCGCTGAAACAATTCGACCGGGCCGAACATCCAGAACGTCACGAAGATGCCGGCGGCGAGGAACGCGAACAGCTTGACGATCGATTCGGTGGCGATCGCGAGGATCAGGCCGTTCTGATGCTCGGTCGCGTCGGTGTGGCGGGTGCCGAACAGCACCGCGAACATCGCCATCGCGAAGGTGACGATCAGCGCGATGTCGCCGATCACCGGCCCGATATTGGCGGTGTGGCTCGCGCCGAGAATCGTTTCAAGCGATGAGGCGACCGCCTTCAGTTGCAGCGCAATGTAGGGGATCGAGCCGATCAGCGCGATGATCGCGACCGACGCCGCGACCGCCTGGCTCTTGCCGTAACGGGCGGCGATGAAGTCGGCGATCGAGGTGATGTTATGCGTTTTCGCCAGCCGGATGACGCGCGTCAGCAGCGGCGTGCAAAAGCCGATCATGATGACCGGGCCGGCATAGATGGCGAGAAATTCGATGCCGGTGCGGGTCGCAAGGCCGACCGAGCCGAAGAACGTCCATGAGGTGCAGTAGATCGCCAGCGAGAGCGGATAGATCAACATGCCGGCGCGCCCGCGCGGCCGGCCGGAGAGGCGGTCGCCATAGCTGGCGATCGCAAACAGGAGTCCGATGTAGCCGAAGGCGGCGACGATCGCGACCCAGTTCGGAAGCATCCTTAGCGCTCCTCGCCTGCGCCGGGTTGGACTGACTTCACGTTAGCCTTCGCCACGCGTGCGGGCGAGGCGAAAATTCGCGGCCAGTCCGTGTGGTCCTCCATGTCGGTATTTCTACCGACGCGCGCCGCGATTTACGAACTCTGCCGAATCACGGTACTACAACCATAGCGTGCATCATTCGAACCAGCGGTGGTGATATGAGGCAACACGATACCTCCTGCTCAAATGTCTGGCCGAGAGTCGTCGTCGTTGACGATGATCCATCGGTCGGGAACGCGCTCAGCCTGCTGCTGCGGATCGAAGGACTGCCGTGCCGGGTGTTTGGCGATGGCGAGACGTTTCTGGAAACGTTCGGTCCGGTCATGCCCGATTGCCTGCTTCTCGACCTGCGCATGCCGGGGCTGTCCGGATTGGAGATTCTCAGGCGCGTCAGGGAGCGCGACAGACATGTGCCGGTGTTTGTCATGTCCGGCCATGCCGACATTTCGATCGCGGTCGAGGTGATGAAGGCCGGCGCCTGCGATTTTCTGCAAAAGCCCTTCGCGGCGGGCGAGATGGTTGAGCGAATCCGTGCGGCGATCGCATCGCGGGCCGGCGAGCGCGGGCGGGTCGAGGGAGTTCCGCAATTCGCCGAGGAGGATCGGCTCACCGCGCGCGAGCGCGATGTGCTGTCGCAGCTTGCGCGCGGGGCGTCGAACAAGGAGGCGGGCCGCCTCCTAGGGATCAGCCCGCGGACGATCGAGGTGCATCGGGCCCGCATCATGGCGAAGCTCGGCGCGCGCAATGCCGCCGACCTGATGCGGATCGTGTTCCTGAATGGGGGACTACAATCCGCCGCCGATCGCCGGCAGGCGATCCTGACCGGCTAGAGCGTGATCCGCTCAGGTTGAATCACTTCAACCGTTACTTTTTATCGGGAATGTTTATCGAGCATGATCTGGTCCGAAAACCGGTTCCCACTTTTCGGACCAGATCATGCTCTAAAAACTATTCCGCCGCGATCTGCTTTGCGTTCAGCGGCAGCTTGAGTTGCTCCCACACATCCAGCAGCGCGTGCGCGAGCGTGTCGATCAGCGCGTCGGCGTGATAGGGCGACGGCGTGATGCGCAGCCGCTCGGTGCCGCGCGCGACGGTCGGATAGTTGATAGGCTGGATATAGATGCCATGCTGCTCCAGCAGCATGTCGCTGGCCTGCTTGCAGCGCTCCGCATCGCCGACGAACACCGGAACGATATGTGTTTCGTTCGACATCACCGGCAGGCCGGCGGCGTTGAGCACGGATTTGAGCCGCGCGGCGCGCTCCTGATGGCGCTCGCGCTCCCATGAAGAGCTTTTCAGGTGACGGATCGCCGCCGTCGCGGCGGCACAGACCGGCGGCGGCAATGCGGTGGTGAAGATGAAGCCCGGCGCGTAGGAGCGCACGGCGTCGATCACGGCGGCCTTGCCGGTGATATATCCGCCGAGACAGCCGAAGGCTTTCGCCAGCGTTCCCTCGATCACGTCGACACGATGCATGACATTGTCGCGCTCGGTGATGCCGCCGCCGCGCGGGCCGTACATGCCGACGGCATGCACCTCGTCGACATAGGTCATCGCGCCGTAGCGCTCCGCGAGATCGCAGAAGCGGGCGAGCGGCGCGACATCGCCGTCCATCGAGTAGAGGCTTTCGCAGATGATGAGCTTCGGCCGCGACGGATCGGCGGCTTGCAGCAGCTCCTCCAGATGGTCGGCGTCGTTGTGGCGGAATACGACGTAGTCCGTGCCCGACTGGCGCACGCCCTCGATCATCGAATTGTGGTTTAGCGCGTCGGAGAGAATGAGGCAGTTCGGCAGCAGCTTTGCCAGCGTTGCGATGCCGGTTTGGTTCGAGACGTAGCCGGAGGTGAACAGCAGCGCCGCTTCCTTGCCGTGAAGGTCCGCAAGCTCGGCTTCGAGCTGCACCAGCGGGTGATTGGTGCCTGCGATGTTGCGCGTGCCGCCCGCGCCGGTGCCGATGCGTGTCGCCGTCTCGACCATCGCGCCGACCACCTTCGGGTGCTGGCCCATGCCGAGATAGTCGTTGGAGCACCAGATCACAACGTCGCGCGGCCCTGCCGGAGTGTGCCAGCGCGCGTGCGGAAAGCGGCCGGCGATCCGTTCGAGATCGGCGAACACGCGATAGCGGCGCTCGTCATGCAGGCGGGAGAGGGCGTCGGCGAAAAAGCTGTCGTAGTTCATCACGCAAACCTCGTGCGCAGGGCCTGAGCCAAGTGAGCCTGAGCCAAGTGAGCCTGAGCCAAGTCTTCGACAGGCTTTTTAGATTGGTTCCAGTCTCGATGTCGAGGCTAAAAAGGCCGTCTCAGGAAGCCTTGAACCGCAACACGCCATCGTCCGACTTGACTTGCGTCAATTCGTTGCGGGAAAGCATGTAGTTAATGTGCGCGACCACCTCGCCGGTGGCGAAGCCGGCTTGATGCGCATCGAGCGGGCGGTGGAAGATCAGCGGCACGATATCCGATGCCGTCAGCGGCCGCTCCTTGGCGGCTTGGCTGATATCGCCGCAGCGCGCGACATGGTGGTCGAGCAGTTGCTGGATGCGGATCTTCAATCCGAAGAACGGCACGCCATGTCCGGGCAGCACCAGCACGTCGTCGGGAATTTCCCGCGCCAGCCGTTGCAGTGAGGCGATGTAAAAGCCGAGCGAGTTCGCGGCTGGCTCCATCGACCAGACGCTGACATTCGGCGAAATCTTGCTGAGCACCTGATCGGCGGAGAAGAACAGCTTGTCCGCGCGCGACAGCAGCATCATCTGCTCCAGCGCGTGACCGCCGCCGGTGAAGACGTCGAAACTGCGCGTGCCGATCTGCATGCGGTCGCCATCGATCACGCGAAAGAACGACGGCGGCAGGCCGGTGGTGCGCGTCAGATAATTCGAGCCGCGGCCGAGCAGCGCGTTGACGCCTTCCTCGTTGATGCCGTGCCGGCGATAAAACTCCGCCTGATCCTGAACCTGTTCTTCCGAGCGCCGGGTCTGGTGGAACAGGCCATGAAAATATTCGGTCTGCGTCATGGTCAGCGGCGCCTGGAAGCGCTCGGCGAGCCAGCCGGCGAGGCCGATGTGATCGGGATGCGAATGCGTGACGATCAGACGGGTGATCTTCTCGCCCTTCAGAGGACCGGCGAAGACGTGTTCCCACGCCGCCTTGGTCGCATCCGTGCCGATGCCGGTGTCGATCACCGCCCAGCCGCCTTCATGCGCGAGCAGGTAGACGTTCACATGGTTGAGCTGAAACGGCAGCGCCAGCCGCAGCCACAGAATGCCGGGCGCAACCTCCGTCAGTTCGCCGGGTTTGGGCGTGACGGGATGCGGATAGACCAGCGGGTCGGTTGCCGTTCCATGCATCGAATGAGAGTCTCACATTATAATAGTTCAACCGGCTTAGCGGTCGGTCGGCGCAAGCGCCAGCCGAAAATGACCTGAAACGCCCGCATGCCTTATATGCAGCGCCGCCGACGCAGTTCGGGTTCCGCGCCGGTTGCGGCGGCGTTCGCGGCTAAGAGCGGTTAAGAAATGTGACGACTGCACCCCGCTACGTCACATATGGGGCGCATAATTGCACCTGTGGGCCGCTTTTGGGCCCCGGATCGTTCAGTTCGGATGGTGAAGCGACGCCCGGCCGTGCAGCGCAACATTCGCGCGGTCGCATCACCAATCCGGAGTTTTGAATGCGACGTCTGACTGCAAGCGTTTTCGTCTGTGCCCTTCTTCCCCCTCTCTGGTGACAGTCACCGAAGCGTCCGCGCGTTCCCGCGCGCCCGTGCTCGCCCCGAATGCAACATCTCGATGTCCTGCGAAGCGCCGGTCGCGGAAAGTCCGCGTGTCGCGGCGCCGGTCCGTAAATCCTGGCGCAGGTCCCGCGAACGGGCCGCGCAAGCGCCGCAGGTGCGCGAGGCGCTGGCCTATGCGCCGGCGGATGTTCCGGTCGTGCGCGAGCCCCGCAATGCCCGAGGTGTCTCGATGAGCGGGATCGTGCCGGCGCTCGCGGCGAAGGCGGCGGCGATCAGCGCGGCCTGTCCGGGCGCGCATGTGATCTCGGCGGTGCGTCACACGCGCATTCGCGGCACGCGCCGCATGAGCCTGCACGCGAGCGGCGAGGCGGTGGATATGCGCGGCAATCCGTCCTGCATCTATGCGCAGCTGCGCGATTGGCCGGGCGGCTATTCGACCGATTACGGCCGGGCGCAGCACGTCCATATCTCATTGTCGTCGAGCGGCCGTGAAATGGGCCTGCGTTTCGCGCATGGGGGTGGCCGTGGCAAGCATCACCATCGCCGCATGGCGCGACGCTAGAGGCTGAATCCAGCGGAGTTTGGATCAGCCCCTCCCGCCATTTGAGCATGATCTGGCCCGCCCCGAAGGGCTGCGAAGCGCAAACCGGTTCCCACTTTTCGGGATCATGCTTTAGCGGGGCCGCCGCGTCATCACGGCGCGGCGGTTCGTCGTCCGCCGATATTGCAACCCCGGGGGGACTGCTGCAAACAGCGGACCGTCCTTTGCGAATTCAGTTCAGATGGTCTCGATGCGGCTGCGCCTGTTGATCGGTCTGCCCTTGGCGCTCGTGCTCGGCGCTTGTTCCTTTTCAGGCATCGGCGAGCCCGAGGCCGATCCGCAGCCGGATCAGAACGACATGCGCGCCGCGTATGCTGCGATCCGCGGCGCCTATCCCGGCTTCAAGCTGTCCGGCAATCCGGAAGTGTCGCGCGTCCACCGCGTGCGCGGCGGCTATCTGGCGGAGTGGGCGGTTTGCGTCCGCAACGACGACGCCAGCCAGAGGCGCTATTACAGCTTCTATTTCAAGAACCGGAAGATCAGCGAATGGCGGCTCTCGGCGATCGTCGAGGACTGCGAGAGCGAAACGTTCACGCCGCTGCCGCCGGCCTAGATTTTGGTATTCCGAGGAGCGCGGCCGCCGTTCGCTGCCGCGGCTGCCGTTTGGACATGCCGTGCCTTCGAATTAGCAGGTTGCGGTCCGGCCGGAACTCTCGTTACAGAGATTGTCTCGCTTCGAGTGATGCGGCTGCCGCTTCGCTCGAAACGAACGCATCAGAATAATGATCTCGGCGTATTCCCGCGCGCAAAGTCGCGGGGGGCGAGATAGAGGGAACGGCCATGGCGGATTTGCGCGCGCTGCGTCCCGTGCTTCCGATTCTGCTCGGCGCGGCGATCATGCTGTCGCTCAGCCTTGGCCTTCGTCAGAGCCTCGGTCTGCTCGCGCCGCAACTGACCCGCGATCTGGCGATCTCGATGTCGGATTTCACGCTGGCGATCGCGATCCAGAATCTGGTCTGGGCCGCCTTGCAGGCGGTCGCCGGCGCGCTGGTCGTGAAGATCGGCTATCGGCCGCTGATGATGGGCGGCGCTGTCCTGTATGTCGCCGGGCTCGGCCTGCTCGCGAGCGCGCAAGGGGTGGCGGCGATCATCATCGGCGCGGGAATTTTTCTCGGCGCATCGATGTCGTGTACGGCCTCGGCCATCGCCAACTCCATCGCCTCGCGCGCCGTGCCGCCGCATATCCGCAGCATAGTGCTGGGGGCAATCACCGCCGTCGGCTCGCTCGGCGCGCTGTTTTCCGCCCCGATCGGCCAGGGCCTGTCGGAGATGTTCGGATGGCGCATCGGCGCATGGGGCTTCTTCGTGCTGGCGCTGGGCATGATTCCCGCCGCATGGTTCGCAAGCCGGATCGACCGCATTCCGCTGCCGGCGACCGAGACGCACGAAATCGGCAACGCCACGGTGCGGCAGGCGCTGAAGGCGGCGATGACGCATGCGCCTTTCGTGGTGATGGCCTCCGCCTATTTCGTCTGCGGCATGCAACTGGTGTTCCTGACCACGCATCTGCCGTCCTATCTCGCGCTTTGCGGCATGGACCCGATGCTGAGCGCGCAGGCGCTGGGAACGATCGGCGCTTTCAATGTGGTCGGCAGCCTGTTTTTCGGCTGGGCCGGACAGCGCTGGAACAAGCTTGCGCTGCTGGGCGGCCTTTATATCGGCCGCTCGATCGTCCTGATATTCTACTTCATCGCGCCGCCGACGCCGACCACCACGATCGTGTTCGCAGCGGCGATGGGATTCCTCTGGCTCGGCGTCAGTCCGTTGTCGGCGGGCGCGATCGCGGAAATGTTCGGGTTGCGCTGGCAGCCGATGATCCAGGGTCTCGCTTTCGTCAACCACCAGCTCGGGAGTTGCCTCGGCGCGCTCGGCGGCGGACTGATCTACGATACGCTCGGCAACTACACGCTTGCGTGGCAGATCGGCGTGTCGCTCGGGCTGACGGCCGGCGTGGTCCAGATCGCTTTTGCGTTGTGGCGGCCGCCCTCGCAATTCGTCGCGGTGATACGCTAAATACAATCCTTGAAAGCGTGGAGCCGGTTTTCGGACTTCTGGAGCGGCGGCGGAATTGTCAGGACTGGATTTGCTACGGGCGCTGTTGAGGAACCGCATTTTCGCGGCCGCGCCCGGCTGGAACGATGAGCAATGGAGTTTCGCCGAGTTCGATTGCTCGCCGGCCGAGTACGCCGAACTGTTCCGCGAAGGTCTGATCGTCGCCGAGCCGGTTTCGATCAGCGATGAAGTTCTCACCGCGCATGGCACCAGCCGCGAGCAATGCGGCCCGATCACCCATGAATGGATACTGACCGAACGCGGGCGGAGGCTCGCGCAGCCATGACGCGCCCGCTGGTGATCGGGGCCACCGGCATGGTCGGCGGCATGATCCTGCGGCGGCTGACGGAGGCCGGCGCGCAGCCGGTCGGCCTGTCGCGCCACCCGCCTGCGGATTCCGGAAGCGCCGACTGGATCGCCGCCGATCTCACAGACATGCGCGATGCCGCGCTGCCGCCGCTTAAGGATGTGTTCGCCACCGCCCCCGCGCCGAAACTCGCGCGCGCTGTCCCGTATCTCGCCGCCAGCGGCGCGACGCGGCTCGTGGCGTTCACCTCGACGAGTCTGGAGACCAAGAAGGATACGCCCGACGACGACGAGCGCGAGATGATCCGCCGCTGGGCGCAGGGCGAGCGCGACGTGATCGCCGAATGCGACCGGCACGGCCTCGCCTGGACCATCCTGCGGCCGACGCTGATCTATGCGGAAGGGCTGGACGAGAACGTCTCGCGTATCGCCGGATTGATCCGCCGTTTCCGTTTCTTCCCGCTCGCCGGCGACGGCAAGGGCTTGCGCCAGCCGGTGCATGCGGACGACCTGGCGGCCGCAGCGATCGCCGCGGCTGGGCGCGAGGCGAAATGTCACGGCAGGATCTGCGATCTGTCCGGCGGCGAAATCCTCACCTATCGCCTTGCTTGAGATCGGTCGGCCGCATCTTCACGACGGACTCGACATGCCGCGCCGCGTGGTGCCGGTGCCGGCCTGGCTGTGGCGCGCCGGCCTGCCGTTCGCGCTTCCGTTCTTTCCGGGCCTGAAGGGAACGATGGTCGGCCGCATGGCGAAGGACATGATTTTCGATTCGACGGCGGCCGCGCAGGACATCGGGTGGTCGCCCCGCGCCTTCCGGCCGCGGTTTCGCTAGCAAATCCGTAGCGCAAGCCGGCTGCGACGCTCAGACATTCGGTGCCGGAAGCCGCAAAAGCAGCCGGGCTTCACCATGGTGCTGCCAGACAGGATTGAACTGTCGACCTCTTCATTACCAATGAAGTGCTCTACCACTGAGCTACGGCAGCGAACCGATGGTGCAGGATTCGGCCGGACCGCGCCGCCGAATGCGGCGTAATTGCCACAAGGGGGCGGTGCGTGCAAGCGAATATCGCAGTGGTTGCAAGGGTTTGATCCGGCTGGATATTCGCCGTTACAAGGGCCGGCAGGAAAACGCCGCCGACTGGACGGTGCGCCGCCGGGGCGGTAAAATTCGGTGATGATCGACAGTCATGAAGAAAGCCGCCGCAAGCGCCTCGGCGCGGCGCTTCGGGAGAACCTGAAGCGGCGGAAGCAGCAGTTGCGCGGCCGCGCGGCCGGCGAGGGGCCGGAGGAGGCCGCGCTCGCGGGAGAGGATGAGGGCGAAGCCGGCATCACTGGCGAGAAGCATGACGGCTGAAGGCCGGCCCATTCAGGCTGAATCCCTTCAACCATTGTATTTTTGTTCGAGCATGATCTGGTCCGATCCGAAGGGCGTCGGAGCGCAAACCGGTTCCCCATCCCCGATCAAGTCGAGGGCAAGCTTGTCGCAGGTCATACTCACCCGACTTTCGCCGCATTGAATTGGAACCAAGGGGCGGGGGTCCGGCGTCTCGCGGGACCGGCTTGGTCGATCTTGGACCTGTTTTCTCGGATCTGCTTTCTTTGCAATGCCTTTCGCGGATGCGGTAAGCCTTGCCGGCAGCCTTGTTAGACTTGATTCTTTGGCAGACCTGATTCGGGGGCACGATGGACCGCATTCGCATCACCGGCGGCAACAAGCTGAACGGCACGATTCCGATCTCGGGCGCGAAGAACGCGGCGCTGCCGCTGATGACGGCTGCGTTGCTGACCGAGGAGACACTGATTCTCGACAATGTGCCGCGCCTCGCGGACGTGCTGCTGCTCCAGCGCATTCTCGGCAATCACGGCGTGGACATCATGACGTCCGGCAAGCGTTCGGGCGACAGCGAGTATCAGGGCCAGACGCTGCACATTTCGGCGAAGACCATCATCGACACCGTCGCGCCATATGAGCTGGTGTCGAAGATGCGCGCGAGCTTCTGGGTGATCGCGCCGCTGATCGCGCGGATGGGCGAGGCGAAAGTGTCGCTGCCGGGCGGCTGCGCCATCGGCACGCGCCCCGTGGATCTGCTCATCATGGCGCTGGAAAAGCTCGGCGCGTCGATCCAGATCGACGGCGGCTATGTCATCTGCCGCGCGCCGGACGGTCTCAAAGGCGCGACCATCGGATTTCCGAAGGTGACGGTCAGCGGCACGCATGTCGCGATGATGGCGGCGACGCTGGCGAAGGGCACGACCGTCATTGAAAATGCCGCGCGAGAACCGGAAATCGTCGATGTGGCGGATTGCCTGAACAAGATGGGCGCGAAAATCTCCGGCGCGGGCCATTCGCGCATCGTCATCGAAGGCGTGCCGAAACTTTCCGGCGCGCGCCACACGGTACTGCCGGACCGGATCGAGACCGGCACCTATGCGATGGCGGTGGCGATGACCGGCGGCGATGTGCAGCTTGCCGGCGCGCGCCCGGAATTGCTGCAATCGGCGCTCGACGTGCTGGTGCAGGCGGGCGTGACCGTCACGCCGAACAATGAGGGCATCCGCGTGTCGCGCAACGGCGCGGGCCTCAGCCCCATCACCGTGACGACCGCGCCGTTTCCGGGCTTCCCGACCGACCTTCAGGCGCAGTTGATGGCGCTGATGACGCGCGCGAAGGGCTCCTCGCACATTACCGAGACGATCTTCGAGAACCGCTTCATGCATGTGCAGGAGCTGGCCCGGTTCGGCGCGCGCATCGCGCTGGACGGCGAGACGGCGACGATCGAGGGCATCGAGCGGCTCCGCGGCGCGCCGGTGATGGCGACCGACCTGCGCGCCTCGGTGTCGCTGGTGATCGCCGCGCTCGCGGCCGAAGGCGAAACGATGGTCAACCGCATCTATCATCTGGATCGCGGCTTTGAGCGGCTGGAGGAGAAGCTCTCCGCCTGCGGCGCGGATATCGAGCGCATCAGCGGCTGACCTTTTTCGGATTCGGACCGGGCGGACCCGCCCGCGCACCGCCTGTGCCCATGTTCAAGGGTTGACGCGGTTTTCGCGCCGCGTCATTGAGCATTGACGCCACTTTGCCTGCTTCCGGATGGAGTTCATGCCGATCCGCCTCGACAGCCGCGCTGCGGATTTTTCCGGCCGTTTCGACGCATTTCTGGCCCTCAAGCGAGAGGTGTCGGAGGATGTGGACACGGCCGCGCGGGCGATCGTCCGCGACGTGGCGACACGCGGCGATACGGCGCTGTTCGAGGCCACGACAAAATTCGACCGGCTCGACCTGACGGCGGACACGGTGCGGGTCTCGGCGTCCGAGATCGCGGCGGCCACGGAGTCCTGCGACCGGGCGACGCTCGACGCGCTGACGCTCGCGCGCGACCGGATCGAGGCGTTCCATCGCCGGCAATTGCCGAAGGACGACCGCTTCACCGATGCGCTCGGCGTCGAACTCGGCCATCGCTGGACGGCGATCGAGGCGGTGGGCCTGTATGTGCCTGGTGGCACCGCCGCCTATCCGTCCTCGGTGCTGATGAATGCGGTGCCGGCCAGGGTCGCGGGCGTTCCGCGCGTGGTGATGGTGGTGCCGGCGCCGGACGGCAAGCTCAATCCGCTGGTGCTGGCGGCAGCCCGGCTCGGCGGCGTCACCGAAATCTATCGCGTCGGCGGCGCGCAGGCGATCGCAGCGCTGGCTTACGGCACGGCAAGCATCGCACCGGTGGCGAAGATCGTCGGCCCCGGCAACGCCTATGTCGCCGCCGCCAAGCGCATCGTTTTCGGCAAAGTCGGCATCGACATGATCGCCGGCCCCTCCGAGGTGCTGGTGATCGCCGACAAGGATGCAAATGCGGACTGGATCGCCGCCGACCTTTTGGCGCAGTCCGAGCATGACACCGCCGCGCAGGGCATTCTGATGACCGACAGCGACGAGCTGGCGGAGCGCGTGGCGCGCGCGGTGGAAGGCCAGTTGCGGACGCTGCCGCGGCAGGACATTGCCGGCGCGTCCTGGGACGGTTTCGGCGCGATCATCCGCGTCGGCGATCTGGGCGAAGCCGTGCCGCTGGCCGATCGCATCGCCGCCGAGCATCTCGAAATCATGACGCGCGATCCGGAAACGCTCGCCGGAAAAATCCGCAATGCCGGTGCAATCTTCCTCGGCGGGCATACGCCCGAGGCGATCGGCGATTATGTCGGCGGCTCCAACCATGTGTTGCCGACCGCGCGGTCGGCGCGCTTTTCCTCCGGGCTCGGCGTGCTCGATTTCATGAAGCGCACCTCGATCCTGAAATGCGGCCCAGATCAGTTGCACGCTCTGGGACCGGCGGCGATCGCGCTCGGCCGCGCGGAGGGGCTGGAGGCGCATGCCCGCTCGGTGGCGTTGCGGCTGAACGTGCCATGAGCAAGGCTCCGGCAAATCCCGACGCCGACAACCGCATCGTCGCGGTGACGCTGGACGAGGAGTCCATCGGGCGTTCCGGGCCGGATATCGAGCACGAACGCGCGATCGCGATCTACGACCTGGTCGAGAAGAACCTGTTCGCGCCGGAGGGCGGCCACACCGGCCCCTATACGCTGAAGATCGGCATCACTGGCAACCGGCTGATGTTCGACATCCGCCGCGAGGATGGCTCGCCGGTGATCGTGCATCTGATGTCGCTGACGCCGTTCCCGCCGCGTCGTGAAGGACTACTTCATGATCTGCGAGAGCTATTATCAGGCGATCCGCACCGCGACGCCGGACCGGATCGAGGCGCTCGACATGGGCCGCCGCGGCATTCACGACGAGGGGTCGCGCACCCTGATGGAGCGGCTCGACGGCAAGGTGCGGATCGATTTCGACACCGCGCGGCGGCTGTTCACGCTGATTTCCGTGCTGCATTGGAAGGGATGAGGTGGCGGCCGATTCTCCACGCGCCAAATCTCCGCAATCGGTGCTGTTCGCCTGCGGCATGAACAGCATCCGCTCGCCGATGGCCTCCGAGCTGACGCGCGCGCTGTTCCCGAAAATCTACGCGGTGTCGGCCGGCGTGCGCAAAACGGACCTCGATCCGTTCGCGATCATCGCCATGGAGGAGATCGGCCGCGATATCCGCAAGCACCGCCCGCGGACACTCGACGAACTCGAAGACCTGGAAGGCTTCAATTTCGACCTGATCGTCACGCTGTCGCCGGAAGCCCATCACAAGGCGCTTGAGCTGACGCGGACGGTCGCCGCCGACGTCGAATACTGGCCGACGCCCGATCCGGCCGCGACGGAGGGTGCGCGCGAGCAGCGTCTCGACGCCTATCGCGGCGTGCGCGACGGGCTGATGGAGCGCATCCGCCGTCGCTTCGGCACCGTCAAAAGCGCGGCGTAATGGCGCGATTTGCAGAGCTTGCAGATCGCCTTCGCCGGTAAAACGCCACAGTGTGGTTCCTTCATCCGTGCCGGATTTTCTGCCAAAAGGAGAAACCGTGCGCGCATCCGTCTCCGCACTTTTGCTGCTGAGTGCGATCGTTCCCGCATTCGCGGCCGATATCGAAACCGCCTCAAACATCGATTCCGTCACCGTCTATCCGGACGGCGCGACCGTCACCCGGATCATCAAGGTGAACCTGCCGGCGGGCGACAATGTCTTGCTGGCGAGGGATTTCCCGCTGGGGCTCGATCCCGCCTCGCTGCGCGTGGAGGGCGAAGGCAGCGCGCGCATCCAGATCAGTTCGATCGATGCGCGGCAGCCCGTGCCGCGCCCGGTGCAGGCCGCGCCCGAGCGCGAGAAGAAATTGCAGGCGCTGGAAGACGAACGCGCAGCGCTCGGCGACAGGATCGCCGCCGCCACCGCGCGAAAGGATTTTGCCCGGCGCTTCGCCTCCGACGCGCCGCTCGGTCTCGGCGAGGAGAGCAACGCCCGGCCGCTGTCGGAGTGGCGTGAGGCGTTCCGCGCCGTCGAGGAGGAAATCGTCGCTGCGGACGAGGTGATCCGCGGCCTTCAGGTCAAGCAGCGCGACGTTGACGCGGAGCTTGCGATTCTTCGTGCCGGCCAGAAAGCCGATCCGCCGCGCAAGCTTGAAGTCCGGATCGATCTTGCGGCGCAGGCGGCGGGCGCGGCCACGCTGCGCGTCAGCTATACGGTGCGTGGCGCGCGCTGGCAGCCGATCTACGACGCGCGGATCGATACCGGAACGAAGGAGCGCAAGCCGTCGCTCGAACTCGTGCGCCGCGCCGAAATCGTCCAGCGCACCGGCGAGGACTGGGCCGACGTCGCGCTCGCGGTCTCGACCGTTCGCACCTCGCGCGGCGGCGCCCGATCTGAATTCGGTGATCGTCCGCTATCCGCAACCCGCGCCCCCGCCGCTTGCGCGTCCGCAGGCGATGGCGCCTGCGAGCCGGGGGATGATGGGCGAGGGCGCGCGCGAAAAACTTGCCGCTGATGTCGCGGCAGCGCCCGCTCCCGTGGAGGAGCGAAGCGCGACGATCGAAAGCGGCGGCTTCCAGGCGCTGTTCCGGGTTCCGGGGCGCGTTAGCCTCGGTGCCGGCGAGGGCGCGCGCAGTCTGCGGATCGCATCCGCGACTCTCGCGCCGGAGTTGCTGGTGCGGGCCGCGCCGGTGATCGACGACACCGCCTTCCTCGAAGCCGCGTTCGTGCAGACCGAGGACGCGCCGCTGCTGCCCGGCCGCGTCAGTCTCTACCGCGACGGCACCTATGTCGGGCGCGGCCAGATCGCGCTGGCGCAGAAGGACGAGACGGTCCGGCTCGGCTTCGGCGCGGACGAGAAGGTGAAGATCACGCGCGCGGTGGTGCGAAAGAGCGAAGGATCGGCCGGGCTCATCACCTCGTCGAAGACCGATGAGCGCGAGTTCCGCACGACGATGCGCAACGCGCATGCGACGCCGATCCGCATCACCATCGAGGAGCAGTTGCCGGTGGCCGAGAACGCCGACATTCAGGTGGAGATGCTGCCGTCCTCGACGCCGCCGACGCAGAAGGATGTGCGCGACCAGCGCGGCGTGATGGCGTGGACCATGGAGGTGCCTGCCGGCGAAACCCGCGAGGTGAAGTTCGGCTGGCGCGTGCGCTGGCCTTCGGACAAGACGGTGGTGTACGGACGGTAATCAACGCTCGAACGAAAACGCCCTCTCCGGTGACGGAGAGGGCGTTGTTCGATCAGCTAGAGTTTGATCCAACTGCGTTGGATCAAACTCATCGGTCGTCTTTTTGTTTGAGCATGATCTGATCCGAAAACCGGTTCCCACTTTTCGGGATCATGCTCTAGCTCAATTGAACTCGATGATGCTGCGGACGGTCTTGCCGGCCTTCATGTTGGCGAAGCCCTCGTTGATCTCCGACAGCTTGATGCGCGCGGACACCCAATCGTCCAGTTGCAGCTTGCCGGCGAGGTACATCTCGACGAGGCGCGGCATGTCCTGGCGGAAATGGTTCGAGCCCATCGACGAGCCCTGGATGCGGCGCTCGCGCAGGAAGTCCGGGCCGTGCAGCTCGATCTTGGTGCCGACGGGGATCATGCCGACGATGGTCGCGGTGCCGCCCGGAGCCAGCATGTTGAAAGCCTGCTCGGCGGTGAGCTTGGCGCCCAGTACCTCGATCGCGTGCTCGACACCGACGCCGCCGGTCAGATCCTTGATCTGCTTCACCGGATCGTAGTCCTTCGCGTTGACGAGATCGGTCGCGCCGAGCTTGGCGGCGAGCTGAAGCTTGGCCGGATTGATATCGACCGCGAAAATGCGCCCCGCACCTGCGATCGCCGCGCCGTTGATCGCAGCCATGCCGACGCCGCCGCAGCCGATCACGGCCACGGTCTCGCCCGGACGGACCTTGGCCGTGTTCACCACCGCGCCGAAGCCGGTGATGACGCCGCAGCCGATCAGCGCGGCGAGATCGAGCGGCATCTCTTTCCGGATCTTTACGATCGCGTTCTCATGCACGAGCATCTGCTCGCCGAAGGAGGAGAGGTTGAGGAACTGATTCAGCTTCTCCTGGCGGCCCCAGCTGAAGCGGTTGGCGACGCCTGGCATCAGCTTGACGTCGGTGCCGGTGCAGAGCACGGGGCGGCCGGTGGTGCACATGTCGCAGGTGCCGCAGAACACCGACAGGCAGGTGACGACGTGATCGCCGGGCTTCACATAGCTGACGTCGGAGCCGACCTGCTCGACGACGCCGGAGGATTCATGCCCCGGAATGGTGGGCAGCGGCCACGGATACAAACCTTCCATGAAGTGCAGGTCGGAATGGCAGAGGCCGGCAACCTTGGTGCGGATCAGCACCTCGCGCGGACCCGGCTTGTTGACGCTGACCTCTTCGATCACCAGCGGCTTGTTGACTTCGTAAAGAACGGCGGCCTTCATCGGCGTACTTCCCTCAAGATCGGCGTTGAATTGTTGCTTCGGCGCGGGATTTGATACGAAAGCCCTCGCCAAGTCCAGTCAGCGGCGCGCGTGGACCAATGCCGATATCGCAGGCTGTCTTGCGCCGGACGCGGCGATGGACGGCCGCGCGGCGGAATGCCATGTTGGCACAAGAAATTTCAGAACGGGGATGACGCCATGGGACAGGTTCGCTGCATCACGGAAATGGGCATGGGGATCGATCTGCACGGGCGCGATGCGACCAAGGCCGCCAGGCGCGCGGTGTCCGACGCAATCCGGCATTCGAGCCTTGGTTTCACCCGCGCGATGGGCAAGACGGCGCATGACATGATCGTCGAGGTGCGGATCGGCGTGCCCGATCCGTCCGCCGTCGATACGGCCGCCGTGGCGAAAGAGCTTCCTTACGGAAAAGTGACGGTGACGGCGGAGAAGGGCGGCCTCGAAATTCCCTCCGAGCGCGGCGACGACGCGATCACCATCGCCAACGCCGCCGTGCTGGTGAGCATCGAGGTCGATGGGTAGGGTCAACGGCAAAGGATCGCAGCATGCTCTTTCTGGTGATTTCCACGCCGCAGCCGACGCGCCCGTCCGAAGTCGCGAAGGACCGCCAGTCGTTCTGGCCGTGGATCGACGGTTACCGGCAAAAAAGCGTCTGCAAGCAGATTTTCCCGCGCGTCGGGCGCGGCGCGGTGGCGATCTTCGATGTCGGGAGCAACAACGATCTGCATCGCATCCTGAATGAATGGGCCGACATCATTCCGGCACAGTTCGACACCTATCCGCTGGTCGACATGCAGGCGACGGCGGACCTGCTGGCCTCGCAGGTGACGGGCAAGTCGAGCAATTGAAGTCAGGAGGAGGCTGTGACCAATCCGGAACGCGTGTTTGGCTTTCTTACCAAAAAAACGCCTTGGCCTGTTTGTGACGATTGCATCGGTGTCCATAGCGATGTTTCGCCGCGACAGCAGGTCAATCCTATCGCGGCAGCACTTGGACTTACGACCGATTTTCACCGTGCTCGCGGCGAGTGTTCAATGTGTAAAAATGAGAAGCTCGTAACAAAATCTCTTCGTTATAAGGAAGATTAAATGAAGTTGGACTCTGTTCCGATCTTCGACGGCCACAACGACGTGCTGCTGCGGCTCTATCGCAAGCCGAACGCGGCGCGCGCTTTCGTCGACGGCGACGGCGAGGGACAGCTCGATCTGCCGCGCGCGAAACAGGGTGGACTCGCGGGCGGATTGTTCGCGATTTTCGTGCCGTCGCCGCCGCGCAAGCGTGCCGAGACGAGTGATGCAGGGCAGCCCGCGATCGGCAACACCGGAAGCGCGACCGAAACCCCGCCGCCGCCGGATCGCGCCACGGCGCTTGAGGCGACGATGGCGATGGCGTCGCTGCTGTTCGATATCGCGCGCGAGTCCGACGGCAAGGTCCGCGTCTGCCGCACGGCGGAGGACATCGAGGCGTGCCTTGCATCGGGGACGATGGCGACCGTGCTGCATATCGAGGGCGCGGAAGCGATCGACGAGGATTTTCACGCGCTGGACGTGCTGCATCAGGCGGGCCTGCGCTCGCTCGGTCCGGTGTGGAGCCGCTCGAACGTGTTCGGGCACGGCGTGCCGTTCGTGTATCCGTCGTCGCCGGATACGGGGCCGGGGCTCACCGAGGCCGGCAAGAATCTCATTCGCGCCTGTAATCGGCTGAAGATCATGGTTGACCTCTCCCATCTTAACGAGAAGGGATTCTGGGACGTCGCTGCGATCAGCGACGCGCCGCTGGTGGCGACGCATTCCAACGCGCATGCCGTATCCGAGCATTCGCGCAACCTCACCGACAAGCAGCTCGCCGCGATCAGGGAGAGCAACGGCATGGTCGGCGTGAACTATGCGGTGAACTTCGTGCGGCCGGACGGCAGGCGCGAGGCGGAGACGCCGCTGTCGATGATCGTCGATCATGTCGATTATCTGCTGACGCAGCTCGGCGAGGACGCCGTCGGCCTCGGCTCCGACTTCGACGGCGCGCTGATCCCGAAGGCGCTCGGCACGGTGGCCGGCTTGCAGGGCCTCGTCGCGGAAATGCGCGCCCGGCAATATGGCGACGCGCTGATCGAAAAAATCTGCGTCCGCAACTGGCTGCGTGTGTTGAAGGCGACATGGGCTTGAACGGCAAATGAGCTTGAACGGCAAATAAAATCCGAGGGAGGCGGCGCATGAGCGGAACGGCAACGCAGGATGCGGTGACGACCAACAGCGGACGCGTCAGCGGCCTTGCGCGAAACGGACATCTGGCCTTTTTCGGCATCCCCTATGCGCGCGCGAAACGTTTTGGCGCGCCCGAGGCGGCCGCGCCGTTGAGCGGCGTGAAAGAGGCGACCGCGATCGGTCTGGCCGCGCCGCAGCCGCCGCATCCGGTCGCAGGTTTCGCCGCCTCCGGGCCGCAGGGCGAGGACTGCCTGAACCTCAACATCTTCACGCCCGCCTGCGATGGCGGCAAGCGGCCGGTGATGGTCTGGGTGCATGGCGGCGGCTTCACCCATGGCGCGGGCTACGAGCCGCTCTACAATGGCGGACCGCTTGCCATGCGCGGCGATGTGGTCGTGGTGACGATCAACTACCGGCTCGGCGCGCTCGGCTTTCTGCGGCTGCCGGAGATCGATGCGCCCGGCAATCAGGGCCTGCTCGACCAGATCGCGGCGCTGCAATGGGTGCGGGACAATATCGCTTCCTTCGGCGGCGATCCGGCACGCGTGACGATCTTCGGCCAGTCCGCAGGTTCAGCGTCTGTCGCGTGCCTGCTCGCCATGCCGCCGGCGCGCGGCCTGTTCCGCCGGGCAATCCTGCAAAGCGGCGCGGGCCGGGCCGCGACGCCAGAAACGTCGGACCGGATCGCGCAGGCGATGCTGGAACTGCTCGGAATTTCGCGCGGCAAGGAAGCCGATCTGTTGACGCTCGCGCCCGATGCGATCCTGAAGGCGCAAGGGCTGATCGGAAGCAAACTCGGCGCGGAGGCGCGCTTCAACCCGGTGATCGATCCGGCCGTGCTGCCGGCGACGCCGATCGACGCCATCGCCGGCGGTGCCGCGCGGGACACGGAGATCGTCATCGGCACCAACCGCGACGAGATCAAGCAGTTCGTCGCGATGATGCGCCGCGAACCGATCGACGATGTCGAATTGCTGGCGCAGGTGCGCGCCACGCTGCCGAAGGCTGGCGCAAGCGAAGCGCAGGAGGCGATCGGCGTCTATCGCGCGTCGCGAAAGGCGCATCAGCTTCCCCACGACAATCTCGACATTCTCGATGCGGTCGTGACCGACTCACGCTTCCGCATTCCCTCGATTCGGTTGGCCCAGGGCCAGTGTGCTGCCGGCGGCAAGGCATGGATGTATCTGTTCACGCATCCATCTCCGGCGCGTCGCGGCGCATTGGGCGCGTGCCATTCGGTTGAGATGCCGTTCGTGTTCGGCACGCTCGATGCGCCGACGCAGGATCGCTTCGCCGGCACGGGGCCGGATGTCGAGCGGCTCTCGCGGCAGATGATGGATGCGTGGCTCGGTTTTTCACGCGATGGCGCGCCGGATCACGAGAGCATCGCGCCGTGGTCCCCCTACGACGCGCGGTCGCGACCGACGATGATCTTCGGCACCAAGGCGTCGACGCAGCGGCCCGACCCGTTCGCCGAGGAGCGGCGGATCATCGAGCCGCTGATCTGATTGGCTAAACGCGTCAGCAGCCGCGGCAGATGTTCAGCTTCTTGTTGCCTTCGTCCTGAAGCTTTTCGACATGGGCGTCCGCGGGCGATTTGTCGGTAGCGGCAGGAACGTCGGCGGCGCGCGGCTGGCGATGACCGACGGGGGCCTGCGGTACGCTCCCCGGCGCGCTGCCGGTGGTCGTGCCGGTCGCGGCCGGGTTGGCCTGCGGCGTCGTGGCCGGCGGATTGCTCTGGGCGATCGCCGAGCCGGCGAATAAGAGCGCGACGACGACAGCCGATACGGCGATCAATTTTTCAACGGGTGATGCGGTCATGGCGATGGTCCTTCCAGGTTCCAACGCCGCGAAGGCTAACCGGTTTCCGCCCGCGAATAAATTTCCGGGGATCATTTTCGCGCTGCGATAAAGATGCCGAGCAGCACCAGCGCATAACCCACCACATGGAACAGCCGCGGCTCCTCGCCGAGGAACCCGATCGCCAGCACCGAGCCGAACACGGGAATCAGGTGATAGAACGGCGCGGAGCGGTTCGCGCCGATCAGTTCGACGCCGCGATTGTAGCAGAGATAGGCCAGCGTCGAGGGAAACACGACGACGTAAGCCAGCGTGAGCAGCGTCTGCGTATCCAGCGTGATCGTGTAGCCGCTCATGCCTTCCCAGATCGCGAACGGCACGTTCACCAGCGCGCCGACGCCCGTGGTGAAGCCGAGAAAGGCCAGTGCGTGCATGCGCGGCCGGTGCGGCATCATCGCCGAATAGATGCAGAAGATCATCAGCGCGCCGGCGAAAATCAGGTCGCCCTTGTTGAAGTCGATGCCGCTCAGCGCCTCGATGTCGCCACGCGGGAGTATCGTCAGAACGCCGGCGAGCGAGATCGCGATGCCGAGCGCCTGCATCGGCGTCAGCCGCGCGCGATACAGGACCAGCGACCAGAACGCGACGAACAGCGGGCCGGAGGATTGCATCAGCAGCGCGTTCAGCGCGGAGGTGTATTGCAGCCCGATATAGGCGATGGTGTTGTATGCGCCGATGCCGGTGATGCTCAGCGTCAGCAGCATCGGCAGATTGTTGCGGATCGTGCGCCAGTCCTGTTTCAGATACGGCCAGGCGAAGGGCAGGATCAGAAGGAACGAGCCGGTCCAGCGGATCGTCGCCAGCGCGATCGGCGGCACATGTCCGGCGACATAGCGGCCGAGCACGACATTGCCGGCCCAGAACAGCGAGGTCAGGCTGAGCAGCAGATAGGGCTGGTTCGCGAGCCGGCCGAAAAACCGGACACCGCCGGGCTCAGGAGGGGCATGGGACATGGCGCAGCCACCGCTTGTAGCATCGCCGCGCGCCGTGTCGATGCTCCCAAAGGCGTGTGCGGCGCTCCTGCCGATCATGGCCGGCGAACGGCGAAGCTTCGCAGTGAGGTGGATTTCTAGGGGAAATCAATAGTTTGCTCTGCCCGCCGCCGGGCGGCGGACGCTGCTTTGGCTTGCACTTGCAGGCAGCATCCTTTATCCGGTGCCGGAGCCTAGCTGGGACGCGCTCCCGCTGCCGGGCGTGTGTTTCCCACCGTGAGCGGGCTCAGAGGTTGTCTTAAAAACATGGCAAACGTGGTGGTCGTCGGCGCCCAGTGGGGCGACGAGGGAAAAGGCAAGATTGTCGACTGGCTGTCCGAGCAGGCCGATATCGTGGTCCGCTTCCAGGGCGGACACAATGCGGGCCATACGCTGGTCATCGACGGCGCGACCTACAAGCTGGCGCTGTTGCCTTCCGGCGTGCTGCGGCCGTCAAAGCTTTCGGTGATCGGCAACGGCGTGGTGTTCGACGCGCAGGCGTTTCTGGACGAGGTCACGCGGCTGACCGGGCAGGGCGTCGCGGTTTCGCCGGACAACCTTCGCGTCGCCGAGAATGTGACGCTGATCCTGGACCTGCACCGCGAGCTGGATTCGCATCGCGAATCCTCCAATACCGGCACCGCGATCGGAACTACCCGCCGTGGCATCGGCCCGGCCTATGAAGACAAGGTCGGCCGCCGCGCCATCCGTCTGATGGACCTCGCCGATCTGGACAGCCTGCCGCGCAAGATCGACCGGCTTCTGTCGCATCACAACGCGCTTCGCCGCGGCCTGAATCTCCCCGAGGTCGATGGCGCGGCCATGTTCGCCGACTTGCAGGCGCTTGCGCCGAAGGTGCTGCCCTATGCCGAGACGGTGTGGAGCCTGCTGGACAGCAAGCGCCGCGAGGGCAAGCGCATCCTGTTCGAGGGCGCGCAGGGCGCGCTGCTCGACGTCGATCACGGCACCTATCCCTACGTCACCTCGTCCAACACGGTGGCGGCGCAGGCGGCGACCGGCTCCGGCATGGGCCCCGGCTCGGTCGGCTATGTGCTCGGCATCTGCAAGGCGTATACGACCCGCGTCGGCCTCGGCCCGTTCCCGACCGAGCAGGACAATGCGATCGGCAATCTGATCGGCGAGCGCGGCCGGGAATTCGGCACCAACACCGGCCGCCGCCGCCGCTGCGGCTGGTTCGATTCGGTGCTGGTGCGGCAGACCGCCCGCACCTCCGGCATCACCGGCCTCGCGCTGACCAAGCTCGACATTCTCGACGGTTTCGACAGCATCGACGTCTGTGTCGGTTACAAGCTCGACGGCAAGGAGATCGACCATCTGCCGGCCGGTGAGGGCGCACAATCGCGGGTAGAACCGATCTACGAGACCATCGAGGGTTGGAAAGAGCCGACCGCCAATGCCCGCTCATGGGCGGACCTGCCGGCGCAGGCGATCAAATATGTTCGAAGGGTGGAGGAACTCGTGGGCTGTCCGATCGCCTTGCTTTCGACAAGCCCCGAACGCGAGGATACAATTCTCGTGCAGAACCCGTTTGAAGCGTGACGCTTATTCGCTGCAAACCGGCTACAGTGGAGCGCAATGGCTGATTACTACCCGCTGATCGCCCGTGCCGTCTCCGGGCTCGACGCAAACGCCACCGGCGAGCAGCGCCGGGCGCTGTATGAGCGCGCGCGCGCCGCCCTGATCGCGCAACTGCGCGGCGTGCAGCCGCCTTTGACCGAGAGCGAGATCACCCGCGAAAGGCTGACGCTCGAAGAAGCGATCCGCAAGGTCGAGCAGGAAGCAGCGCAGCGCGCCCGCGCGGCGGCCCGCGGCGACCGCCATCGCGGCGATCTGCTGCGCACCCCGCAAGCCTCGATCAATCCGGACGCCGCTCCGCCGGCCGAGCGCGACCGCCGCGGCGAGCGTCCCGGCCCGTCCCCGGCCCGCGACACGGTTCGCGGACCGGAGCGGGACAGCCTGTTTCCGAGCCGCCCACGCAATGGCGCGGAGCCGCCGCCGCGTCCGACGCGCGAACCCCGCGAGCGCGCTGAGCGGCCGGGGTTGGCGCAGCGGCGTGACCGCACCCGCCCGACGCCGGACGGCGCGGACGGCGCACGAGGTTTCCGCGACGTGGTGGCGGATGCGGACGAACTGGGCGGCGCCGCGGCGGAAGCCAACCGCGTCGCGCGGCGGACCTATGCCAACGTTCCGTCGCCTTCGCCGGAATTCGACCGGCTTGAGCCGACCATGGAGGACCGCAGCGCCGAATCCGAGCTGGCGGCGCAGATGGGCAAGCCCGCGCCGCGGATGCAGGAGCCGGTCGCGTTTCCGGACGACGATGCGTCCGACGATGCCGAGCGCTATCAAAGCCGCGTCGCGCCCGCCCGGCCGGATGCGGCTCGCGAGCGGCCGCGCAAGCCGCTGAAGTCGGGCAGCCTGCTGCCGATCCGCCGGATGGCGTTTGTCGGCCTGTTCCTCGTTCTGGTCGGCGCGCTGATCGCCTATTGGCCGCAGCTTCGCGGAATTTACAGCGATATGACCGGACGGGCGAAGCAGACCGAATTGCCAAAGAAAGATGCGACCTCGGCGGATCGTCCGAAATTCACCGAGCGCGTCGGGCAGCCGTCGCCGGTCGCGCCGGTGGCGCAGCGCGTGGTGCTCTATGACGAGGATCCGGCGGACCCGCAGGGCAAGCAATATGTCGGACAGGTCGTCTGGCGGACGGAGAACGTGTCGGGTCCGAACGGCACCACCGACATCGCCATTCGCGCTGACCTCGATATTCCCGACCGCAAGTTCAAGGCGACGCTGACGCTTCGCCGCAACAACGACACCTCGCTGCCGGCCTCGCACACGGTCGAGATGTCGTTCCAGCTGCCGCCGGATTTCGTCGGCGGCGGTATCAGCAACGTCCCCGGCGTTCTGATGAAATCGAACGAGCAGACGCGCGGCACGCCGCTGGCCGGGCTCGCGGTGAAGGTCACCGACAATTTCTTCCTGATCGGCCTGTCCAATGTTGATGCTGACCGCGCCCGCAACATCCAGCTCCTGAAGGAGCGTTCGTGGTTCGATATTCCGCTGGTCTATGTCCAGAAGGAAGAAAGCACGGGCAAGCAGCTCCGCGCAATCGTCGCCCTTGAAAAGGGCGCGCCGGGCTGGCACGTGTTCACCGGATGCCTTCGCCGCACAGGGGCAGTAGAGCTTGATCCCGAAGGCCGAAGCAATTTGCGCTTCGCGGCCCTTCGGGTCGGATAGGATCGTGCTCAAACGAGAATGGCAGGGTTATCACATGACTGTTCCGCTTCCCGCCGCCCGCGATGCGTTGCTCGCGGCCTTCTCGAAAGCCCTGTTCGCGCGCGATGTCGCTGCCGTTTATCGCACGGTGACGCCGGATTTCGTCTGGCGGCTGCCGATCGGTCCCGATGCGCCGCATGCGCGCGAGGTCGCCAGCCCCGATCAGCTCGCCGCCTATTTCGACGAGCGCGAACGCATGTATGACGGCGTGCGTTTTCACGACGTGGTCTATCACCACGCGCCGGAGGCGACGTTCATGACCTTTCGCGTGGTCGCCAAACGCAAGGACGGCGGCGCGCCGGTCGATGCGCTCGGCATGGAGCGCTATTTCTTCCGCGACGGTTTGATCCTGCTGAAGGATGCGTATTGGAAGCGGATCGGCGCGGAATAGCGGACGCGGTTTTCTCCGCGGGCACTTGCCGGTGGCGGCAGCCGCACGGGCAGTTCAACATCATCGACGGATTGACAGAGACGGGCCGCAGAAGCAGGCCGCAAATGGAAAGGCACCCCAAGGGTGCCCCTTATTTTGTGCATAAGCTTGTTAACGGGAGGCCCTCAATCACCCAGTCCGCTAAAACCAGTAAGTCTGCCGTAAGGCTATTGCACGCACAGATTGTGCGATGGTTAGATGGGACCGTCAAGGGAATTGGCCGGTTGCCATGGCGGGGTGTGAAGATGACCGGACCGAATTCAAGGCCTTACCGTCTTGGCCTCGACCTCGGCTCCAACTCGCTGGGTTGGTTCGTCGTCGATCTCGAAAAGCGAAACGATCGCCATGAGCCCGTTGCGCTCGGCCCCGGCGGCGTGCGCATCTTTCCCGACGGTCGCGATCCGCAATCCGGCACGTCTAACGCCGTCGACCGGCGGCTGGCGCGGGGCGCGCGCAAGCGCCGCGATCGTTTCGTCCAGCGCCGCAAGGAGTTGATCGCCGCGCTCATCCGATGCGGCCTGTTTCCCGCCGATGCGGATGAACGCCGCGCGCTGGAGCGGCTCGACCCTTACGCGCTCCGCAAGGCGGCGCTGGGCGAGACGCTGCCCGCGCATCATGTCGGGCGCGCGCTGTTTCATCTGAACCAGCGTCGCGGCTTTCAATCCAACCGCAAGACCGACGGCAAGCAAAGCGAGGACGGCGCGATCAAGCAGGCCGCCGCTCGGCTGCAAGCGCAAATGGACGAGGACGCCGCGCCGACGCTCGGCGCGTTCCTCGCGGGCAGGCATCTTAGAAAATCCTACGAGGAGCGGCAGGCGGCCATCCGCGCCGAACTCGTGCGGCTCGGCAAGGACCACCTCACCGGTAATGCGCGCAAGAAAATCTGGGCCAAGGTCCGCAAGCGCCTGTTCGGCGACGAGGTGCTGCCGCGGATGGATGCGCCGGACGGCGTGCGAGCGCGCGCGACCATCACCGGCACCAAGGCGAGCTACGATTTCTATCCGACGCGGGCGATGCTGCTGGATGAATTCAACGCCATCTGGGCGGCGCAGCGCGAACATCATGCGACGATGACGGAAGATGCGAGGAGGGAGATCGAACGGATCATCTTCTTCCAGCGGCCGCTGAAGCCGGCGATCGTCGGCAAATGCACGCTCGATCCCGCCAAGCAGCCTTTCAAGGACGATCCGGAAGGCTATCGCGCACCCTGGTCGCATCCGCTGGCGCAACGCTTCCGGATTTTGCAGGAGGCGCGCAATCTCGAAATTCGCGAAACCGGCAAGGGCTCGCGCAAGCTGACCAGAGAGCAGGGCGATCTGGTCGTCGCGGCGCTGCTCGCCAACAAGGAAGTGAAGTTCGACAAGCTGCGCTCGCTTTTGAAGCTGCCGGCGGAAGCAAAGTTCAATCTCGAATCCGATCGTCGCGCCGCGCTGGACGGTGATCAGACCGCCGCGCGGCTGTCGGACAGGAAAGGTTTCGGCAAGGCGTGGCGCGGTCTTTCGCTGGAGCGGCAGATCGCGATCGTCATGAAACTTGAGGAGAGCGAGGACGAGGCGGAACTGATCGCGTGGCTCGAACGCGAGTGCGGGCTGGATGGCGCGGCCGCCGCTCGTGTCGCCAACACGATGCTTCCCGACGGCCATTGCCGGCTCGGTCTGCGCGCCATCGGAAAAATTCTGCCGATCATGCAGAACGAACTGGATGACGATGGCGTGTCCGGCGCGGGCTATCACGTCGCGGCGAAGCGCGCCGGCTACGATCACGCCAAGCTGCCGACCGGCGAGCAGCTCGACCGCCTTCCTTACTATGGCGAGTGGTTGCAGGACGAGGTGGTCGGAAGCGGCGATCCGCGCGACGGCAAGGAAAAGCGGTTCGGCCGGTTTCCGAATCCGACCGTGCATATCGGGCTCGGGCAATTGCGCCGCGTCGTCAACGAACTGATCGACGCTTACGGTCCGCCGGCCGAAATCTCCGTCGAGTTCACGCGCGCGCTGAAACTTTCCGAGCAGCAGAAGGCGGAAAAGCAGCGCGAGCAGCGCCGGAATCAGGAGAAGAACGAAAAGCGAAGGGAAAGAATTCGCGAATTCCTAGGAGAGAACTACAATCCTTCGGCCACCGATCTCTTAAAGATGCGGTTATGGGAGGAGCTCAGCGGCAATGATATGACTCGCGAGTGCATCTACACCGGCGAGCCCATCGGAATAAGGAGGCTGCTGTCCGAGGAGGTGGATATCGACCACATCCTTCCCGTTGCGATGACGCTGGACGACAGCGCCGCGAATAAGATCATCTGCATGCGCTACGCCAACCGTCACAAGCGCAAGCAGACTCCGTTCGAGGCGTTCGGCGGGGGTCCCGCCATTCAGGGTCATCGCTACGATTGGGAGGGTATCGCCGCCCGCGCCGCGAGCCTGCCGCGCAACAAGCGCTGGCGCTTCGACGCCGACGCGCGCGAGCAATTCGACAAGCGCGGCGGTTTTCTGGCGCGGCAGCTCAACGAAACCGGCTGGCTGGCGCGGCTCGCGAAGCAGTATCTCGGCGCGATCACCGATCCGAACCAGATCTGGGTTGTGCCCGGACGTCTCACCAGCATGCTGCGCGGAAAATGGGGACTCAATTCCTTGCTGCCGGATCACAATTACGCCGGCGTGCAGGAGAAGACCGAGGCGTTCCTGGCTTCCACCGACGACATGGAATTTTCGGGCGTCAAGAATCGCGCCGATCACCGTCATCACGCCATCGACGGTCTGGTCGCGGCGCTGACCGATCGGTCACTGCTCTGGAAGATGGCCAACGCCTATGACGAGGAGCGCGAGAAATTCGTCATCGACCCGCCCTGGGCCTCGATGCGCGACGACCTGGATGCCGCTCTGAAAAAGATCGTCGTATCGCACAAGCCGGATCACGGTATTGAGGGCAAGCTGCATGAGGACAGCGCCTACGGTTTCGTCAAGCCGCTCGCGGTCACGGGCAGGACAGACGAAGAAGACGGCAACCTCGTCTATCGCAAGGCGATCGAAAGCCTGAACGAAAAGGAGATCGATCGCATTCGCGACACGGACTTGCGAAAGATCGTGCGCGCGCATGTCGATGCGAAAAAGAAGGAATGCGTCGCGCTCGCGGATGCACTGCGGCAGTTGCAATCGCCGCCCGAGGAGCGCGCACAGATCAAGCACGGCTTGCGCCATGTCCGCATTCTGAAGAAGGAGAGTGCCGCTTATCTGGTGCCGGTCGCGGACCGGCGGACCGGCGACATCTACAAGGCTTACAGCGCCGGCGAGAATTTCTGCATCGAATTGTTCGAGACTGCGGACGGCAGATGGAACGGAGAGGCGGTTCGTCGTTTCGACGCTAACCGCAAAAACGCCGGGCCGAAGACGCCGCATGTTCCGCAATGGCGCAGCACGCACAAGGGTGCGAAGCTCATCATGCGCGTCCACAAGGGCGATCTGATCCGGCTGGAGCATGACGGCCGCACACGGATCATGGTGGTGCATCGGCTCGATGCAGCCGCGGGAGCGCTTCAAGCTCGCCGACCACAATGAAACCGGCAATCTCGACAGGCGCCACGCCACCGACAACGAGATCGATCCGTTTCGCGGGCTGATGGCGTCCTATGGCACGCTGAAGAAATTGGCGGCCGTGCCGGTGCGCGTCGATGAAATCGGCCGGGTCCGGCGCATTCGTCCGGCTGAGGATTAACCTTGTCTTAATGCTCGCGTTGCGTGCATGCGCCGCGACGCCGATACTGTTGCAGAGCGCGGGAGCGAACGGCGATGGTCGGGCGCGTGGTGGAAGTCGCAACCGACGGACGGCATCTGGCGATCGATCGCGGCTTCATGACCGTGGGCGAGAAGGGCGCCGAACTCGGCCGCGTTCCGCTCGACGATCTCGCGGCCGTGGTCGCCAACGCGCACGGGCTGACCTATTCGAACAATCTGCTTGTCAATCTGGCGACGCGCGGCGTTCCGGTCATCCTGTGCGGGCCGAACCATCGGCCGGCGGCGATCGTCTGGCCCGTCGACGGCCATCATGCGCAAGCAGGCCGCATGAGCGATCAGGCGACCGCCTCGGCGCCGCTGAAAAAGCGGCTATGGCAGCAGATCGTGCAAGCGAAGATCCTCGCGCAGGGAGCCACCCTGGCTGCGGTCGGCGCGGAAGCTGGCGGCTTTCGCCTGCTCGCGCGAAAAGTTCGCAGCGGCGATCCAGACAATGTCGAGGCGGAAGCTGCGCGGCGCTACTGGCCGCTGCTGCTGGGAACGAGTTTTCGCCGCGATCAGGATGGCGGCGGCCTCAACGGTCTCCTGAATTACGGATACGCGATACTGCGCGCAGCGACGGCGCGGGCGGTGATGGCGGCCGGGCTTCACCCGAGCCTCGGCCTCATGCATTCGAATCGCGGCAACGCGCTGGTGCTGGTCGACGATCTGATGGAGCCGTTTCGCCCAATCGTCGATCGCGAAGTGCATCGGCTCAAATCCGACGGCGTCGAGAACGTCACCGGCGAGGCGAAAGCGGCGATGGCGCGGACGATGATTATCGACCTGCCGACCGCGGAAGGGCTCAGCCCGGTCATGACCTGTCTTGAGCGTCTCGCAGGTTCGCTCGCCAAAGCCTATGCAGGCGAAACGGATCGGCTGGTCTTGCCCAAGCCGGGCCTGCCGCTCGGATTTTAGGCGATGATGCCCGCGAAAGGCGGACAACCACCAGCCCTGTCGGGGTATCGGATCATGTGGCTCGTCGTTTTGTTCGATCTGCCGGTGGGCACCAAGAAGGAGCGCAAGGCGGCCACCGGCTTCCGGCTGAAACTGCTCGATCTCGGTTTCGAGATGACCCAGTTCTCGGTATATTTGCGCTACTGCGCGGGCAAGGAACAGGCGGAAGCCTATGAACGCAAGATCGAGCAGTTCATGCCGGCGTCGGGCAAGGTCCATATCTTGGCGATCACGGACAAGCAGTATGAGAACATCCGAACATACCGGGGACGAAAACGCGAACGGAGCGCGGAGAATCCGAATCAGTTCGCGCTTTTTTGACGGTGGTTCGCGAGTTGAATCTCTCGGGGACCAAGAAAAAGGCCCTGTTTCCAGGGCCTTGATCCAAGGTCAGTTTAGCGGACTGGAGATTGAGGGCCAACCGCAACTTGTCGAGGTTGGTCGTGCCCTCGAATGGAGTTTAGCGGACTGGAGATTGAGGGCCAACCGCAACCAACTGCATCCAGTCCACGTCCACTCAGATGTTTAGCGGACTGGAGATTGAGGGCCAACCGCAACTGCACCTGGGTCGCATTGTTCGAAAGGATCGTTTGGCGGACTGGAGATTGAGGGCCAACCGCAACGACGCCGGGCCTGCGATGATTCCCTGTGTTGTTTAGCGGACTGGAGATTGAGGGCCAACCGCAACTGCTTGATATGAATGTTGATTACTTGAACGGTTTAGCGGACTGGAGATTGAGGGCCAACCGCAACGGTTCGAACATTCTCTCCATCGAACCATGTGTTTAGCGGACTGGAGATTGAGGGCCAACCGCAACATGTTGCTGGTGTTCGTAACATTTCGGATAGTTTAGCGGACTGGAGATTGAGGGCCAACCGCAACGAAAAGGTGAAGCGGAAATATCCGGGCATTGTTTAGCGGACTGGAGATTGAGGGCCAACCGCAACTGACGTCCTCGCGGAGGAGAAGCGGTGATAGTTTAGCGGACTGGAGATTGAGGGCCAACCGCAACCTTCTTGCAACGAAGGTTACATCGTCTGCAGTTTAGCGGACTGGAGATTGAGGGCCAACCGCAACTGCCGCGTTGGACAGTTCCGTCGAGGACAAGTTTAGCGGACTGGAGATTGAGGGCCAACCGCAACGGTCGAGCCTGTCATCATAGTTGAGGGCGAGTTTAGCGGACTGGAGATTGAGGGCCAACCGCAACATGAGCGGATGGCTCTGACCATTGAGCTACGTTTAGCGGACTGGAGATTGAGGGCCAACCGCAACCGTTGTCGCGGGTCATGTCGATCCCGCTGGGGTTTAGCGGACTGGAGATTGAGGGCCAACCGCAACGTCTGTGGTGATGAACAGTTTGATGCCGTGGTTTAGCGGACTGGAGATTGAGGGCCAACCGCAACACCGGCTTCGACTTGTCGCCCCGGCTGTATGTTTAGCGGACTGGAGATTGAGGGCCAACCGCAACCATTCTGTCGACCTCGATCAATGCTGCGTTGTTTAGCGGACTGGAGATTGAGGGCCAACCGCAACTGTTTTTAGATGGTGGAAATGATGACAACTGTTTAGCGGACTGGAGATTGAGGGCCAACCGCAACCACGGACCGCAGGTCCTCATCTCGGCGTCTGTTTAGCGGACTGGAGATTGAGGGCCAACCGCAACTACTGCTTTAGCTGACTTAAATGAACCTGTGTTTAGCGGACTGGAGATTGAGGGCCAACCGCAACGATCAAGCCGATCGACGCGGCGCCCGGATCGAGCTTGACACCTTGGACGTTCTGCCGGTCAATTCGAAGGAGCGCCTTGTCGCGAACAAGGCGCGCGTTCATGCGGCCGGAGTCTGTCGGCGGTTCGTCAAACCAAATCTCGCAGGAGGTCAGATGGCAACGATTGCACCCGCGGACATTCTCGCCGCAAGGTTCGCGCGGCTTGCGCAGGATTATCCCGAGGAGATCGCTCAGGCCAAAATCGTCGCCGACAAGATGCGTTCCGACGTCACGCGGCCGTCGCAAGGTTCTGCCGAACCGGCGCTCATCTATCGATTTTTCAAGTGAGGGGACGCTATCATGGCCGCTTCGAGCCTTCACGAGTTGTCGATCGAACAGGCGTCCGCGCAGATCGCGGAGCGGCGTCTGTCGCCGGCCGAATATCTGCAAGCGTTTCGTGCGCGCGCCGCCAGGCTGGAGCCGAAACTGCACGCCTTCACGCGACCTTTGTGGGACGAGGCCGAGCAGTCGGCGCGTCGGGCGGAAGCCGAGATCGTTCGCTCAGGTCCGCGCTCGGTTCTGCATGGCATCCCGATCGGCCTGAAGGACATTTTCGACCTCGCGAACCATCCCACGACCTGCCATTCGAAAATCCTGCTTGAGAATGTCGCGAAGGACGACGCGGCTTCCACGGCCAAACTGCGCGCGGCCGGCGCGGTGTTTCCGGGCAAGCTGGCGACGCACGAATTCGCATTCGGCGGCCCGGCCTTCGATCTTCCGTTCCCGCCGGCCCGAAATCCATGGGACCTGACACGTCATCCCGGCGGGTCGTCATCGGGGTCGGGCGCGGCGGTCGCCGCGAACATGCTGCCCGCCGCGCTCGGTTCGGATACAGGAGGCTCGGTCCGGCATCCAGCCTTTGCCTGCGGCGGCATCGTCGGAATGAAGCCCACTTACGGGCTGGTGTCGCGCCGTGGCGTGTTCCCGCTCGCATTCTCGCTCGATCATGTCGGGTCGTTGACGCGCACCGTCACCGACAACGCGCTGCTCTTGAACGTGCTGGCGGGGCACGATCCGCTCGATCCGGCAAGCGCGGATCGTCCTGCGGAAGATTTCACCCGCGATCTCGAAGGCGGATTGAAAGGGCTGCGGATCGGATTCGTCCGGCACTTTCACGAGGTCGATATGGTCGCCTCGCCGGATGTCGCCGCCTCGCTGAACGCAGCGGCGGAGGTTTTCGCGCGCGAAGGAGCGATCGTTCGGGATGTGAAGTTGCCTTCGGCGATCGAACTCGCCGCGGCGAACCGGATCGTTCTTCTGTCGGAAGCCGCGAGCGTTCACGAACACTGGTTGCGGGACCGGCCCGGCGACTATTCGCACATGACCCGCCAGCGGATGATACCGGGCCTGCTTCTCTCCGCGACCGACTACATTCAGGCGCAGCGGCGACGGAAGCAACTCGTCGACGAGATCTCCGCCGTGCTGCGTGAGGTCGATGTCCTGCTCGTCGCCTCCAGCCTGGACCAGCCATGCCGGATCGATGACGAACCCGAATTGACGCGCACGCACGGGCGGCAGATGCGAGCTCCGTTCAATCTCAGCGGTCATCCGGCGCTTGGGATCATGTGCGGGCTTTCGAGCGACAAGATGCCGCTCGGCCTGCAACTGGTGGGCGCGCCTTTCAGTGAGTCGCTGCTCTACAGGGCGGCGCGAGCTTACGAGCGCGCGACACACTGGCACACGCTTCGTCCGCCGCTCGATGAGCTGGCTCCGGCGTGAATTCAAGACGTGAATGCCCGGCACATAGGCGAGCGAAGCGACGCCGCTCTTCGGACGGCTATGAGGCGAGCGAAGCGACGCCGTTCCTCGATCGGCTATGAGGCGAGCGAAGCGACGCCGTTCCGCGATCGGCTATGGCCGGGCATGACGAGCTTCGGATTCCATCCGAGCTGAGCAGGCTCTACCCCTTCGCGGGCGCGCGCCAGTCGTGTGGCTTGACCACGTCGCCGGAGGTCGGATCGAAGCGGATTTCAATCTCCGCGCCGTTGCGGTCGAACCCCTCGATTTTCCAGCAACCCTTGCTGCGCTTGGCTTCCTTGACGGCGTAGCCGATCGTCTCGGCCTTCGCGATCACCTGCTCGATCGTCAGCCCGTCTTGGGCGGCGTTCGCTTGGCAGCGCGGACTGTCGGCCTGCGCGGCGCTGGCGAGGCCCGTTGCAAGAATAGCGGCAAGCGCGACGGAAGCGATTTTCATCAGACATTCTCCTTCATGTGAGTTCGACACCGGCGACAATGCCTGTTTGCGTCTGCCCGTTCCCTGACATGGGCTGTCAGGGAGCTGTCAGGGGCCTTGAACTAGGTTTTCGCGAAATCCATTCGCCGGAGGTTCCGATGACAGGCATTCGCCCGTGGGTCTTCTTTCTTTCGCTGGGCTGTGTTGCGGCCTATCTGCTCGACGCGGAGGCGTCTCTGCCGTTCTTCATCGTCTGGAGCGCCGCAGGTCTTGTGTTTGCGCTCGAAGCCGACAAGCGGCTGAATCGGCGCGAGCACGAGAGCCATCGCGCGGAGCGGCACGAGTTCCGGCCGCGAAGCGGATAGAAGGTGAAATTTTTGGTGAGACCGATGCAGGGATACTGACGTAACGTCACGACTGAATCGAAACTGGGGAGAGTCTCTTGCTCAATCGGCGACAAGCCAGCCTGTTCCTTGCATTCATGGCCGTCCTTGCCGGTCCGCTTGCGGCCGCGTCCGCGAAGGACGATTGCAAGAACGGTCAGGATTGCGCGTTGGGTGCGCGGGAGGAGGGCAAGATCCGGCCGCTGTCCGAGGTTCTCGCGGCGGCGCGCACAGCCGTTCCCGGCGAGGTCATCAAGATCGAGCTGGAGCGCGAGCGCGGCGTCTGGGTGTATGAGATCAAGATTCTTGCGACGTCGGGAAAACGCCGCGAGGTCGAACTCAATGCCGAAACCCTCGCCATCATCAAGGTGGACTGATCTTGCGTATTCTGGTCGTCGAGGATGAGCCGCGCATCGCCGCCGATATCCGCTCCGGGCTGGAGCAGGCCAATTGCGCGGTGGAGATCGCGCGCGACGGCGAAGACGCCTGGTTCCGCGGCGAGACCGAAGACTACGACGCGATCGTGCTGGACCTCGGGCTGCCGCGCCTCGACGGGCTGTCGGTTCTCAGGCGCCTGCGCGGCGCGGGCATCACAACGCCGATTCTGATTCTGACGGCGCGGGACGGCTGGCGCGAGAAAGTCGAGGGTATCGACGCCGGCGCGGACGATTACCTGACAAAGCCGTTTCAGATGGAGGAACTGGTGGCGCGCATGCGGGCGATCACCCGCCGCGCGGCCGGTCAGGCGTCGTCGTTGCTCAAGGCGGGGCCGCTGGAAATCGACACGCGCGCGCGTACCGCGTCGATCCACGGCCGCGCGCTGTCGCTGTCGGCGATGGAATATCGGCTGCTCGCTTATCTCGTGCTGCATCGCGGACGCACGATGTCGCAAGGCGAGTTGCTGGAGCATTTGCATTCCGGCGAAAGCGACCGCGATCCGAACGCCGTCGAAGCATTGATCGCGCGCGTGCGCAAGAAACTCGGCGTGCCGCTGATCGAGACGCTGCGCGGCCGTGGCTATCGCATTCCCGATGAGCCGTCATGACGGGACGCTCGCTTTTCGTCCGGCTCGGGGCTGCGGCGGCGGTACTGATCGTGCTCGGCCTGACGCTCGCGGCTTTCGGCCTGCGTGCGATCTTCGACAATGAGATCGAGCGGCGAGCCACCAATGAATTGACGCAGATTGTCCGAACCGTCGCCGCGCAGGTTCGTATCGATCCCGACGGCGCGCCGGCGCTTGACGTCGATCTGCCCGATCCGCGTTTTGCGACGCCCTATAGCGGCCTCTATTGGCAGGTGTCGCGCGCCGATGGCCGCGAGGCGCGCTCGCGCTCGCTGTGGGACGATTCGCTGAAGACGACCGATGCCGGGTCGATCGGCGAGCGGCGCAGCGTCGCGCTGAAAGGGCCGAACGGCACGGAGCTTCTGGGCGTCACGCAGACGATTCTCGTTGCACCGCCGGGGCTGAGGATGTGGCGCTGCATGTCGTGGCCGCGCTTGACCGTCAGGATATCGCCGCCTCGCAGCGCTCGTTCCTGCGGCTGCTCGTGTTCTCGCTTGCGGCGCTCGGTCTGATCCTGATTGTCGCGATGGCGTTCTTCATTCGCCTTGCGTTGCGGCCCTTCGGCGTGCTCGCGCGCGAATTGCAGGCGATCCATGGCGGCCAGAGCCGGGTCCTGAGCGGCGATTTTCCGGACGAGGTGCAGGGCGTCGTCGACGATCTCAACCGGCTGGTCGCGTTTCAGGATGTTGCGCTGGAGCGCGCCAGAACGCAGGCTGCGGACCTCGCGCATGGCCTGAAGACGCCGCTCACGGTGCTGGAGGCGATCACGCGCCAGGCCGGCGAGGAGGGACGGAAGGACCTCGCGGTCGCGATCGAGGAACAGGTCAGGCAGATGAAGAGCCAGATCGACCGGGTGCTCGCGCGCGCCAGAGCGGGCATCGCCGCAGCTCTCGGCCGCAAGCGAACCGAGGTCGCGCCCGTCGCAAGCAAGATCGTGCGCGCGTTCGAGCGTCTGCCCCGCGACAAGCCGCTCGCATGGGAGCTTGATACGCAAGCCGGCGTCGTGTTCCCCGGCGAGGAGGACGATCTGGTCGAGATTCTGGGGAACCTGCTCGACAACGCGGGCAAATGGGCGCTCAGCCGGATTCGTGTGACGGTGACAGCCGAACGCGGCGCTCTGTCGATCCGCATCGACGATGACGGGCCGGGACTTTCGCCCGAGCGCGCCTCTCAGATCACGCGCGGGCGGCGCTGGGACGAGGAACAGCCCGGCAGCGGTTTCGGCCTCGCCATCACTCGCGATCTGGTCGAGAGCTATCGCGGTGCGCTCGACTTCGGCCGCTCGGATCTCGGCGGGCTGTGCGTAACCGTCTCCGTGCCGCTTCCTGTCCGCCGGCTGTGAGGACGGTTCAAGGCTTCGGGTCTATCGAATGCCGCGGCCGCTCGGATGTGGCGACGGCGAAAAGCGCGCCGAGCAAAACCAGGATGGATGCGCCGGCGATAATGGCGGTCGTCGGGCTGGTGAGGTCGGCGAGCAATCCGAGGCCGGGCGGGCCGATGACATAGCCGGCATCGGCCGTCATCCGGTAGGCGCTCATCGCGGCGGCGGTCTTTCCGGGCGGCGCGGAATCGGCGGCGTAGGCCGCGGGCGCGGCGATGCTGAGCGAGGTTGCAAAACTCCAGACGATCGAGGCGGCGAGAAACCAGCCGAAATTGGGGGCATAGCCGAACAGCAGCATCGACGCCCCGGTGAGGAAGGTCGAGGGGACGATGACCGCCTTTCGCCCCAGCCGGTCGGTGACCCATCCGGCGGGATAGGCTGCGAGCAGCCCGCACACGTTCGACAGCATCATCGCGAAGCCGATCTCGCCGACCGAAAGGCCAAGCTGGTTGGTCGCCAATAGCGGAATCAGCGCGAACATTCCGCCGGTGCGCAGCACGGCGTTCATCAGCGAGATCAGGCCGACCAGCAGGAAGCCGCGGTTCGACAGCAGTTCGAGCATCTGCCGGAAGAACGGCGTCTGCGGCGTGGCGTCCGCAGTCTCGACGCTCGGCTTTTCCGGTCGCGTCTCGCTGACCATGAACCAGGCGACGATGGTTACGACAAGGCTGGTAATGCCGGTGACGAGAAACGGCGAGGCGAGGCCGTAAGCGCCGGCGAGCAGTCCGCCCGGAAACGGTCCGGCGGCGAAGCCGAACAGAAACGCGGTCTGATAGGTGGCGATGTTGCGGCCGCGCCGTTCCGGCGGGCTGATATCGGCGAGAACGATCTGGCCGGTCGTCAGAATGATGCCAGCGCCCGCGCCGGCGACGACGCGCGCGAGATTGAATTCGGTGAAGCTGGTCGCTTCCGCGCACCAGAAGCTTCCGGCGGCGGAAATGAGGCCGCCGATCGCCAGCATCGGCCGCCGGCCCAGCCAGTCCGACATCTGCCCGCCGGGGAAGATCACCAGAAAACGCGCGAATCCGTAAATCGCGACGGTCAGGCCGACAGCGGATGTGGAGACGCCGAACGCGCTGGCATAAAGCGGCAGCGACGGCACCATCAGCGCCGAGAAACCCTAAGCTGGTTCACGGCCACGAGCACACACATCCGGGCAGAATCTGCGTTCGAACTCAGATACTGTGTGTCCCGCCCGATGTTATGCGAACCGATCAGGGCATTCTCTAGCATGCGGGTTGTCGGGGAAGCTGGTCGGAATCCGCCGATCTCCCCAAAAATATTGCCGCTTGCGGGGCCTTTGAGCGCATAACGCGACGTCAGACGCTGCTGCCGGTCACGCCAAAGTTCGGGAAGAATACGCGTTGAGAACGAGCTTTAGCGCGAATGACGGCTGCAAATTCAACGCTCATCCGCGATCACCTTGCCGTCATTGGGCAGCGAGCCGACACCCGTCAACTCGACCTTGCCGCCAAGCTTCGTGACGGCGCGCAGTGTCGCGCCGACGGCTTCCGCCAGACCGGCCGATGCTTGCGCCGTTTCCGCTTTCAACGTCATCGCGTCGGTTTCGCCGTCACGCGTGACGACGAGACGTAACCGCGCCAGCTCGGGATGGCGCTTGCTAATGTCGGCGACCTGTTCCGGGCGCACGAACATGCCCTTGATCTTCGTCGTCTGGTCGGCGCGGCCCATCCAGCCCTTGATCCGCATGTTGGTGCGGCCGCAGGAACTGATGCCCGGCAGCGCGGCGGTGAGGTCGCCGATCGCCAGGCGAATCCACGGGTGATGCGCATCGAGCGAGGTGACGACGATTTCGCCGACGTCGCCTTCGCGAACCGGATCGCCGGTGCCGGGTTTGACGATCTCGACGATCAGGTTTTCGTTGACGACCATGCCTTCGCGTGCCGACGTCTCGAATGCGATCAGGCCGAGATCGGCTGTGCCGAAGGATTCGTAGGCGTCGATACCGTGCGACTTGACCTCCGCCCGCAGCGACGGCGGAAACGCCGCGGCCGACACCGTGGCGCGCTTGATCGAGGACATGTCGCGGCCGGTCTTTTTCGCGCTGTCGAGCAGGATCTTCAGGAAGTCCGGCGTGCCGGCATAGGCGACCGGTCGGTAAGCCTCGATCAGCTCGAACTGCTGTTCGGTATTGCCGGGGCCTGCCGGAATGACGGCGCAGCCGAGCGCCCGCGCCGAGCTGTCGAAGATGAAGCCGCCCGGCGTGAGGTGATAGCTGAAGGTGTTGAGCACCACGTCGCCGGAACGAAGACCGGCGGCAAACAGGCTGCGCGCGCTGCCCCATGAATCGGTCTCCGGCGATTGGGGTTCGAAGATCGGTCCGGGCGATGTGTAGAGACGCGCGAACGCGCCGGGCGGCGTCGCCACGAAGCCGCCGAATGGCGGGCTGGCCTTTTGCCGCGCGGGCAGTTCGGATTTGCGCAGCACCGGCAGTTTGGCCAGAGCGTCGCGGTCGGTGATCGCGGCGGGATCGACGCCTTTGAGATGCTGCGCATAGGCCGGCGCCTTGATCGCCTCGCGCAGAATGCCGGGAAGGCGGCCGAACAAATCGGCCTCGCGCTGATCGGAACTGCGGGTTTCGAGGGCGTCGAAATGGTCGGTCATGGGAAGTCCTGTCGTTGAGTCGCGTCGTCTCCCAGGCGGACGGCCGGAGAAAATCACAGCCAGCGTTTGCGGCGCTTGAAGCTTTTCAGATTCTTGAAGCTCTTGCGCTGGTCGCCCGCGCCGCCGAGATAGAATTCCTTGACGTCCTCGTTGTCGCGCAATTCGTCGGCTGTGCCGTCGAGCACCACCTTGCCCTGCTCCATGATGTAGCCATGGCTCGCGACCGACAAGGCCGCGCGCGCGTTCTGCTCGACCAGAAGAATCGTCACGCCGAGGTCGCGGTTGATCTGGCGGATGATGGCGAACACTTCCTTCACCAGCAGCGGTGACAGGCCCATCGACGGCTCGTCCATCAGGATCATCCTGGGCCGCGCCATCAGTGCACGGCCGATCGCAAGCATCTGCTGCTCGCCGCCGGACAGATAGCCGGCAAGCCCGGTTCGTTCCTTCAGGCGCGGAAAATAGTTGAACACCATGTCGATGTCGGCGGAGACCCCGCCGTCGCGCCGGCTGAACGCGCCGAGCCGCAGGTTCTCCAGCGTCGTCATGTCGGCGATGATGCGTCGGCCTTCCATCACCTGAAAGATGCCGCGCCGCACGATCTGGTCCGGCGCAATGCCGTTGATGCGCTCGCCGTCGAACACGATCTCGCCGCGCGTGACTTCGCCTTCCTCGGTCTTCAGCAGGCCGGAAATTGCCTTCAGCGTGGTCGATTTGCCGGCGCCATTGGCCCCGAGCAGCGCCACGATCGCGCCCTTCGGCACATCGAGCGACAGCCCGCGCAGCACCAGGATCACCTTGTCATAGACGACCTCGATGTTGCGCACCGCGAGAAGGGGAGCGCTTGGGGCCGGTACGGGCGAGGGCCTCGCTGTTTCGACGACGCTCATGTCAATCCAACTCCGGGCAACGCGACGTTCATGATCGCATCAGTTGCTATAAGTCCTCTCCCCGCATGCGGGGAGAGGGAGCAGATCATGCATGGTGTGCCTTACCAGCCCAGCCATTCGGCCTTGCGCGGCAGGTCGATGGTCTTCACCTTTTCGAGCTTGATGGTGCCCTTGGCCATCAGGTCGTTGAGGTCGCCTTCGGTGGCACCCGAAACCTTCGCGCGATACAGATCGACCTTCATGGTCGGCCGGTGATCCTTCTCGGTCCAGGTCGAGGGATTGCAGACGCCTTCCATGCCGGCCGGCACCCAGTCAGCCTTCTGGTAGAAGCCCTTCTTGACGTTCGGCCCGTTGACGCCGCCGTTCTTGGAGGCCCATTCGATGGCTTCCTTCATGTAAAGAGCGGTGCAGACCGCGGCAACGTAATGCACAGGGCGATAGACCTTGCCGGTCGGGTCGGACATCTTGGAGATTTCCATCACCGTCTTCATGCCGGGTGCGTTGCCGCCCCAGCCGACCGCGGTGCGCAGCGGAAACACGACGCCGTCAGCCGCATCACCGGCGGCCTTGGCGGCGTTCTCGTCCATGCCCCATACGTTGCTGATGAACTGGACATCCACGCCCGCCGTCTTGCAGGCCTTCATCACCGAGATGTTGGAGGCGGCGGTGTTGCCGAGATAGGCATAGTTGGCGCCGGCGCTCTTCAGGCTGAGGCATTGGGCACTGTAGTCGCCCGGAGTCAGCGCGAAGACCAGCGGCGGCAGCACTTCAAATCCGAGTTCCTTGGCGATGGCTTCGCCGGCCGCCTTCGGTGCGTTCGGATAGGGATGGTTGGCGCCCATATGGACGAATTTCGGCTTGCCGGCCTTGCCCTTGGTCTTCCAGTCCTCGGCGGCCCAGGTCAATTCGGCACGCAGGGCGTCGGAGTAGCTCGGGCCATAGAAGAAATTGTACGGCGCGGCCTTGGCCTTGCCGCCCGCGCCGGTCGGGTCCGCCAGCGCGGCGGCGTAGGAGCCGGAGATGTCCGGAATCTGGTCCTGCGCAACGAAGCCGGTCAGTGCCTCGGTGTCGGCGGTGCCCCAGCCCATGATCGCGGAAACCTTCTCCGCGCCCGACCATTTCTTGTATTGCGCAATGGCGCGCGGCACCTGATAGCCGTAATCAATGCTGTCGAGATCGACCTTCACGCCGTTGATGCCGCCGTTCTTGTTGATCCAGTTGAAGGTGTCGACGACGGCATGGCCATAAGGCGTGCCGACGTCCGACGTGCCGCCGGAATAATCCGCCAGGTGTCCGATCTTGATCGACGACTGCGCCATCGCGGCGGAGCCGCCGAGCAGCACCAGCGCCGCTGCTGTTCCGAGAAGTTTCGTCATTGTCATGGGTCTTTCCTCCGGTTTGCTTTCGTTGCCGTCAGTGCGAGAACGGGTAGAGCTTCCAGTAAGCTTTGATCTGGTGCCAGCGATGCGCAAGGCCATCCGGCTCGAACACCAGAAAGATGATGATGATGACGCCGATCGCGATCTCGCGCAGGAATGTGATGTTGGTTTTCAGCCCCAGCGCCTGATCGATCGCGCTGCCCGCGAGTGCGGCAGTGAGCCATTCCATCGCTTCGGGCAAAAGCACGACGAACGCAGTGCCCATCAGCGTGCCCATGATCGAGCCGATGCCGCCGATGATAATCATCGCCAGGAACAGGATCGAGCGTTCGATGCCGAAGCCTTCGTAGGATACCACGAGCTGGTAGTGCGCATAGAGCGCGCCGCCGACGCCGGCGAAGAACGCCGCGAGCCCGAACGACAGCGTGCGGTATTTCGTGAGATTGATGCCCATGATCTCTGCGGAGAGATAATGGTCGCGGACCGCCACCAGGGCGCGGCCGTCGCGGGTGCGCATCAGGTTGGTGACGAGCAGGAAGCAGACCACGACATAGGCGAGCACCACATAGAAATACTGGCGGTCGCCTTGAATGACATGGCCGAAGATCGAGAACGGCTCCGCCATCGCCGGCACCGAGCCGCCGGAAAACCATTCAGCGCGGGCGAAGAAATCGAGCAGGATATATTGCGCGGCGAGCGTCGCGATGGCGAGGTAGAGGCCCTTCAGCCGCGCGGCGGGCAGGCCGAAGACGAGGCCGACGAGCGCGGTGGCGACGCCCGCCAGCGGGATCGCGAAAAATGCCGGGATGCCGATCTTGGTCGATAGATAGGCGGACGAAAACGCGCCGAACAGGAAGAAGGCTGCGTGGCCGATCGAGATCTGGCCGGTGAAGCCGACAAGCACGTTCAGCCCGAGCGCCGCGATGCCGTAGATGCCGATCTGGATCAGCAAAGTGAGCCAATATTCCGTCAAGGCAAATGGCGCGAGGCAGGTCAGCGCCACGCCCGCGATGGCGAAGTTGCGGCTCGTCGCGGTCGGAAAGATCGTGGTGTCGGCCGCGTAGGTTGAGCGGAAGTCACCGGCGGGGATCATTGAATTTGCCATCGTGAACTAAACCCGCTCGATGTTCTTGGTGCCGAACAGTCCGTAGGGCTTGACCATCAGAATGACGATCAGCACATAGAACGGCGCGACTTCGTAGAGGTTGCCCCAGTGCAGATATTCGCCGTCGATATATTGCGCGAAGTTCTCCAAGAGGCCGATGATGATGCCGCCGAGCACCGCGCCGCCGATGGAATCGAGGCCGCCGAGGATGGTCGCCGGAAACACCTTGATGCCGTAGATCGACAGCCCCGACGAGACGCCGTTGACCACCGCGACGACGACGCCCGCGACCGCCGAGACGGTGGCCGAAATCGCCCACGACATCGCAAAGACATTCTTCACCGAAATGCCCAGCGACTGCGCGACCTGTTGGTCGAAGGCGGTGGCGCGCATCGCGAGCCCGTGTTTCGATGCCTGGAAGAACCATGCCATCGCCGCCATCATGGCCAGCGACACCACCAGGCTCATCACATAGACGGTCTGGACCTGGAGGCCGAAGATGTTCACCGACTGGCTGGTGAAGATCGGCGGGAATGGCTGCGGATTGACGCCGAAAATCCACTTCATCGATGCTTGCAGAACCGTGGAGAGGGCGATCGTCACCATGATGACGGAGATGATCGGCTCGCCGATCATTGGTCGCAGGAAGACCATCTGAATCAGGATGCCGAACACGAACATGAAGATCATGGTGACCGGCATCGCGACATAGAACGGCGCCTGGTATTTCACCATCAGCGCCCAGCACACCCAGGCGCCGACCAGCAGCAATTCGCCCTGCGCGAAGTTGACCACCTGCGTCGCCTTGTAGATCAGCACGAACGACATCGCGACCACGCCATACAACGTGCCGACCACGAGGCCGTTGACGAGAAGCTGGATCAGGAGGCTGGTGTTCATGGCAGTAATTCTCCCGGCGGCCATCGCTTCGTGGTGCCAGGCATCAATTTGTTGCCGGCGTTGCGCCGCTGAAGACATCGATGGGTGGGACAAGCCCGACCGCGATGGTGAAATGAAAGTCGCGTCTTCACTCCGCCGCCTCCCTCATCGCGCCGGCCAGCATGTCCACCACCTTCATCGTGGTGCGGATGCGCTGTGTGGTGCCATCCTGGAAGCGGATCACCGTATCGACCTTGATCTCAGTTTCGCCGCTATAAATGCTGTCGATGACGTCGGCGTATTTCTCGTTGATGACGCTGCGGCGCACTTTTCGGGTACGGGTGAGTTCGCCATCGTCGGCGTCGAGTTCCTTGTAGAGCAGCAGGAATTTCGCAATGCGCTGCGCCGGTGGCAGCGTGGCGTTGACGGCCTCGACCTCCTTGCGCAGCAGCTCATAGATTTCCGGGCGTGACGACAGATCCGTATAGGTGGTGAAAGCGATGCGGTTCTTCTCCGCCCATTTCGAGACGATGGAGAAACGGATGCAGATCATTGCCGCGAGTCGCGCGCGGCCGTCGCCCAGCACCACGGCTTCCGCGACGTAGGGCGAGAATTTCAGCTTGTTCTCGATATATTGCGGCGAGAAGCGGTCGCCGCCGAGCGTCTGCGCCATGTCCTTGATGCGGTCGATGACGACGAGCTGCCCGTCGCCGTTGAAGTAACCGGCGTCGCCCGAACGCATCCACCCATTGTCGATGTCGGCGACGGAGGCTTCCGGATTCTTGTAGTAGCCGAGGAACATGTTGGGGTGCCGCACCACGATCTCGCCGACGCCGCCCCCGTCCGGATTATCGATGCGGATCTCGATGTCGTCGGCCATCGGCACCCCGGTGGTGTCGGGATCGACGCTATCCTCGCGGTGCAGCGTGTAGGCGCCGAGCAATTCGGTCTGGCCGTACAGCGTGCGCAGCGGCACGCCCATGGCGCGAAAGAACTTGAAGGTGTCAGGCCCCAGCGCCGCGCCGCCGGTGGCGGCTGAATTCAGTCGCGTGAAGCCGAGCCGGTCGCGCAAAGCGCGGAACAGCAGCGTATCGGCGACGGCGGAACGCTTGCCCTCGGCAAGCGCTGCCAGCCCGGTCTTCATTCCGAGATCGTATAGGCGCTGCTTGAGCGGCGAGGCATCCATCACCCGCGCGCGAACGTCGGCGGCGAGCGATTCCCAGACGCGCGGCGCGAACAGAACGAACGTCGGCGCGATCTCGCGGAAATCGTTCATCATCGTCTCGGGCTCTTCGACGAAATTGATCTTCATCCGCGACAAAAGCCCCATGCCGAGCGCATAGATCTGCTCCATGATCCACGGCAGCGGCAGCACCGAAACATATTCGTCGTCCGGCCCCTTCGGATCGAAAGTCAGATAGCTCGCGCAATGGCGGAGCACTGCGCCGGCCGACAGCATCGCGAGCTTCGGATGCGCGGTGGTGCCGGATGTGGTGCACAGAATCGCGACGGCATTGGCATCGGTCGCGTCTACCAGCCGGTCGTAAAGATCGGGTTCGCGCGCGGCGCGGTCGCGGCCCATCTCGGCCAGCTTGTCGGCGGTCATCAGGCGTGGGTCGTCGTATTTCCGCATGCCGCGCGGATCGGAATAGACGATGTGCTTCACGCTCGGGATGCGGTCGCCCAGACTCAGCAGCTTGTCGATCTGCTCTTCATCTTCCGCGAAGATCAGCTTCGCTGCACCGTAGCTGATGAGATAGGCAGCCTCGTCCTCCAGCACGTCGCGATACAGGCCAAGGCTCATCGCGCTGATGGCATGGGTCGCGATCTCGGCCGCCACCCAGTCCGGCCGGTTGTCGCCGATGATGCCGATCACGTCGTCCTTGCCGAGGCCGAGTTCGGCCAGCCCGAGCGCGAACTGGCGGGTGCGTTCATGGTGCTGCTCCCAGGTGAAGGGCTTCCACAGCCCGAAATCCTTTTCGCGCAGTGCGACCTCGTCGCCGTGCTCGCGGGCATTCAGCCGCAGCAATTTTGGGAAGGTCGCGGCCTGCGCGGCGCGGGCGTGATAGTCGAAGGCGGGTTTGCGGGTCATGCGCGCGCCTCTACCGCGGCAGGCGCGTCAGGCTGCGGCGCGGATTCGTCCTCCTCGCCGAGATAAGCGCGTTTGACATGCGGATCGGCCAGCACCGCCGCCGGATCGCCCTCCGCGATCTTGCGGCCGAAGTCGAGCACCACGACGCGATGGGAGATGTCCATCACCACGCCCATGTCGTGCTCGATCATCACCACCGTCATCCCGTATTCCTCGTTGAGATCGACGATGTAGCGGGCCATATCCTCCTTCTCTTCGAAATTCATGCCGGCCATCGGCTCGTCGAGCAGGATCAGCTTCGGCTCCAGCGCCATCGCGCGCGCGAGTTCGACGCGCTTGCGCAGGCCGTAGGAGAGGGTGCCGGCGGTCGCCTTGCGCACCGATTGCAGGTCGAGGAAGTCGATGATCTCCTCGACCTTGCGGCGATGATCGAGTTCCTCGCGACGTGCTCCGGTCAGCCAGTACAGCGAGCCGGTGAGAAAATTGTTCTTCAGCAGATGATGGCGGCCGACCATGATGTTGTCGAGCACGCTCATGTGGTGGAACAGTGCGAGGTTCTGGAACGTGCGGCCGATGCCAAGCTTGGGGCGGGTATTGGGACTGAGGCCCGTGATGTCGCGGCCACTGTAGAACAATTGTCCTTCGGTCGGGCGATAGCGTCCCGAGATGCAGTTGACGAGCGAGGTCTTTCCGGCGCCGTTCGGGCCAATGATCGAAAACAATTCACCTTCGCGCACGGCGAAGCTCACGTCGGTCAGCGCGCGGACGCCACCAAAGCGCAATGAGACGGAACGCACTTCCAGCGTATCAGTCACCAATTCCTCCCTCGACGGCGTTCTACGACGCTCTGTCGATCGATCACTTCGGAACAGGCTTGTTCCGCATAATCGGCGAGCTTGCTCGCGCTGCGGATGTTGCCTGTAAATCGTCCTCGCGCCAAGACGGAAGCTGATATCCCGCGTTCCGGTTTCGTCGTTGTAGGGCGATGCCAGTTGCGGCTATCCTAGACGGTGCCGCGTTTCGACCATCACCGACTTTAGTCGTAAGGATTCGAAAGGCTTCCTGTGCCGCCCATGGTCTTAAGGCGCCGCTGCCCACCGACCAGCAATGTCCGATCTTCTTGCCGGCGTCATGGCCTCGTGCCTCGCCATACGGGGCTTGGCCGACGGACTCGCTTCCGATCATCAACGGTGACACCATGTGCGAAGGCTTGCGGACCGAAGGCGTGTCCGCTGTAAGACAGGTGAGGCTCGAAAGCCGGCCATGGCTTCGCATGGATTCGAAATCAGAAGGCGCAGATAGCTGATGCCGATCATTGAAACAAAGTTGGATCGTGGCTCCGATGTGTTCGCCCGTAACCGGGCCGAGACGCTAGAGCAGTTGAAGGTCGCCGAAGAGTTGCTCGCCGAGGCGGCGAGGGGCGGCGGGGAACAGGAAACCGCTCGTCTGCGCAAGCGCGGCAAGATGCCGTTACGCGAGCGTATCTCGATGGCGCTCGATCCGGACTCGCCCTTTCTGGAAATCAGCCCGCTGGCTGCTTGGCGTTCGAACTTCAATGTCGGTTCGGGATTTGTCGTCGGCATCGGCGTCATCTCCGGCGTCGAATGCGTCATTCTCGGGCACGATCCGTCGGTGCGCGCCGGCGCGTTCAATCCCTTCAACTCCAAGAAGCTGATGCGCGGCCTGCAAATCGCGCGGACCAACCGCATGCCCTATGTCCAGTTCGTGGAATCGGCGGGCGCCGATCTGCGCGGCGACTCGGGCGACGGCGATCCGGAGGCCGCCATTCGGCGCGAGATCGGGCACTTCGCCGAGTCCGGGCGGCTGTTCTACGAGATTACCGAGCTTTCGAAGCTGCGTATTCCGACCGTGTCGATCGTGTTCGGCGCATCCACCGCCGGCGGCGCGTATCAGCCCGGCATGAGTGACTACAACATCTTCATTCGCGGTCAGTCGAAGGTATTTCTGGGCGGCCCGCCGCTGGTCAAAATGGCGACTGGCGAGGACGCCAATGAGGAGAGTCTTGGCGGCGCGGAGATGCACACGCAGGTCTCGGGTCTTGGCGACTACCTTGCGGAAGACGAGATGCACGGCATCCAGATCGCCCGCGAGGTCATTTCGCATCTGAACTGGCGCAAGCTTGGCCCCGGACCGTCGCTGGCCGCCGATCCGCCGCTCCACGATCCGGAGGATTTGCTCGGCCTTGTCGGGCTCGATCTGCGACAGCCATTCGATATTCGCGAGGTGATCGCGCGCATTGTCGATGGATCGCGCTTCGAGGAGTTCAAGCCGCTCTACGGACGACGCTGGTGGCCGGATGGGCCTCGATTCACGGCTTTCCGGTCGGCATTCTCGGCAACAATGGCGCGCTGATGTCGGAATCGTCCGAGAAGGCCGCCCAATTCATCCAGCTGTGCAACCAGATCGATGTGCCGCTGCTGTTCCTGCACAACATTACCGGCTTCATCGTCGGCACCGATTTCGAGCAGCGCGGCATCACCAAGGACGGCTCGAAGATGATCAACGCGGTGTCGAACTCCACTGTCCCGCATCTCACCGTCATCGTCGGCGCGTCCTACGGTGCGGGCAATTACGGCATGAGCGGCCGTGCGTTCGGCACGCGGTTCACCTTCATCTGGCCGTCCGCAAAAATTGCCGTGATGGGGCCGAAGCAGATGGCGGGGGTGATGACCATCGTTCAGCGTGCGGCCGCACAGCGGCGCGGTGAAACATTCGACGAGGAGGCCAACGCAAGGCGCGTGGCTTCGGTCGAGCACTGGGCGGAGGAGCGGTCGAAGGGACTGTTTGCGACGTCGCGCGTGTCCGACGACGGGATGATCGACCCGCGCGATACGCGCACGGTGCTCGGGATCGCACTGTCGGCCTGCCACAACAATGTCGTCTCCGGCACGAAGGAATTCGGCACATGGCGGATGTAGTTCCAATTCGCCGCCTGCTCGTCGCCAATCGCGGCGAGATCGCACGGCGCATCATGCGGACCGCGCATGCGATGGGAATCGCGACCGTGGCCGTGTATGCCGAGAGCGACGCGCAGGCGCCGTTCGTGCATGATGCGGATACCGCGATCGCGATCGGCGGCCATTCGGCAACCGAAAGCTATCTCGATCGTGCCAAATTGCTGGAAGCTTGCAGGCTTTCGGGGGCGGATGCCGTGCATCCCGGCTACGGCTTTCTCTCCGAGAGCGCGGCCTTCGCTGAGGCCGTGATTGCCGCCAGGCTCACCTGGGTGGGGCCGTCGCCACATGCGATCCGCGCGATCGGCGATAAATTGTCGGCGAAGAAGCTTCTGAAACCTTTCGGCGTGCCGTTGCTGGAGGCGTTCGAGCTGAAGGACAATGCCGACGCTGCGGCGGCCGCAAGTGCGATGAGCCGCCGGTGTTGATCAAGGCGGCGGCCGGCGGTGGCGGTCGCGGCATGCGGGTCGTTCACAACGCCGCCGATCTGGCGGAGGCCGTCGACAGCGCGCGGCGGGAAGCTGCGGCATCGTTCGGCGACGGAACGGTGTTCCTCGAACGATGGTTGTCCAATTCGCGCCATGTCGAAATCCAGATCCTCGGCGACAAGCACGGCCATCTGGTCTATCTGTTCGAGCGCGAGTGCTCCATCCAGCGCCGGCATCAGAAGATCATCGAGGAAGCGCCGTCGCCGGCGTTGGACGAGGCTTTGCGGGCGCGGATGGGGGAGGCGGCGCTCGCTGTTGGACGTTCGATCGACTATGACTCGACGGGGACGGTGGAGTTCCTCGTCAGCGGCGGCGAGTTCTTCTTTCTCGAAGTGAACACACGCCTGCAAGTCGAGCACCCGGTCACCGAGGCCATCACCGGTCTCGATCTCGTGCGCGAGCAACTGCGGGTGGCCGAAGGCGAGCCGCTTGGTTACGGCCAGGCGGATCTGCGTATCAACGGACACGCGATCGAGGCCCGCCTCTGCGCTGAAGACGCGGAGAAAGACTTTCTGCCCGCGCCCGGTGTCGTACAAGTCTGGGAACCGCCGGCGGGCGACGGAGTCCGCGTCGATTCCGGCATCGAGAGCGGCACCGAAATCGGCATCGCCTTCGACCCGATGATCGCCAAGATCATCGCGCACGCGCCGACGCGGCGGGAAGCTGCGGCCAAGCTGGCGAGGGCGCTTGAGGCAACCCGCATTCAGGGTGTCGTTCACAACCGCGACTTTCTGGTCGCGACGCTGCGCATGCCGGCTTTCGTGCGGGGCGAGACGTTCACGAATTTCATCGACACGTTCGCGCCGCAACCTCGCCGTGCGGTCGATGACGCTGAACTTGACGCCGCCGCGATTGCAGCCGTGCTGCATGGCCGTGCGCTCCGTCTGGCCAGGCGGCGCGTGTTGACGACGATTCCCGGTGGTTTCCGCAACTCGGTGATGCCGGCGGAGAAGGTGACGCTCCGGTTCATGGACGAGACGCTTGCCGTTTCGTACCGCTGCGAGAGGGACGGAAAATTCCTGTTCGACATCAACGGCCGCGGGCATGGCGTGAGCGAATTCGGCATCAGCGATCGCGACGTCGATCTTGAAGTCGATGGAAGGCGCTGTCGCATTGCCGTGCTTGCCGTTGCGGAGAAGCGTTTCGTTCACAGCGCGGCCGGCGAGATCGAACTCGACGAGATTCCACGCTTTGTGCCGCCCGAGCGCGCCGAGCAGCGCGGGGGATTGCGCGCGCCGATGCCGGGCAAGGTGATCTCGGTGATGGTCGGCCAAGGCGATGTCGTGGAGAAAGGCCAGCTATTGCTGGTGCTGGAAGCGATGAAGATGGAGCATCGCATCGGCGCGCCCTGGAACGGGACCGTGACATCGCTCAATGTCAAGGAAGGCGAGCAGGTCGCCAACGGCGCCGTGCTGGTGGTCATGGAGCAGGCCGCCGCAGAGTAGGAGAGAGCCGGCGATCCGTTCGATGGCTCGCCGCACAGCGTGCTAGCCGGACGGCGCCTTGGCGGCCATTTCGGTGCTTGGCTTGATATCCTGCGAACGGCTGTAAATGACGGTCGCGATGGTCAACACGATGGCCAGAACGCCGAACAAACAGCGATAGGCGGTCTCGGTTCCGGGCGCCATCGGCAGAGGTTCGAATATTCCGACGATGAGCCCCGAGGCCGTCTGCATGCAGGCGACGCCGAGCATGACGTGTGTTCATCGTCGCCATTCCGCGACGATCAGCCGATCGACTGCATGCCACGGCCATGTGCCATGATGACGTGCTGGAGGCACTACGAAGAAGCCGATGGCAACGATGACCGCGACAAGATCGAGGTCGGATTTGATATCAGCGCCGGGCTGGCGAGAAGAAGAGGCGATCGTCGAACTGCCGGCGAACGCGATCCATTTACCAGTGTCGAGGCGACGATCCATGGGACCGAACGTCAGCATTCCGCATTGTGGTGGGCAATCACGGCGGTAAACAGCGTTGCCTGCCGCGATCGGGCTGAGACCCTGAACTTCGCGCAAATACGGCCGCCCACAAACCTTGCACCGTGAAGGTGCATGCATAGCCGCAGAAATTCAGCGCAAGAATTGGTCTCAATCGTCGATTGCGGAGGACTTCCATCAAACCCTGCATCATCTCCCGTGGCGACTCGGGCGTACGAGCGAGAAACGGATGGTCTGGCGGCGCGTCGCGCACGATCCAACAAATGGCGATAGTGGCCAATGCGACGAAGACGACCACTCCGGCAAACACGATCCGCCAACTGATGCTTTGCGTCGCAAGGGCAAGTGGACTTGTGGCGGCGAGGTTGCCCATCAGGCCGATAAACAGAACCCACGCCGTCAGCGTGGCAAAGCGATCCGGCGGAAACCAGCGGGAAATCACGACCATGCTGCCGATCAACATCACGCCGAAACCCGCGCCCATGAGAACGCGGCCGGTGAGCAGAACGGGCCAACTGAGCGCCAGCGTGAAGATGGTGCCGCCAATAATCGCCAGGATCAGCATGCCGACGATGGTCAAGCGCGGACCAAACCTGTCGAACAGGAATCCGCACGGAATCTGCATGGCCGCAAAGCCGAAGAAAAAAGCGCCGGTCAATGCGCCCAGAGCTTCCGGCCCGATGGAAAGGTCGCGCATCAAATCAATGCCGATCGTGACGTTCGATGCACGAAAGAAGTGGCTGGCCACATAAGCCGCGGCCAGTGTCACGACCATGACAAGGCCCCGACGGTTCAGGTCGGAATGCCGATCTTCGGAGTGCATCGGGAGGCCATTCTGCTTTTATACATCATCCGGCTATGGAGACTTCAGTAACTCAGTGGATGGGGTTTCGCAAAGAATTCAGCGTGTTCAGCGGAAGCTGCCGCGATGTGACGCGTTGCCGAAGTCGAACAGCGGCGCGCCGCGCTGTCCGTATCTGGTGCTTGCGTCAGGCTGACGGTGACCCCGGCGCGGCCGCGGATTTTTCGACCGCTGCCGGCTTCGACTGATTTATGCGATTTCGCTGGCGATGATTGTTGCTGCGAGGGCAGTACGGCTTTGATCTTTCGCCGACTCCATTGAAGTGGGAGAGCTAACGCTTGCAGGCCCTTTCTCAAGCCGTCATTTCCCGCTCGCGGACTTCTTGTTTCTGCGTAGTTTCTGCACAGGGAGTGGTTCGACCTTGGGTTTCGCAGGCATATAGACCGATTCAACGGTTTCCATTCGCGCCTGCAATTCCTTGAGCAATTCGGAGAGCGTGTCGATCTCTGCGTCGCTCATGGTCGCGACGACATAGGCATAGCGCTCGTCCTTGGAAACGACGATCGAACGAAACAACGACATCCCGGAAGCGGTCAGCTTGATGACCGTGCGGCGGCTATCGAGCGGATCTTTTGAGCGCTGGACGTGCCCCTTCGCTTCCAGCTCCGTCACAGCCCGGCTGACGAGTCCTTTATCGGTCGCCGCGCTTTCGGCGATGTCCTGGCCGCTTACGGGTTGGAGGAAGCCGGCGATATACAACACGCGTATCTCCGGCATGCTGAGCCCGTACCGCGCTTGGTAGAAACGAGCCGACGTTCGCAATTGCAGATTTGCAAGCTGCGCGATCTGAAGGATCAGATTGTCAAAGGGATACATTCGGCGCCGATCGCGCTTCTCGCGCGTGGCCGGACGAAGTCTTGTGATTTCAGCAGTCATGACAGGCGCTCTCACCATCAAAGCTCGAAACTAGCCATGAGGACACATGCCTGCAAACGATTCGTTCGTGCAAGAATTTTGCTATTGACGGAAAGTCGTTTCTGAATACTGTTGACCAATCAACGTTGATGAATCAACGAAATAGAAGTGCCGGCCTGGAGGATTCAACCATGGTCAAAGAGCATTTACCCATGCTCGGGGGCGTCAGCGAATTCCTCCGATCAGGACAACTCTATACATTTCGGCCGGCTTGGGCGACGGCTTTAGAATGTGGAGAAGCGACCGCTTTCGTCTGTGTCGCGGTCAGCGGTCGCTCCTGACATGCCGCAAGCCTTGCAAGGACTTCGTGTTCTGGACTTGAGCGAGACGATCGCGGGGCAGTTTTGCACGCGGATGCTCGCGGACTACGGCGCGGATGTCGTTCTGATCGAGCCGCCTTCAGGGTCGGGCATCCGAAGCCAGGGCCCGTTCGATCCGCGGCAGGACCCGGCGCCGTCATTGTTGTTCTTTCATTGCAATCACGGCAAGCGGTCGGTGACATTGGATCATGCCGGCCCGTCCGGACACAAGCTGTTGCTGGAGTTGTCCCGCGCGGCTGATGTCATCGTCGTTGGCGCGGGTATTGATCGCGACGCGTTGCAGGCAGCCAGTCCGAACGCCGTCATCGCGCTCGTTTCAAGCTTCGGAGACGACGGAGTCTATCGAGATTGGCGCGGCACCGAGATGGTGCATGTGGCGCTGTCCGGCATGATGAACCACAACGGGCTTGGCGAGCGCGAGCCTCTCTATGGATGCGGCAATCGATCCTCCTATGCCGCCGGCGTCTGCGCTTATATCAGCGTGCTCGCGGGAGTCTTCGCCCGAAAGAAGATCGGGCGCGGCCAAAAGGTGCAGGTGGACGTCGTCGAAACGGCGTCGTCGATGGGTTACCCCTACGCGACGCAGCATGTTTATAACGGTTGGCTGGAGCCGCGCGGCGAGCGTGGCCAACCCTTCGCCGTGCTGAAATGCGCCGATGGCTGGGTCGCGGTGTGGATTCGCGAGGAGCACTGGATCGGCGCTTGCGACGCTTTCGGCTTGCCGGAGCTGACCAGCGATCCTCGTTTCACCGGGACGGCGACGCGGCAGAGCAATTGGGACACGCTTGTCGCGATTGTACAGGCGCAGGTGAAGACCCTGCCGGCCGACGAACTCGTGGCGCGATTGCAGGCGCGCAAGGTGATCGCCGCGAAAGCCTGGCAGCCGACCGATCTTTACGGCGCGTGTCCGCATCTGACCGGGCGCGGCTATTGGGAGAGCGTGGAAACGGCTGACGGTCCGCGTCCGGTTCTGGGTCCGCAGTTCCGCATGAGTGCGACGCCGCGGCAGTTGCGCGCAGGGCCGCCGGAGGTGGGTGAATCGAATGCGGCGATTTATTCGTCGCTCGGTCTCGCTGCGGCGCAGATCGATTCGTTGCGGCGTGCGGGGGTGATCTGATGCAGGAGGAGCTCGCTCCGCTGGCCGGCATCCGCGTGGTGGAGTTGACCACGGCCTGGGCGGGACCGATGGCCGGCCGCACGCTTGCGTTTCTCGGCGCGGAGGTCATCCGCATCGAACCCGCCTCGCGTCCGGATTCCTGGCGGCACCCGAAGATCACCTTCAACCACAATCGCTATCCGGATCGCGACCCAGGCTTGCGTCCGCACAATCGGTCGTCGCTGTTCAACACGCAAAACATCAACAAGCTGTCGATGGCGCTCGATCTGAAACTTCCGGGCGGGCACGAAACGCTGGTCAGGCTGCTGGCGATGACCGATGTCGTCATCTCGAATTTTACGCCGGGGACGCTGGATCGGCTGAAGATCGGCTATCAGCAGCTTCGGCAGCTCAAGAAGGATATCATCGTTCTCGAAATGCCGGCCTTCGGCAATAGCGGGCCAATGGCGAACAATCCCGCGCTCGGGCCGACCATGGAGATGGTCACGGGCATGGCGAGCCTGATCGGCTATCCCGGCGGTCCGCCGACGGTTACGGGACCCGCCTATCTGGACCCGACGGGAGGCTACAACGCCGCGGCCGCGATCATGACGGCGCTGGTCTATCGGCAGGCCAGCGGCGAAGGTCAGCATATCGAGCTGCCGCAATGCGAGGCGGCGATGCAATATATCGGCGAGGTGATCCTCTCGGCCGTGGCGACCGGCGAAAATCCGCAGCCGCAGGGAAACCGCGTCCCGTGGGCCGCTCCGCACGACACGTTCCCCGCGCTCGGCGATGATGCGTGGGTGGCGATCGCCGTGACCAATGATGAGGAGTGGCGGGCGCTGTGTTCGGCGATCGACATGCCGGAGCTTGCCACGGACCCGGACTATGCGACGCTGCCCGGCCGGTTGCGCAACAGCGATGCATTGCATGAGCGCATTGCGTTATGGACGCGGAGCCGGGACAAGCACGAAGCCGCTGCGTTGCTGCAATCAGCCGGCGTGCCGGCCGCTCCGGTGAACACCGCCAAGGATCTGGTGCACAGCCGTTACCTTGCGGAGCGCGGCTTCTTCACTACGCTCGATCATCCGGAGGCCGGTGCTCATCCATATCAGGGCCTGCCGTTCCATCTGACGGTGACGCCGGGCGCCCAGCGGCGCGCCGCTCCCTGCCTCGGCGCGGACACGCATTTCATTCTGTCCGATATTCTCAAGCTGTCCGAAGACGAGATTCAGGTTTTGGATGCGGCAGGGACGATCTCCCCGATTCCGGCATAAGGCTCGATAGGTGCGATGACGGAGACGACGCCCTCTGTTCCTGATGATGCTCCGGCCTCTGTCGCAGGCGCCGCCGAGCGTAAGACGTTGCTGACCGTGCGCGATCTGCAAGTGACGGCCGGCAACGGCAACAGCCAGTTGACGTTGGTCGACGGCGTCTCGTTCGATATTGCCGAGGGCGAAATCTTCGGGCTCGTCGGCGAAAGCGGCAGCGGCAAGACGATGACCGCGCTGGCGCTGATCGGATTATTGCCTGCGGTGGCGCGCGCTTCTGGAATAATCCGGCTGGGCGAGCGGGAACTGATCGGCATCTCCGAGAAGGAATTCCGTGCGGTGCGAGGCAGGGAGATCGGCATGATCTTCCAGGAGCCGGTGTCCGCCTTGAATCCGGTGTTCAGCCTGGAGGCACAGATCAAGGCGGCGGTGCGTGCGCATAGCGACATGACCGACCGGCAGGCGCGCGACCGCGCGGTGGAGTTGCTCGGAATGGTCGGAATTCCCGATCCAGTGCAGCGATTGTCATTCTACCCGCACCAATTGTCCGGAGGAATGTGTCAGCGTGTAATGATCGCGATGGCGCTTGCGGGCGGTGCGCGGCTCTTGATCGCGGACGAGCCGACCACCGCGCTGGATGTGACGATCCAGGACGAGATCGTTCGGCTGATCGAGGATCTGGCGAGCCGCGCCAAGATTTCGGTGTTGTTCATCAGTCACGATCTTGGCCTGGTCTCGCGGCTCTGCCACCGGATCGCCGTCGCCTATGCCGGCGAAATCGTTGAGATCGGCGATGCGAAAACGCTGCTGCACACGCCGCGCCACCCCTATACGCAGGGCCTGGTGCGTTGCGTTCCCGATCTGGAATCGATCGGCGTGCTCCAGCGCGGCATTCCCGGCCATCCGCCCTTGCCCGGCAATTGGCCGCCCGGCTGCCGTTTCATCGCGCGCTGCCCCAAGTCGCGCGCGGGCTGCGAACAACGACAGGCCCTGCAACATGTGCCGCATGCCACCGGCGAGGTGCGCTGCTGGCGGGCTCATGAGCACGCACGTTCCACCAATGCCGCCGATGGAGCGCGCGCATGGGCGTGATGCCGCTGTCTCCGGATTCATCCTCGGCTTCGGGCTCCGCCGCGCCGCTGCTGCGGATCGAAAATCTTGCCGTCGCCTACAAGATTGGCCTGCGGCGCAGTCTGCGGGCGGTCAGCGGCGTCTCGCTCGAAGTCGCGCGCGGCAGCACGCTGGCGCTGATCGGCGAATCGGGATCGGGAAAATCCACCATCGCCCGCGCCGTGTGCGGGCTCGGTCCGATCGAACGGGGCGTCGTATCGATTGCGGGCACGGATATCGCGCAACGAAAGGACAGGGCGGCCGCCGCCGGTTCGCTCGGTGTGCAGATCGTCTTTCAAGACCCGATTTCCGCGCTGAACCCGCGTTGGCCGATCTGGCGCAGCATCGCCGAGCCGAGACTGAGATTGTTCCCGCCTGCGCCCGACGGGCATCGCGCCCTTGCCGTTGAATTGCTGGAGCGCGTGGGACTGGACCGCTCGATGGCCGATCGCGTGCCGTCGCAATTGTCCGGCGGGCAGCGCCAGCGCGTGACCATCGCGCGCGCCTTGTCGCCGGAGCCGAAGCTCATCATCCTCGACGAGGCCGTCTCCGCGCTCGACGTTTCCGTCCGCAACGAGATTCTGGCGCTGCTGGACGAGCTCAAGCGCGAGCGCGGTTTGACCTATCTCTTGATTTCCCATGATATGGGCGCGGTGATCCAGATCGCCAGCGAAGTGGCGGTTCTCTATCTCGGCAAGCTCGTCGAAGTGGGACGTGCGGTCGAGGTGATCGGTCGCCCCCTGCATCCTTATACGAGAGCCCTCATCCGCGCGGTTCCGGTTCTGAACGCGGTCGCGAGCGAACCGGCAAGGCGGTTGTCCGGCGAGATCGGCGATCCGGCAAATCCGCCGCCCGGCTGCCGCTTCCATCCGCGCTGCCGCTTCGCGATTCCCCGCTGCTCCGAAGAGGAGCCGTTTTTGCGGGAGCTGAACGATCGACAGGTCGCATGTCATCGCGCGGATGAAATCGCAAAACAGGAGATCGATGCTCCGGCGTAGCATCGATCTCGCCAACAACACTCACGGAGGACAGGAAGATGGCGTATCAGCTTGGAGGAACCCACTGCGCGGCTGCGCTCGTCCTGCTCGGCGCAATCGCCATCGCGCCGCATCCGGCTCAGGCCGATGCGGCCAACAATATTCTCACCGTTGGCATGGGCAGCGAGCCGTTCACGCTGGATCCGGCGACGGGCGCGTCCGGTTTCGACTATCCAGATCTTTACAGCCTCTATGACCGTCTGGTGCATGTCGATCCCAAGACGAAGGAACTCCGACCGGGTCTTGCGACGTCCTGGCGGTTCGTGGGCGACGACAAGCTCGGTCTTGAACTGACCATTCGCCAGGGCGTGAAGTTCCACGATGGGACGAGCCTCGATGCCGAGGCCGTGAAATTCAGCCTCGACCATTTCAAGGCGCGGAAGCTGATCGCGGACCTCGATGTCGTCGACAGCGTTGAAGTCACCGGCCCTTACACGGTGCTGCTGAAACTCAGCCAGCAATTCTCCGTGCTGCCGGCGGTTCTGTCGGATCGCGCCGGCATGATCTCTTCGCCGACGGCAATCAAGAAGTTCGGCAAGGACTATCCGCGCAATCCTGTCGGCGCCGGTCCGTTCAAGCTCAAGCAATGGAATTCGGGCACGTCGCTGGAGATGGTCCGCTTCGAGGAGTATTGGGACAAGGACCGGATCAAGCTGGCCGGCATCACCTACCGGACGATCCTCAATCCGACCTCGCTCGTCAGCGCCCTGATCTCCGGCCAGATCGATCACGCCTTCGGCGTCGATCCGAAGAACCTGCCGGTTCTGAAAGCGAATCCGCGTCTGCGGGTCGAGATTCAACCGAGCACCGCCTACTATCAGATATCGCTTCAGAAGGCGATACCGCCGCTCGACAACAAGCTTGTGCGTCAGGCGCTCAACATGTCCGTCGATCGTTCCGTGCTTGCCGAGGCGGTGCTCGGGCCGGGCAACAGCGGCGGCGATGCTTTGATGCCCGTGCCGCCCGTCAATTTCGCGTACAGTCCCGAGCTGAGCAAAACCGTCAAATACGATCCGGTCAAAGCCAAGCAGTTGCTCGCCGAGGCCGGTTATCCGAACGGCATCACGCTGCGTCACTGCGGAACGCCGCTGGTCGGCTACGGCACCGACATCATCGATATCGAACAGGAGCAGATGAAGCCCGCCGGCATCACGCTCGATGTCACGATCATGACCGGCAGCGCCTGCTTGCAGACGTTCAACTCCTCGACCCGCTATCACAGCGTTCAGATCGCGTTCTCCGGGCGTCCGGACCCCTATCTGACCTACCAGCAGAATTTCGGGAAGAATGGAATGTACAATCGCGGCAACACGGATTTCCCCGGCGTGGAGGAGCTGCTGGCGAAAATCCGGGAGAGCTACGATCCCGCGGAGCAGAAGAAATATTACACGGAGCTGAACAAGCTCTGGATCGAGAACGTTCCGATCGTCACGCTTTTTTATCGGCCGCAATTCGCCGTCTACAAGACGGACGTGTTCGGCGAGCAGCCGAACCAGCAAGGCAAGCCAGATCTCACTACGCTCTATTTCAAGAAGTAACGAAGGTCGCTTCGCGGACGGAGATATCGCATGCGACAAGTGATTATCCGGCGTTTGCTGACGGCGCTTCCGACCGCCTTGTTCGGAAGCGTGCTGATCTTTCTGCTGGTGCACATCATTCCGGGCGGCGTCGCCGAGACGTTGGCGGGGCCGGAGGCGTCGCCGGAGATGGTGGCGGTCATCAACGAACAACTCGGATTGAACCGGCCGCTGCACGAACAGTATTTCGATTGGCTCGGCAAGGCGGTGCAGGGCAATTTCGGTCATTCGCTGCTCGACAACCGGGACATCGGGCAGGGCATCGCCGATCGGTTTCCGCTGACGATGGAGCTTGCGGCGATCGCACTGTTCATTTCGCTGCTGGTCGGTGTGCCACTTGGCGTGCTTTCGGCGGTCAAGCGGCATACGGCGGTTGATTCAGCGGTCACCAGCGTTTCCGGACTCGGCCTTGCACTCCCGGAATTCTGGATTGCGATGCTGGCGGTCAATCTGCTGGCGCTGCGCTATACGATTTTTCCGGCGACCGGAATCGTGCCGATCAGCGAGGATTTCTGGGGACACGTCAATTCGATGGTGATGCCCTCGCTGACGCTCGCGACCGGAGCCACGGCGGCGATCACCCGCTTCACCCGCAGCGGCATGATCGATGCGCTGAACTCGAACTATATCCGCACCGCCTGGGCGCTGGGCCTGCCGGCGCGGCAGGTGCTGTTCAGTTTCGCGCTCCGCAATGCGTTGATCCCGGTCATCACCGTCGTCGGCATCGTCGCGGGCTCCCTCATCGGCGGTGCCGTGCTGGTCGAGGAGGTCTTCGTGATTCCGGGCGTCGGGGCGTTGCTGGTGACGGGCGTACTGCAAAAGGATTTTCCGACCGTGCAAGGGGTTGCGCTGGTGCTGACCGTTGCTGTCATCGTCATCAACCTGACGGTTGATTTGACATGCGCGGCGATCGATCCGCGAACGAGGAGGTAATCATGGCCGACGCCAGCGATGCCGGAGCGCGCCTGACCGGGTTTCGCCGATGGAAAGCCAATTGCTATCGCTTCCTCGCGCGAAGCGGCGTTTCCCGCAGTTTCGGTCTCTGGCTGGCGGTGGGCTTCATTTTCCTGCTGGTGATCGTCGCCATCTTCGCGCCGCTGATCTCGCCTTACGATCCGATCGCGCAAAATCTGCGCAACACGTTCGCGCCGGTATCATGGGCGCATCCTTTGGGAACGGACAATGCCGGGCGCGACGTCCTGAGCCGGGTGATGTGGGGCACGCGCCCCGCGCTGCTTGGCGTGTTGATCTCGTTGATGACGACGACCCTCGTCGGCATTCCGTGGGGGCTGGCGGCCGGTTACATCGGCGGCGCGGTCGATCAGCTGCTGATGCGGCTCGCGGACGCCTTTCTGGTATTCCCCGGCATCATTCTGGCGCTGGTGCTGACAAGCGTGCTGGGACCGGGACTGGAGACCAGCATGGTGGCGCTGGGGCTGGTCTATTCGCCGATCCTGGCGCGCGTCGTCCGCTCGGGCGTGCTCAGCGTGCGCGACCGCGAATTCGTGATCGTCACCTATCTGTACGGGCTGTCCGCCGGCTACAGGATGTGGCGGCATGTGCTGCCGAACGCGCTCGCGCCGGCGATCGTGCAACTGACGCTGCTTGCTGGCATGTCGCTGCTGGCGCAGACCGGCCTTGGCTTCCTGGGACTCGGACTGAAGCCGCCTTATCCGAGTTGGGGAAGTTCGCTGGCGGAGAGCTTTCGATACATCGTCGTGAATCCGAGTGCGAGCTTTGCGCCCGGCTTCACCGTGGCGCTGACGGTGCTGGCCTTTTATCGCATCGGCGACGAGTTGCGCGACAGGCTGGCGCTTCATCACTGAAACGGGCGGAAGATTACATATCCAATTTCACGCAGCCGGCTTCGATCAGGATCGTCGCTGGCATCAGAAGTGATCCGCATTTTAAGACGAGGTGATCGAGCATGCTGACGCCGAAAAATTCCGTCGAGGTGACTATCGTCGCGCGGTTGGGAGACAACCCGCATTATCGAGGATCGATTCATGATGACACGGGTGCGAGGAAGTTCGGCTACGAGCGCGCGCTGGTGCCCGGCGCTTTCATATATGGCTACATCAGCCGGCTGGCGGTCGCGACATGGGAGCGGGACTGGCTGCGATGCGGGACGATTTCGTCGCATAGCCGCAAGCCGGTGTTCGATGGCGAGAGGCTGACTCTGCATGCCGGCGCGCTTGAGGATGACGGGGTGGGATTGCGGTCGGACATCGTCGTGCGGAATTCGAAAGGCGAGGATGTCGCGTCGGGATTTGTCGCGTTGCCGCACCAGCCGCCGTCGCCGCCCTCCATCGCCGACTATACGGTGGTCCCGATGGCGGAGAGCCCGCCTTTCGTCGATGCGGGAGCGATGCGGATCGGCGATCCCATCTTCTCGAACGAGGCGGTCTTCACGTTGGAGGAGCATCGCACCTCGCTTGCCGATTTCGGCGAGACCTGGCCCGATTATGTCGGGGATGGAATCGTTCATGCCGGCTATCTCATGCGTCGCAGCGTGGGCGACGGGGTGCGCAGCTATTCCCATCCGACGCCCGGCATCTATGTGCGCGGGCACGGCCAGTATTTCGATATCGCGCATGTAGGAGACAGGCTTGTCACCGCCGGCCGCGTCGTCGAGGTCTATGAGCGCAAGGGAAGCCACTATTACGACAGCGACCAGATCCTGATCGCGAATGGCGAAAGAGTGATCGCCCGGTTCCGACGAAGCTCGATCTACGCCGTGAGACGAAACGCAGCCTGACAACAACAATCAAGCAGGGAGGCAAAAATGAAACTTCGAACGAAATGTGTCGTTCTCGCGGTTCTTCCGGTGGTCGCGCTCCTCTTGATGCCGGCAAATTCTTCGCACGCGGATTCGCGCAACAACATCCTGACGGTCGGAATGGGGAACGAGCCGTTCACGCTCGCTCCCGCGAACGGTCTGGCTGGAACGGACTATCCGATTCTTTACAGCCTGTTCGACCGGCTGGTGGATTTCGAGCCCGCGACGCTGGAATTGAAGCCCGGCCTTGCGACCGAGTGGAAGTTCGTCGGCGACGACAAGCTCACATTCGACATGACGATTCGTGACGGGGTGCAGTTTCATGATGGCACGCCGCTGAATGCGGAGGCGGTTCGCGCGAGCCTGCAATACTTCAAGGACTCAAAACGCATCGACGATCTGAACGTCGTCACCAGCATCGAGGTTGTCGGTCCGAACCAGGTCCGGCTGAAGCTGGCCCGCCAATATTCCGTTCTGCCTGCGGTGCTCGCCGACCGCGCGGGCATGATCGTGTCGCCGACGGCGCTCGCAAAACTGGGCAAGGATTTTGCGCGCAATCCGGTCGGCGCTGGCCCCTTCATGTTCAAATCCTGGAGTTCCGGCACGACGCTCGATCTGGTGAAGGCTCCGACCTATTGGGATGCGAGCAAGATCAAGCTGAACGGCATCCAGTATCGGTTCATCCCGAATCCGAGTTCGCTCGCCAGCGCGCTGATCTCGCGGCAGGTGGATCACGCATTCCGGCTCGATCCGAACAATTTCCCGGCCCTGAAGGCAACGCCGCATCTGCGCGTCGCGACCGAGCCGAGCACGGCCTATTTCCAGATGTCGCTCAACACGAGCATGAGCCCGCTGGACAACAGACTGGTCCGCCAGGCGATCAACATGTCGATCAACCGACAGGCGCTAAGCGACGCCGTGCTGGGGCAGGGGCTAAGCATGCCGACCTTGATGCCGGTTCCGATCGGCAGCCACGCCCACACACCGGAATTGCAGAACAGCGTCAAATACGATCCGGCGAAAGCGAAGGCGCTTCTTGCGCAGGCCGGATATCCAGACGGCGTCACCATCAAAATCTGCGCGACGCCGATGGCCGGCTACGGCACGGACATTACCGATATCGAACAAGCACAGATGAAGGCGGCGGGCATTACGCTCGACGTCACCGTCATGACCGGAAGCGCATGCCTGCAAACGTTCGACAGCAAGAAGGTGTTTCATGCCTGGCAGGGAAGCTTTTCCGGACGACCCGATCCGTATCTGACCTATGCGCAGAATTTCGGCTCCACCGGCCAATACAATCGCGGCAAGATCAACTATCCCGGCGTGGATGCGCTGCTGGAGAAATTGCTGACGGTCTACAATTGGAACGATCAGAAGGCGATCTATGCGGAGCTGAACAGGAAATGGATCGAGGACGTTCCGACGATCCTGCTGTTCTACCGCCAGAACTATGTCGTCTATAACAAGAATCTCGGCGGCGAAGAGCCCAACCTCCAGGGCAAGAACAATCTGGTCAGGATGTTCTACAAGTGAGCTGATGTTCTTTCATTCTCACATCGCTGTGCGCGCGCGCCCGCAGGCATCATCGAGACAGAGAAGAAAAGCGACAGAAAAGAAAGAGGTCATGGACACGTTTCGCAAGCTGAGCCTGATTGGCGAGCATGAGGCGTCGCTCTGGATCGAGGACGGGATGACTGTCGCGATCGGAACGCCGCATCCGATGGGGCTGATCCGGCAGATCATCAAGCGTCGGGTGAAGAATCTGACGATCGTCGATGGCGGAATCTGCCTCGATCTTCTGATCGCGGCCGGATGCGTCAAGCGATCGGTGACGTATTATGGCGGCGGCGGGTTCGGCATTCCGGTCCTGCCGATGTTCCGACAGGCCGTCGAGCGCGGCGCGATGACCGTCTTCGAGTGCGACGAAGGCACGATCATGACGGGCCTGCGCGCCGCGGCGCAATCGCTGCCATTCCTGCCCTGGCGTGGCGGGCTCGGAACGTCGCTTCCGGACGTGAATCCGGAATTCAAGACGTTTTCCGATCCGCTTTCCGGCCAGACGCTGCTCGCCGTGCCGCCGATCAAGCCGGATATCGCGCTGCTGCACGCCGATGCGGCGGACGAATTCGGCAACGTGCAGCATATCGGCGGAGCCGGGTGGCTCGATCCGGCGTTTTTCCGCGCCGCCGATCGGACCATCGTGCAGGTCGAACGAATAATACCCAATGAGAGAATCCGCGCCGAGCCGGAAGCGACGACATTCGCCCGTGTCGACGCCGTGGTAAGAGCGCCTTACGGCGCCCATCCGTTTTTCAGCCGCGGGCATTATGTGCGGGATGAAGACCATATCAAAAATTATCTGAACGCCTCAGCGAAAGCGGCGGCCGGCGATCGCGCCGCGCTCGATCGGTACCTCGATCACTATTGTTATGAACCGAACGATCTCGGCGACTATCTCGAAAGAGTCGGGATCAAGCGCCTCATCAGCCTCTATGAGTTCTGAAAATGGACACGTCATACTCGCCGTTCGAAATCATGTCCGTCGTTCTGGCCAGGGAATTGACCAATGACGACACGGTGCTGGTCGGAACCGCGATGCCGATGGCCGAAGCGGCGCAACGGCTCGCCGGCCTGACGCATGCGCCGAACATGGAGATTGTGAATTCGCCCATTCGAATGAATGTCAGCCATTTGAAACAGTTTCCGATGCCGGCTTATTTCGGCGACCGCAGGCCGATGCGATGGGCGGAGTCATACTGGGACAAGGGGCATCGGTTCGACGACGTCAGAGCCTGGAAGCGCTACGTCTTCTTCATTGGCGGAATTCAAGTGGATCGCTTCGGCAACACCAACCTGATCGGCATCGGATCGAACTATAACAAGCTCAAATTCCGCGGACCCGGTTCGGTCGGCACCACGACGATATCGGCGCATGTCGGCCGTTATTATATCGTGCTGAATTCCCACAACGAGCGGACGTTCGTGGAGCGCTGCGATTTCATCAGCACCTTTGGCTGGGGAGAGGGTGGCGCGGATGCACGCAAGTGCGTGGGGCTTCCCGGCGGAGGACCGAAGCTTTGCGTGACGCCGCTCTGCGTGATGGATTTCGACGAGGAGACAAAGCACATGCGTCTCGTGTCGGTCCATCCGGGTGTAACGGAGGCGGAGGTGCAAGCGAAAACGTCTTTTCCTGTGCTGCGCAAAGGTCCGGTGCCCACGACCGCGCCGCCATCCGAGGAGGAACTCCGCGTTCTTCGCACCCGTATCGATATGGCCGGACAGTTGCGTCCAACGGCCTGACAAAGGGCCGCGATGCTAATTTCGTGAAGCATCTTGAAAGTTCTCGAAAAGGCCGGTTTTTTGGAACGTCCATTCTGCCAGACAGAGCCCGAAACGCTGGCGTGACGGCGATCGGGCTGCCATTCTATGTTTGCGATCCCGTGAGGCGATCGAGGAACCTGCTAAACGTGAACTCTGGCGCCGCTACAAGCGTAGCAGCTCCAAGTATCGGTCATGAACGGCCGCGCGTCTCGGAATCAGTGGCGCGTATTCGTGGGGAAGCCTCGACATCGACTCATTCTTGCCGGGACACATCGAACCAAAGGAGGCCAGGATGTTGAAAGAGCATCGGTATATTTTGCGGTCCTTGCGATGGTGCAGGTCGTTTTGCGTGGACCTGAATGTGAGGTCACAGAGCCGCCTCACGAGGACTCACATGCGTGTCGCGAGTCCGGCGCTCCGACAGCCCATGGGCAACAGTCACGCCATGCTGCGCGGGCTCACTCTTGTTGCGGCATCACTGATGATGATGGCGGGGCCAGGCCACGCAGACGAGGCTTATCCGAACAGCCCCATTCGAATGATCGTTCCCTTTCCGCCGGGCGGATCAAGCGACAATGTCGGTCGTATCGTTGCCGATCGCTTGGGGCGTCAATTGAACGGGACGATCATCATCGAAAATCGGCCCGGCGCCACGACGCAGGTTGGCACCGAAGTCGTGGCTCAAGCCAAGCCTGACGGTTACACATTGCTGCTGGGGGCATCGACCGCCTTCACGGTGCTTCCGAATCTTCGCAAACTCAATTTCAGCATCGACAATTTTGAGGTCATCGGCGGCGTCGCCACCTATGTCAGCATTCTGGCGGTCAACAACGCGCTGCCGGTGAAGACGCTGGATGAGTTCATCAAATATGTGCGCGCCAATCCGGGCAAACTCAGCTACGGCTCGGCCGGAGAGGCATCGTTCGGCAATATCGCCGGCGGCGCGCTGGCCCGTCATATGAAGCTCGACATTCTGCATGTTCCGTTTCGAGGTTCGGCCGACGCCGTCAGCAATGCTGTAGGAGGACACGTCGACTTTGTTATCGACGGCGCAGCCGTTCCCCTGGCGAAGGCGGGCCAGCTTCGTCCGCTCGTTGCGTTCGCTCAGCGCAAGCATCCAGAGCTGCCGGATCTTCCGTCGTTGAAGGATGTCAATATCGACATCGAACTGGCGCATAGCGCGGGCTGGTCTGTTTTGGCTCCCAAAGGCACGCCCAAGCCGATCGTTGACAAGCTTTCGCAAGCCCTTGAGAAGGCGCTGGCTGATCCTGACGTGAGTCAGCAACTTCACAAGGCGAACGCAATTGCCAGTTGGCAGTCGCCGGCTGTGTTTCGTCAATCGGTGGAATTGGATCGGAAATTCTACGCCGACTTGTTGCCTGCTCTCGGTCTCAAAATGGGAAATTGAGGGGCGCGATGCGGTCGCGGTTTGCCTCATGGCACTGGAGCCGGCAGCTCCGGTGTCATGAAGGGCCGCCGCAAATATCGGGCATGTTGCGTGCCGAATCGTAGGAGAACAGGGAGGTAGGCGGTCGTCGGACGATCCCGGTTGAAGCGGCTTGCGCTGGCGGGCCATTTCACGGCAATAAGATTTCAGAAACGAAGCGGCCGCCGGGAGATCGCCTGACCATGTCTGACACCGCAACAGCTGGCATCGAGCGCGAGGATTTGCGGCTGTTGCGCGAATCCGCGACCGCCTTTGCCCAAAAACACCTGAATCCCGGCCGGCTGCGCCGCCTCCGCGATGAGGGCCGCGAATTCGACCGCGAGATATGGACGCAGTTCGCCGAACTTGGCTGGACCGGCCTGATGATTTCCGAGGATGCCGGCGGCTTCGGCATGGGTCTGGAAGCGGCTGCGGCGGTGCTCGAACCGCTTGGACAGCAACTGATGCCGGAGCCGTTGATCGCCGGCGCGCTGTTGCCGGGGGACGTGCTGTCGCGATGTCCGGCGGGCGCACTACGCGACCGGCTGCTCGGTGACATTGCCTCCGGCAAGTTGATCGCCGCGCTGGCGTGGCAGTCCGGGCTCGATCCCTTCGCGTCCGGCCCTGCGACGGTGACGGCAAGCAAGACCTCCGCCGGCGAGACGCTGCGCGGCAAGGCGCTTTATGTGATGCCGGGGCGCGGCGCGGATGGCTATATCGTCGCTGCCGCGAAAGAGGACGGGCAGGCTCTCTATTGGATCGATGCGTCGGCGAAGGGGCTCACCGTTGCCGCGCGCCAGCGGCCGGACGGCGGCAGCGTTGCTGATCTGACGTTTGATGTAAGCCTTGGCACTGACGCCTGTCTCGCGCCACCGGATCAGGGCGCTGCGATCGTCGCCGCGAGCGTCGATATCGCGGCCATTCTCGCCAGCGCGGAACTGCTCGGTGCGATCCGCGGTGCGTTCGGCATCACCATCGACTATCTGAAAACACGCAAGCAATTCGATCGCACGATCGGCAGCTTTCAGGCGCTCCAGCATCGCGCCGCCGATCTTTATCTGAAGCAGCGCGTCGCGGCTGCGTCGCTTGCCGGTGCGTTGCGCGAGCTGGAACAGGCGCAATCGTCCGAAGCGCGGATGCGCGCGGCGAGCCGCGTCAAGATCCGCTGCTCGGATGTCGCCTATCAGGTCGGTCGCGAAGCGATCCAGTTGCATGGCGGCATCGGCTATACCGACGAGCATGATATCGGACTCTACATGAAGCGCGCGATCGTGCTCGGCGCGTGGCTCGGCAACAGTGCGCAGCACTTGCGTCGTCTCGATCGCCTGAACCGGCAAGGCAATCCCGTGGAGGCTCGGTCATGAAAGACTGGAACGCGATGTCGGATGAGGACTTCCGTCAGGAAGTTCGCGAATTCTTCGCCAAGCACTATCCCGAGCACCTGCGCTATCCGCCGCACCGGCTGCACTGGAACGAGATCGGCGACTGGTATCTGACGCTGTCGAAGCACGGCTGGATCGCGCCCGCCTGGCCGGTCGAACATGGTGGCATGGGGCTCGATCCGGGCAAGCTCCTCATCTTCATCGAGGAGCAGGAGACGCACGGCGTCGCGCGCACGCCGGATCAGGGCATCGTCATGGTCGGTCCGCTTTTGATCCAGCAGGGCAATGACGAGCAGAAGAAGCGCTTTCTGCCGAAAATCCTGTCGGGCGAGCATGTCTGGTGTCAGGGCTATTCCGAGCCGAATTCGGGCTCGGACCTGGCGAGCCTGCGCACCGAAGCGGTTCTCGACGGCGACGATTTCGTCGTCAACGGCCAGAAGACGTGGTCGACCTTGGCGCAGGATGGCACCCACATGTTCCTGCTGGTGCGCACGGACAAGACGGTGCGCAAGCAGGAGGGCATCAGCTTTCTGCTGGTCGATATGAAAACACCGGGCATCACCGTGCGGCCGATGAAGATTCTCGATGGCCACGAGCATTTCTGCGAAGTCTTTTTCGACAATGTTCGCGTGCCGCGCGTCAACATGGTCGGCGAACTGAACAAGGGCTGGTCGGTCGCCAAGGCTTTGCTCAGTTTCGAGCGGCTGTTCATCGGCAGTCCGAAGACCGCGCAGAGCGCGCTGACGCACCTCGAGCAGCTTGCGCGGCTGACGGGCGCGATGGAGGACGCGACATTCCGCACGCGCCTGATGCGCTTCCAGCTTGATGTCGCCGACCTGAATGCGCTGTATCGCGAGTTTAGCGAGCAGGTCCGCCGCGGCGAGAAGCTCGGCGCAGATATTTCGATCCTGAAGATATTCAGCAGCGAAACCTATGCGCGGATCGCTGATTTCATCGTCGAGACGGGCGGTTCCGGCGCGCTCTCCGACGGCCCGTCGCTGATCGGCAACGAGCAGGCGGAGGTCGTCAGCGCGTTCTATGCGTCGGTGCCGACCACCATCTATGGCGGGACGAACGAAATCCAGCGCAACATCATCGCGACCGGGGTGCTCGGCCTGCCGTCGAGCTGATTGCGACAATCAGCTCGGCCATCGATCGATGGCGGATCGATACTTACTTGTTGACAAGCAAATATATTTCGAGAGAAGCTGGCGGCGTTCTTCACAAGGAACTTTGAGCCAGACATGCTGAGCGGCATCCGCGTCCTGGAATTATCGGCTCCCGAAACCATGCTGGGCGGTCAGATCCTGGGCGATTTGGGTGCTGACGTCGTCGTCGTCGAAGCGCCCGGCGGCGCGGCGGGCCGGCGCATCGAACCGTTTCTTGACGACAAGCCCGGCCTGGATCGAAGCCTCACCTGGCACGCGCTTAACCGGAACAAGCGGGGCATCACCCTCAACCTCGATACGGATGACGGCCGCGATATTTTCAGGCGGCTTGCGTCGCAGGCGGATATCGTCCTGCAAGTCGCGTCGATGTCTGCGCCCATCGAAGTACCGGACACGGCCATTCATTGCCGTCTGACTCCGTTCGCCGAAGGCAGCCCGAAATTCTCCTATGTTGCGTCCGATCTGATCTACATGGCCGCGAGCGGCGCGCCCGGCGGCGCGGGCGACCCCGACAGGCCGCCGCTTTTCTTTCCGTTTCAGCAATCCATCGTTGAAGCCGGCGCGGAAGCTGCCGTCGCGGCGTTGGCCGCGCTTGCGGCGCGCGATCGTCATGGCGTGGCCCAGGAAGCCAAATTGTCGGTGCGCGTCGCTGCGTTGTTCAGTTCGATGTCGCGCACGCTTGTCGGCGTTTCTGGGGACGCAATCGACAAGCGCGGCGACGCGCAGGTGCTCTTTCCGAGCATCTACGATTGCGCGGACGGCTACATGCTGGTCTCGATCACCAAGACCAAGACGCTGATCCATCTGACGAGAGGCATCGCGCGCTGGCTGGCGGATGACGGCCATTATCCGCGCGAGCTGGCGGAGATCGACTGGGCGAATGTCGATGCGTTGATCGCTGCGAAAGCGGTGCCGGAGCAGACGCTGTCAGACCTTATCGTCGCGGTGGAGCGCGGATGCTTGAGCAAGACCAAGGCGGAGCTTGTCGCCATATCGCACAAATACGGCTTCATGGCCGCGCCGGTCGCGACGATGAAGGACATTCACGATTCGATCCAGTTCATCCAGCGTGGGTTCTTCGCGGACGCGCCGTTGCCGGGCGATGGCCGCACGGTGCGTTATCCGTTGCGTTTCGCGCAGTTCTCGAACCATCGGATCGAGCTACGCCGCCCGGCTCCGTTGCTGTCGGAGCATTCCTGCGAGGTGCTTGAGGCCATCGGATTTTCCGCGCCCGAAATTCAGGCGCTGTTCGTGCATGGAGTGATCTAGTGGCTTCACCCCTGGACGGAATCAAAGTGCTCGATATGGGCTGGTTGATGGTCGGTCCCGCAAGCGCGCGATATTTGACCGATCTCGGAGCCGACACGATCAAGCTGGAGAGCCGCAAGCGGCTGGACCCGTTGCGGTCGCTGGGGCCGTTCAAGGATGGGCGGCCGGGGCCGGAACGATCTTTGTCCTATCACAAGATCAATGCGTCGAAGCGCAGCATCGCGATCAACCTGCGGCTGGAGCAGGGCAAGGAGATCGCCCGCCGGCTGGCGAACTGGGCAGACATCCTGATCGAAAGCTTCACGCCCGGCGCGATCGACGAGATGGGCCTGTCCTACGACACCTTACGCGAATCCAATCCGGGATTAATCATGGTGTCGACAGGTATTCTCGGCCGGACCGGCCCCTACGGGAAAGGCACGAGCGGTACCGGCGTCACCGGTGCATCCTATGCCGGCGCAACCGGCCTCTTGGGCTGGAAGGACCGCAAGCCTTATGGCCCGCGCGGGCCCTGGACCGACGCGGTGGCGCCCCGCTTCGTCGTCTCCGCGATATTGGCGGCGTTGCATCGCCGGCAGCAGACCGGCGAAGGCTGCCACATCGATGTCGCGCAGGCCGAATGCGGCGTGCAGTTCCTGCTTCCGGCCTTCATGCAATATGCCGCGAACCGCATCGATCCCGAGCGCGAAGGCCGCGCGGGCTCGCCCTTGCGCGCGCCGTGCGGAATCTATCGATGCGCCGGCCACGATCGCTGGATCGCGATCGATGCATCAAGCGATCCGTGCTGGCGCGCCTTGCGTGAACTTGTCGGCGGCGAACTGCACGACGCGGCGTTCAAGACGCTTGTCGGCCGCCTGCGCAGTCGCGAACGGCTGGACCGGGCGATCACGGCGTGGACCGGCGGCCGCGACGCCATCGAACTTGAGGAACGCTTGCAGCAGGCGGGCGTCGCCGCGCATGTGGTGTCCCAGGCTCTCGACCTCACGCATGACAGCGATCTGAGGCATCAGGGCTATTTCCGACCGATCGAAGATGCGGCGATCGGCGCGACCGAGACTATCGCTCCGCAATTCGAATTGTCGAAGACGCCGACGATCGAACCGCGCGCTGGTCCGCGCGTCGGCGATTCGACCGGCGACATCCTCCGTTTCGCGTGCGGATATTCCCAGTCGGACATCGACCGCTTCGCGGCCGAAGGCGTCACCGAATGAAGGCATCGGCGAAATGACGGCTGCACATTCGCGCTCTGACAGCAAAACCCGCATGTGACGAAAGGCAAACCGATGAACGATGTCGTCCTCTACGAAAAGCGCGAGCATGTGGCGATCCTCACGCTCAACCGCCCCGATCGCGCCAACACGATCAACGGCGAACTGATCTCCTCGCTTCAGTCGCTGGCGGAGAAGGCTTCCAACGACAAGGACGTCCGCGTGCTGGTTGTCACCGGAGCCGGCCGCCACTTCTGCGGCGGCGCGGATTTGCGCGATACCGCCCGGCAGCCGGAGGCGTCACGGCCGGTGAGTCAGCCGGGACCGGCGCTTGGACTGGACTGGGTGCCGAAGCCCGTCATCGCCGCCATCAACGGTGCGGCGATGGGCGGCGGCTGCGAAATCGCGCTGTCCTGCGACTTCCGCTACATTTCGAGCAGCGCCAAGATCGGCCTGACCGAAATTCGTTTCGGCGCGCTTCCGGCCGGCGGCGGCACCGCGCGCGCGCCGCGACTGATCGGCCTTTCGAACGCCAAGCGATTGATTATGGTCGGTGAGCCTGTGGATGCGGCGGAAGCAAAGCGCATCGGCCTCGTCGATGAAGTCTCCGCGCCCGAATCGTTGATGGATGATGTGATGAAACTCGCTGTGGTGCTGGCGTCGCGCGCGCCCTACGCCATGCGCGCGGCCAAGCAGATCCTCAATCGCACGCTGCAAGTGGACCTCGCCAGCGCGCTGGAGCTTGAGCGGTCCATCATCAATCGCATGGGGTCGCCGGAAGAAATTCAGGAAGCGCGCCGCGAGGCCGCGGAACGGAGTTCGACCTATGCGAACATTTTCTCCAAGCCCGACAAATAGCCGACGCGGCCATTGTCGTCGGAGCGCAAAATCGGTTGGTCAGGACAATAAATGATGATGAGGAACACGCCTTTTGCGGAAAAATTCCGTGATCGGTTGCGGCTGCCCTTGATCGCCGCGCCGATGTTGCGCGTATCCGGTCCGGACATTGTCGTGGCGTGCAGCCGGGCCGGGGTGATCGGCGCGTTTCCGACGGCGAACGCACAATCGCCGAGCGAACTGGATGAGTGGCTGACCGGCATCGAGAGCCAATTGAAGGACGATCCCGGAGCGGGTGCGCCGATCTGCCCGAACCTGATTATCCGCCACGCGACCATGGTCGAGGACTTGAAATGCCTCGTGAAGCACAAAGTCGAGGTGGTGATTACCAGCGTCGGCTCGCCGGCGGCGGTGATCAAGCCGCTGCATGACATCGGCTGCTTCGTTCTCGCGGACGTCGCCTCCGTCCGGCACGCCGAGAAGGCGATCGAGGCGGGAGCCGACGGACTCATTCTGTTGACCGCGGGAGCGGGCGGAAATACCGGCTGGGTCAATCCGTTCGCCTTCGTCCGCGCCGTGCGCAAGATGTTCGACGGGGTCGTCGTGCTTGCGGGCGGCGTGTCGGACGGGCAATCGCTCTACGCGGCCCAGGTGCTGGGATGCGATCTCGCCTATATGGGCACCGGCTTCATCGTTACCAAAGAGAGCATGGCGTCCGATGGCTATCGCGACATGCTCGTCGCTTCGAGCCTGGATGATGTCATGCTCACGCGCGCTTTCACCGGCTTGCAGGTCAACATGCTGCGCCCGTCGATCGCCAAAGCCGGGATCGATCCCGACCGACTCGACGAAGAGGTGAGCGCCGAGCGCGCGAAGGAGCAGTTCGGCGGCGGCAAGGCGTCGAGCGGCAAGCCGCGGCGCTGGGTGGATCTGTGGAGCGCCGGACATTCGGTGTCGGGCGTCAATGAAGTCACCGATGTCGCCAGCCTCGTCGGCCGGCTCGAAAAGGAATACCGCGCGGCCAGGTCCGGTTCGTAAACAAGCCTGGTTCGCAGACAGGGCTGGCGCAGAGGGCTGCGCCGTGAAATCGACTGCCAATCGTTTGCTTATCGATAGACAAGCAAATGCAATTTCAATCGGCTCTCTTGAGAGGACTTGTCCCGATGCGCGCACTCAAACCACAGCTTTACACGATACCGGCTTCCGGGGAGACGCCCGCGCTCTGCGGTGGCACTTGCGCCTGCGGACACGTCTTTTTTCCGATGCAGCGCTATGGCTGCGAGAAATGCGGGAAGACCGGCGACGCTCTCACGCCGACCTTGCTAAAGGGCGAGGGCACGCTGGTCGCCTCGTCGCGTGTGCTGATGCATGCGCGGAAGGACAGGCAAGCTCCGTTCGTCGTGCTCTCGGTGAAGCTCAAGGGAGGACCGGTCGTGCGGACCTTGCTCGCCGAGGATACGGACGAGTTTCTTCCCGCCGGCCTTCAATTGAAGGCCTGTCTGGTCGAGGTCGACGGTCCGGCAGATGGCGAAAAACGCCTTGATCTTCGTTTCGCGCCGGCAGCTTGAGGATTGCGCTCATGACCACAACCTTGAAAGATTTGCGGCCCGTTTACGTCGTCGGAGCGGGCTGGCACCGCTATCAGAACCCGAGCGACAATCCCTATGTCGCCCTTGGTCTCAAAGCGACGCGCGACGCGCTGGAGGATGCGGCCATCGAGTGGCGTGCGGTGGATACAGCCTATATTGCGACCGCATTGTTGCCGATGGCTCCGGGGCGCGCGATCCTGCGCCACCTCGGCGCGTCCGGCGTGGAACTGATCCATATCGAGAATGCGTCGGCCTCCGGCTCGGCGGCCTTTCGCAAAGCATGCATCGAGGTGGCGAGCGGCATCTCGGATGTCGCGCTGGTGCTCGGTGTCGACAAGCACGGATCGCACCCGCGCGGGCGCGGCGAGGCGATCGCCGGGATCGGCAACCTTGCTGACGACGCGATCGTTCCATTCACGCATTTCTCGCTTCTGGCGGACCAATACGCGCAGCGTCACGGCGTTTCGCATGAGGACATCGCCCGTGTCGCCGTGAAGAACCACGGCAACGGCGCGAAGAATCCCAACGCGCAGCGGCAGCAGGCGAGAACGCTCGACGAGGTGGTCGGCGGCCGGAAGGTGTCTGGCAATTTCACCACGCTGCAATGCACGCCGGTCGGCGAAGGCGCCGCGGCCGTCATCGTCGCGTCGGAGGATGCGATCCGCCGACTCGGCATTGCCGGAAGCAAGCCGATCCGCGTCAGCGGCTCCGCCGGTCGAAGCCAGAGGGTTTATGACAACCCGACGGCCTATGACGCCAGCCTGACGGCGGAGACGACCGAAATCGCTTTGCGGCAGGCGGGGCTTGCGCCGAAGGATATCGACATCGTCGAGTTGCACGACGCGTTCACGGTCGAGGAGGTGGAATATGTCGAGGCGATGGGCTTCTGTCCCGCCGGGCAGGCCGTTCCGCTGCTCAAGGAAGGGGCATGGGACATCAACGGCAAATGCGCCGTCAATCCGTCGGGCGGGCTGATCGCCATGGGCCATCCGATCGGCCCGACCGGGGTCGGCCAGATCGGCGAGATCGTGTTGCAGTTGCGCGGCGAGGCGGGCCTGAGACAGCATAAGCCGGCCAGGGTCGGGCTGGCGCATATGGTCGGCGTGGGGGCCGTCTGTTACGTCCATACGCTCCAGAAGGATTGATCCGGCGCACGGAGTTTTCCGCAGGTCTCGGCGCGCGGCGGCTTTCGATGGGGATGAATTCTTGGTATCCCCGCGGCGTGTCAGGACGTCCCGTTGGATGAAGGATGGTAGCGAAGCAGAACGCCGTTCGAGCGCCCAGGAGGCGGCAAGCCGATCGCCGGGAGGCGGCCGAAACCGCGCTTCTTGAGGCCGCCATTTCGTTGATCGCCGCCCGCGGCGTTAAAGGCACGACGCTGGCCGATGTCGGCGAGGCCGCCGGCTACAGCCGGGGGCTGGCCGCGCATTACTACAAGACGAAGGATCGCCTTTTGCAGGCGACCGCCGAATATATCGGCGAGCAATATGTGCGCATGCTGCATGAGAAAAGCGACGCCACGGGGATGAAAGTCCTCGTGAGCTATGTGGAGCTTGCCTGCATGCCGCGGCGTCTTGAAATCGCGAAGGCCATGCATGTGATGCAGAAAGAGGCGCTGTTCGATACGTCGGGACTTCAGGCCATCTTCAGCAAGCACAGTCGCTCTGCCCTGAAGCGGCTCGAGAATCACATCCGAATCGGCATCGGGAACGGCGAGATCAGGAAGGACGTGGACCCGAAATCCGAGGCCGCGATCCTGCTGGCGATGGGACGCGGCGTCCGCACCTTGTGGCTCCACTCGCCCGACAAGGTCAATCCGCTCAAACTCAAGCAGGATATCCTGGACTTCCTGCATCTCAATCTGTCAGCGAAGGCCCGATGAGCAAGGCCAAGACGACGAAGAAAGCGCGTGCCGCTCAGCCGGCCACTCCCGTCGGCTCGCACACGGAACGGCGAGATGAAGCGGAAGGCCGGCTCTTGGCGGCGGCGACGGAAATCATCGCCAGGCACGGCGTCGACGGGCTGACGCTGGGGCAAGTGGGAACGGCGGCCGGCTACAGCAGAGGATTGCCGGCGCATTACTACGGCAACAAGACCGGTCTGCTTGAGGCGGTCGCCTGGCATATCACCGACGGCTTCGCAAATCGGTTAGCCCAGACGGAAAATTTCAAGCCCGGGCTGGAGATGTTGCTGGGATCGGTCGCGAACTATCTCGCGCCGACGACGTCGAAGGGGCCTATGACACTCCAGACGGTCATCATGGAATCGCTCACCGAGCCTGCGCTGCGGCCGGCGGTCTCGAAAGTCACCGAACGGTCCGTGCGCCGTCTCGCCGCCATGGTCAGGACGGCGATCGACAATGGCGAGATTCGCGACGACATCGATCCGGAGAAGCAGGCGGTCCTTATTCTCGGGACGCTGCGCTCGCTGACGTTGCTCGGGCTGCTCAATCCCAAAGACATGCGGATGGATGCCATTCGCGATGCCTATGTCGCCGGGCTGAAGCGGATGTTGCGCAGGAAGGGCTGATCAGCGCACGCTACGCGGGATGTCGCGCGCGATAGCGGCGTTGCGCATCCTCATCGTATCCCTGATCGATGCGTCAAAATGAGCGGGGTTGAAGACCGCAAAATTCTTTGCAGAATACTTGCTGTATGATAAGCAAATGGAAACAGCGGGAGGCGATCATGTCGGAGCGTGCCGCTCTGCATCCGGGGGAGGCCGCGGCCGGGTCCAAAAGCAGCCGGAGAGCGAGCGCGCGCGTCCGGCGATTCCTGAGCGGCGCTGCGGCCGTCGTAACGACGCTGTTCGCCATATCGGTCGTGAGTTTCCTGCTTGTCGCGCTGCTGCCCGGCGATCTGCCGACGCTGATTCTTGCCGACGCCGCGACGCCGGAGCGGGTCGCGGCGCTTCGCGAAACCCTCGGCCTCGATCGGCCGTTGATCGAACGTTACTTTCATTGGCTGGGGAATGTTCTCAGCGGTGATTTCGGTAGCGCGGTGCATTCGGGGGAAGCGACGCTGGATGTGATCCTGTCGCGGCTTCCGGTCACGATCGAGCTCATTGTTTTGACGCAGATCGTCGCGCTCGGACTGGCGATTCCCTTCGGCGTTCTCAGCGCCTACAGGCGCGGGACAACCTTCGACTCGCTGACGCTTGCCATCTGTCTGATGCTGTTGTCGACGCCGACCTTCGTCGTCGGCCTGTGTCTCATTTACGCCATCGCCCTCTACATGCAGTGGTTGCCGGCGACCGGCTTTGTAAGTCTGTTCGAATCGCCCGTTGAAAATTTGCGGAGCATGACGCTGCCGGTGCTCTCGCTGGCGCTTATTGAAGTGCCGGTCTATCTGCGTCTTCTCCGCACGGAAATGATCCAGACGCTTCAGCAGAACTACATTGCGCTGGCGCGCGGGATGGGCCTGCCCACCTATCGCATCCTCTTCGAGAACGCTCTGCGTCCGTCCTCGCTGAACCTCGTCACCGTCGTCGGCATCAATATGGGCCGGTTGATGGGCGGCGCGATCATCATCGAGCAGATGTTTGCTTTGCCCGGCATCGGGCAGTTGCTGGTGCAGTCGATCTACCAGCAGGAATATCTGATGACGCAAGGCATCGTCCTGTTCGTCGGCGTGATGTTCATCCTGATAAACTTGCTGACGGACGTCGTTTACACTCTTGTCGATCCTCGTCTGTTGCAGGACGGAGGTCATTGATGCGACGTCTCGGCACCGGATTCTTCATCGCCGCCGGCTGGCTGATCCTCGTCGTATTCCTGACGGCGATGGCCGGCTGGTTGCCGATCGACGACCCGACTCGTCAATCGCTGCTGCGAATGCTCAGCGCGCCCAGCGCCAGCAACTGGCTTGGCACGGATTCGCTCGGCCGCGATATTTTATCAAGAACGATCTACGGCTTTCGCGTGACCTTCGCGGTCAGCCTTGGTTCGGTGTTCCTCGCGCTTCTGTTCGGTGGCGCGCTGGGGATGATCGCCGGATATTTCCGGGGCTGGACCGAGAAGATCATATTGGCGGTCTGCAACGTCGTGCTGGCGTTTCCGCCGCTGGTGCTCATCATCGCGATGGTCGCTTATCCCGGTCAGGCGCTGGTGAAGGTCATCACCGCACTGAGTATCGTCTTTACGCCGTCCGTGATCCGCATCGCCCGCGCGAACACGCTGTCGTTCAGCGAAAGAGAGTTCGTGACGGCGGCGCGCGCGGTGGGGATGGGCGATACGCGCCTGTTGCTGCGCGAGCTTCTCCCGAATCTTCTGCCGACCCTGCTGTCCTATGGGTTGCTGCTTATCGCCATCGGCGCGCTGGCGGAAGCGGGTCTCAGCTATCTCGGCCTGAGTGTGCCGCCGCCGGCGCCGACGCTCGGTGCGATGATGGCGGCCGAGCAGGCGTATGTGCTGGAGGCGCCGCATGCGGTGTTCTTTCCAGCGCTTGCGCTGTTTCTCACGATCTTCTCCTTGAATGTGGTCGGCGAGGCCATTCAGCGGCGGATCAATGATCGGGAGCGGGCGGCATGACGAAGCTCCTGGTCAGTGTCGAGAATCTGAAGACCTATTTCGCGCTCGGGCACGGAGAACTTCGTGCGGTCGACGACGTGTCCTTCAGCGTGCGGCAAGGCGAAACGTTCGGAATCGTCGGCGAGTCCGGTTCAGGCAAGTCGATCCTGGCCCGCAGTCTCATTCAGCTTCTGCCGACGAATGTCGCGCTGAGGGCGGGCGGCCGGGTGGTGTTCGACGGCCGGGATCTTCTCGCGCTCAAAGAGAAAGACATGCGCCTCGTGCGGGGGCGGGATATCGCGATGATCTTCCAGGACCCGCTGACGTCGCTCAATCCCGTCCTTCCGATCGGGCGGCAGATCGTCCAGGTTCTTCGCAATCATACAGACCTGTCGGTTCGCGCGGCGCGCGAACGCGCCGTGGAATTGCTGTCCGAGGTCGGTATTCCTGCGCCGCGCCAGCGCGTGGACGAATATGCGCATCGCATGTCCGGCGGCATGCGGCAGCGCGTCGTGATTGCGATCGCGCTCGCCTGCAATCCGCGCCTGCTGATCGCGGACGAGCCGACAACGGCGCTCGACGTCACGGTACAGGCGCAGATTCTCGATCTGCTGCGCCGGCTGCAAGAGCGGCACGCGATGGCGCTGATCCTGATTACGCATAATTTCGGCGTCGTCGCCGAAATGTGCGATCGCGTCGGCGTGATGTATGCGGGGCGGATGGTCGAGCAGGGAGACGTCCGCACGCTGCTGGCAAAGCCGAAGATGCAATACACAAGAGCGCTGCTGGACTCGATCCCGCGGGAGGAGTTGCCTCGGCACACGCGCCTGCAAGTCATCAACGGGCAGCCGCCCGATCTGACCAAGCGGGTTCAGGGGTGCCCGTTTGCCCCCAGATGTCCGGATCGTCTCGATCGATGCGATGATGTCGCGCCGGAGCTGACGATCGTCGGCGGCGATCATCAGTTCAGATGCTGGAATCCAGTTCGGGCGGAGATGTAGATGGCTGGTAGCGGCAAGGCGCATATGCGACAGCAGCAGGTGCTGCTCTCCGCCGTCAACATCGTCAAGACTTACAAGTCGCGGAGCGCCAAGCGCGTCCAGGCGCTGTCCGATGTCAGCATCGACATTGCGCGCGGTGAAACGTTGGGCGTGGTCGGCGAGTCGGGAAGCGGCAAGTCGACGCTGGCGCGCGCGCTGATGGCGTTGCCCAGGCCGGATGCCGGGCAGGTGAATTTCGATGGCACGGACATCTTGTCGGCAAGCAGCGCCGAGTTGCGGCTCCTGCGCCACAACATGCAGATGGTGTTCCAGGACCCGCTGTCATCGCTCAATCCGAGCCATACCATTTTCGACATCGTCGAGATGCCCCTGATCGTTGCGGGGCGTGGCAACGCCACCGAGCGTCGCGCGCAGGTGCTGGCGACGCTCAAGGAAGTCGGGCTCGACGGAACATTGATCGGCCATCGCAAGCCCTATCAGCTTTCGGGCGGTCAGTGTCAGCGCGTGTCCCTGGCGAGGGCTCTCATCCTGAAGCCGAAGCTGTTGGTTTGCGATGAGCCCGTGTCCGCGCTGGACGTCTCGGTGCAGGCGCAGGTGCTGAACCTGCTCGAAGACGCCAAGGTCGCCTACGATCTCACGATGCTGTTCATTTCCCATGATCTCGGCGTGGTGCGCAGCATCAGCGACCGCATCATGGTGATGTATCTCGGCAAGATTTGCGAAGTGGCGGCGACGGACGATCTGTATGCATCGCCGCGCATCCCTACACCGCGGTTCCTCTCGCCTCCGTTCCCTCGCTCGATCCCGACAGGAGGCACGAGACGCGGCGGCCGACCGGCGAAACGCCGTCTCCGCTCGATATGCCGCTAGGGTGCCGCTTCAACAATCGCTGTGCGCGCGCCACCGACCGATGCCGAACCGAAGAACCGGGCATTCAACCCGTCAAGGGGCGGGCCGACCACTTCGTCGCCTGTCATCACCCGTTGGAGGAAGCCATGGGCGGAGCGATTGATCCGGCGCGGTCCCGCCTCCAGACCGTGTCCTGACATCCGTCAATTCGAAGGAAAGAGAGAGGGAGTAGCAATGCTGTTTCAGAGACGTGCGGTTGCCCTTTTGACCGCAGCATCGGCCGCGATGCTGCTCATGCATCCGGTAGAAGCTGCCGAGCCGAAACGCGGCGGGACCCTGACGATCGGGCTCGCGCAGGAGCCGCTCGTGGTCGATCCGATTCGAACGGGTAGCTTCACCGAGCGGCAGTTCGCCGTGCCGGTCTATGAAGCTCTTTTCGATATCGACGAGAAGGGAAACGTTCAGCCGCACCTGGCGGAAGGCTATAGCTGGAATGCCGACGGGCGCGTGCTCACGGTGAAGATCCGCAAAGGCATCAAGTTTCACGACGGCACCATTCTGGACAGCGCCGCGGTGGTGGCGAATTTCGAACGGACGCGCAACCCTGCCAATGCCTGCCGATGTTTGTCCACGCTTAACGAACTGCGTGACGTGAAGGCGCTGGACGCAGACACTGTCGCGTTCACGCTGGATCAGCCGAATGCGGCGTTCCTGGCGGTCCTTTCGGATGCGGCGGGCATCATGGTGTCGCCGACGGCGTTCAAGAACAACCCGAAGGAGATCGGCTTGAAACCGGTCGGAACGGGACCTTTCAAGTTCTCGGAATGGGTCCGGAACAGCCGTATGGTCTATGTGCGGAATCCGGACTACTGGCAGTCCGGCAAGCCCTATCTCGATTCCGTCGTGCTGCGCGGCATTCAAAATCCGGAAACGATGCAAGCCGCGTTTCTCTCCGGCCAGTCGGACATCGTCCTTCAAGTGTCGTTGCGATTTGCGGCGCAGATGAAAAAGGATTCGAAATACGTTGTGCTCCAGCCGGGTGGCTTTGGCTATGACGGCGTGTATATGAATTCCACCGAGCCGCCGTTTGACGACAGACGCATTCGCGAGGCGGTCGCGCATGCGATCGACAGGGAGCTGCTGCGCAAAACCTTGTTTCAAGGGATTCCGGAGCTTGGCTACAGCCCGTTCGGACCGGGCAGTTGGGCCAACCAACCGGTTCCGAACTATCCGAAATACGATCCGGCGAAAGCGAAGGCGCTCGTTGCGGCGTATGGCAAGCCGGCTTCCTTCCCACTTCTCTACAACAACTCTCCCCAAACCCAGCAGCTTGCCCAAACTCTCCAGGAGATGCTTGGCAATGTCGGGATGAAGGTCGAACTGCAACCGGTCGACCAGAACCGTATCGTCTCGAACATGTCCGGAAAGCAGTATGTGGCCTCGCTCTACCGATTCACCGGGCGCGCCGATCCGCATCAGAATACGTACTCGTTCTTCCATTCGAAATTCGCTGACGTCACGCCCTCGTCGAACTACGGCCACTTCAAGAACCAGAAGGTGGACGAACTTCTCGAAAAGGGCATGGCGACTCGAGACGTCGCCGAACGAAAGGCGATCTATGGCGAGTTGTCGAAGACGCTCGCGGAAGAACTGCCGATCGCCTACCTGTTCTATCCGGCCGATACGATCGTCGCGAGCAAGAAGGTTCACGGCATCCGCAATATTCCGGATGGGCTCGTTCGTTTTGTCGAGATGTGGAAGGACTGAATTGATGGCGGGAGGAGGGCTCGCGTGCCCTCCTCATCGCTTGGCCGCGTGCGAGCCCCGAGCCCGCATGCTGGTCCGGTGATCGAAGCTTCACCTCTCGACGCGCCGCGCATGAGGCGGGCGCGTATCGGATCCGCGAATGAGTTCAACCATGTTGTCGTCTTCAGATGCACGGCCTTCCGACATCCGGCCGAACACGCTCGAATTCTGGGCGCATGAGCGGCCGGATCAGGTCGGTCTTATCGAAGGAAATCGCTCGCTCGCATATGCGGATTGGAATCGATCGGCGGACAGGGTGGCCGCGGGGCTCCTGGCGCGGGGCGTGGCAAGCGGCGACATCGTCGTCGTTCGCACCCAGATCAGGATCGAATGGGCGATCGTCGCATCTGCGCTCGCGAAGATCGGCTGCTCGCTGCTCGCGCTGAACTGGCGATTGACCCCGGCCGAAACGCATTACGTCCTGTCGAACAGCGGAGCGAATGTTCTCGTTTGCGACGACAAGGACCCTGCGGCGCTGTTGGCGGGCCTGGCCGGGATCGATCTGAAGCTTGCCATTTCCATCGACGAGCCTGCGGACGGTTTCGTCGATTTCGCAAGTTTGGAGGAAGCGTCCGCGCCGCCGATGTATTCCACGGCCGACCCGCCGCTGATTCTCTATACCTCCGGCACCACCGGTCTGCCGAAAGGCGTCGTCATGTCGGGACGACGCGCCGCGCTCACGGACCGTCGGGTCGCCGAATATTTGCAGGACATCGCCGAGAAGCGCCGCAGGACGTCGAACGCCTCGGTTCTCGTCACGCTGCCGCTGCATCATGGCGCAGGTCCGGCCGCTTTGTGGGGCGCGTTGAGAGAAGGCGCTCCGGCCTTTCTGCTGCGGCGGTTCGATCCTGAAACGGTGTTGAAGCTTATTCAGGAGCACAAGATCGCGGGCTGGACGGGCGTTCCGACCATGTACAAGCGTATCGCCGCGCTGCCGGCAGAGGTGCTGGCGCGCTACGACGTTTCGGCGCTGCATTCGCTGGGAATCGGCGCCGCGCCCGTTCCGCCTGCGCTCAAGCTTTGGATCGATCGGTATTTCGGCCCCGGAAAGCTCTCCGAAGGTTATGGCTCGACCGAAACAGGAATGATCACGCATGCGCCGCCGGGCACGCATCTTGTGAAGCCCGGATCGAGCGGCCTCCTGCACAGGCATGTGCAGGTGAGCATTCGGGACGATGCGGGCCGTCAATGTGAGACGGGCGCGATCGGCGACATCTGGGTGAAGACGCCGACGACGATCCGTCAATATCTGAACGGTCAGGTGCTCGGTCCGGATGTCCTCGACGGCGAAGGCTTCTTCAAGACCGGCGATGTCGGTTCTCTCGATGCGGACGGATATCTCTTCATCTCCGACAGATCGAAAGACATGATTATCTCGGGCGGGGTGAACATCTATCCGGCCGAGATCGAAGCGGCGCTGCTTCTGCATCCGGCGGTGCAGGACGCCGCCGTCATTGGCATTCCCGACGAAGAGTTCGGCGAGCAGGTGAAAGCGTTCATCGAGCTGAAGCCGGGAGCGCTTGCAACGCCGGACGAAGTTCTCCTTCATGGAAGGGTTCGCCTTGCGTCCTACAAGCAGCCGAAAAGCGTCGAGATTGTTCACGAGTTGCCCCGGAACACGATGGGAAAAATTCTCAAGCGCGATCTCCGGGCGCCTTACTGGAAAGAGAAGGAAAGAAAGGTATGAACGAAATACTGGATCTCGGTGGCCGCGTCGCTCTGGTTACGGGCGGGGGGCAGGGTGTCGGTCGACAAATCGCCATGCATCTGGCGGCCGCGCCGAATTCGGGCGGCGTCGCCGTCAATGATTATTATCTCGAACGGGCGCAGAGCGTCGTCGACGAGATCACGAAGGCCGGCGGCAAGGCCGTCGCGGTGCAGGGCGACGTGACGAATCTCGAAGACGTCCGCCGGTTCACTGGCGAGGCCAAGAGCAAGCTCGGCAAGATCGGCATCCTCGTCAACAATGCCGGTAATGCCGGCGTCAATCCGTCTCCGGATTATCGCAAGCCGTATTGGGAAACGGGCCCCGAGGTCTGGAACAACGCGATCGGCGTCAATCTCTACGGCGTCATCAACTGCACGAGCGCGGTCGTTCCCGACATGATCGAGAAAAAGGAAGGCCGCATCATCACGATCATCTCCGACGCCGGCCGATGGGGCGACGCGGGTCTGGAAATCTATGCGGGCGCGAAGGCGGGCGCTGCCGGTTTCATGCGCTCGAACGCCCGCTCGCTCGGCCGCTATATGATTACGGCGAACTGCATCGCGATCGGCATGACGGTCACGCCCGCCATCGCGCGGCGCCTGAACGATGAGGCTGCGCTTAAGCGCTCGCTCGAACGCTATATCATTCGCAGGCCCGGACAGCCGACGGATGTCGCCAACATGGCGCTGTTCCTGGCATCGAATGCCAGCTCCTGGATTACCGGTCAGACCTATCCGGTAAATGGCGGCTTCTCGCTCGCGCTTTGACGCGCGCCGGCATTGCCGTGCGTGTCGCTCAACGTGGCTGCGAGGGATGTGAAAGTCGCTCCGCCACCGCAAAGCCCGAGGGCGCTCCGATCAGGGAGCGCCCAAGGGGCCGAGCCGACCGGGATCGCGCTTCTGGCTGCCTCTGGCTGCCTCTAGCTGTCTCTAACTATCCTGGGCGGCTTCTTCCGAAATCCAGTCGATGAATTTCGAGACCTTTCCCAGCCGGACTTTTTCCCGGCAGGCAGACCAGATGATAGGAAAACTCGACGTCGAATTGCGTGTCGAACAACGCCGTCAGGTCTCCGCTTTCAAGGTCTCTTTTCGCAATCCACGTTTCTTCGCAGGCGCGACGCCGAGCCCCGCGCAGGCCGCGTCGACCACCATGCTTGCCTGGTTGAAATGAGGCCCGCGGCGCGGGTCGATGCCGATCGTGTCGTCCGACGCCAGAAAGGTCCGCCATGTCGGGCAGGTGCGGTCTTGCTCGGTCGGCCATTCGTGAAGAAGGTGAAGAGATTCACCCAGATCGGACGGAGATCGTTCAGCGGCGTTCTGGCGATCAGTGGGCTGCAGGATTGACGTGCTCGGGCATGAGTTTGCGTGCGTACAGGCCCGGATACAATCCAGAGCCGTAGCGCACGGCGATGTCGATGCCGCTGCGGTCGAACGATGCAACATCCATCGACGTGAAAATACCGAGGCTGACTTCCGGGTACTGGTCGTAAAACCGTGTCAATCGCGGCAGGTGATGATCGCGAGCGAGGGGGCGATCGAGACGTTCACGGGGCCGGAATCCGCGACGCCGCGTGCGATCGTGACGGTGTCGCCGAGTTGGCGGAAGGCTTCGGTGAAGCCCGGCAGCGATTCATGTCCTGCATCCGTCAAGATCAGACGGTTTCCAACACGCGAGATCAGGCGAACCTGTAGAGGGTCTTCAAGCTGCTTGATCCCTGTTGACTGACCGCCGATGGCGAGACGCCAAGCTCTGCCGCCGCGCGCGTGACGCTCATATGCCTCGCGGTGATCTCGAAGGCGCGCAACCAGTTCAGGGGCGGCAGAGGATTTTTCATGACAGGTCAGGCGTGAGGGCAGGTTAGGCGAATGTCAGGTTAGGTTTGGCTTCATACCAGATTTAGAAATCCGAAATTGCGGTTTCGAAACAGAATCACGCGCTGAGCATGCCCTGTGTGGTCGAGCGGCCGGGGTGATATGCTGCATGCCGTCTACGAACAGCATACAATAATTGAGCGGGAAACATGCGCATAGGCACGAAAGTCATCACCGCGGGCAGGCATCCGGATCGCTGTTGGGGGCAGTCAATCCGCGGTCTATCGAACCTCCACGGTCCCTTGTCGGGCACCATCCGCCGATTGGCGAAGCGGCAGGCGACGCGCGCCGCAGGCGTTCGAGCATGTATTACGGTCGCCACGGGACCTGACCACGCGCGACCTGGAGGAAGCCTTTGCGGAAGTGGAGGGCGGCGACCGCTCCTTTGTTTGTCCGTCGGGGCTGGCCGCCTGCATCATGTCCATTCTGGCCTTCGTCAAAAGCGGCGACCACGTTCTGATTACCGACAGCGTCTACGGGCCGGTACGCACATTCGCCGATGGGCCTCTTGTGCGCATGGGCGTTCAAACCACCTATTACGATCCGTATATCGGCGCTGACATCAAGAAGCTGATTCAGCCCAACACGGTTCTTGTCTACACCGAAGCGCCCGGCTCGCACACGCTCGAAGTGCAGGACATTCCCGCGATCGCGGCCGAAGCGCATGCGGCGGGCGCCGTCGTGCTGATGGACAATACGTGGGCGACGCCGCTGTTTTTCCGTGCGTTCGACCATGGCGTCGACGTCTCGATCCAGGCGGCGACGAAATATGTCATCGGGCATTCGGATGCGATGCTCGGCATCATCACGACGAACAAGCAGACGTCTCCGGCCATGGAGCGCTGCGTCCATGAATACGGGCAGATCACGAGCCCGGACGACGTTTATATGGCGCAGCGGGGCCTGCGCACCATGAAGGTGCGGCTGGAGCGGCATTGGGCGACCGGCCTCGCGCTCGCGCAGTGGCTGGCCGAGCAGAAGGAAGTGTCTCGGGTGATCCATCCGGCGTTGCCTGGAGACAAAGGGCATGCGTTGTGGAAACGGGATTTCCTCGGAGCGTCCGGTCTCTTCAGCGTCGTCTTCAACGATCTGCCGCCAGCGGCGATCGATGCGTTTGTCGACGAGCTTCATTTGTTCAATATCGGTGCGTCATGGGGCGGCTTCGAAAGCCTGATCCTGCCGATCGATCCGACGGCCCAGCGCACCGCGACCAAGTGGTCCGCTCCGGGCAAGGCCGTGAGAATTCACGCCGGTCTCGAAGACGTCGATGATCTTCTCGAAGACATGTCGAACGCATTCAAGGCGCTGCGGTCTCATTACTAGGTCTTTGGTGAAAGTCGTCGCGTGAGCGATTGAGGATGGAAATGGCGATCCGCCTCGGATCGGATCATGCGAAGGATGCCAAATGCTTGATCGGTTCGATCATGTCGTGCTGGGAGTTGCCGATATCGCCGAGGCGACGAAGGCGTTTCAGCGGGCAGGCTTCGATGTTCTGGATCGCAAGGACCCGCCGGGAGCCTCGGAGGGGCGCTTCGTGAGATTTCGCGATGGGTCCTCGATCGAACTGCTGACGTTCCACAGTCCGAGTCCTCACCGCTTTCAGAAACGCTTTGCGAGCGGTCCGGGCTGGATCGACTATGCCGTCAATGCGAGGGATCTGGAGCCTGCGGAGAAGGCGCTCGCAGAAATCTCCTCCGCTGCGCCTTTCCGGCGGACGGTCGGAAAGAAAATGGCCGATGGGAACGAATGGGGGCTCGAACTATCGGAGCCCTCCGTCAGCTTGGGCGAACCGGTTCTTCCCTTCCTGACCAGGGACCTGACGCCGCCGCACTGGCGCGTCGCGGCGCTGCCTTCGAATGTCGAGCAGCCGTTCGGAATCTCCGGCATTGCCGGAGTGACGGTCGTTACTCGTCAGCTCTCTGCATCGGAGCCGCCGATGCGGGCGCTGTTCGGAGCGCCTCAGGAGATTTCATCGCGACATGGCGCGGGGACCACCTCGCTTCTTTTCCGGTTCGGAGAGAACTGGGTCGAACTGGTCGAGGCGCGAGATCCGCAAACGGAGATCGGCAAGAATCTCGGCGCGCGCGGGGCGGGACTCTATGACGTTTCCTTGCGCGGCATGGATCAGCCGCAGCCTTTGGAGGTCGGAGCTTTGTTCGGCGCGTGCCTGAGGGTGGAATCCGCCAGGCATTGAGCGCGTTGATCTCTGTTGAGACATCCGTTGTGCAAATCGGGAGTTGTTCGAAATGGCTGAGAACAAACAGACGGAAAAATTTCCGGTGCTCGTCTCGGTGGAATGGCTGAAAGAACGGCTCGGGACCGAGCGCATCCAGGTGATCGATACGTCCTGGGACATGAGCAACAAGGGATTGCCGGCCTATCAGGTGTTCCTGAGCGAACATATTCCGGGGGCGATCCATTTCGATTCCAACAAGGTCGCGGCGCCGAGCACTGAGCCGCCGCATCGCATGATGCCGTCGCCGGAACTGTTTGCGAAAATGGTCGGCGAACTGGGTATCGATCCGGACGCGACGCTGATCTTCTACGACAATGCGGGCCTCTACACCGCCGCCCGCGCATGGTGGATGTTCCGGGGATCGGGGCATGAGCGCTCCGCGGTGCTCGACGGCGGGCTTCCCGCATGGAAGCAGGCCGGGGGAGTGCTGGAGCATGGCGTCGCGCAAAAGCGGGCGCCGACGAACTGGCCGGTGCCGGCGCAGCGGCCGCGGGCCTGTGATTGGCGGCATGTGCTGGCGAATGTTTCGTCCGGCGAGGAGCAGATCGTCGATGCTCGCCCGCCCGAGCAGTTCAACGGCGATACGTCCTTCCGCTATCCGGCCGTGCGGCCGGGACATATTCCCGGCTCGATCAATCTGTCGCAGCGCGACCTTCGCGGCCCCGATCACAAATTTCACAGCCCCGATGAAATCCGGAAAATCTTTCAGGCGCACGGCGTGGATTTCTCCAAGCCGATCATCTCGACCTGCGGATCGGGAATCACCGCCTGCATCCTGGCGCTCGCCTGTGAATGGATCGGCGAAGATGATGTGAAGATCTACGACGGCTCATGGGAAGAGTGGGGCGGTCGCAAGGATCTGCCGGCAACGATGGATTAGAGCGTGATCCCGAAACGTGGAAAGCGGTTTCGGAACGTATCTTACTTAAGCAGAGATGGACGACGGGTCCAACTCAACATGAGTTGAGAAGACTCTGGGCTAACCGAAGGAGCGGGGTCGTCGAATGGCGGCTGCGTTGACTTGAATCTGTATCGAGATCATGGGGGATCGAGAGATGTTGAAGCGAGTGCTCCTTGTCGCGCTGGCGGCTGTCGCAATACCGGCCACGTTGGCGGCACAGCCTTATCCCAACAAGCCGGTACGTTTCATCGTTCCGGTTGCGGCCGGCGGATCGACGGATACGACCGCGCGCATTGTCGCGGAAGCGATGTCCGCAAGCCTCGGCCAACCCTTCGTGATCGAGAATCGGCCCGGAGCCGCAACCACGATCGGCATCGATCTTGTCGCAAAGTCGAAGCCCGACGGTTACACCGTCGGCATCAGCGGCGTTGCCGCGATCGCGATCATTCCCAACATCGATCCGAAACTTTCGTACAATCCCGAGCGCGATCTCGATGTGATTTCCGGTCTTGCGAGCGTTGACGGCATTATCGTCGCGAAGCCCGATTTGCCGCAGAAGACCATGGCCGAAGTGCTCGAGGCCACGCGCGCCAAGCCGGGCAGCATCAGCTTCGGCACATCGGGCATCGCCGGACCGGCGCATCTGGAAATGGAGCAGTTGCAAAAGCTCTCCGGCACGAAAATGCTTCACGTTCCTTTCTCGGGAGACGTGCCGGCAATCACGGCCGTCTTGTCCGGCGATGTCAGCATCGCCGTCGTGTCGACCACCGCCGCATTGCCCTTCGTTCTTGACGGTAGATTGAAGGCGCTCGTGGCGAACGGGCCGCACCTCACGCATGAAGGTGTTGCCCGATCTTCCGTCCGTTGCTGAACAGACCGGCTTCAAGCAGTACAGCCCGCAAATGTGGAGCGTGCTCGTCGCAGCGAAGAATACGCCGCCGGATGTCGTCGAGACGCTGAACAAGGCCGTCAACCAGGCTCTTGCGAAACCCGATATCATCGAGCGGTTTGCAAAGCTCGGCCTGCGGCCGCTGGTTGGCGACGCCAAGACGATCCAGGAATTCGTGCGCAAGGATGCGGCGGAAAAGAAGAAGACCATCGATAGCATCGGGCTGAAGCGCGAGTAGCGACCCAATCGGAAAGCAGGAGCCGGCCGCTGGCGGTGGCGGGCTCCTGCACAATCTCTGGTGTTGGCTGACCGTATCTTGGAATCATGGGGTGAAGTAATGCTCAAGCTGGTCCTCCTTGTCGCGCTGGCGACCGTCGCAATACCGGCCGCATTGGCGGCGCAGCCTTATCCGAACAAGCCGGTTCGCTTCATCGTTCCGGTCGCGGCCGGCGGATCGACGGATACGACCGCGCGCATCGTCGCGGAAGCGTGTCCGCAAGCCTCGGCCAACCCTTCGTGATCGAGAACCGGCCTGGAGCGGCAACGACCATCGGCACGATCTTGTCGCGAAATCGAGCCGGACGGTTACACCGTCGGCATCAGCGGCGTGGCCGCGATCGCGATCATTCCGAACATCGATCCGAAACTCTCGTACAATCCCGAGCGCGATCTCGACGTGATCGCCGGGCTCGCGAATGTCGATGGCATCGTCGTCGCGAAGCCCGATCTGAAGCAGAACTCCATGGCCGAAGTGCTCGAAGCGTCGCGCGCCAAGCCGAACAGCATCAGCTATTCGACGTCAGGCGTCGCCGGCCCTCGCACCTGAATATGGAGCACCTGCAACAGCTCTCCGGGACGAAGATGCTTCACGTTCCCTTTTCGGGCGATGTGCCGGCGATCACCGCCGTCCTGTCCGGCGACGTCAGCATCGCCGTTGTCTCGACGAGCGGCCGCAATGCCCTTCATCACCGACGGAAAGTTGAAAGCGCTTGCGGCGAATGGCCCTGGCGCTGCCCGCAACAAGGTGCTGCCGGATCTCTTCGATCACCGAGCAGACCGATTCAAGGACTACAGCCCGCAGACATGGAGCGTTCTGTGGCCGCCAAAGGCACGCCGCCGGACGTGGTGAAAATCCTGAACAAGGCCGTTAACGAGGCGCTCGCAAAGCCCGATGTTATCGACCGGTTCGCAAAGCTCGGTCTGCAACCCCTCTATGGCGACGCGGCGAAGACCCAGGAGTTCGTGCGAACGGACACGGCCAGGAAGAAGCAGGTCATCGAACGCATCGGCCTGAAGCGGGAGTGATCGGCGTCTGCCCACGAAAGGCGAATTTCCGACTTCGACATGACGGACTATTCCTACCATCGCAGCCATTGGGGCGTGTTCCTCGCGCGTGAGGCTGCGGACGGCAAGGTCGAGGTTCGTCCTTTCGTGGAGGACCCGAATCCATCGCCTATCATACAGAACTTTGAGGATGCCGTGCGCCACAGGGCGCGCGTGGCGCGCCCGGCGATCCGGCGCGGATGGCTCGATAATGGGCCGGGTTCCGATGTCAGGCGCGGGGCCGACGAGTTCGTCGAGGTCGACTGGAACGTCGCGATCGATCTTGTCGGCAAGGAAATCATGCGCGTTCGCGACCGGTTCGGTTCCTCTTCGATCTATGGAGGATCGTATGGCTGGTCGAGTGCGGGCCGATTTCATCATGCGCAGAGTCAAGTCCACCGATTTCTGAATGCTGCCGGCGGCTATGTCCGCTCGGTGAACAGCTACAGTTCAGGTGCGGCGAGCGTCATCATTCCGCATATCGTCAGCCCGTTTGAGAGCATCAGCCGCAAATCCGTCAAATGGGACGATGTCGTTCGGCATTCCGAATTGATCGTCTGCTTTGGTGGCATGGCCGCCAAGAACGGCATGGTGTCCCCCCGGTGGTCCAAGTCGCCATCATGCCCGCGCTTCGATGGTGGCCGCGCGGCACCGCGGCGCGCGATATGTGCTGATCAGCCCGTTGCGCGACGATCTGCCGGCCGAACTCGATGCCGGCTGGCTACCGATCAAGCCCGGCACCGATACGGCGCTGATGCTGGGGATTGCGCATACGCTGGTAAAAGGCGGGCGGGTCGATCGAGAATTCCTCGGACGCTACTGCGAGGGATATGACCGCTTCGAGCGCTACCTGCTTGGCGGATATGACGGCGAGCCGGAGAAGACCGCGCAATGGGCGGCAAACATCACCCAATTGTCCGGCGAGGCGATCGAGGAGCTTGCGCTCCAGATGGCGCGGCATAAGACGCTGATAACTGTCGCCCAATCCTTGCAGCGCGCCGATCACGGCGAGCAGCCCGTCTGGATGGGAATCGTGCTGGCCGCGATGCTCGGCCAGCTCGGTTCACCGGGCACAGGCTTCAGCTACGGTCTCGGTTCGATGGCCGATATCGGCGAACCATCACTTGCGGTGCCATTGCCGACGCTGCCGCAAGGCTCCAACGCCGTGACCGACTATATCCCGGTCGCGCGCATCGCGGACATGCTGTTGCACCCCGGCGAAACCTTCTCCTATAACGGCAACGAATTGCGATATCCGCACATTCGGCTGGTGTATTGGGCCGGCGGCAATCCGTTCCATCATCATCAGGACATCAACCGCCTTCGCCGTGCGTTTCGCCAGCCCGACACGATCGTCGTGAACGAATCCGCCTGGACAGCCACCGCCCGCCACGCGGATATCGTGTTGCCGGCGACGTTGACGCTGGAACGTTCGGACATCGGCGGTGCCGCCTACGATCCTTTCATGGTTGCGATGCGCCCGGTCTGCCGGCCGTTCGGGCAGGCGAAGGACGATTATGAAATCTTCGCGCTCCTGTCCGAGAAAATGGGAACGGGCCGGCAATTCACCGAAGGTCGCTCGGTGATGGACTGGCTTCGCACGCTTTATGAGAATACGCGAACGGCGATGATCCGGCTGGGGCTTTCGCCTCCGGATTTCGACGGACGAAGGGCGAAATGCGCCTTCCGACATTGGCGGAAACGGGCGGCATTCTCGCCGAGTTCCGACACGATCCCGACAAGAATCCGCTGCCGACGCCAAGCGGCAGGATCGAAATCTTTTCACGCACTATTGGGGCCTTCGGCTATTCCGACTGCAAAGGGCATCCGACATGGATGGAGCCGGCCGAGGATGTGAGCGGGACATCGCCGCTGCATCTTGTCGCCAATCAGCCGGCCGCGCGGCTGCACAGCCAGCTCGATTTCGGCCTGCACAGCCGTCGATCGAAACACAAGGATCGGGAAGTCGTGCGCCTGTCGGCGGCGGATGCGAAGCCGCGCGGCATTGTGAGCGGCGACATCGTGCGAATATTCAATGAGCGCGGATCGTGCCTGGCCGCGGCGAAGGTGAGTAACGATGTGCGCGCCGGCGTGCTCCATCTGCCGACCGGCGCATGGTACGATCCCGTAAACGCTCAGGACGAACAACCGATGTGCGCGCATGGCAATCCGAACGTGCTCACGCGCGATGCCGGGACGTCGCGTCTGGCGCAAGGATGTGCCGGTCAATTGTGTTGCGTCGAGATCGAGAAATTCACCGGCGTTCCGCCGAGCATGCGTGCGCACGATCCGCCGAAGAGAACAACCGGTTAGCCCGGAGTCCGCGCCGGCGAGTCGAACGATCGGATCGAGGTTGCTATACGGATTTGCGCATTGCCGTTCGGGTGAGGATGACGGCGAGATAGGCGGCGAACAATAGCGCCAGTGTCGTCGCAAAGCCGCGCGGCGGCCAGACATCCATGCCGAAACCTGCAAGCGGCGGGCCGATGATGAGTCCCATCGAATACATGACGACGAAAGCGGCGTTGGCCTGAGCCAGATCGGCGCCGCGGAAGCGGCTGCCGAGATGGGCAAGGCCCACCGTATAGAGGCCCGCGACGATGCCGCCCCAGCCGAACAGCATCAGCATGAGGCTCGTGAGGCCGAGCGGGAGAACGGCGATGATGAACATGCCGAGCGCGCCGACGCTCGCGCAGAACATCAAAACCCAGCGCCGCTCGACGCGGTCCGCCACAAGGCCGATGGGAATCTGAAACAACACATTGCCAAGCACAAAGGCGGAAATCAGCGTGACCGCGCCGACCCGGTCAAGGCCGATGGCCGTGCCATAGATCGGCAGCAGGGCCATCGCTCCCGTCTCGGCCGCGCCAAAGACGAAAGCCGCCAATGTGCCGGCTGGGGCCGCCCAGAGAAAGCTGGCGATGCCCGCCGACGGCTTGTCGGTGATGACCGGCGCGCTGTCGCGGGAGAGAACGACCGGCAACGCCGCAAGGGCGAAAAGAGCGCTGCCGATCAGGAAGGGACGCCACCCCTCGGTCCCAGCCACCGTCAGGAGCAGCGGACCGAGCGCGAAGCCGATGGAGAGCGCGCTCGCATAGACGCCGAGGACGAGGCCGCGCCGCGCCCGGGCGCGGCGGCGTTGATCCAGTATTCGGAGATCACAAATAGCACCGCGAGCGCCGCGCCAAACAGGAACCGCAGCGGAAACCACGCCCAGAGCGGCTCCGTCACCCGAAAGGCCAGAAGCGACAGAACGCCGATTGCAATGGCGGCCGCAAGCAGCGGCCGGACGCCGAAGCGCCGGGCCCAGCCGGAGATGAAGGGCGCGCAGAGGATCGATGCGAATCCGGACATGGAGGTGTTGAATCCGATCATCGCCCCCGACGCTCCCTTGGAGTGCAGCGCGAAGGACAGGAGCGGAATCGACAGCGACAGGCCGACGCCTACGGTGACGATTGTGGCGATGGCCGCGCCGATGGACAGGATGGTTTTGCGATCGAACATCCGGGACGGCGACGTTTCAGGCGTGGACGTTTCAAGCGGGGGCGTTTCAGTCATGACACCATTTTGTAACGTCGCGCCGTTGCGGCACGGCAATTATTGTTGCGGTCGATGACGATGACGCCGGCCGCGCCGCCAGCTTCTACCGCAGTTCGCTGTTGCTCCGCAGTACGGGCCGGGAATCGGCTGCCGCCGACAAGCGCGTCGGGGTTGAGACTCTGTCCTTAAATAACCTTTTGCAAGGACAAATCATCCCTCACGCTTCCGATGGCGGGTCTGCTAGATTCATTCAAATATTTTGAGGCTGCCTTCGATTTTTGGGAGAGGAAGTCGGCGAGACGTCGGGACAGCCGAGGACGATCCGCCGTTACGGATGCTCTGCGCTCCAGAGTTTTCAAGCGTCTTCGTCGTGAATTTGGATCGGTCAAACATGCCGTCTGCGATCAACGAAACGGACTCTCCGCTTGTGCGCGCGTTCCACCAGATTCTCATCTGGCCGCTTCATCTCGTCAGTTCGAAAGACCGCGCCGACGGCCGCAATCCCTGGGACATCCTTCGGAACGACCCCGCCCAGATCTGGAAAGAAGTGGATGATGAATTCGGCACCGATCTCGACTCCTTCAGCGAGCGGCACTACCGGGAATTCGTCACCTTCCTGCCATATGTGCAGCGATTGTTCTACGGCGTCGGCCTGCGGCGGAGCGGCGGATCGGATGGCGAGTCGCTCATCAAGGTCTATCGGCGGTCCGATATCGCCAAGGCGCGGGTTGTCTTTTCCGGCCGGCGCGAACCCGTCACGGTCGATATGCGCCATATCGACCTCTATTTCTTCCACGATCTCGATCTCGCGATTCTGGTGGTCGAGGTCTGCGGCGCGGATATGCCGCTCGGCGCTGTTCAAAACATGCTTCACAGTTTTGGCCGGGCCTATCCTGCGGGGTGGGACAGCAACGGCCACGGTCTGAGCTGCCCGCGCAAGACGGAGTGGCTTGCGGCCGATGGCCGAGTGCTCGCCACGTCGAACTACGAGGATCGCCATGAATACATGACCGCAGTTCTGCGCGAACGCGCGCCGGGACTGGCGTCGCATTGGCAATATCTTCTGAAGCCTTTGGTCGCCGATCATTCCGACCAGTCCGGGAAGCTGCGTTTTCGTCAGCTTGAAGGCTATCGGATGCCGCTGATGGCCTACCTCGCCGTCGACCGCCTCGAGGATCTGACGCGATCGGACTATATCCGGATCGCCTATACCAATGCTCCGGGCAACCGGAACGCGCTGCCCTATTCAGAACGTCATCTGGCGGAGTTCGAGCAGTCCTACTGCTACGACAAATATTTCGACCCGAGCCAGTTCGGCGAGGGGTTGAGCATCCGCATCATGTGCCACGACCATGCGTTCCTGATGGTTGGCGATGCGACGCAGCCGATCTTCACCGATGCCGAACAGGGCATTCTCGGCCAGTTCCGCCATCAGTATTTCCTGTTGGCGCTGATCGTGCACATGCACAAGGCCGCGCTGCTGATGCTGTCCAACCGCATGGTGCAGACCGTGAACGATCTGGATACCGAGCGGACGGAGACCGTCCGCCGCTTCCGCACCGAGATCAGGACGCATCTGGAGAATTTTCTCAGATTCACCCATCGCTACTGGTTTCAGGAGGTGTCCGATCAGGTTCAGGCGCGCAACGTCTACCATATCCTGGTCAGCCATATCGGGACCGAGCGTCTGTACGCGGATATTCGCGACGAACTACAGGATATGAGCGCTTACCTGGACAGCGATCTGCTGCGGCGGCAATCGATGACGTTCCTGCGCCTGACGGTCGTGACGATCGTCGGCCTGATCTGGACGTCGGTGACCGGCTTCCTCGGCATGAACCTGATCTCGGCGGCGTTACAGCCGCTTGCCGTCAAGGTTCTCTATTTCGTCGTGACGACGGCGCTTTTCACCGCGATCACCGTCTACACGCTGGCCAAATCCCAACGCCTCGCCAATTTTCTCGACGCCGTGACTAACGAGCGGATGTCGCTGCGCGCGAAAAGCGCGGCGCTGCTCGATATCTGGCGAAGAAAGCGTTGATGAGCCGCGACGGCGTCATGCACTGCGTCTCGCCGCCGTCCGGCCGGGCCGCGAGACTTTCAGCGATCCAGGTTCGTCACCAATTTGCGGACCGTTTCTCCGCAAACGAGGCGAGACCTTCGCCGGCCTCCTTGGTCTGACGTTTCTCCGCATGCATGCGCACGAGCCGCGCATAGGCTTCGTCGCCGATGTCCATGCCGCCGAACGAGCTTTCCATCGCCAGCGCCTTCGTTTCCGCCAGCGCTTCGGGGCCGTTGGCGAGCAATTGCTCGACGATCCGCGCGCCGGCCTGCTCAAGCTCGGTGAGTGGCACGACGTCATGCGCGAGCCCGATGCGATGCGCCTCGTCCGCGCCGAAGCGTTCTCCGGTCAGCGCGTAGCGGCGCACCTGCCGAGCGCCGATTGCGTCGCAAAGCTGCGGGATGATGATCGCGGCGGTCAGCCCCCACCGCACTTCCGTGATCGAGAAGATGGCATTGTCGGCCGCGATCACGATATCGCAGGCGGAAACGACGCCGGTGCCGCCGCCGAAGCAGCCGCCCTGCACCAGCGCCACGGTCGGGACCGGAAGCCGGTTCAGGCGCTGCACGGCCTCGAATGTCGCGCGCGAGACCGCCTCGTTTTCGGCCGGCGATTTTGGCCGCACGCCGTTGATCCATTTCAGGTCCGCGCCGGCCTGAAAATGCTTTCCGTTGCCCTTCAGCACCACGACGCGCAGCGACGGTTTTGTCCCCAGATCGTCCATGGCCGCGAGCAGGCCGTGGATCAGACCGTGGTCATAGGCGTTGTTGACCTCGGGACGGTTCAAAGTCACGGTCGCGACGCCGCGTTGGTCGAGACTCCAAAGGACCGGATCAGCAGGCATCGAACATTTCCTTCAACTCGTCTTTGATATCAGGCGAGCAAATCGCTGCGCAGAACCGGAGTTTACGCTTCCCGCCGTCGATGCCGCAAGCGGCGGTTTGGGATCAGGGCTCGACGATCGCGAACGCGACCTCGAACGTATCCAGCAAAGCGAGCAGCTCCTTCAGCTTGGCAACGTCGCCGCTCACCTTGATCGCGCCGCCCGCGATCTCTTGATCGAATGTGGATTCCATCAGCGTGATGGAATCCAGCAGCTTGCGCGTCAGCGTGATCGTCGCCTGCGCCTGATCCGATTGCTGGGCGGCGCGATGGGTGAGGGCGGCATTCTCCAGATTGAGGACATAGTCCTGCCCGATGTCGGTAAAGCGCCAATTCAGAATGATGCGCTTGCCTTCCGCCTTCGGGCCGTTCAGGCGCACGCCCCAGAAATCGAAGAACGAGTTCAGCGGCATCGCGCGCAGTGCCTCGGGCGCGACGGAGCTGCGTGCGCGCGATTTTGGCGGCCCCTCGCGTAGCTCCTGCGCGCCGCAGAGATAGGCGTTGCGCCAGGTCGCGGCTTCGGCCTCGTAGCCGAGCTGTTCATAGACGTCGGCCGCGAACGCACGCGCCTCCTGATTGCCCGGATCGGCGAAGACGACATGCTTCATCACCTCGGCGACCCAGCGGTAATTGCCTTTCTTGAAGTCTTCGCGCGCCTTGGCCATCGCGACATCCGCGCCGCCCATATAGGCGACGTAGTTCTTCGCCGCGTCCACCGGCGGCAGCGGGTCGAGGTTGGCCGGGTTCGCGTCGTACCAACCGAGATAGCGCTGGTAGACCGCCTTCGAATTGTGTCGCAGCGTGCCGTAATAGCCGCGCGCGTGCCAGGAGCAGCAGATCGTCTGCGGGAGCTGGAGGGTTTCGGCGATCTCCGCCGGCGTGCATCCGAGATTGGCGAGGCGCAGCGTTTGATCGTGGACGTATTTGTAGAGATCGCGCTGGACCTTCAGATAGTCGATGATGCGCGGCGAGTCCCACACCGGCCAGTGATGCTGGCCGATCAGCGCATCGGACTTTTCGCCGAATTTTTCCAGCGCCACGTCGATGTAATGCGACCACGAGCGCGAGTCGCGCACCACCGAGCCGCGGAAGGGCAGGAGATTGTGAAAGTTATGGACCGTGTTCTCCGCCATGTTGAGCACACGGAATTTCGGATAGTACATGTGGAATTCGGCCGGCACTCGCTGTCCGGCGCCATCCAGGGCTTTGATTTCGACGCCATCGACAGTGCGCGTTTTACCCGTGTCCCGGCTGATGTAGTCCGTGGGCGGGATCAGGTGATGTTGCCGGTCGACGAGGTTTACGCACCAGGTCCGTCCACCTGACCGCGCTCGCCCTTCGGCAGCCTTCCACCGAACTGATAGTAGCCGTCGCGACATCGCAGGGGCCCGCGAATATTTTCGTCGGCGATCGCTTCCGGGAAACCCTCGGGAGCGATCACGCTGGCCTTGCCAGGATCGACTTCAGCCTGGCTGATGACGCCCTTCCGCCGCCCCAATGGTCCAGTGTGCGAGTGCGTGTAGATGACAGCATGCACCGACCTGCTTCGTGCAGTGCGCGGCGTAGTAAAGTTCGAGGCCGGCGCGCGCGACCTGCCTCGTCACCAGCAGATCGACAACGATCACGCGGTGTCACCTTCGATGATGGTCATGGTGGACAGATCGAAGCCGCGGATCTGGTAGACGCCCGGCACCCTCCTTACAGGCCGTGCCGAAGGGTTCGGTTGCGCCTGCCGCCACGGGCTCGGATTGACGGTGTCCGCAGGCGTGTCGCTGTTCAGGAACGCGTAGTCCTTCATGCTCAGACCACGCGGCCGTCCTCTGCCTTGATCTCGGCGTCGGGCAGGGGTGGCGATGAAGCCGCGTTCGGCGTCCTCGAAATCCTGCCGGTCGTTGAACGGCAGCGTGTCAACAGCTTGGCGTTTCTTGCCTTGACGGAAGGTTCGACACCTTGGGCGTGAACAGATCGAGGATGTTTTGGCTCATTGGTGACCGAACCTGTGTTGAGGGAGTGTGTTGAGACAGGAGTGGCCCGCGCGTTGTTCGGCGCGGCAGGCATGACAAGAGTTCTGAAGACGGCGCTGACGCCGAGACAATCTGCTGCCAGCGAAGGTTGCGTATCGGCCGGTCGTGGCCGTGATAAACCGTTCTCTCCCGAATCTTTTTTGGTCAGCGATCGCGATCGGAGCGTGAATTATTATATGAATATGAACTCGTATTCGGATTATAGTCAAGTGTCATGACGGCGAAGGCAGAACCCACGGATATCTTGCCGGCGAAGCAGGCGCGCAGCCGCGCGCGGCGCGACGCGCTCGTCCGCGCGGGAAAGAAGCTTTGTGAAATCAAGGATTTCGACGACCTGTCGGTGGCAGAGATCGCTGCCGAGGCCGGCTGTTCGGTCGGCTCCTTCTACAGCCGCTTCACCGACAAGGACGGGTTTTTCCGGGCGATCGTCGGGGATGCGGCCGAGCGGGACAGGACCCGAACTCCCGATCCGGCGAACGATCCGACGCAGCCGATCGACGCCATCCTGGCCGAGGTGGTGGCTGCCACGCTCGCGGGATACCGTAAGCGGCGCGGGCTCATTCGCGCCACCATCCGCCGCAGCATGACCGAGCCTGCGCTGTGGGAGCCGACCCGGCAACGCGGCCAGGACGTCGCCGACCGTCTGGTGGCGCGGCTCGCCGACAGCTTTCCTGATGATCCGCATCTGGAGCGCAGGATTCGCTTTGCCTGCCAGATGTTGTTCGGCACGCTGAACAACGCCGTCCTGATCGCGCCGGGACCGTTGCAGCTCGACGATGAAGCCATGGAGGGCGAATTGCTGCGGGCCTTCCGGCTGATGATCCTCACGCCTTGAGCGTGACATTCATTAGCTCGCGCCGCGCGAGGGCCGATCGTGATTTCGTCGCCGTGTTGAACGGCTCGCCTTCGGCTTTGTGGCAGAATGTCGGATTGATTGGATCGATCGACGCAATAAAGTGCTGCCGGACCGCTTGCTCCAGCGAAATGTTTCGATGGACGTCTGGGCGCGCTGCCAGGAATTCGCCGGATGAATGGAAGGCCAGCAAAAGGGCAGGGTGCGGCAGGCCGCGAAAAACAGCTCGCGAAACTGGACGGGCTGTTGACGCCGGACAGCGATCTGCCGCGCGGTGGTCCGCCGCCGCTGTTCAGAGGTCTGACACCCGACGAGCAGAATGAAATCCTGAACGCCGGCAAGCGCCGCGTTCTGAATCGCGGCGCGCTGCTGTTCAGGCAAGGCAGCCCGCAGGATGGAATCTTCCTGATCGAAAGCGGCCGCATCAAGGTGTTCTATATCGGCCCGTCTGGACGCGAGATCACGCTGGCTTATTGGTACGCAGGCCATTTTGTCGGAGGGCCGGACGTCTTCGAGCGCGGGACGCATGTGTGGTCCGGCACCGCCGCCGCAAACAGTGCGGTGCTGCATCTGCCGGGGGACTTTCTTCGGAAGATGACCCTGAAGACACCGGCGCTCGCCATCAACATCATCGATGGTCTGAGCTTCAAGGGCAAATGCTATTCAGCGTTGGCGCAGATGCTCGGCACCCGCTCCCCGGTGCAGCGGCTGGCGCAGCTTCTGCTGCATCTGGCCAATCTCTATGGTCTCGAAGAAAGCGGTGGAACATTCATCACCGCGTCGTTCACGCAGGCGGAATTCGCTCATATGACCGGTGTGACACGGCAATCCGTCACGACGACGCTGAAGCGCTTCGTCGATTCCGGGGTCGTGGCCTGGAGTGGACCGAATCTCGTGATCCAGAATATCGGCCAGCTTTCGCTGCTCCGCGACGGGAAGAAATAGCCGGCCTGATCCTCAAAGATCGAATGCCCGCACGTTGTCACGAAGCTCCCGGCGTCCATCGCACATTCCGTTGGCAGTCGCGCCGGAATTTCTGACCAAGAAATAAGCAGCGGCTGTTTCTGCGCAACAGATTGCGCATCGTCTTCTTTTCAAATTCAAAACCCGTCCGGCGCGGCGCAGAACTTTCGTACGGCCTTGATGGTCCCCAACGTACGATTGCGAGTTCGTAAACCGTGACGACATCGCCCTGCATCGATTGCTGCTTCAAGGATGATCTCCGACTGCATCCGTTTGCGCAGGCGATTGGCACGCGACTTGCGACTCCATCTGACGTGATGACCACGACAGTCGCCAGCCAGGTGACTGTTCCCGCGGACGATGTACGCCGCGCCCGAACGGTGCGCATCGGTTCGAGAAGACATGTCTCACTCGGAAAGGATTGCTCCCATGATCGATAAGTCGGCTCTCACCAAGGCAGGTTATCGCCATTTGATCGTCGCGGCCTTCGCGCTCCTTTCGACCAGCGCGCTCGCGCAGACGATCGAGATCGGCATCGGCACCCAGAACACGACCACCAACACCGTTACCGGTGGCGTCGTTCTCAAGGAGCTTGGATTGCTTGAGAAGCATCTGCCGAAGACCGGAAAATATCAGGGCGTCCAATACAAGTTCAACTGGCAGAATTTTACCTCGGGGCCGCCGATCACGAACGGCATGATGGCCGACAATATCCAGATCGGAATGATGGGCGACTATCCGTTGATGGTTGCCGGAGCGACCGGCCAGGCGACCAAGAATGAAACTCAACTGGTTGCGATCATTGCATACAACGAGTTTGGCGGCGGCAACGGCATCGTCGTTCATAAGGCTTCACCATTTTATCAACTCTCAGATCTGAAGGGGAAGATGGTCTCCGTTCCGTTCGGATCGGCCGCGCACGGCATGATGATAACGTCGCTGGAGAAAAGCGGACTTCCATCAAATTTCTGGAATCTCGTTTCGCAATCGCCGGAAGTCGGAAGCACAAATCTTCAGGAAAAGCGCATCGATGCGCATGGGGACTTCGTTCCCTTCGCGGAGCTGTTGCCGTTCCGAGGTTTCGCGCGAAAGATCTATGACGGCGCCGAGACCAAGACACCGACATTCCATGGCGTCGTGATCCGCAAGGATTTCGGCGAGAAGTATCCGGAAATCATCGTCGGCTACATCAATGCGCTGATGGAGGCCAATGACTGGGTTCGGAAGAATCCGAAACTGGCCGCCGAGAAGATCGAGGAATGGACCAAGATCAACAAGGAAGTCGCCTACGTCTTCCTCGGTCCCGGCGGCATGCACACGCTTGACCCCACCATCAAGCCGAAATGGGTCGAATCCATTGGCACCAGCTACGGCGTCATGCAGAAGCTGAATATGATCAAGGAACTCAACATCGGTGCCTGGGTCAATGACAGCTACGTAAGGCGGGCTTTCAAGGAGAAGGGGCTGGATTACGACAAGCAGCTCGCGTCGATGTCCGGATACAACGTGACCGGAACCGATACGCTGTGCAACGCTCCTGTCGATAAGCCGCTTGAAGCCGGCGAAGTGTGGGTCGAGGGCGGCGACATTGTCACTTTCTCCTCGCCGGGCTGCACCCTGCTCGGTGTGAAAAAGCTGACGGGCGAAAACCGGAAGCTCAACGCCGTCTATCTCGTCGATCATGCGCTGGGAATCAAAGTGTTCGCGGATGCGGCGTTCTACGCGATCAGCACGAAGGATCCGAAGAAGCCTGTCGTCGTGCCGTTCCTGCTGAAGAAGGATGCGGAGGCGCATGCGGCCAAGAATGACGGGAAGCTCGCGACCTATTCGGAAGCGCTCGCTGCCGTCAGCAGTGCTCGATGACGGCAGATGGAGAGCGTCATGGCCGAAGCTGAAAAGAAACCGCACCTTTCGCTGGTCGATGTCGATACGCACATCTTCTCCGGCCTCATCAAGCGGCGGCGCGTGACGCCGGCGGAAGGTGCGAATGACGCGGCGCCGCAGGAGCCGACATTGGTGAGGAGAAAGCCGTTGCTTGAAAGATTCACCAGGGAGCAGCGGACGTCCGCGATCCTCGCGCTTCTGTCGATCGGCCTGCTGTTCGTGGTGTGGTACCTCGGCACGAAATACCGGATCGAGTTCTACATCCGCTTCAAGAACGTTCCGACGCCTTATGAAGTGTTGCAGCAGGCGATGGATGTCGGCCTCTCGGCGCAGTTCTTCGTCAACATCGTCAACAGTGTTCGGCGAATCCTGCTGGGCTTCTTCATCGCAATCCTGATCGGCGTGCCGCTCGGGCTGGTAATCGGCAGATATCGCTATGCGCGCGATTTCTTCATGCCGGTCGTCGAGATCTTGCGGCCGATTCCTGCGATCGCCTGGGTGCCGATGTCGATCATGCTGTGGCCGAACAACGAGGCCAGCATCGTCTACATCACCTTCATCGGCGCGTTCTTCCCGATCCTTCTCAACACGGTGCATGGGGTGCACTCGCTTGACGGCGTTCTCATCCGGGCGGGCCGCTGCCTTGGCGCGGGAGAACTGCAATTGTTCTGGAACGTCATTCTGCCCGGAACGCTGCCGCATATCTTCACCGGCCTGGCCGTCGGCATGGGCGTAGCCTGGGTCTCGTTGATCGCAGCGGAAATGATCTCCGGTCAGTTCGGCGTCGGCTACTTCACCTGGGAAGCGTACTCGCTCGTGAACTATCCGGCCATCGTTCTTGGCATGATTACCATCGGCGTCCTCGGCCTCGCGTGCAGCGGAATCATTCGTCTCATCGGAATCCTGATGATGCCTTGGCTGGCCTACGCACCCGGGAGCAAGAAATGACTGAGCTTGGCAGCGGTTTGATCGAAGTCCGCAACATGGGCGTGGTGTTCGGCGAAAACGAGAATCAAGTGGTTGCGGTCAAGGACGTCGATCTCGACGTTCAACCCGGCGAGTTCGTGTCGCTGATCGGCCCTTCGGGTTGCGGAAAATCGACGCTTCTCAGCATCGTCGCCGGCTTCATGAAGCCGTCATCCGGCGAGGCGCGGCTCGACAACGTGCCGATCACCAAGCCTGGCGCGGAACGCGGAGTCGTCTTCCAGCAATACTCGCTGTTTCCCTGGCTGACGGTGCGCAAGAACGTCGAGTTCGGTCTCAAAATGGCGGGCGCGGATGCGGACAGGCGAAACATCACGGCGCGCGAGCTTCTCGATCTGGCGGGGCTGCTCGCCTTCGAGAATCACTATCCCGACCAGCTCTCGGGCGGCATGAAGCAGCGCATCGGCATCGTTCGCGCACTGGCGACGAGTCCGCAGGTTCTCTTGATGGACGAGCCGTTCGGCGCTCTCGATACGCAGACGCGCGTGGTGATGCAGGAGATTCTCACCAACATCTGGCAGCAATTCAGAATCTCGGTGCTGTTCATCACCCACGATATCGAGGAATCGATCTTTCTGTCGGACCGCATCTACGTGATGACCGCGCGCCCCGGCCGCATCAAGGCGGAGATCAAGGTGCCGCTGCCGCGGCCCCGTACGGCCGACATGACCGACACGCCGGAATTCATGCAGCTTGTCCAGGAGCTGAAGGGACTCATCCGCGAAGAGTCGCTTGCGGCGATGGGGCCTGAAATCAAGAGCCGTGGTCTATCCGGCTTTGGAATGGAAGTGGGACCGAAAGGAGTCAATCAAATCTTCTAGCAACACAGCGGAGCGCCGGCATCGGCCGGACAAGTGACAATAACGGCGCGACCGCGCGCCGTTCGTGAATGGCGCAATACCGCGCCATCAACAAGGATTTATCTTATGGCTAAAAAACCGAACATTCTGTTCTTCCACGTCGACAATCTCGGCATGGGAGAGCTGGGCTGCTACGGCGGCGGCATTCTGCGCGAGGTGGACACCGAAAGCGCATGGACCAGTTCGCCAAGGAAGGCGCAGAAGCTCACGCATTATGTGGTCGAGCCGCAATGCACGCCGACCCGCTCGGCGCTGATGATCCGGCCGCTTCCCGATCCGCTCCGGCAACCACACGATTGCCCTCGGCGGCAATGGCGGCGGCATCGTCACCTGGGAACGCACGATCGCCTCCATTCTGTCGGAAGCCGGCTATACGACGTCGATCTACGGCAAGTGGCACATCGGAGCGGAAGACGGCCGTTTCCCGACCGACCACGGTTTTGACGAATGGTATGGGCCGCTGCGCACCTATGACGAGTGCATGTGGCTCGAGGACCCCGCATTATGTGCCGGAGCGCGACGGCTTTTCGCACATGCATGAAGGCGTCAAGGGCAGGGCGCATGGCCGGTCTGGACCAGCAGCTCACCATGGAGACCAGAAGACCTGCGATCTGGAATATCAGAAGCGCGCTCTGAAGTTCGCTAGAAGTCGGTCAAGGACGACAAGCCGTTTTATTGCTACTTCAACCATTCCCTCATGCACTTTCCGATGAGCCCGCGCGACGAATTCGTCGGCAAGAGCACCAACGGAGACTGGGGCGACTGCCTGCTCATGCTCGACCATGATTTCGGCGTGCTGCTCGACAAGCTCGACGAGCTTGGCGTTCGCGACAACACGATCGTGGTGATGTGCGGCGACAATGGCGCGGAGGACCATCTCGCCGGGCGCGGCACCGGCGGCTTCTTCGACGGCTCTTATTTCAGTTCGGCCGAAGGCGGCATTCGCACGCCGTTGCTGATCCGCTGGCCCGGTCACATCCAGCCGGGAACGGAAAGCAACGAGATGGTGCATGTGACCGACATGTTCACCACGCTGGTCAAATTCGCCGGCTGCGAGATTCCGAAGGACCGCCTGATCGACGGTGTCGACCAGTCCGCCTTCTTCTTCGGTGACAAGAAGGAATCTAACCGTGACTCCTGCATCGTCTGGCTGAAGGACGAGTTGCACGCGGTCAAGTGGAAGGACTTCAAGATCAACTTCAAGCGGCAGCAGCATTTCCACGATCCGGAACTGCCGCTTGGCTTCGCACGCATCACGCATTTGCAGGAAGACCCGAAGGAGCGCGAGGCGGTCAATCAGCGCTACGTGCGCTGGTGGGTCATGCAGCATGCACACCGCGTCGTGCGCGCGTTCGAGGAGAGCACGAAGGTCGAGGAAGTGATTCCGCCGGGTTCGCCGCTCGACTTCGTGCCGAAGCAGCGCAAAGCCTCTTAAAGATCGTGGGCGGGATGCGGACGCAAAGTTGACGGTCCTCATCCCGCTCCAACCGTTACACGGAGAGCGCCGATATGTCCGAAACATGCTGTCACAGTGCCGTCAATCCGCGCCGCGGTGCCGGCGATCGCGACGTCGGGCGCTCGCTCGTTTCCATCGAACGGGGGCCGATGGTCTGGATTCCCGGCGGCACCTTTCTGATGGGCTCCAACAGCTTCTACCGCGAGGAACGGCCGGTCCGGCGCGAAAGCGTGAGCGGCTTCTGGATCGACCCGCATCCGGTCACGAACCAGGAGTTCGCGGCTTTCGTCGAAGCAACAAACTACGTCACGCTTGCGGAGCGGGACCCGGATCCCGCGCTTTATCCGGACGCCGATCCCGCACTGCTCGTGCCGGGGTCGCTGGTGTTTCAAAAGCCGAGAGGGCCGGTGAACCCGCGGCACAATCATCTGTGGTGGGCTTATGTTCCGGGCGCCGACTGGCGGCATCCGCGGGGGCCGGGCAGCACGATCCTCGGCCGCGAGGCGCATCCGGTGGTTCACATCGCGCATGAGGATGCGCTCGCTTACGCCGTATGGGCAGGAAAAGAATTGCCGACGGAAGCGGAGTGGGAGTTCGCCGCCCGCGGCGGGCTGGAGGGCGCGGCCTATGCCTGGGGCGATGCCTCGAACCCGAACGGCCTGCATATGGCGAACACCTGGCAGGGCCGCTTTCCGTGGGAAAATCTCGGCGAGGACGGATACGAATGGACTTCGCCGGTCGGTGCGTTTCCGCCGAACGGCTACGGCCTCTACGACATGACCGGCAATGTCTGGGAATGGACGGCGAGTTTCTACAACGCGGCGCCGGCCTCCGCGCAGCAATCCTGCTGCCATTCAAGCAATGCAAGCGACCCGTTCGTCAAGCGGGTGGTAAAGGGCGGCTCATTCCTGTGCGCGCCGAATCACTGCCTGCGTTACCGGCCGGCCGCGCGCCAGGGCGAGGCGGTCGACACCTCAACCTGTCACATCGGCTTCAGATGCATCGCGCGATCCGCGCGTGCGTGAATCATTCGTCGACACAGACATCAAAGAAACAATCTCATGACATCTATAACGCTCCCTGCCCAAGCAGGTCACGAAGACTCTCCCTCGATGCTTGACGCGATCCGCTCGCCGGGGTTGGTGGTGCGGGAATCGCTCGCCGGCGTGGTGACCGCGCTGGCGCTGATCCCGGAAGTGATTTCGTTCTCGTTCATCACCGGCGTCGATCCGAAGTCCGCGCTGATCTCGTCGATCGTGCTGTGCCTCATCATGTCCGTGATCGGCGGCCGCCCCGCTATGGTGACGGCGGCGGCAGGCTCGATCGCCCTTGTGGTCGGACCGATGGTGAAGGCGCATGGCGTCGGATACATCCTGCCGGCCATCCTGCTGGCCGGAATCATCCAGATCGCTTTCGGCTTGCTCGGCTTCGCCCGCCTGACGCGATTCATTCCGCGCTCGGTGATGATCGGCTTCGTCAATGCGCTGGGCATATTGATTTTCTGCGCGCAGATTCCTCATATCCTGAACGTGCCGTGGCTGGTCTATCCGCTGTTCGTGCTGACGGTCGCGATCGTCCTGATCTTTCCGCGGGTGACGACGGCGGTGCCCGCGCCGCTGGTCGCGATTGTCGTCGTCACCGCGATCGTCATGGGGGGCCATTTGAGCGTGCCCAATGTCGGCGGCGAGGGAGCCATGGCGGCCGGTCTGCCTGGGTTCAACACGTTCACGGTGCCGCTCGATCTTACCACGTTGCAGATCGTCTGGCCGACGGCGCTCAGCATTGCTTTTGTCGGATTGCTGGAAACGTTGCTGACGGCCAAGCTGGTGGACGAGATCACCGATACGCGCTCGCACAAGGGCAAGGAATCATGGGCGCTCGGGGTCGCCAACATCGCCGCGGGCTTTTATGGCGGGGTCGCCGGCTGCGCGATGATCGGGCAGACGGTAGTCAATGTGAAGATCGGGCAGGCGCGCACGCGCCTCTCGACGCTGGTCACGGCGATCGTTCTCCTGCTTCTCGTCACGGTGTTCAGCGAACTGATGGCGCAGATCCCGCTGGTGGCTTTGGCGGCGGTGATGATGATCGTCGCGCTCAAGACGATCAACTGGCACAGCGTGCGCCCGGATTCGCTGAAGCGGATGCCGATCCCCGAAACGCTGGTGATGCTGACGACGGTCGGCGTCACGGTGATGACCGGAAACCTCGCTCTCGGGATCGTCGCCGGCGTGTTGCTTGCGATGGTTCTGTTCGCGCGGCGTGTCGCGCATGTCATCCGGGTCGAGCGCACGCCCAGCGCGGACGGATCGCTGGTCAGATATTCGGTGCATGGGCCGCTGTTCTTCGGCAGCAGCAATGACCTCGTCGATCGCTTCTCCTATGCCGCCGATCCGAAGAATGTCGTGGTCGATCTGACGCATTCCCAGGTCTGGGATGCCTCGACCGTCGCCGCGCTGGACTCCATCGAGACGAAATATCGCGAACATGACCGCTCGATTTCATTCATCGGCCTCGATGAGCGGAGCCTCGCCTTCCACAGCCGGCTGACGGGGCGGCTGTAGCTGGAGATCACGCCCGATCGCCATCGTCGGCCCCGCCCGTTCACGAGACTGTTATTTCTGCCGCCCGGCTCCTCGTCTTCCTCAACTGGAAATTGATCGCGGCCGCGTTAAGCTCAGAATGTCCGGTACTTGTTCTGGGCCGATCGACCGAGCGGTCGCCAGTTGGGAACTTGCATGACAACCATCGAACTTAACCGTCGTCGCCTCCTCGCCGTTGGCGGCTCCGTTCTGGCGATCGGCGCTCCCGGTCTGCTCTTGCCCGCTCGCGCAAGGCGTGGCGCCGACTTCCTCGATGTCGGGCGGAGCGAACAACTATCGCAAGGGCGCGCCGATCGTGCAGCGGATCGGCAAGGGTGGCTTCTGGATGAGTGGCACCGTACGCCGTGCTGGCGATGGCGCTCCGCTGGCCGGACAGCGTATCCAGATTTGGGCTCACACCGTCGAAGGGCGGGAGGAGGACGAGCGCAGCCACGGGGCCACTCTCACCGACAAGAACGGGGCATTCCGTCTTGAGATGCCGCAGATCGTTCCCGTCTTTGGCCAACCGCATGGCCACCTGGCTTACGACAGCGGCGAATTCAAAACCGTGTTTCTTCGCCCGGTGATGCGGAGCGCGAAAGATTCCAGCCTGGAGGCGCACTTCGTCCTTCAGCCGGCCTGATCGAATTGGGAATGCGGGGATGAGATCGGCCCGGACGAGCGTGATCTGGGCCGCCCTTGCGGCCGCTGTTTGCGTGCCTATCGCCGCCGCCGCCGCAAGCCCGCTGCTTGCCTACCGCGACGCCATCTACATTCTGGCCGGGTTTGCAGGGATCGTCGCGCTGGCTCTGGTGCTTGTTCAGCCGCTGCTGATCGGCGGATATCTGCCGGGACTATCGGCCTATCGCAGGCGGCGCGCTCATCTGTGGATCGGATGCGTTCTGGTCGCGGCGGTGGCGATTCATGTCGCGGGGCTTTGGATCACGAGCCCGCCGGACATGATCGATGCGTTGCTCTTCTCATCGCCGACGCCATTCTCTCCCTTCGGGGTGGTGGCTATGTGGGCGATTTTTGCGGTCGCGCTTCTGGCCGCATTCCGCCGGAAACTGGGATTGAGGCCACGAACCTGGCGCATCGCCCATATGCTCCTCGCGGTGGTTATCGTCGCAGGCAGTGTGGTCCACAGCCTGCTGATCGAGGGAACGATGGAGACGATGTCGAAGCTGGTTCTTTGCGGACTGGTCCTTGTCGCGGCGACAAAAGTCATCGCCGACACACGGATATGGAGGAAGCGAGCCCTGCCTCGCGGAGACAGTCTTCCGTGGAAGTGAAGCCGGATCGTCGGGCAGCATCACGCGCCCGGACGCGCAGCCAGCTTATCAACTGACAGGGAAGCCGCAGCATGATCCCCTCGGGCTTGCGCCCGAGGGGATGCTTTTCGAAAACTGGTTCCCGTTTTCGGGATCGTGCGCCAATTTCCGGACCTGCCCTTAGTGAGCAGGTATCGGCGTCGCCGCGCGGCTCGGCGCGGTGGACCGGATCGCCAGCAGCAGCAACAACCCTGACAGCAGATACAGCGTCATGACGAAATACATGCTGTAGATGTTGTCGCCGGTGTATTTCACGATGAGCCCGTTGATCGATGGGCTCACCGACGGTCCGAGGTTGCCGAGGCTGCTGATGAGCGCAAGGCCGCCGGCGGCCGCGCCGGCCGACAGATATTCGCTGGTCAACGCGAAGAACAGCGGCGTCGCCGACGCAATCCCGATTACCGCGAACGACAAGGCCAGCAGCGAGCCGCCGAGATTGCCTTGCAGCAGGGTCGTAACGAACAGGCCGATCGCTGCGATGCAGACGCAGGCGACATAGTGCCATCGCCGCTCGCGCCATTTGTCGGAATGGCGACCGATCAGGATCATTCCGATCACGCCGACGGCATTGGGAATGGCGGTGTACACGCCGATCATGAAGAGGTCCTTGATGCCCCAGCTCTGCACGAGAGTCGGCATCCAGAACACCATGGTGTAGGTGGCGCCCAGCAGCAGAAAGTAGATCAGCGACAGCAGATAGACCCTCGGATCGCGCAGGCACTGGCCGAACGAGCCGGTGTGGCTTGAACTGGCGCTTTTCACATCGTTCCTGAAAGCATCATCGATCAACGCCTTTTCCTCCGGCGACAGCCACTTCGCTTGCGAGGGTTTGTCTTCCAGCGTCAGATACACGAGCACGCCGAGAAAGACCGCCGGCAAGCCCTGCACCAGGAACAGCCATTGCCAGCCGTGCAACCCGGAGAAGCCGTCGAAATATTTCAGGATCGCCCCGCAAAGCGGTCCCGCGATCACCGAAACGATGGTCGTCGCCGACATGAAGATCGCGATCACCTGACCCCGCCGTGCTGACGGATACCAGTATGTGAAGTAGAGGATGACGCCCGGGAAGAAGCCGGCCTCGAAAACACCGAGCAGGAATCTGACAGTGTAGAACTGCGCCGGCGTCGAGACGAACATCATTGCGGAGGCCGCCAGCCCCCAAAGCACCATGATCCGCAGCAGCGTCTTGCGGGCGCCGATGCGTTCCAGCAGCAGGTTGCTGGGCACTTCGAACAGGAAATATCCGATGAAGAAGATGCCCGCGCCGAGACCATACACCGCGTCGTCGAACGGCAGGGTCTGCTTCATTTGCAGTTGCGCATAGCCGATATTGATGCGGTCCAGATACGCGACCATATAGGCGATCAGCAGCAACGGGATGATGCGCCAATCGACTTTCGAGAAGACGGCTTTGTAAAGCGGGTTATCAGAGATCGGTGATGCCCCTGAACCCTTTTCCGCAACATGTGGATGCACGATAGATTCCTCCTTGCCCCCTGGATGAACTGCTTTCGTTGAAGGGTTGACGCAGCCGTCGATCCGCTCCCGTCTTCGGTTTCATCCGAAGACGATCCGGTCTGGATCAAGCGCAACCCTTTGCCGCGCGTCTCTCAGGCCTGTGGCCGGAGGAGGCGCGCAGTCAGTATTATTTTCGTTTGCTCGCTCTTTCAGATTCCGCCGCGGCCGTCGGCTTTGCGGCTTCCCTGGTTGCTTCCGGCTTCTTCTTTTTTGAAGCCGCCGGCGGAACTTCTGTCTTCGCGCCGCTCTCGGGCGCCGGCGTTTCGCTCACCGTCGGCAGGGCCTCGATCGCGGCCAGCGCATTCTGAAGATGCTTGATCAGCTCCCACGATTCCTCCTGCGACAGCACGCGCCGGCAGGCGGTGAGACCGAATTCGAGCAGGCCGGAATAGCTTTGAACCGTAATGTTCAAGGCGCTGCCGTGATAAGGGATCGAGACCGGGTAATAGTGAATCATTTTCGCTCCGGCCATGTACAGCGCCATCGGCGGGCCGGGAACGTTGGAGATCAGCACATTGCCGGCGGCGGGCAGCCGTCCGGCGATGTTCGAGCGTCCGAACAGGGATGCGAGGCCGGTCATGAGCCATGGCGCGCCGGTGATCGGCACATTGATGTTGAGAACCGGCTTCAGCTCTCGGACAACCGCCTTCGCCGCTTCGGACGAGGCATGAATCGCCTTGAATCGTTCGGCGATATCCTTGATGTCGCTGGCCAGGTCGACGCGAACGGAGGAAACCTGATTGTTCATCGAGGCGTCGCCCTCGCTGCGAAGGCTGACCGGCACCATCGCGATCAGCGCTTCCTTCGGCAGAAGCTCGCGCTCTCTCAGGAAACGCTCCAGCGCGATACTGCACACCGCCATAACGATGGTGTTCACCGTGCCGCCGACACGCTTGCCGAGCGACTTGATGTCCGCAAGCGGCACGGACAGCGTGCTGTATGATCTTTGATTGGTGATGGATTGATTGAAGATCGTCGAAGGCGCGAGGCCCAGATTGAGCTGGCGCTCACCTTTCGGCTGCTGCTGGCTCGCAATGACGCCTGCGGCTGTGCTGAACGCCTTCGCGACGGCCGGAAGCGCCTCGGCGATCTTGCGATATTGTTGCGCGGCGTTCTGCGTGGCCGCCTGCAACAGTTCGGAGACTCCGAGCTGATATTGACCGCTCGATCGCTTGCGGCGCGGCGGCCGCACCTCGCGGATTTCCGGCGATACGTCGTAGAGCACTTTTGCGAGTTCGACGCCGGCTTTGCCGTCGATGCCGCTGTGATGCATCTTCGAATAGAAGGCGATCTGTCCGTTTTCGAGCCCGTCAATGACATACATTTCCCACAACGGGCGGCTGCGATCCAGCAAGGTGGAGTGCAGGCGCGCCACGAGTTGTTCGAGCTGCGCCATAGTGCCCGGACGGCGCAGCGTCACGTAACGGACGTGGTAGTCGAGGTCGATGTCGTCGTCGTCGATCCAGACCGGTTCGGCAAGCTCGAACGGCATCGGCGCGAGCTTGCGCGTCAGCGACGCCGCCAGATGCATGCGCTTGCCGATCATCTCCTTCACGTCTTCGTAGTAATCGCCGCCATAGCCGTCGGGCATGTCGAAGAGCATCAGGCTTCCGACATGCATCGGCGTTTCCGGAGTTTCGAAGTGCAGGAATGAGGCGTCGATACTGCTGAGCTGATCCACTGTCGTATCTCCTTGCCGAAGTTCCGCACGCCCACTGTGATGCGATGTCTTCGGCGTGAATGGCTTTCGGCGCGGCAGGCGAGCGTGCCGCGCCGACGGCGGTTGCTAGGCCGTCGCCAGGCGGTTCTCTTCGTCGTAAAGATCCTTCTTCGAGAGCTTTCCGACAGCGGTCTTCGGTAGTTCGTCCCTGATATCGAGGGCATGCACCATTTCGTGCTTGCCGAGCTTGTCCTTCAGGAACTCCTGCAACTCCTTCAGCGTGAAAGGAGAGGCGCCGGCCTTGAGCGTGACGAAGGCCTTCGGCGACTGGCCGCGATATTGATCCTTGATGCCGATGACCGCGACTTCCGCGACGGCTGGGTGCTTGTAGATGGCTTCCTCGAGAATTCGCGGATAGACGTTGAAACCGCCGCACAGCAGCATGTCCTTGGTCCGGTCGACGATGTAGACGTAGCCGTCCTTGTCCATGTAGCCGACGTCGCCGGTGCGCATGAAGCCGTCGGGCGTCATCACCTCTGCCGTCGCGTCCGGCTTCTTCCAATAGCCTTTCATGACGTTGGGCCCGCGAATGCAGAGTTCGCCGGTTTCGCCCGGTCCCATCCAACTGGTCTGATCGTCGATGCTGAGGAATCTGATGGTGATGCCGGGCTCGGCACACCGCACGAGCCGGGTCGCGGCTCGTCCGTGGTCGGCGTAAATGTGCCGGTGGGCGATGTTTCGGTCATTCCCCAGCCTTCCGCCAGCCGGCAGCCGGTGAGCTTTTCAAAAGCGCGCTGGACTTCGAGAGGCAGCGGTGCGCCGCCGGAGTTGCACCATTTGAGCGACGTCAGATCGGTCTTGGCCGCATTCGGATGGTTCAGCACCGCCACGAACATGGTCGGTACGCCGGGAAATGCGGTGATCTTCTTCCCGGCAAGCTCCTTCAAGACCGTCTCGATATCAAAGCGCGTATGTAGAACCAGCTCCGCGCCGATCCGGATGCCGAGCAGCATATTGACCGTCAGCGCATAGATGTGGAACGGCGGCAGCACCGCGAGAACGCGCTCCTTGCCGAGTTCGAGGACCGGCGGCTCCGTGCGGGTCGTTTCAATGCATTGCTCGGTGGTGGCCGACAGATTGGCGTGCGTGAGCATTGCGCCCTTCGGCAGGCCGGTCGTGCCGCCGGTATATTGCAGAACCGCGACAGCATCAGCGAGATCCGGCAGCGGATGACGCTGATAGGCCCCGTCATTCTTCGTCAGTGCGGCAAAGGTGATGTGACGATCGTCGTCCGCCACGCTGGCGAGCTGTTTGCCGGCCTGCATCTGTTCATGCACGGCGTCCGAATTTGCCGCCATCTCGCTGAGCGTTCCGACAATGAGCTTTTTTAGTCGCGTCTTGCCGAGGAGAGCATCCATTTGCGGATAGAGCGAGACGAGGTCGAGCGTGACGAGAAAGTCGGTTTCGCTGTCCTCGACCTTGTGTTCGAGCACCTTTTCCGCATCGAGCGGCGAGTAGTTGACCACCGTGCCGCCGGCCTTCAGCACGCCGAACAGGCAGGCCAGATAATGCGGAGTGTTGGGCAGGTAGAGCCCGACATGAACGCCGGGCTTGACGCCGAGCTTCTGCAAGCCCGCTGCCACGCGGTTCGCCATGTCGTTAAGCTCGGTGTAGGAGATACGCCGGCCCATGAAATCGATCGCGGGAGAATCCGGCCAGCGCGCCGCCGAGGATTCGAGAATTTCCTGAACCGGCATGAGCGTCAAGCTCGCGCCCCAGTTCACGCCCGGCGGATAGGATTTGACCCAAGGCATGTCGTTCAAAGGCATGTCGTTCATCGGACGTCTCCTCGTCGTCGTTTTCTTTCGCTTATGCGGCGTTTCTTCTTTTTTGCCGTCGCGTCGCTGAACTCACCGAAGTTCTTTGAAGGGGCGTCCGACCGACGTCGCTTCTCGGCGATGCCTATTTCGGTCGCAGCAGTTTCTGAAGATTGGCGAGGTTGTCCTGCATGCGGTCTTGAACCGTCTTCCAGGTATTGGTCCAAGCCTCGGTCTCAAGCTGAGACAACTCGCGGAAATTGGCGACGGCCTTGTCGAAGCCGCTCTTGGCGACGTCGGTCTGCTTGGAAAGGGCGTCCGCGCCGGTCAGGCCCTTCATCGCGGCCTGCCATTCCTGAAAACTCTCGCGCAGGATTTCGTTGCGCTTCTCGATCAGCGCTCTGAATCCTTCATTCGCCTGCCGGTTGGCTTCGATGAGAGCCTCGACATCCTTGCGCTGCCATTCGGCCAGCGCGGCGAAATCGATTCCCGGCAATTTGTACTGATCGATGAGCTGCTTGATGTTGTCCAGCCATTGAACAGAAGCTGTCGAAGCATCGGTCGGCTTTGCTTGCTCGTCTGCCATAGCGCTCCCCCTGAATGTTTTTATGTGTCGCCGAGATTAATTGGCCGCCGCGGATTCCTTGCGTAGCTGCTCCACAAACGGAGTGTCTTCTCGGTCTGGGTCGAGATACACCAGTTTGCGCAGGCCACTTCGATCGAACGGCTGCCACTCGTCCTCGGGGAGCGCCAGCCGGTCCGCAATCGCGTAGAGCGCAGCAGGATTGTGTCCCAATCCGCTGTGACTGCCTTCGATTTCGATGTTCTGCGTAGTCGGTGCGTCCTGCTCCCGGCAACCTTGCCACGCCACGATCCCGTCGGATCGCGAATAGATGGCGGTGCTCGGCACCGGTGGCGGCAGCTTCATATCTTCGCGCTGCGGCCAGTCGTCGACTTGCCGCTCGCTCAGATATTCGTAGAGCTTCCAGGCATTGCTTGCCCTCGGTTCATTGGCGAACGGGCTTCCGAGCGTAATCACCTGCCGGACAAGCGACGGCGAACGTCGCGCAAGTTCGCGCGCGAAAACGCCGCCAAGACTCCATCCGATCAGACTGACCTTGCGCTGATAGCGCTCCGAAAGCCCGCGGAGGCGCGCGTCCATGGCGTCTTCCACACCCGGACGAGGTCCGTGGTTCGCTCCGAGAGTCCAGCCATGGGCGGCGTAGCCTTGCGCCTTCAGATAGGTTCGCAGCGGACGCGTCGAGACGTCGCTTGCAGACAAGCCGGGCAATACGAGTACAGGATGTCCGTCCCCGCGCGGAGCGCGCAACAGGAATGGATAGAGAGCGAAGAAAGCCTGGAATTCGAGTATGCCGCGCAGCTCAAGGGCAAGCAGCAACCGCGACGGCGGTGAACTCGCCGAAATGGCCTTCATCTGAACGTCCCCTCTGAGGCAACCGCTCGCGCTTGTCGCGCGAACGTCGCCTGCACCAACGATCCGCGCGCAACTGTTTCGCGCGGGTCTTCATTCTTTCCAGGAACGCTATCGAGCGTGCCACGGAAGTAAAAGGTTCGATTGATCCAGTAAGAGGTGAATTTAGGACAAGGCGCGTCATGCGCGGAGCCTGGCCATCACTTCTTATCTGCGTCCGGCTCGCGTCGTTTCTTCTGAAGCGAAGAACATCGCTCAAGACGGCGTCATCAAACGCAAAACATTCCGTCGCGTGTTCGACATCGAAGCGTGATTGACAATCTCACATCGCGCGTCAATGAATGATGATCGTTGCTTCCTATGCTGACGCACCGTTTCAAAGACATCTGACAATCATCAAAAACGAATGAGAGGGAGAAGCGAGTTATGAGAACATCTGGAGTTGGACGATCGGTTCGTTTGTTGGCGGCGACGCTTGCGATCTCGTTCGGCAGCGTTGCGTGCGTGGCGAGCGCGAATGCGCAGCAGCCGGCGCAACCTGCGTCCGAAGGGCAATTCAAACCCGCAACCTTCACCGGATTTATTCCGCGCGATAAACTGATCGACAGTCTGGCGCTGGTGCCTCCGCCGCCGGCGGAAGGATCGGCCGCCTATACAGTGGATGATGAGGCGCGCAAGGCTGCTGTCGCTCTGCGGAATACGGCGCGGTGGAAGCTGACCGTCCGTGATTCCGATTATAGATCGCCGAATGTCGTCGACGCCTTCGCCTGCACGATCGGCGTGAAGATTTCTGCGGAAGCGACTCCGCATCTCTATACGCTGATGCGCCGGTCGTTGATCGATACGGGACTTTCAACCTACAAGGCCAAGATCCACTATAATCGCACGCGTCCTTTCGTGGCTGCGAAGGACGACACGATCTGTTCGCCGGCAGACGCGGACGCTCTGCGCAAGGATGGGTCCTATCCGTCGGGACATGCGGCGTTCGGCTGGGGATGGGGTTTGATTCTGGCGGAGATGATTCCGGAGAAGGCGAACGCCATTATCCAGCGGGGATATGATTTCGGGCAGAGCCGGGTTCTGTGCGGCGTTCATTGGCAGAGCGACGTGAACGCCGGCCGTATCGTCGCATCGGCGGCCGCTGCCCAGCTTCATTCCAATGCCGACTTCCTGAAGGAGTTTCAGGCTGCAAAGAAAGAGGTCGACGCCGCGTTGGCTAACGCGAAGTCGGCTCCGGATTGTTCACTGGAACAGCAGGCGGCGGCCAAATAGCCGGCTTCGCGTCAATTCCCCGCCGGCGAGAATGGAGAGCGGCCGGCCGCCCTCCATTTCTTTAGGGAGCCTCGTTGTCGTCGGGTGTTTTTCTTTTGCGATGCTCGTTAAAAGTGAGTCCGGGAGCGGGGCGGCTCGGCGGAGCGATCGCAGCAATAATCCCGGTTGCCAACCGCCCGATATCGAGCATACCCTTCGATCAATGATGATGCGGGGGATGCTCCTGGGAATCGGCCATGGTCGTGACCGATAGACAGCACTTGGCGCGCACGCCGGCCGAGGGAAAGGCCGGCCCGCCGAGTTTCGAACAGCGAATGTATTCGCCGCATTCGATCGCGTCCATCGTTGCTGAATTGTCCGCGCAGCGGCGGAGCGCCGACGATGTTCTCAGCGGCACAGGGCTTTCGGCCGAGCAGCTCGCGGATCACACAACGAAGGTATCCTATCGGCAGCTCGATCGGGTCATGCGAAACGCGCAAGAGCTTTCGATCCGATCCCGCATGGGCTTTGCGCGCCGGCCTTCGGATGCATGTCTCGGCCTATGGCATGTATGGCTACGGCTCTTCTGAGCAGCGCATCTCACAACGAGGCGCGTGAATTCGCTGCCAAATATATTCGCGTCGTCGGGCCTTTCTGCAATTTCTCGATCTCGCACGATGCGGCGAGTGTCATGGTCACGTTCGACCCGATTCATTGGTCGAATCCTGCGGACCCGTTTCACAGATTCGCAGTGGAGTTTGCCCTCGCCGCGCATTTGACGGCGACGCGGGACTGGGTCGGCTCGCACTTCGCGTTTTCGCGAGTCCTGCTCGACTTCGAGGCGCCCGATTATGTCGGGGCCTACCACGAGCTTTTTCAATGTGCCGTGCTTTTCGATCAAAGCATCAGCGGATACGAGCACTTGCGGGACGACACCTCCGTGCCGCTCGCCGATCCGCGAACCCATTCGATGACGCGGGAGATTTGCGAACAGCTTTTGAGCGATATCAATCAGGCAGGTGGTATCGCCGCCGATATCCGGAAATTGCTGATCGCCGATCCGCGCCGCTATCCGACCATCGAGGAGATCGCGGAACGACTGGGCGTTCATCCGCGCGCGTTGCGAAGAAAGCTCGACGCGGAAGGTACGTCCTATCGCGATCTGATGGCGGAAGTTCGCACGAGGCTGGCCATCGAATACCTCAGACGGACACAGATGACGAACGAGGAGATTGCCGTCCGCCTGGGCTATAGCGATGCCGCGAATTTCCGGCATGCCTTCACGAGATGGACCGGGAAGAATCCATCCTATTTTCGTAATCCGGTGCGTGGATAATCGATCTAGTGATCCCGGACAAATTCCAGGACCGCGCGATTGAACAGGTCGGGCTGCTCCATCGGCACGCAGTGTCCCGCGTCCGCAATCGCCACGACCGTCGCATCGGGGATATGCCGTATCCATCGCGCCATCAGCGACGGCGGCGCAAGCAGATCGGCGCTGGCGGTGATGGCCTGAAACGGTATCCTTATTCCTGAAATTTTCGCGAATGTATTCGGCGTGTTTAGCGGCTGCGCCACGGCGCTGGGCTGCTTCGCCTTCTCCTGCGCATGCGCCCATGCTTTCGTCCGCTCGGGTTCGACCGCGCGAAACGAAGGGCCGATTTCACGAAACGTCTCGGGCAGTTCCTTGATGCCGGGAATCGAGATGTTCTGAACCAGTTGCTCCATCTCGGGCTCGCTGAAAGAGCCTGTGCTTGCCGCGACGGTCAGGCTCCGCAGCAGATCCTGGCGCCAGCCGGCAAAGTCGAGGGCTGCGAAGCCGCCGCCGGCGACGCCGACCAGATGAAATTTCGGCAGCGCCAGATGTTGCGCGAGGGCAAGGAGGTCGCCGGCGATGCTTCCCGGCTGCGGGCCGCTGGCGGGATCGGCAATGCTGTCGCCCCAGCCGCGGCGATCGAAAGCGATGACGCGATAGCCGGCCGCGACGAAGCTTGCGAATTGCGGCTGCCAGCTTGCGCTCGTTCCGGTGTTGGCGTGCAGCAGGACAAGAGGCACGCCGTCGCCGCCACTGTCGCGATAGCACAGCTTCACACCTGAAAGATGGGCGTGGGCAATTGTCAGCTCTTTGGACATGCGTTCACCTCACCAGCGCGTCCACGAAACCGTGTTTCGCGCCTGCCGCCAATCGTCGAGAAATCAAACTCAACCTATCAACCCGACGGAGAAATTGAAGGGGCAGTCTGCCGACTGGTCGGGCATATTGCGAAATGGTAAAAGCAGACCATGATTTTTGTCGCCGATCGTGAGAGCGACGCGTTGGCAATGCAATCGCCGGCTTACGGCGGCCGGAGGAAAAAATAACATCAGGGGAGGCGGATATGCGGTTGGCAACGGGCATGGGCGTGGGGAGAAGCGGCAGACATCGCACCGTACTGGTTGGCGCTTTAGCGCTGGCTGCTGCATGGCTGGGACTCGGCCAACCGGCGGCGGCGCAGTCCTATCCGTCGCGGCAGATCACGCTGGTCGTGCCGTTTCCGGCCGGCAGCGCTACCGACGGCGTGGCGCGGCGTCTTGCCGACAGCATCAAGGACGCGAGCGGCGCGACAGTGATCGTCGAGAACAAGCCCGGCGCGGACGGCAATCTCGCCGCGCTGTCGGTGCTGCGTGCTGATCCCGACGGCTACTCCGTGTTCGTCACGACCAATTCGACGCACGCCGCGAACGTCAACCTGTTCAACACCATGCCCTATGATCCGAAAACGGATTTCGCGCCGGTCGCGGGCATCATGACGATCCCGATGATGCTGACGGTGAAACCGGATTTCCCGGCGAAGACGGTGAGCGAGTTCATCGCGGTGGCCAAATCCAGAGCGAAGCCGCTGCTGTTTTCCAGCGGCAATACGTCGAGCCGCGGCGCGGCCGAGCTGTTCAAGTCACGCGCCGGCATCCCGCTGGAGCATGTGCCTTATCGCGGCATGCCGCAGGCCATCACCGACGTGATCGGCGGTCAGATCGATCTGGTGTTCGCGGATACCTCAACCGGCATGGGACCGGTGCGCGACGGCGCGCTGCGGGCGATCGCGGTCACCTCGCCGAAGCGGCTGGCGTCCTTGCCCGATGTGCCGACGATCGCCGAGAGTGGCGTGACGGGATATGAGTTCGCCGCCTGGGTCGGCGTGTTCGTTCACGCCAAGACGCCGCGGGAGATGGTGACGAAGCTGAACCAGCTCGTTACGGCCTTCGTCAACAATCCGGCCACGACCAGCTATCTCGCCACCATCGGGGCGTCGCCGTTTCTCTCGACGCCCGAGCAACTTGCGGCGTTCGCCGAGGCGGACACCAAACGCTGGGCGGAAATCGTCAAGGCCGCCAAGATGGAAAAGAAGTGACGTTTGGACGAGGTCGGACTCACTCCCGCCTCGTGGGGAACCTGCCGCGCATAGGGAGGTTATCCATACGTTCACTAATGGAGTGCGTGGAGCAGGGCGGTTGCGATGAGCGAACCTGAAGCGGTGAATAGCGAAAAGCGGAAGACCATCCGGCGAGATTACATGCTCGGTGCGGCGATGCTCCTGGGCGGCTTGGCTATCGTTGGCATGGCTGTGATTCAGATGGGAGCGGAATCGGTCATGCACGCGCAGGCGACGCCACCAGCATCGACGTCGCCGGCATCGACGCCATCGACGCAGAATGAGAAGCCCGCCGACGCGCGTCCCACGACTCCCGCGCCTGAGCCGGCGCGGCCGCAGCCGACGCCGGATGCCACGCCGAATTCGCCCCCGGCCACCGGCGGCGCGGCGACCGGCACGCCGCCGCCTGCGGCGCTTCCGCCCGCGCCCGCGGAAAAGCTTGGCGAGCCTCTCAAGAAATGAGGCGCGCGCTACCCGCGGATTATTTAGCTAGCGAACCAACACGTTCTTGAACTGCCAGGGATCGGTGGTGTCGATGTCTTCCGGGAACAGGCCCGGACGATCGGTGAGCGGCGTCCACTTGGTGTAGTAGCCCTTCACTGGGCCGAGATACGGCCTCTGAATTTCCAGCAGGCGATCGAAGTCCATCTCGTCGGTTTCGACGATGCCCTCATTCGGATTTTCCAGCGCCCACACCATGCCCGCCAGCATGGCCGACGTCACCTGCAAGCCGGTGGCGTTCTGATAGGGCGCGAGTTTTCGTGTTTCCTCGATGGAAAGCTGCGAGCCGTACCAATAGGCATTGTTGTCGTGGCCGTAGAGCAGCACGCCGAGTTCGTCGATGCCGTCGACGATCTCGTTCTCGTCGAGAATGTGATGCTTCTCCTGCATCTTGCCGGCGCGGCCGAACATCTCGTGCAGCGACAATACCGCGTCATCCGCCGGATGATAGGCGTAGTGGCAGGTCGGCCGATAGACGGCCGCGCCCGATGCGTCGCGGACCGTGAAATAGTCGGAGATCGAGATCGCCTCATTGTGGGTGATGAGGAAACCGTATTGCGCACCGCGCGTCGGGCACCAGGTCCGCACGCGCGTATTCGCGCCGGGCTGCATCAGATAGATCGCCGCGCCGCAGCCGGCCGCGTGAGTGTGCGCGTTGTCCGGCATCCATTTTTCATGCGTGCCCCAGCCGAGTTCGGCCGGTTGCACGGCTTCCGACATGAAACCTTCCACCGACCAGGTGTTGACGAAGACGTCCGGCTCGCGCGGCTTCATCGAGCGCTGGGTGTCGCGTTCGGCGATGTGGATGCCCTTGATGCCGGCCTGGCGCATCAGGTCCGCCCACTCGGCCTTGGTTTTCGGTCTCGGAGCGTTGAGCTTGAGGTCGGCGGCTACATCCAGCAGCGCCTGCTTGACGAAGAACGAGACCATGCCGGGGTTGGCGCCGCAGCAGGAGACGGCGGTCGTCGAGCCTGCGGGACGCGCCTTCTTGGCGGCCAGCGTGGCTTCGCGCAGCGCGTAGTTGGAGCGCGCTTCCGGTCCCTTCGATTCATCGAAATAGAAACCGAGCCACGGCTCGTTGACCGCATCGATGTAAAGCACGCCGAGTTCGTTGCAGAGCTCCATGAGGTCGGTGGAGCCGGTATCGACCGAAAGATTGACGCAGAAGCCCTGGCCCTCGCCCTCGGTGAGTAGCGGCGTCAGCAACGCGCGATAATTCTCTTTGGTCACGGCCTGCTGGATGAAGCGCACATTGTGCTGCTCGCAATGGGCCCTGTGGCCTTCGTCCTTGGGGTCGATGACCGTGACGCGCGACTTGTCGTAATCGAGATGCCGTTCGATCAGCGGCAGCGTTCCCTTGCCGATGGAACCGAAGCCGATCATGACGATCGGACCGCTGATGCGCGCGTAAACAGGATATGTGGCCAAAACTGAAACTCCGGCGTCGAATGAGTGAAAAACAATTACGGCAAGCGGGCGATGGCGGCAACGCCCACTTGCCGTTGCTTCGAGATGAGGGATGTGCGTCTCAGCCGAGATCGTCGCGCGGCGGCGACGCCTTGAGCACGGTGAGCGTGCGGCGGCCGTTCAGCGTCTGGAATTCGATCGTCTGGCCGACCGAAAGCCCGATCAACGCGGCGCCGATCGGCGTCAGGATCGAGATCTTGCCGGTGTCGACATCGGCGGATTGCGGATAGACCAGCGTCACCTTCCGCTCCTGCCCGCTGATCTCGTCGCGGAAGGTCACTTCCGAATTCATCGAGACCAGATCGGGCAGATCGCCGAGGTCGGGCAGGATTTCGGCGCGGTCGATTTCCTGCGCGAGGAAGTCGCTGACCTGCGGGAATTTCGTCGACGCGGCCTCCGCGATGTTGCGCAGGCGATCGGCATCGCTCACGCGCAGGGAAATCTTCGGGCGCTCGGTCTGCATATGGCTCGCCATGATATTTGTCCTCATGCTGCTGTCGGACCGGGTCGGTCCGGATTGTTGCCGTCGGGGGGCGCCAGCCCCTTCATTGCGCGGCGGTGTTGCAAGGAGATGACTCCTTCGGGCGGATCAAGGTTCTCGACCGTGACGATGCGGCGCGTGCCGTCGATGCCGGCATAGGGCATGCGCGCGCCGACCGGCAGGCCGATCAGCGCCGCGCCGAGCGGCGAGAGCACCGACACATGCAGGCGCGTGTCGCGGAATTTCTCCGGCAGCACCAGCCTGCGGCTTTCGCTCGGCATGTCGGCGTCGGCGCGAAACGTCACCCAGCCGTCAAGATGAACGCTCCCCGCCGCTGCGGCCGAACTCGAAATCTCGGCGCGCTCAAGCTCCGCGACCAGAAAGTGGCTCACGGGATGGCGCGCTTCGAGCGCCTCTGCGGCGATCTGCTTCAGCAGATGCAGATCGCTTTCGGCGATGCGAACAGGCGGAATCTGCTCGGAGATCATGGACGATCCTCACGGCTTGATCGCACGGCGCGTTCAGCGCCGGGCGACAATCAAACTGAAAATGGCGGTGAGATGGATGGCAACGACCCGGAACGGCGCAGACGCGCGTCCGTCCGGGCTACCTTCGCGTTTGAAGGCGGCCTGCGTGCGGCAGCGTGCGGTCGTTGCAGACGTTGGACATGATCGCCTGAAGATATGGCCGTTTGCCGCAAAGTCAACGGAACCGCTGCGACATCTTGGCTCGCTCGATCTTTCGGCGCGCGACGATTCCGGATTGAAAAGTCAGCCGCGGCGGCGCTTGGCGGTGACCTCGATCTCGACCTTCATTTCCGGCTTGTAAAGCGCGGACACCCGCGACGATCGTCGCGGCTGGCCAGATCTCGCGACGTCTCGCCGCACACGGCGAACACGGTATCGAAGTCTTTCGCGTCGGTGACGTAGTAAGTTGCGCGCACGAGATCGGCCATGTCGAAGCCGCTTCCTCCGTCAGCGCAACGATGACCTTGAAGCAGTTGCGGGTCTGCTCCGCGACGTCGTCGAGCATGGTCCTGGTTACGGGATCGCCTTCGGTGGTGCCGGCGACGAAGGCGAAATCGCCATCGACCACGGCGCGGCTGTAACCGGCGGTTTTTCGAACGGAGAGCCGGAGGAAATCAGGCGGCGGGTCATGTCAGCCTCAATCGTGTCGCGATGGAGGGCGATCGCGCCGCCATCCATCCGCATTGTTATCCAGCGCGTTGCTGTCCGTTCGCGGCTCAGGCCGCGCGCGGCATCAGCCGCGTCTTGCGTGTGCGAAGCCCCCTCGCTTCGACCGGCTTTCCGGTCGGAACGATCATGCCCCATACGCCGTCCAGCGCACCGTCGCGCAGCTCAAGTCCGAGCAGGCGCTCGCGCTCGAACGGCCCAGGCAGATGCAGCTCCGCAGCTTTCTTCGCGTGAAAACCGAAGCGCCAGTAGGGCGCGTCGCCGAGCAGGATGATCGAGCCATGGCCGAGTTTTCGCGCGGCGGTGATGGCGCGTGGTTCATCAGCGCAGCGCCGATGCCGAGCGTGCGCAGTTCGGAGTCGACCGCGAGCGGGCCGAGCACCAGCGATCTGCGGCCGCCGGCGCGCAAGGACGTGCCAGAGCCGCACCGTGCGACCAGCCGGCGCCGGACGGCGGTGGCAAGGGCCGGAAGCGGGCAGCCGTCCGTCGCGGATGCGCTGGCAGGTGCGGGCGAAGCGGTCCGGCCCGAAACACACGCATCCGGCAGCGAATTCACGTGCGACGACGTCGGTCGCGCGTTCGGCGCAGATCGCGAACAGGGCAGGGCGGCGGCGCCAAGCGCGAAGGCGGAAACGTTCTTCGTATTTCACTTGGCGTGTCAGTCCCCACGGGCGAGGCTGGTACGACCGCGCGTGTCGTAGTGCTGAAGGATTTGACGGGATGGGAGCCGGCGGGCCAGCTCCCCGAACAATCCGATCGCGGAGCGATCAGATCAGATCAGATCAGATATGATACGTCTTCAGCGGCGGGATGCCGTTGAAGGCGACCGACGAGTAGGTCGACGTGTAGGCGCCGGTGCCCTCGATCAGCAGCTTGTCGCCGATCTGGAGCGTCACCGGCAGCGGGTACGGCGACTTCTCGTAGAGCACGTCGGCCGAGTCGCAGGTCGGGCCTGCCAGCACGCAAGGCGTCATCTCGGCGCCGTCATGCGGCGTCTTGATGGCGTAGCGGATCGACTCGTCCATCGTCTCGGCGAGACCGCCGAACTTGCCGATGTCGAGATATTAGCACCTCGTCCTCGTCGCTCTTCTTCGAGATCAGAACCACTTCCGTCTCGATGATGCCGGCATTGCCATGCCGCGGCCGGCACCGATGATCGTTTCCGGGATCTGGTTGCCGAAATGCTTGCACAGCGCGCGGAAGATCGCCCGGCCGTACTGCACGACCGGAGGAACGTCCTTTGGGTACTTGGTCGGGAAGCCGCCGCCCATGTTGACCAGCGACGGGCTGATGCCGCGCTCCGCGCAGTCGCGGAAGCGGTCGCAGCCATCGCCAGGGCGCGAGTCCCGCATTTCACCTTGCGCTGCTGCGAGCCGACATGGAAGGAGATGCCGACCGGCTCAGGCCCAGGCGCTTGGCGAGGTCGAGCACGTCGACCGCCATTTCCGGGTCGCAGCCGAACTTCCGCGACAGCGGCTCTCGGCGCCGGCGCAGTCGTACAGGATACGGCAGAACACCTTCGCGCCGGGGGCAGCGCGAGTCTTCTCCACTTCGGCGGCACGGTCGACCGCCAGCGAACAGGCGAATGCCGAGCGCGAAGGCGCGCGCGATGTCGCGCTCCTTCTTGATCTGCCGAACGAGATGCGGTCGGGCGTCGCACCGGCGGCCAGCGCATCTCGATCTCGGCGACGGTCGCCGTGTCGAAGCAGGAGCCGGCGAGGCCAGCGGCGACAACGCTTCCGGCGCCGGGTTTGCCTTCACCGCGTAGAACACACGGCTGTCCGGCAACGCCTTCGCGAAGGTCTGATAGTTGTCGCGCACGATTTCGAGGTCCACGACGAGGCAAGGCTCGGTGTCGAGACCGTCGTGACGGTACTTGCAGGAATTCCTGGACCACAGGCGTAGCACTCTCCAACGGCCCGGCGGTGGACCCGTTCAAAAGTTTGCTCGGATATGTTGCCCCGGCGCTGTCACGCGATGGAGGCGCGACAAAACCAGGACTTCAAACCCGAATGTGCTGCCGTGGATTGGATGGGGGTTTCCGTTACGCACGCCTGTATTGAAGGACAAGCCTCTTCGGTAGCCCGCGCCGGCTGGTGGAAAGCAGTGGGGGTCAAAAGCCCGCTCCGTCGTTGCTTTAGGCGTCCCCCGTTGAGAGCGGGGTGCGCCGGTTCGCCTCCGGCTGTCGATCACTGGTTGCAGAAACGAAGACCCTTGAACTGGCGCGTCGCTTGAGGCGACGCTGGGGCTTCTCATTCCTTGGCGGCTGTCCGGCCTCTTGTCCGGATACCCACCGACCGACACACGACCACAGGCACGTGCGAAATTGGGCAAAGGTGCAAATAGTGTTTGATTCGCTTCGCAACTTTTTTGCGGCGGGCGAGCTTTTTTCCTCAACGCAGTCGCTTCAGTGTTACGTGAAGGCCCTTGCGGAGATGAACGAATGTTAAGGATTCTTCACTCGCTCACCGCTCGCGGCGGTCAGTGCCGCCGCGTGAACGGCTCGATTCGCTGCGCGCCGCGCATGAAGGCGACCATGACCGCAAAGCCCAGCACGAACAGCACGCCCTGTATCAGCAGTGCGCCGGTGTCGCCGAGCCCGAACAGGATGGCGAGCGCCCAACCGCCGGCGAAGGCCGCGCCGAACACTTCCGCGCCGATCAGGATGGCCGCCGAAACGACGGTGATGACGCTCGGCCAGTAAAGGCGGCGCGGGGCGCTGGGATTGTCGATGCTGCTCATAGGCTCACGGGTCCGGTTGCGGGCGCAATGTCGTCGAAATGGAGCGGTGGATCAAGCGCGAATGCGGCCGCCTTGCGCCGAACGCGGCTCCGAAAAGCCGCATTGAGTGCTATATGGAGGCATAAAGGCACGCCGCAAGCGCGCCTTCGCGATTCTCTGAAGGACCGTTGCCATGTCGAATCCGCTGCTCACCGCCTGGACGACCCCGTTTGAGACGCCGCCCTTCGGCGAGATCCGGCCGGAACACTTCATGCCGGCCTTCGAGCAGGCGTTCGCCGACCACGCCGCCGAGATCGCGGCGATCGTCAACGATCCGGGCGAACCCGATTTCGAGAACACCGTCACGGCGCTGGAGCGTTCCGGCAAGCTGCTGAACAAGGTTTCCGCCGTGTTCTATGCGCTGGTGTCGGCGCACTCCAATCCGGAGCTGCTAGCGATCGAGAGCGACGTCGCGCTGCGCCAGGCGCGGCACTGGAATCGATCCTGATGAACGCGGTGCTGTTTAACCGGATCGGCAGGTCTGAGCGCCGTAACGCGCTCGACCTCACCGGCGAGCAGAAGCGGCTCCTGGAGCGGACCTTCATCCGCTTCCGCCGCGCGGCGCAGCCTCGACAGACGCGGAAGCAGCGCATGACCGACATCAGCGAGCGGCTGGCGCATCTGTCGACGGAGTTCGCTCCACCATCTGCTGGCGGAGGAACGGGGCTGGACGCTGGAGCTCGGGCCGAAGGACCGCGACGGTTTGTCCGCACCGTTCATCGCCGCCGCCGAAGCGGCAGCCGAGCGCGGTCAGCCGGGAGCAGGCGGTGGTGACGCTGTCGCGCTCCTCGGTCAGGCCGTTCCTGCAAAGCTCTACCCGCCGCGACCTGCGCGAAAAAGTCTATAAGGCCTTCATCGCCCGCGGAGACAACGGCAACGAGAACGACAACTCCGCGGTGATCGGAGAGATTCTGAAGCTCCGTGAGGAAAGCGCCAGGCTGCTCGGCTACGAGACCTTCGCCGCTTACAAACTTGAGGACTCGATGGCGAAGACGCCGCAGAACGTCCGCAACCTGCTGCTGGAGCGGGTCTGGACGCCGCGCGGGCGCGCGCGATGGCCGATCGCGACGCGATGCAGGCCTTGATCGCGGAGGAAGGCGGCAATTTCGGTCGCCGCCTGGGACTGGCACCATTATGCGGAGAAGCTGCGGCAGCGCCATGCCAATTTCGGCTGGTCGTCGATCAAGCCTTATCTGACGCTGGACGGCATGATCGCAGCCGCCTTCGATACAGCCGCACCGGCTGTTCGGCCTGTCCTTCGTCGAGCGCAAGGACGTTCCGGTCTGGCATCCGGACGTGCGGGTCTGGCAGGTGACGCGCGACGGGCAGGATGTCGGCCTGTTCTACGGCGACTATTTTGCGCGCGCGTCGAAGCGCTCCGGCGCATGGATGACCTCCACCCGCGACCAGCAGAAGCTCGACGGCGCGGTGACGCCGCTGATCCTCAACGTCTGCAATTTCTCGAAAGGCGCGAATGGCGAGCCGGCGCTGCTCTCGCCGGACGATGCGCGCACGCTGTTCCACGAATTCGGCCATGGCCTGCACGGCCTGTTGTCGAACGTCGTCTATCCCTCGCTTTCCGGCACCAGCGTCTTTACCGATTTCGTCGAGCTGCCGTCGCAGCTTTACGAGCATTGGCAGGAGCAGCCGCAGGTGCTGCGGCAGTTCGCCCGCCACTACAAGACCGGTGAGCCGCTGCCCGACGATCTCCTCCAGCGTTTCCTCGCCGCGCGGAAATTCAACCAGGGTTTCGCGACGGTCGAATACGTCTCGAATGCGCTGATCGACCTGGAGTTTCATTCGCAGCCCGCGGCCGTGAAAGCAGGACGTCCGCGCCCACGTTCGAGAAGAAGAACTCGACAAGATCGGCATGCCCGAGGAAATCGCGCTGCGGCACCGGCCGACGGTTCGGCCACATCTTCTCGGGCGACCATTATGCGGCCGGCTATTACAGCTATATGTGGTCCGAGGTGATGGACGCCGGCGCCGCTGGCGCATTCGAGGAAACCGGCGACATTTTCGATCCCAAAGTCGCCAGGCGTCTGCATGACGACATCTACTCGTCCGGCGGATCGCGCGATCCCGAAGACGCTTATGTTGCGTTTCGCGGCCGAGCGCCCGAGCCGGAGGCGCTGCTGCGCCGCCGCGGACTGCTCGACGCCGCCTGAAAGAGGGATCGACCATGCGCCGACTGATCCGCTATTTTGCCGGATGTCTTCCGATGATCGCCGCGCTTGTGCTCTGGATTTCCCCTGCGCTGGCGCATCCGCATGTGTGGGTCACCTCCACCAGCGAGGTAATGTATGGCGCGGATGGCGCAATCACCGGCATCCGTCACTCGTGGCGGTTCGACGACATGTTCTCGACCTATGCGCTTCAGGACATCGAGCCGAAGACCAAGGGCGTCTACACCCGCGAGGAGCTCGCGCCGCTGGCGCAGATCAATGTCGACTCGCTGCGCGAGTTCGATTTCTTCACCTTCGCCCGCACCGGCAAGAGCGCGCCGAAGGAGGCGTTTCTGGACCCGGTCGATTACTTCCTCGAATTTAAGGACGGCGCGCTGATCCTGAACTTCACGCTGCCGTTCAAGTCGCCGGTGAAGGCCAAGCAATTGGCGATCGAAATCTACGATCCGACCTATTTCGTTGGCTTCGATCTGGCGCCGGAGGCGATCAAGCTGGTCGGCGCTCCCGCCGGCTGCAAGACGGATGTGCAGCGCCCGGACAAGCCATCGCAAGCGCCGCTGAGCGAGTCCTTCTTCGAAAGCGGGGCGAACGGCAATTACGGCGCGATGTTCTCCAACCGGATGACGGTGAGCTGCTCGTGACGGACATGCCTGTTTCACGCCGTCTCGCGCTGTTCGTCTGCGCCGTTGCGGCCATCATGGCGCTGGACGGCGCGCTGCATCTTTTGGCCGCGCAGGTGACGCCGTTCGGCGGACGACCGGGCGCGGCGGCACCGCCGGCCGACACCGGCATCATCGGCTGGATTCTGGCGAAGCAGGCCGAGTTCTATCGCGCGATGTCCTCCACCATCCGCGCCGCGAAAACCGACGGCTCCGCGTTCTGGACGCTGCTCGGAATCTCCTTCGCCTATGGCGTGTTCCATGCGGCGGGGCCGGGTCACGGCAAGGCGGTGATTTCGTCGTACCTGATCGCCAATGAGGAAACCGCGCGGCGCGGCATCGTGCTGTCGTTCGTCTCGGCGCTGTTGCAGGCGCTGGTGGCGGTGCTGATCGTCGGCATCGGCGCGTGGCTGCTCGGCGCAACCGCGCGAACGCTGTGCAGCACCGAGCGCATCATCGAGATCGTCAGCTACGGCCTGATCGCGCTGCTCGGCGCGTGGCTGGTGTTCACCAAGGGACGCGGGCTGTTGCGCGCGTTGCCATGGTCGTTCGCCGCGCCGCAGCCGACGCCGGTTGCGGTGGCCGCCGGCGGGCACGACCACAACCATCATGAGCATCATCACCACGATCACGCCCATCACGGCCACGATCATCACCACCAAGGCCACGATCATCATGACCATGGTCACGTCCATGACGAGCATTGCGGCCACAATCACGGCCCGTCGCCGAGCGAACTCGCCGGTCCCGGCGGCTGGACGCGCGGGCTGAGCGCGATCTTCGCGGTCGGCCTGCGGCCTTGTTCCGGCGCGATCCTGGTGCTGGTGTTCGCGCTGGCGCAGGGACTTTTCCTCGCCGGAGTTGCCGCGACCTTCGTCATGGGGCTCGGGACGGCGCTGACGGTCGCGACCATCGCCGTGATCGCGGTGAGCGCGAAGGGGCTGGCGCGGCGGCTGTCGGCCGGCGGCGACGGGCGCGGCGCGATCGTGGTGCGCGCGATGGAATTCGGCGCGGCCTGCGCCGTCCTGTTTCTTGGGGCGGGGCTTCTGCTCGGCTATCTGGCTGCGGAGCGCACCGTCTGTTTCTGACGTGCCCGGCTTCGGAATGAATGGAGACCAAGCTTGCGGAAATCTTTCGGTTTGATTGCTTGCATCACGGCCTGCGTCGCCTCGATGGTGCTTGTCGATGCGAAGCAATCTTTTGCGCAGGAGACGTTCCCGTTCAGCTCCGAGCTGATGCTCGATGCCGCACCGATGCGCGGCTCCAAGCGGATTCCGAATCTCGAAATCGGCCGCAATGGCGAGGTCATCATCGAATTGTGGTGCAAGGGCGCGCGCGGACAGTTTTCGGTCGCGGGCGAGACCGTGGTGTTCGTTCCGGGGCCGGTCGAGGATCGCGGCTGTCCGGCGGACCGGGCGGCGGCCGACGATGCGCTGCTCGCGACACTGGCCGAGGCGACCACCTGGCGGCGGCAGGGCGACACACTCGTTCTCAACGGTTCGCGCCCGTTGCGCTTCCGGCTGAACGCGAACTGAAATGGGCGATGACTCTTTTTAGAGCATGATCTGATCCGAAAACCGGTTCCCACTTTTCGGGATCATGCTTTAAGGATGATATCCGCGCAGGCTTGTCCGGCCTGGATCGCGCCGTTGTAGCCGCCGAAGCCGGCATAGGACGAGGCGAGATAGAGCCCGTCGATGACGGTGTCCGGAACGCGGTCGCCGTTGCCGGTTGCTGCGGGCGGGTGCGGCGCGAAGCCATAGGCCGCGCCGTTCGGCGCGTTGAGATAACTCACCATCGAACTCGCAGTGTTGAGCGACGAGGCGACGATCGCCGCCTTCAGCCCCGGATAGGTCCGGTCGAGATAATCGATCAGGGCGTGCTGCCAGCGTTCGCGCTTGGCGGTGTAGACCGGGCGCTCGACGCCGCTCCAGTTGTCGAGGCGATCGGTGCCGACGGCGGAGATGATGTAAGGCGGCGCGGGAATGCCGGAGTCGATCGCGGCATAATTGACGATCGAAAGCGGCGGCATTCGCCCACCCGGCTCGCCGGCCATCAGCGTCGTTCCGTGCGCATAATCGGCGAGGCTGCTCATCCAGTCGGGAAGAAGCTGCGTCGAATAGCTGCTCAGGCCGAATTCGGCCGGCGGCTGTGAAACCCCGAGCGTCAGCGCGAACAGCGACACCGAGGACGCACGCGCCGCATAGCTTTCGCGCAGCGTCGCGCCTTGCGCCTCCGGCAGCAGCGTCGCGGCGATGCCGGGCGCGGCGTTGCTGATGATGAGATCGGCCTCGACCGTCTGCGGATCGCCGCCTGCCTTGGCGATATGCGTGACCGAACTTGCGCGCCCCGTCGCATCGACGCCGATGCCGGTGACGACGCGGCGCAGCGCGACCGCGCAGCCTTCGCTGCGGAGAACGATCCGCGCCAGCGCACTCGACAGCCGCTGCGAGCCGGTCTTCACGTAGCGCCCGCCGCTTTGCAGGTAGCCGCCTTGCGCGGCGGCGAAAAAGATCCACCACAGCGAGGCGGGATCGTCATGATAATGCCAGAGGTTTCCCGCCAGCGCGCATTTGACGGCTTCGTTGTCGCCGAAGGCTTGCGTGAAGCGTTGCGCCAGCGACAGGTCCCAGCCCTGGATATCGGGCAGGGCCGCCTTCAAGGCGTCGAGATCGTGTCGCGCGTTGGCGAAGCCGCCCGCTTGCGACAGTTTCCCGATTGCGCCTGCGATCGCTTCCATTTCGCCGAGAACGGCTTCGATGCCTTCGCGCGCCTTGGGGAATTGCTGCGTCAGTGTTTTTCGCGCGGCGTCGAAGCCGGGCGGCAGGCTGAAGGGCGAGGAGAGTGGGCCGCCGCGCACCTCGAACACCGGGCCTGTCGGCACCCATTCCACCTTGTCCAGCACGCCCGCGCGGGCGAGCGCGCGGTGCTTCGGGTCCCGCGCATCCTCGGGGCCGCTGGTGGTGTGCAGCGAGGCTTCGATGAAAAGATCGCCGGCCTTGTAGCTCGACGCCGCGCCGCCGACCGAATTGCCGCGCTCGATCACCAGCACCTTGCGGCCTTCGCGCGCAAGAATCGCGGCCGCCGTCAATCCACCGAGCCCGGCCCCGATCACCACGACATCGTAGCGCGCCATGCAGCGTCAACCTTCCATGGATGGGATGCGAACGGTCCCGTTCATGACCAGCGGCGCGGGTGAAGTCAATTGCCGTTGGCGCGGCGCTATTTCCACGCCGTCGTTTCGCTGTCCCAGCGCTGCGCCTTGAACGCGGCCGCGAGGCCGGCGAGCATCTGCCCATCGTTTGGCGACAGACTTTCCTCGTCATTGCCGCCGGCGTTTTCGCCGATGAGGAGTTTCGGGCCCGCCTGCTCGTCCACGGTTTCGATCGCGGGACTGCCGGCCCACAGCAACAGATGCTCGGACGCGTCGGGCCGGTCGGCCGCGACCATCACGACGACGGAGATGTTCTCGGTCAATCCGAGGCCGGGCAGAACGCCGCTCGGCCGCTTGAGATTGACGGTCAGTTCGCCGGTCGTGTCGTTCCACTTGGAGCCGACCAGTGTCGCGGACAGAGACTTCGCCAGATTGTCGGTGACGGCCTGCGTGACCTTCGCGCGGTCGATCTTGCCGGCCTCGCGCCACGGACCGGCCGGGAAGCGGATGGTCCGCTCCATGTCCATATTGCCATCGGTCCAGCCGGCGACGACGACGCCGGGCTTGCCGCGAAGCGCGGCGAGCGTGGCCTGCGCGCGCTCCGGATCGACCGTGAGGCGCAGAACCTGTTCGCCGGAACGCAGTTCCGCGCAGGAGGCGATCAGCCCGAAAAGCGCGACCTGGATATTCTCGCCGCGCAGCGTTTTGACGAAATCGAGCACCGCCGCGCGCTTCACCTTCACGGAAAGAGCTTCGGGCGACACCGAGGTGAAAGCCGCAGGCGAGGTTTCGAGCGTGTCGTCGATGGTCTGCTGCTCGTTGTATTCGCGCTCGCTCATGTTGGTCATCTCGGTCGAGGTGACCGCATGCGAGGTCTTGCCGACCACGATTGCGCCGGTGATATCGACCGTCTTGCCGTTCGGCTTGCGGGTCAGGTTGACCGAAACCGGCAGCTTGTCGTCCTGGCTCTGCGTGGTTCCCGACATTTTGTCGCCGCTGACGGCGAGGTCGAGCGCGAAGCGGTCGGTCCGCTCAGGATTGCCCGGAGTGGGGAAGCACACGTCGAGGTTCATGGCCGTCACCCGGCCGCTCTGACGGGTTTCCTTCAGGATGACATCGGCGCGATCATCCATCAGGCCGGTGAGATAGGTGAAGTAGCGGATTTCGGGACCGGACGGCGCTTTGGCCTTGGCTTGCGCATGAGCGTGCGGGGCGCTCAGGGCCGACACCGCAAGGATCGTCAGGAGAGAGGCGAGCGCGCGCATAGGAATTTCCGTTCACCAAATCATTTCCACTAATCTACAGACGGCGATGCCGTCGCGATACGTGGAAACGGCAGGCTGCGACCAAAAAGAAAGCCGCCCGGAGGCGGCTTTCGATCGATTGACTGGAATGTGATGAAGCGTGCGCGGGCTTAGAAGCCCATGCCGCCCATTCCTCCCATGCCGCCGCCCGGCGGCATCATCGGAGGCGCCGCTTCACGCGGCAGCTCGGCGACCATGGCCTCGGTCGTCACCAGCAGGCCGGCGACGGAGGCCGCGTCCTGAAGTGCGGTGCGCACTACCTTGGCCGGGTCGATGATACCCTTGGCGACCATGTCGACATACTCCTCGTTCTGGGCGTCGAAGCCGAAGGTTTCGCCCTTGTTGTCGAGGATCTTGCCGACGACGATCGAGCCTTCGACACCGGCGTTCTCGGCGATCTGGCGCAGCGGAGCTTCCAGCGCCTTCAGCACGATGTTGATGCCGGCCTGGACGTCGTCATTGTCGTTGCTGAGCTTGCCGACGGCCTTCTTGGCGCGCAGCAGAGCCGTGCCGCCGCCGGGGACGATGCCTTCCTGCACCGCCGCGCGCGTGGCGTTCAGCGCGTCCTCGACGCGATCCTTCTTTTCCTTCACCTCGACCTCGGTCGCGCCGCCGACCTTGATGACCGCAACGCCGCCGGCGAGCTTGGCCAAACGCTCCTGGAGCTTCTCGCGGTCGTAGTCCGAGGTGGTCTCCTCGATCTGCGCCTTGATCTGGCCGACGCGCGCCTCGATGGCCGCCTTCTTGCCGGCGCCGTTGACGATGGTGGTGTTCTCCTTGTCGATCACCACTTTCTTGGCGCGGCCAAGCATGTTGACGGTCACGCTCTCCAGCTTGATGCCAAGCTCTTCGGAGATGAGCTGGCCGCCGGTGAGGATCGCGAGGTCTTCCAGCATCGCCTTGCGGCGGTCGCCGAAGCCGGGTGCCTTGACGGCCGCGACCTTGAGGCCGCCGCGCAGGCGGTTGACAACGAGGGTGGCCAGCGCCTCGCCCTCGACGTCCTCGGCGACGATCAGCAGCGGACGGCCGGATTGAACCACGGCTTCGAGCACCGGCAGCATCGCCTGCAAGCCCGACAGCTTCGATTCATGCAGCAGGATGTAGGCGTCTTCGAGTTCCGCCGTCATCTTCTCCGCATTGGTGATGAAGTAAGGCGACAGATAGCCGCGGTCGAACTTCATGCCCTCGACGATATCGACCTCGGTGTCGAGGGACTTCGCTTCCTCGACGGTGATGACGCCTTCATTGCCGACCTTCTGCATCGCCTGCGCGATCATCTTGCCGATATTGGCGTCGCCGTTGGACGAAATGGTTCCGACCTGGGCCACTTCCGCCGACGAGCTGACGGCCTTGGCGCGCTTCTGGATGTCCTTGACGACGGCGGCGACCGCGATGTCGATGCCGCGCTTCAGGTCCATCGGGTTCATGCCGGCGGCAACCGACTTCGCGCCTTCGCGCACGATCGCCTGCGCCAGAACGGTGGCGGTGGTGGTGCCGTCGCCGGCCGTGTCGTTGGTCTTGGACGCGACCTCGCGCAGCATCTGCGCGCCCATGTTCTCGAACTTGTCCTCAAGCTCGATTTCCTTGGCGACGGAAACGCCGTCCTTGGTGATGCGGGGGGCGCCGAACGAGCGGTCGATGACGACGTTGCGGCCCTTCGGGCCGAGCGTCACCTTGACGGCGTTGGCGAGAATATCGACGCCGCGCAGCATGCGGTCGCGGGCGTCGCCCGAGAATTTCACGTCTTTGGCTGACATTTTTGAATCCTAGATTGCAAAGGGGAAAACGCGAACCACCGGGAGGAGCCCGGCGGTGACACCGAACGAGTCGCGCGTGCGATCAGCTCAGCACGCCCATGATGTCGGACTCCTTCATGATGAGGAGTTCCTCGCCATCGAGCTTGACCTCGGTTCCCGACCATTTGCCGAACAAAACCTTGTCGCCAGCCTTGATGTCGATCGGGATCAGCTTGCCCGTCTCGTCGCGGCCGCCGGGGCCGACGGCGACGACCTGTCCCTGCGAGGGCTTTTCCTTGGCGGAGTCCGGAATGATGATGCCGCCCGCCGTCTTCGCCTCGGCGTCGATGCGCTTGACGACGACACGATCATGAAGCGGACGAAATTTCGTCTTGGCCATAGTTTCCTCACTGAGACGTTGAATATAAGCGATATGCGGGCGATTGGCCGGGCCGGCCGGATCACCCTTAGCAATCTTTCATCAAGAGTGCTAAACCGGCAGCGGACATATGGCCTGCATCTGTTTCTGTCAAGCAAACGGGGTTAAAGCCTTGGTGAGGCCGATATCGCATGCTTCGGAAGCCAGCCGTTTCACGCGGCTTCATCTTGCGGCGGCTGTTCCATCCGTCGCGCGGGGGTTAGTGCTTGCAACGGGACGCGCGCACGTTCAGACTTTGATCCTGGGGATATAGTTGATGGCCACTTCGAAATTTGCCCGCACGCTCGCGACCTCCGTGATGATCGCGGCCGGCGGCGCGCTGCTGTCCGGCTGCGGCGGCGGCATCAATATGGGCGGCATGTTCGGCGGGGCGTCGTCGCCGCCACCTCCGGATCCGCCGGCGGCGGAGCTTCCCGCCAGCATTCGCGCCGATGAGATCGTCGGGCGCTGGGGGCTCGCCGCCTACCACAAGCCGGAGGATCGCGCCCGCACGGAGGCGGCCGCGCGCAACCAGTGCCGCCAGCCTTACGTCATCAATGCCGGCGCGACCGGGGGCGTCATCATGCATCTGGCCGACGAGGCGCAGCCGCAGGAACTTCGCTTGAAGGGCGGTCCGGGCGGCAAGAACTATATCGGCCCGCCAGGGCCGGGCGGCGGCGAGCAGGATCGCGAGATCATTTCCTTCGACGGACGGGTGATGCAGACGCGCTTCGTCGATCGCGACGCCAACAACCGCTACGGCACGATGGTCTATGTCCGCTGCGCGCCGCGCGCCTGACTGTTCGAGTCAGCAACGCATGCGAAAACGGCCGGCATGAAGCCGGCCGTCAGATTGTGCGCAATGAAAATCGGGCTCAGTTGAACAGCGCGTCGATATCGTTCTGCGAGACGTGACCGTCTTCGCCGACCGCCTTCGGGCCGTTCAACAGCCGCGCATCGCCGACGCGCTCGTCGATGACGGCGGGGGCATGCGCCTTGATGGCGTCGACCCCGCCCCAGATCTCCATCATGACGTTGATGTGATGCTCGATGAATTTCATCGTCGTCATCACCTTGTTGATGCGCTGGCCGGTGAGGTCCTGGAAATTGCACGCCTCGAAGATCGTGATGACGCGGTCCTGGATGTCCTGGCTGAGGCGCGCCTGCTGATCGGCCGACTGGGTCTTGGCGAGCGCGCCGGCGGCTTCGTCGATGGCTTCCGCCGCTTCGAGGATCTGCTGGGTGGCCTCCTCGGTGCCGCCGACGACGGCGCCGAGTTCGCCCGTCACCTTCATCATCTCTTGGCCGCTGAAGCTTTGGCCGTGCAGCACGGCGATCTCGCGCTTGGTGCGGTCGATCGCCTGATGGATCAGGTCGAGTTCGACCTTCAGCTTGTCGCATTGGTCGATCTGTGCGCGGTAGGCGTCGAGCGTGGCTTGCGCGTTCTGCATGGGCTCTTCCTTTGTCGGAGCGCCGGGGAAAGGCGCGCCATCTGCGCGCGAATGGCCCGCAATTCGTTCATGATTTCGGTGTGGGGGAAGATGTCATCCGCGGTATCCGATGTCGGTGCGGCCGTGCCGACACCCTCGATACGAAACCGCTTCCGCTGAACTGCCATGGCGTATCCCTAAATCCCGTCATTCCCGACATTCGGATTTGGGCTGCTTCTACCGCAGGTGTTTTAACGCGGGGTTCACGGCGGGGAACCCGGTTTCGATCCCGAACAGGGGTGTGGTAAGTCTTGATTAACCACGCAGCTCCGGCATTCACGCAAAATAAACGCTGCCGGCAAGAACAGCGCCCCTGTGACGACGTGGTGAATCGCCGGGCCGGTTCCGTTTACCAAACCGAATGCGGTTTGGTTTCTATTGAACCCGCGCGGCGGGTGTGCCGACAAATGGTTTCGTTCGGGTGGTGTGGGCGGAACTTAACGTCAACGACGAGAAGTACGAGTACGTCGATGTTCAGAAAAACTGCTTTGGCGCTGGCGATCAGCGCGTCGTTCCTCGTGGCCGGTCATGCCGGCCGCGCAGAGGCTCAGTATTCGACCCAATATTCAAATCAGGTCGCCTCCTACAATGGCGGCGGCAATATGGGCGGCGGCTTCATCGAATATCTGTTCGGCGGCCAGCAATCCTCGCCCTACCAGCAGCAATATGAAGAGCGCGCGCCGCAGCCCTACCAGCAGCCGCAGGCGCGGCAGCCGCACTATCGCGAGCCCTATCAGCAGCAGTATCAGCCGCAATACGAGCAGTCCTATCAGCCGGCCTATCGCGAGCGAATCTATCAGGAGCCGGAGCGCGAGCAGGCCTACGAGCCGGCGGGGCCCGCGCGTCCGTCGGTCGACCCGAAATTCATGAAGCAGGTCGTGAATTATTCCGGCAAGGAAACCGCCGGCACGATCGTGATCGACACGCCGAGCAAGTTTCTCTATCTCGTTCGCGGTGACGGCACCGCGCTGCGCTACGGCGTCGGCGTCGGCAAACCGGGCTTCACCTGGGCCGGTGTGAAAACGGTCTCGATGAAGAAGGAATGGCCGTCATGGACGCCGCCGGCGGAAATGCTGAAGCGCCGTCCCGATCTGCCGCGCTTCATGGAAGGCGGCCCGGAAAATCCGCTTGGGGCGCGCGCGCTCTATCTCGGTTCGTCGCTCTATCGCATCCACGGATCGAATGAGCCCTGGACCATCGGCACCAACGTTTCCTCCGGTTGCATCCGCATGCGCAACGAAGACGTCATCGATCTCTACAACCGGGTGAAGGTCGGCGCGCGCGTGGTCGTGATCTGAGCCGCGATCCGATTATCTGTCTTCCTCCGACGGCCGCCTGTCGCAAGACCGGTGGCCGTTTTGCGCTTTCGAAAGCGGTGGCGTTCGGCGGCCCGCGCCGATATTGTCCCTGTCGTGAGGCAACACGCGAGCGAAGGGAACAACAAGATGAGCGTCGCGGAAGACGTCAAGGAAATCACGCCCTTTAAGGGAATGCGCTACAAGAAGCGGGAATGGAAGGTCGATGCCGCCAACGAGGCGCGGCTGATGGGGCTGTGCCGGATCGATCCGGCCGTGTTCAAGGGCTGCTCCGATCCGTCCGCGTTCATCAGTTTCGCCATTCAGGAAGGCGTGCTGAACGGCATTTCCTCAAATGGCGGCGTCAACATGGTGCAGGGCCTGGTGGTCTCGCGACCGCTGCGGCTCGACGAGAAGCTGACCGTCACCGGCGAAATCCTCGACGTGCAGCAATCGCCGCGCGGGCGGGTGACGACGAGCGAAACCTGGTATCACGGCGAGAACGGCGACCTCGGCATCACCTCCAAGCGCACCTCGCTGAAGACCGATCCGAACCAATATGCCGACCCCAACCTGCGCGGTGCGGGGGAGCGGCCGGCGCCTGTCGTGAGCGACGTCTCGGCGCTGCGCAAGATCGGGCAGTTCACGCTGACGCCGGACGACGTGAAGGGCTACGGGCTCAATACGACCAACGCCATTCATTTCGACGAGGATGCGGCCAAGCGCGCCGGCTATCGCGCGCCGATCATCGGCGGCGGACATGGCGTGCGGTTCCTGACCGCGGCGATCTGGAAGGAGTTTTCGCCGAAATCGATCGACGTGGACATCTACTTCCGCCGCCCGCTGTTCTGGGACGATACGTTCGACATCATGGTCGACGACCGCAGCGGCAAGTGGACCGCGATGTGCCTCGCCAAGGATGGCAAGGTCGCGACCGAGATGCGGGTCAACGCCATCGGCGCGTGAGGGCATAATTCAAAAACGTTGTCATGGCCGGGATTTATCCCGGCCACAACGGAAGGTGGGGCGGGTCCTTACGCGAAATCGCTGTCGCCGCCGTCCAGATCGTAGTCGTCATCATCGTCATACGAGTCGTCGTCATCATACGACTCGTTCGACGCCTGATCGTAAGAGCCCTGATCGGAAAAGCTTTGGCGCGACCCTGAATCGTTGTTCGCGTTTGAGTTGCCGATATCGTTCAGACCTGCCTCGCGCGAAAGCTCGTCTTTGGACTGGCCGGCGCTCCATGGATTGCCGCTGTCGCCCTTGCCGGCATTGGCGGTATCACTGAGGCCCTGTTTGTTGCCGCCTATCAGATTACCGATGCTGTTCATCAGCATCGAGCCGCTGATGACGCCGGCAGCGGTCGCCGCCGCGGTGCCGAGAAACGAGCCGCCAAATCCGCCGCCCTGCGGCCCGCCCGGAGCGCCGCCTTGCGCCGCGCCTGGACCTCCTCCCGGAGCGGCGCGCGGGTCCGGCTGCGCTTGCTGCGACGCCGCCCCCGGATAGACCGCGCCCGTATTCCATTCGGGGCGCTCATTGTTGCTGGCGCGCACGCTCGGCACCGAGCCGCTGCCGCGTGCCGGCTGGCCGAAAATGCTGTTGCGCATGCTGTCGAGAAAGCCGGGCTGTTCCTGCGGGGGCTGCGCTGCGCCGCCTTCCAGTTCCTCGATGCGGGCATTGGCGCGTTTCAGCGCCTCCTCCTGCAACAGCACCGTCTGCACCAGCGGATAGATCGCGTTCGGTGCGCGCGCGAGCCCTTGCGAAATCACAGCGGTGGCGTCGGCATCGCGGGGCGTGCCTTCGAGCCGGCTCAGGCGTTGGAAAAGTTCATCGACGAGCTGACGCTCCTGGGGTGTCATCCTTGTTCCTCCATGACGACAGCGCCAGATGTAGGCAGCGGCTGCCGCGCCTCAAAGCCGTTGGGGAGGAAATATTATTTGATCCGGATGCGGCATTCCGCGCAGCGTGAGAGCTTTCCCTGTCACGCCAAAGTCACATTCTGCGCGGCGAGCGTCTTCGGAAAACCGTCGCTCATCAGCCAGTCATATTCGTGCTTGCGCTGGTCGGTGAGCGGATCGAGGTCGATCAGCGCCTTGTCGACGAAGCCCGGATGGCACATCACTAGCCCGCCATCCGGCAGCCGATGCAGAAAACGCTCGAACAGTTTGGCGAAGTCCGGTTTCTTCGAGAAATTGTAGGCGCCGGCGAAGGCCGGATTGAAACGCAGCCCGGCCTTCGCGGCGTTCTCGCGAAAGCCTTTGCTGAGCACGTCCAGCATCAGCGATTTGGCGTCGCGGAAGCGGCCCGGCCGCGCCTCGCCGCGCCCGCATTGACGCACCCAGGCGTTCGGCGCGTGCTGGCGGATGGCGGCGACGAACGCCTCGCGCACCTGCGGAAACAACTGCGCATGCTGATGGCCGTCCACATAGTCCGGCGGTTTGCCGACGGTTTCGGTGAAGGCGGCGATCTGCGCCGCGATCTCGGTGTACAGGATGTCAGTGTCGAGGCGCCGCATCACGGCGGTCTGAAGCAGCCTGCCGAGTTTCAGGAATTCGCCGCCTTTGAGGGGACGGAAATGCAGCGTCAGCGGATGGAACGGCGCGGTCAGCGTGACATGCAGGCCGATCTCGAAGCCGGGCGCGTCCTGCGCCGCGGCTTTCAGCTCGCCGATTTCGTCGCGGGTGAATGCCGGCGCGACCACCATCACCGAGGTCGCGCTGAGCCGCCGCTTCGCCACCAGGTCCCGGATCGCGCGGTTGACGCCGGGGCTGATCCCGTAATCGTCGGCGCAAAGGATGATCCGGCGGGGCGAGGGGGCTTGCGTCATCCGGCGGCGCTCCTCGGCGGCTCGGGGCGTGGAAGATCGTTCTGCGCGGCATCTGCCGCAGCGCGCCTGGTCGTCTTCTCGGCGACGAAATAGACGGGGCGCGCTTTCAGTTCGTAGATGATCTTGCCGATATATTCGCCGACGACGCCGATCATCACAAGCTGCATTCCGCCGAGCACCATGACGCCGACGATGACGGAGGCGTAGCCGGGCACGGAGTGGCCGTCGACGAACGTCTCCCACAGGATCATGAAGCCGAAGACGAAGGCCGCAAGCGCGATCAGCGCGCCGAGCATGCTTGCGACCCGCAGCGGCGCCACCGAGAACGAGGTCAGGCCGTCGATCGACAGGCCGATCAGCCGTCCGGCGCTGAACGAGGTTTTCCCGTGCGCGCGCGGTGCCGGCTCGTAGTCCACGCGCAATTGCCGGAAACCGATCCAGCTCGACAGCCCCTTGAAGAAGCGGTTGCGCTCAGGCAACTGGCGCAGCGCCGCCGCCGCCCTCGGCGACAACAGGCGGAAATCCCCGGCGTCCTCCGGGATCTTGTGGCGCGCGCGAAAATTCATCAGCGCGTAGAAACTTTTCACAGCGAAGCGCAGCGTCGCGGATTCGTTGCGCCGATGCGCCTTCGCCGTATAGACGACGTCATAGCCGTCCTCGATCCAGTGGCGGACCAGCGTTTCGGCGAGGTCCGCCGTGTGCTGCCCGTCGCCGTCCATGAACAGCACCGCGCCGCCGGGACGCGCGTTGTCGAGGCCCGCCATCAGCGCCGCCTCCTTGCCGAAATTCCGCGACAGCGAAATCACGCTGACGTCGAGCGTCGAGGCCGGCAGGCTCAGTGCGACGGCATAAGTATCGTCCTTGCTGCCGTCGTCGACATAGACCACCTCGCAATGCAGGCCGTAGGTCTGTTTCAGCCGCGCGGCGAGGGCGGCGATGCGCTCATGCAATTGCGCCAGCCCCGCGCCTTCATTGTAGGCGGGAATGACGATCGACAAGCCCTTGCTCGCCGCGGAGCGGGTGTCGGCCGACAGATCGGAAATGTCTGCACCCAGCATTCTGTCACGTATCCTGAAGCGGGAAATCGGGTCCGCGCGGATATAGGGATGGTGTCACGCCGACACTATCCCCTGCAACCGCGCCGAACGATGCACGTGTTTACCCTTGCAGGAACCGTTCGAGCCGCTCGAACAGCGGGTTGGCGCGGTCGAACACGTAGTCCAGCGAGCCGACCGAAACGGCGTCCGCGCCGCGCTCCCGCAGGAAGCTGGCGAGGCCGTAAAGGTGCTCGGGCGGGCAATGCAGCGTCACCATGCCGGAGGAGGTCGGGCCGCCGAACGGCGAGACGACGCCGAAGCGCGCATGCGCGTCCGCCAGCAGCGCGGCGTCGCAGGCGGAAAAGCGCGTGCGGACTTCCTTGAAGGCGCGGGCGCGGGCGCAAGCCGAGATATGATCGAAGATGATGCGCGCCGTCTCGCGGGCATGCGGCGACCAGTCGGCCTGACGCGAGGCGACGAGGTTGGCCTGGCTTTTCAGCATCACGCCGTCGTCCAGAACCTTCAGCCCGTTGGCGGCCAGCGTCGCGCCGGTGGTGGTGATGTCGACGATCAATTCCGCGGTCCCGGAGGCGGGCGCGCCCTCGGTCGCGCCGGCGCTTTCGACGATGCGATAATCGACGACGCCGTGGCGGGCGAAGAAGCCGCGCGTCAGGTTGATGTACTTCGTCGCCACCCGCATCCGTCTGTTATGCTGGGTGCGGAATTCGGTGCTGACATCGTCGAGGTCGGCCATGCTGCGCACATCGATCCAGGCTTGCGGCACGGCGACGACCACATTGGCGAAGCCGAAGCCGAGCCCCTCGATCAGCGCGACCTTGGAGTCGGCGTTGACGATGCTCTCGCGCACGAGGTCCTCGCCGGTGACGCCAAGATGCACCGCGCCGCGCGCGAGCTGTGAGGCGATCTCGCTCGCGGACAGATACGCCACCTCGACATTGGCGAGTCCGGCGATGGAGCCGCGATAGTCGCGCGCGCCGCCGCCCTTGGCCATTTTCAGGCCGGCATTGGCGAAGAACGCGTCGGTGTTTTCCTGCAACCGGCCCTTGGAGGGGACGGCGATGATGAACGGGGCGGTCATGCGAGGCCCTCCGGCGCAAGGGCGTCGATCCAGATGGAGAAGCCGACAGCCGGAATCGGTGTCGCAGAGCCGAGCCGCGTCAGCAGCCCGTCATAGCGTCCGCCCGCGACCAGCGGCTCCGCGCCGTTGCCGATCGCATGCAGCTCGAACTCGAAGCCGGTGTAGTAGTCGACGCCGCGGCCGAAGGCGGTCGCGAAGCGGATCGCGGAAACGTCGAGGCCGCGCGCGGCCATGAAGCCGATCCGCGTTTCCAACAGGTCGATCTCGCGCGTAATGTCGAGCTTGGCGTCGCGGGCGAGCGCGCGCAATTGCGCGACCGCGTCGTCTGGTTCGCCCGAGATCGCCAGATAGCGCTCGATCGCGGTGATCGTCTCGCGCGGCAGCGGGCCGCCCGCCATCGTCGATTGCTCCAGGAAGCGGTCGGCGATTTCGGCGTTGGTACGCCCGCTGAGATTGGTGGCGCCCGCGATCGAGATCAGGTCGCTGACGAGGGCCAGCGCCGCCTTGCGGTCGGAGCCGGCGAGCGCCGCCAGTACGCCCTGATAATCGGTGCGCGCCGCGCTGGTGGCGAGCGTCATCCGTTGCAGGTCCTGCGCAAGGTTCACCTTGCGGTTGAAATCCTTCATCAGCCGCCGCTTCCAGACCGGCGCGAGGTCGAGCGCGGAAATCAACGCGGCAAAGAGGCCGACATCGCCGGTGCGGATATCGATCTCGCGCCGGCCGAAGGCGGAGGCGGCTTCGATCGCCAGCGCCAGCATTTCGGCGTCGGCGGCGGCGTGGTCCTTGCGGCCGAACGATTCGATGCCGGCCTGGATGAATTCGCTGGGCTTGCCGGCGCGCTGGCGGAACACCGGCCCGAAATAGCAAAAACCTTGCGGCTCGCCGGCGGCGGAAGAGGCGAGATAGGCGCGCGCGACCGGAATGGTCAGGTCCGGCCGCAGGCAGAGTTCGTCGCCGGTCGCGTCCGAGGTCAGAAACAGGCTCTTGCGGATGTCCTCGCCGGAGAGGTCGAGAAACGGCTCGGCAGGCTGAAGCACCGGCGGCTGCACAAAGGCGTAGCCGGCCGTCGTGAAGGACGAAACCAGGTCTTCTGCACGGGAGAGAGGCCGTGCCGGGGGAGCGGCAAAACTGTTCATCGGGAACTTTCAAGAAATCGCGCGGCGTTTAGCACGCTGCGGCGGAAGTTTCGACCGCCAATCGTTGCCGCGATTAACGCACGGCCTGCACCAGCGCCAGCGCCGCCACGGCCGCGGTGTCGGCCCGGAGAATACGCGGGCCGAGCGACAGGCGGACGACATTGGCTTGCTTCAGCAGAAGTGCCCGTTCGGGGGCCGCGAAGCCGCCTTCCGGGCCGATCAGCACGTCGATCCCTTGGGCGATCCCTTGGGCCGCCTGCTGCGCGAGCGGGCGAAGCGCCTCGATCGCGCTCGCCTCCTCCGCCTCCTCGTCGCAGAACACCAGCGGCTGCGCCGGATCGCGGTTTTCGAGGAACCGGGGCAGCGGCAGCGGCTCCTCGACCTCGGCAATGGAGAGGATGCCGCATTGTTCGGCCGCCTCGATGACATTCGCCCGCATCCGCTCCAGATTTGTGCGCGTCACTTGCGTGTGCTGGGTGAGTACCGGGGTCAGGACGGTCGCGCCCATCTCCACTGCCTTCTGCACCATGTAATCCAGCCGCGCATGCTTCAGCGGCGCGAAGGCATAGCGCAGGCGGGCCGGCGTGCCTTGCGGACGGGTTTGGTTTACGATTTCCAGCGTTTCGGGGCGCTTGCGGCCGGCGATCGTGGCCAGCCATTCGCCGTCGCGGCCGTTAAAGATCAGGACTCTGTCGCCGGCGCCGAGCCGCAGCACGTTGCCGAGATAGTTCTGCTGCTCGGGTGCGAGGCGGAGCGTCAGGCCGGGAGCCAGATTCGGAACCGAATCGTCCTCGACGAACAGACGGGGGGTGCGGAAGTCGGATCGGGCCATGGCGGATCAGGAAATTTGCGCCTTTTTAGCCGATAAGAGGCTGATGCACAGGCAAAATTCCGATTTCAGGCCCGAAAAATCGTCTCGGCGCGGCAGAGCGCCGCGCTAATGCCGGAATCAGCGGGTTGTTAATGTGATCCGCCGATCATAGAACGATGTTTGAACGGACCTTGTCCCGAGGAGAGAGCGTGACCGTCCGACGCCTTCTGATGCCGCTGACCGCCGCCGCGACCATTGCCGGATTTTGTGTGCCGGCGCTTGCGCAAGGCGCATTCCCCGCGCCGCTGCCGAACCAGGCCGGTGCGGCTTCGCCGTTTCCGCCTGTGAACGGGTCTACCGCGTCCGCGAATGCGTCGGCCTCGCCTTTTCCGCCGGTCGGCAATTCGGCTCAGCCCGCCCGCAGCGCGGCCGCTTCGCCGTTCCCGCCGGTCGGCGGCGCGCCGGCCTCCGCGCCGAGCGCTTTCCCCTCTCAGGGTGCCGCGCCGATCGGCGGCGGTTTCGGTGGCGCTCCCATGGGCGGCGGGCCAAGCGCGGCGCAAGAGGAATGCATGAGCCGTTTCGCTCCCTTGAGAGCGGAAGCGGAAAGGCGCGCCAATATGATCAAGACGGCGAGCGCCCGGAAGGCGTCGCCGCAGGAAGCCTGCAAGCTGATTACCAATTTCGTCCAGTCCGAAGCCCGGCTCATCAGCTTCGTCGTCAAGAACCAGTCGGCCTGCGGCATTCCGGCCGACGTACCGAAGCAGATGAAGGCCAATTCGGCGCGCACCGCGCAACTGCGGAAGAATGTCTGCGCCGCGGCCGCGAATGGCGGCGCTGCACCCGGTGGTCCCGCAGCAGCACCGAGCCTGAGCGAAGTGCTGGGCTCGTCCAACGGCGTCGAAACGCGGTCCGTCCGCCGAAGCGGCGGCAGCACCTTCGATACGCTGAACGGCAATGTGCTGGAGCGCTGACGCCGGCCGCTCTGCCGTTTTTTCAGGTTGCACAGGCCGATGAGCGATCTGGGCCGCGTCGCCGATTCGACCGGAAACTGGGTGGATTCGCTCGCGCCGTCCTGGTCGCGCCCCTATCTGCGTCTTGCGCGTTTCGACCGCCCGATCGGCTCGTGGCTGCTGCTGCTGCCGTGCTGGTGGTCGGCGGCGCTGGCCGCCGGCATCGCGCAGGATGTCCGCGCGCTGCCCTGGCTGCTGATCCTGTTTTTCGTCGGCGCATTCGCGATGCGCGGCGCGGGCTGCACCTGGAACGACATCACCGATCGCGATCTCGACGCAAAAGTCGAGCGCACGCGCTCGCGGCCGATCCCGGCCGGGCAGGTGAGCGTGAAGGGCGCGCTGCTGTTTCTGGTGGCGCAGGCGCTGACCGGGCTTGCGGTGCTGCTCCAGTTCAATCGGTTTGCGGTTCTGACCGGCATCGCCTCGCTTGGCGTGGTGGCGATCTACCCGTTCATGAAACGCATCACCTACTGGCCGCAGGTGGTGCTGGGGCTCGCCTTCTCCTGGGGCGCGCTGATGGGGTTCGCGGTGACGCTCGGCACGCTCGGCGCGCCAGCCTTCGCGCTCTATGCCGGCGCGATTTCATGGGTGATCGGCTACGACACGATCTATGCGCATCAGGATCGCGATGACGACGCGCTGATCGGCGTCAAATCGACGGCGCTGTTGTTCGGCGAGCGCACGCAGACGATGCTGACGCTGTTCTATGCGATCGCGGTGGCGCTGATCGGCGTGTCGATCTGGCTGTCGGGCGGCGGGGCGTTCGCCTATGTCGGACTGGTCGCCTTCGCTGCGCATCTCGTCTGGCAGGTGCGCGCGATCCGGATCGACGATTCCGCTTTGTGCCTGCGCCTGTTCAAATCCAACCGCGACGCCGGCCTGTTGCTGTTCGCCGGCCTCGCCGCGGACGCGGTGATGCGCGCAGTTTAATTTTTTAAGTGCGCGCAATAATTTCCCGCTCGCCGCGGAACACGCCCATCCGGCTGATGTCGCAGCCCGCCTTGCGGCGCATCAGGATCGACGGCCTGCGCGCCTTGACGGCGTTGCGACGCCTGCGGCGCGGAGCCGGGGCTTTTCCTGCCACAGCATCCTGTTCGGCGAGGCGCGGCAGCGCGAATGCTTCGGACCAGATCTGCCATTCGCTTTCCGTCTCGCCGTCGCCGACGGCGATCGGGACGGACAGCGACGGATCGCGATGTTTCAGGATCAGCGTCGGCGTTCCCTCGATCGTGCGCAGGGCGAGACCGAGATAATCCGAGATGCGGATGTTGATCGCCATCCGCATGCCGCGCACCGCCCGGTGCAGGATGACGCGGTCGCGGCGGATTTCGACGCGGCGGACGCCACCGTCTGCGCGGTGGTCGTGCGCCTCGAAGCTCGCAGGAAGTGAGAGGGGGTCGAGCCGCTCGACACGGCTCGACCCTGCGGGATTGACCCCGCTTGTTGTTTGACGCCTCACGGCTTTTTTCTCCCCGTCGGGATTGTTTCCCGATCGATGGAGACACTCTGCCAGACGCGAGGCGGAAACCGCTTAAGAAGGCTGGTTAAAAGACTCTACCCTGATCTCATACTTGACGACTCCTTGCCGGTTTCCTGAAAAACCCTTTAGTTTGAAGGTGAATCATGCTTGAAACCCCGGCAAATTAGCCACATTTCATTTGCTTCGACGATCATCGATCGGAATCGGGGATTTCCTTTGTCACAGCCAATTCATGCGGCCCGGCCCAAACCGGCGGACGGGCTTCTCGATCAGTCCGCGCTGACCGAACTCGCGCAGCGCCTCGTCGAGGCGGCGAAGCGGGCGGGCGCGGACGCGGCTGACGCCGTCGCCGTGCGCGGCGTCTCGCAGGGCATCGAGGTGCGCGACGGCAAGGTCGAGGAATCGGAGCGTTCGGAAGGCGATGATGTCGGCCTGCGGGTGCTCGTCGGCCGGCGTCAGGCGGTGGTGTCGACCAACGATATCGCCGCCAATGTGGCGACGCTGGCGGAGCGCGCGGTGGCGATGGCGCGGATCGCGCCTGAGGATCAATATGCGGGCCTCGCCGATCCGGCGCTGCTCGCCAAGAATTTCAAGGACCTCGATCTGCTGGACCCGGTGTCGCCGTCCTCGGCTGAACTGGAGCGCCGCGCGAAGGCCGCCGAAGCTGCGGCGCTCGCCGTCAAGGGCGTCACCAAATCCGGCGGCGCATCGGCTTCGGCTGGCATCGGCGGCATGGTGCTGGTGACGAGCACGGGCTTTTGCGGCTCCTATTTGCGATCCAGCCACGGCATCTCCATGACGGCGATCGCCGGCGAGGGCACCGGCATGGAGCGCGACTACGACTACTCCTCCGCGATCCATGCGAGCGATCTCGCTTCGCCCGAAAGCATCGGCGCGAAAGCGGCCGAACGCGCCGTCGCGCGGGTCAATCCGCGCAAGGTGGAGACGTGCAAGGCGCCGGTGGTGTTCGATCCGCGCGTCGCAAGCTCGCTGGTCGGGCATCTGATGGGGGCCATCAACGGTTCCGCGATAGCGCGCAAGACGAGCTTCCTGAAAGACCGGATGGGCCAGCAATTGTTCAGCGGCGATGTCAGCATCATCGACGATCCGCTGCGCGTACGCGGTTTGCGGTCGCAGCCCTTCGACGCCGAAGGCGTGGCGGTCAAGCCGATGTCGTTCATCGAGAATGGCGTGCTCACCGCATGGGTGCTGGATTCGTCGACCGCGCGCGAACTCGGCCTCGTCACCAATGGCCGCGCGCATCGCGGTGTATCATCGCCGCCGTCGCCGGGCAGCTATAATCTGCATATGACACCGGGCAAGGCGACGCCGAAGACCTGATCGCCGACATCAAGCAGGGCTTTTACGTTACCGACCTGATCGGCTCGGGCGTCAACGGCGTCACCGGCGATTACAGCCGGGGCGCCAGCGGCTACTGGATCGAGAATGGCGAGATTGGCTACGCCGTCAGCGAGGTGACGATCGCCAGCCATCTGCTCGATATGTTCAAGTCGCTGGTGCCTGCGAACGATCTCGTATTCAAGCAGGGCGTGAACGCGCCCACCATTCGCATCGAAAGCATGACGATTGCCGGACGCTGACGCCAGAACCGCCGCCGAAGACGCCGCCCTGCTGAAGCGCGTCGTGCGCGAGGCCGGGCAACTGGCGCTGAGCATGTTCCGCACCGAGATCAGGCAGTGGACCAAGGGCGCGTCCTCGCCCGTGTCGGAAGCCGATATCGCGGTGGACGAATTGATCCGCCAGCGGCTGCAATCCGTCACGCCGGATTATGGCTGGCTGTCGGAGGAGAGCGTCGACGACCGTTCGCGGCTCTCGAAGGAGCGCGTCTGGATCGTCGATCCGATCGACGGCACGCGCGCTTATCTCGGCGGACGCGAGGACTGGTCGATCAGCGCGGCGCTGGTACAGCAGGGAACGCCGATGCTGGCCGCCGTGTTCGCGCCGGCCACCGACGAGTTCTTTTTTGCCAGCGCCGGCGACGGCGCATCGCGCAACGACGAAGCGATTTCGGCGGCGCGGGGCGAGGATTTCGATGTCGACCGCATGGCCGGACCGCATTTCCTGCTCAATCGCGTGCGCGGCGCGACCTCGCCGGAACTGCGCAATTTCAAGATCGGTTCGCTCGCGCTGCGGATCAGCCGCGTCGCGGAAGGGGCGCTCGATGCGGCCTTTGTCGGCGGCAACAGCCGCGACTGGGACCTTGCCGCGGCCGACCTGCTGTTGCGGGAAGCCGGCGGGCGGCTGACGACGCTGGAGGGCGACCGGCTGGCCTATAATCGCGTCGAGGTGACGCATGGCGTATTGCTGGCGGCGGGCGCGGACCGTCACACGCGGCTCGTCGAAAGGTTGCAGCATAGCTGAGCCATCTGTCTCGCCGGAGAAGGCCGCGAACTTGACGAAATCTCGTAATTTTCCGATTGTCGCCGCCATTGCCGGGCAACCTCAGGACTGAAAGCAATGCCCGATCAGGCTCAACCGCAGCTACTCCATCTCGTTCTCGGCGGCGAACTCACCGACCTCGAACACGCGACCTTCCGCGATCTCGAGAAGGTCGATATCGTTGGGGTGTACCCGAATTATGCGAGCGCCTATGCGGTCTGGCGCGCCAAGTCGCAGCAGACGGTCGACAACGCGCAGATGCGCTATTTCATCGTGCATCTGCATCGCCTGCTCGACCCCGCCTCGGACACGCGAAACCCGCAAGCATGATGTGTTCCGTGACGCCTGCGCTGACCCTCGATGACGGCCCGCGGACGCAGCCGTCCGTCCGGCGCTAGGCTGTCCCTCTGTCATGGCCAGCGATCTTCCGTTCGTCCTGCGTGCCTATCAGCGGCTCTCCGCCGCGGCGACGCCGCTTGCCGGCCTGCTGGCGCGCCGCCGGCTGAAGCGCGGCAAGGAAGATCAGGCGCGGGTCGGCGAGCGATGCGGAATCAGCACGATCGTGCGGCCGGAGGGACCGCTGATCTGGATTCACGGCGCGAGCGTCGGCGAGGTGCTCGCCGTGTCGGCCCTGGTCGAGCGGCTGCGGGCGATGAACATCCGTATCCTGCTGACGTCGGGCACGGTGACCTCGGCATCGATCGTCGCCGAGCGGTTTGCCGCCGACGTCATTCACCAGTTCATCCCCTATGACGCGCCGCGCTTCGTGACGCGCTTTCTCGATCACTGGCAGCCGAATGTCGCGCTGATGATCGAATCGGATTTCTGGCCGAACCTGATTCTCGGAGCCGCCGACCGCCGCATTCCGATGATCGCCATCAACAGCCGGATTTCGCAGCGTTCGTTCCAGCGATGGGGCGCGGCTCCGGCGATGATGCGGACGCTGCTCGGCCAGTTCGAGATGTGTCTCGCGCAATCGCAGGGTGACGCCGACCGCTTCACCGCGCTCGGAAGTCCGCATGTGTTCAACACCGGCAATCTGAAATTCGATATGCCCGCGCCGCCGGCCGATCCGCAGCGGCTTATGGAGATGGAAGAAGCGGTGCGGCAAAGACCTGTCGTGATCGCGGCCTCGACGCATCCGGGCGAGGAAGAACTGATCCTCGACGCGCATCGCCGTCTCGCCGGCGATTTTCCGGGGCTCTTGACGATCCTCGTACCGCGGCATCCCGTGCGCGGCGAGGCGGTGGCCGATCTCGTGAAGGAGAGAGGACTTCGCGGATCGTTGCGCTCGCAAGGCGCGCTGCCGGATGCGCAGAGCGATGTCTATGTCGCCGACACGCTGGGCGAACTCGGCGTGTTCTACCGGCTTTCGCCGATCGTCGTGCTGGGCGGCTCGTTCGCGGCCATCGGCGGCCACAATCCGATCGAGGCGATCAGGCTTGGCGCTGCGACCGTTCACGGCCAGCATGTCCACAACTGGTCGGAAATCTACGACGCTCTGGGGGCTGCCGGTGGTGCGCGGCGCGCGGACGATGTCGAGACGCTGGTGACGATTTTGGGTCAGTGGCTGTCGGACGACTCGGCGCGCCGGGCCACCAGCGCGGCCGGACTTGCGGTGGTCGATCAGCTCGGCGGCGCGCTGGAGCGCACGCTTGCCGCGCTGGAGCCGTATCTCTTGCAGCTACGCCTCGAAAGCGAGGCGGGCGGGGTTTGATGATTGCGCTGGCGCTGGGGATTGCCGATGCGTGAGCCCGATTTCTGGTGGCGGCCGCCGTCCTGGTTCTCCTCGCTGCTAGCGCCGGCGGCGGCGATTTATGGAGTGGTCGCGCGAGCGCGGATGCTTCGGCCCGGTGCCGACGCCGGCGTCCCGGTGATCTGCGTCGGCAATTTCAATCTCGGCGGCGTCGGCAAGACGCCGACCGTGATCGCGCTCGCGGAAATTCTGCGAGAGGCGAACGAGACGCCGTTCGTGCTCAGCCGCGGATATGGCGGCCGGCTGTCGGGACCGCTACGGGTCGATCCGGCGATCCACACCGCGCAGGATGTCGGCGACGAGCCGCTGCTGTCGCGCGCCGCGCCCGTGATCGTGTCGCGCGACCGCGTTCGCGGCGCGCAAATGGCGCGCGAGGTCGGCGCCAGCGTGATTGTGATGGACGACGGATTCCAGAACCCGTCATTGCGCAAGGATTTTTCGCTGATCGTCATCGATGGCCGGCGCGGCGTCGGCAATGCGTGCGTGTTTCCGGCCGGGCCTCTGCGCGCGCCGCTCGCGAGCCAAGTGCCGCGCGCCGATGCGCTGATCGTCGTCGGCGAGGGAACGCAGGCCGATGGCGTGGCTGCGATGGTCGCAAGCCGTGGCCGTCCGGTGCTGCGGGCGGCGATCGCGGCGGACCGGAAAACCGTCTCCGAACTCGCCGGCACTTCGGTGCTGGCCTTTGCGGGAATCGGCGATCCGGAGCGTTACTTTACGACCTTAAGGAAGAACGGAATCGATGTCGCGGCGACGCGCGTGTTTTCCGATCACCATCCCTTCACGCCGCGCGAGATCGCCGATCTTCTGAGCGAGGCGAAGCGGCGGTCGCTCGTTCCGCTGACGACCGAGAAGGATTTTATGCGGCTGCGCGGCGTGGCTGGCGTCGATCTTGCGGCTATCAGGCCGTTCCCGGTCAGACTCGCCGTGCAGGATGAGGAGAGTTGGCGCGCGCTGATTTTGACACGCATTGCTGCGGCAAAAACAAACTAGCTCTGCACGCGATCCGGATAATGCCGCTGCAACACGGCTTCCGGCGTCGCATACGCCTCCTGCCGGTCGACGCTCCAATATTTGAGTTCATCGAGCGGAATCGCCGCGCCAGTGACCGAGCAGCGCACGAACGCGCCCGGCGAGATCACGCGGAAATCGCCGTCGAGATACTGAATTTTCGCTTCGCCCTGGCTGGACGATCCGAATTTGTTGAGCACGCTGGTCTCCCGTTTTCGCCGCCAATAAACCGCACGGCGGCGACGTTGACAACCGGAACCGTGAGCCGGTCTAGAAGAGTTTTCCCTGATCGGGGCTGCCGGGCCGCGCGCGCGCAGAACCGTGGCGCGGCCTCGCCGATGCGGCGCTTTCGCCATGCGCGGTGACATCCACCTTGCCGTCGGCGAATTCCAGCGTCAGATGCGCGCCCGGCATCACGGACGACGCCTTGCGCAGTGTCAACCCGTTCGCGTCGCGCACCAGCGCATAGCCGCGCGCCAGCACGCTGCGATAGGAGAGCACGCCGAGCATCTGCGCGGTGCCCTGCAACTGCGCCTCCCGCGCACGCAAAAGAACTTTCAGCGCGCGCGTGGAGCGTTCGGACAGGCGGCTCGTTCGTTCGAGGTCGCGGGCGATGCGCTGCCGGTGCGCCTGCGCGTTCGCGCGCAACGCCACCTCAAGCCGCGCCGCGAGCGTCGCGAACCGCTCGCGCCGCCGCGCCGACTGCACCGCGATGCACTGCGCCGAGCGATCGCCGAGCGTCCGCATGCGGTCGCGCGCGCTCTCGATTTGCAAGCGCAGCGTGCGCGGCGTCAGCGCCGCGCCGGCCGAGGCCAGCCGCCGATGGTGGACATGAGTCGCGGTCCTCAGCGCGCGCGGCAGCGCGGCGGAGACGTGATCGAGCCGCTGCCGCGGAATCGCGAACAGTTCTTCGCGCGAGGGCAGCGCCCGCACAGCCGACCGCAATTCATTGCGGCGCGCCTCCTGGCCGCGCTGCCAGCAGGCGAACGACCGTCGCGCCAGCGAGGCGACCTCGACCGCCAGTTCGCTGCGGACCGGCACGGCCATTTCGGCCGCGGCCGTCGGCGTCGGCGCGCGCTTGTCGGCGGCGAAATCGATCAGCGTCACGTCGGTTTCGTGGCCGACGGCGGAGATCAGCGGGATCATGCTGTCGGCCGCCGCGCGCACGACGATCTCCTCGTTGAACGACCAGAGGTCCTCCAGCGAGCCGCCGCCGCGCGCGACGATCAAAAGATCGGGGCGCGGGAACCGGCCGCCCTCGGTAAAGGCATTGAAGCCGCGGATCGCGGCCGCGATCTGCTCGGCGGAGCCTTCGCCCTGTACCCGCACCGGCCAGACCAGCACGCGGCGCGGAAAGCGGTCCGCCAGCCGATGCAGGATGTCGCGGATCACCGCGCCGGTCGGCGAGGTGACGATGCCGATGGTTTCCGGCAGCCATGGCAGCAATTGCTTGCGCGCCGGGTCGAACAGACCCTCGGCGGCGAGCGTCTTTTTCCGTTCCTCCAGCAGCGCCATCAGCGCGCCGATGCCGGCCGGCTCCAGCGCCTCGATCACGATCTGGTATTTCGACGAGCCGGGATAGGTGGTGAGCTTGCCGGTGGCGATCACCTCAAGCCCTTCCTGCGGCTTGAAGCGCATCCGCGCATGCGTGCCCTTCCAGATCACGGCCTCGATCTTGGCCGTCGTGTCCTTCAGCGCGAAATAGCAATGACCGGAGCCGTGCGGCCCGCGAAAGCCGGAAATCTCGCCGCGCACCCGCACATGGCCATAGGCGTCCTCCACCGTCCGCTTCAGTGCGGAAGACAGTTCGGAAACGGTGAATTCGGCCGTGTTCGCCCGCATTTCGGGGGCGTCGGCGCTCTTGGCAGCAGATTTGGGCATCGCGAATCTTTGGACAGTTTCGCCGCCTATGTTACATGCTTTCGCAATCCCGATAACCCTGTGATTCCAAGCCTTTTTTGCATGAAAATTCTGGTCCTCGGTTCCGGCGGGCGCGAGCATGCGCTGTGCTGGAAAATCTCCGCCTCGCCGCTGGTGACGAAACTGTGGTGCATGCCCGGCAATGCCGGGATTGCGCGGGACGCCGAATGCGTGCCAATCGACATTGCCGATCACGCCGCCGTTCTGGCCTTCTGCAAGGCGAATGGCGTCGATTTCGTCGTCGTCGGCCCCGATGCGGCGATCGCCGCCGGCGTGGTGGACGATCTGAATGCGGCGGGGTTCAAGGCGTTCGGGCCGACAAAGGCGGCAGGCCAGCTCGAAAGCTCGAAGAGCTTCACCAAGAAACTCTGCCGCGATCACAACATCCCGACGGCAGCCTACGAACACTTCAAGGACGCGGAGGCCGCGAAAGCCTATATCCGCCAGCAGGGCGCGCCGATCGTCGTCAAGGCGGACGGTCTTGCCGCTGGCAAGGGCGTCGTCGTCGCGATGACGCTGGAGGAAGCGCTCGATGCCGTCGACATGATGTTCGGCGGCGGGTTTGGCGAGTCCGGCGCGGAAGTCGTGATCGAGGAATTCATGGAGGGCGAGGAGGCGTCGTTCTTCGCGCTGTGCGACGGCGAGACGGCGCTGCCGCTGGCGACCGCGCAGGATCACAAGCGGGTATTCGACGGCGACAAGGGCCCGAACACCGGCGGCATGGGCGCGTACTCGCCGGCCCCGGTGATGACCGATGCGTTGTGCCGGCAGGTGATGGACGAGATGATCTATCCGACGCTGCGGGCGATGGCGGCGATGGGCGCGCCCTATAAGGGCGTGCTGTATGCCGGCATCATGCTGACGGACAAGGGACCTAAACTGGTCGAATACAATGCGCGCTTCGGCGATCCGGAATGCCAGGTGCTGATGCTGCGCATGATGTCGGACATCGTGCCGGCGCTGCTGGCCTGCGCCGACGGGCAGTTGAAGAACATGTCGCTGCGCTGGTTCGACGACGCGGCGATCACCGTCATCATGGCGACGAAGGGTTATCCGGGAGATTACGGCAAGGGCTCGCGCATTGAAGGTCTCGCCGAGGCGGAAGCCGTCGATGGCGTGGAAATTTTTCATGCCGGAACGAAGATGCAGGACGGGCATCTCGTCGCGAGCGGGGGACGGGTGCTGAATGTCTGCGCGCTCGGCGCGAGCGTCAGCGAGGCGCGGCAGCGGGCTTATGAAGCGGTCGGAAAAATCCGCTGGCCGGAGGGCTTCTGCCGCAGCGACATCGGCTGGCGCGCGGTGGAGCGGGAGAGAAACCTGTGAGTTTTTGGATCGGATGGAGCCCGATCCATTTGTTTCAGCGCCGCGCCTGAAAAAACGCGCGAAGCAGTCCGGTCGCTTCTTCCTCGCCGACCGCGCCATAGACCTCCGGCGCGTGATGGCAGGTCGGGGATGAGAAGAACCTGACGCCGTTGTCGACCGCGCCGCCTTTTTGGTCGGCCGCACCGTAATAGAGCCGGCGGATGCGCGCAAAGGAGATCGCGGCGGCGCACATCGCGCAAGGTTCAAGCGTGACATACAGGTCGCAGCCGGTCAGCCTTTCGCAGCCGAGCCGCCGGGCGGCGTCGCGGATCGCCAGGATTTCGGCATGCGCGGTCGGATCGCGGTCGGCGATCGTGCGGTTTCCGGCCCGCGCGATCACGTTCCCCTCGTGAGTTATGACGCAGCCGATCGGCACTTCGCCTTCGCGCTCGGCGGCGCGGGCCTCGGCCAGGGCCAAATCCATGAAAGATCGCACGATCGTCTCTCGTGTCCGCAACTAAACTCTGTTATCAGGCGCCCTTATCGAAAGCGAGAACTCCATGCCCCGCGACAATGACAGAAACAACAGCCGCCCGCCCGGTCGGCGCGGTCCGCCGTCCCGTAACGGCGCGTCGCGTGGCGGCAAGGGCGCGCGCAGCGAAGGGCGTGGCGGCGGCGGCTACCGCAAGCGCGATGATGCATCGCGCGGCGAGGGGCGTGAAGGCCGGCCGGCGCAGCGCTATGGGGACAAGAAGTCGGGCAGGAGTTTTGGCGACCGCAAGCCGTCTGGCGACCGCAAGCCGTATGCGGGCAAGTCGGATTTCCGCAAAGACGGCGAGCGCGCGCCGCGCCGCGACTTCAAGCGCGAGGGTGCGGAGTCGCGTCCGGCGCGAAGCTTTTCCGATCGCCCCAAGCGGGATTTTTCGGATCGGCCGAAGAGGGATTTCTCCGATCGGCCCAAAAGAGATTTTGCCGATCGCGCTCCGCGCTCGGGCGCGCGCGATGGCGACAGCCGTCCGAAGCGCGATTTCAAGCCGCGACCCGAAGGTGGCGGCGAGCGTCCGCGCAGCGGTGGTTTTCGGCGTGACGACGCGCGCGGTGATTTCAAGCGAGACGATTTCAAACGCGGTGAGGGCCGCACGGGAGATCGGCCTCCGCGCCGCGAATTCAGCCGCGATGGCGAGCGTGCGCCGCGTCGCGACTTCAAGCGCGATGGCGATCGTCCGCAGCGACAGGATTATAGGAGCGCCGGTGCGGATAAGCCCTGGCGCGAGCGGTCGTCCGCGCCGCGCAGCGACAGCAGGCCACCTCGCGAGGGCCGCAGCTTCGACCGTCCGCGTGGCGACCGTCCCGACTGGAAGCCGCGTGAAGACCGTGGCGGCAGTTTTGGCGATCGGCCGCGCCGCGACGATCGAGGAGGCGACCGCAAGGATTTCCGCCCGAAACGGGACGGCGAGCGTCCGCGCTTTTCGCGCGACCGCGATGACGACCGCCCCGCGCGCCAAGAGGAGCGTCCCGAACGTTCGCGCACTCCTTCCGGGAAGCGCGCGGTCCATATCTGGCGCGATCATCCGCGTACCGACGAGACCGACGAGTCGTCGCGCGGCTATGAGCGGCGGCCGGCGTTCGGCGGACGCGGCGAGTATCGCGAGCGTGATACGCGCAGACGTGAGCCGGAAGCGCCGCCGAAGCCGAAGAAGGCCGGCGAGCGCATCGCCAAGCTGATGGCGCGCGCCGGACTCTGCTCGCGCCGCGATGCCGAGGCGTGGGTGCGCGAGGGCCGTGTCAGCGTCAATGGCCGGGTGATTACCTCGCCCGCGCTCGATGTGACGTCCGACGACAAGGTTCTGATCGACGGCGCGCCGCTGCCGGAGCGCGAGCGTACGCGGCTGTTCCTCTATCACAAGCCTAAGGGGCTGGTGACGACGCATTCGGACCCCGAAGGCCGCCCGACCGTGTTCGAGTCGCTGCCCGACAATCTGCCGCGTCTCATCAGCATCGGCCGTCTCGATTTCAACACCGAGGGCCTGCTGCTCCTGACCAATGACGGCGGCCTCGCGCGCGTGCTCGAACTGCCCGAAACCGCATGGATGCGCCGCTATCGCGTGCGCGCGCACGGCACGATCACGCAGGAGAAGCTCGACGAGCTGCGCAAGGGCGTCGAGGTCGACGGCGTGAAATATGGGCCGATCGAGGCATCGCTGGAGCGCGATCAGGGCGCCAATGTCTGGATTCTGTTCGCCATCCGCGAAGGCAAGAACCGTGAAGTCCGCAATGTGATGGCGCATCTCGGTCTCGAGGTGAACCGGCTCATTCGCGTCTCCTACGGCCCGTTCCAGCTCGGCGAAATACCGGAAGGCGCGGTCGAGGAGGTGCGCAGCCGCCTGCTGCGCGATCAGCTCGGCGAGCGAATCGCGGCCAAGGCCGGTGCGGAGTTCGGTCTTCCGGTCGAGGGTGACAGCGAGCCGGCCCGCGAGGACAAACGCGCAAGCGCGCGGGCGTGGTGGCGGACCGCAAGGGCCGTAGAGTCGTGGTCGAACGCTCCGGAAGCAGCGACGACAGCGATGCGCCGCCGAAGCGCAAGCCGCCGGCCGGCTACAAGGGCAAGCGCGGCCGCACGCCGCGCGATGACTGATGCGCGTCGTCGCGGGGCGATTGCGCGGGCGGACGATCGCGTCGCCCGCCTCGCGTGACATCCGGCCGACGGCGGATCGCCTGCGCGAGTCGCTGTTCAACATTCTCATGCATGCCTATGGCGATCCGGTCAGCGGCGCGCGCGTGCTGGACCTGTTCGCGGGGACCGGCGCGCTCGGCATCGAGGCAATCTCGCGCGGGGCGGCCTTCGCGCTGTTCGTCGACAATGGCGCGGAGGCGCGCGCACTGTTGCGGCAGAATGTCGAAGGTCTCGGCCTTGGCGGCGTCACCAAGGTCTATCGGCGCGATGCGACCGCGCTCGGCCCCGCGCATCCGCTGGAGCCGTTCTCGCTGGCCTTTCTCGATCCGCCCTATGGCAAAGGTCTTGGCGAAAAGGCGCTGGCCTCGCTGCGCGAGGGAGGATGGCTGACACCGGACGCCTTGGTGATCGTGGAGGAGGCGGTGTCGGCGAAATTCGCGGGAAGCGAAGCTTTTGAAGAACTCGAGCGTCGCGCTTATGACGACACCGAGTTCGTAATTCTGCGCAACTCAGCCTAATTCAGCGTCTTCCGAACAGCCTTTCGATATCGCTGAGCTTCAGTTCGATATAAGTCGGACGCCCGTGATTGCACTGGCCGGAATTGGGCGTCGCTTCCATCTCGCGCAACAGCGCGTTCATTTCCTCGGGCCGCAGCCTGCGGCCGGCGCGCACCGAGCCGTGGCAGGCCATCGTCGCCGCGACATGCATCAGCCGGCGTTCCAGCGGCAGCGAATTGTCCCATTCGGCCACGTGCTCGCCGAGATCGCGCAGCAGCGACTTCGCGTCGGTCTTGCCGAGCAGGGCCGGCGTCTCGCGCACGGCGACCGCGCCGGGGCCGAACGATTCGATCGCAAGGCCGAAGCTTTCCAATTCGCCCGCGCGCGCGACGAGACGTTCGATGGTAGCTTCGTCCAGCTCGACGATTTCCGGGATCAGCAGCATCTGCCGCGCGACGCCGTCGCGTTCCAGCGCGGCTTTCAAGCGCTCATAGACGATGCGCTCATGCGCGGCATGCTGATCGACGACGACCAGCCCCTCGCGCGTCTGGGACACGATATAGGTCTCGTGAATTTGCGTGCGCGCCGCGCCGAGCGGGCGGTCGAGCGTGTCGTCCGGGGCGCTATGATCGCGGATATCGGCCGACGGCGCGCCGACCTCGAAAGTGGCTTGCCGCGGTTCATTGAAACCTGACGAAGCCGCGAAAGCGGGCGCGCTCGTCTCTTGTGCCGCACTCGCCGGAAATGCCGGCGATGTCCGCCAGTCCCAGTCGACCGGCCGCGCGCTCGTGTGGCCCGACCAGCCGCCGCCGGGCTTGAACGAGGACAGCACCGCGCCCGCGTCGTTCGCGGCCGTGCGGCGGCCTTCCCGTGCAAGCCCGTCCTTCAGAGCGTGGATGATGAGCGCGCGCACCAGTCCGGCATTGCGGAAGCGGACTTCGGTCTTGGCCGGATGCACATTGGCGTCGACCTCACGTGGGTCGAGCGTGACGAACAGCGCCACCACCGGATGCCGGTCGCGCGGCAGATAATCGGAATAGGCCGCGCGCACCGCGCCGAGGATCAGCTTGTCGCGTACCGGGCGGCCGTTGACGAACAGATATTGCCCAAGCGCATTGGCGCGGGTGAGCGAGGGCGCGGCCGCGAAGCCATCGACGACGACGCCTTCGCGCTCGCTGCGTACCTCGATAGCGCTGTTGCGGAAATCGCCGCCGAGAATGTCGCCGAGCCGCGCCAGCCGGCCCGCCGCTCCCGGCAACGCCGCGTTCCAGGTGACCTGCGCGCGCTCCTCGCCCGCGAGCGAGAAGGCGATGTCGGGCCGCGCCATGCCGAGGCGGCGCACGACCTCGCGAATGGCTTCGGCCTCGGTGCGGTCGGTCTTCAGGAATTTCAGCCGCGCCGGCGTTGCATAGAAAAGGTCGGCGACATCGACGCGCGTGCCGCCGGTCAGCGCCGCCGGCGCGAGATCGGATTTGACTCCGCCGTCGACGCCGATGCTCCACGCATGTGCCTCGCTCGCATGCCGCGTCGTGAGTGTCAGCCGCGCGACCGAGCCGATCGACGGCAGCGCCTCGCCGCGGAATCCGAGCGTGCTGATGCGTAAGAGATCCTCGTCGGCGAGTTTCGAGGTGGCGTGCCGCTCGACCGCCAGCGCGAGGTCCGTGCGCGTCATGCCCGCGCCGTTGTCGGTGACGGTGATCCGCCGCCTGCCGCCGCCATCGGTGAAGACGTCGATGCGGCTCGCGCTGGCGTCGATCGCGTTCTCGACCAGTTCCTTGACGACGCTCGCCGGCCGCTCCACCACCTCGCCGGCGGCGATGCGGTTGACGATGGTTTCGGGCAATTGGCGAACGGGCATCGAATCGTCGGGTGAGGTTGCTGATAGAGCTGAAATTTAGGCGCTTTGCGCGCCATCCGCGAGGGCGGAACTTTGCTTATCCGCGCTGTTCTTGGGCTAATCCTCAAACCGCTTGCCGCCGCGCCCGGCCTTGACGTCGGCGCGGCGCTTTTTGCCATCGAGGCGGCGCAGCTTGGAGGCGTAGGTCGGACGGGTGGCGCGGCGCGGCGTCGGGCGGATGCTGGCCTCGCGCAGCATCTCCACCAGCCGGTCGATCGCGTCCTGCCGGTTGCGCTCCTGTGTGCGGAAGCGTTGCGCGTGAATGACGACGATGCCGTCCTTGGTCAGCCGCTGGCCGGCGATGCGCTCGAACCGCTCGCGCACATCGTCCGCAAGCTGCGCGCGGGCGATGTCGTAACGGAGCTGGGCGGCGGTCGAGAGTTTGTTGACGTTCTGCCCGCCGGGGCCGGACGCCCGGACGAACGAAATGTCGAGATCGTTTTCGTCGAGGACGATATCGCGGGCGATCCGCAGCATGGGCTTTCTATAGCGTTTTCGAGCGAAGTGGATACCGGTTCGCGTGAAGAAAACGCGTCAAAACAAAAAAAGTGCGAGATGAGGAATCAGGTCTCCACAACATAGCGCTTTGCGAGGATTTTGCCTTCCTCGACCGCCGGCTGGTCGAAGGCATCGACGCCGAGCAGGCGGGCGGCGATCATCGTTTCCAGCATGTAGTGCATCAGGAATTCGCCCATCGCCGCCTCGCCCACGGCGTCGATATGGAACGTGCGGACCGGGCAGCCGTTCTTTGCCAGCGTCTCCGCCGTGGCGCGGCCCTGGGCTGCGACCAGATCGCCGATGGTCTTGCCGCCGAGCGTCTCCTCGCCGCAAAGCTTGGCGAGGTCGGCGGGCATAAGCGGCCCCTTGCCCTTCGCGCCGACGGTGACGATGGTGAACATTTTGTCGCGGGGGCCGGCGATGAACAATTGCAACTGGCTGTGCTGATCGACCGGGCCGAGCGCGGCCAGCGGCGTCGTGCCCTTGCCGTCCTTGCCGAGGCTTTCGGCCCAGAGCTGCACGTACCATTTCGCCAGCCAGGCGAGGCGGTCGGCATAAGGCATCAGCACGGTGATCGGCTTGGTGGGCGATAGCGCGACCGAAAGCGCTGCGCCGACCGCCGAGGGCACGTCGGCCGGAGTGTTCTTCGCCAGCACGGGTGCCACCGCATTGGCCGCGCCGGCGCGGATCGCTGCGATGTCGAGGCCGGCGACGGCTGCCGGCAGCAGGCCGACATTGGTTAGCACCGAGAAGCGGCCGCCGATGCCGGTGTGGTGGTCGAGCATCGGCACCTTGAAGTGCTCCAGCATGGTTCGCAGACCGTTCTTGCCGCCCGCCTTCGCAGGCTCCGACAGGCCGAGCATCAATTCGGGAATCTTCGACTCGAGCCCCGCCCTCCGCAGCGCCTCGATCACCGCCATGGTCTGCATCAGCGTTTCGCCGGTGCCGCCGGATTTGGAGAGGGCGACGAATTTGGTCGTGGCCAACGGCAGTTTCGCCAGCATCTCGCCGAAGGTCTGCGGGTCGAGATTGTCGAGGAAATGAATGCGCGGATTCGTGCGCAGCGCGCCAACGCCGGGCACATTGTGGTCGGCCAGTTGCAACAGCGTCTGGCCGCCGAGGCTGGAGCCGCCGGTGCCGAGGAAAACGACATCGGTGGCGTTTTCGCGCAGGCGTTTCGCCGCAGCCTCGATGGCTGGGAGATCGCCGCGCTCCTCCGGGATTTTCAGATGCGGCAGGCTGCTGTCGGCATATCCTGCGCGCAGCCAGTCGAGTGCCGACTCGGTCTTTTTGAGCGCGCTTTCGTAATCCCTGGATGTGACGCCGTGTGCGCCGACCTTCTCGGCCCTCGCCAGCGCGATGGATTGCTTCAGCAGGCTTTTATTGGTCGATGCGGCCATTGCAGGATTTCCGAAAATGTTGCGCACGGTATGAAACCGCGCGGCCTCTCTATCAGTTCCGCGCCGGCGCGCCAGTCGGCTGCACCACGCGGCCCACCGCGACGGTGAGGAATTTCTGGTCCCACAGCCGCTTGGCGACGCGCTTGGCGTCGGCGAGCGTGACCGCATCGACGAGGCTGTTGCGGCGGTCGATATAATCGATCCCCAGCTTGTCGATCTGGTACTGCAACAAGGCGGTGGCGATCTTCGACGACGTGTCGAGCGACAGCATCTGCGAGCCCTTTAAATAAGCCTTCGCCTCGTCGAGTTCGCGCTGCGTCGGACCTTCCGTCGCGATGCGCTTGATCTCGTCTTCCGTCGTCTGGATCGTGTCGTTCGCGCGATCGGCGCGCGTTGCGGTCGATCCCAGCACCAGCGCCGAACCGCTGAACCAGACCAGCGTCTCGGAGATGCCGTAGACCAGGCCGCGCTTCTCGCGCACCTCATTGTAGAGCCGCGAGGTCATGCCGCCGGCGAGGATGTGGTTCAGCACGAACGCTGTCATGAAATCGGGGTCGGCCCGCATGATGCCGGGCGCGCCGAAGATGATGACGGTTTGCGGCACGTCGAGCGTGACATTGACGCGCGCCGGCGGAACGGCCGCCGTCACCGGAGCGACCGGGCGAAGCTCGGGCTTTGCAGGGAGATCGCCGAAAATCCGGTCCAGTTGCTCGCGCAGGCTTGCGGCGTCGATGTCGCCAACGACCGCGACCTTGAGCTGCTCGCGCGCGAGATTGCGCTTCGTGTAACTGCGAAGATCGTCGGCGCTGATGCCGCCGACGCTCTCCATCGTGCCCATCGGCGGCCACGCATAGGGATGGTCGCCATAAGCGGCCTCGAAGAAGCGCCGGCTGGCGATGTCGTTCGGGCTGGTGCTCTGGCGGCGCAGCGTGGACAGGATCTGCGCGCGGATGCGTTCGATCGCCTCGTCGTCGAAGCGCGGCTTCGTCACCGACAGCCGCAGCAGGTCGAACGCCTCGTCGCGATTCTCTTTCAGCGTCCGCAGCGAGCCGCGCAGATATTCGCGCGAGTCGCTGAAGCTGATGTCGATGGCGCGCCGCTCCATGCGCTCGCGAAACGCCTTGGAGTCGAGATCGCCCGCGCCTTCGTCGAGCAGGCCCGCAACCATATTGGAGACGCCCGGCTTGCCGGCCGGGTCCTGCGTCGATCCGCCCGCGAAGGCGAATTCCATCGCGATCACCGGAACGGTCGCGTCCTGAACCAGCCACGCCTCGATGCCGCCGGCGGAGACGACGCGCTGGATATTGGTGGCCGATGCGGGCACCGGCAGGATCGCCAGCAAAGAGAGGGCCAGCGCGCCGAGGGTCCGGCGGCCGGCACGCATCACGCGAGCACTCATGAGCGTTTGTCCTCGCGCTTGGCGGTGTCCTTGATGAGATAGCCGGTGACCGAGCGGCGTTTGTCGAGCCACGTCTTTGCGGCGTCGCGCACCTGATCGCTGGTCACGGCGCGCACGCGGTCCGGCCAGTTCACGATCTGGTCGATCGTCAGCCCGACCGTCAGCGCGCCGCCATACCAGCGCGCCATCGTGCTCTGATTGTCGCGCGCGTAGATCGCCTCGGAAACGATCTGGGTTTTGACCCGTTCGAGATCGTCGGCCTTGACGCCGTTCTGCGCGACATCGGCGATCACCTTGTCGATACCGTCCTCGATATCGGCGAAGCCGATGCCGGGCTTCGGCACGGCCGACACGGCGAACTGGGTCGCATCGAGCGCCGAGCCCATATACCAGGCGCTGGTGCTGATCGCGATCTGACGGTCCACCACCAGCGCGCGGTAGAGATAGGAATTGCTGCCGTGCCCGAGAACGTTCGCGAGCACTTCGAGCGCCGCGCTTTCCTCCGCGGGAGCCGTCACCGCCGACGGCACGAGATAATAGCGGCGAAGGCTCGGCTGCTCGACGCGCGCATCCGCCAGCGTCACCGTGCGCGGGCTGACCGGCGTCGGCTCCTGCGGCCGCTTACGCTCGGCCGGGATCGCGGGCTGGCGCGCCTGCAATCCGTAGGTCTTTTCCGCCAGCGCGCGGACCTCGTCCGGTTGCACGTCGCCGGCGACGACGAGGATCGCGTTGTTCGGCGCGTAGAAGCGTTTGTAGAAGGCGAGCGCATCCTCGCGGTTTAGTTGCTCGATCTCATGCTTCCAGCCGATCACGGGGCGGCCGTAGGGATGGTTGAGATAGAGCGCGGCCATGATCTGCTCGGTCAGCTGGGCGTCCGGGCTGTTGGCCACGCGCATATTGTATTCTTCCAGCACGACGTTGCGCTCGGGCAGGACCTCCTCGTCCTTCAGCGTAAGGCCGGTCATGCGATCGGCCTCGAACTCCATCAGCGTCGCGAGCTTGTCGCGCGGCACGCGCTGGTAGTAGCCGGTGTAGTCGTAATAGGTGAAGGCGTTCTCCTGGCCGCCGATCCGGATGACGGTTTTGGAGAACTGGCCGGCCGGAAATTTTTCCGTGCCCTTGAACATCAGATGTTCGAGAAAATGGGCGAGGCCGGATTTGCCCGGCGTTTCGTCGGCGGAGCCCACCTTGTACCAGATCATGTGCGTCACGACCGGCGTGCGGTGATCCGGAATGACGACGATCTGAAGTCCGTTGGCGAGGGTGAAACTGGCGGGTCGCTGGACCACCTGCGCCTGCGCCGCGGATGATGTCGCTGATCCGGGCAAGAGCGCGGCGGCGAGTAGGAGAAGCAGGGCCGGTCGAAAGAAAAAGGTCATGCGTGATGTGTTCCTGCCCCCACGGGGCAACTAACGATCGCCCGCGACGCGCGGCAAGTCACGTATTCGCGACAGCATTCGGATGGAGCTTTGCAGAGCTAGAACCGGCCCGGCGGAAGGATCTGCGGCTGCTGGTCCACGTTACCGGCGGCATATGCCGGTTCCTGCTTGCCGCCATTGTAGCCATAGGCCGAGGAGGGCGTCTGATAGCCGGGAGGCGGCTGCGTCAGGCTATCGCGCGACGGCTCGGCGGTGAACGGGACCTCTTTGTCCTTCTTGCTGCCGAACAGGCCGAGGAAACTGCTGGTGAATCCGAGCTGCGACGGGTTGAGGATGCCGCTGCCTTCATTGATGATCCGGCGTTCTTCGTCGCGGCCGGGCTGGGGCGAGGCGGTCGCGGTGCGGGCGCGCGCCTGACCGCTGGGGCCGAGCTCGTTCGGCAGCAGTGGATAGGGATTGTTTTCCTTGAGGCGGTCGCGCTTGGCCAGCGCCTCGCGCGCGGCGCGGCGTTCTTGCACGTCCGGATCCTTCGGCCAGTTCGCCGTCTGCGGCAGGCGTTCGGCGGGCGGCGGCAGGCTCAATTGCCGCGGCACGACCAGCGGCGAGCGCTCGCGATATTGAATGTCGTTGGAGCCGTTGGTGGCCCCCATGCCCCGCATCAGCGAGCCCATCAGGCCATCATCCTTCACCGGCTCGTCCTCGTCCTGGGCGAGGGCCGCCGTCACCGACAGCAGGCTGGCCGCCGTGACCAGCGCGGCGACGGTCCGTGCGGTCTTGCGTGCCGAGCGGGCCGGTTTGCGGATGAGCGAGATGAGCATCGTCGTCCCTCGTATCTGAGCGCCGGGCGGCGCTTCGGAACCGATTGCGAAAAAGCACCGGCCAACCGGCCGGCCCACCGCTTATTCGTTGGGATCACGGCGCTTTTGCGGCTGGCGATGGACGAAGGCTGTCATACAGCAGACCGATGACGCCCGCAACAATGGCCACGTCGGCGATGTTGAAGACGTACCAGTCGAATCGCCGGCCGCCCCATTGCAGGTGGAAATAGGCGAAATCCACCACCGCGCCGTACAAGAGATTGTCGATGCCGTTGCCGATCGCCCCGCCGATGATGAGGCCCAGCCCGAGCGCCACGAGGCGGCTGGTCGTGGACCAGAGCCAGACTCCGAGCGCGATCACGGCCACCAGCTTGACTGTCAGCAGAAGCGCCTGCGCGAGGCCGGTTTCAGCCTGGAACCAGCCATAGCTGATGCCCCGGTTCCAGACCAGCACGATGTCGAAAAACGGCGCGATGCGGACCGCGCCGTGCGTCACGATGTCGTAGACATGAAGGAGATAGGATTTCGACGCCTGATCCGCGATCAGCGCGATCGCAGCGGTGATTAACCCTGTCCGAAACTGATTGGTCATGCGCGCCATTGCCCCCGCGAGGCTTGTACAGCAGTCGCGGGCGCGAAAACCAGAGCCGTCGTAGGCCCGGCCGCGACCGATGTTCGCGGCTGGTTGCTGAGAGGGGAGGGCGGTTAACGCGGCAGCGTCGAGGCGCCCATCAGGAAGCTGTCGACGGACTGCGCGCATTGCCGGCCTTCGCGGATTGCCCAGACCACCAGCGACTGGCCGCGGCGCATGTCGCCGGCCGAAAACACCTTCGGCAGCGAGGTCCGGTAGTCGGTGGTCGCGGCACGGACATTGCCGCGCGGATCGATCTCGACGCCCAGCGTCTTCAGAAGGCCCTCATGCACCGGATGCACGAAACCCATCGCCAGCAGGACCAGATCGGCCTTGAGCTTGAATTCGCTGCCGGCGATCGGCTGCATCTTGTCGTCGACATGCACGCCATGCAGCGCCTTCACCTTGCCGTTCTCGCCTTCGAAGCGCTGCGTCAGCACCGCGAATTCACGCTGCGCGCCCTCCTGATGGCTCGATGAGGTGCGCATCTTCAGCGGCCAGTTCGGCCAGGTGAGGAGCTTGTTTTCCTTCTCCGGCGGCTCCGGCATGATTTCGAGCTGGATGACTTCCTTCGCGCCGTGGCGGACGGAGGTGCCGATGCAGTCCGAGCCGGTGTCGCCGCCGCCGATCACCACCACATGCTTGCCGGTGGCGAAAATCTCCCTCACGCCGTTCAGATCCTCGCTGCTGACGCGCCGGTTCTGCTGCGGCAGGAAATCCATGGCGAAGTGGATGCCGTCGAGGTCGCGGCCCGGCACCGGCAGGTCGCGTGGCGCTTCCGCGCCGCCCGTCAGCGCGATCGCGTCATAGTCTTTCAGAAGCTGCTGCGCGTCGATATCCTTGCCGACATTCACGCCGTAATGGAACGTCACGCCCTCGGCTTCCATCTGCTGGACGCGGACATCGATGACGCCCTTTTCCATCTTGAAGTCGGGAATGCCGTAGCGGAGCAGGCCGCCGGCCTTGGCGTTCTTCTCATAGACATGCACCTCGTGGCCCGCGCGCGCGAGCTGCTGCGCGCAGGCAAGGCCCGCCGGCCCCGAGCCGATCACGGCGACTTTCTTGCCGGTCTTGTGCGAAGCGGGCTCCGGCCTGGTCCAGCCGTTCTTCAGCGCGCGGTCGGCGATCGCGCATTCGATGCTCTTGATCGTCACCGGATGGTCGTCGAGGTTCAGCGTGCAAGACGCCTCGCACGGAGCCGGGCAGATGCGGCCGGTGATCTCCGGAAAATTGTTGGTCGAGTGCAGGTTGCGCGCGGCCTCTTCCCAATTGCCGTTGTAGACGAGGTCGTTCCAGTCCGGGATCTGGTTGTTGACCGGACAGCCAGGCGTGCCGGGCTGAACCGAGCCGGTGCCGTGGCAATAGGGGACGCCGCAATTCATGCAGCGCGCGGCCTGATTGCGCAGGTCCTGCTCGCTCAGCGGAACGACGAACTCCTTGTAGTTCTTGATGCGGTCGGCGACCGGCTCATAGACGCGATCATGACGTTCGAATTCAAGAAAACCTGTCGGCTTGCCCATGGTGACGTGATGCCCTTGCAACCTGTTTCGTTGTCATCCTGAGGTGCGAGCCGCGAAGGGCGAGCCTCGAAGGATGAGTGGTCCTGCGCCGTCATCCTGATTGCGCTGGCGCATCTCAGGATGACGGGACGTGCCGCTTATGCGCCGATGGCGATTTTCGGCTCCTCCGCCTCGCGCGCTTTCAGTTCGAGAAGCGCGCGGCGGAATTCGACCGGCATCACCTTGCGGAATTTCGGCAGCGCCGTTTTCCAGTTCGCAAGAATGTCGGCCGCCCGTTTCGAGCCGGTGTATTTCGCGTGACGCGAGATCAGTACATACAGGCGCTCGACATCGTCGCCGGTCAGGTTGGCGAGCACATCCACCCGGCCGTGCGCTTCGAGGTCGCCCGACTGATGGAAGGTGTTCTGCGCGATCATCTCCTCGGAGAGCAGCGGCTCCAGCTCGACCATCGCCATGTTGCAGAGCTTGGCGAAGTTGCTGCCCTCGTCATAGACATAGGCCACGCCGCCGGACATGCCGGCCGCAAAATTGCGCCCCGTCTTGCCGAGCACGACCACGACGCCGCCGGTCATGTATTCGCAGCAATGATCGCCCGCGCCCTCGACGACCGCGACCGCACCGGAATTGCGGACGGCGAAGCGCTCGCCGGCAACGCCGCGGAAGTAGCATTCGCCGTCGATCGCGCCGTACATCACCGTGTTGCCGACGATGATCGACTCTTCCGGCACGATGCCGGAATTGGCCGGCGGCTTGATGATGATCTTGCCGCCCGACAGACCCTTGCCGACATAGTCGTTGCCTTCGCCTTCAAGCTCGAAGGTGACGCCGCGCGCGAGCCACGCGCCGAATGCCTGGCCCGACGTGCCGTTCAGCTTCACGCGGATCGTGTCGGCAGGCAGACCTTCGTTACCGTAGATCTTCGCCACCGCGCCGGACAGCATCGCGCCGGCGCTGCGGTCGGTGTTGTTGATCTCGGCTTCGATCGTCACCGGCGCGCCGCGGTCGAGCGCGGGCCGCGCCTGCGCGATGAGGTTCCGGTCCAGAACCTTTTCGAGATGATGGTCCTGGCCCTCGGAGCGGTAGAGCGTGTCGCCTTTCGCCGCCTTCTGCTTGTAGAACAGTTTTGAGAAGTCGAGACCCTTCGCCTTCCAGTGCGCGACCAGCGCGTTCTGGTCGACCATCTGCGTCTGGCCGACCATCTCGTTGAAGCTGCGATAGCCCATCGACGCCATGATCTCGCGGACTTCTTCCGCCACGAAGAAGAAGAAGTTGATGACGTGCTCCGGCTGGCCGACAAAACGCTTGCGCAGGAGCGGGTCCTGCGTCGCCACGCCGACCGGGCAGGTATTCAGATGGCACTTGCGCATCATGATGCAGCCCGCCGCGATCAAGGGGCCGTGGCGAAGCCGAACTCGTCGGCCCCGAGCAGCGCGCCGATCACCACGTCGCGGCCGGTGCGGAAGCCGCCATCGACCTGAACCGTGATGCGGCTGCGCAGTCTCTCGCGCACCAGCGTCTGGTGCGTCTCGGCGATGCCGATCTCCCAGGGCGAGCCGGCATGCTTGATCGAGGTCAGCGGGCTCGCGCCGGTGCCACCCTCATAGCCGGAGATGGTGACGTGGTCCGCGCGCGCCTTGGCGACGCCGGCCGCGACCGTGCCGACGCCGACCTCGGAGACGAGCTTTACCGAGACCGCGCCGTCCGGGTTGACGTTCTTGAGGTCGTAGATCAGCTGCGCGAGGTCTTCGATCGAATAGATGTCGTGATGCGGCGGCGGCGAGATCAGGCCGACACCCGGCGTCGAATGGCGCACGCTGGCGATGGTGGCGTCGACCTTGTGGCCGGGCAATTGCCCGCCTTCGCCGGGCTTGGCGCCCTGCGCCATCTTGATCTGCATCATGTCGGAATTGACGAGGTATTCCGTCGTGACGCCGAAGCGGCCGGAGGCCACCTGCTTGATCGCCGAGCGCATCGAATCGCCGTTCGGCAGCGGCTTGAAGCGGTCGGCTTCCTCGCCGCCTTCGCCGGTGTTCGACTTGCCGCCGATCCGGTTCATGGCGATGGCGAGCGTCGTATGCGCCTCGCGCGAGATCGAGCCGAAGCTCATCGCGCCGGTGGCGAAACGCTTGACGATCTCCTTTGCCGGCTCGACCTCGTCGAGCGGGACGGGCTTGCGGCCGTCATCCTCAGCCGTCCTCAAATGGAACATGCCGCGGATGGTGAGCAGCCGCGCCGACTGGTCGTTCAGCGCCTTGGCATAAGCGCGGTAGCGTTCCTGCGAATTGCCGCGCACCGCGTGCTGCAAGGTCGCAACCGACTCAGAAGTCCAGGCGTGATCCTCTCCGCGCGTGCGGAAAGCGTATTCGCCGCCGACATCGAGCGCGGTCTTGTAGACCGGCGCGTCGCTGAATGCGTCGGTGTGGCGGCGGGCGGTTTCCTCGGCGATCTCGCTGAGGCCGACGCCTTCGATCCGCGTATGCGTTCCGGCGAAATATTTCGCGACGAAATCCGCCTTCAGACCGACCGCGTCGAAAATCTGCGCGCCACAATAGGACTGGTAGGTGGAGATGCCCATCTTGGACATCACCTTCAGCAGGCCCTTGCCGATCGACTTGATGTAGCGCTTGACGATCTCCTTGTCGTCGAGCTTGCCCGGCAGCCGATCCTTCATCGCGATGACGGTCTCGAACGCCAGATACGGATTGATTGCTTCCGCGCCGTAGCCGGCGAGGCAGGCGAAGTGATGCACCTCGCGCGGCTCGCCCGATTCGACCACGATCCCGACGGACGTGCGCAGGCCGGTGCGGATCAGATGATGGTGCACGGCCGCCGTCGCCAGCAGCGAGGGAATCGGAATGCGGTCGGTGCCGGCCATCCGGTCCGACAGGATGATGATGTTGACGCCGTCGCGCACGGCGGCTTCGGCGCGGCCGCACAATTCGTCGAGCACCTGCTCCATCCCGGCCGAGCCGAGCCCGGCATGGAAGGTCGTGTCCAGCGTGCGCGAATTGAAGTGCGACTCCGAGACGTCCGAGATCGACCGGATCTTCTCCAGATCGGTGTCGGTCAGGATCGGCTGGCGCACCTCCAGCCGCTTGGTGGAGGCGAGACCCTGAAGGTCGAACAGGTTCGGCCGCGGACCGATGATCGACACGAGGCTCATCACCAGTTCCTCGCGGATCGGATCGATCGGCGGATTGGTGACCTGCGCGAAATTCTGCTTGAAGTACGTGAACAGCAGCTTCGGCTTGTCCGACAGCGCCGAGATCGGCGTGTCGGTGCCCATCGAGCCGGTCGCTTCCTCGCCGGTCGAGGCCATCGGCGTCAGCAGGATGTTGATGTCTTCCTGCGTGTAGCCGAACACCTGTTGCCGATCGAGCAGCGAGAGGTTCGAAAGCTGGCTCTTGCTGTCCGCCTTGGGCAGGTCCTCAAGAACGATCTGCGTCCGGTCCAGCCACTCGCGATAGGGATGGCTGCCCGCGAGTTCCGCCTTGATCTCGTCGTCCGGAATCAAGCGTCCCTGTTCGAGATCGACCAGCAGCATCTTGCCCGGTTGCAGCCGCCACTTGGTGACGATCTGGTCTTCCGGAATCTTCAGCACGCCCATTTCGGACGCCATCAGGATACGGTCGTCCTTCGTCACCAGATAGCGCGCCGGCCGCAACCCGTTGCGGTCGAGGGTCGCGCCGATCTGGCGGCCATCGGTGAAGGCGAGCGCCGCCGGGCCGTCCCACGGCTCCATCAGCGCGGCATTGTATTCGTAGAAGGCGCGCCGCTGCTCGTCCATCAGCGGGTTGCCGGCCCACGCCTCCGGCACCATCATCATCATCGCGTGCGCAAGCGAGTAGCCGCCCTGCACGAGGAATTCGAGCGCGTTGTCGAAGCAGGCCGTGTCCGACTGGCCTTCGTACGAAACCGGCCACAGCCGGCTGATGTCGTTGCCATAGAGCGGCGAGGAGACCGACGCCTGCCGCGCCGCCATCCAGTTGACGTTGCCGCGCAGCGTGTTGATCTCGCCGTTGTGCGCCAGCATCCGGTAGGGGTGCGCCAGCGACCAGGCCGGGAAGGTGTTGGTCGAGAAGCGCTGATGCACCAGCGCCAGCGCGCTCTCGAAATCGGGCTCGCTGAGGTCCGGATAATATTTGCCGAGTTGGTCTGCGAGGAACATGCCCTTGTAGACCAGGGTGCGGCAGGACATCGACACCGGATAGTAGCCGGCGAGATTGCGGTCGCGTCGCTCGTAGATCGCCTTCGAGATCGACTTGCGCAGGATATAGAGACGGCGCTCGAAATCGTCGGCGGTCTTGATGTGCTCGCCGCGACCGATGAAGACCTGAAGATTGAAGGGTTCGGTCGGCTTGACGGTCTCGCCAAGCGAGGAATTGTCGGTCGGCACCTCGCGCCAGCCGAGCAGCGTCAGCTTTTCCGCCTTGATCTGGTCGGCGATGATGCTGCGAATGACCTTCCGCCAGGCGGCGTCGCGCGGCATGAACAGCGCGCCGACGGCATATTCGCCGGGGTTCGGAAGGGTGAAGCCGAGTTCGGCGGCTTTGCGCGACAGGAAAGCGTGCGGAATCTGAACGAGGATGCCGGCTCCGTCGCCAGCCCGCGGGTCCGCGCCGACCGCGCCGCGATGTTCGAGATTGCAAAGAACTGAAAGCGCGTCGGCCACGATCTGATGCGAGGCCCGGCCCTTGATATTGGCGATGAAACCAACGCCGCAGGAGTCTTTCTCTAAGGCGGGGTCGTACAACCCCTCGGCGTCGGGACGCCAGTTGTGTTCGACAATGCCGGAGGCTGCGGGTTTGGTCGCCGCGGTCTCCGGCTGACCATATTCCGTGATCTGTTCACCTCCGAAAATTACCCCGCTCATGTCGCCTCGCACTCCGATTGAAGTTTGCCACACACCCAAGCGCTGTTGCGGCGTCTTAAGGACCGCCGCTCGCGCCTGAGCGGGCCGAATTTAGAAGATGCGGGGTCTCGACGAGCACTGTGCCCGGCAAACCGACCCGCTTGCAGTCAAACCAGCAGATTGCTTCTGCAAAACGCTGCTGGAATCTTGGCAAAATAGGACAGCTATGCTGTCCTAACATCCACACTGCCAAATTTTTATCTAACACACAAGGGGCTGGAAGTCCTCTAAGGAGAGTCTGCACAGGTCCGGCCAATTGCACGAAATTGCGGCGCATGTCGTCCCGACCTGGTCCCGACTTGGCCCCAGCTTGGCCGAATTTGTCGGAGAATTTGCCCCGAGATAAAGACGAGTGACGGAGGCGTTGGATGAAGCAGGGGTTCGGTCTTGCGATCGCGGTGGCGGTCCTTGGAAGTTTTGCGGCCGGTGCGCAGGCGCAGCCGCTGCCCCGCGCTTATGAATCGCGCGCCTATTACTATGGCGGCCCTCCGCCGCCGGCCTATTACGAGCCCGGCATTCCGTCCTATGAGGTCACGGGCATCCTGCGTGCGACCGGTTTTCTGCCGCTCGGCGCGCCAGTGCGGCGCGGCGGCGTCTACACCGTCTCGGCCATTCACCCGAACGGGGAGGACGGCCGCGTCGTGATCGACGCCTATAGCGGACGCTTCATCCGCTTCGTGCCCGCGTGGCAGACGGTCCGGCCCGCGCGCAACGACGAAATGGTGCTGGTCTATCAGGGGCCGAATTTTCCGCCGCCGGATATCGTGCGGCCGCGCGTGCTGAACGCACCGCCGCCGCTGCCGCCGTCGGCCAGAACCGCGCCGCGACCGCCGGCGCAGGTGCCGCGTCTGGCGAGCCGGACCCCGGCAGCGGCTCCGGCCGTGACGCCCAAACCACGTCCGGCGGAGGCCCTGGCCGTGACGCCGAAGCCGCGCCCGGCCGCGGCGCCGCCGAAGCCGCAAACCGCGCAGGCCCCGCCGACGCCGGCGCCGGTCGAGACCAAGCCTGCTGCGGCGTCGCCGCCGCTGGCTGCCAAGCCGGTGGAAAAATCCCGCCGGCGATCCAGCCGACCCAGCCGCTGCCGCCGGTGCAGACGATGGAATAATTCTTCCCGCAAAAAAGAAAGCCCCGGCATGCCGGGGCTTTCTCGTCTGGTGCCGATCGGGAAACGATCAGGCGGCGACTTGCGCGGGCTGCTCCTCGATCACCGCCGCTTTCGCATTCACATTGATCGGAATGCTGCGGGGCTTCTTCGCTTCCAGGATCTCGCGGACGAGGTCCACATGCAGCAGGCCGTCCTCGAGCGAGGCGTTCTTAACCTGCACATGGTCGGCGAGCTGGAATACGCGCTCGAACGCACGCGAGGCGATGCCGCGGTAGAGTACCTCGGGCTGCTCCTTGGCGTTTTCGTTGGCGACTTTCTCGCCCTTGATCGTCAGCGCGTTTTCCTTCGCGACGATCGACAGTTCGGATTCGGAAAAACCGGAGACCGCGACGCTGATACGGTAGGTGTTCTCGCCGGTACGCTCGATATTATAAGGCGGATAGCCGGGCGAGGAATCGGAGACCTGGTCGAGCATCGAGAAAAGCCGATCGAAGCCGACGGTCGAACGATAAAACGGGGTGAGGTCGAATGTACGCATGGTAGTCCTCCAATGAGCGACTGTTGATGGCGGCCCGCCGGTCTGGCCGGGCCCTGGTTTCGCGTGCAGCCTTCAGTGGCCTGCACGAGGGTGATATGGGAGGCACTCTTTCCCTTTCAAGAGGCGCGCAATGTGCGCCGTTGCAGGTTTTCGGAACGCCATGACGCTGGTTTCAATTCCCGCCAATCCCGTTCCCGATGACGTCGTCAGCGGAACGATCCGCACGCCGGACGGCGTCGATCTGCGCTTTGCGCGATGGGCGCCGCCGAACAACCGCAAGGGGACGGTCTGCGTCTTTCAGGGGCGCGGCGAATACATCGAAAAGTATTTCGAGACGGTGCGAGACCTGCGTCAGCGCGGCTTCGCGGTGGCGACGCTCGACTGGCGCGGGCAGGGGGGCTCGGCCCGGCTGCTGCGCGACCCGCGCAAGGGATATGTCCGCGACTTCGCTGATTACGAAACCGATGTGGAGACCTTCGTCCGCGAGGTTGTGATGCCGGATTGCCCGCCGCCATTCTATGCGCTGGCGCATTCGATGGGCGGCGCGGTCTTGATGCGGGTGGCGCATGCGCAGGCGCGATGGTTCGACCGGATCGTGCTGTCCGCGCCGATGATCGATCTGCCGGGCCGGACCACCGCGCTGCCGTCGCGGCTGCTGCTGCGGGCGATGCGGTGGATCGGCCGCGGCGGCCAGTACGTGCCGACCGGCACCGACGAACTGGTCGGAACCGGCCCGTTCGAAACCAATCCGGTGACCAGCGATCCGGTGCGCTATGCCCGCAATGCGGCCGTGCTCGCCGAGGATCCGTCGCTCGGGCTCGCCTGGCCGTCGATCGCCTGGGCGGATTCGGCGTTTCGCGCCATGCATCAATTCAAGCGGGAGCGGTATCCCTCCGAAATTCGTCTGCCGGTGCTGATGGTAGCGGCCGGGATGGACAGCATCGTCTCGACGGCGGCGATCGAGGAGTTCGCCTACCACATGCGCGCCGGCTCGCATCTGGTGGTCGCCGGCGCCAAGCACGAACTGCTTCAGGAGCAGGATCGCTACCGCGAACAGTTCTGGGCTGCCTTCGATGCCTTCGTGCCGGGAACGCCGCTGTTCTAGCTGAAGATTTTCAGGATCGGTGCGCCGCTGAGATAGAGGCCGAGCAGCAGCAGGCCGATGAAGAACCAGCGCCGGAAGGTTGCCTGATCGAGCCGCAAGCGGATGATCTGACCGAGCCACATGCCCGCCAGCGCGGCGATCATGGCGATCGCCACCGGGCCCGCAAGCGAGGCGGTGAGGACGCCGGCCGCCGCAAGATTGACCGACAGCGCGAGCGTGGAAACGGTGAAGGACAGGCCGAGCGCCTGAACCAGTTCCTCCTTCTCCAGCCCGATGCCTTGCAGATAGACGATCGCCGGGATGACGAAGACGCCGGTCGCGGCCGTAATCAGGCCGGTGACGAGGCCGACCAGCGGGCCGAGCCAGATTTCGCGGTGAGGGGCGACGCGAAAGCGGACGGCAGCCAGGCCGAGCGCCGCGTAGACGATGAGCGAGAGGCCGAGCGCGATCGCGCCGTAGCGGGCCGCGGGACCGGTCAGCCATCCCGCGCCGAGCCATGTGCCGGCGCAGACGCCGATCATCATGCCGGAAAGCCGTCTTGCCAATGTCAGGAAATACGGCCCGCTCAGCATCTGCCAAACATTGGTGACGAGCGAGGGAATCGCGAGAATGGCCGCCGCTTGTCCGGGCGGCATCACTGTGGCCAGCAATCCCATCGAAACGGTCGGCAGGCCGAGGCCCAGCACGCCCTTGACGAAGCCTGCGAGCACGAAAACGGCGATGATGATGAGGAAATAGGCTGCGTCGGGCACGGCCGATCATGTGCCGGATCGGCCATGCGGTGCAATCGCCGTGACCGAGAAATACACGGATTGATTGAGACCGGCCTCTGGCTTGTGCCTCGCCGTGCTCAGGCGTTCAGCAGCTTCATCGCCGCCTCATGCACGCGCGGGTCGCCGGCGGCGATGATATTGCCGCCATTGTGCGCAGGTTTGCCGTCCCAGGTGGTGACGATGCCGCCGGCGCCGGTGATGATCGGGACCAGCGCCGCGATGTCGTAGGATTTCAGGCCGGATTCGATGACGAGATCGACATGGCCAGCGGCCAGCATGCAATAGGCGTAGCAATCGCCGCCATAGCGCGACAGGCGCACTTGCCGTTCGACACGTCCGAACAATTCGCGCTGGGCCTCGTTCATCAGTAGGGGGGTCGTGGTGTAAAGCGTCGCTTCGCTGAGCGACGGACAGCGGCGCACCGCCAACTGCCGCTCGCCATTCGGCCCGCGATAGCGCGCCGCGCCATTGTCGCCGCTGAATCGCTCGCGAATATAAGGCTGATGCATCATGCCGAAGGCGGGAACGCCGTTGTGCAGCAGCGCGATCAGCGTGCCCCACACTGGAAATCCGCCGATGAAGGATTTGGTGCCGTCGATCGGGTCGAGCACCCAGACATATTCGGCGTCGGCGCGCTCATTGCCGAACTCCTCGCCGACAATGCCGTGCTGGGGGAAATGGGTGGAAATCAGCTTGCGCATCGCCGCTTCCGCCGCCCGGTCCGCCTCCGTCACGGGATCGAAGCCCGATCCGGCCAGCTTGTTGTCGATGCCGAGCGAGGTGCGAAAAAACGGAAGGATGGTTTCGCCCGAACTGGTGGCCAGCCTTTCGATAAAGGCGACAAAATCGATGACCGTCACATGAGGCTCCTGGTTGCCGCGCGGCTGGGTTCCGGAAGAAAGCGGCGTGTCGCGTCCGCGTAAGCTGGCTCAAGGCTGTGCGAGAAGGCGGTATAAGAAAGCGGCATACGCGGCAACTCGCGCGTGAGTTCCGTCCGACAGCGGACTAAGTCCGCCCTTTGCGAGGGTCGGATATGCGATTTTTGCATGTGTAATCAGTTATTAGGACTTGATTTTTGTGCAGCGCGGTCGCATGTTGTTGCGGTGCGGTAGTGCTCTGCACTGCCGCTGCCCTCCTTGGGCGTTTCCTCCCTAGAACTTGGGCCGCTTGTTTTCACAAGCGTACCCTCTGTGTCGGGACCTGTCGAAAGACCGGCTTATTCGGCCGCCGCCTGGAACGGGCCGAGATCGCTGAGCGGAATCGCCGCGCAGGCTTGCGCGACCACGGCGAGATCGGCCGCCACCTTGACGAAATTCGGCCCGCGCGTGCGGGTCAGCTCGTTCATATAGGTCGCGCGGTTCAGCTCGATCTGGATGGCGTGCAGGCCGCTGCCGGGATTTCCGTAATGCTCGGTGATGAAGCCGCCAGCATAGGGCTTGTTGCGGCCGACGCTGTAGCCGAGCCCGCGCATGGTCTGCTCGATGATGTCGGCCAGCAGCGGCGTGCAACTGGTGCCGTAGCGGTCGCCGATGACGACGTCCGGCCGCCGGGGCTCGTCGCGCGACAGGCCGGTCGACGGCATCGAATGGCAGTCGATCAGCAGCGCCGTGCCGAACTCCTGATGAACCTTGCCGAGCAGCCGCCGCAGCGCGCGGTGGTAAGGCTTGTAGAGGCTTTCAATGCGCTGAAGCGCCTCCTCGATCGACAGGCGATCGCTATAGATTTCCTGGCCGTCGCCGACCACGCGAGGAATGGTGCCGAGGCCGCCGGCGACCCGCATCGAGCGCGTATTGGCGAAGCTCGGCAGCCGGCCCGTGAACATGCGCGGATCGAGTTCGTAGGGCTCGCGGTTCACGTCCACATAGGAGCGCGGAAAATTGACGCTGACGGTGGCGAAGCCCAGGCCCGACAGCCCGGCGATCAACTCGTCCATGAACGAATCCTCGGAGCGGCGCAGCATCGGAATGTCGAGCCGCGAGGCCATCAGGAATTCGTGCGGGTAGACCGTGCCGCTATGCGGCGAGTTGAACACGATCGGGGCGCGCCATCCGGCGGGCTCGACGATCTGATAGGGTGGGGACAGGTCGTTCGGCGTCTCGGTCATGCCGTGCGTGCGCTCCGCGGCCGGTCGAGGGATCGGACCGGCTCAGCCGAGATCTACGGTAGTTGCGCTGTCGCGGGCCGTCAAACCGGACAAAGCGGCATCCATCGCTTTTTCCTTCACCCGAAATTTACCTGGAACCTGCCTAATGTCGGTACCTGTCCCACCCGGTAAAATTCCGCATCATGCACAAGAAAATCCTGCTGGCCGAAGACGATAACGACATGCGGCGGTTCCTCGAAAAGGCGCTGGAAAACGCCGGCTTCGACGTGTCCGCCTTCGACAACGGCATGTCCGCCTACCGCCGGCTGCGCGAGGAGCCGTTCGAGATGCTGCTGACCGATATCGTGATGCCGGAGATGGACGGAATCGAGCTGGCGCGCCGCGCCGCCGAACTCGACCCCGACATGAAGATCATGTTCATCACCGGATTCGCGGCCGTGGCGCTGAATTCCGATTCCCAGGCGCCGAAAAACGCCAAGGTGCTGTCCAAGCCGGTGCATCTGCGCGAATTGGTCAGCGAAGTGAACAAAATGCTGGCGGCCTGATTTTGTTGACGCGGCTCGCCTTGCCTCGGCGGTTTTGAGCCGTTATAGGGTCCCCGACCCCACAACGTCGGATCGCGAGAAATCGGGTCCTGCGAATTTGGTTTCCGGGCGCGTAGCTCAGCGGGAGAGCACTACCTTGACATGGTAGGGGTCACAGGTTCGATCCCTGTCGCGCCCACCATCCAGTCTAGCATTTTGCTGATATCTTGAGACTTCGCGAATTCGCCCGCATTCTGCGGGGATTTCCGACGTTGGTTTTGCCGAAGACAGTCTCCGTTCCCGGAAATGGGCCAAATCGACCACCGGTCTCCGCCTCAAAAATTCCCGTTCCTGGCAGGGTTCCGTCTGAACGGATTTCCGTCGCCGCTCTCCAGAGGCAGGCCGTGCTTGCTGAGAGCAATTGGTCCGGTTGCCCATTGGAACAGTCGGTCAGTGCCAGTCGGACTGACAGGGGCTTACCGCGGGAAGAGTCTGTCGCGGATGTAGCGTGAGGTCGGAGTGAGCCTAACGCCGCGCGGCTTGTGCCAGACGGCGCGATCGAGCTCTTTCTTGTCGCCGATGTTGAGGCGGCCCTTTGCCGTCTTGGCGATGAAGATGGCGTCGCTCATCTTGCGGCCGGAGATCTTGTTCTTTGCCGTGACTTCCTTCCACAGTTGGAGGCGGCCGAGCTTCAGTTTTGGTAGCTCTTCTTTGATCTCGCGCTTGATGCAGTCGCGGTCAGTCTCTTCGTTGTGTCGACGTCCGCCCGGAAACATCCACAGCCCGTCCTTACGGCGACGGACAAGAAGAACCTTGCCTCGTCTGACATCAACGAGTTTTGATGACTTAGTCATGAGATGACGAGGCTACCAAATGACATTCCACTTCGATTTTATGATTGCTGTGCGAAAGAAACGTGAATACCGGCGATCAGCTCATTGCCGTTGGGGATAATCCTACATGTTCGTACTGCTTTGACCATTCGGCGGGTGCATCGCGCAGTTCAGCAATACCGATGCCGCGAGGCAAGCGGCCTTCGATCGCAGCCTTGACCAGCGGCGGGGCGAGGAATGCCATCGACACGGTCATGTTGATCTGCCGGACGCTACATTTCTGTCGGGCGGCGATGTTCTCGACGGTGGATCGCCCGGACACGATCTCGTCCAGCCACAGCCGGCCGCGCTCGATCGACCGGATCAGACCGGCACGTCGTTCGGCCTTTATGGGACGCGCGCGAGTCTGTGGCTTCACAGATGCCGGCTGGATTACCTCGCGGAACCGGCGCATTGGTGGCTTGGTCCAAGGGACGAACATCATTTCGCATTGACGGCCTGATTGCTCGTCGGCCCTGAGGGTAATCGCGAGTCGCTTGGTCTGAATCTCAACGCGCTCGATGCAGCCTGCAACGGCATCATGATCAGAGATGTCAGGCGGCCGATTGTTACTTACCGCCAACTGGTCACGTGCGGTTTTGACGACCAGCGCCTCAACCTCGTCTGCCGGAACACGGGCGATGGAGCCGACTGACGCTTCAGACCGCGTGCGACGCATCGGCTGGGAGATGTAATAGCGATAGCGCACCCGGTTCTTGACCGCGTAAGTCGGGATCATTCTGGTGCCAGCGTCGTCGAAGATTAGTCCAGACAGTAGTGCGTTAAACTTCTGCTTGGTGTGCGTCCGATGAGTCCATTGTTCGGCAAGCCTTGTTTGGACTGCCTCGAACAGATCGCGCTCGAGTAGGGGAGGTTGGGGTCCGGGCAGGATCTCGCCCTTGAACTTGACCTCGCCGATATAGAAGCGATTCCGAAGGATCCAGAACAGGGGACCTTGGGTGAAAGGCACGCCGCCTCGCGTTCCGCCCGATGACAGGTGTCGGACCTTTGAGGTCAGACCCTTCTCTTTAAGGTCCTTGACCAGGCGGTTGACGCTCCCGAGTTCAAGATAGCGATTAAAGATTAGACGGACAGTCTTAGCCTCGTCCTCAAGGATGGAGAGCTTGCCGTCGCTGAGCAGATAGCCAAGCGGCACCATACCGCCGACCCATAACCCCTTGCGTTTGGAAGCCAGCACCTTGTCGCGGATGCGCTCAGCCGTGACCTCGCGCTCGAACTGGGCAAAGGACAACAGGACGTTCAGGGTCAGCCGACCCATGGAGGTGGTCGTGTTGAACTGCTGGGTGACCGAAACAAATGAGACGCCATGAGCGTCGAACAGTTCGACCAGCTTGGCAAAATCGGCGAGGGATCGCGTCAGCCGATCGACCTTGTAGACGACAATGACGCCGATCCTTCTGGACCTGACGTCATCCAGTAGCTTCTGAAGGGCAGGGCGATCGGTCGAGCCGCCTGAGAAGCCGCCGTCATCATAGCGTGTTTTGATTAGGTGCCATCCGGCGTGTGCCTGACTGCGGATGTAGGCTTCCGACGCATCATACTGCGCATCCAGCGAGTTGAATTCCTGATCGAGGCCGGAATCGGTCGAGACTCTCGTGTAGATCGCGCAGCGGATCACCCGATTGTCCGCTGGCTTCATGGCTGAGGTTCCTTGCCGGTCTTGGATCGAAGACCAAAGAAGCGCGGTCCATTCCAGTTTGTGCCGGTGATGGCAAATGCGATCTTCGATAGGCTGTCGAAGGTCTTCCCTTCGAAGGCGAAGCCACCCTCGACGGCCATCACCCGGTGCACATGGCCGTTCCATTCCCGTACAAGCACGGTCCCGAGCGCGACATCCTGATTGCGCTGATCCTGTGCTGCGATAAGTGACAGGACCCCATCAAGAGATTGCACGACAGCCGTGCGCGCCAGAAGTTGAACTGTTGTCGCATCGAGATCGCCCAGCACATCGGCCTGGACACGATAGGCCAGCACGCGAAACAGCAGATGCCTTGGCAGGTGCGGTGGGGCCGGTCGCCCCACAACACTCTTCCAGCGTGCCTGCAGTCCGATAAGATCGAGACCGCGCAAATGCGCAATCTCGCCTTCGATAGACAGGCCACTGAGGTTTGCGCGGCCAGACTTCCGCGATGCTGAGCGTCGCACCATCGCATCACGCCGCAGACTTGCTCGGCCTTAGCCCGGCAATCGCTGCTGGAGCAGCATCACCGGGTACCCTATAAACCCGACCGGCGTCGGCGATCTCTGATGTCAGCGTGAGCTTGAGCCTTTTGCGAACGATACCAGCGAAGAAACCGCGCACTGAATGCTGCTGCCAGTCGGTTGCCTTCATGATGGCATCGACCGTCGCGCCCTCCGGCTTCATCAGCATCGCAATGACCCGAGCTTGCTTGCTGTCTGCGCGTTGTTTCACGGCCGTATCTGGCGATTGAGCACCTGCTAAGCCGGCCTTCTGGTGGGACGCTGTTGTCTCCGGCGTTACCGTTTGACGGTTTGTGGGATTTTCACGTTTGGTTGCCGTCGCTGATCGATTTGCAGTTTTGCGGGGTTGTGCTTTGGCCATGTGAACTACTCCGGTTATAGCAGCATCATCGCTGCCACCACCGAAGCCCCGCGACGGAAAGCGACCGGCGGGGCGTGCAATCAGCGGTCTGACCAGAACGCTAACGCACCGACAGTAACGCTCCATTTGAGCCGAAATGCCAGTGGTTTCTGAGCATTCTTGTTGCGTGATACGTCTCTCAGTGCCGATAAGAATCTTCAAACTACGAATTTGGGGGTCAGGAGTTCAGATCTCTTCGGGCGCGCCATTTTCAATTCAGAAGCAATAGCTTACGAACACGCGTAAAGCGCGAGGGGTTGCGGTTTGCGCCGTGTCGGAACTGTGTCGGATTTTTCTCGCTTCACCGACCAAACTGCTTAACGATGTCCGGCCGGGATGTGGGCCTCGGTTTCAAGCCTTCATCATTGCGACCAATTGGCGGAGAGCGCCTCAGCCTGTCGGAGGACGGTCTGGACCGCCGCGTCCTGAAGATCGGGCGGATAGCCGTGCTTGCGAAGGATTCTTTTCACCAGCACCCGCATGCGCGCCCGTGCGCTTTTGCGGTGAGACCAATCCACCGTCACGCTTCCCTTTAGGCTGACAAGGAGTTCGTGTGCGATCACCTTAAGGGAATCGTTGCCCATCAATTCCACGGCGCTCTCGCTTTCGGCCAACGCGTCGTAGAAGGCGATTTCGTCTTGCGAGAGGCCTTCGTCTTCGCCACGCCTGCGGGCGGCTCGGACCTCCTTGGCGAGGTCGATCAGCTCCTGCAAGACTTCAACGGTACTGATTGCATTCGTGTGGTATCGGGCGATCGCGGCTTCCAGGCGTTCCGAGAAACGTTTCGTCTCGACAACGTTGGTCTTGCTGCGTGAGCGGATTTCGTCGTTCAGGAGCTTCCGCAGGGCTTCAAGCGCAAGGTTCTTCTTATCGAGCTGCTGGACCTCTGCCAGGAACTCGTCGGAAAGGATCGAAATATCCGGCGTCGTGATTCCGGCTGTGGCGAGAATGTCGACGATCTCGGTCGAGACAACGGCTCGATCCAGTATCTGCTGAATTGCGAATTCCCGATCCGCACTGCTGGTGCCTGCGCCTCGGCCGATTTCACAAGGGCGGCGCGAACCGTTTGGAAGAAGCCGACTTCATCCCGGATACCACGTGCTTCGTCGCTAGCCGATGCCAACGCGAACGCCTTAGAAAGTGCAAGCACTGCGTCCTGATAGCGGCGATTCTCGCGACGCTTACCATCTTCGCTGGTTTCCCTCGCCGCGGCTTCGTGCTGGCGGCCAAGTATCCACTCAATAGCTTCGGCGAGAACGACAAGGCGTTCATGCGGAGTGCCCGCCAACCCCCGTGCATGGTCGAAACCGTGATACATTGCTTTCACGACTTCATACTTCTCAAGCAGTACCGCGACCGCTTCGGCCTCATTGATTCCGGCCTGGCGCTGGTCCGAACTCGAATACTGGCCGAGGGCGTTCTTGAGGTTCTGGGCAATCCCGATGTAGTCAACAACGAGGCCGGCAGGCTTGTCGCGAAACACGCGGTTCACACGGGCAATGGCCTGCATCAGCCCGTGGCCCTTCATCGGCTTGTCGATGTACATCGTGTGCATCGACGGTGCATCGAAGCCGGTCAGCCACATATCCCGCACGATCACGAGCTTGAGGGCGTCCTTTGGGTCCTTAGCGCGCCTTGCCAAAAGATCGCGCCGCGCCTTGGTTCCGATGTGCGGTTGCCAGCTCTGGAGATCGGCGGCCGAACCAGTCATCACAACCTTGGTCGTGCCTGCGGCATCATCGTCGCTGTGCCAATCGGGCCGAAGTGTGATGATCTGGTTATAGAGAGCCACGCAGATGCGGCGGCTCATGCAAACCATCATCGCCTTACCGTCCATGGCGGCGACGCGATCCTCAAAATGTCGAACCAGATCAGCAGCTACCATCGCGAGCCGCTTCTCGGAGCCGACCAGTGCCTCAACGGTCGCCCATTTGCGCTTCATGCGCTCTTGCTCCGTCGTTGCCTCGTCTTCGGTCAATTCCTCGATCTCGGCATCGATCTTTGGCTTTTCCTCCTCGGGAAGCTCGATTCGAGCAAGGCGGCTTTCATAGTAGATCGGCACCGTGGCACCGTCTTCCACCGCCCGGCTGATGTCATAAACGTCGATGTACTCTCCGAACACGGCCGGCGTGTTCACGTCGTCCTTTTCGATGGGCGTTCCGGTGAAGCCGATGAAGGATGCGTTCGGCAAGGCGTCGCGCAGATACTTCGCGAAACCATAAGCGATTTCGCCAGTCTTCTGTTCGATCCGTGCCCGGAAGCCGTACTGGCTTCGGTGCGCTTCGTCCGCGATCACTACAATGTTCCGGCGATCCGACAACATCGGATAGAATGCCTCGCCGGTTGCCGGCGAGAACTTCTGAATGGTCGTGAAGATCACGCCGCCCGAGGCACGGCTGAGCGCCAATTGCAGATCATCCCGGCTATCGGCCTGGATAGGCGTTTGCCGGATCAGATCGCGGCACATCGAAAACGTGCCGAAAAGCTGGTCGTCCAGATCGTTGCGGTCGGTAATGACGACAATTGTTGGATTCTCAAGCTCAGGACGCCGCACAAGCTGCCCGGCATAGAGCGCCATCAATAGGCTTTTGCCCGAACCCTGCGTGTGCCAGATCACGCCGACCTTCCGGTCGCCCTGGGGCGCCGATGCCTCAACGGTTTTGTCCACGGCGTGCCGCACGGCATGGAACTGGTGATAGCCCGCGATGATCTTTGCGAGGCCGGAACCTGTTTCGCCGAACACCGTGAAGTCGTGCAGGAGATCGAGCAGGCGGCGACGATCGAAAATGCCCTCGATCAGAATATTGAGTTCCGGCTGGCCTTTCGCCGCAATGACTTTCCCGTCTGTAGTGCGCCAAGGCATGAAGCGTTCTTGATCGGCGGTCAGCGAGCCCACGCGCGCGTTGATGCCATCCGACGTGACAAGAACGGCGTTCGTCCGGAAGAGCGACGGGACTTGCGCTTTATAGGTCTGGAGCTGGTTGTGCGCCCCCGCAAGCGTGGCATTTTCGCCGCCTGGAGCCTTGAGCTCGATCACGGCGAGCGGCAAGCCGTTGATAAAGACGACGATATCCGGACGGCGGTTGATGCTGCCCTCAATCACTGTGAACTGGCCCGTAGCCAGCCAGTCGTTCGCGGCGAGATCGTCGAAATCGATCAGGCGAACCTTGTCGCCGCGGATCGTGCCATCCTCGGTATAGAACTCGACATCGACGCCCTCGACCATCAGCTTGTGCAGGCGACGGTTCTCTTCAACGAGCGACGGCTTCTCGGTAGCTAGTATCTTGCGTAGGGCATCGCCCCGCGCTTCCGCCGGGATCGCCGGATTGAGCCTCTCGATCGTCGCGGTCAGGCGCTTGGCAAGCACCGCATCGGCATAGGCTTCACGCTCGGGCGCCTTCCCATCCGGGCCTATCTCGGCATCGGGGACAATCGCGTAGCCAAGGTCAGCGAGTTGATCGAGCACCACCTGTTCAATGGCGGCTTCGGAAAGATAAGCCACTATTCGACCTCCGCATCTTGAGGCGCAGCGGCCTTGGCTTCAAGACAAGCATTAAGCACAAGTTTGTAGGCTTCGCGATCCACACCGAAGAGAAGGCGCGACGTTTCGATCGCCAGTGGCACTTCGTCTCCGCCCGGAAGAACGACTACCACATTCAACAGCCCGTCCTCTTCGCCCTCGCTTCGGATCACGGCATATTCATCGATCAAGGTATTTGAAGCCTCGAATCGCTCGTATGGCTCTAGCGTTCTGATGGGGTCGGGCTCGCGCTCAAGATAGGCTTCGTGGAGAAAGGTGATGATAGCGTCAGCTGCCAGCATTGCAGAGCGGCGATGATGCGCCGACAGCTTCGCAATGAAGCCGTCCTTGCCGTGACTAACGGTGCCTGCCTCGTTTCGCAGCACACGGAGTGTTTCGGTGAGCTTATTGTGCTGTCTTATGAGATCCGCAAATGCGCGGTGTCTCACAGCTCCGAGTTCAAGCAGCCGCGTGGCAAGACCGACCAAATGACTGAGCGGCGTGTCGACTGCTCCAGGTTTCTGCGGGCTGAGCGGATCGTCCAGTTCTTCGATCAAGACCCGGCATGCGCATTCGACCAGCCCCTTGGCCGCGTCGATACAGGCGTCGTTTTCGTCGGCGAACTCCCGTTCGAGCGTCTCGAATGTCTGTTGCAGCATCGGTGCGTGGCGCCAGTGAGCGCAAAACGCCTTGATGCCCGGGTACCAGTCGGCACTCATGTTGCGTCACCGACAAGGTTCTCGGCATCCCTGACGCGAACTTCGCCCGATATGAGCTTTGGAAGAAGGAGGTCGCGAGTAGCGGCAAGAGTGCGGGATTCCAAGTCGTTGGCGATCTGCCGACTGAACAGTGGCTCGACCAGCTCGTCAGCAGCCTTCATGACGGCCGGTGTGGCGATGACCGTAGCGGCTTGGGTGAGGTGGTGCCGCTGAATATGGCCCATCGTCGTCGCCTTAGATGCAGCCGTGGCCTGGAACGATGGCATGTGTTCGCCGATCCAATGGAAGAAGAACCACTTTGGGAATTGCTTCGAAGTCACCTTGAAAAGATGTTGGTTCAGCGCGCCTCGCCCGGCAGTCCAAACCCGGTGAAGCAGACTTCCGGACCAAGAGAAAAGAACGTCACCATTCTCGACAACGTAGTCCTTGGGAATTTCTGTCGAGGCAAGGTCTGCCGAGGCCGCACTGGCGGCGCGAAGCTGGGCAATCTTGATCACTGGCAGGGAGTCGTCCCCATTTGCCGGGTATTTTTGAAGGGCGAGCCCATTGAGAAAATCGGCGACTTGGTCGAGTGGCTTTACGCTCCATCCCTCCGGCTTCGCACCTTCATCGAGAGCGTTAGGAAAAAGGGACCAGATATCTGAAGCGAGATAGGGCGCTCGGCCATCCATCTTGGCTCGGGTCGGGCCGAAATCGACGAACCAATCTTTGAAGATCGCCCGCGAAGTCAATTCCAGAGTTTCGTTCATTCGCCGGTTCAATTCGATCTTGTCGTCGAGCGCGCCGAGGACTTCAACAATCGAATCCTGCGTGTTTCGATCTGGCATGCAGATGTGAAACGCCTTTGCCTCCGGGAAATATATAGTCTGGTGGACGCTCCCAACTGCAAACATCAACAGCGCTTCGCGCTCGGCGAGCAGGACATATTTCAGGAAATGAGGGTTCAGCTTGTCCGAGCAAATCCAGTTCACGAAGTCCTGGCTGGTCGACATCGGGCGACCCATGACTACGACATAGCCCACGGAAGCTGTTCTCGATAAGCAAACCGTGTCCTTTGGAAGCACGCGGGCTGATGAGTTTTCGATCCCCAGATCGTTTGTGAATTTGATTGTGTCGTGAATTGCGCGACCATGATTTCCTGTGGCATCGCGAATGCCTACATCCAGGGGATCGACCTTCGTCTGCCGGTTATTCTTCGGTGGCGACGGCTCGGCGTATGTCCGGATCTCAAGCCGCGCAACCGATGATAGTGTTGTCCACTTCCACCCTCAGGAGCGGGGAGATTGGGCGACCCCACGGAGAGTGCAGATCGCCCCGGGATTACGGCTGCGGTCGCGTCGCGCCCGCCAGTTATGGTTTGGGCGCGCGCCATCAGCCAACCACTCTCTGGAGGCTTTTAACGATGCGTGCAGAGAGGGCATCCGCATCCACGAAATGGCCGCGAAGCTTTTCGGTCAGCTCTGCAAAGCATCCGCGAACAACCCGTCATCGCTGACCTCGGCACCTAACATAGCGTCCTGGCGTCAAGACGTGCCTGTTGCCTAACCTCGATGGTTGCGGCTTTGCAAAAGCCTGGAATGTCTTCGTACTTCCTGGCCCTCGGCTTCGCCACGCCAAGCATGATAGGCGCGTGTGATCTTCGCGACATCGGTGTCAGAGAATTCCTTGCGCGTGCGGTCCACCATGTGGCCGAGTCGCGCATCGATAAACAGGATCTCGTTGCGCCTGTCGCGCAGCTTGGCATTGCGAGCGATGCCGTTCGATTTGTCCCGGGCGAAACCAGAGGCAGACCGGTATCTGCGTCGAATAGAAAAGCTGGCCCGGGAGTGCGATCATGCAATCGACAACGCCCGGTTCCCCACCGACGCCTTCGATCAGCACGGCGGATAGTGTCTTCCACTTTGCGTTGAGGACATTGAGCCGTTTGCGAGCACCACCCTGCCGTGCCGCTCGGTGCAAGGTGATGCACGATGTGTTGAATCCAGGCGAGGTTGGCGTTGCTGGCTGGCGGCACGCCATTTCCAGCGCACATCTTCACGCAACTGATCGCCGCCCTAATCGGAGATGTTGAAAGGCGGGTTGGCAAGAATGTAGTCGGCTCTAAGGTCGCGTAGCTCGTCCTTGTGGAAGCTGCCTTCGCTGTTCCATTTTGATTTCGGCATCGATGCCGCGAACAGCGAGGTTCATCTTGCAGAAATCGCCACGTTGTGTAGTTCGACCCTGGCCATATATGGCGATGTCGCTGATCTCGGCCCTCGTGCTCTAAAGCGAAGTTTTCAGACTGAACGAACATGCCGCCCGATCCGCAGCACGGATCATAGATGCGGCCCTTATAGGGCTCGATCATCTCGACCATCACGCACGACCGAGCGCGGCGTATAGAACTCGCCGCCGCGCTTGCCTTCCGAACCGGCGAACTGGCCGTGGAGGAAGTATTCATACACGCGGCCGAGTACATCGCGCGCCCCGCCCTTTTCCTGGCCAAGCGATTCCGAAATCAGATCGATCAGTTCGCCAAGCATAACCGCGTTGAGTGCGGGCCTGGCGTAATCCTTCGGGAGAACACCTTTCAGCGTTTCGTTGCGTTTTTCGATGGCGATCATCGCCTCGTCGATCATCTTCCCGATCGAAGCCTGCTTTGCGTTCGCCTGAAGATGGGACCAGCGCGCTTCCTTCGGCACCCAGAAGACGTTTTCGGCGGAGTATTCGTCCGGGTCTTCGGCGCCGTCGGGATAATCGGCCAGCAGCTCGGCGCGCTTGGCCTCGAAGCTGTCGGAAATGTGCTTGAGAAAGATCAGGCCAAGAGCAACGTGCTTGTAATCGGATGGCTCCATATTGCCGCGCAGCTTGTCGGCGGCCTTGAAGAGATCCGCCTCGAAGCCAAGATTGCCGCCATTGCCATTGGCGCGTGCAGGCTTCGGGAGGGCGGCGACCGGCGCCGCTTCCTCGGCTTCGACCTCAACCGCGCCACCAAGGGAGACCGAACCGCCGCGACCACGCCCGGGCGTCACGACCCCCTCGACGACGAGTTCATCCTTCACCGAGTTGTAGGTGGCTTCGTCCCATTGCAGGGTTTCGCGCAACCGCCCGTTGCCGGCGGAGCCACCAAGCTCTGTCAACGCCGCCACGAATCTTTTCTTTTGCCTCTGATTGGCCATTCCGCCCCGCCTCATTTCCTTCCGCCGGAACGAGACGTTTTGGCGCTTCGTTCCGCTTCGATTGCCTTCAGCCGCTCATATTCCTCGAAAGCCAGCACGACGACGACGGCCCGGCCGTGCTTTTCGACCGTTACAGGCTCCGCCCGCGCCGTGTCGATCAATCGGCCGAAGTTGTATTTCGCGTCCCTGGCCGATAGCGTTTGCATGTCCCACCCGAAGCAGCCTGTTCCCTCTATTTGTGGCCAAAATGGCCGAAACATCAAGGCTTGGGTGGTGCGTTCTGCGTTTTGATCGGACCACAGACCGCGGCCCACGTCGCGTTGTGCTCCTTCGCCTGCCGTATCGTGTCGTCGGTGTCCTTCTTCGACCACCGGATCGGCTCGAACGCCGAGCAGGCAACCGCATCAGTCCCGACGGAAGCCGTCGTCGTCACGCAGCTGGGAAGGATCAGCAGCGGCATCGGCAGCAAGCCGAAGGTGTAAATGCCGGCGAAGGGCGTGGCGAAGCGGTTGTTGCCGGCATCGAATGCGCTCTGATCGTTGGAGTCAGCGTTGTTGAACTGGACCTTGGTCCATGTGTTCGCGGCGATGTAGTTGTCGAAATTCGTATAGGCCGAGAATTTGGGTGCGATCGGCAGCTTGAACTGGCCGGTGCTCCTATCGATGATCAGGCCAGTGTAGAATGTCGATCCGTTCGACGACACCTTGACCGTGAAATCGTCATGCCGAGCAGGCCGAACAGCGCCCGCGTGCTGAAGCCGT
>JAWKWT010000008.1:0-267937 GCA_041397365.1 Xanthobacteraceae bacterium
AACGACCTCATCACCGGCCGCGACGGCGACGACCTGCTGTTCGGCAATATGGGACGTGACACGATCCATGGCGGCGGCGGCAACGACACGATCGTCGGCGGCGACGACGCCAATGACGATGGCGATCTGATCGACGCCGGCAGCGGCAACGATCTCGTCTACGGCAATGGCGGCGCGGATACGATTTCCGCCGGTGCCGGCGATGATACCGTCACGGGCGGAGCCGGCTCGGATATTCTCTACGGCAATCAGGGCAACGACCTGCTCTACGGCAATATGGGCGACGACATCATCTTCGGTGGTGCCGGCGACGACACGATCTACGGCGGCCAGGGCAACGACACGCTGACCGGCAATGCTGGCGCGGACCTGTTCGTGTTCGGCACGAACTCGGGGGCCGACATCGTTCAAGGCTTCTCGTTCGCGGAAGGCGACCGCCTCAACCTTCAGGGCCAGAGTTTTACGCAAGGCACCGCGGCCGACGGCTCGGTCGTGCTCACATTGTCAGGCGGCGGCAGCATCATGCTCGCCGGCGTCACGAATTTCAGCGCGGGCTTCGTCGTCTGAATGTCGATGGTGGCGAAGTCCGCGCGTGGGGAACGCTCGTCGAGATCGACGAGAACTTGATCCGACGCGACCCGCGCCAAGGCGCGCGGCGCCGGCCTTGGGCCGCCATTACCAGCCTCACGTCGGCGCCTCCACACCACATGCGCCAAGTTGTCGCCGTCGATGACGGGCAGATCCACCAAGAAACCTCGCCTCCCGGTTCCCGCACATGACTATGCAGCTTTGAATGTTCTAACGAATTTCCCTTGCGATTATGAGGCATCAGGCAAAGCGCTTGAGCGAAAGCAGAGGCTTTGCCGGCGGCCCCGCGGCCGCCTTTCTCATCAATAACAACAGCTGCGTCTGCAGCGGGAGACACAATGAAACGACTATTTGCTGTGCTGGTGGCGCTCGTCGCCTCGTCATCCTCCTTCGCACAGGACTTTCCGAACCGCCCGCTCACCTGGGTCGTGCCCTATCCGGCCGGCGGGATCACCGACAATGGTGCGCGAACCATCGCCAAGATCATGAGCGAACAACTCGGGCAACCTGTCATTATCGAGAACAAGCCCGGCGCCGGAGGAATTGTCGGCGCGGAGTATGTCGCCAATTCAAAGAAGGATGGCTACACGTTCCTCTACACCGCAAATGGCATCGTCACCTATCCGTTCTTGTTCAAGAAGCTGAGCTATGATCCGGCCAAGGACTTCATCCCGGTACACGGGTTGCAGTCGGCGTCGATGCTGATCATGGTCCGAGCCGACTCTCCGTTCAAATCGCTGGACGATCTGATCGCCTACGCGAAGAAAAATCCCGGAAAGCTGAACTACGGCACGGTCGGCACCGGCTCCGTGCAACATCTCTTCGGCGAGATATTGCAGAAGGAAGCGGGCTTTCAGATGACCGCTGTGCCCTACAAGGGGTCGGCGCCAGCGCTGACCGATCTGCTCGCGGGTGTCATTGATATCGCTCTGGACTTCGCGGTGACCATGAAGCCTCAGATTGAGGGCGGCAAGCTGCGTGCCCTGGCTGTTTCGGGCAACGAGCGGCTGACCGTGCTGCCGGATGTGAAGTCCATGAGCGACTATGGGTATCCCGGAGCCGCATTCACGGCGTGGTCTGCTGTCGTGCTTCCCGCCGGTACGCCACAGCCGATCGTTGACAAGCTCGCCAAATCGATTGGCGATGCCTTGGACAAGCCTGAAATCATCAAATACTTCAACGATCAGGGTGCCGGAAATCTGCGCGGCATGAGCAAGGAGAAGCTTGCGGCATTCTTTGAAGCCGAGCGCGCCAAGATGAAGGCGATCGTTGAGCGATCTGGCATTCAGGCCGAATAAATCTCACACCACAGCCTAGGCAACAAGGCGCAGCCTTGCTGCCTAGGCTACCTGGAAACTTATGCTGAGATTTGGGGAGATTGCTAAGCTATTGAAATTCTTGGCTCCCCGGGCCGGATTCGAACCAGCGACCAACCGGTTAACAGCCGGTTGCTCTACCACTGAGCTACCGGGGAATAGCGCAAAGCAGCTTCGCAGTGCGCCGCGTATAACAAAGCCGTTTCCCGTTGCAAAGGACCAAATGTCCCGCAACCGGCACATGGGGACATGAAAATCGTCTACCCGTCGCATTTCTCGGGCCGGAAACGCGATTCCGGGCGCTGTGCCGCCTTGCAGATGGCCGCCAGACCGGCAAAACAGGCACGATATTCAAGGTTCGATCCCAAAACGCCGAGTTGCCGTGGCCTCCCCGACGAATCGCCTCCTGTTTCTGGTGACCGAAGACTGGTTCATGCAGTCGCACTTTCGGCACCTGATCGGCCATGCCCGTGCGAACGGGTTCGAGCCGGTGGTCGTTTGCCGGGTCGGCGGCGCGCCGGCTCTCGGACGGAACGAGAACGCGCGCGAAGAACTCGAACGTGCCGGGGCCCAGATCGTGCCGTTCGATTTCGGCCGCGGCATTGGCAATCCGCTCCGGCTGATGTCGCAGCTCTCGCATTTGCATCGGCTGTTCCTGAGCGAGCGACCGCGCGTGGTCCATGCCATCGCCCTGAAGCCGATCCTGCTGGCCGGTCTGACCGTTCCGGTCCAGACCGGGCTGGTGCTTGCCCTGACCGGCTTCGGCTTTCTCGCCACCACGCGGACGCTGACCATGCGCGGCATCGCCACAGCCTTGCGCCGCCTCGTGCGCGCGCGGTTGCGAAAGGGCGCGGTGCTGGTGGTCGAGAACAACTCCGACGCCGGCGCGCTCGGCCTCGACGAGGCTCAGCTTGCGACCAATGTCGTCCAGGTTCCGGGTGCGGGCGTCGAGTTGGAGACCCTGCCCGTCTCCGAGCCACCTGCCGAGCCGCCGGTGAAGATCGGGACGATCGCCCGCCTGGTGCGCTCGAAGGGAATTGACGTGGCGGTGGACGCGGTGACGAAACTCCGCGTGCAGGGTTTTGATGCGGAGCTTCACATCGGCGGAACGCCGGACCCGGACAATCCGGCCGCGGTCAGCGCGGACGAGATCGCGCGCTGGCGCGAGACGCCCGGCGTCACGCTGCATGGCTGGGTTGGAGATGTCGCGAGCTTCTGGGCCGGCATGCATCTGGCCTGTTTTCCCTCGCGCGGCGGCGAAGGTTTGCCGCGTTCGCTGCTCGAAGCTGCGGCGTCAGGGCGTGCGCTGGTCGCAAGCGACGTGCCGGGCTGCCGCGACTGCGTGACGACGACTGGCGGCGGCCTTCTCGTTCCGCCCGACGATGCTGCGGCGCTGGCGGCGGCGTTGGCTACGCTGGCGGGTGATCGCGCGTCGCGCGAATCTTTCGCGACGGCGGCGCGGGCCGGTATCGCCCGTGACTACACGAGTCAGCGCGTCGCGGAGCGTATGGCCGACGCCTGGGCGCGCGCGGCAGGCAATTGACGTTCGCCCGGAGATTCAGCCTGTTTCGCTCGGCTGGTTGACGCGCTCTGGCCGCCGTCCTGTTCGCGGATTCAGCGGGCCTCTTCGTTTGCGCTCCAGACCCTCGGGAAGGAAATGGTTCGGCAGTGCCGGATCGAGAATGCCGTGATTGGCCTCTTCCTCGAGGGAAAGATTCGGTATCGGTGGCTTTTCCGTCACGACATCCCCGCTTGCAAGAATACCTCCCAGCCAAAACTCGCTTATGCCCGATCGGTTCCATCTTGTCGCAGCCTCTCGTTCCTCGGCGATCTTGCGGGAGGCCGCGAGGTTGGCTAAATTCAAGCATCCAGACCGGGCCCCTCTGGCAGTTCGAGTGGAACTGCGATGTCGGACTGGCATTTTCGGAAGCGGCCTGGCGATGTTCCACCCTGCCCTGATTGAAGCAGTACGTCCCCGATTGTCGGGGTCGTTTGGCCGCTTGCGTGTCTCAACCCGGACCAAGAGCGAGCCAAAATGGAATTCATTGCCGAACTCATTACTCCCGCCGCGCTGACGGCGCTGGGACAAGTCATCCTCATCGACCTGGTACTGGCCGGCGACAACGCCATCGTCATCGGACTTGCCGCTGCCGGCCTGCCCGCCGACCAGCGCAACAAGGCGATCCTGGTCGGCATCATTGCCGCAACCGTCCTGCGCATCGCCTTCGCCGCGGTCACCGTGCAGCTTCTGGCGATCGTCGGTTTGCTGCTTGCGGGCGGCATCCTGCTGTTGTGGGTGTGCTGGAAGATGTGGCGCGAGCTGCGCACCCCACATGAACTCGCACACGCCGGGCAGGAAGCCGTCGCGAACGAGGATCTGGACGCCAGCGGAGGCATCGCCGACAACGCGCCGCGCAAGACCTTCGGTCAGGCGGCGCTCCAGATTCTCATTGCAGATGTGACGATGTCGCTCGACAACGTGCTGGCGGTCGCCGGAGCGTCGCGCGAGCATCCGTGGGTGCTGGTGTTCGGGCTCGCCCTGTCGATCGCGCTGATGGGCCTTGCCGCGACCTTCATCGCCAAGCTGCTGCATAAGCACCGCTGGATCGCCTATGTCGGCCTGGCCGTGATCCTGTATGTGGCAGGCGATATGATCTGGCGCGGCGCGCTGGAGGTCTGGCCTTATATCAGCGGCAACGGAAGCTGACGATCTCACCTCGACTTGAGGCGACCAGACAAAATGGCCGCGCGGGATCGACCTGCGCGGCCCAAGTTGGGAGGAACGATGCCTCCAATCTAAGTCGCGGCCGCGCGGGCGACTGTGAGACAAGTCACGCGGTCTGCGCCGCCTCCGGCCGGCGAGACTGATGTGCAGGAGCGAGCGGAAAGAACAAAGCTGGCACTGGTCATTACCGTACGCTTGACGAGCGGGTGTTGAAGGTTGCCTTCGATGATGATCGGTCTAAGCTCGCTCGCTGCGCTGTCGGCGTATTGGGAAACATTGATTGGTTGACGAGCAGGAATAAAACGCTGCCCGACAGGACCGGCGGTCAAATTCGATGACCTAGTATCGACTTACAGATCAGAGGCAGAGGTGGCGCGCAAAGGGGATGAGCTATTCAATCCGGTGACGAGGACCCGCGTGGTGTTCGTCGAGATTCCCGCAGACAACGGCGGACAGGAACTCGCTGTGGACTGGCATGTGCCGCCTGGCGAGATGCTTCCAGCCGCGCCTCACTATCATGCTGGACCAAGCAATGGAGTTGCCGAGACGTTCATCGTCCTCAAGGGAACGGCGAAGCTGAAGGTCGGACGCCAAAAACTGACCATCAGTGCACCGAGCACGGTCGATATCGGCTTCAACCAAATTCACACCCATCCGACCAATGCAGGCAGCGACGAGTTGCATGTCCGACAGCTTGGCGTGCGCGTCGAGCCGGAACCCGAGGTGCTGGATCGCGTCGAGCGCTTTCTGGAAACACTGGTGGCGCTTTCCCAACTGGGCAAAGCGAACCGCAGGGGCGACATCACCAACCCGTTGCAGGCTGCACTGACCATCAATGAGCTGCTGCTGAACCCCACCTTTCTGCCTCTCTTACCGCGCGGGGTTCAAACGTCGGTGTTCGGCCTGCTTGCTCGGGTGGCGCGTCGGCGAGGCTATCAAGCCTATATCAAACCGCAATTGTTATAGACGGCGGCATGGCATCCGCTGCCCGTTGCCGGGTTCGCCGGCGAGCGAGGGGAGACCCTGGTCGATACGCTGGAAGGAAACTACCACAAACCATTGATATTGTTGCTGGAGGCCACGTCCGGAATTGAACCGGAGTAAACGGTTTTGCAGACCGCTGCGTAACCACTCCGCCACGTGGCCTCATCGCGCGCCGTTGTTACAATGTGTCAGCGGCTTAGGCAACCGTTTGGCGTGCGGGGCCGCCGGCAGGCTTACGGAAGGGTTCGCTGACGGGATTTTGCGGTAGGACTTGCGATTTCCGGCCGTTCTCCATACGTCCTTGACGGACTGAGGAGTGAAGTTCCATGCGATCGCAACTTGCGGGATGGCTCGCGCTGTCGATGCTCGCGGCCACTGCGGCAAGCGCCGAAACCGTGCCGTTCACCTGCACGATTCTCCCCGGCGAGGAATCGGTGCGGATCGGCGTGACCAACACCGCCGCGACGCCGCGATCGTGCCTGGTGAGCTGCCGCTTCTCGACGCCACTCTGGGGCGGCGAGGCCCAGATCATGTGCGCGCATATGGTGCCGCAAGGCGCGAAGGACGTGGAAATGTGTACCAAGACGTCGGGCGGCGTGAAGCTGGTGGCGCTCACCCATGGCGCCGCCGATTGCATCCGCCCGCGCACCCGCCGCTGAGACGCGCGCCTGATGCCTCCCGGCTTTTCCGACTTCTTCGAGGATACGCGCATCGCTACGCGCGCGATGCTGGATTATGGCGAGGGCCTTTTCAACCCGACCATCCGCCTCGGCGTGACGGGCCTGTCGCGCGCGGGAAAGACCGTTTTCATCACCGCGCTGGTGAACGCGCCGCTGCGCGGAGGCCGTTTTCCGGTGTTCGAGGCGCTGGCGAATGGCCGCATCGCCTCCGCCCGGCTGGAGCCGCAGCCGGACGACACGATTCCACGCTTCGACTATGAAAAACACCTTCAGTCGCTGATCGCGGAGCGGCGCAGGCCCGCCTCCACCGTCGACATCAGCGAATTGCGGATCGCGATCGACTACCAGAGCAGGAACGGCGCATCGCGCACGCTCACGCTCGACATCGTCGATTATCCCGGCGAATGGCTGCTCGATCTGCCGCTGCTCGAAAAAAGTTACGAGCAATGGTCCGCCGAGAGCCTGCTGCTGTCGCGCAACGGCCCGCGTGCGAAGCTCGCGGCCGATTGGCACGCGCATCTGGCGACGCTGTCGCCGGAAGGGTCGGCCGACGAACAGGCCGCGCTCACCGCCGCGCGCCTGTTCACCGACTACCTGAAAGCCTGCCGCGACGAGCGTTTCGCCATGAGCCTGCTGCCGCCGGGCCGCTTCCTCTTGCCGGGAAGCCTCGCCGGCTCCCCCGCCCTCACCTTCGCCCCGCTCGATCTGTCCGCTCTGGCGAGCGCGCCGTCCGGCTCGCTATGGGCAATGATGAAGCGCCGCTACGACGCTTACGTCTCCGCCGTCGTGCGTCCGTTCTTTCGCGATCATTTCGCACGGCTCGATCGGCAGGTCGTGTTGATCGACGCGCTCGCGGCGCTCAACGCGGGACCGGACGCGCTGCACGATCTGCAAGCGGCGCTGTCGTCGATCCTCGACTGCTTCCGCGTCGGCCGCAGAACGTTCGTGAGTTCGCTGATCCGGCCGCGCATCGACCGCGTGCTGTTCGCGGCGACGAAGGCCGATCACCTGCACCACCTCAATCACGACCGGCTCGAAGCCATCGTCGCACAGATGCTGAAGACCGCCGTCGCCCGCTCGGAGGCGTCCGGCGCTGTGCTCGATGTCGCGGCCGTGGCCGCCGTGCGCGCCACGCGCGAGGCGCGGGTGCGGCGCGGACGCGACGAACTGCCCTCGATCATCGGCGTGCCGGTCGCGGGCGAGCGCGTCAATGGCGAGATCATGGACGGGATTGCCGAGGTTGCGACCTTCCCCGGCGACCTGCCGCGCGATGCGCAAGCCTTTCTCGACGGCAAGGAAACGTTCACGGGAACGGCGCATGGCGAAGGCGACGGCGCGGATTTCCGCTTTCTGCGCTTCCGCCCACCGGCGCTGGACCAGGCGGCGACCGAGCAACCGCTGCCGCACATCAGGATGGATCGCGCATTGCAGTTTCTGCTGGGAGACCGTTTGGCATGACGCGCTTCGAGGACAGCCGCAAGCCGGCCGCCTTCCGGCTCGACGATCCGCAGGTCCGCATCGCGGAAGCCGGCGACGAGGCGCCGTCGAAGCCGCACACCGTGCGGATCGTGACGGAAACCGAACCCGTGACGTTGCCGGTGCCGGTCGAAACCGCGCTCCCTCCCCGGCGCGGCTTTCGCTGGGGCGCACTGTTCTGGTCGGCGGCGGGCGGCCTCGTCTCGCTGGCGGTGGGCCTCAGCGTCACGCGCCTGATCGAGGATCTGTTCGCACGCTCACCGAGCCTCGGCATCGCCGGCGCAGTCCTCGCCGGACTCGCAGGGCTTGCGATCCTCATCATCGCCGGGCGTGAGATCGTCGGACTTTTGCGGCTGACCGCAATCGAAAAGCTGCATCGCCGCGCGGTGGAAGTTCTGGCGAGCGACGACAGGATGGAGGGCCGCGCCGTCGTCCGCGACCTGCTCGCGCTCTCGCGCGAAAACCCGCGGCTTGCGCACGGGCGCGCAAAGGTGACGTCGCATATCGACGACATCATCGACGGGGCCGATCTGATAAGACTCGCCGAACGCGAATTGATGGTCTCGCTCGACGCCGAGGCGCGCCGGCTGATCTCCTCGACAGCGCAGCGCGTGTCGGTCGTCACGGCCGTCAGCCCGCGCGCGGCGATCGATATCCTGTTCGTGCTGATCTCCGGCCTCAGCCTGATCCGGCGGCTGGCGCGGCTCTATGGCGGAAGGCCCGGCGCGCTCGGCCTTGCGCGGCTCGCCCGTCAGGTCGTCGCGCATCTGGCGGTGACGGGCGGCATGGCGATGACCGACAGCATCGTCCAGCAGGCGCTCGGCCATGGCATCGCCGCGAAACTCTCCTCGCGGCTCGGCGAAGGCGTTCTCAACGGCTTCCTCACCGCGAGGCTCGGTCTTGCCGCCGTCGACCTGATCCGGCCGATGCCGTTCGTGGCGTTGCCGCGGCCGGTGCTCTCGGACCTCGCAAAGGATTTGATGCGCGGCCGCGACAAGGACGAACAGAACTGATCGTCGAGAAGCGCGGGTTCACGCGGACTTCGCAGATGATTTCGACTGCGGCTTTCGCGGCGGTCGCCGCAGAAACCGGCTGATGAGCTTCTTGCGGCCGGGGCGCTTTATCAGATCGATGTCGCTGACCAGCCGCGCGCCGCCCTTGCGGCGTTCAAGGATGATCTTGCGGCTGTGAAACGCTTCGAGTTCGGGCCGATGCGCCACGCTGACGATCGTCGCCTGCTTCAACTCCGTGTTGAGCAGCTTCATCATCGAGTCCTGGCTCGGCGGATCGAGCGCCGATGTCGCCTCGTCGAGCACGATGACATCCGGCTTGTGCAGAAACAGCCGCGCGAAGGCGAGCCGCTGCTTTTCGCCGCCGGACAGGGTCTGGTCCCACGGCTCGTCATCCTCGATGCGCTCCTTCAGATGCCCGAGGCCGACCTTGTCGAGAACTTCGCCGATCTGCTCCGTGCTCCAGTCCTCCGCCGAGGCGGGATAGGCGACCGCGCGACGCAGCGTGCCGGACGGCAAATACGGCCTTTGCGGAAGCATGAACACGCGGCCGTCCTTCTGGAACTCGACCGTGCCGTCCCCCCACGGCCAAAGCCCGGCGATCGCGCGCACCAGCGTGCTTTTGCCGGTGCCGGATTCACCCGCCACCAGCACCCTCTCGCCGGGCTCGATCGCCACCTCGGCATCGTTGACCACGGCGGTCCCGTCATCCAGCGTCACCGACAGATCGTTCAGACGCAGCGCGTATTCGGTCTCACCCCGATCGATACGGCCGGTGCCCTCGCCGGCCTCGGCGCGCTCCAGCGCATCGAGCGAAACCATCAGCGACGCGATCCGCCGCGCACCGGCGGTCCATTCGGCAAGGCGCGGGTAGTTGTCCACCAGCCACCCGAATGCGCTCTGCACGATCGTGAATGCGGAGGCCGCCTGCATCACCTGTCCGAGCGTCATCGATCCTTCGAGATATTTCGGCGCAGCGAGAAGGATCGGAATGACGGGAGCGATGATGCTCGACCCCTGCGAAATGATCGTTGTGCGCATGTGCTGTCCGCAGATGCGCGCCCACTCGCGCAGAACGCCGGCGAAAGACCTTTTGATACCGGAACGTTCCTCCTCCTCGCCGCCCAGCAAGGCGATGCTTTCGCCGTTCTCGCGGATGCGCGTGAGCGCATAGCGATACTCCGCCTCGGCCTGGTTCTTGGCTTCTGATACGATGACGAAGTTGCGGCCGATCCAGAGCATCGAGGTGCTGGCGATCGCCGCGTAAAGGATCGCGGCGATAACCAGAAAGCCCGGAATGGTGATCGGATTTCCGCCGATATTGATGGTGAGCGCGCCGCCGATCGTCCAGAGGACGACGATGAAAGTGGTGGCTGATAACAGTGCGGCCGTCACGCCGGCGGCGAAATCCACCGGCGCGTCGGTCGCGACCCGCAGATCCTCGGCGATCCGATGTTCGGGATTCTTGTGGTCGCCGCTGACGAGATTGAGCTGATAGTAGCGGCCATTCTGCAACCAGCGATCGATAACCGCCTTGTTGAGCCAGTCCCGCCAGCGGCGCTGGATGTTCATCCGCGCATAGACCTGGATCACCCCGAGAACCACGCTGAGCCCGGCCAAAGGCAGGAAGATCACGGTCAGTTCGAAGACCGTCGCCGAGTCCTTTTTCTCTAGCGCATCGAATATCGCGCGATTCCAGACATTGATGCCGTACTGGACGCACAGATTGATGATAATCAGCGCGAGCAGGCCGCCACTGAAAGCCCAAGCCAGCCGCGCGCCGTTCCGTCCCCAAAACCCCTTGGCGCTCAACCAAAAACGCCGCAGCAAATAGCGGCGGCGGAGCTGTTCGAGAAGCTGCGGATTGTCGTTCTCCTGCGGATCGAGGATCTCTGGCGGAGGTTCGGGAGTCTCTCGCCGCTTTCGGTAAGCGGCTCGTGCTTCGTGTCGGCCTTGGCGTCTGCATCCATGCGGCGAAAACGCCGCGGGAACCTTTCGGTTCCATGCACGTTCCGCGCCTACCGTACATTATTCTGCCGGCACCTGTGCAGGCGAAAACCGCCGCTTCCGGGGATTCTTCAGCCGCTCCATCAAGAGATAGATCACCGGCGTCGTGTACAGCGTCAGCACCTGCGAGACGGCAAGCCCGCCGATGATGGTGATGCCGAGCGGCCGGCGAAGCTCGGTGCCGGGCCCCGTTGCGATGACGAGCGGCACCGCCGCCAGCATCGCCGCCAGCGTCGTCATCAGAATCGGGCGGAAGCGCACCAGGCTCGCCTCGAACACGGCGTCATGAGGCGACAGCCCGCGCTTGCGTTCGCCCTCAAGCGCGAAATCGACGATCATGATGCCATTCTTCTTGACGATGCCGATCAGGAGAATGATGCCGATGAAGGCGATCACCGTCAGCGGCGTGTTCGCCAGTTGCAGCGCGAGCAGCGCGCCGGTCCGGCCGAGGGCAGCGTCGAGATGATCGTCAGCGGATGCAGCAGGCTTTCGTAAAGAATTCCGAGAACGATATAGACCGCGATCAATGCGCCTAGGATCAACAGCGGCTGCCGCGCGCGGTCGAGCCGAAGTCCTTCGCATTGCCTTCGAAGCTGGCGCGGATGCCTTCCGGCAGATGCAACTCCGCAACCGCCCGCTGGATGTTCTGCGTTGCCGTCTGCAAGGTGACGTCGGGTTCGGTCGCGAAAGAAACCGTCACGGTCGGGAACTGGCCCTGATGATAGACGGCGAGCGGCGACAACGCGCGCTCGTAACGCACCACGGCCGATAGCGGCACCTGCGCACCATTCGCGCCATTGACGAAAATCCGTTCGAGATCTGACGGATCGCGCTGCAAATCCGGATCGACCTCGATCACGACGCGGTACTGGTTGCGCTGGGTGTAGATCGTCGAAATCTGACGCTGCGCGAAGGCGTTGTTGAGCGCGCTGTCGATATCCTGCACGCGCACGCCAAGACTCGCCGCCGCCTGCCGGTCGATCTTCAAACTCAGTTGCAGCCCGCCCGGCCTCACGATCGCTGGAGACGTCGGTGATCCCCTCGACCGTCTCCAGCCGCTTGGCGACGATCGGCGCCCACTTCTGCAACAATTCGAGGTCCGGGCTGATGAGCGAATACTGATAGTCGGAATCGCTTTGCCGGCCGCCGCCTGCCCGCACGTCCTGCGCCGCGAACATGAACAGCCGCATGCCGGGCAACGGAAACAGCTTTCGCCGCAGCCGGTCGATGACCTGCTGCGTGGTCACATGCCCGTCGCGCTCGGAAATCGGCTTCAACGCGATGAACATCGAGCCGCGGTTCTGGCCGCCGAACCCGCCGCCCCGCCGAGCGAGGAGCCGAGCGCCGCTACCGCCTGATCCTCCAGCACGATATCCGCCACCTGCTGCTGCAATGACAGCATTCCGCTGAACGAGACATCGGCGGAAGCGCGCGTGCCGCCGATGATGAGGCCAGAATCGTCGCTCGGGAAATAGCCCTTCGGGATTTTCACATAGAGCGTGACCGTAAGCCCGATCGTGGCGAGGAACACCAGCAGCGTCAGCTTCGGAAAACCCATCGCGACGCGCAGCGTTTCGCCGTACCACTCGACCAGCCGCGACAACGCGCCTTCGACCACGCGATCGAACCAGGTCTGGCGCGCCGACAGGCCCTGCCGGATATGATGCGCGCAGATCATCGGCGTGACCGTCAGCGACACGACCGTCGACACCAGAATGGCGAAGGTCAGCGTCACCGAAAATTCGCGGAACAGCCGGCCGACGACGCCTTCCATGAACATCAGCGGCGCGAACGCGGCCACCAGCGACAGGCTGATCGCGACCACAGTGAAACCGATCTGCTTCGCCCCCTCAAGCGCCGCGCGGAAGGGCTGCATGCCCTCCTCCAGGTTGCGGTACATGTTCTCGATCATGACGATGGCGTCGTCGACGACGAAGCCGATCGAGATCACCAGCGCCATCAGCGACAGATTGTTGATCGAAAAGCCGGCGATCCACATGCCGGCGAACGTGCCGGCCAGCGCCAGTGGCACCGAGACGCCGGCCGCGATCGTCGGCGTCGCGCGGCGCAGGAACAGGAACACCACCATCATCACCAGCGCGATGGTGGCGATCAGCGTCAGCTGCATGTCGAGCACATTGGCGCGGATCGTGCTGGTGCGGTCTGAGAAGATGGTGAAATCAACGCCGGCCGGCACCCATTGCTTCAGCTCCGGCAGCAGCGCCTTGACGCGATCGACGGTGTCGATGACGTTGGCGTCGCTCTGCTTGGTGATGGTCAAAAGCACCGAAGGCTGCTTGTTGAACCACGCGGCCGAGCGCGTGTTGCGGACCGAGTCGTCCACGTCCGCGATATCCGACAGGCGCAGCACGCCGTCGGCCGTACTCTTGATGACGATGTCGCGAAACTGCTCCGCCGAGCGCATCTGCGGATTCGTGGCGATGGTCTCGCCCTGACGCTCGCTGTTGAACGAGCCGAGCGGAGAGATCGAGTTGGCGTTGACGATCGCGGTGCGGACGGTTTCTGTGGAAATGCCGGCGCTCGCCAGCGCCGCCGGATTGAGCCGCACGCGCACGGCCGGCTGCTCCGCGCCGCTGACATTGACCTCGCCAACGCCGGGCACCTGCGAGATGCGCTGGATCAGCACCGTGTCGGCAACGTCGTAAAGTACGCTCGGCGGCAACGTCTTCGACGTCAGCGCGACGATCAGCACCGGTGAGGCCGCCGGATTGGCCTTGCGGAAACGCGGCAGCGACGGCAGGTCGCTCGGCAGATCGCTCAAGGACGCGTTGATCGCCGCCTGCACGTCGCGCGCCGCGCGATCGATATCGCGTCCGAGCGAGAACTGGAGCGAGATGTTGGTGCTGCCGAGCGAGGAGTTCGAGGTCATCTGGTCGATGCCCGAAATCTCGCCGAGACGACGCTCCAGCGGCGCGGCCACCGTCGAGGCCATGATCGAAGGGTCGGCGCCGGGCCGCTGAGCCGAGACGCGGATCACCGGGAAGTCGATGTTCGGCACGCTGGCGACCGGCAGCGCCATGTAGGCGACGAGGCCGGTCAGCACCAGACCGATCGCCAGCAGGACCGTTCCGACCGGACGGCGGATGAAGGGTTCGGAGAAGCTCATCCGTGCCCCTCCGGTGCGCTCGTCGGCGTCTCGCCGATCATCGGCGAAACGCTCGGCTCAAGCCGGCGATTGATGCGGTCGAGCGCGAGATAGATCACCGGCGTCGTGTAGAGCGTCAGCACCTGGCTCAGCAGCAGGCCGCCGATGATCGAGATGCCGAGCGGAAAGCGAAGCTCGGAGCCGGTGCCGCTTTCGATCGCGAGCGGCAGCGCGCCGAACAGCGCCGCCATCGTCGTCATCATGATGGGGCGGAAACGCAGGATCGCCGCCTGGGTGATGGCTTCGGTCGGGCTCATGCCCTGATGGCGTTCGGCCTCCAGCGCGAAGTCGATCATCATGATCGCGTTCTTCTTGACGATGCCCATCAACAGAATGATGCCGATCAGGCCCAGCACCGACAGGTCCTGCCCGAACAGCATCAGCGCGAGGATCGCTCCGATGCCGGCGGACGGCAGCGTCGACAGGATCGTGATCGGGTGGATGTAGCTTTCGTACAGAACGCCGAGCACGATGTAGATCGTGACGATCGCCGCGAGGATGAGCCAAGGCTGGCCGCTCAGCGAGCGCGCGAATTCGGCCGCGTCGCCGGAATAGACGCCGATGATCGAGCCGGGCATCGCCAGTTCGCTTTCGATGCGCGAGATCGCCTGCACCGCCTGTCCCAGCGCCGCCTCAGGCGCAAGGTTGAAGCTCAGCGTCACGGCGGGAAACTGCGCCTGATTGGCGATGGCAAGCGGCGCGGTGGTCCGCTCCAGCGTCGCGATCGCCGCGAGCGGCACCTGTGCGCCGCCGGTGCCGGGCACATACAGTTTCGACAGGATCGACGGGTCGCGCTGGAATTCCGGCAGCGCCTCCAGCACCACGCGGTATTGATTGGCCTGCCCGTAGATCGTCGAAATCTGGCGCTGGCCGAAAGCGTCGTTCAGCGTGTCATTCACCGCCTGCACGGATACGCCCATGCGGCCTGCCTTCTCGCGATCGACGGTGAGCTGCGCCCGCAGGCCGCCCTCCTGCGTCTCCGACGACACGTCGCGGAACAGCGGATCATTCGTGAGCCGCTCAGCCAGCCGGTCCGCCCATTGCGTCAGCTCTGCGCGGTTGGAGCCGGTCAGGGTGTATTGATACTGCGAGCGGCTAAAGCGCGTGCTGATCTGAATGTCCTGCACCGGCTGGAAGAACACCCGCACGCCGGGGATGCCGGCGACGTGTTCTTTCAGCCGCCCGAGCAGCGTCTCGACGCTTGCGCCGCTCGGCGCGCGGCTTCAGCGTAATGACCACGCGGCCGGCGTTCGGCGTCGGATTGATCGAATTCGTGCCGACCACCGAGACGACGCCTTCGACCGACGGATCGGCCCGCAGCGCGCTCACCACCTCGCTCTGCCGCCGCTGCATCTCCGTGAACGAGACATCCGGCCCGGTCTCGGTGATGGCGACGATCGAGCCGGTATCCTGCAATGGCAAGAATCCCTTGGGCGCGACCATATACAGAAGCCCGGTGATGACGATGGTCAGGAACGTGACGGCCAGCGTCGCCCGCTGATGCTTCAGCACCCAGAGCAGTGAGCGGTGATAGCCGTCCATCATGCGGTCGATCCATCCCGCGAGCATCGCCATGCCGGGAATACGCGTGGTGCCGGACGCCTCATGCCTGAGCAGCCGCGAACACATCATCGGCGTCAGCGTCAGCGACACGATCGCCGAAGTGACGACGGCGATCGTCAGCGTCAGGGCGAATTCGCGGAACATGCGTCCGACCAGTCCGGTCATGAACAGCAGCGGAATGAACACCGCGATCAGCGACAGCGTCAGCGATATGATCGTGAAACCGATCTCGCTCGCGCCCTTGAGCGCCGCGGCCATCGGATTCTCGCCCTTCTCCATATGGCGGACGATGTTCTCGATCATGACGATCGCGTCGTCGACGACGAAGCCGGTGCCGATGGTCAGCGCCATCAGCGACAGGTTGTCGAGGCTGAATCCAGCGAACCACATCACGCCGAAACTTGACACCAGCGACAGCGGCAGCGCGACGCCGGCGATGATCGTCGCTCGCACCGAGCGTAGGAACACCAGCACCACCAGCACCACCAGCACGACGCTCAGGACCAGGGTGAACTGCACGTCGCGCACCGAGGCGCGGATCGTGTCGGTTCGGTCGCTGACGATGGTCGCGTTGACGGCGGCCGGCAGCGCCCGTTGCAGCCGCGGAATTTCCGCCCTGATCTGGCGGACGACATCGATCACATTCGCGCCGGGTTGCCGCTGAATTTCGAGCACCACCGCCGGCGTGCCCTGATAGAACGCCGCCGTCTTGTCGTTCTCCAGCCCGTCGACGATGGTGGCGATATCGCCGACCTTGATGGGCGCGTTGTTCTTGTAGGTGACGATCACGGCCCTGTAGGCCTCGGGCGATGTGATCTGGTCGTTGGCGGCGATGCTGTAGGCTTGCAGCGCGCCGTCGAGCGAGCCCTTCGGACCGGACACGTTCGCGCCCGCGATCGCCGAGCGCAGGTCCTCCATCGAGACGCCATAGGCGGCCATGCGCGCGAGATCGGCCTGAATGCGCACCGCGGGCTTCAGATTGCCGAGCACGGTAACGCGGCCGACGCCGGTGATCTGGCTGAGACGCTGCGCGATCAGCGTGTCGGCGATGTCGCTCATCGCCCGCACGGAAACCGTTTCCGACGTCAACGCCAGCGTGATGACCGGCGCATCGGCCGGATTGACCTTGGCGTAGGTCGGCGGATAGGGCAGCGTCCGCGGCAGGATGCCCGCCGCGGCATTGATCGCGGCCTGAACGTCCTGCGTCGCGCCATCGATGTCGCGGTTGAGATCGAACTGCAACGAAATCTGGCTGCGGCCGTAGGAACTCGTCGAGGTCATCAGCGCGAGCGAGGGATTTGCCCGAGTTGCCGCTCCAGCGGCGCGGTAATCAGCGAGGCCGTCACCTCGGGGCTCGCGCCCGGAAGCTGCGTCGTGATCTGCACGGTCGGAAAATCGACCTGCGGCAGCGCCGACACCGGCAGCGCCCAATAGCCGAGCGCGCCGCCGATCATCAGGGCGATGCCCAGCAGCGAGGTGGCGATCGGACGCCGGATGAACGGCTCGGACACACTCATTCGTTTGAGCCTCAGAGAACGATCTGTTCAGGTTGAATCACTTCAACCTCGTGCGCTTCTGCTTGAGCGTGATCTTCCCGAAAACCGGTTCCCACTTTTCGGGATCATGCTCTACTGCTTCGCCGGCGCTTTGCCGCCTTGCTGCGATCGGTCGCCACCGCCTTTCTGTCCGCCGCCGGGTCCCTTCTGGCCCTGCCTTCGGCGCGGCGCGAGGTCGGGCGTCGGCGTCCCTTGATCCTGGCCGACGATCACGCGCGATCCTTCGGCGAGATTGGTGAAGCCGGTCGTCACCACGCGGTCGTTCGGCGACAGGCCGCGGCCGATCACGGCCTCGACGTCCGTCTGCTGCACCACGCTCACGGCGCGCGCGCTGACCGTGTTGTCCGCGCCGATCACATAGGCGAACGTCCCGGCGGGGCCGCGCTGCACGCTCGACGTCGGCACCACGATCGCCTGATTGAGTGTGTTCACCTTGACGCGCACATTGACGAACTGCCCCGGCCACAGGCTGAGATCGGCATTGGCGAATTGCGCCTTGAGCTTCACCGTGCCGGTCGTCGGATCGACCTGGTTGTCGATGCCCTCCAGCGTGCCGGTCTGCACCACGGTCCGGCCGTCATTGCCGAACACGTCGACCTGCAACGGTCCGCGCTCGAATGCCGCGTTCACGCGAGAGAGCTGCTGCTGCGGCAGGCTGAACTGCACGGCGATCGGCTTCACCTGGGTAATCACCACCAGTCCGTTCGCGTCCGACGAGCGGATGATGTTGCCCTGATCGACCAGGCGCAGACCGGTGCGGCCGGACAGCGGCGCGGTGATTTTCGTATAGCCGAGCATCGTCTGCGCATTGTCGATCGCCGCCTGATCGGAGCGCACCAGCGCCTCGAGCTGCGCTACGGTCGCCCGCTGCGTATCGGCCTGCTGCTTCGAGCCGGCATTGGACTTGGCCAGTTGCTCGTAGCGCGCAAGATCCAGCCGCGCGTTCTCCAGCGTCGCTTCGTCCTGGGCCTTCTTCGCCAGCGCCTGATCGAGCTGCGCCCGATAGATCGCCGGATCGATCTCCGCCAGCACCGCGCCGCGCTCGACGTCCTCGCCCTCCTTGAATTTGATGGCGATCAGCTTGCCGTCGACCTGCGCGCGCACCGTCACCGTGTTCAGCGCGCGAATGGTGCCGACGCCGTCCAGATAGACCGGCACGTCCTGCACGCGCGGCGTCGCCGCCAGCACCGGCACCGGCAGGTTGCGCATCGCGCCGGCTGGCCCCGCGCCGCCACCCCGCCCTGCGCTGCCGCCCGGCCGGGTGTTGAACGTGGTCCAGACGATGTAGCCGACGCCGCCGATCAGCAGCAGCGCGAGCACCGACGAGACCAACCTCGCCCGCCAGCGCGCGCGCGGCCTCGGCGGAGCCGCCTCCCCGGCCGGCGCAGGCTCGTTGTTCGTATCCGGCTTAAATAGCATCCAACGGTCCCTTCGCCGTCACGGCCCAGCCGCCTCCGAGCGCCTGGTACAAGGCAACAATCGCCTGAAGCCGCGCCAGCCGTGCCTGCGCCAGCGAGTCCTCGGCCTGAAACAGGGTCTGCTGGGTGTTTAGCACGGTTGTCGTGTCCGCGGTGCCGGCGCGCAGGCGCTGCTCGGCCAGATTGAACGCCCGCCGCGAGGCCGCCACCACCTGCGTCAGGGCCCGCAGCCGCAGGTTCGTTTCGCGGATGGCGACCAGCGCGTTGTTGACATCGGCGAAGGCCGACACCACGGTTTTGCGGTACGTCTGAACCAGCTCGTCCTGCCGCGCCTTCTGGTATTCGAAATTGCTCTGGATGCGCAGCCCGTCGAAGATCGGCTGGGTCAGCCCGCCGGCGAGGCTGTAGAACGTCGCCTGCGGCGAGAACAGCGAGGCCAGCGCCGCGCTCTGATAGCCGCCCTGGGCCGTCAACTGGATCGTCGGAAAGAACTGTGCGCGCGCATTCGCCACGTTCGCCGTGGCGGAGGCGAGCTGCGCTTCGGTGCGGCGGATGTCGGGACGCTGCGTCAGCAATTCGGACGGCAGGCCCGGCGTCACCCGCGGCAGCGCGATCTGCGTCAGGCTGCCACCTCGCACGGTGATCGCCTCCGGCGGACGCCCCACCAGAACCGCCAGCGCATTGACGTTCTGGGCGAGCGCCTGCCGCAGCACCGGAAGGCTGGCGCGCTGGTTGGCCAGCGCGCTTTCCTGTTGGGCGAGGTCGAGATCGGTGGCCGTTCCCACGTCCAGCCGCTGCTTGATCGCATCATAGATGCGCTGGGCGCTGGCGATGTTGTTGTTGGCGATCCGCACGCGATCCTGGGCGGCGAGCACCTGGAAATAGGCGTTGGCGACGCCGGCCAGCGAAATCAGCGCCACCGCGTCACGATCGAACCGGCTGGCGATGGCGCTCTCGTCGGCGGCCAGCGCCGCCGCCTGGTTCTTTCCCCAGAAGTCGAGTTCGTAGCTGGCGCTGAAGGTCACCGAATAATTGCGGACGGTGCGTCCGCCGAGATTGAGGCTGGAATTCGAGGTCGATCGCGACGATTTCGACTGGGACCCCTGCCCGCTGCCCTGAATGAACGGAAACAGCGGCGCGCCGGCCTGACGCGCCAGCGCGTCGGCCTGCTCGAACCGCGCGCTCGCCGCCGCGATGTCGAGATTGACCGCCTGCGCCTCCTCCATCAGCGCCGTCAGTTCCGCCGAGCGAAACCCGCGCCACCAGTCGAGCGTGGGCGGCGCGGCTTCGGCGTTGCCGCCGGCCGAGCGGTAGGCATTCGGAATCGTCAGCGCCGGATCGGGCATGTCGGAGGTCAGCATGCAGCCGCCGGCGAGCAGAGGCAGGGCCAATGCCGCCACGGCGGACCATCCGCGGGTTGAAACAGCGCGCACCGAAAAGCCCATCCCCTATGATCCGGCAGGGCGAGACTTATCTCGCGCGCCGCCACTCGCTGCCGTATCGCGCACGCTGATCCCCGAAGCTCCGTTCGTCCGCCCCGGCACGAAGTGCCAAGAGCGACTGCCGGGAATCAATAGACGTTTGAGCAGCCCGGCGGAACTTAACAAGATTTCATGTTTCAGCGCAGGATCGCGAAAAGCGGGAACCAAAATTCGGAAAAGAGCGTGCGCGAACAAGCCTGTAGGCGCGCGCGGATTTCGCCTCGGCAAAATCGTGTTTGAATCATTCCAGGGTCTGGGCAACTCCGCGATCCCTCGTTCGCGCCGTCCGAATCAGCGGCGAGCGCTGCTCGCAAGCACGGCGCGATTCTCCTGCTACGCTTTGTCACCGCCGAAATCGGAACCGACAGCCGGTTCCGCGCCTTGCGCCTCCGCATCAAAGGCGCAAATATTCCCTTGTTCTTTGACGTTCCGACAGACCGGCTCCGGTCCGGATACGACAATCCGGACCGCGGGCCGTTCCCACGTTAAGGGGTGACGCGATGCCCGAACCGACGACGGTGCATTCATCCGAGGGGCTTCAGGGGCTGGACCTGCCTCGCCTCGCCCGTCTGGTCTTCGCCTATGCCTCCCGCCTCAGGCGCGGCACACTCGACATCACCCTCCCCGATGGCCGCGTGCTGCGTTTCGGCGGGCAGGAAGCCGGCCCCGCCGCGATGATGACCGTGCGCGACTTTCGCTTCGCCTGGCGGCTGATGAAGGGCGGCGATATCGGCATCGCCGAATCCTATCTGCGCGGCGAATGGGACACGCCCGACCTGACGAGCTTCCTCTACATCTTCTGTCTCAATCAGGACCTCGTCGCGCCGATGTTCGAGCAGCGCAGCTTCCGGCGTTTCGTGCAGTCGGTGCATCACTGGCTCCACCGCAACACCCGCAAGCAGGCGAAGCGCAACATCTTCGCGCACTACGACATCGGCAACTCCTTCTATCGCTCGTGGCTCGATCCCGGCATGACCTATTCGTCGGCGCTGTTCGAAGGCACCGACGATCTGAGCGAGGCGCAGGAAAACAAATACCGCAGGCTGGCGGAAGCGATCGACCTTCGCCCCGGCCAAAAGGTTCTTGAGATCGGCTGCGGCTGGGGCGCGTTCGCCGAGTTTGCCGCCAGGAATTACGGCGTCGAGATCGTCGGCCTGACGATTTCCGCCGAACAACGGGATTTCGCGCAGAAGCGCATCTTCGAGGCTGGGCTTAGCGAGCGCGTCGACATCCGCTTCAAGGATTATCGCGACGAGACCGACAGCTATGATCGGATTGTCTCGATCGAGATGATCGAGGCCGTCGGCGAGCAGTTCTGGCCCCGTTATTTCTCACAATTGCGCGACCGGCTCGTCCCCGGCGGACTTGCCGGCGTGCAGGCCATCACCATCAGCGACGGGCTGTTTCAGCAATATCGGCGCGAGGTCGATTTCATCCAGCGCTACATCTTTCCCGGCGGCATGCTGCCCTCGCCTTCAGTGCTGAAGTCGCTCGGAAATAATTTTGGCATACCCGTCATTCGCGAACGCATTTTCGGGCAAGACTATGCCAGGACGCTGATGACCTGGAGAAACAATTTCCGTCAGGCGTGGCCGAACCTGACATCGCTCGGCTTCGACGAACGCTTCCGCCGTTTGTGGGAATACTATCTCTCCTATTGCGAGGCCGGCTTTCTGTCGGGACAGATCGACGTGCGGCAGATCATCTTCGCCAAGAGCGCGTGAGGTTTTCGCGGTCTCGCATGCGGCGGTCCGCTCTTGTGCAAGCGGCATCGGTTGTCTAGCCTCAAAGGCTCTTCGTAAGCCTTTCCGAACCGGCAGATCACACACATGCAGTACCACAAGGACGTCATCACGGCGATCGGCAACACGCCGCTCATCAAGCTTCGCAAGGCTTCCGAAATCACCGGCTGCGAAATTCTCGGCAAGGCTGAGTTCATGAATCCCGGCCAGTCGGTGAAAGACCGCGCCGGCCGGCAGATGATTCTCGAAGCGGAGAAGCGCGGCGAGTTGAAACCTGGCGGCCTCGTGGTCGAGTCGACCGCCGGCAATACCGGCATTGGTCTTGCGGTGGTGGCGAGTGCGCGCGGCTATCGGACAATCATCGTCATTCCCGACACGCAGAGTCAGGAAAAGAAAGACATGCTGCGGCTGTGCGGCGCGGAGCTGGTCGAAGTGCCTGTCGTGCCCTTCAGCAATCCGAACCAGTTCCAGCATATCGGCCGCCGCCTCGCCGATCAGCTCCGCAAGACCGAGCCGAATGGCGTCCTGTTCGGCGATCAGTGGAACAATCTCGACAATCCGAAGGCGCATTACGTCTCGACCGGCCCGGAAATCTGGGCGCAGACCGACGGCAAGATCGACGGCTTCATCTGCGCGGTCGGCACCGGCGGCACGCTTGCCGGAACGAGCGCGTTCCTGCGCGAGAAGAAGAAGGACATCAAGATCGGCCTCGCCGATCCGCATGGAGCGGCGATGTACGATCTCTTCACGCGCGGCGAGGTAAAGGCGTCGGCCGGCGGCTCCATCACCGAAGGAATCGGGCTCGGACGCAAGACGCCGATCGTCGCCGACATGAAGATCGATCACGCCTATCTCATCTCCGACGAGGAAGCGATCCCGCTGGTCTACGACCTGCTGGAGCATGAAGGGCTGTGCATGGGCGGCTCGACCGCGATCAACATCGCCGGCGCGATCCGCCTCGGCAAGGAGCTTGGCCCCGGCCACACCATCGTGACGATGCTGTGCGACAGCGGCAACCGCTATCAGTCGAAGTTGTACAATCCGGACTTCATGCGGTCGAAGAATCTCCCCGTGCCGGAATGGCTGGAGCGGCGGCCGCAGTTCGAGGTGCCGTTCGAGAAGGTGTGATTGCGCCGCACGTCAGTGCAAGATCTGACTCAAAAACAGCTTCGTCCGCGCGTGCTGCGGATTGGCGAAGAATTCGTTCGGCTCGTTGGCCTCGATGATCTGCCCGGCATCCATGAAGACGACGCGATCGGCGACCTGCCGCGCGAATCCCATTTCATGGGTCACGCACAGCATCGTCATGCCGTCCTCGGCGAGCGCGACCATCGTGTCGAGCACCTCCTTCACCATCTCCGGATCCAGCGCGGAGGTCGGCTCGTCGAACAGCATGATCTTCGGGTTCATGCAGAGCGCACGCGCGATCGCCACGCGCTGCTGCTGGCCGCCGGACAACTGCCCCGGATATTTTTCGGCCTGCTCCGGAATTTTCACGCGATTCAGGTAATGCATCGCGATTTCGTCCGCGTCCTTCTTCGCCATCTTCCGCACCCAGATCGGTGCCAGCGTGCAGTTCTCCAGAACGGTCAGATGCGGAAACAGGTTGAAATGCTGGAACACCATCCCGACGTCGCGGCGCACTTCGTCGATTTTCTTCAGATCATTCGTCAGTTCGATGCCATCAACGATGATCCGCCCCGTCTGATGCTCCTCCAGGCGGTTGATGCAGCGGATCAGCGTCGACTTGCCCGAACCGCTCGGCCCGCAGATCACGATCTTCTCGCCGCGCGCGACTTTGAGGTCGATGTCGCGCAGCACATGAAACTGCCCGTACCATTTGTTCATGTCGACGATCTCGACCGCGATCGGATTGTTCAGCGGCGTCGGTTTCGGAATCGCACCGGACATCGTCTGCCCCCTCAACGTTTCTCGGCCTGCGCCAGCCGTGCTTCGGTCGCGCGCGCGTAGCGAGACATGCCGTAGCAGAAGATGAAATAGAAGATCGCCGCCACCGCATAGCCGGTCGAGGACACGGTCGGCGCGGCCCATTTCGGATCGATCCGAGCCACCTCGATGGTGCGCAGCAGATCGAAAATGCCGACGATGTAGACCAGCGTCGTGTCCTTGAACAAGCCGATATAGGTGTTGACGATGTTGGGGATCGTGATCTTCAGCGCCTGCGGCAGGATGATGAGGCGCATCATCTGCCAGTAGCCGAGCCCGACCGCCATCGCGCCCTCATACTGCCCCTTCGGAATCGCCGCGAGCCCGGCGCGCACCACCTCCGCCATATAGGCGGAGGCGAACAGCGCGATGCCGATCAGCGCCCGCAGCAATTTGTCGGGCGACAGATGTTCGGGCACGAACAGCGGCAGCATCACGCTCGCCATGAACAGGACCGTCACCAGCGGCACGCCGCGGACAAATTCGATGAACATCACCGAGAACGTCTTGACGATCGGCATCTGCGAGCGGCGGCCGAGCGCCAGCAGGATGCCGATCGGCAGCGAGGCGACGATACCGACGGAGGCGACGACGATCGTCACCAGCATGCCGCCCCACAGATTGGTGTCGACGTGCCGCAGACCGATCGACTCCATTCCGGTCAACAGGATGAACGAGAGCACCGGCATGACGATGAAGAAATAGAAGCTGCCGAGATCGCGGCGCGGCGCCTCGAGCCACAGCAGCCAGACGACGCCGACGGCGAGCAGCGCGAAGAACACATCGACGCGCCAGCGTTCGGGGATCGGATAGGAGCCATAGATGAAATAGGACGCGCGCTCCCAGACGAACGGCCAGCAGGCGCCCACATCCGGACGCTGCGGCGTGTTGGTGCAGGCTTCGCGGTCGATGCCGGTCCAGGACGCATCGGTGATGAGGAACTGGATCATCGCATGCGCGATCCAGCCGAGCAGCGCCAGGATCAGGATGGTCAGGACGATGTTCAGGGGCGAGGAGAACAGGTTGCCCCGGAGCCAGCCGATCGCGCCGGTCGTCGCGGCCGGCGGCGGCTGCGGCGCGATCGGCGTTCGCTGGATGAACCTGACGCGGGTGACGGCGAGATCGCCTTCGGCCATGGTCATGACGCGGCCCTCACCGTTCCGCCAGCGACATGCGCGAATTGTAGATGTTCATCGCCAGCGATGTCGCCAGGCTGATCGTCAGATAGACCGCCATGGTGATGGCGACCACCTCCACCGCCTGCCCGGTCTGGTTCAGAACCGTGCCGGTGAAAATCTGCACGAGGTCGGGATAGCCGATCGCCACCGCGAGCGACGAGTTCTTGACGAGGTTGAGATACTGGCTCGTCAGCGGCGGAATGATGACCCGCATCGCCTGCGGAATGACGATCAGCCGCAGCGTCGGCTGCGGCCGCAATCCGAGCGAATAGGCTGCCTCTGTCTGTCCGCGCGACACCGACAAAATGCCGGCGCGCACCACTTCGGCGATGAAGGCCGCGGTGTAGACCACGAGGCCGACCAGCAGCGCCACGAATTCCGGAATGATCTCGACACCGCCGCGGATGTTGAAGCGACCTTTCTCCGGGTAGTCGAACTCCAGCGGAAATCCTGCGGCCGCGAACACCACGAGCGGTAGGCCGACGACCAGCGCCAGCGACACCCACAGCACCGGCGCCTGCTTGCCCGTCTCCATCTGCCTGCGGCGCGCCCATATCCGATAGGCGACCGCGCCGATGATTCCGGTCCCCAGCGTCATCAGAACGATCGTCAGGCCGGGCTTGGCTATGGGCTCCGGCATGAACAGGCCGCGATTGTTCAGGAACACGCCGCCGAAGGTGACGCTGTCGCGCAGGTCCGGCAGCGCCTTCAGCACGGCGTTGTACCAGAACAGCAATTGCAGCAGCAGCGGGATATTGCGGATCGTCTCGACATAGCCGGTGGCGAATTTCGCCAGCAGCCAGTTCGACGACAGGCGCGCGATGCCGATCGCAAACCCCAGGATCGTCGTGAAGAAAATGCCGAGCACCGCGACCAGCAGCGTGTTCAGCAGGCCGACCCAGAAGGCGCGGCCGTAAGTCGATGCGCTGGAGGAATATTCGATCAGCGTCTGCGAGATATCGAATCCGGCCGTGTTTTCCCAGAAGCCGAGGCCGGTGGCGATATTGGCGCGCCTGAGATTCTCGAACATGTTGCTGATCGCCATATAGGCGAGCAGCAGGACGATCGCGGTCAACGCCACCTGATAGACAACGCTCCGCACCTTCGGATCGTTGTAGAATGCGACGCGCGCCGCCTCTCTTTCAGGTGCCTCGATCGTCATTTCCCCTTCTTCGGCCCCTTTTTTCGCGTCATCCCGAGACGACACCCGGACGCGGCGCCTCTCTAAACGGCCGCGGAGCCTTGTTTGGGCATGATCTTATCCGAAAGCCGGTACACGCTTTTCGGGATCATGCTCCAGAATCCGCGGCCGCGAAGACGTGCGCTCAGCGCACCGGCGGCGCGTACTGGATGCCGCCCTTGTTCCAGAGGCGATTCAGGCCGCGCGCGATCTTCAGCGGAGACCCCTCGCCGACATTCTTGTCGAAGATCTCGCCATAATTGCCGACCTGCTTGATGATGTTCACTGCCCAATCCTTGCTGAGGCCGAGCTGCTCGCCGAAATTGCCTTCGGTGCCAAGCAGCCGCTTGATGTCCGGATTCGCGGAGTTCATCTGCTCGGTGACGTTCTTGGAGGTGATGTCGAGCTCCTCAGCGTTAATCATCGCAAAATGGACCCACTTCACCACGTCGAACCACTGATCGTCGCCATGACGGACCGCCGGCCCGAGCGGCTCCTTCGAGATGATTTCCGGCAACACCATGTGCTCATCCGCGTTCGCGGTTCGCAGGCGCTCCGAATACAGCGCCGAGGCATCGGTGGTGTAGGCGTCGCAGCGGCCGCCGTCATAAGCCTTCACCGCCTCGCTCGACGTCGCGAAGGTCACCGACTTCAGCTTCATCTTGTTGGCGCGGAAATAGTCGGCGAGGTTCAGCTCGGTGGTCGTGCCCTGCTGCACGCAGACCGAGGCGTCGCTCAGCTCGAGCGCCGAATTCACCTTCAGCGACTTGCGCACCATGAAACCCTGGCCGTCAAAGTAGTTGATGCCGGTGAAGTTCAGCCCGAGCGAGGTGTCGCGCGAGCTGGTCCAGGTGGTGTTGCGCGCGAGCACGTCGACCTCGCCGGACTGAAGCGCTGTGAAGCGGTTGCCGGCCGTCAGCGCGACGAACTTCACCTTCTTCGAATCGCCGAGCACGGCGGCGGCGACGGCGCGGCAGAAATCGACATCGAGGCCAGTCCAGTTGCCTTGCGCATCCGGCAGGCCGAAGCCGCCCAGCGTTCCGTTGGAGCCGCAATTGAGGGTGCCGCGGTCCTTGACCGTCTTCAGCGTTTGCGCCGACGCAAGGCCGGGCAGCGCCAACGCGGCTGCAAGACCAATGACGAGAGAAGCACGTTTCATGATTGAGAACCTTTCACTAAGACCATGTGTGTGCCGGCCGGCTTTGAACGCTAGGTTGCTGATTTAAGGACGCTTCGCCTGCTCATGCGCTGGGACATCGAACTAGCCCCCGCTGGAATATGAGCCCGCAAGCGGACGAAATAATCACCAGCAATCAGAACCTTCAAAGCAAAATGCAGGAGTCCACTCAGCCTATCTCAGAACGATTGCGAAGACGGGTCAAGGGGTTGACGCCCGCCCCCCAACCCTTCTTATGGCTGACGCGGTCGATTTCCTCGGGTTTCGGCCCGCGATCAAGGGTTTTCGTCAGCGGCGCGTGCGACGCGGCAAAACGTCTCGACGCGAACGTCTCGACAAGGATCAGGCCATGCGAAACTCCGACGACGAAGCGACCTTACGCCCGCTCTCGGCCGAAACGCTGCTGGTGGTCGAAGGGCGCGACCGTCGATACCTCAACGGCTTCGTCAATCCGCCCGTCGTCCATGGCTCGACCGTGCTGTATCCGACCGCCGACGACCTTCGCAACGAACGCGGCGAATTCCACTACGGACGCGAGGGCACGCCGACGACGAACGCCCTGACGGATGCCCTGATGGCGCTCGAAGGTCCGCGCTGCGCCGGCGTGGCGCTGGCGCCGTCGGGCCTCGCGGCGCTGACCACCGCGCTGCTTGCGGTGACGAAAGCGGGCGACCACCTGCTCGTCACCGACAGCGTCTACCGCCCGACCCGCCGCTTCTGCGAAAACGTGCTGCGCCGCTTCGGCGTGGAGATCACCTATTACAATCCACTGATCGGCGAAGCCATCGCCTCCTTGTTCCGCCCGAACACAAGCGCGGTTCTGGTCGAGGCTCCCGGCTCGCAGACCTTCGAGATGCAGGACATCCCGGCGATCGCCGCTGTCACGCATGCCAAGGGCGCGGTCGTCATCGCCGACAACACCTGGGCGACGCCGCTGTATTTCCGCGCGCTCGATTTCGGCGTCGATCTGTCGGTGCAGGCGGCGACCAAATATATCGGCGGCCATTCCGACATCATGTTCGGAACGATTTCCGCCAATGCCGCAGCTCTGCCGGCGCTGCACGCGGCGGTGAAGGACCTCGGCCAATGCGCCGGCCCCGACGACGTGTTTCTCGCCTTGCGGGGCCTACGGACGATGGCGGTGCGGCTCGCCCACCATCAGGCCGCCGGCATCGCCATCGCCAGATGGTTGCGCGATCATCCGGCGGTCGAGCGCGTGCTGCATCCCGCGCTGGAGGAAGATCCGGGACATGCGATCTGGAAGCGGGATTTCACCGGCGCGTCCGGCCTGTTCAGCGTCATCCTGAAGCCCGTCCCGCAGAAGGCGGTCGATACGTTCCTCGATGCGCTCCGCCTGTTCGGCATGGGCTTCTCTTGGGGCGGGTTCGAGAGCCTCGTGATTCCGTTCGACTGCTCCAGCTATCGCACGGCGACGCGCTGGTCGCCGGCGGGACCGGCCTTGCGCTTCCATATCGGGCTGGAAAACATCGACGATCTGCGCGCCGATCTCGGCCAAGCCTTCGACGCCATGGCCCGCGTCGGTTAGCTCAGGAGTTGTCCAAAGCGGCCTTCGCCGGATTGGTGAGCACGAAATACAGGTTGCGGGCGTAGACGAAGAGTCCGAACGCCTGCCCGGCGATGAACACCGGGTCCTTGCGGTACAGCGCATAGACCAGCAGCAGGATGCCGCCGCCGATCGAGAAGAACCAGAACGCGACCGGAATCACGCTCTGCCTCGCGCGTTCGGAGGCGATCCACTGCACCACGAAGCGCATCGTGAAAAATGCCTGCGCGACGAAACCGAGGATCACCCAGCCATCGAAATTGATAACGAAGACCTCGTGGAAATAGCTGCCGAGCGCCTGCGAAAGATCAACCAGCATCGGTCGTTACCTCGGTCACGTCGGGCACCTGCTTCTTGCGGCGGATCAGCCACCACACGCCCGCCAGATCCATGATCCCGATCCAGAGGCGGTCGAAGAAGCCATAATTGGAGACGCCGGCGCGGCGCGGCCGGTCCTTCACGTCGACATAGGCAATGTCGTAGCCCTCGCGGCGGAACAGCGCCGGCATGAAACGGTGCAGCCCGTCGAAATACGGCATCAGCAGATAGGCGTCGCGGCGGAACGCCTTCAGCCCGCAGCCGGTGTCGCGCGTGCCGTCGCGCAGGATCGCGCCGCGCACGCCATTGGCGATCCGCGATTGCAGTTTCTTGAAGCCGGTGTCCTTGCGTCCGACGCGCTGGCCGGCGGCAAGGCCGACCCGGCCTCCCCCCGCCTCGATCGCGGCGATCAGCTCCGGCAGGAACGCCGGATCGTTCTGGCCGTCGCCGTCCAGCGTCGCAGCGATGACGCCGCGCGCCGCGCACACACCGGAGCGCACCGCCGCCGACTGCCCGCATGAGCGCGCATGCCGCAACTGCCGCAGGTTCGGCCGCCGCGCCATCAGGCCCGCGAGCGTCGCGCCGGTGTTATCGGTCGAGCCGTCATTGACGTAGATGATTTCGTAGGTCCACCGCTCCGCCATCGCCGCGACGATCTCGTCGATCAGCGGCGCGATATTGGCGTCCTCATTGCGCACCGGCACAATGATCGACACGGCGGGCGCATCGCCCACGGACTGGGAAAGGCCGCTGCTCATGATCGCGTCAAATGATCTGAAGGTTGGAGAGACTGGACCGCTTGCGACGGCCGGGAACGCTGCCTTTTAGGGGCGCTCACCGGGCCTAGCAACCCCAAACTCCGCGTTGCGGAAAGCCGAAATCGCCGGGGTTTTCCGCGACTGCCGCCTTTTATTTGAGCATGATCTTATCCCGAAAACCGCTTCCCGCTTTTCGGGATCATGCTTTACGGCGTAATGTCCGAGCGGAAGATCGTCATCGCGATCCATCGGCCTTGAGAGTAATTGTAAGCCTCGAAGCGGCTGACGATCGCGTATTGCAGGCCGTTGCTGTCGGCGCGGCTGGCGAACTGGCGCTCCTGACGGCTTTCGATCATCGCGAACCGGCAGGTTCCACGGGCGAGGAAGTCGGCGGCCCCCGCCGCATCCGTCAGCGCGGTCGACGTTCCCGCCATGAACACCAGGCTGGGCTCATGATAGCCTGCCGCCGCCGCGCGCGGCTGCTGGCACTCGACATTGCGCAGCACCCGCGCCAACTCCACGCTCGGGAACAGCGGCGACAGCGACGGCAGGATGATCCCGTAAATGCCGAAACTGAGGAAGAAGGCGGCGGCGAATCCGTTCAGCAGCGAGCGTTCGGCGCGTCCCTCGTCATACATCCACCACGCCACCAGCCCGAGGACGGCGGCCGCGGCGAGGAACGGCCACGCGCCGAATTGCGGCTGCCGGATCAGGAAGATCGACACCGAGACCGCGCCGACGCCGAGCATCGCCGGCACCAGGAACCACCAGATCAGCCCGCGCACGAGCAGCGGCCGGCGCGACAGCATCCGTTGCTCGATCACGCCGGCGATCAGCACGGCGATCGCCGGATAAAGCGGCAGCACGTAATGCGGCAGCTTGGTCATCACCAGTTCGAACACGATCCAGGCCGGCACGATCCAGGCGAGCAGAAACTGCGCCGCCGGCTCCCGGCGGGCGCGCCAGACCGGCGCGGCGGCGATCCCCGCCAGAACCGAGCCCGGCCAGAAGGTCAACCAGAACAGCAGGAAATAATAGCCCGGCGGCGCGCCATGGGATTCCTGGCCCGTCACGACCTTGCTGAACATGTCCGCGCCCAGCGAGCCCGCGAAGAAACGATCGCCCGAGCGCAGCACGATGGCGACGAACCATGGCAGCGCCAGCACCAGCACCCACAGCACGCCCCAGACCGGCCGCAGCCGCCAGAGCCAGCCGGCGGAGCGGTCGAGCACGACCAACGTTCCGACGCAGAGCCCGACCAGCATCAGGATCAAGGGTCCCTTGATGAGAATGCTGGCCGCGATCGCCGTCCAGAAGATCGCCGGGTTGATCCAGTCCGGCCGCTCCGGGTCCTCGCCGCGCTGCCAGTCGAGATAGATTCGGGCGAGCGCGCCCATCGCCGCCGTCGTCGTCAGCAGCAGCATCGCGTCGGTTTTCGCGAGCCGCGCCTCGACCCCGAGCAGAATGCAACTGCACATCATCCCGGCGGCGAGCACCGCACCCCGCCGCGAGACGAACGCGAGCGCGAGCCAGTAAGTCAGCAGCACAGCGCCGATCGCGCCGATCAGCGAGGGGACCCGGTAGAGCCAGATGCGCACCTGCGCGTTCGGCAGGCCGAGTTTCGAGGCGGTCGTGACGGCCGCGGATTGAAGCCAGTAGATGCCGACCGGCTTCTTGTAGCGGACCTCATCCTGAAAGCGGATGTCGACGTAATCGCCGGTCTCGATCATCTGCTTCGTCGCCTGCGCGAACCGCGCTTCGTCGCGGTCGACCGGCGGGACGTTGAAGAAGCCCGGCAGGAACATCAGGAAGCCGCAGACGGTCAAAAGGATGACCGCGCGCAGATGACTGGCGGAGACGAAATTCAAAAGGGTGACGAGGCCGCGACCGGGATTTCCCCGTTTCGGAGTCTCCCCGCCCATCCCAAATCTGCGCTGCCCCGCCGCGTCCACCATCGGCCTCGCATACGACGAAACCGCCGACGCGACAACCGCTTGCGGGCCGCTTACTGAAGTCGGACGACAACTGTGTCCGCCGCGCCAGTCGCGTCCATCACCGTCAGCCGTACGAAGCCCGGACCGGGCGGTTCGACGAAACGCTGGCGGCGATTGTCGAGTTCGCCGACCGAGCGGCCATTGACCAGCACGGTCATCGGCGGAACGCCGCCGGCGACCTTGACCGGGACCGGCGAAAGATCGCCCGACTTGTCGGCGGCGACATCCAGCCGCGAGCCATTCAAAGGAAACTGGATGCGCGGCGCGCGATCGTCGCCGATCCGCACCAGTTCACCCGCGGGTCGGAACCGGCGCAGCGGCAGCGGTAGTTTGGCCGTTGCCGCCATCAGCGTGCCGCGCGGGGCCGGCGGCAATGCGAGCGGAATTTTCCCCGTGCGCGCAAAGGCATCGAACAGGATCGGGGCTGCGGCGGTTCGGCCGAGCAGGCCCGGCACCGGCGCGCCGTCCGGCCGCCCGACCCACACGCCGATCGTATACCGTCCATCGAAACCGACCGACCAGGCGTCGCGGTAGCCGTAGCTGGTGCCGGTCTTGAACGCGATGCGGTTGTGGACGCCGTTTTCGGGAGGCGGCGTTCCCATCAGCACATGGCCGATCTGCCACGCCGCGCTCGCATCGAGCAGCCGGCGCTGGCCGCTCTCGCTGCCCGGATCGTCGAGGCGTTCGCGTAGCGGCACGGTGCTGCCGAGACGCGGGAAACCGGCATAGAGATGCACCAGATCGGAGAGCGTGACGCCGACGCCGCCGAGCCCCATCGCAAGGCCCGGCGTCTCGTCCTTAGGCAGTACGAGGTCGCCGCCGGCCTGCCTGATCCGCGCCGTCAGGCGATGCGGCCCGATACGGTCCAGCAGCGCGATGGCGGGAACGTTGAGCGACAATTGCAGCGCCTTGCGCACCGTCACCGTGCCCTGAAACGTCATGTCGAAATTTTCCGGCGCATAGCTGCCGTAGCGGATCGGCCGGTCGTCGATCAGGCTTTCGGGATGGATGAACCCGTCCTCAATGGCGAGGCCGTAGATGAACGGCTTCAGCGTCGATCCCGGCGAGCGGACCGCGCGCGTCATATCGACCTGCCCTGCCCGTCGCGTGTCGAAATAGTCCGGCGAGCCGACGCGCGCCAGAATGTCGCCGCTCGCATTGTCGACCGCCAGAATGCCGATGGAGATGTCAGGGCCGAGTGCATTGGCGCGGTCGCGCGCCAATGCTTCGAGGTTGCGCTGGAGATTGGCGTCGATCGTCAGCGCGATATGCGAGCGGCGGTCGCTGTTCGCCATGATCCGGTCGGTCGCGTGCGGCGCCAAAATCGGCATCGGTTTTCGCCAGCGCGGGACGGGTTCCGTGGCGGCATGCGCTGCGTCGTCGGTGGAGACGCGGCCCGATTCCGCCAGACGCGACAGCACCCGGTCGCGCGCAATGCGCGCGGCGGTGGGACGCCGGTCCAGACGTCGCGTTTCCGGCGATTGCGGCAGCGCCGCCAGCAGCGCCGCCTCGGCCAGCGACAGCCGTCGCGGCTCCTTGCCGAAATAGGCGAGCGAAGCGGAGCGCACGCCTTCGAGATTTCCGCCGAACGGGGCCAGCGCCAGATAGAGATCGAGAATTTCGTCCTTGGACAGCATTCGCTCGATCTGGATGGCGCGTACGATCTGGCGCAGTTTCGTCGCGATCGAGCGGTCGCGCCGCGGCTCGATCAGCCGCGCCACCTGCATGGTGATGGTCGAACCGCCCGAGACGATGCGCCCATGCGTGACGAACTGAAATGCCGCGCGCGCCAGCGCCTGCGGATCGACGCCGTGATGGTCGCGAAACCGTTTGTCCTCGAATGCCAGCAGAACATCAATATAGGCCGGATCGACCTCGGCGAGTTTCACCGGCAATCGCCAGCGCCCGTCATCCATCGCGTAGGCCCGCAGCAGCCGGCCGTTTCGGTCGACAACCGTCGCCGACCGCGCCTCGACCGCCGTGAGCGGCGGCGGACCGAGCGCGACGATCCACGCGACCGCGACTGAAGCCAGCAGCGCGAGCGCGCCGAAGGCGGTGCCTGCGAGCCTCCAGCGATGACGCAAAACCTTGCTCATCGCAGCGCCCGCACCTCCAGCGTGCCCGTCGCCGTCCGTCCGTAGCGGGACGGATTGTACATATCCTCCACGAATGCCTGTGGCAGGACATAGCGGCCGGGCGACACGGCGCGCACGATATAGGCCACGGTGAACACTGGGCTGTCGTCGCTCGCCCGCTCGATCGCGGCGTTGAAGCGGTCGTCGCGGAACTCGGCGTGCTCCGTCTCCTCGCCGTCCTCGATCCAGTCGAGCACGCCGGTATCGCCCGACGAGACGAGACGCGGATTGTCGATCTCGAAGCCGGCGGGCAGATAATCGGCGATGATGACCCGGCCATAGACCGGCTTCGCCTCGGTGATCTTCAGCACCACCGCGAAGCGGTCGTTCTGGCGGGCCTTGGTGATGTCGGCAGGCGTGCCGTCGAGCGTGTGATAGCTGCGCTCGATGGTGAAGCCGTTGGCGGCGGCCGGCTCCGGCGTGAGCGGCGCGCCGCTCACCGAAATCACCGCCTGCACCGGCGCGTCGCCGGTGTTGACGATCCGCACGGGCCGCGCGGCGATTTCACCCTGCTTGTAGCTGCGGAACAGGGACGCCTTCACCGGGCTGCCGTCCACATCGAGCGAGACGGTGTTCGCCTCCTTGGCGATCGCGCGCGCCGCCAGCACCAGCCACGCATTTTCCTGCGTGGAAGTGAACGGCGTCAGTTCGCGCGCGGCCTCGACCCGCTGCACTGCGGAGACGAGCGTCGCGCGCGGCGCGCTGCCTTCGCTGGCGAGCGACACCAGCGCCGCGGCATCGCGCAGCGACGAGCCGTAATCGGTGCGGCCGAAGACCAGCGCCGGCTTCGGATTGAGATCCTGCAACGCCGCCGCATAGACCTTCTCCGCCCGCGCGCGGTCGCCGACCAGCCCGAGCGCCGCCGCCAGTTGCGCCTTGGCGATCGGGGTCGCGAGGTTGGCGAGCTTGGTGTCGGCGAGATAACGCAGATCGCCGATCGGAGCCGCGCCGTTGCGCGCCAGCACATAGAGCGCATAGGCCAGCTCGCGGCCGCCGTCCTTCTCCGGCTCGTCGGCGTTCGCCACCGAATTGCGCAGGTGGTCGATCGCCTGACGGAACGCGATGTCCGGTACGGCAAACCCCTTTTCGCGGGCGCGGGTCAGGAAGTCGGTGACATAGGCGTCGAGCCAGCCGTCGTCGCCGCCCGACGACCACAGGCCGAACGATCCGTTCGAGCCCTGACGCGCGAGCAGCCGCTCGACCGCATCGCGGATGCGCTGATCGACCGCCGTATCCATCGCCAGATGCGCTTCCGCGGCGAGATCGTTGACGTAGAGCAGCGGCAGCGCCCGGCTGGTGATCTGCTCGGAGCAGCCGAACGGATAGCGGTCCAGCGCCTTCAGGATCGACGCCGCGTCCAGCGCCGACGACAGGCTGACGGAGGCCGACACCGCGCCGGTGCCGGCAACGAGATCAGAGAACATGTCCGGCGACAGTGTCAGGCTTTCGCCCTTGGCGAGCGTGCGCACCGTCCGCCGCGCGAGAATCTGCGTCGCGGACTTCACGTCCAGCGCGTAGTTGCGCTGAAGCGTCAGGCCGTCGGGTCCGCGAATGCTCACCTCGATCTGCGCTGGCCCCGCCGCCCCCGCCGCGTCGAGCGCGACCGAAGTCGTCGTCCGCTGCTTGGCGGCGAGGCGCATGGTCGTCGACGGATTGCCGGTCATGCGCACCGGCCCCGACGCGCGCACCGAGATGGTGAAATCACCGGCCGCGCCCTCGACATTGTCGAGGTCCATCGTCATCGTTCCGCGATCGCCATTTAGAAGGAAGCGCGGCAGCGTCGTCGTCAGCACCACCGGATCGCGGATCACGACATCGGTCACGGCCTTGCCGACCTTGGTCGCGCTCCACGCCACCGCCATCACCCGCGCGGTGCCGGCGAACTCCGGAATCGCGAACGGGATTTCGGCGGTGCCGTCGGCGCCGACGGTGACGATGCCGGAATAGAGCGCCAGCGGCTTCTGCGTCGGCGGACTGCCCTGCATTTCGGCGCTGGCGATATCGCCGCCGGTCCTGATCTGGCCGCGCGTGCCCTGCATGCCGTCGATCAACTGGCCATAGAGGTCACGGATTTCCGCGCCGAGGCGGCGCTGGCCGAGATAGTGCTCGTCGGGCGCGGGCGGCTTGTAGTTGGTCAGATTGAGGATGCCGACATCGACCGCGGCGACGACAATCTTGGCGTCTTCACCAGCGCTTAGTCCGCCGATCTTGATCGGAAGCTTCAACAGCGTCGACGGCCGCACAAGGCTCGGCGGCGTAAGCGCGACATCCAGCGTACGCGCCCTCCTGTCGATCCCGAACCATTTCAGGCCGATCGCCCGGCCCGGCATCCGCTGGGCGGCGGTGTCGAGCGGCCGGCGCAGGGTTGCTACGACATAAGCGCCCGTGCCCCAGTCGCGGCCGACCGGAATGCGGAGCTGCGTCGTCCCTTCCTTGACGTTCGAGGTCTGCGTGGTCAGCAGCCGGTCGCCGAGCACGTTGACGGTAAGCTTGCCGGCCGTGCGTGCATTGACGGTGACGACCATCGTCTCGCCGGATTGGTATTCGGCCTTGTCGATGGAGGTCTCCAGGAGGTCCGGCGTGTCGCCGAGCCTTCGGAGTACCAGCCGACATCGAAGGTGACGGAGGTGAGCGCCCCGTCGGCGCTCGCTTCCTTTACGTCCAGCCGGTAGCGGCCGGGCTGCGTGGACAGTTTGATCTGACCGGGACGGTCGGCGGCGACCGCAACCTCGCCGTCGGCGACGCGACAGGTCGATTTGACCGGCTCATATTCCCAGGACGAGCCTTGCCGATACCACTGATAGCGCGACTCCAGCTTCAGCAACTCGTAGCGCAGCCCCTGCCCCGCCTGCGCCTTGCCGTCTGGCGTCACGAACACCACCTCGAAATTCGCCGGATCGCCCTCGGCGACGTTCTTGTCGGCGAACAACGGTTTGACGCCGATCATCGGCGCGTTCGGCGCGACGGGAATCGTCAGCTTGCGCTCGACGGCGCGGCCGCCCGATTCCGCCATCCGCACGAAAATCTGCGCTTCCTGCGGGCGCGTCGAGGATGGCGGTTTCGGCAGGCTAACGGCGAAGCTCGCCTTGCCGTTGGCGTCGGATTCGGGAAGGTTTTCAGCGGCGTGCGCTCGTTGCTGGCGGCTTCGTCGTCGGCGACGCCGAACTGGTCGCCGGCGAAGCCGGCCGCGATGCGGCGGGGCTGACCAGCATGTCGCCTTCGAGCTGAAGCGATGCCGACGCCGGCGCGCCGTAGAGGAAATGTCCATCGACCTCCAGATCGACCGGCTTGTCCGCCTCGATCTGCGCGGCCTTGGTCGTGAGCGAGAATTCGAGACGCTCGGGGATGTAATCCTCGACCATGAAGGTGGTTTCGCCGATCGAGGGCGCTTTCGGATCGAGGAAGGCGCGCACGCGCCACGTGCCGGTCGGCACCGCCGAATTCAGCGGCAGCGCCAGGGTTCGCCCGCCGCGCCTCGATCGGCGACGAGCGCGCGGCGGAACTCGACCCCGTCGGGGCGCTCGACCACCAGTGTCATCGGCGTGCCGGAAATCGCGTTGCCCTGCCCGTCACGCAACAGCGCGGTCAGAAACACCGTCTCGTTGGAGCGATAGACGCCGCGCTCGGCATAGACGAACGCATCGGCCCCGACTGAGACGTGCGCCGCCTGGCGACGCCGCGATCGGTCAGATCGAACGCCGTGCTTTTCAGGCTGAAGAGGCGATAGTCGTTGGCTGCACCCGAGACCGAGAGCAGCGCCGGCGACAGGCCGCCTGCCGCGCGCGAGCCCCGCCTCGAACAGGACGTGCCCGGCGGCGTCGGTCTGCCTGGTGGCGAGGATCTCGTTGTTGCGCGATCAGCCGCACCTCGGCCTTGGCGACCGCTTCGGTCGAGGTCAGCGAATTAACGAAACATGGATGCCGTCATTGCCGGAAAAGGCCGTCAGCCCAAGATCGGAGACGATGAACCATTGAGTCGCGAGCTGCGCGTAGCTCTCATCATCGGTCGCCGGCCCTTTCGGGGCGGCGGTCATCACATAGACGCCCGGCTGCATCTCGCCGATCGCCTGATCCACCGGAAAAGCCGTGGTGACGTCGGCGTTCAACTCGTTGCCGGTGGCGAGTTCGCCGGACCAGACCTGCACGCCCTTCTCGTTGCGCAGGCCGGACAGCTCATAGGGTGCGAGCGAGCCCTGGAAATCGCCGCCGATCACGGTGTTGATGAGGTTGCGGTCGCCGATGCGAAACACTTTCACCGTCACCGCCGGCGTGTTGACGCTGACCACCGGAATGCCGCGCTGGCCGGTGCGCGGCAGCACATAGGCGCGGCTGGTGAAGCGCACGAACGGCTTGCGGTCGCGCACATAGACGTTGAACTCCGCCGATTTCGGCAGCGTCTCCTTCACCGTCGACGGCAGGCCGGCGCGCAGGTTGATGGTGTAGCGGTCGCCGTGCTTCAGCCCCTCGACGCAAAGCTGCTTGTCCTCGGCGGAGATCGCCGGCTGATCGGCGCCGCCAAGAGCGATAAAGGGCGAGAAATCCGTCCGCTTCGCCAGCTCCTCGGAGAACTGGAAGCAGACCCGCGGCGTCGCCGAATCCGAATCGACCGAATAGTCCAGCAGGCGGAAGCCGCGCTCGTCGCGCAGCTGCTCATAACGGCCACGGATGTCGGCCACCTCACGCAGGTCCAGCGACAGGCGCAGCGCGTCCAGCGCCGGACGCCACAGCTTGCGGTCGGCGAGCGCGCGGCCCAGCACCGCCAGCGCGTCCGCCTCCTCGCCGCCATTGCCCGCGCGCTGATAGGCAATATAGGCGGCGGTCGAGGCGCGCTCCAAAAGCACCGTCGCCTCGCGATTATCGCTAGGCCGCACCTGGAAAATCGTCCGCGCGATCCGCAGCCAGTTGCCGCTATCCTCGGGCGCGACGGCCGCGACCTGACCTAAAAGCTGCAAACCGGACCGTAAATCGTTGCGGCGAAAGGCGGTTTCCGCGTCATTCTTGAGCTGCTGCGCGGTTTTGTTGACGGCCCCCGCCTCGGTCTTGATCTGGGCTTCAAGACGGATCGCCGCGTCGCCGAGATCATCGCGCCGGAACGTTTTGTCGGCCGCGAAGGCGCCCGTGAGCCCGAGCATCAGCGTTGCGGCCAGCGTCAGGGCGCGAAACAAACCGGTCATATGGGACTCCCTCGTCGACGATATTTTTCGCCTGCGCGTCAGATGAACCAGCGAAGATGACGGACTGATGGCCGGACGCCGGCCGGACTTCTCAATCAGATTCTCGGTTTGATTCTCGATGTGATTCTTGACGTGTTTCTTGGCCGCGCTCGTCGCCGCATTTGGCTGTGCTTTTGGTCGCGCGCGCAAGCGCCACGGTTCAAATATCCTTGAACCGGCAAGCCGCCGCACGACGCGCGCTGCCGTCTGATTTTGACAATCCACGGCTCGCCGCGCGAGCCGGGACTCAAGGCTGCTTCTTGGCCTTGGCCCGCTTGGCGGGCGGCTGCGGCGCGGGCATCGGCGCGACCGGCTGCGGGGGCGGCGCGACATAGCGCGGATTGGCGACGCAGGTGCCGATATTGCCGGATGCCGCCGCCTGACATTGAGCCAGGGTTTCGAAGCTGCAAGTGCCGACCGTAAATGCGCTCGGCTCCAAGCAATAGGGATATTCCTGCGCCTCGGCCGGGCTCGCGAGAATGACAGCGGCAAGCCCGAGGCCCGTCAAAACAGATCGTTTCATGATCGTGACCTGGAATTAGCGGCGGTGCCGCGGGTGCCGCTGCGGTTGCGGCCTGTCCACATAGCGCGGATTCCTCTCACAGGAGCCGGAACCCGGCACCAGCGACGCCTGACATTGGGCCAGCGTCGTGAAGGTGCAGCTTTGCGATATGAACCGGCCCGGCATCATGCAATAGGGATATTCGATCCCGGCCGACGCAGCGGGCAGACTTGCCGAAAGCGACGCGGCGACCGCGATTGCGGCGGTGGCCAGAATCCGATCGCGGGCGAACAGGCGCATGGGAAACTCCAGTCATTGGGCGTGGCCGCCCTCAGGCGTCACCGGCGGCCTGTATGCCGAATTCTTTCTGCAAAAGCCAATCCCGGCGACGGCGGGCAGATATGCCGGCCATCACGATCCGGTAAACGCGGCCAATTCGTGAAAGATCCTTGTCCATTGGCCTTGGCCGTACGACCGACAAACGAAAAAGGCTCGCCTGCGCGAGCCCTTTCGCCGATCTGAACCCCGTCCGATCCTTATTCGAATTCCGAACTCTGCGCGTCCGACTTGACGGCGACCTTGCTCGCCTTGCGCGACGCCGACTGATCCTTGTCCATCACCGCGCGGCAGCCGGGGCTGAGATTCGACTTGTTCTTGATCATGCAGGCCGTGATCTTCGGAATGTTCGGAATCTCCGAGGAGCAGAGGCGGAACGCATCGCCGGTGCACATCTGCTGCGCTTCGGAGGAGAAAGCATGTCCGGCCGAGGAGGAAACAACCGAGACGGAAACGGTGAAAGCCAGCATCAAGCCGATCTGGCGAATGGTCCGAGTCAAAGTCATCGCATCACCTTCGAGGTTTGGCCAACCGATCGGCCGTTGTTGATGACATGCACTCTGCCCGACGCTGCCGGCCCTGACCGTGACGTGCGTCACCCAACGTCCGGTCCGGACAAGTTTCATGAAAACGCCGCGCGGGGGCATCCGCACGGCGTTTCGAGATGAAGCGGGAGAAGAATTACCAGGCGATGCCGTAACGGCCGAGTTCGCGGCGGATGCGGGCTTCGGTGGTCTGCTTGTGCCGGCGCGGAGCCTTGGCCCTTTTGGTCTTTTCGGAAGCGGCGGTTTTCGCGGCCGGCGTCGCGTGGGTGACGTCTGCCGCAGCCGCGTTCGTCGTCTGCGCCGGCGCGACCGTCTGTGCATCGGCCCTCGCCTGCGTGTCCGGAACCTTTTCGCCAAGCGCCTTGAGCTGGTCCGCGACGCTGAGTTGCTGCTGCGCGGCCGGCTGAGCCGCCGGCGCTTCGACGCGGGTTGCGGACGCCAGCGTGAGACCTCGGGTCGCTTCCGCATGGGCTGCGGTCGAAGCCGAAACTGCGATGATCGCGATGAGAAGAAGTTTGCGCATAACCATCCCCGTCTGTTCGGTTGTCTGATGGTTCATGAATAAAACGGCGCGCAACGCGATTATGTGATGGACCTCACACGAAAGGACGGGAGGTGATCGGACGAAGGGCTGCCCGACGCCGGGGTCTCTGGCGTCGGGCCCGGTCTGCCGGAGAAGCGCGGCGAAACCCCGGCCACCGGATTGTCGCGGAGCTTCAGGTTTCTGCGTTGTTCTGGCTCGCGTGGTACTCCGCAAGATTCCGCTGCCGGATCGCGGCCCCCGCATTGTCATAGACGAACGGTAGAAAGGCGTAGCGACGTCCCTTCGTCACCATCGAGACCATGTGCAGGATTGCCGCCGGAAAAACCACGGCCCAGCCGGGCGGCGCCTTGATGCCGCGTGGATTGTATTCAGGAAGCTCACTTCCCCGCCTTCGAAATCGGCGTTCAGATTGATCGAGACGGCGAAGCGGCGATGCTCGGTGAGACCCTGACTGTTGTCGCGATGCGGGCGAAAATGTGCATGATCCTCCGCCGCGTAACAGCCGACGATATACCGCTCCATCCGCGTGATGTTCATGAAGAACAGCTTGGCGATTTCCGGGACCACCCGGCGGACGATCTTCTGCTGGATTTCCGTCTTCAGCATCGGGTCTTCGACCGAATAGTCGCGACGCCGTTTGAAGGAATGATCGTATACGCCCTTCCCGTTACGATGCACCCCGCTCTCGGTGCCGCCGTCGGCATCGTAAAGCGCGATCAGCCGGCGGCAGAGATCGGGATCGAAAACATTCGGCAGGACGAGAACCGGAGCCGGGATCTCGAAGCCGGCGAAATTCGCGGGCGGCGGCAATCCGCGCAGAAACGCGAATACCTGCCGGCATGATCGGCCGGCTCATCCTCGAACGAAAATTTTGCCAGCACATGCAGGCTCGGATCGACGATCAGCCAGAATTGCCGAAACGGCGCCGGCGCTCCATTGGGTGGCACGTCGGTCGGGATCGCGCCGCAGGCGCGGCAAACCGTGCGGTCGAAATCCCACAGGAAGCGCATGGCCGGCAGATTCACCGGAACGCGCGCCTTCGCCTCGTCCTCGGGGTCGACGCTCACGCCGAAAAACATCATGCGGTCGTCGTCGAACAGCGCCCGGTTCCTGACCGCGGCCTCGATCGCCGCCTTGCCGGGCGGAACCGCCGCCGAGCCGTAGAAGCAGAAGACGAGATAGCGCCCGCCGACGGCGTCGATCGCAAAGGAAGGCATCGACGTCGTGCGCGGCTTCAGCCATGGAAACGGATCGCCCGGCCCGAGATCGGCGAAGTTCAAAGCCGGAACGGGCTGTGGCTGGACGGTCGGAGCGTTCTGAGTGGGATCGATTGTGTTCATGCTGCTCACCAAGATTTGAGACAGCTTTAGCAACCACCGTACCAACAGGCTTTACGCGTAAAGAGTAGTAGAAGACCTTATATTATAAGATGTTTTAGGATCGCAGCGGTGAGGCTTCGGCAGAAGATCGCCGATCCGTAGCAAGTCCAGTCGCGGAAATTTGCCACTCAACTGCGACATTCTGGCACAGTTCTTGCGTGCACCCGAAGCCATCAAAGAAGCTTGCAACACGCTGGCAAAACAAAAAGCCCGGCGTCGGCCGGGCTCCTTTGCAATCCAAGATAATCGTTTGGATCATTCCGCGCGGGCGGCGACCTTGCTCTTGCGCGCTTCCGCATCGTCCTTGTTCATCACCGCGCGGCAGCCGGGGCTGAGATTCGACTTGTTCTTGCGCATGCAGGCGGTGATGGCGGGAATGTTCGGGATTTCGGAAGAGCACAGGCGGAACGCATCGCTGGTGCACTTCTGGCGCGCTTCGGAGGAGAAGGCGTGCGAGGCGGAGTTCGAAACCGCGAGCAGAGCGACGGCGAAACCGAGGGCGAGGCTGGCGCTGCGGAAGGTGGTCGAGATGGTCATTGGAAGTCCCCGTCTGTTTGTTGGACCGTGGTCCGTTGTTGATGGCCCCAATGTGCCGAACGCGGGGACAAGCCGCTGTGACGGGCATCACACTCGCTAGAGGGGCCGTTTGAACCGGCCGGGAATGCCGAAACCGGAACGCGTAAATTGCGCCGCCCGATAATCCGTTCGCGCTTCAGCCGGCGCGATCGTCGCGCGTAAGACGAATGGCGATGAATTGAATAGCCGGCGCCGCGAACAAGACCGCCGGCAGCATGATGACCCAGGATACGATCCAGGACTCCAGCCAGTTGGTCAGGAATCGCCCGCTTCCCCACAACGAAACGCTTGCGATCGCGGAGGCGATAAAGCTCGTGAGGCCGGACTGAATCACCCCACAGACGAAATGACTATATCGCCGCGGAATTCCTAGCATCCGGTGTCTCCAGGCGCGGCTTGTTTCAGACGGCGGCGCCATTTCGCTGGCGATCCCGGCAGGATTCGAACCTGCGACCCACAGCTTAGAAGGCTGTTGCTCTATCCAACTGAGCTACGGGACCGTGCCGCAGGCAATAGCAGACCGGAGCACCGGAATCATAGGTGTTTTCGTCCCGGTCCCGGCCGCTGCCGCGCGCGGTCAGCCGGCGGCGGCCTCGATCTCGGCCAGTTCCGCGCCTTCCGGCACGATGTCGCCGACCTTGCACTTCAGCCGCTTCAGCGTACCGGCGAACGGCGCGCGCAGGGTCTGCTCCATCTTCATGACTTCCATCATCAGGATCGGAGCACCCTTCTCCAGCGCCGCCCCCTCCTCGGCAAGCAGCGCGACGATGGTTCCGGGCAAGGGCGCGACGATCTTGTCCTCGCCGGAATGGTCGAACTGCTCGACCGCGAACGGATCGACCCACGCCCATTCGAAGCGGCCATTGGCCGTCCGCAGATAGAGGCTGCGCCCCTCCCACACCGCGACCGCGCGGCTCCTCGCGCCATCGACGATGCAATCGACGGCTTGGACGTCACCGCGCGCGAAAGCGAAGGCATGCTCCGCCTCGCCCAGCTTCAACGTCATGCGGCCATCGCCATAGCTGACCGTCGTGTTCCACTCACCCCCTTGCAAATCGCGGAAAGTCAGCATGCGCCGACGCAGGCCGCCGGGCAGCCAGCCGGCTTTCATCCATGGCGACGTGGAATCCTGCGCGGCCGTCTCGCGCGCCAGAACCGCGGCGACCCCGACCGCGATATCCGCGACCGTCGGCTCCTGCCGCCGCGCGGTCAGTTCGGCCAGATTGCGTTCGATAAACCCGGTGTCGATCGCGTTGGCGCGCACGGCCGCATGCGACAGCAACGCCGACAGGAACGGCAGGTTGGTGACGACGCCGCGAATGTCGGTATCATCCAGCGCATGAACGATGCGATCGAGCGCGATCTGCCGGCTCTCGCCGAATGCGATCACCTTGGCCAGCATCGCGTCGTAATACGGCGAGACCTCGCTGCCCGCGCGATAGCCGGCGTCGATGCGCAGGCCCTCGTTCTCCTGCGGCATCCGCCAGGTGCTGATGCGCCCGACCGACGGCATGAAATTCTTCGCCGGGTTCTCGGCATAGACGCGCGCCTCGATCGCGTGTCCCTTGAGCGCGATCTGGTCTTGCGTCAGCGGCAGAGCTTCGCCGAAGGCGACACGCAACTGCCACGCCACCAGATCGACTCCGGTAACAAGCTCGGTGACGGGATGCTCGACCTGAAGCCGCGTGTTCATCTCGATGAAGAACACATCGCGCCCGTCCGAGACGAACTCGATCGTGCCCGCGCCGACATAGCCGACCGCGCCGGCAGCCTTGCGAGCGGCGGCGCCGATCGCCTCGCGCTGATTTGCATCGAGCGTCGGCGACGGCGCTTCCTCGATCACCTTCTGATGGCGGCGCTGCAAGGTGCATTCGCGCTCGAACAGCGACACGAGGTTTCCATGTGAATCGCCGACGACCTGCACTTCGATATGCCGGGGATTGACGATGTATTTTTCGATCAGCATGCGGTCGTCGCCGAACGCCGCCTTCGCCTCGCGCCGCGCGCTGCTCAACGCCGCACTGAAATCCGCCGAAGCATTGACGATGCGCATGCCGCGACCGCCGCCGCCGGCCGACGCCTTGAGCAGAACCGGAAAACCGATGCGCTCAACCTCGCTTGCGAGAACCGTCTCGTCCTGCGCGTCGCCGTGATAGCCGGAACCAGCGGCACGCCGGCTTTTCCATCAAGGCTTTCGCGCCGGATTTCGATCCCATCGCCCGGATCATCGCTGCGGTCGGGCCGACGAAGACGAGGCCCGCCTCGGCGCAGGCTTCAGCGAATTCGGCGCTCTCGGACAGGAAGCCATAGCCCGGATGGATCGCCTCCGCGCCGCCGCGCCGCGCCGCATCGATGATCTTGTCGATGCTCAGATAGCTTTCGCGCGCACGCGCGGGTCCGAGATGAATCGCTGCGTCCGCGAGGTGCACATGCAGCGCGTCGGCGTCCGCATCCGAATAGACGGCGACCGTGCGCACGCCCATCGCCCGCGCCGTGCGGATGATGCGGCAGGCGATCTCGCCGCGATTGGCGATCAGCAGGTTGCGGAAGCGACGATAGAGCGGCTGGGCTGTCATCGTCACATCCTGAAGATGCCGAAGCGCGTCGGCTTGGGCGGAACGTTCGCGGCGGCCGACAGCGCCAGGGCGAGCACCTGACGCGTGTCGGCAGGATCGATGATGCCGTCGTCCCACAGCCGCGCGGTCGCGTAATAAGGGTGGCCCTGCTCCTCATATTGCGAGCGGATCGGCGCGCGGAACGTCTCCTCGTCTGCGGCCGACCACGTGCCCCCGCCTGCCTCGATATTGTCCCGACGCACCTGGCTCAGCACCATCGCCGCCTGCTCGCCGCCCATCACCGAGATGCGCGCATTCGGCCACATCCAAAGGAAACGCGGACTGTAGGCACGGCCGCACATGCCGTAGTTGCCCGCGCCGTAGGAGCCGCCGACGACGACGGTGAATTTCGGCACGCCAGCCGTCGCCACCGCCGTCACGAGTTTGGCACCATCGCGGGCGATGCCGCCGGCCTCGTATTTCTTGCCGACCATGAAGCCGGTGATGTTTTGGAGAAACAGCAGCGGAATTTGCCGCTGGCAGCACAACTCGATGAAATGCGCGCCCTTCAGCGAGCTTTCGCTGAACAGGATGCCGTTATTGGCGATGATGCCGACCGGATAGCCCCAGATATGGGCGAAGCCGCACACCAGCGTTTGCCCGTATAGCTGCTTGAATTCGTCGAACTCCGAGCCGTCCACCAGGCGGGCGATGATCTCGCGGATGTCGTAAGGCTTTCGCGTGTCGGCCGGCACCACGCCATAAATGTCCTCAGGCGGAAACAGCGGCTCGCGCGGCGGCCGCCAGCCGCGCGCGGCGCTGTCCGGCCCGGCGAGATGCGAGACGATATTTCGCGCGATGCCGATGGCGTGCGCATCGTTCTGCGCGAGGTGATCGGTCACGCCCGACTGGCGGCTGTGGACATCCGCGCCGCCCAGTTCCTCCGCGCTGACGACCTCGCCGGTCGCGGCCTTCACCAGCGGCGGACCGCCGAGGAAGATCGTGCCCTGATTGCGAACGATGATGCTTTCGTCCGACATCGCCGGCACATACGCGCCGCCCGCCGTGCAAGACCCCATCACGATCGCGATCTGCGGAATGCCTTCGGACGACATCGTCGCCTGATTGTAGAAGATGCGGCCGAAATGGCGTTCGTCCGGAAAGATCTCGTCCTGCATCGGCAGGAACGCGCCGCCGGAATCGACCATGTAGATGCATGGCAGCCGGTTCTCGCGCGCGATCTCCTGTGCGCGCAGATGTTTCTTGACCGTGAGCGGATAGTAGGTGCCGCCCTTGATGGTCGCGTCATTGGCGACGATCATGCATTCGCGGCCCGACACGCGGCCGATGCCGGTGACGATGCTGGCGGAATGCACGTCGCCGCCATAAAGGCCGAACGCCGCCAGCGGCGACAATTCCAGAAACGCCGTGCCCGGATCGACCAGCAGATCGACGCGGTCCCGCGCCAGCATCTTGCCGCGGGCGACATGCCGCGCGCGGGCGGTTTCGCCGCCGCCGCCGGAGACGGTCCGGAGCTTTTGCCGAAGGTCCGCAACGAGCCGCTGCATGACTTCGGTGTTCTGCGCAAAATCCTTGGACGAACGGTCGAGTTCTGAACTGAGCACGGTCATGCGCTGACGGTAGCCGGATTTGCCGGGACTGCAACCGTCATGCGTGAAAGGCAGCGGCAATGCCGCGCCGGTGGTGCGTCGTCCGAACCGGTCGGGCCTTCGGGGCCGTCAGTGTCAGTGCGTCCAGGGTTCGCGGCGCGTGTAGGCGAAATTGTCGGCATAGGCGGCGATCCGCCGCGCCGGCTCCTGCGGCTCCAGCACCCGATAGGCGATGCCGTGCCGTTCGCAATAGAGGATCGCCTCCTCCTTGGTGTCGAAGCGCAAGGACAGTTGCTGCTTCATGTCGCCCGAGGAGGTCCAGCCCATCAGCGGCTCGATCACGCGCGGCTGCTCCGGCTCATAGTCCAGCCGCCATTCGCGGGTGGTGGCCTGCCCCGACTGCATCGCATTCTTGGCGGGGCGGAAAATGCGGGCTACTGCGGATGAAGTCGTCATGCGGAAAACGCTGGCGTCCCTGTCAGACCGCGGCAAGCGGCTGAATTAAAGTTGAGATGATGTGACCTGTCTGCGATGCTGGTCGGATCGTCTCCAGTTCGTGAATCGGTATAGTCCGCCCACATCCGTCTGACAACATTCGTCAACCCGAATCGATCTTCTTTTCATACCCGTCCCTTGGTGGATAGAACCGAATTTATGAGCAATATCAACGCAGTGCTTCCTCCGAGCGGGCGCGATCTGAGGCTCGACCTGTTTCGCGGCATCGCCAATTGGGCGATCTTCCTCGACCACATCCCGCACAACGTCGTCGCCTGGGTGACGACGCGCAATTACGGCTTCAGCGACGCGGCCGACCTGTTCGTGTTCATCTCCGGCTACACGGCCTCCTTCGTCTACGCCAAGATCATGCTGAACCGCGGATTCATGGTCGGCTCGGTCAAGCTCATCAAGCGGGTCTGGCAGCTCTATGTCGCCCACATCCTGCTGTTCATCGTCTATATCGCCGCGATCGGCTATGTGGCGCAGCGCTACAACCAGCCGGAGATCATTCACGAATTCAATGTCGCGGGCCTGATCGACAATCCGATCCAGACCATCTTCGAGGGCCTGATCCTCAAATTCAAGCCGGTCAATCTCGACGTCCTGCCGCTCTACATCGTGCTGATGGCCGTCTTCCCGCCGGTGCTGTGGTGCATGCTCCGGCGGCCGGACGCGACGCTGGTCGCCTCCATCGTGCTTTACTTTGTCGCGCGCATGTTCGGCTGGAACCTGCCGGCCTTCCCCAGCGGCTATTGGTATTTCAACCCGTTCACCTGGCAGTTGCTGTTCGTGTTCGGCGCGTGGTTCGCGCTCGGCGGCGCAATGGATTCGATAAAAGTGATCCGCTCGCCATGGCTGCTCTGGGGCGGCATGGCCTATCTGCTGTTCGCAATGGTGTTGACGCTTGCCGGCTCGTTCCCGCAACTGGCCGCAATCATTCCGGAAAACATCTTCACTGCGTTCAACCCGAACGACAAAACCAACCTCGCGCCCTATCGCGTGATCCACTTCGTCATCATCGCCTTCCTGGTGACGCGCTTCGTGCCGCGACACTGGAAGGGGCTGGAATGGGCGGGCTTCCGCCCGGCCATCCTGTGCGGGCAGCACTCGCTGGAAGTGTTCTGCTCGGGCGTCTTCCTGGCTTTCGTCGCGCACTTCATGCTGTTGATGAACGGCAGCCTCTATATGCAGTTCCTGGTCAGCTTCGGCGGCATCGGTTTGTTGTGTGCCATCGCCTACATCAAGAACTGGTCGGCCGAGCTCGACAAGAAGCCGTCGCACCCTGCCGAAGCAAGCGCGACGCCGTTGCAAAATGTCGGCCCGAGCATCCTGACGTGCGCAGGGAAACTATCGTCCTGAGAAACGCGGTGCGCGCTTTTCATGGAAGGCGCGCAGACCTTCCTTGATGTCCTCGCTTTGAAAGCATTGCCGCGCGCGCTCGGCGAAGGCCGCGCTGTCCAGCTCGTCGCGCGCGATCTCGTTGATCGCCCGTTTCATCCCGGCAACGGCCAGCGGCGCCATTGCCGACAGATCCTTGACGAGATCATCGACGGCCGCGTCGAGTTCGCCCGCTCTACACAGCGTCGTCAGATAGCCGATGCGGAACATCTCCTCCGCCTGAATCCGGCGCGCGGTGAGAAACAGCATCTTGGCCGCGTTGACGCCGAGCCGGCTGACATAGCGCACCATCCCGCTCTCGTAATAATGCAGGCCGAGGCGCGCGGCCGGCATGAACATCTGCGCGGTCGTATCGCCGATCCGGAAATCGCAGCACAGCGCCAGATCGGTGGCGCCGCCATGAGACGCCGCCATTGAGCTTGCAAATCGTCGGCACGCGAAGATTGTCGAGCACGTTCACCATCTGCTCGAAGGCGCTGCTGCCTGACGAGGACGAGGTTTCTTCCCCTCTGCCCAGATGCACGCCCCTGAAGGTCGCCCAGATGATAGCCGGAGGAAAAAATCCGCCCCGTGCCGGTCAGCACGACCGCCCTGACCTGCTTGTCCGCATCGATACGCCGGAAAATATCCAGCAAGGCCGCGATGTCGGCCGGCTCGATCCGGTTCGCCACCGCAGGCCGGTTCAAGCGGATGGTCGCGACACCGTTCTCGACCGAAAAGCGCGGCGTCGTCGCCTCCGCCGGATCGTCCATCTGTCTCATGTCGCGGGGATTGCTCCGGGCGGAATCTGTCATTCTTTCGTTCCTCAAAAATGGAACAACTTGTTCTATTCAGCGGTACAGGCTAAACCACGGGCCATCGAGGCTGTAAAGTGACGTTCCGCCGCCCTTCGCGCGCGCCGGCCGCCAAAGCCTTCGAAACACCAACGTTCGAGACACCTCGTTCGCGAAACCAATTTTTCGAGAAGCCACTGTCATGGATAGCGTCAAATCTGTTCTGCGCATCATCGAAGCCATCGCCGCCTCGCCGGAAATCGGCGTCTCCGATCTTTCGCGGCAGCTCAACCAGCCGAAGACCAGCGTCCAGCGCGGCCTCGTCACGCTGCACGAGGCCGGCTGGATCAAGCCGACCAACGAACCTCGCCGGCGCTGGAAGGTGACGTCCAAGCTGTTCATGCTGAGCCGCTCGGCGGAGACCGAAGCACGGCTTCGCCGTGCGGCCGTGCCGGTCATGCAATCGCTGCGCGACGAGACGCAGGAGACGACGCATCTGATGGTCCGCGAGGAGCGCTATCTGGTGCTGATCGAGCGGGTGGATTCGCCTCTCGCTCTGCGCACGGTGCGCGACCTCGGCTCACGCTCGCCGTTGCACATCACCGCGAACGGCAAGGCTTATCTCGCGCATCTGCCGGCGCGCGAGCAGGAGGACTATCTGAACGGCAAGCTTACGGCCTGGACGGAAAAATCGAAGACCGACCCCGAAGCCCTGCGCAGGGATTTGTCGCTGATCCGAAAACTCGGATACGCGACCAACGCAGGCGAACTCGATCTTCATGTCAATGCAGTCGCAGCGCCGATCTTCAACGAGGAAGGCCGCCCGATCGCATCGATGTCGATTTCCTGTCCGGCGTCGCGACTGCCAATGGAAAAATTTCCGGCACTCGGACGGCAGGTTCTCGCCGCCGCAAGGAGCGTGTCGCAGCGCCTCGGCGGATAGAGCGTCATCGGCGAAAAGCTTGCGGCCGACTTGATCGAGGCTGGAAGCCGGTTTGCGCTTCGCGGCCCTTCGAGTCGGAAAAGATCATGCTGGAATAGAGAGACATACGACGTTCGCCACCGCATGGATCGGCGCGCAGATCGGCTCAGCCATTTACCTCTCTTTAGCTTTCGTTTTCGGCAAATCGCGGCGTCACGATTCGGGTCGGCTTCGTTCCGCACCCGTTCGGAGTCTTAAATCGTAGCGGCCGCTGCTCCAGAATGGCTCATCCGTCCGAACCGCATGAGCACACCGCGGCCTCGGTTAACCCGTTATTAGCGCTCAGTCATCCCGCCGCGCGCTATCCCGATTCGGGCCCGTTTCGTTCGGTCAGCGTTCGATGTCCTAACGCCGGCACGCCCTTCTGTCCCAAAACAGCGCAGTCTTGAGGGGTTGGAACTGAGCAGAAATACCGCTACAAAGGACCACCGGCCGTCCTCCATGGCCGCTGCGAGATTGCCTCAGCGTCACCGCGCGGCGCTGAGGCAAATCGGCGCGCACAGGCCGTCGCGGCGCAGCCGCCGCCAGCGCAAAGGCCAGATCCAGCGTCAGAATCGCGAAGGATTTATCTAGTCAAATCAGCAGCTTGGCTGGTCGGGGCGGCAGGATTCGAACCTGCGACCCTCTGCTCCCAAAGCAGATGCGCTACCGGACTGCGCTACACCCCGTTGTACGTGCGTGAATACACGCCGCACCAAAACCCCGCAAGCACAAGCAAGCCAGATCGGCGGAGCTGAAACTACCGCCGCTCGAACAGCGGATGCGCCACCCGATCGCCGGGGGCAATGCCGAGCTTCTTCGCGGTTCCGGCGATGACTTCGAGCACACCCCGCACCGGCCCGCCGGCCGGAATGATCGCCTCCGATTGCGGCGTCGTGTGTTCCGCGATCCGCAGGATACGCCCGTCGGCGCGGATGAAGATCATGTCGAGCGACAGAAAAGTGTTCTTCATCCACATCGACACGTTCTGCTCGGGCGAGAAATCGAACAGCATGCCGCGGCCATCCGGCAGCTCGCGCCGGAACATCAAGCCCTTGGAACGCTCCTCCGCAGTCCGCATGACTTCCACCGCGAACACATGGACGCCGGATTTCGAGACGATCTCCAGCATTTCGGTCTCGGCGGCGCGCGCCTGCGCGGCGAGCGGAAGAACGAGAAGCGCGAGGGCCAGAGCGCGGATCGCACACATCCAACCGAAAGACCGGACGATCGACATCGATGCTTCCCAAATGGACAAGCCGAAACTGGCGCATCTGCCCAAGCATGGCAGACAGGGCGAGGTCAACTCAGACCCTGCGCACAGTGGCGTGAATGCGGGAGGGACGTGAACGCGGGCGGGCGGCGTGCCCTCAGTGCGACGACAGGCCGGGCGCGCCGGATTCCGGTTGGATCTCCGCGGCCATCAATCCCTTCGAGCCGGGCCCGTAGCGCACCAGCACGAATTGTCCCGGCCGCAGTTCGGCCATGCCGTAGCGGCGGAGCGTCTCCATATGCACGAAGATGTCCGGCGTGCCCTCGCCGCGTGTGAGAAGCCAGATCCCCGCAGCCGGTTGAACCACTTCACCTGCGCCCGCTCCAGCCCGCTGGTCGGCGCGACGCTGACATGAGTGCGCGGCGGCAGCATCTGCGCCGGATGGATCGCCGTCGATCATCCATCGAGACGACGCGGAACGCCTGATAGCCTTTCGGCCGTTGCAGAACCTCGCACACCAGCCGCGCGCCTTCATAGGCGGTCTGATAGCCGTCGCGACGCAGGATGGTGACATGCAGCAGCACGTCGGGCGCGCCATTGTCGGGCACGATGAATCCGTAGCCCTTCGAGGCATCGAACCATTTGATGACGCCGCTGATCTCGATGAGGTTGGCGGCGGTGACGTCGGCGACATCCGCAAGCGTGTCGATCGATCCGTGCCGATCCATCGCCCGCGTTCCGCGAGTACCGGACAACTCTTGCGGTATTCCGCCGAGCCGCTTCGACTCGAATCCGTCCGACCCCATGACCCCACACCTCAAAACCCGTAACCTGCTCGCCCTCGGCAGATCACCTCGCCTGTTCGATCGCGAACCAAGTCCCGCTTACGAACCAAGTCCGCTCGCGGACAACGCGATTGAAACGGCGAATCTCAATGCGGACGATAACATTCCCGCGCAAGTCGCAAAGCCAAAAAACCGGGTTGTTTTGACCTATAAACAGCCTTGCGCGCGCCCGAATCAGTTGCCGACGAAAGGACCGAGCGTTTCGCCGATGTCGAAACGCAGAACCAGATCGGCCATATCGTCCTGATCGGTCGGCTGATTGTTGACGATCACAAGCTTTGCGCCCGACCGTTTCGCCAGCATCGGAAATCCCGCTGCGGGCCAGACGACCAGCGATGAGCCGATCGCGATCATCAGATCACAATCCTGTGCAAGTTCGGTGGAACGCTGCATTGGGATTTCCGGCATCGCCTCGCCGAACGAGATCGTTGCGGTTTTGATCGGATCGTCGCAGGCCGTGCAGGACGGGGCTATGCCGCCTGAGGCGTCGAACTTCTCTCGCACCCATTCAATCTCGTAGCGCTGGCCGCAGCCGATGCAGCGCGCATAGCGCGTGTTTCCGTGCAGTTCGATAACGTCGTCTGGCGCGATGCCCGAATTCTGATGCAGATTGTCGATGTTCTGCGTAATCACGCCCGGCACTTTTCCGGCACGATAGAGCGAGGCGATGGCGCGGTGGCCACGTCCGGGCTTTGCCGGAGCGAAGGTCGCCTCCATCGCGAAGCGGCGCTTCCAGGATTCGTTGCGCGCCTCCTGACTCGCGACGAATTCGTCGTAAGGAATCGGCCGGCTCTTGGTCCAGATTCCTCCGGGGGAACGAAAGTCGGGAATCCCGCATTCGGTCGAGATGCCCGCCCCGGTGAAGGGAACGATTTTGCGCGCAGCCGCAATCATCTCGCCAAGCTGCTCGACTCCGCTATGAAGATCTTTTGCTATCATGATGCTACGCTGACCGTTCGATCATTCCAGGAGTGCCACATGCGATATCTTCACACGATGCTAAGGGTTCGCAATCTCGATGTCGCGCTGAAGTTTTATTGCGATGCACTCGGGTTGAAGGAAGTCCGCCACGTCGACAATGAGAAGAGCCGCTTCACATTGGTGTTCCTCTGTGCGCCGGACGACGAAGGCGTGCTGGCGCAGTCGAAGGACGCGGTCAGCCGCTGGTGCGGAACTGACCTACAATTACGACGAGGAGGACTACGGCGAGGCGCATGTTTCGGCCACCTCGCCTATGGGGTCGACGACATCTACGCCACCTGCGCGAAACTCCAGGCAAAGAGGATCGCCATCAACCGCCCGCCCCGCGATGGCCAGATGGCATTCGTGCGCTCGCCCGACAACCATTCGATCGAATTGTTGCAGAAGGGAAACGCGCTTGCCCCGCAGGAACCGTGGGTTTCGATGCCCAATACCGGCCATTGGTGAGCGCCTGCGGCCAGCGATGCAATTTTCCGGAAATTTTGTTCCGAGAGGGAGCTGCTTGCCGGTCCCGGCAAACGACTCTATAGGTGACCGCGTCGCGGCAAACTGGCCTCGCGCCATTTGCTCCGGACCCGTTCGGCTTTTCGCCGGACGATCCTTGCGATCAAGCACGCGCCCATCGTCTAGCGGTCTAGGACGTCGCCCTTTCACGGCGAAAACAGGGGGTTCGATTCCCCTTGGGCGCGCCATTTTGCTGTTCAGAACAAAATGGCGGACGTGGAGTAGCGTTGCGAAGTTAACGTCAACTCGAAACAGGCTTCGACGATCCCAAATCATCTCATGCCTGAATTGCTTTTGCGCGTTGGCACCGCCGACATGGACCGTGCCGTCGCGCTACGCCGAATGCCGCAGGGTGGCAGTCATCTGGAGCGTTACGCGCGGCGGCTCAACGCCGCCGAGATCAGTTGTGCCGCTGCCGCCTGCCAGATGTTCTACCGGCCGCACCAGCGCAAGACCTACGAGCGCTGGGCACGGTCGACGCCGGCCGGGTTCAGTTTCTCGGTAAAAATGCCGAAAGCCATCACGCATGAGGCCCGGCTCACGGATTGCGAAGGGATGCTCGACCGCTTCGTGGCGGAGGTGACGGGGCTCGGCGACAAGCTTGGCGTCCTGCTCGTACAGTTACCGCCCAGCTTCAGTTTCGACAAACAGGTGGCCGATCGATTCTTCCGGGACTTGCGCGCGCGTCTCGATACCCCCACAGCCCTGGAGCCACGGCATCGGAGTTGGTTCACGTCCGGCGTGACAGGTTGGTTCGCCGATCTCGGCATAGCGCGTGTTGCGGCCGATCCGGCACCGGTTGCCGGAGCGAGCGAACCAGGCGGCTGGGCCGGTCTGGCCTATTTTCGCTGGCACGGTTCGCCGCGGATTTATTGTTCCGACTACGATGCCGCAGCGCTTGCCACGCTGCAGAAAAAGCTTGACGAAAGCTGCCGGCGGAATGCGTCGACATGGTGCATCTTCGACAACACGGCCGAAGGGGCGGCGTTCGGAAACGCGCTGACGCTTGCGGATTCCGCCGCGTGAGATCCTGCCCTTTTCGCCACCGCTCAACTGTTCGGGCCGCGGCCCATGCCGATCGGCTGCCAACGCTTCAACTCGGTGCTTTGCAGGACGGACGGATTGACGCAGCTCATCGGCCAATAGCCGCCGAGCACCAGCGACAGCTCGTTGCCGACGCGGCGCTTGCGGGCTTCGTCGAAGCGCGCGGACGCGGACGCGTTGTGCGGCGAAAGCGTCACATTCTCCATGCGCAGCAGCGGATTGTTGTGCGAGGGCGGCTCCTGCTCCAGAACGTCGAGCGCGGCAGCGGCGATCCATTTCTCCTGCAACGCCCTGATGAGCGCTTCTTCGTCCACGGTCGGGCCCCGTCCGGTGTTGATGAACAACGCGGTCGGCTTCATCTGCCTGAAATGCGCCTCGCGCAGCATGTGGTTGCATTCGGGCCGCGCCGGCGCGTGCATCGAGACGAAATCCGATTGCGACAGCACTTCCGACAGCGTCGCCGGCAGAACGCCGTGATCTGAGATCAGCATTTCCTCGATGAACGGATCATAGGCCATCATCCGCAGGCCGAACGGCGCGGCCCGCTTCGCCACCGCGCGCGCCACACGACCGAACGAGATGAAGCCGAGCGTCTGCCCGGCCAGCCGCGGAATTTTCAACAGCGCCGGCCGCCTCGCTCCAGCGCCCTTCCCGCACCATTTTGTCCTGCTCGATGACGCGGCGGAAGCCGGCCAGCAGCAGCGCCATCGCGTGGTCCGCCACCTCCTCGATAAACGTGTCCGGCACGTTCGTCACCGGAATACCGCGCGCGCTCGCGGCCTTCACGTCGACCGTATCGACGCCGACGCTGGGGAGCGAAATGACCTTGCAGCTATCCAGCGCGTCGATGATCGATTTGGTGATGCGGATGCCCTTTGCGTAGATGGCATCGGCATTCTTCGCCGCGGCGATGAACCCCGCTTCGTCGGCCGGCGCCTCGACGATCGCGGCGTCGATCGCCGCAAGCGCCTCGTTTTCCAGGTCGTATTTGCCGGCCGTCGCGCCCTTCGGCGTCACGATCTTGAATCTGGCCATCAGCCTGGTTCCCCTGTTCGCCGGCGGCTCGACCGCGCGCCACGGATCAGGCTATTGAGTTCCCTGCGTGCAGGTCAATGCGCAATGCAATACGCGCGGCACGCATCAACAGGACGACGAACGGCCGGATGAAACCGTTTCTGAAAACACTGCTCGGCAATGCCGCCGCTTTCCTGCTCGGCACGGCGTTCGTGCTCGGCGCGCTGGAGATCGGGCTGCGGCTCATGCCCGTCGCGACCGCGCCGGACGTGCAGCCGCCGACCGCCGACAATCCGATCCAGCGTTATGCCGCCAACACGCCCTTCACCTGGTCGATCGGCTGGAATTTCGCGATCGTGACGCACGGCCGCACCAATGCGCAAGGCTTCGTCGCCTCCTCCGACTACGACGCCAAAGCCGATACGCCGCTCGTCGCGGTGATCGGCGACAGCTACATCGAGGCGCTGGCGGTGCCGTTCGCGGACACCGTGACCGGCAAGCTTCAGCAGGCATTGGGACCGCGCGGCCGTGCTTACGCCTTCGCGCAGTCCGGCTCGCCGCTGAGCCAATACGTCGCCTATGCGCGGCACGCCTGCGAGACCTACCGTCCGCAGCGGCTAGTGTTCACGGTGGTCGGCAACGATTTCGACGAGAGCGTGTATGCCCACCGCAAGCGCAACGGCATTTTCCATCTGCACCCGCAGGCCGACGGCTCCTTCCGCTTCGAACTGACGCCGCTGCCCCCGCCCGGCCTCGCCGAGCGGATCGCCCGGCGCAGCGCGCTGGCGCTGTATCTGTTCCGAAACCTGTCGGCGACGGGCGGACTGATTGAAATCCTCAGCCCGGCGAAGGCGCGAGCCTCGACCGCGAGCCCGTATGTCGGCAACACCGCCGCCGACGCCGCCCCCGAGCGCGTGGCCGAGGGCGAAAAGGTGATCCGCTGGTTCCTCGATCAGCTCGCAGGCTCTCTCTGCGTCAAACCGGAAGACATCGTGATCGCGGTCGATGCGATGCGGCCGCAGATCTACGAAGGCCCGACGACGGAAGCCGCCGGCAACAGCTATTTCGGGCGGATGCGCAGCCACATCCTCAAAGAGGCGGCCGCGCGGCATGAAAGACCGTCGATCTCGAAACTGCGCGTTCGGGCCGATTTCGCGGCGAACGACCGACGTTTCGGCGGCGATCGACAATCACTGGAACGCTTACGGCCATGCGGTGGCCGCCAACGCCATTCTGAGAACGCGCTCGGGAACTTTGGCCACAGCCGGCCCGATAGCCCCGCCTCGATTGCGCGGAGCATCGCCAAATGCGGCAGACGGGCGGTCCCGCGACTGGCCGGAACACCATGGCGACAGCACTGAATCCCTGAGATCCGGACGGCGAGAAGCCGCAAGGCTCCAACCGGGTTTCGGGTTGGTGTTCGCCGCCGTGTTCTTGATCGGCCTGTTCCCGCTGCTACGCTTGGACACACCGCGCTGGTGGGCGCTCGCGATCGCCGCCGGCTTCCTGGCGCTGGCGCTGGTGCTGCCGAACGTTCTCGCGCCGCCGCTCAACACGGTCTGGATGGCGTTCGGGCGGCTTTTGCACAAGATCGTCAGCCCGCTGGTGATGGGGGCGGTGTTCTTTCTTGCGGTCACGCCGGTCGCACTCATCATGCGCGCACGCAAGAAAGACCTTCTCTCTGAAGCGGCGGCCGGCCTCGACGGCTACTGGATCGTGCGCGAGGCACCGGACGATCCGGCACAGATGAAAAAGCAGTTTTAACCACAGGACACCGCGATGGCGTTTCTGGCCGAAATTTTCGACTTCATGCGCACCCGGAAAAAATACTGGCTGGCGCCGATCATTCTGGTGCTGCTGTTGTTCGGCGGACTGATCGTGCTGACGCAAGGCTCGGCCGTCGCGCCCTTCATCTACACGCTGTTCTGATCGATGCGCATTCTCGGACTGTCCGCGTTCTATCGCAGCTCGCGGCCGCCCCTGCTTGTGGTTGACCTCGTCGCGGCCGCGCAGGAGAACGCTTCACGCGCATCAAGCACGACGCGAGCTATCGAAAACGCCATCGCCCGTGCCTCGCCGAAGCCGGCGCGGCGCTCGCGATCGACCATGTGGTGTTCTACGAAAAGCCGTTCCTGAAATTCGAGCGGCTCTTGGAAACCCCTATGTCGCGTTCGCGCCGCGCGGCTTCCGCTCGTTCGCACCACGGCGATCCCGGTGTGGATTCGCATGTTCCAGAAGGACCTGCTGCGCCGAAAGTTGCAAGCGCTCGCGCCCGACTTCGGCTGGCAGAACCGCCTGCTGTTCGCCGAGCATCATGTAGTCACGCCGCGAGCGCGTTCTTCGCCTCACCGCCGTTCCAGAGGATGCCGCGGTGCTGACGATGGACGGCGTCGGCGAGTGGTGTACGACATCGACCGCGATCGGCCACGGCCGCCATCTCGACATCAAGCGCCGGATGCCATTTCCCGCATTCGCTCGGGCTGCTGTATTCGGCCTTCACCTATTACACCGGCTTCAAGGTCAATTCCGGCGAGTACAAGGTGATGGGCCTCGCCCCCTATGGCGAGCCGAAATACACCACGCGCAGACCATCCTCGATCACCTGATCGACCTGAAGGCCGACGGAAGCTTCCGCCTCGACCAAAACTATTTCGACTATTGCACCGGCCTGACGATGACCAACGAGCGGTTCGCCAAACTGTTCGGCCAGCCACGGACCCGAAGCGACATGCTGACGCCGTTCCACATGGTTTATCGCCGCATCAGCGTCCAGGCCGTGACCGAGGATCATGCTGCCGCACCTCGCCCGCGCGCGACGGCGAAGGAAACCGGCCAGAGCAATCTGTGCCTGGCCGGCGGCGTCGCTGCTTGAACTGCGTCGCCAACGGCAAGATCCTTCGCGATGGAGCGTTCCGTAACATCTGGATTCAGCCGGCCTCGGGCGACGCCGGCGGCGCGGCCGGGGCGGCGCTCACCGCATGCATCTGTTTCTCGGCAAGGAGCGCAACGCCGACGACGTGCATGATGCGATGAGCGGCAGCTATCTTGGCCCCGTATTCGCAGAACGAAATCGAGACGCGGCTGCGCAATGCCGGCGCACGCTCAAGACGGTTTCGGAAGACGAGATGATCCGAGGCCGTCGCCTCCCTCGCTTCGCCGCCGGCGAAGCGGTCGCTGGATGCAGGGGCGAATGGAGTTCGGCCCGCGCGCGCTCGGGCCTGCTCGGTGCTCGGAGACCCCACGCTCGCCGCAAATGCAGAAGACCCTCAACCTGCGCGTCAAATATCGTGAAAGCTTTCGGCCTTCGCGCCGGCGGTGCTGCGCGAGAGAGGACGTCGCCGACTGGTTCGAGATCGATTCGGATTCGCCCTACATGCTGCTGGTCATGTCCGCCCCGAACGCCGGCGCGCGATGACGGGTGCGGAACAGGCGCTGTTCAGGATCGACAAGCTGAATGTTGCGCGCTCGGATATTCCGGCGGTGACGCATGTCGATTATTCGGCACAGATCCAGACGGTGCATGAAGAGACGAACCCACTGTTTCACAAGCTGATAAGCCGTTTCAAGGCCAAGACCGGCTGCCCGGTGCTGGTGAACACCAGCTTCAACGTGCGCGGCGAGCCCATCGTCTGCGCACCCGAGGACGCCTTCCGCTGCTTCATGGGCAATGAGATTGAATTCCTCGCCGTCGGCAACTGCCTGATGCGGAAATCCGAGCAGGACCCGGAACTGAAGCTCGATTACAGCCAGGCATTCGAGCTGGACTAAAATTCTTTTGGCATCATCAAGGGCGCGGAAAAGGCATCCGCCGCCTTTGCCTCGATCTTGAATCGTCTGCCCGGAACCGCGCCGCCGATTGTCGGTCTTGACACGAAATCCATCTATATTTCAAAGTGATGGAGACTGTTTCGAGCAAGGTCGCCAAGCGAGAATAAGCCCGCTTTGGCACGCGCAGCGTCCGCCAAATTTGCAGCTTCCGGTGCGCCGCACATGCAGCGAGCCGCGGCATTTGCGCCGCATACCTTTCAAAACCCCTTGGGAATAAGCAAAAAATCGGTAATAATGGTATCCGCGGTCGACTGACCGCTGACTCGATTGGAGACGACGTTAATGGCTACCGGTACTGTGAAGTGGTTCAACCCGACGAAGGGCTACGGGTTCATCCAGCCGCAAGCGGGCGGCAAGGATGTGTTCGTGCATATCTCGGCGGTTGAGCGCGCTGGTCTGAGCACCCTCAATGAGGGACAGCAGATCGAATACGAAGTTGTCGCAAACCGCGGCAAGGAATCGGCGGAAAATCTCAAGGTCCGGTAAGGCCATTGCGAAGAAGGGTTGTTCTCAATCGTTCTTCGGTTTGATCCACTAGACTGACACTTACGCTTATTTCAGGCGGCCGCTGTTAGCACAGCGCTGCTATTGCAAGCAGAGACGATGCTCAGGACCGTTCGCGATGCCTGCGCATCGCTTTTGCATGTTTAGATGAAAGGTTTTTGCCTGGCGGGTCCAATCGGCGGGCATCATGCCTCGACGGATCGGGCGCTAGCAGGCCTAAGAAAAAGGAAAAGCCGGCCCGGCGAAAAATCCTTCTCGCGTTCCAAGGCGATATTCAAAGACGACTTCTCGTCATTGGAATCCGTTCTCTTGGGGAACGTTTCCTCGTGATCCGGGGCGTAGCGCAGCACCGAACCCGGCATCCACTTTCTTTGCGCTGACGATATCCACAGAACACGCCGGTGAGCGGCGCAAGATTCCGGGCTGGCGTCTTCGACGCGCCCCGGAATGCCGGCAACCATTTGCAAAAAGCTCTTAGTCGCCCTGCCGTTTGTCGCTTGCCGCGCGCTTTTTGCCCTTCGCAGCGGCGCGTTTTCTTTGAGCACCCGGTCGTTTCCTGTTGCCCGGCGGCCGCGTGATCCGGCGATTTTCCGCCCGATCGAATTCAGGCGAATCCTGCCTCAGCGCGCGATAGCGCTCCAGCAGACGGTCGAAGCCCGCCAGCAATTGCGTCTCGATATCGGGCGCACGGTCCAGACGGCTCAGCGCGATCGCCGCCGATTCGATCGTCGAAAGTCCGTCGCGGCGCGGCTCCTTGCGCAGCTTGCCGTAACGCGACGGCCCGGCCGGATTGAGAACGATGCGCTGGCATCGCAGCATCCACGGATTGCGCCACCACAGCGCCTTCGCCTGGCTCCAGGTCCCGTCGAGCAGGACGATCCCTTCCAGGCTGCGCAGCACGGCCGTCTGGCTCGCCTCCGCCTCCCCGCGCCGGTCGACGGCGACGATCTCGCGCTCGGGAGCGAGGTCGGCCGGGCGGACCGACCCGAGATACAGCACGCCCCAACTCTGGGGATCGACCGTCTCGCCGAGCGCGCGCGACAGGCTCGGCCACGACAGGCCGATTTTCAGTGTCGCATTCGCAAGATGCGCCGTCGTCAGCCGCGCGGTGCCGAGCGCACGGTCCTGCTCCTGCGGATGCTGGAGAATCAGCAGCGGCGTCCGGTTCTTGAACGGCGTGACGCCCTCGCAAACGCACAGCGGCAAAATCTTGCCGCAGCGCTCGCACTCCGCTTCGGCTTCTGCTTCGGCGTCCGATCGCAATCCCATGTCTGTCATGGCGACCATATAGGCACGATCCCGAAGCGAGGGAACCGGGTTTTCCGCACCCGCGCTGCGACCTGCAACCTTGGATCGCTTCCATGAGGACACCGCGACAAGCCGTATCGAACCGCACGGAACCGCGCTAGCATCCGCAAAGCCCGGCGAGGCGGCCGGAGCCTTTCGTTTCAGGAGATCATCATGAGCGATCCACACCTCTCGCCGAACAGACTGCCGGACATCCGCTCGATGATGGCGCAGCACTGGAAACTCTTCCTGGCGGAAGGAATCATTTTCGTGCTGCTGGGGTTTGCCGCGATCATCGTTCCGCCGATCGCCGGGCTCGCCGTCACTGTCCTGCTCGGCTGGCTGTTCCTGATCGGCGGCATCTTCGGGCTGGTGGCGACCTTCTACGCGCGCGAGATGCCGGGCTTCTGGTGGTCGCTGTTGTCGGCGGCCGTGACCGTCCTCGCCGGCCTTATTCTGCTGGCGCGGCCGATGGAGGGCCTTCTGACGCTCACCGTGGTGCTGACGGCGTTCTTCATTCTGGAAGGCATCGCCACCATCATGTTCGCGCTCGATCACAAGAAGGAATTGTCGGGACGCTGGGGCTGGATGGTCACCGCCGGCGTGTTCGACCTCGTCATCGCCGTGCTGATTTTCGCAGGGCTGCCGGGATCGGCCCTTTGGGCGATCGGTCTGCTGGTCGGCATCAACATGATCTTTGGCGGCTCGTCGCTGATCGGCATGGCGCTGGCGGCAAGGCCGAAATAGCCCGCTTCAATCTTGCGGCGGATAAAAATGCACGTCGCCGCAATAGTCGGCGACGCGATCGTTCGCGAGCAGATAATTCGGGCCGACCGGCGACTTACCGTGTCCGCCCGGAATGTCGAGCACGTAATCGGGCTGGCACAGCCCTGAGACGCGCCCGCGCAATTGCCGCATCAATTTCTGTCCGGCCTCAAGCGTGGTACGCAGATGCGCGGTGCCCGGCGCGAGGTCGCCGTGATGCAGGTAATACGGCTTGATCCGGCATTCGACGAAGGCGCGCATCAGCGCCTCCAGCGTCGCCGCATCGTCGTTCACCCCACGCAGCAGCACCGACTGGCTCACCATCGGAATGCCGGCATCGACGATCATCGCGCAGGCTTTTCGCGCACGAACCGTCAGCTCACGCGCGTGGTTGGCGTGCAGCGCGACCCAGGTCGCGACGCCGTCGGTCCGGAGCGCCGCGATCAATTCCGGCGTCACGCGCTCCGGGTCGGCGACCGGAATGCGCGTGTGGATGCGGACGATCTTCACATGCGGGATCGCGGCCAGATCACGCATGATTTCGTGGAGCCTGCGCGCCGACAGCATCAGCGGATCGCCGCCGGTGAGGATCACCTCCCAGATCTCCGGATGCGCGCGAATATAGTCCAGGGCGGCCGCGTAAGCCTCCGCGCCGAGCGCGGTGTCCCTTGCCCGGCCCTGGCACCATCTCGCGGCGGAAGCAGAAGCGGCCAGACGGCGCAGACATGCACATTGGAGCTTGAAACAGCACGCGGTCCGGATAGCGATGGACGATGCCGGCGACCGGCGAGCGCAGCGGTCGCCGATCGGATCGGCGCGCTCTTCCGGCTTCACATCGAAGTTCGGCGATGTCGGGAAGATACTGCCGCGCGATCGGATCGGCGGGGATCGTTCGCGTCGATCAACGCCGCAATTTCGGGCGTCACCGCTACCGCATAGCGCGCCGCGATCCGCTCCAGCGCCTTCCTGTTGCGAGGCGGACGCAAGATTGTGCGCGATCAATTCGTCGGGGGTGCGGGCGTCGTCTGCGGTCGTTGTCGCTGGCTCATGAGTCCTCCGAAGGAGGCATCCACACCACCTGATCGACCTCACCGCGCCCGCCGCCAGCATCACCAGCCGATCGAAACCGAGCGCGACACCGCTCGCCTCCGGCATCGCCGCGACGGCGGCAAGAAAATCCTCGTCGATCGATAGCGTTCGTCGTAAAGCCGCTGCTTCTCGCTCATCGCTGCCTCGAAGCGCTGCCGCTCGATTTCCATGTCGGTGAGTTCGCCGAACCTGTTCGCAAGCTCCACGCCACACGCATACAGTTCGAACCGTTCGGCGATGCGGTCGTCATGCGCACAGACCCGCGCAAGAGCCGATTCCGGCGCGGGATATTCGTAGAGCACGGTCGGCCGTTCCCGGCCCAGACGGGGCTCGATATGCTCGACCAGCACCTTGCTGAAAATATCGGACCAGGTGTCGTCCTCCGCAACCTTGACTTGGCGCCCCGCAAGCTCCGCAAGAAGCGCCCGGTCGCCCTCGCCGCCCGAAACCGTGCGCAACAGCTCGATGCCCGCGTAACGCTGGAACGCCTCCGCCACGCTCAGCCGCTCGGCGGCCGCGAACGGATCGGCCACCGCCCCGCGAAAGCAAATTGCCGCGTGCCGGCCGCCTCCGCGCCGCCGCCTCCGCGACGATCTCGCACCGCATCGGCGATCACGGCCTGGAGGCGCTTGCGCGCGATACCACTCCAGCATGGTGAATTCGGCAGATGCCGGTCGCCGCGCTCGCGGTTGCGGAACACGCGCGCCAGCTCGAAAATCCGCGTCTCGCCCGACGCCAGCAGCTTGGCCGCGAATTCAGGCGAGGTCCGGGCAGCGCTTCGCCCGCCGCCCCTCGCTGCCGATCAGCTCGGTGCGGGGTGCGTGCATGCGTCTCGTCTCGGCGAGATTTGCAGAATCGGCGTTTCCACTCGACGAACCGCCGGGCGCGGAAGAATGCCCGCGTGCGGTCGGTGATCGCCCCAAGGCGCTTTGCAGGAACGGCCGCCGGTCCGCGAACCGGGACTGGGTCCCACCATGATGCTCCAGCCATGGCCCTCAGCATCCGGCGGGAGGCGGCGGCAAGGCGCCGGAGTGCCGCGGTTTCGAGATTCGGTGCATTTTCCCGGCGAGGTTCCAGGCCGGGACACTAGCATTTGAGAGACAAATCAGTATGTTCCGGCCCGAAATAGCGTCGCAGCCGGAGGCTGCCCGGAAACGCGCCCCGCACACTTTTTGAACGTTAGGAAAAGTTCGGACAAAGTCATCGCAAGTCTGATCCGCAAGGGCAATATTCTCGAAGTCGAAGGCAAGCTCTACGTCGTTCTGACGGCGGAGAACATTCACCCCGGCAAGGGAACGCCATCAGCCAGATCGAAATGCGCCGGATCAGCGACGGTGTCAAAGTCTCCGAACGCCAAGACCACCGATCAGGTCGAGCGCGCCTTCGTCGAGGACCGCGACTTCAACTACTCTATCAGGACGGCGACGGCTTCCATTTCATGAACAACGAAACCTACGACCAGATTCAAGTTCCGAAGGACGTGATCGGCGATTACGAGCCGTATCTTCAGGAGAACATGACGGTCAAGCTGTCGATGTACGACACAACGCCGGTGGCGATCCAGCTTCCGCAGCGCGTGACGCTCGAAGTGGTCGAGACCGAGCCCGTCACCAAGGGACAGACGGCCTCCTCGTCCTACAAGCCGGCGATCCTGGCAAACGGCGTTCGCACCAACGTGCCGCCGCATGTCGGTCCTGGCACGCGCATCGTCGTGATGACGGAAGACGGCTCCTATGTCGAGCGCGCCAAAGACTGATCGAGACTGACTGCGGAGGTTGAGTGCGGGCGAAAGTCCCGGTCCATAGGAATCCGCTCGGCAGTTTGGGCCGAAGCCTTCGGATCGTGCCTTCCACGACGATCCTGCTCGCGCTGGCCCTCCTCGCACTGACCCTGCTCGCATTCCCCGCTTCCGCTGACGATGTCGTCACGTCCGATTTCGTCACGCCCAAGGTGAGCTATTCTCGCGCCGACTGGCCCGCGGCGGTCGCGCAGTTGCGATCGGAAACGCTCGCGCAGCCGGGCACGGCCGGCGCGCTGACATTCGTGCGGAACTACCGGTTCAAGCCCTACGATCAGCGGCGGCAGCCGGCGCTGATGCAGATCAACGCGATCGCGGCGCAGATTTTTCCCGGCATCAACCGGAGCCCGGTTCCGGTGCTGCTGCCGTTCGACATGCCGCGCTTCATCGCCGATCGGATGAACGACGCGGCCGGCGCCGCCCCCGGTCCCTACCTCGCCAGCTTCCGCAGCGTGGATGTCTTCGAGGCCGGCCCGTCGGGCTACAGCGCCGTCGTCACGGCCGCGGCGGGCGGCCATCAGGATCTGCCGCCGCGTGTGTTCGCCCGGCCGGTCGAGATCCACATCACCGCGTCGCTGCTCACTTACGAGCTGAACGACCCGCTGCTCGGCAAGGGCGACACGGTGAAATCACTCGCCGAACAATATCCGGACATCCGCCGCACGATCCGCGAAGGCTTCGTCCGCTACGCCTTCACGCGCTTCGGCATTCCCTATGTCGTCTCTATTCCGTGCCTCGACAGCGTCAAGCGCGCGCGCCGGCTGGCCTGCCGGGAGGCCTCGCCCATCGCCGAACATTTTCTGAAGAACCTGAAGGTGGTCGGCGGCAAGCCCGTCCCGCCGCGGCCTGCGATCGCGCCCGCACCGCTGGAGCGGCCTCAGGCAATGTCGCCGGACTTCACCTATCGGCCGCCGGGCGAACTGATTGCCAATTCCGGCTATCGCGGCGCGCGCGGGCGCGCGGACCGGTCGGTCTATTCCCAAATCCGCTTTCCGATCGAACACGCGCCGGCTTTCGCCAATTCACAATCCTTCATGAACTGGGGCGATTGCTATCTGAAGGGTCGCCTCCCCCGGCCGCATGGAAAAGGCGACGCCTATCGCTGCCGGCTGAACGACAAGAGGCTGGTGTTCGACGAGTCCGCGACCGAAAACTATTCGTATCCGTGGCAGGACAATTTCTGCGAGACGCGCGACTTCCAGGCCGGCCAATGCCCCGGCGGCTTTGGCCATCAGGGGCAGGACATCCGCCCGTCGAACTGCACGCTGCGCAATGAAGGCGCGGACCGCTGCATCCCGGACCGCTTTGACGCGGTGGCGGTGCGCGACGGCGTGGTGCTGCGACGGTAGTACAGGCCATGTTCATTGAAGTCAACAGCCGCACCGAGCACATCCGTTTCCGCTACATGCACATGGACCCCGAAAGGCCTGACGCCGACGGAATGGTGCATGGCCGCCGCGTCGCCGAGGGCGAGCGGGTCGGCCCTGTCTCGAACTATCAGGGCTTTCGCAGAACCACGACGCATCTGCATTTCGACATCCAGGTGTGTTCACGCGCGACGGCTGGGTCTGGGTGAATCCCTACGCGACGCTGATCGCCCCCTACGAACGGTTGATCGGCGGCCGCGGCCGATAACAGCCGCCGACGCCCGCCACGGATGAACTGCACCAGCCAGCAACGGAACCTCAACGCCAGGAAGGCGCAGAAGACGAAAACTGATATTTCCGCGCACGATATTGAGTATGACGCCGGTCGCGTCCCGCGATTACACTCGCGGCCCATGAGCAGCGATTCTCACCCCGAACGCACTTTGTCCCGGCGGCATCTCTTGCTGGCCGGCCTTGGCACTGCGCTGCCGCAGCCTCGACGTCCTGACGCACGCGGACGCGGCGGTCCTCCCGCCTTCGAGCAATGGCGCGAGCGGTTTCGCGTACGCGCCACGGCGCGCGGCGTCTCCGACCAGACCTACACCTGCGTCAGCGGCCGGATCGAGCCGGACATGAGCGTGTTCGTGCAAATCCGCAAGCAGCCGGAATTCAACGAGCAGCTCTGGCAATACATCAACCGGCGCGTCTCTGACTGCCGGATCAGCGCCGGCAAGGAAGCATTGCAGAAGAACCGCTCGCTGTTCGACCGCATCGAGAAGGATTTCGGCGTCGAGCGCGGCACGCTGCTGGCGCTGTGGGGTGTCGAGACCGCCTATGGCGATCCGATCGTGCAGAAGAATTACATGCGGCCGGTGTTTCCCTCGCTCGCCGCCTTGGCCTGGAACGAGCCGCGCCGCCGCGCCTATTGGGAAACCGAACTTATCAATGCATTGCGCATCGTCGAGCGCGGCTGGGGCACGCCGGAGGAAATGCGCGGCTCATGGGCCGGCGCGATGGGACACACCCAATGGATGCCGGAGGTCTGGCTGAATGTCGGCATCGACTATGATGGCGATGGCCGCGTCTCGCCGTTCGGCCGGCCGGACGACGCGCTGGCGTCGAGCGCGCGCTATCTGCTCAACCGTGGGAAATATCACCGCAACCAGCATTGGGGTTTTGAGGTGACGACCGCGGGCGGGCCGATCAGCGGCAGCCGCCCTTACCAGAAATGGGCGGCCACCGGCGTGACGCGCGCCGACGGCCGTGCGTTTCCGCAGCCGAAGGCGCTGGCGCAATTGTGGACCCCTGTTTCCGGCGGCCCCTCCTTCCTGCTGGGGCCGAATTTCTACGCGGTGCGCAGCTACAACCCGTCGATGAACTACGCGCTGGCGATCGTCCATCTCGGCGACCGGATTCTCGGCGGCAGCCCGTTCGTCAATTCCTTTCCGGGCAGCGAGCGCGCGCTGACCTTGGCCGAGATTCAGGAATTGCAGACCCGGCTGACGCGCGCCGGCTTCGACACCGGCGGCACGGACGGCCGGGTCGGCCTACAGACCATGCAGGCGGTGAAGAATTTTCAGATCAGGGCCGGGATGACTCCGGCGGACGGCTATGGCGGACTGAAAGTACTCGCGCGGCTGCGCGGCTCATAAGCCGGTCGAATAGCGCCACCATGGCTGCCGGGCGGGATCGCCGCGCGTTCGTTCGACCTCGTTCCTGACGAACAGGACGAAGGTCAGCGTCCACCACGCGCCGAAGACGATGAACAGCGGCCAGAGCACTCCGGGCAACATGTAATTGGCACCGAGCGCCAGCATCAGCGCGACAAGCCAGCCAAACAGCATGACCAGAATGCGCGCAGCCGTGTAGAAAAAGATGGTCAACATCGAACGCTGTCCGAGTGGATTTCGAACTGCACCTTTACCGATCGGACCGCCGGTGCCCAGCGTTAACGGAAAACTTACTTAACGATCGAAATTATCGGATCGAGGTGGGTTCCGGGCTTGGAACCGCGACATCGGCGATTCGCAATTGCACCCGCTCACTGCCCTGCCAGCGGTCGATCGCCAGATACCCCGCGACATGCACGGCCTGCCCGCGATTTTCCATCAGCGCCGCGCCGAGCTTCTGGCCGACGGACCGGAAGGCGATGCCGTTGACCATCGATCCGTCGCCGGATTTGAGCCGGATGCGCAGATGCGCCTGGCCGGACCGTCGACATAGGGCCAGCTGATGCGCCGGCAGCGATCAGCGGTTCCGGATTGCTGCCGAACGGCCCGGCGCTCCAGCGTCCGCACGAAATCCGGCGTCAGCGCCCGCGCCGTCACGGCGCCGTCGATCAGCAGATCGTCGAGCGCGCGGGATTTCGCCACCGCCGCGCCAAGCGCCTGATCGACATAGGGCGCGGAACCCCGCCAGCCGCTCCTTCTTCAGCGTGACGCCCGCGGCCATCGCATGCCCGCCACCCTTCAGCAGAAGTCCGTCATGCACCGCCTGCCGCACGACGCGCCCGAGATCGACGCCGGAAATCGACCGCCCCGAGCCGGTGCCGGTCCCTCCGGGCTCAAGCGCGATGGCAAAAGCCGGCCGCGCGAATTTTTCGCGCAGGCGCGAGGCGACCAGACCGACAATGCCGGGATGCCAGCCTTCGGACGCGGTGACGATCACCGACGCTTTGTCCTCCAGTCCGATCGAGGCGATCGCCTCGGCTTCGGCCTGCGCTTCCGCCGCCTGCTCGATGATGCGGCGTTCCGTGTTGAGGCGATCCAGCTCCTGCGCGATCCGCATCGCTTCGGTCGGATCGGCTTCAATAGCAGCCGCACGCCGAGATCGGCGCGGCCGATCCGTCCGCCGGCATTGATGCGCGGCCCCAGCATGAAGCCCAGATGCCAGGCTTCCGGCGGGCCGTTCAGCCGGGCGACATCCATCAGCGCGGTGTGGCCGATATGATCGCGCCGCCGCAGCGCGATCAGTCCCTTGGCGACGAAGGCGCGGTTCAATCCCGTCAGCGGCGCGACATCGGCCACCGTGCCGAGGGCGACATGATGCAGCGCGCCGAGCAGATCGGGCCCCGGACGCTGATCGGTCCAGAACTTCGCTTGCCGCACCCGCGATTGACGGCGACCAGCGTGACGAAGACGAGGCCGACGGCGGCCAGATGCCCGAGCCCGGCCAGATCGTCGGGGCGGCTCCGGATTCACCAGCGCATCCACGTCGGGAAGCTCATCGCCGCACTGGTGATGATCGATCACGATCACGCTCATGCCGAGCGCCTTCGCCTCCGCAAGCGCCTCGATGCCGCAGCGCAATCGACCGTCACCAGCAGCGTCGCGCCAGGCGCGCAGCGAGCGAGCGGATCGCCTTGACATTCGGGCCGTACCCTCGAAGATGCGATCGGGAATGTGGATCAGCGATCGAGCCCGGCATGCCGCAGATGCCACGCCAGCAGCGCGGCCGAGGTCGCGCCGTCGACATCGTAATCGCCGAAGATCGCCAGGCGCTCGCCGTTCCTCGCCGCTTGCGCGATCCGTTTCGCGGCGGCCTCCATATCCGTCAGCTTGAACTTGATCCGGCATCAGCCGGCGGATGGTCGGATCGAGGAAATCCGGGATCGCGTCGAGATCCACGCCGCGGCCGCGAGCACGCGCGAGCATTTCCGAAGCTGGTGGCGCTGCGCGATCGCCAGCGCCCGCGACGTTCCGCGCACGTCCAGCCGGTCGCGCCACGCCTTTCCGGTGGCGGATGTCGCCACGCCGAGAAAAGGGGCGCGTTCGTCAGGCAGGATCGATAGAGCGGACGCGGTCATCATAGCGATGATGACATGTCATCGGTGCGACGCCCGCCAATGATTCGCGGAGCGGCACGCGATCAACAGGCAAGTTCGCGGGCGGGACCATAGCGGCCTGCGCATTGACGATCGCGGCGCGGTTCTTATGCTCCGCCCGGCCAACCAGAAGAAGGACGACAGCATGACCGGCGCTTCCGCAGCGCGGACCATCGACCTCGATGTTCCGGAAAACGAGGTCCTTTACACCGTCAAGGATCGGGTCGCGACCGTGATGCTGAACCGCCCCGAGCGGATGAACGCCACTAACCACACCCTGCCCTATAGCGTGTCGAAGGCGATGCTGCTGGCGGCCAACGATCCCGGCGTGCGCGTCATCGTCATCACCGGCGCGGGGCGCGCCTTCTGCGCCGGCGCGGATCGCCAGCGGCTGCAAGCCGGCCGCGACGGCGCGGAGCGTGTTACCTATCCGCCGGACGATCCGGAATTCTTCAAGGCCATCTCCTCGCGAAAAGGACCGGACTTGGGCCGCGAATTCATGGACGTGCGCCGCTATTCCTATTTCATGCGGATCGGCAAGCCGGTGATCGCCGGCCTCAACGGCGCGGTCGCCGGCGGCGGAATGATCCCCGCCCCCGCGCGGATATCCGCCTTGCCGCCGACAACATGTTCTTCACGACCTCCTTGCTCCAGCGCGGGCTGATCGCCGAGCATGGCCTGGGTCCTGGCTGCTGCCGCGTCTGGTCGGCCCTCGCGCGCGCTCGAACTGCTGATGACCGCGCGCCGCCTTCCTGCGCAGGAGGCGTTCGAGATGGGGCTGGTCAACAAGGTGTTTCCGCAAGCGAGCTTCCGCGACGACGTGCAAGCTTATGCGCAAAACATCGCCGACAACCAGTCGCCGCGCTCGCTGGGCGTGATGAAGGCGCAGGTGTGGAAAGCGATGGCGCAGACGTTCGCCGAGGCGTTGGGCGTCGCCGACGCCGAACTCGAACTGAGCGTGAAGACCGCCGATTATGTCGAAGGCGTCACGCATTTCCTCGAAAAACGGAAAGCGAATTTTCCCGATCCGACGTACTGACTATTCAACCCGCATTCGCATCGCGCACGGCACAAGTGCAGCCGCCGACATTGACCGGCTCCGGCCAGCCGCTATCGTTCCGGCCAACCAAAAACGGAGGCGGACGCACAATGTCGGAAACAGACGAGAACGAAGTTCTTTACGATGTGAAAGACCGCATCGCGACGGTGACGCTCAACCGTCCCGACCGCATGAACTCGATCGACGATTCCATGCCGGTCAACATCGCCAAGGCGATGGCGAAGGCGGCCGACGATCCGGGCGTGCGCGCGATCATTCTGACAGGCGCCGGCCGCGCCTTCTGCGCCGGCGCCGACATCGGCCGGCTGCAACGCCGCTCGGGCGGCCAGCGCCCGCCGCCGCCGCATGACGATCCGAGTTTCGTGCCGGCCATCACATCCGGGCACGGGCCCGATCTCGGCGTGCAGTTTGCGGACATGCGCCGCTATTCGTATTTCATGCGCATCGGCAAGCCGGTGATCGCCGCGCTGAACGGCGCGACCGCCGGTCTCGGCTTCATCATGGCGCTATGCGCGGACATGCGCTTTGCGTCCGATCGGATGATCTTCACCACCGCGTTCGCCCAGCGCGGGCTGATCGCCGAACACGGCATCGCCTGGCTGCTGCCGCGGCTGGTCGGGCCGTCCAACGCCATCGACCTGCTGATGTCGGCGCGGCGCGTGACGGCGAAGGAAGCGCTCGACATGGGGCTGGTGAACCGCATCTTCCCGCAGGACACGTTCATGGAAAACGTGCGCGACGCGGTGCGCATCTACACCGAGACGGTGTCGCCGCATTCGATGGCGGTCATCAAGGCGCAGCTCTGGAAAGGCATGTTCGAGACCTATGCCGAGAACCTCGCCGAAGCCGACAAGCAGATCGTGCTGAACTATCCGTTCCCGGACTACAAGGAAGGCGTGGCGCATTTCGTCGAAAAACGCGCCGCGAATTTCCCGGACCTGCCGAAGGGCAAGCTGTAGCCGCTGGTGATCTGCCACTAAAAATCGAGGTCGCCGCACATCCGCGGCGGCCTCGATGCGTAAGCCGCTTCGTTCGCACTTCGATGCGTCAGAAGACCTTGCGATACTGAATGAAGCCGGAGTTTTCCGCCACCTGATCGTAGAGGATGCGTGCCTGCGCATTCGTTTCCTGCGTCAGCCAGTAGACGCGGCTCGCGCCCGCCTCCTTCGCCTTCGCATAGACCGCCTCGATCAGCGCACGGCCGAGACCCAATCCGCGCGCGCTCTCCGCCACGAACAGATCGTTGAGATAACAGTAATCGCCCGGCGTCCAGGTCGAGCGATGGAACAGGTACTGGACGATGCCCGTCAGACGGCCGTCGACATAAGCGCCGAGCAGATGCATCTGCTCGGCCGGATCGTGCAGCCGCCGCCAGGTGACGTCGCTGTTCCCGGCCGGCAGTTTGGCCCTGTAGAATTCAAGATAGCCGGCCCAGAGCGGCTCCCACGCCGCACGCTCGTCCGCACCGACCGGCCTCACGCTGATGACCGGCGGCTGCGTCATGGCGTCAGTCCAGATGGAACTTTTCGAGCTGACGATGTTCGGCCTTGATGTAGCGGACCGTGCCGGTGACGGAGCGCATCACTACCGTCTCGGTCTCGATCATGTCCTTGCCGAACGACACACCGCGCAGCATCGCGCCGGTGGTGACGCCGGTAGCGGCGAAGAGGCAATCGCCCTTCACCATATCCTCGATCTCGTATTTCTTTTTCGGATCCTTGATCCCCATCTTCAGCGTCCGCTCGCGCAGGGCTTCAGTGTCGATGATGAGGCGCGTCTGCATCTGACCTCCGATGCATCGCAAGGCGGCCGCAGACAAACGCTCCTCCGGCGCACCGCCGGAGCCGAGATAGATGTCAATGCCGGTCCGGGCTTCCGCACAGTGAATCACGCCGGCGACATCGCCGTCGCTAATCAGGCTGACGGCGGCGCCGAGCTTGCGGATCGCGGTGATCTTGTCGGCATGACGCGGACGGGTCCAGCAGGATCGCGGTGATCTCGCTCGGCTTCACGCCCTTGGCCTTCGCCAGATTGATGATGTTCTCTCGACCGGCGCGTCGAGATCGACCGTGCTCTTCGGATATCCGCCCGATCGCGATCTTCTCCATGTAGCAGTCCGGCGCATGCAGCAGCGTGCCGCCGTCAGCCATGGCGATGGTGGCGATCGCGCCGGGCATGTTCCTGGCGCACAGCACCGTGCCTTCGAGCGGATCAACCGCGATGTCGACCTTCGGGCCCGCCTTGTTGCCGACCTTCTCGCCGATGAACAGCATCGGCGCCTCGTCGATCTCGCCCTCGCCGATCACCACCGTGCCGTCGATCGGCAACTTGTTGAGTTCACGGCGCATCGCGTCGACCGCAGCCTGATCTGAAGCCTTGTCCAGACCGCGGCCGCGCAGGCGCGCCGCCGACACCGCCGCACGTTCCGTCACGCGCACGATTTCCAGCGTGAGGATGCGCTCCAGCAGCAATTCCGGCTGGACGGTAATCGTTGTCGTCATCAATCCAACTCCTCAGCAGCGCACGACAGCAACACGCCCCGACGCCTAGTTCTTCTCATCCGGATGACCTGCGGCCGTCCGATAGTCACTTTGTCCTTCTGCACCGCGGCAAGGGCCTGGCGGACGCCGTCCTCGGTCGTGGCATAGGTTATCAATATCACCGGCACCGGCGCGGACGCGGCCTTCGGCCCACGTTTTCCACGCCCTGTGCGGGGTTCCGGGCGCGCCATTCGGATGCCGCTGGACGATGGATTCGAGGGAAATATTCCGTTCCGCCAGCCGCTTGGCGATGGTCGCGGCGGTGCCCGGCAGGTCGCGCGCCATCAGGCGGATGTAGTAGCCGCCTTCTGTGCCGCATCATCGGCGCCTTGTGCGTCTTGCGCAGCTTCTGCACCGGCTGGCCGAACGGTGCGACGGCGCACGCCGCGCGCGACATCGGCGATGTCGGCGACCACGGCGGACGCGGTCGCCGCCCCGCCCGCGCCGGGGCCGACGAGGGTGATCGGCGGAATGCCATCGCCGTCGATCGTCACGGCATTGGTCACGCCCATCACCTGCGCGATCGAGGAGGTGCGCGGCACCATGGTCGGATGCACCCGCTGCTCGATGCCGGTCTTAGTGCGGACCGCGACGCCCAGCAACTTCAGCCGATAGCCGAGTTCCTCGGCGGCGCGCAGATCCTCGGGCTTGATCGAGGAAATGCCTTCGACATAGACGGCGCTCTGCGCGACCTTGGTGCCGAAGGCGAGGCTGGCGAGGATCGCGAGTTTCTGCGCGGTGTCGTGGCCGTCGACATCGAAGGACGGATTGGCTTCGGCGTAGCCGAGGCGCTGCGCATCCTTCAGGCATTCGGCGAAGGACAGCCCCTCCTGCTCCATCCGCGTCAGGATGTAATTGCAAGTTCCGTTGAGGATGCCATAGACGCGATTGATCGACGTGCCGGCGAGCCCTTCGCGCAGCGTCTTGATCGCCGGGATCGCGGCACCCACGGCCGCCTCGTAATTCAACGCGCCGCCATGCTTTTCGGCCAGCGCCGCCAGCCGGACGCCGTGCTTGGCGAGCATCGCCTTGTTGGCGGACACGACCGACTTGCCGTTCCTCAGCGCCGCCTCGACCGCCGACAGCGCCGGTTCCCCGGCGCCGCCCATCAGTTCGACGAAGCAGTCGATGGTCGGATCGTTCGCCAGCGCCAGCGGGCTCTTGGCCCAGGTCACGCCGCGCAGATCGAGGTTGCGTTTCTTGGATTGCGAGCGGGCCGTGACCGCAACCACGCGAATGCCGCGGCCGCAACGCGCGGCGAGCAGCCGCGATTGAGCATCGATCTGGCGGACAACTTCGGCCCCAACGGTGCCTAGTCCCGCAATACCCACTTTCAGGGCTGCGACCATGAGACGATTAGCCTATCGACGAGAGCTTCGGACTTTTGGCGCGAACGGGAAATCGCGCCTAGCGGTGGTTGGCGAGCGGGATGACGTTGTGCAACGTTTCGACGCCGCTTTCAAGGAAGCGGCGCATGTTGCGCGCAGCCTGGCGGATGCGCTGCTCGTTTTCCACCATGGCGATGCGAACATAGCCCTCGCCATGTCTGCCGAACGCGACGCCGGGCGACACCACCACGCCGGATTTCTCCACCATCAGGGTGGCGGAACTGCATGCTGCCGATCTCGCGGAACGCCTTCGCAGCGGGCGCCCAGGCGAACATCGAGGGCAGCCGGCGGCGGGATGTCCTGGCTTCCGCCCTCGCGAACGACCCACCAGCACGTCGCGGCGCTTCTTGATCTCGCGGACCCGCGGATGCAGTCCTCCGCTTGTCTAGCGCCGCGGTCGCGGCGACCTGCACCGGCGTGAACGCGCCGTAATCGAGATAGATTTCACCCGCGCAAGGGCGGCGATGATGCGTTCGTTGTCCTGCAAACCCATGCGCCAGCCGGCCATGGAAAACGTCTTCGACATCGAGGTGAACTCGACCGTCACGTCGATCGCGCCCGGCACCTGCAACACCGACGGCGGCGGATTGCCGTCGAAATACAGTTCCGCATAAGCGAGGTCGGACAGGATGAAGATCTCGTGCTTCTTCGCGAACGCGACGAGGTCCTTGTAGAAATCCAGCGTCGCCACATAGGCAGTCGGGTTCGACGGATAGCAGCAGATCATCGCGATCGGCTTCGGGATCGAATGGATGATCGCGCGCTCCAGCGAGGCGAACAGTTCCGGCGACGGCTCCGCCGGCACCGAGCGGACCACGCCGCCCGCCATCAGGAAGCCGAACGCATGGATCGGATAGCCTGGGTTCGGAACCAGCACCACATCGCCCGGCGCGGTGATCGCCTGCGCCACGTTGGCGAAACCTTCCTTCGCCGAGCGTGGCGACGATCTGCGTCTCGGGGTTCAGCTTCACGCCGAAGCGGCGCTCGTAATAGCCGGCTCGGGCGCGGCGCAGGCCCGGAATAATTTTCGATGCGGAGTAGCGGTCGGTGCGCGGCTTGCCGAGCGTCTCCTTTCAGCTTCTCGATCACATGCGCCGGCGTCGGCAGATCCGGATTGCCCATGCCCATGTCGATAATGTCGGCCCCGGCGTTGCGGGCCGCCGCCTTGGCGCGATTGACCTGCTCGAAGACATAGGGGGGCAGTCGGCGAATGCGGTAGAATTCTTCCATGGGTCTCAGGCTCCGGCCCGCGGGCCGGATCGGACACGATTCGGCTGTGCGGAAGTTGAATTGTCTTTTAGCACGCCAGCGGCCCGAAACCAGTGCCGCACCGCAGCGAAAATCTACTTTGCGGCAGGAGTTTCGGGACGGCGTTTCGCCTTCGCTCCGGCCTTTCCACCCCCCTTGGCAAGAGCGGCGGCATCGGACGCGGCGACCGATTTCTGCCTCGCCCTCACCTGTGCGAGTTCCGCTTCCATCCTGTTCTGCTCATCCACGGACAGCGTCTGCCCGCCGCGCGGCGGCGGAATGTCATGCACCGCCGGATATGCGCCCACGGTTTCGGGACGCGCCGGCGCATTCTCCGGCAAGCCAATCAGCGGCGCATTCGCCAGCGAAGAACATCCGCCCGCGACAAGCGGCAGCAACAGCAGCAGGCGCTTCATCTGGACGCACCCTCACGCACCGTCCGCTCGTCATGATATCGCATCGCAATGACACACATCCTCAACAGAAATCCGAATACATCTAGATAAATTCCATCAGTTTGACGAAACCAAGGAGTTGCTGCGCCGCAATAGCAAATCAAATCGACACCATTGGAAAATTCAGCGATACCTAATCGGCAAAACTGTGCTGCGGCAACGCGAATTCAAACTGGTGTTCAGCTCCATGAGCGACAAGCAATCTCTCGTCGAAGCCGGCAAAAGCTTCAATCCCGAAGCCTTCGCGTCGAACCTTGCGAAGGTGATGGAGAACGGCAGCAAGGCCCTGTCCGCCTATCTCAAGCCGAGAGGGACCGGAGAGGTCCAGGACCAGACCGCGGAAGACCTTCAGCAGGTGGTCAAGACCTTCAACTCCGTCTTCGAATACTGGCTCTCCGACGCGCAGCGGGCGGCCGATTTGCAGCAGAAATTCGGCAAAGCCTATCTCGACCTTTGGGGCAACGCCGCGCGCCGCCTCGCCGGGCAGGACGCACCGCCGGTGATCGAGGCCGCGCCGCGCGACAAGCGGTTCAAGGATGCGGAGTGGAATTCGAACCAGTTCTTCGATTTCCTGAAGCAGGCTTATCTGCTGACGACGAAATGCGCCTATGAACTGGTGCAGGAAGCCGAAGGCGTCGACGAGCACACGCGCAAGAAGGCCGAGTTCTACGTCCAGCAGATCACCAACGCGATCGCGCCGTCGAATTTCCTCCTCACCAATCCGGAAGTCCTGCGCGAGACGATGACCTCGAACGCCGACAATCTCGCGCGCGGCATGCAGATGTTCGCCGAGGACATGGAGGCAGGGAAAGGCACGCTGCGCATTCGCCAGTCGGCGGCCAATCTGGAAATCGGCCGCGACATGGCGATCACCCCCGGCAAGGTGATCTATCAGAACGAGCTGATGCAGCTCATCCAGTATTCGCCTTCGACCGAGAAGGTGCTGCGCACGCCGCTGCTGATCGTTCCGCCCTGGATCAACAAATTTTACATCCTCGATCTCGGACCGGAGAAATCCTACATCAAATGGTGCGTCGATCAGGGCCTGACGGGTGTTCGTCATTTCGGGTCAACTGGACAAGACGCTCGGCGAAAAGACCTCGCCGACTACATGAAGGACGGCCCCCTTGCCGCCATGGACGTGATCGAACAGGTCACGGGCGAGATGTAAGGTCCACACCATCGGCTATTGCGTCGGCGGCACGCTGCTTGCCTCCACCCTGGCCTGGCTCGCAGCGAAGCGCCGCAACCGCGTGACGTCGGCGACCTTCTTCGCAGCCCAGGTCGACTTCACCCATGCCGGCGATCTGATGGTGTTCGTCGACGAGGAACAGATTTCCTCGCTCGAGAAGGACATGAAGCAGACCGGCGTACTGGAAGGCAGCAAGATGGCGAACGCCTTCAACATGCTGCGCTCCAATGACCTGATCTGGTCCTATGTCGTCAGCAACTATCTGAAAGGCCAGCAGCCGGCCGCATTCGACCTGCTGCACTGGAACGCCGACGCGACGCGGATGCCGGCGGCCAACCACTCCTACTATCTGCGCAACTGCTATCTGGAGAACCGGCTGTCGAAGGGCACCATGGTACTCGACAACACCAAGCTCGATCTGTCGAAGGTGAAGGTGCCGGTCTACAACCTCGCCACGCGCGAGGATCATATCGCGCCGGCGCAGTCGGTGCTGTTCGGTTCGAAATTCTTCGGCGGCCCGGTGAAATACGTGCTGTCGGGCTCGGGCCATATCGCCGGCGTCGTCAATCCGCCGTCGCTCCAGAAATATCAGTACTGGACCAACGACAGCATCGAGGCGGAGAACGTCGCCGAATGGCTGAAGGGCGCGACCGAGCACAAGGGTTCGTGGTGGCCGGACTGGCGCGAATGGATCGGCAGCCTCGACGCCGAGGAGGTGCCGGCGCGGAAGGTCGAGGACGGTCCGCGGCCTATTCTCGAAGACGCGCCCGGCAGCTACGTGCGCGTGCGGGCCTGAGGCAGACTCTCACGATGTCGATGTCCGGCCCAGCCGGGCACGACGGAGAATGGCTTCGCCCCCGATGCAGATGCGAGGTGATCTGGCGGCCGGTTGCCCGAGCCGCCATGATCGCCTGCCGGATCGGTTTCCATTGCAAAAAAATGCCTCTAGACTTCGAACACAGAGACTCGCAAATCCGAAAGTCCGGGGAACACCATGACACGCGAACTTTTCTGGCTGACGCTGACCGTCATCATGACGGGATTGATGTGGATGCCTTACGTCCTCAACCGCTGTCAGGTGCGCGGGCTCGGCGGCGCGATGGCCAATCCGTCGCGGACCGACAAGCCGCAGTCGGAATGGGCGAACCGCATGATGTTCGCCCATGACAACGCGGTCGAAAATCTCATCATCTTCGCGCCGCTGGTTCTGATCCTGAACGCGGCCGACTATTCGACCAAATGGACGGTGATGGCCTGCGCCGTCTATTTCTGGGCGCGCCTCGCGCACCTTCTTGTCTACACCTTCGGCATTCCGGTGCTGCGGACGCTGACCTTCGCGGTCGGATTCCTTGCGCAGGTCGTGCTGGCGCTGGCGATCTTCAAGATCGTCTAGCAAATACTTGGCATCAGCGTCTGTGCGGTGCTGATGCACTCGACCATCAGACGCCGCCCCGATCTCAGCTCGCGAGCTTCACCGGAATCTTCAGATAATGCACGCCGTTGCTGTCTGACGGCGGCAACTGGCCGGCGCGCATATTGACCTGGATCGAGGGCATCAGCAGCGTCGGCGCGGTCAGAGTCGCGTCGCGCGTGGTGCGCTGCTTCACGAACGCCTCCTCGTCGATCCCGTCCTTCACATGCGGATTTTTGCGCCGCTGCTCGCCGACAGTGGTCTCCCAGGCATAGCTATCGCGGCCCGGCGCCTTGTAGTCGTGGCAGACGAAGATGCGGGTCTCTTCCGGCAGCGCGAGCACGCGCTTGATCGAGCGGTAGAGCTGGCGGGCGTCGCCACCGGGGAAATCGGCGCGCGCGGTGCCGTAGTCGGGCATGAACAGCGTGTCGCCGACGAACACGGCGTCGCCGATGCGATAGGTGACGCAGGCCGGCGTATGTCCCGGCGTATGGATCACCTCGCCCTTCAGGCCGCCGATCGAAAACGTGTCGCCGTCCTTGAACAGGATGTCGAACTCCGCGCCGGAGCCGGAGACGTCCTCGGCGTTGAACACCACGCGAAAAATGCGCTGCACATCGCGGATGTGCTCGCCGATGGCGACCTTCGCGCCGATCCGTTCCTTGAAATACGGCGCGGCCGACAGATGGTCCGCATGCACATGCGTCTCCAGCACGAGGTCGATCGTGACGCCCTCGGCCTTGGCGAACGCCAGAACCTCCTCGGCCGCATCCGTGCGCGCATCGCCCGACGCCGCGTCATACTCCAGCACCGGGTCGATCACCGCGCCCTTGCGGCTGGCGGCATCCCAGACGAGATAGGTGACCGTGTGGGTCGGTTCGTCAAAGAAAGCGTGAATCTTCAGATTGTCCAGATTCGCCATGGCGGCTCACCTCATGGGAACATTGCGGGCTGATCGATGCCGGTCGTCTCGGTCAATCCTAGCATCAGATTGGCGTTTTGCACGGCCTGTCCCGATGCGCCCTTGGTCAGATTATCGAGCGTCGACAGAATGATGGTGCGGCCGGGAATCCGATCCGGAACGACGCCGATGAAGGTCATGTTCGAGCCGCGCACATGCCGGCTTTGCGGCGCCTTGCCGAAGGGCAGCACATAGACGAACGGCTCCTTGGCGTATTGTTCCGCGAGAACGCCGTGCAGTTCCTCCGGCGTCTTGCCGCGCCGGCCGCGAACATAGATCGTCGAGAAGATGCCGCGATTCATCGGGATCAGATGCGGCGTGAAAGAGACCACCACCTCCTTGCCGGCCGCCTTGGAAAACTCCTGATCGAGTTCGGCCATATGCCGATGATGGCCGATGCCATAGGCATGCATGCCCTCGGACACTTCCGAAAACAGCATCTCCTCCTTCGCCGAACGCCCGGCCCCGGTCATGCCGGACTTGGCGTCGACCACGATCTCGTCGGGTTCGATCGCCTTCGCTTTCAGCAGCGGGATCAGCGGCAGTTGCGCACAGGTGGTGTAGCAGCCCGGATTGGCGACCAGCCGCGCCTTCTTGATGTCGCGCCGATAGTTTTCGACGAGGCCGTAAACAGCCTCGTTCTGCAATTCGAGCGCGTGATGCTCGTGGCCGTACCATTTGGCGTAGGCGGCCGGATCTGTCAGGCGGAAATCGGCGGACAGGTCCACCACCTTGATCGCCGGCGCCTTCGCCATCACGTCCTTCAATACACGCTGCGTCGTCGCATGCGGCAGTCCGCAGAACACCAGATCGAGGCCAGAATTGGCCCAGTCGGTTTCCTCGATCGAGACGAGACGCGGCAGGTCGTAGGGCGCGAACTGCGGAAAGACATCGCCCATGGCATGGCCCGCCCGCCGGTCGGCGGTGAGCAGCGCGATCTCCATTTTCGGATGGCGCAGCAAGAGGCGCACCAGTTCGGCCCCGGTGTAACCGGACGCGCCCAGGACCCCGACCTTCTTCTTCGCGCTCATGCCTTCGCTCCTTCCAGCAGGTTTGTACCATTGTCATGGGCGATCTGCCCCGCAAAGAGATGCGGCCGCATGGCGCGCATGTCGGCGGCGATCCGCCGCGAATAGTCGTCGTCCTGCTTTGCCAGCGCCTCTGTGACGGCCAGATGATCGGCGTCCGATTTGTGCTGGTTGAGCTTGAACGAGCCCTCGACCTTCTCCACCGCCATCGCCAGCCCGACGATCGCCCCGGTCAGCGCCGCCCGCCGCCCGGCCGCGATCTCGTCCAGGGTCCAGGGCGCAGGCGAGCCGGCTTCGAACTGCGCGGAGAGCAGATCGAGATGCCGCAACAGCTCCGCCTCGCTCAGAGCGGCGACGGGGCCAATCAGATTGACGGCCTTGTAGAGCCAGGTCGGCACCTGTTGCGGCGAGGCGTACCAGCGCGGCGAGATGTAGGCGTCGGCCTCGCTCACCGCCAAAAGCCAAGGCGATTGCCGCAGCGCCGCCGCGCACAGCGGGTTCTGGCGCGCGAGGTGAAAGGTCGCCATGGCACTTCCGTCGGCCGCATAGCCGAGATGGAACGGCGCCCAGGCAACGACCGGCATCGCGCCGTCATAGGCGCAGACCAGACCGAAGCCGCGCCGCTCGGCGAGCGCGAGGGCTTCGGATCGGGAGACGCGAAACGGGGCCGGAACATGCATGGCGAACCTCTTGGGCCTTTGAGGAAGCCGCTGGAAGCAGACCGCGCCGGATTTGGGGAGAAACAAAACGTGCCGCGGGACTGTTTCCGGCGGCACGAGAGACGATCAATTCACGCGCGATCGCTCACCATGCCGCGGTGATGCGGCGGCGGAGACGGGCGGCGCGGGCGAACTGTGTCGTCATGGGACGGAGCGTATAATCGGCCCGCCGCCCAGCGTCAAGAAATCCGCGTGGATGAAAGGACCGCCATGTGGCGGTCCCTCCTCAATGGGTTAGAGCACCGGCTGCCACGGCACCGGGGTCGGCCGGTAGCCGCCGCCGTCCTTCTCCAGATGAGCGGCCGCCGGGAACGTGTAGTGATAGCCTTGCACGATCATGCGGTCGGCCACGAGCTGGTCGTAAAGCTTTCGCCGCGTCTCCTCCGCCTTGGCGCCATCCATGTCGAACGACATATGCCAGCCGGGATTGCGCGCGTTGATCGCCGGCAGATTGGTGACGTCGCCCTGCACAGTCACGCTCTGCGAGCCGGAATGCAGGATGTGCGAGGTGTGCCCCGGCGTGTGGCCCGGCGTCGGCATGGTCTTGATGCCGGTCACGATCTCCTTGCCGGCGTCGTGCTGCGTGACCTTGCCCTGCAACGCGCCGAAGATGCGGCGGACGTTCTGGAATCCCGGCTTCATCGCGTCCGGTGCGCGGCTCATATTGCCGTCGTCCATCCAGAACGCCCATTCGGCCGCCGGCACCATCACCTCGGCATTGGCAAAGGCCGGCTTGCCGTCCGCCGTCACGAGCCCGCCGATATGGTCGCCGTGGAAATGACTGATGACGACGATGTCGATAGCCGCCGCATCGATCCCCGCCGCCTTCAGATTGGTGTGGTACTGGCCGACGCCGCCCTTGCTCTGATCGTAAGCCGCCGGTCCGTTGCCGGTATCGATCGCCACCAGCTTCGAACCCGTGTTGACGACGACCGGATTGAAGAAGAACGAGAACTTGTCCTTCTCGAAGAAAGCGGCCTGCAACGCCGCATTGACCTGATCCTTGCTGGCGTTGCGGACCAGCGTATCGGCCAGCGGCACGGTGCGGCCTCCATCGGTGACGACCGTGACTTCGAACTCCCCGACCTTGTAGCGATAGACGCCCGGCACTTGTTTGGCGGCCGGCGGTGCCGCGGCACGGGCCGGCGCGGACGTAAACAGCGGCGCGGCAACGGCCGCTCCCGCGACGCCAAGGGCTGACCGGCGTGTCAGATTTTTCATGGATCGTTCCTCATGGTTTCTATAGGCGGCCACAGCGACAAGGCCGGTGCATCGAAGCTAACATTCCGATCGCCGTTCTATTCCCTCTCCGGTCGCGACCGATCGGCGCGGCCGGCCTTTCGCGATCATGCTCAGATCAGCATCTTCATGCCGATCGCGCCGGGCGCCAGCACCAGCGCCGCCCAGACGAAAGCAGAGGAGAAATTGGCGGCCTGGAAATGCCAGTACGGCATCTCGAAAATTCCCGCCGCCAGCGGCACGAATGCCCGCAGCGGCCCGAAGAAGCGGCCGATGAAAATGCTCGGAACGCCCCATTTGCGGACGAAGCGCGCGGCCCCCGACAGCATCTCCGGATAGCGCGACAGCGGCCACAGTCTCGGAACATCGTTCTTGAAGCGGCGGCCGATCCAGTACGACACCCAGTCCCCGAGCGCGGCGCCCAGTGCGCCCGCGATCCAGACCGGCCAGAACTCGATGCCGCTCGCGCCGATCAGCGCGCCGATTCCCACCAGCGCCGCCCAGCCGGGCACGAACAGCGACAGGAACGCCAGCGACTCGCCGAAGGCGAGCAGGAACACGACCGGCGCGGCCCATGCGTGATGATCGCGCACGAAGTCGATCACATTGCGGACGATATCTTCGAATCCCATTCGGCTCCCTTGTGTCCGCGCCCGACGGACCCGTCTTCAGAGCGGGAGCACATTCCCGCGAGGGAACGATGGAACTGCCCGGCCTTCGGTCCCTATATAACCCCTTCCGTGCCATAGTCGGAATCAATGATTCGCGCGCCCCTCGCGCTCAAACAACTTGAAGATACATGCCGAAGCCACTGAAAGCCGAAAAGAAAAACTCGGGCGACGACCTGTTTTCGAAGGGACCGAAGCCCTCCGCCAGCCCCGCGCCGCGAACGCCGGCGCGCACCGGAGGCGAGGCCAGCTACACCGCAAGCGACATCGAGGTGCTGGAGGGCCTGGAGCCGGTCCGCCGCCGCCCCGGCATGTATATCGGCGGAACCGACGAGAAGGCGCTGCATCATCTGTTCGCCGAAGTCATCGACAATTCGATGGACGAGGCGCTGGCCGGTCACGCGACCTTCATCGAGGTGGAACTCGGCGCGGACGGGTTCCTGACCGTCAGCGACAATGGCCGCGGCATTCCGGTCGACCCGCATCCGAAATTTCCGAAGAAGTCGGCGCTGGAAGTCATCATGTGCACGCTGCACGCCGGCGGCAAGTTCGACTCCAAGGTCTATGAGACCTCGGGCGGCCTGCACGGCGTCGGCGTGTCGGTGGTGAACGCCCTCTCCTCGCGGCTGGAGGTCGAGGTGGCGCGCAACCAGACCCTGCACCGGATGGTGTTCGAGCGCGGCCAGCCGAAGGGCAAACTCGAAGACCTCGGCAAGGTCCACAACCGGCGCGGCACGCGCGTCCGCTTCAAGCCCGACACGGACATCTTTGGCGCGAAGGCGGCGTTCAAGCCGCAGCGCCTGTTCAAGATGGCGCGCTCGAAGGCGTATCTGTTCGGCGGCGTCGAAATCCGCTGGCACTGCGACCCCGAGCTGCTGCGCGGGATCGAAGGCGTGCCGGCCGAGGACACGTTCCATTTTCCGGGCGGGCTGAAGGATTATCTCGCCGCCGCGATCCATGCCGACACGCTGGTACATCCGGACATCTTCTCCGGCAAATCGGGACGGACCGGATCGCATGGGGCCTGCGAATGGGCGGTAGCCTGGACCGCCGACGCCGACGGCTTCCTGTCCTCTTACACCAACACCGTGCCGACGCCGGACGGCGGCACGCATGAAGCGGGCCTGCGCAGCGCGCTGCTGCGCGGCCTAAAGGATCACGCCGAACGCTCCGGCCAGGGCAAGCGCGCCTCCGCGATCACCTCGGAAGACGTGATGGCCGGGGCCGCGATCATGCTGTCGGTGTTCGTGCGCGAGCCGGAATTCCAGGGTCAGACCAAGGACCGGCTCGCCACCGTCGAAGCCCAGAAGATCGTCGAGAACGCGATCAAGGACCCGTTCGACCACTGGCTCGCCGGCAATCCGGTGCAGGCCAACAAGCTGCTGGAATTCGTGGTGGAGCGCGCCGAAGACCGCGTCCGCCGCCGGCAGGAAAAGGAAATCTCGCGCAAGAGCGCGGTGAAGAAGCTGCGCCTGCCCGGCAAGCTCGCCGACTGCACCAACACCGCCGCCGACGGCTCCGAGCTGTTCATCGTCGAGGGCGACTCGGCCGGCGGCAGCGCCAAGCAGGCGCGCGACCGCGCGACCCAGGCGATCCTGCCGCTACGCGGCAAGATTCTGAACGTCGCCTCCGCCGGCAAGGACAAACTCACCGCCAACCAGCAGATCAACGATCTGATGCAGGCGCTCGGCTGCGGCACCGGCGTGCATTACCGCGAAGAGGATCTGCGCTATTCGCGCGTCATCATCATGACCGACGCCGACGTCGACGGCGCGCACATCGCCTCGCTGCTGATTACGTTCTTCTATCGCCAGATGCCGCGGCTGATCGACGAAAAGCACCTCTATCTCGCGGTGCCGCCGCTCTATCGCCTGAGCCATGGCGGCAAGACGTTTTACGCACGCGACGACAAGCACCGGGACGAAATTCTGGCGAAGGAGTTCCGCGCTAACGCCAATGTCGAGATCGGCCGCTTCAAGGGTCTTGGCGAGATGATGCCGGCGCAGTTGAAAGAAACCACGATGGACCCGCGCAAGCGGACGCTGCTGCGCGTCGTACTCGCCGCCGACGACCGCGAGGGCACCGCCGATTCCGTCGAGCGGCTGATGGGCGTGAAGGCCGAGCCGCGCTTCGCCTTCATCCAGGACAAGGCGGAATTCGCGAGCGACGAATTGCTGGACGTTTAGAGCATGATCCCGAAAAGTGGGAACCGGTTTTCGGACAAGATCATGCTCAAAAATGTGAGGGGTTAAAGCAATTCCCCTCACCGCCTGAAATTGCGCAGTTCTGACAGGCTGCCGTCCCTGAATGTCAGTTCGACCGACACGGATTTGGTGCGCGGCGGCAGCTTCAGATAGGGCGAGACGCTGTGCGGGATCGCGTGCGGCTCCCTCATGTCGCAGGGCGGCAGTTGCAGCACCTTGTCCGGCACGGTCGTATCGATGCCGATCCGCACCTCGCGGATCGCGCAGCGATACGTCACCAGATGCGTATAATAGACCAAGAGGCCATTGAATTCACGGAACGACATCCAGCTCGACGCCGTCATGTCGAGGATCTTGCGCTGGTCGCGGATCAGCGCCGCCTCGGGTTCGAAGCGGATCGGAAACGGCCCCTTCAGATCGCCATTGGTGTCGATGTAGCGCACATAAATGGTCGAAGCCGGCGTGTCGGCGGCCAGATCGATCGAAGGGTTCGGAATGCGCTTGCGGGTGCGCGGATCGAGCATGTCCGCGAATCCGGTCTCGCGGAAATCGCCCTGCTCGCCGAGCCGCCAGGAAATGCCGAGCGCAGGGTCGACGATCGAGAATGTGACCGTCCAGCCGCTGTTGTGACGTGAAAAGCTGGCGATCGGTGCGTTGCCGGAGTCCGGCGGCTCGATCAGTTTCGGCGCGGTCGTGACCGGCGGCAGCACCGCCACCTGCGTCGGCGGGGTCGGCGCGACAGCGACCTTCGGCACGGACGAGGGCGCGGCGGCATTCAGCACGACGTCGCCGACGATCTGGTCGTAATAGGCCGGCGTTTGCAGATGGCGAATGCCGCGCGCGAGATCGCGAACTTCCGACTGCGTGCGCTTGGCGATCTGCACCAGGTTCAGGCCCGGCTCGGACAGCGTCCGGGTGAAATTGCGGGTGAAGACCGAGTTCGGATCGCTGTCATTGTCGGAAAGCCGATCGAGCGCGGTCTGCTTGGCACCGGCCGAATAGATCACGAACACGCCCTCCGGCGGCGTCATCGCCGCTAGCCCGCCGCTGCCGGACAAAGCGCGGGTGCCGACGCGCTCGAACGGATTGTTGCGGCAGGCGTCGAACACGAAAATGGCGGTGCTCGCGCCGCGGCTTTGGACGCGGGTGATGATCCGCTCGGCCGCGATCGCGCCGTCGCGGATCAGTTCCTCCTGCCCAACGGTGGCGGACGGCACGTCGGTCGGCAGCAGATAATTCTCGCCGCCGATCTCAAAACCGTGACCGGCGAAGAAGAAGAACGCAGTGTCGCCCTTCTCGATCATCCGGTCGAAGGCCAGCATTGTTTCGCTGAGGCCCTTGCGGTTCTGGTTCTCGGCGACCAGCACCGTGAAGCCGAGCTTGCGCAGCGTGTCGTTCATGGCGCGGGCGTCGTTGACGGCCTTTTTCAGCGAAGGAATGTTGGAGTAACTGTTGTTGCCGATCACCAGCGCGACGCGCTTGGCCGCCAGCGCAACGTCGGCGAAAAGGCAGACGGCGACCGCCAGAATGGTTGCGATCTGGGCGCGAATTCGTTGAGCCTGCATGACAATCCCCCGGCGGTGACGGCATCACCGCTTCGCCTCACCCGTAGTCTTCCGCGGCCAAGCGGCGGTTCAGAGACCCCCACCCGTGCGGCAATATCGTACCTTTATACGACCTCGCGACGATGATTTTGGCAGAAATCGCGCCGCTTTTCGCGTGGTTCGAGGGGCTTTCCATTGACTTTGCGCAGCCGGACCTTATGTTGCGCCGCATAAAGTAATGGGAGTTCGAGAGATTCGAACCACCCCTGTCGGCCCATGATGCTTTTCCCCGTGCCCTTGAAAGAGCGCGCCGTTCCGGGGATCGGCCTGACAGTTTCGCCAGAGAATCCCGACGGCGGTTCCACAGAGGCTGAATGTCTTTTTCCAATCTCGGCTTGTCCGACAAGGTTATCGCGGCGGTCGCCGCCGCAGGCTACACCCAACCCACTCCGATCCAGGAGCAGGCCATCCCGCATGTGCTGGAGCGGCGGGACGTTCTCGGCATCGCCCAGACGGGCACGGGCAAGACGGCGGCCTTCGTGCTGCCGATGCTGACCATGCTCGAAAAAGGCCGCGCAAGAGCGCGGATGCCGCGCACACTGATCCTTGAGCCGACGCGCGAACTCGCAGCGCAGGTGAAGGAGAATTTCGACAAATACGGCGTCGGCCAGAAACTCAACGTCGCATTGCTGATCGGCGGCGTCTCGTTCGGCGATCAGGATATGAAACTGACGCGTGGCGTCGACGTTCTGATCGCAACGCCCGGTCGCCTGCTCGATCACACCGAGCGCGGCGGCCTGCTCCTCACCGGCGTCGAGATGCTGGTGATCGACGAAGCCGACCGCATGCTCGATATGGGCTTCATTCCGGACATCGAGCGCGTCTGCAAGCTGGTGCCGTTCACCCGCCAGACGCTGTTCTTCACGGCGACCATGCCGCCGGAAATCCGCCGCATCACAGAAACCTTCCTGCACAATCCGCAGAAGGTGGAAGTCTCCAAGCCCGCCACCACCGCCACAACCGTCACCCAGATGGTCGTCAAATCCGGGCGGGAATCCCACCAGAAGCGCGAAGTCCTGCGCCAGCTCATCCGCTCCGCCGAAAACCTGAAGAACGCGATTATCTTCTGCAATCGCAAGCGCGAAGTAGCGATCCTTCACAAATCGCTTGTAAAGCACGGGTTCGGCGCCGTCGCCCTGCATGGCGACATGGACCAGACCGCCCGCATGGCAGCGCTGGAGCAATTCCGCAAGGGCGAGATGCCGCTGCTCGTCGCCTCCGACGTCGCCGCGCGCGGTCTCGATATCCCCGACGTCAGCCACGTCTTCAATTTCGACGTGCCACACCATCCGGACGACTATGTGCATCGGGTCGGTCGCACCGGCCGCGCCGGACGGCTCGGCACCGCGATTTCGATCGTCGCCCCGCTCGATGAGAAATCGCTGGCCGCGATCGAGAAGCTCACCGGCCAGACCATTCCCGTCTCCGCCGACCACGCTCCGATCCATGTCGTCGAGGACGAGGCCGCCGTCCATGACGCGCCGCGATCGCGCGGCCGCAGCGGCCGAAGCAAATCGCGACGGGAGCCGGCGCGACACGATCATGACGACGCGCCGAAGGGCAAGCCATCCCCGGCATCCGTCGTTCGGGCGGCAAAGCCCGCGAGCACCGGCCGAAAGCCTAAGGGCGCCGATCACGACGATGCGCCTGAATATTCGCACCTGCCGGCGTTCCTGCTGCGGCCGATCCGGGCGCGGGCATCCTGACGCGGCATACGCTCTCAGGGCTCGGGCCCAAGAGCGTCCGTTTCGGAATCAGGCTCGGAAAGCTGCCGGTTACCGACAACGATAACGGGGTCCACGTTTACTTCGAATTCATTCTCATCCCCTAATTTCTTTTCACCAAAAAGAAATGTGCGAACGATGACGTTCGCGAGGGGATCTAGACAGTGATCGGTTCGCCTGACGATCATGAGCGCACGATGGCGTTCGCGGAAGTGGCTCTCGGCCAGATTCGATCGCTGCGACAGACCGCGATACCCCGAAATTATGAGATCTGGTACGTTTATGCGACGGGCTACAATCCCGAGCTGAACAAGATCATCAACGAGACGCTCGATCGCGCCGGCAAGCTTTCGGACTCCGATCTTGAGCAGATCTACGACGCCTATCTCTCCCAGCTCCGCCATAGCGACCGCATCGACAAGGTCGGCAATCGCGTGGTCAGCGAAATCAATGAAGTGATGAGCTTCATCCATGACGCGCTGGGCTACAGCTCGAACTACGACCGGAGCCTGAGCGGCGCGAGCGAGAAGCTTGCCGATGCACGCGACAGCTCGGCAATCCACGCGATCGTCGAAAATCTGCTGATATCCACCCGCGAAATGCAGAACAGCAACAAGGCGTTGGAAGCACGTCTTGAAGCGTCCAAGCTGGAGATCAACACGCTCCAGCACAGCCTTGAAGCGATCCGCGCGGAAAGCCTCACCGACCCGCTGACCTCGCTCGGCAACCGGAAATATTTCGACCGGGCCTTGTACGAAGCCATGCTGGACGCACGGGAGAAGCAGGAACCGCTTTGCCTGATGATTTTCGACATCGATTATTTCAAGTCGTTCAACGACAATTACGGCCATCTGACCGGCGACCAGGTGCTGCGCCTCGTCGCGATGTCGCTGAGGCAGAATGTGAACGGTCAGGACATCACCGCTCGCTATGGCGGCGAGGAATTCGCGGTCGTGTTGCCGAATACGGCGATCAGACAAGCGCTGACGGTCGCCGATCATATTCGCCGCGCGGTGATGTCGAAGGAATTGAAGAAGAAGTCGACCGGCGAGATACTCGGCCGCGTCACGATTTCGGCGGGGGTCGCTCTTCTCCATCCGCAGGACGATGCGGAGAAACTGATCGAACGCGCGGACGCCTGCCTCTATGCCGCCAAGCGCAACGGGCGCAATCGCGTCGTGTGCGAAACCGACCCCGAATATCTCCAGGAGCTTCAGGTTCAGGTCGCCTAGGTTTTCTTCGCTTGCCTGCCGGACCTGCCCTTGGTCGACCCGACATTGGCGGGCGGCGTCTTCGTCTTCGCTCCTGCCTTCTTTGATACGGCCTTCTTTGAGCCGTCCGCACGGCGCTTCGCAAGCTGCGCCCGGTGCGCGGCGGCGACGGCTGCGCGCGTCCACTCCGCCAGTTCGTCCGGATCGTCATAAAGCCGCTCGGGCATTCGCCAGAACGAATTAATGGTCACGACCTTGCCGGTGGACCCCTTCGGATAGCTGAACGGTTTGCAGTTCTCGGCCTCGAAGCGCGCGAAGGTCTGCTCGTCCGCCTTCAGATAGAACTCGCCGCCGCGTAGCACGAGGCAGAAGCAAACCTCCTCGGCATACAGACCGAAGCCGGAGAACATCCGCTTCGCCGAAACCGGGCCATACGCCGCGAACAGTTCGGCGATGGCCTCGCGGTCCATGGGGGGACGCCTCAGACGGGCAGCTTCGCCGGCGTGATCGAGACCGACTCGCCGCAGCCGCAGGCGCTGGTCTCGTTGGGATTCTTGAACACGAAGGTCGCGGCCATCTTGTCGACCTTGAAGTCCATTTCCGTGCCGAGCAGGAACAGTACGGCCTTCGGATCGATCAGCACTTTGACGCCCTTGTCCTCGACAATCTCGTCGCTGGTCTTGACCTCGTCGGCGTATTCGACCGTGTAGGCCATGCCGGCGCAGCCGCCATTCTTCACGCCGACGCGCAGGCCTGCGATCGGCTTGTCGGCGCGCCCGGTCAGTTCGCGGATGCGATCCGCCGCGGCGTCCGTCAACGTCATCACCTTCGGGCGGGGTCGTGCAGTGGCCATTCTTCCTCTCCGTCCGGGTTCAAGGCCCGGCAAGATTCCATGCCGTTAAGATAACAACCAATCGGCGCAAGTGAAGCCCCGCCGCGGTGGATTTGCTCAAGGCCGCCTCGCGCGGCATATCGGCGATGGCAAACCTCAATAGATCTTCCAGGTTCCGCGCGTCACCAGTTCGAGCAGATGGTTGTCCGGATCGCGGAAATAGATGCTTTTGCCGCCTTTCGGCCAATCGGTCCGGGCCTCGATCGGCACGCCCTTCTCAGCCAGACGCGCCTCCCATTTCGGCAGCTCGCCGGCGTCGATGCCGAAGGCGAGATGCAACGGCCCATGGCCGTCATGCGGCGGGATGGTGCCGCCGGGCAGCTTCACTTCCTCGAGCGTCGCGCCGCGCTGAAACACCAGAAACACGCTTTCGCCGCCAATGTCATAGGCGCGGAAGCGGTCGTCGCTGACCATCGCCGGCAGATCGAGCACGTCTTCATAAAAGGCGGCCGCGCGCCGCAGATCGTCCACATACACCGCCGTTTCGATGACCCGATCGAGGCGTGGCATGGCTCACCACATGTTCAGGACCAGTCGCGCTTCGTCGGACATCCGGTCCGGCGTCCACATCGGATCCCAGACGATGTTCACATCGACCTTGCCGATGCCCGGAATGCTGGCGATGGCGTTCTCGACCATCGTCGGCAATTCCTCCGCCGCGGGACAGTTCGGCGTCGTCAGCGTCATCTCCACCGTGACACTGCGGTCGTCGCCGATATCGACCTTGTAGATCAGGCCGAGTTCATAGATGTCGGCGGGAATTTCCGGATCGAACACGGTCTTGAGCGCAGCGACGATATCGCCGGTCAGACGCTCGGTCTCCTCCGGCGGCAATGCGGAAGTCTGCGCGAGATTGGCGCGGACCGCATCGGTGTCTGCTGCGACTGTGCCTTCGCTGGTCGATCCATCCTGTGTCATGCGAACAAATCCCGAGCCTTGATGAGGGCTTGCGCCAGGGCGTCCACCTCGGCGCGCGTATTATACATGGCGAACGACGCGCGGCACGTCGCCGGAACATGGAAGCGTTCCAACAGCGGCATCACGCAATGGGTGCCGGCCCGCACGGCGACGCCCTGCCGGTCGATCACGGTGGCGATATCGTGCGGATGCGCGCCCTTCATGTCGAACGACACGATCGCGCCCTTGTCCTTCGCGGTGCCGATGATGCGCAGCGAATTGATCTCGCGCAGCCGGTCCTGCGCATACGATACGAGATCGCGCTCATGCGCCGCGATGCGTTCCTTGCCGATCGAATTGATATAATCGATCGCCGCACCAAGTCCGATCGCCTCGACGATCGGCGGCGTGCCCGCCTCGAATTTATGCGGCGGATCGCCGTAGGTGACGACATCGCACGACACCTCGCGGATCATCTCGCCGCCGCCTAAAAACGGACGCATCGCGACCAGATGCGCGTGCTTGCCATACAGCACGCCGATCCCGGTCGGGCCATACAGCTTGTGGCCGGTGCAGACGTAGAAGTCGCAATCGATGTCCTGCACGTCCACCGGCAGATGCACCGCGCCCTGGCTGCCGTCCACCAGCACAGGAATGCCGCGCGCATGCGCGAGCTTCACCACCTCTTTCACCGGAACGATGGTGCCGAGCGCGTTCGACATCTGCGTGATGGCGACGAGTTTCGTGCGCGGACCCAAGAGCTTCTCGAATTCCTCGATGAGGAAATTTCCGTCATCGTCGACCGGGGCCCATTTCAGCACCGCGCCCTGCCGCTCGCGCAGGAAATGCCACGGCACGATGTTGGAATGATGCTCCATGATCGACAGCACGATCTCGTCGCCCTCACCGATCATCGGCCCGCCGAACGAGGATGCGACGAGATTGATCGCCTCCGTCGCGTTGCGCGTGAAGACGATCTCCTCGGACCGGCGCGCGTTCAGGAACGCCGCGACTTTTCCGCGCGCGCCTTCGTAGCCTTCGGTGGCGGCGTTGGCGAGATAATGCAGGCCGCGATGGACGTTGGCGTATTCGGAGACGTAGGCCTTGTGCATGCGGTCCAGCACAGCATTGGGCTTCTGCGCCGACGCGGCGTTGTCGAGATACACCAGCGGTTTGCCGTAGACCTGCATCGCCAGCGCCGGGAAATCCTCCCGGAGCTTGCCGACATCATACGCGCCGTTGCTGACCGCCGGATGCATGCTCAACCCCTCGCCTGCAACCAGCGAACGGCCGCGTTGGTCGCCACCTCGCGCAAGCCTTCATCGGCGATCGTCTCGATCGCTTCGCCGACGAACGCCTGGATCAGCAGCGCCTGCGCTTCCTTTTCCGGCAAGCCACGCGCGCGCAGATAGAACAGCAGCGTGTCGTCGAGCGCGCCGGCGGTCGCGCCATGACCGCACGTTACGTCGTCGGCGAAAATCTCCAGCTCAGGCTTGTTGTCGACCTCGGCGTCGTCGGAGAGCAGCAGCGCGCGTGTCTCCATCTTGCCATCGGTCTTCTGCGCATCCGGCCGCACGATGATGCGCCCCTGGAAAACGGAGCGCGCGCGATCGTCGAGCACCGCGCGAAAAACCTCGCGGCTGGAGCAATGCGGAACGGCGTGATCGACCACCAGTGTGGTGTCGCCATGCTGCGTGCCGTTGAGCAGGTTGACGCCGTTGATCGCGGCATGGGCGCCCTCGCCGCCGAAGCGCACGAACGCCTGATAGCGGCTGACGGAAGCGCCGGCCGTGAGATTGAACGCGTTGAATTGCGTTCGCTGACCGAGCGTCACAATGGCCGTCGAAACATTCGCGGCGTCGCGCGCATCCTCCAGCAGGCGGATGTGCTGAACGTCCGCGCCGTCGCCCGCCCACAGCACGACAGAGTCGTGCGCCTGATAGGCGCTCGCGCCATCGGCCGCGACGAAACTCTCCACCAGCGTCGCGCGCGCGCCGGCCTCGATCCTGACCAGCGAGCGGGTGAAGGCGGCCGCCTTCGACTGCGTCGCGACGTGAACGATGTGGAGCGGTTTTGCGGGCGTGGCCTTCGCCGCGACGTCGATCACGACGCCATCGGTCGCCATCGCCGCATTCAGCGAGATCATCGCGTCGGAGGCGACGCTGGTTCGCAACAGATCGGCACACGCGTCGAGCTTCGGATCATCCAGCATCTCCGCCAAGGTCCGCACGCTGACGCCGGCCTCGGGCGTCGCGTCAGAGAGTGTCGGCGCGAACACGCCGTCCACCAGAACCAGCCGGTGCGTGCCGCTCACGTCGAGCGACGCCAGCGCCTTTTTCGCACGCGAAAGCGCGGCCTGATCCGGCGCAGCCGCGAGCTGCGCAATCGCGCCCAGCAGCGCGCGCAGATCGGTGTATTTCCATTCCTCGATCCGCCGATGCGGCAAGCCGCGCTGGCTGAAATCGGCGAAGGCGGCTTCGCGCGCCTCGGCGACCGGTCCCTTGCCCGGCAGGCGCGCGCGCGCGGCGGCGAACAGGTCGTCCGCCACTCCGCTCGCCGCTGGCTTAAGCATTGCAAGATTCATGATCGATCCCGTTCAGGCCGCCTGATCTTCGAATTGCGCGTAGCCGGACTGCTCCAGCTCCAGCGCGAGCTCCTTGCCGCCGCTCTTCACGACGCGGCCCTTCGACATCACATGCACCTTGTCCGGCACGATGTAATTCAACAGCCGCTGATAGTGCGTGATGACAATCATCGACCGTTCGGGCGAACGCAGCGCATTGACGCCATCGGCGGCGACGCGCAGCGCATCGATGTCGAGGCCGGAATCCATCTCGTCGAGGATGCACAGCTTCGGCTCGAACAAAGCCATTTGCAGCACCTCGTTGCGCTTCTTCTCGCCGCCGGAGAAGCCGACATTGACGCCGCGCTTGAGCATATCCATCGGAATGCCGAGCTGATCCGCCACCGAACGAACCTTTCGCAGGAAATCCGGCACGAGCAGTTCGGCCTCGCCGCGCGCCTTGCGTTGCGCATTCAGCGCCGTGCGCAGGAAATTCATCGTTGCGACGCCGGGAATTTCAACCGGATATTGAAACGCAAGGAACAGGCCCTTCGCCGCGCGCTCGTTCGGGTCCATCTCGAAGATGTCTTCGCCGTCGAATAGCACCTCGCCGCTCGTCACCTCGTAGCCGGGCTTGCCGGCGAGCACATGGCTGAGCGTCGATTTGCCGGAGCCGTTCGGCCCCATGATCGCATGCACTTCGCCCTTGTTCACCGTGAGCGACAGGCCATGCAGAATTTCATTGCCATCGTCCTCGATACGGACATGCAGGTTCTTCACTTCGAGCAACGGCATTTCAATGATCCTTGTTCGTCCAGTCATCCTGAGGTCGAAGCGTTTTTCACGCGAGCCTCGAAGGATGATATTTCATCTGGCCGTATATCTTCGAAACCATGCGCAAGCGCATGGCCCCGCATGATGACGGCGTTTATCCAACCGATCCTTCGAGGCTGATCGAGATCAGCTTCTGCGCTTCCACCGCGAATTCCATCGGCAGTTGCTGCAACACGTCCTTGACGAAGCCGTTGACGACGAGTGCGACCGCCTCTTCCTGCGACAGCCCGCGCTGAATGCAGTAGAACAGCATGTCCTCGGAAATCTTCGAGGTCGTCGCTTCGTGCTCGAAGATCGCCGACGAGTTCTTCGCCTCGATATAGGGCACGGTGTGCGCGCCGCATTTGTCGCCGATCAGCAGCGAGTCGCAGGCCGTGAAGTTGCGCGCGCCGCTCGCCTTGCGATGCGCTGTGACGAGGCCGCGATAGGTGTTTTCCGATCGGCCAGCGGCGATGCCCTTGGAGATGATGCGGCTGGACGTATTCTTGCCCAGGTGGATCATCTTGGTGCCGCTGTCGACCTGCTGATAGCCGTTCGAGATCGCGATCGAGTAAAACTCGCCGCGTGAATTGTCGCCGCGCAGGATACAGCTCGGATATTTCCAGGTGATCGCCGAGCCGGTCTCGACCTGCGTCCATGAAATCTTCGAATTCGCGCCGCGGCAGTCGCCGCGCTTGGTGACGAAGTTGAAGATTCCGCCCTTGCCTTCGGCGTCGCCCGGATACCAGTTCTGCACCGTCGAATATTTGATCTCGGCGTCATCCAGCGCGACGAGCTCGACCACCGCCGCGTGCAACTGGTTTTCATCGCGCTGCGGCGCGGTGCAGCCTTCGAGATAGCTGACATAAGCGCCCTTGTCGGCGATGATGAGCGTGCGCTCGAACTGGCCGGTGTTGCGCTCGTTGATGCGGAAATAGGTCGACAGCTCCATCGGGCAGCGGACGCCTTCCGGCACATAGACGAACGAGCCGTCCGAGAACACGGCCGAGTTCAGCGTCGCGAAGTAGTTGTCCGAAGTCGGCACCACAGTGCCGAGATATTTCTGCACCAGCTCGGGATGCTCGCGGATCGCTTCCGAGATCGGCATGAAGATCACGCCGGCCTTGCGAAGCTCATCCTTGAAGGTGGTCGCCACCGACACCGAGTCGAAAACGGCGTCGACCGCGACGCGCCGCTCGCCCTCGGGACGGACGACGCCTTCGAGCATCTCCACCTCGCGCAGCGGAATGCCGAGCTTCTCATAGGTCTTGAGAATCTCCGGATCGATTTCATCGACCGAGGACAGCGTCTTCTTCGGCTTCGGCGCGGCGTAGTAATAAAGATCCTGATAGTCGATCTTCGGATAATTCACGCGCGCCCATGACGGCTCGGTCATGGTCAGCCAGCGGCGATAAGCCTCCAGCCGCCATTCCAGCATCCATGCCGGTTCTTGCTTCTTGGCCGAAATGAATCGGATCGTCTCCTCTGAAAGCCCCTTTGGAGCCTTCTCGGTTTCGATGATCGTCTCGAAGCCATAACGATATTGATCGACGTCGATGCGGCGAACGCGATCGACTGTCTCCTGGACAGCAGGCATTTTTGTCTCCGCGTCGCGGTTTCAAGGACCGCGGTGGATCGTCACGGTTGCAATCCTCGCTTCTACACAACTTTTCCGTGTAGATTAGAACTGTTCAACCATGTTTCATGAGGCCTTACGTAATACACCTGAGAGCTTTATCCAAGCCTTCAGAGCACGATCGATGTCGTCCTCTTTGGTCGCATGGCCAAGGCTGATCCGGATCGCGCTTTGCACGAGTTCCGCAGGAACCCCCATCGCGGTCAAAACATGCGACGGCTGGACCTTTCCCGACGAGCAGGCGGCCCCGGACGAGACCGCAATTCCTTCGAGATCGAAGGCGATCACCGCCGTTTCGGCGCGCATACCGGCCATCGCGAACAACGTCGTATTCGGTAGCCGCGGTGCGCCTTTCGAAAAGATGGTCACGTCCGCGCCTTCGGCCAGGCCGGCTTCCAGCCTGTCGCGCAACGCCTGCATGCGCGAGAATTCTTCCAGATCCACACCGGCGATCGCGGCGGCAACCCCGAATCCGGCGATTCCGGCAACATTTTCGGTTCCCGCGCGCCGGTTTCGCTCCTGTCCACCGCCTTTCAGCAAAGATGCGGGCGGCTGCAATTCCGGATCGACGATAGCAAGTGCGCCGACGCCTTTAGGCCCGCCGATCTTGTGCGCGGAGACGCTGACAAGGTCCGCGCCAAGGACGCGGACATCGAGGGGGATGCGCCCGAGCGCCTGCACCGCGTCCACATGCAGGATGCCGCCGGCCGCATGCACCAGCGAAGCCGCCTGCGACACCGGCTGGATTGCGCCAGTTTCGTTGTTGGCGAGCATCAGCGAGACCAGCGGCGGCTCGCCGTCTTGAATGAGGCTTTGGAGGGCGTCGAGATCGATTGTCCCGTCGCTTGTCACGGTTGCATGCGCCACCTTGTCAGGGGTGAACGAACCGCCGGCCAGCACGGACGGATGCTCGATCGCCGAGACGATCAACCGCTCGCAGCCCTGGCCGGCACGGCCCCGTGTCCAGCCCTGAACCAGCGCGGTTGCATTCGCTTCCGTTCCTCCGGAAACGAACACGATACCCTCCGCCTGTGCCCCGATCGCCATCGCCACCGCCGCGCGCGCGTCCTCGATCAGATGGCGGGCCTTCCGTCCCTCGGCATGCACGGAGGACGGATTGCCGCAAATATCCATGGCGCGCACCACCGCCTCCCGTACCTCCGGGCGAAGCGGGGCTGTCGCATTCCAGTCCAGATAGACCCGTGATTGCATGGCGGTTCTATGTTACCTAAGTAATGATCGTACCGTTCGACCTCGCATGGCGACCGCCCTGTTCGCAATGCTTGCTTTTTGCCCCTCGCCTCATGCTAGAACGCGGCTCCGTTTTCCGGCGAGGTTTTGGCAGCCGCGCAAGTCGCTGCGGTCACTGCCGAATTCTACCGTCTCGCCCTGCCGGGCAACCCGCCCGGCGATCCTGAGGTCACAATGCCTGAAGTCATTTTTACCGGTCCCGCGGGACGCCTTGAGGGCCGCTACCACCCGGCCAAGCAGAAGAACGCGCCGATCGCGATGGTGCTGCATCCGCACCCGCAATTCGGCGGCAATATGAACAACCCGATCGTGTATCAGGTGTACTACTCCTTCGTGCATCGCGGATTTTCGGTGCTCCGCTTCAATTTCCGGGGCGTCGGCCGCAGCCAGGGCTCTTTCGACCACGGCGTGGGCGAGTTGTCGGATGCAGCCTCGGCGCTCGACTGGGCGCAGACCATCAACCCCGAGGCCCGCGCCTGCTGGATCGCGGGCTTCTCGTTCGGCGCGTGGATCGGCATGCAGTTGCTGATGCGCCGGCCGGAGGTCGAAGGGTTCATCTCGATCGCGCCGGAACCGAACCGTTACGACTTCTCGTTCCTTGCGCCCTGCCCGTCCTCCGGGCTGATTGTCCATGGCGAGAAGGATATCGTCGCGCCGGCCAAGGACGTGACGACGCTGGTGGAAAAGCTGAAGACCCAGAAGGGCATCGTCATCGACCAGCAGATCATCCCCGGCGCGAACCACTTCTTCGCCGACCGGCTGGAGCCGCTGATGGAGTCGGTGACGAGCTATCTCGACATGCGGCTCGCCAACGTCCGCTGACACCTGGATTTATCAGACTCGCCCCAGCTTTCGCCGCTCCGCGGCGAGAGCGAGCAGCAGCGCGAGCGCGACCAGCGCCAGTGCGAGCGTCAGGCCGATCGCCGCGTTCGGCCCGTAGCTGGTCAGCACGCTGACCAGGATCGGCGGCGCGATCGCCACCGCGATGTTGAGCGGCAGAGCGATGTGCGACGATATGCGCGCGAACGCGACCTGATCGTAGAACACCAGCGGCATGGTCGCCCGCGCCACGGCCATCGCACCACTGGCCAGCCCGTACACCGCCAGAAACACCCAGATCGACCAGCTGGCTCCGCCGCCCACGATCAGCGCCAGGAGCCCGAACGGAATCCCGAACGCGGAAGCGAGCCCTGTGGTCAGGCCGTCCCAGCGCGCGCCGCCGACGAAATCCAGCACGCGCGCCAGCATCTGCACCACGCCGAGCAGCGCGCCGATGCGGATGGCCATCGCCTCGTCCACGCCGAGAGATTTCAGCAACTGGATGACGATCGAGACGAAGCCCCAGGTGACGAAGGCGCACAGGCAGATCGCCGCCATCAGCAGAATATAGGGGCCGCGCGCGGATGTCGGCGTCCCGCTGTCGCTTGAGGCAGCGGTGCCGGTTGGCGTCGGCGTGACGACGGGGCGTCTGGCGGGAAGCGCGAACACATGCAGCGGAAAACACACCCCGATCGCCAGCACGCCATAGAAGCTGACCGTCGCGCGCCACCCCATCCAGTCGCTCAGCGCCGCGGTGATCGGCCAGAACAGGCTGCTCGACAGCCCCGTGACCAGCATCAGCGCGCCGATCAGCCGCTTCGCGCCCGCGCCCGCGACCTCGTTGAGCAGGATGTAGGTCGGCGTGCTCAGCATCGCCGCGCCGGCAACGCCCAGCACAACCCAGCCCGCATAATACAGCACCGGCCCCTGCGCCGCCGCGATCAGCAAGAACCCCGGCGCGGACAAAAGCGAGCCGACCGCCATGACCGGCCGCGCGCCGTATTTGATGAAGGAGCCGGCCAGGAACGGCGTGGTCAGCCCGGTGAGAACCAGCATCGTCGTCGTGCCGGCGAACGCCGCGGTCAGGCTGATATTCAGATCATGCGCGAAGCGGTCGCCCAGCACGGCGGGCAGGCTGATCGTTCCCCACGCGATCAATTGGGAAACGGACAGCACGATCAGCAGCGGAATCGTTTTGACGTCGGTGCGCAAGATGTTCAGACCGGCAACGGTAAGTCTGATCCAACTGTCGTTGAATCAGACTCACCGCTTATCTTTTCATTAGAGCATGATCTTTTCCGAAAACCGGTATCCACTTTCGGGATCATGCTCCAACCAGCACGATTGCACCGACGCTGACAATGCACTTTGTCCGTCAAGAACGGATGGCGCGCATGCGTTGAGGGTCTTACGGCCGGACCAGAACGCCGCCCGTCAGCGGCGCGGCGACGCCGGTCGTTCCGGGAAATGTCAGCGGCAGCCCCTTGAGGCTGCGCACGGCGAGAAACGCGAACGCCTGCGCCTCGATGGCGTCGCCCTGCCAGCCCGCCGACGCGGCGGTTTCGATCCTGGCCGGCGCGACCCGCTCAGCCAGCATCCGCATCAGCGTCGGATTGTTCCGCGCCGCCGCCGGCGACGATCCAGCTCGCGGCCGGCGCGGCAGCAGCTCGACAATCTTCGCGATGGACGCGGCGGTGAAGGCCGTCAAGGTCGCCGCCCGATCGGCTGGCGACATTTGCGGCAATTGCAGCCGGGCGAAGTCATTGCGGTCGAGCGATTTCGGCGGCTTTTTCGCGAAGAAGGGCAGTTTCAGCGCCTCGGCGATCCAGCCCTCATCCGTCCGTCCTGTGGCCGCCAGCGCGCCGTCATGATCGATCGCCTTGCCGGTCGTCTTCAGCATGAAGTCGTCGAGCAGCGCGTTGCCGGGCCCGACATCGCAGGCGATCAGGTCGTTGCCGTCGATATAGGTGATGTTGGACACTCCGCCGATATTGACGACGCAGACCGGTCCCGGACGCTCGATCCGCTGCGCCAGCGCGCGGTGATACACCGGCACCAGCGGCGCGCCCTGCCCGCCGGCCGCGACATCCGCCGCGCGCAGATCGTAGACCACGGGCAGCCCCACCGCTTTCGCGAGCCACGCGCCGTCGCCGATCTGCACCGTCAGCCGCCGCTCCGGCCGATGCAGCACCGTCTGGCCGTGGAAGCCGACGACATGGATGCTGTCGCGCGCGACGCCGTTCGCCTTGAGAAAATCCTCCACCGCATCCCTGTGAGCGTCCGTGACGAGCCGCTCCGCCTCGGCGAGCACGCCGGGCCGTTCGTCGCGCGCGGACATCGCCTGCGCATCGGCCAAAGCCTGCCGCAGCAGGTCCCGTTCCTTGTTGGCATAGGCGCGGTAACCGGACGGGCCGAACAGCGTGACCCGCTCGCCGTCGGTTTCGATCAGCGCCACATCGACGCCGTCCATCGACGTGCCGCTCATCAGGCCGATCGCTCGCAGGAACTCCATCGCGCCGCTCCTTCAACCGCAGGCTTGCAAGGACTGGCAAAGCCGGCGCTCGGTTGAATCCAAGGCCAAACCTGTTACACCACGCCCCTGTCGCCGCCACCGGAACAAATGATGTCCAGCTTTAAGTCCGATTTCCTTAACGTGTTGCAAAGCCGCGGGTTTATTCATCAGACGTCCGACCCCGCGGGGCTCGACGCGCTGGCGGCCAAGCGCGATATCGTGGCCTATGTCGGCTATGACTGCACGGCCCCGTCGCTGCATGTCGGGCACCTCTTGTCGATCATGATGCTGCACTGGTTGCAGGAGACCGGCAACAAGCCGATCACGCTGATGGGCGGCGGCACCACGCGCGTCGGCGATCCGTCCGGCAAGGACGAAACGCGAAAGATGCTCAGCTACGAACAGATCGACGCCAACAAGGAGTCGATCAAGACCACCTTCGCCAAGGCGCTGCGCTTCGGCGACGGCAAAAGCGACGCCGTGATGGTCGACAATGCCGAGTGGCTGACCAAGCTCAACTACATCGAGATGCTGCGCGACATCGGCCGGCATTTCTCGATCAATCGCATGCTGTCGATGGATTCGGTGAAGCTGCGGCTCGATCGCGAGCAGGAACTGTCCTTCATCGAATTCAACTACATGATCCTGCAATCCTACGACTTCGTCGAGCTGGCGCGGCGCTATGGCTGCAATTTGCAGATGGGCGGCTCCGACCAATGGGGCAACATCGTCAACGGTGTCGATCTCGGCCGCCGCATGGGCACGCACCAGTTGCACGCGCTGACCTGTCCGCTGCTGACGACGGCGTCGGGCGCAAAGATGGGCAAGACCGCCGCGGGCGCTGTGTGGCTCAACGCCGACATGCTGTCGCCCTACGACTACTGGCAGTTCTGGCGCAATGCCGAGGACGCAGACGTCGAGCGGTTCCTGAAACTGTTCACGCTGCTGCCGATGGACGAGATCGCCCGGCTCGCGGCGCTTGGCGGCTCGGAGATCAACGAGGCGAAGAAGATTCTCGCGACCGAGGCGACCGCGCTGATGCACGGCCGCGACGCGGCGTCGACGGCGGCCGAAACAGCGCGACGCACCTTTGAGGAAGGCGCGATCGCCGAGGACCTGCCGAGCATCGAGATTGCGCGCGCCGATCTCGGCGGCGGCATCGGCATCCTGAACGCGTTCGTGAAAGCCGGCCTCGTCGCCTCGAACGGCGAGGCGCGGCGTCAGATCAAGTCCGGCGGCTTGCGGCTGAACGACGTGGCCGTCACCGACGAGAAGATGCTCCTGACGGCGGACAGCCTGACGTCCGAAGGCGTCATCAAGCTGTCGATGGGGCGCAAGAAGCACGTCCTGCTTCGTCCCGTTTAGACGGATGCCCGGACGCCGTCAGTTCTGCTGATAATTCGGAACGGCCGATTCAAGCGGCGAGCGCTGACGGCCGGTGTCGAATTCGAACACCTTGCGGAACACGCCTGGCGCCAGCGCCGAGATCGGATTGATCCGCAGCGTTGGCGAACTCGGCGTGCCGACGACTTCATAGGTAATTCCAAACAGACCTTCGTTGCTCCCGCCGCCAAGGATCATGCCGAAGAACGGAATCTGGCCGAAAATGTTGTTCAGGCCGTACGCCGGCAGGAACGTGCCCCGCGCCCGCACCTGGTTCGTATTGTAGTCGATCCTGCCTTCGATCGTCGCGCCCATGGTCGGTCCCGCCACGATGCCTTCGCGGATCGACAATTGCCCCGTCTGGCGGGTGAATTCCGCGCGCATGCGCGAGAAGCCGATGCCCTGCGGGCTGCCGGGAGCGTTCGGCACCGCCTGCTGGAGCGCGTTTTCGCCGCGAACCTGGAAATCGCGGACATTGAGCAACCCCTCCTGCGGGGTCTGATCGCCGGTCGGCGGCTCCATCGCGATCCACATATGGCCGCCATAGATCTTCGCGTAAGTGTCGGTGAAGCGGAACAGCGCGCCGGCATCCGCCGTTTCGAGGTAAAGCACCGGCCGGCCGGCGCTCCGGCCGCGAAGGTCGCCCATGATCGGCGTGTCGCGTCCGACCTTGCCGCTGAGCGAGAAGTTGCGGATGATGCCGTTGCGGCGCGTCAGCTTCACGTCGAGCGCCCGCAGCGCCTCGCCATTGTGGCCGGCGATCGCGCCGAACTTCAGATCGAGATCGAAATCGGCGAGCTTCTGCTTGCTCTTGTCCGGACTGCTGCCGCCGACCGCCGATTTGATGAAGCCGCGCCCGTCGAACAGATCGCCGCGCATGCTGATCTTCAGCACGCCGTCCGGCATGCGTTCCGCCCGCAGCGAGGCGCGGTCGCTTTCGCCGGGCTGATAGGTCGGGAACGAGGCGAGCATCAGGTCGCCCTTGTCATCGACCTCGACGACGCCCTTGATGAGCGCGCCGCCGCCCTCTATCAGCACGTCCTCGAAGCGCGTCGACTGTTCCTTGCGGACCACGTTGAAGGTCGCCTTCGCCGAACGGCCCGGCGTCTTGATCCAACCCGGCAGGATGTTGTCGATGCGCAGGCCGCTCAGATCCGCCTCGATGCCGAACCGACTGTCGCGATCGCCTGAGCCGATCTTTCCGTTGAGCTTCAGCGGAATGTTGCCGGTCGCGGCCGACCCGAGATCGATCCCGAACCGCGCGCGGCTCGCGTCATCGAGCGTCGCGGTCACGCGAACGTCGGCATCGGCGTTGCCGGCGGGCTTGCGATAATCGAGCGCGGCCGACTGGCCGTTGATCTTCACCTCGCCCCGGATTTGATAACCCTGATTGTTGGCGACGAGCTTCAGGCTGTTGCTCTCGAGCCGCTGGTTCATCACCAGCTTGTCGGCGGCGAACCCCGTCAGGTCGGCGACCACATTATAGGCCGTGTCGGCTTTCGTCAGTTCCTGCTTCAGCGGCATCGACAGCGTGATCTGCGACGCGACGTTGCCTTTGCTGGTGGCGGGATCGATCGGAACGCCGGCGAACTCGCTCCAGCGATCAGATGACAGGATTTCGGCGATGGCGGGCACAGGTGCATCGACGCGGAAGCGGACGCGGGTCATGATCGGCCGCGGCGCGATGTCGGGAATCTCGAAGACGAAATCCGACACGCCAAGCTTGCGGCCGCCGGGCGTGTCCATCCCGGCCTGGGCGACGCTGACATTCGCCGTGCGTCCGGTGATGCGGACCCGCATTCCGGCGTCGACGATCGGCGGCAATCCGTCGACGGGGCGGATCGTGACATTGCTCGCGAGGAAATTGATCGACAGTCCGTCGTCCGGAATCGGCGGCCCGCCACGCGCGAGCGTATGCGTCGGCGCGTTGATGGCGATTTCCGCGCGCTGAAGCGTGCCGGCGTCGACGCGGGTGAGCACCCATTCGCGCACTTCCGGATTGACGACCGCAGGCCACATCCGTTTCAGCTCGGAAGCGGTCATGGGCGTACCGGCAATGCCGGCGACCAGGCGAGGCTCGGGTGTCGAGAAATCGAACGTGCCGGTCCCGGCCACGGCGACGGTGCCGTTGCTGATGTCGCCCTGCGTCAGGATGATCCGCTGGCCTTCGAGATCGAAGCGCATGCGGATGGCGATGCGGTTGAAGATCAGCGGCAACTCGCCCTGCTCGCCCGGCAGAACGATCGTGCCGCCGCTGAGCCCGAGTTGCCAGTTCGGAACCATGTCGCCCGGCGGTTCGAGATGCGCCAGCAGCGTGATCCGGTTCGGGCCGGCGACCACCTGGAACGGGGCGACGAGCACGCGGCGGGTGGAATCCCAGTCGAGGCTAATATCGACCTGATCGATGTTCATCGGATATTCGGGCGCGCGGCGATCGACGATCGTGCCGGCGTCCGCTCGCACTTTTCCGGTGAAATAGGTCGGCAGGCCGTCGCGGCCGATCTCGCCGCGCAGGCGGCCGCTGATCGGCAGGTCGGCCGAATAGGACGCATCCTTCAGCCGCAGCGCGAACAACAGGTCGCGGATCAGAACCTTGTCGGCGCTGATGTCGACGCTGCGCACGCCGTTCACGGGCGGACCGATCGCGGTCTGGAACTGCCAGTTTCGCGTCGGTCCATCCTCGCCGACGCTGAGCGCGACGCCGCCGCCGGCCGGGCGGCGCAGGCTGAAGGTGACGTTCTCGAAGTTCCAGCGATTGCCGCTCTGCCGGTCGTCGACGATGATGTTGCTGTTCTTCAGGCCGACCTCGTTGAGGTCGTAGCCGTCGAGACCCGAAGCGCTCAGGCCGTCGATCCAGCTCAGCGCCGCGAGCAGCGAATCCATTCCGGCATTCGCCGGCGACGCGCCGTCCGCCTGCGGCGCGGCCGCGTCAGGCGGAGCCGCGGAATTCGCGCGCGGTACAAGCGCCTCGGGCGCGCGCGCGGTGACGATCGGCTTCGCCGTGTTGCCGGTAGAGACGCTGACCTTGCCGTCGGGCTGGATCAGCACCGACAATTCCGCCTCGACCAGGCTCAGGCTTTCGGCGCGCAGGCGACCCATCAGCAACGACAGTCCGGCGATGCGGACTTCGGCCTTGGGGGCGGCTGCGACAACCGCTCCGTCCCGATCCCGTACGACGATGTTCAGAACCCGCACGGCGACGCGGGCGGAGCCGGCGCGCTCGATCTGGGTGCCGCCGACCTGCACGTCGTGCTCGCTGCCGATATTGTCGCGGATCGCGGCGGTCAGCCATGGCGTTGCGACATCGAACGCGATCGGCCCCTCGCCGAGCCGCCACCACAGGATGCCGAAACAGCCGCTCAGCACCAGTGCCAGCAGCGCGAGCGATCCGACCAGACGCATTGCCCAACGCTGGCCGGCAAACCGCCCGACCGCCGACCGCAGCCGGTCGCCGAAACGAAAAAGGCCGAGCGAGGGAAGCATCGCCCGCCTGCGGTTCAGCAGGCGGCGGGCGCGATCGCTGGTCGCCACCGCGTCGTCATCGTCCTCATGAGGGTCGTGGCGCCATTCGTCCGGATCGGGAACCCGCCGGCGGCCACCATCTGCCGTCGCACCGCGCGGAAACGCCGCTTGCGCATCGCCCCGGCCCGAACGTCCGTCCTGCGGCGGCCTCAGCGATCCGCGCGTGCTGTTGACGGTCATTGGCTACGGCGCTCCGCACCAAAGCGATTTCGAAATCACCATACGCTTCGGACCGCAGATTTCCACAGTTCGGGGGATCGGGCGTCGCTTCCGCCCACGGCCCGTAATATCATTCCTTTGAGCCGCCGAAAGCGACGAAAGGAAGGCGCATGCCGGGGAAATCGCCGAGGAAATCACCAAAGAAACCAACATCAAGCCCGGTTGGAAAGAATTCGTCGTCCAAGGCCGCGCCGGTCGGGACAACGGCGAAGCGCGGGAGCGGAAAGATTGCGAATCAATCCTCAACCAAAACCGTCAAGAAATCGGCAAAGGCAGCCACCCCTCGCACCAAGGCAGCATCCAGAATGACCAAGACCTCACCCGCGCTCGCCGAAGGCACGCCCGCGCCGGACTTCACCCTCGCCCGCGACGACGGCTCGACCGTACGCCTCGCCGACTATGCCGGACGGAAACTGGTCGTCTTCTTCTACCCGAGAGCCGACACGCCGGGCTGCACGCGGGAGTCGATCGACTTCAGCCGCCTCGCGAAGGATTTTGCCGGGGCCGACACCTCGGTCCTCGGAATCTCGGCCGACGAGGTGAAGGCCCAGGCGAAATTCCGCGACAAGCACGAGCTGACCGTGCCGCTCGGCTCCGACACCGATCATTCCGTCATCGAGGCGTATTCGGCATGGGGCGAAAAATCCATGTATGGCAAGTCGTTCATGGGGATTCTTCGCACGACGGTTCTGGTCGGCCGAACCGGAAAAGTGGAGCGCATCTGGCGCAATGTGAAAGTCGACGGACACGCCGACGAGGTGCTGGCGGCGGCCCGCGCTGCCCTGACGGTAAGAACATGCGAGCTGCGTTCTCCGAAAATTAACCATAAGCGACCCACACTGCCCCCGTAATGAATACCGGTTGGGCTCTCGCCCGCGTGCCGGCGTGGAGTAGTGATGTCGCACAGGTCAGCGCAATCGTCGGAGCGTTCCCGTCCGAACGCAGCAAGCCACAACCACCACCGCGCGCCGCCACAGGCGCGCTCCGCTCCTCCCCCGCCTCAGCACAAGTCCGCCCACGCCTCCGACTACACCCTCGTCCATGGCGGCAAGCGCGTACGCATCGGTCCGGTCGTGTTCTGGATCGTCACCGGCTCGGTGATCCTGATGGGAGCCTGGTCCGCAGCCACCGCGACCTACTTCGCCTTCCGCGACGACGTGCTGACCCGTCTCGTCGCCCGGCAGGCGGAAATGCAATATGCGTATGAGGATCGCATCGCCGAACTGCGCGCGCAGATCGACCGCACCACCAGCCGGCAATTGCTGGATCAGGAACAGTTCGAGCAGAAGCTGCTTCAGATCCAGCAGCGCCAGATCTCGCTCGAACAGCGCACCTCGGCGCTTGGAGCGCTTCCCGATGCGCCGGCGCTCCGCGCGCCCGGCCGCGGTGCTGCACTGGCCGACCCGGTGACGACCGGCTCTATCGACAGGGCCTCGACCAAAGCCGGCCCGATCAAGGCGTCTGGAATCGGCGACACGGTTTTCTTCCAGGCGCCGCCCGACCGCGAAGGACGGCTCAAATCCCGCCTCTCGGCCATGGTCGGCCTGAAACCCGGCGAGTTGTCGAAGCCCGGCGGTCTCGGCAATGTGCTGACACGACTGCAACTCTCGCTCGACGGCGTCGAGAGCCGGCAGATGGCGGCCCTCGCCGCGCTTGAGGAAAACTTCGAATCCCGCACGCGCCGCATGCGCGGCGTGCTCGCCGATCTCGGCCTGAATGAAACTCAAATGAAGACCGGAACGCCGCCGGCCGGAACCGGCGGGCCGTTCGTTCCCGTGCAGCCGCCGCGCGATGCCGGCGCGTTCGAGCGAAAACTCCACCGCATCAGCGTCTCGCGGGCCGAGGCCGACCGGCTGAGCCGAACGCTCGTGGCTATTCCCTACCGCCAGCCGCTGCTTGGCCCGATCGAATTCTCGTCGTCCTTCGGCGTGCGCAGCGATCCGTTCCTCGGACGCCCGGCAATGCATACCGGACTCGACTTCCGCGCGCCGAGCGGCGATCCGGTGCGCGCCACCGCGCAGGGCAAGGTCGTGACCGCAGGCTGGCAAGGCGGCTACGGACGCATGATCGAGATCGATCACGGCAATACGCTGACCACCCGTTACGGCCATTTGTCGTCGATCGGCGTCAAGGTCGGTGACTTCGTCCGCATCGGCCAGGTGATCGGCGCGGTCGGCTCGACCGGCCGTTCGACCGGGCCGCATCTTCACTATGAAACCCGCATCGACGGCGATCCGGTCGATCCGCGGAAATTCCTGCGCGCCGGCGATCGCCTTGCCACCGCGGAGCGCGGCTAAGCCGATTTGCCCCGGCTCCGCAAGGGCTGCGGCGTAAGTACACTTGTGCGCTCTCTTCGGTTGCCTCGCGCGGGCGCCTCCCTAAAGTGCGGAGCCAAACGGCACCAGTTCAGGGAGGACTTCATGGCCGAAGCGCGCGTCAATCCAAACGGAAAACTCAAGGGCAAGGTGGCGCTCGTCACCGGCGCCAGCCGCGGCATCGGCGAGGCGATCTCGACGCGGCTGGCGATGGAAGGCGCAAAGGTCGTCTGCACCGCCCGCACCGCCGACGACGGCCAGAGCAATCTGCCGGGCACGCTCAAGCATACGGTCAAGCGCATTCGCGAGGCCGGCGGCGAGGCCAATTACCTCACATGCGACCTGTCGCAGGCGGCCGAGCGCGAGCAGCTCGTCAAGGACGCCACCGGCCTTTACGGGCCGATCGACATTCTCATCAACAACGGCGCGGTGACGTTCTACTATCCGATCGAGACGTTTCCGGAAAAGCGCTTCAAGCTGATGATCGAGGTGCAGGTCTGGGCCGCGCTGCATCTGTCGCAGATGGTGCTGCCGTCGATGCGCGAGCGCAAATCCGGCGCGATCGTCACGATTTCGTCAGGCGCGGCGCTACATCCGAAACTGCCTTACGACAATGTCCGCGCCGGCGGCACCGTCTACGGCATGTGCAAGGCCGCGCTGGAGCGCTTCTCCACCGGACTCGCCTCGGAGGTCTATAACGACAATATCTCCGTCAACGTCATCTCGCCGGGCCTGGTCGCAACGCCGGGTGTCGCGGTGCACGGCCTCATCACCGAGAAGACCAAGCACCGGGTTTCGCCGATCGAGAACATTGCGGAATCGGTCTACGTCCTCGTCACGGGCGATCCGAAGAAGATGACCGGCCGCATCGACCATGCCGCGCCGTTCCTGGAAGAGATGGGCATCAAGCCCTCCCCGCTGGTCGGCATCGCCGCCGGCTGACGCCGGTCCTACCCTTCGCTACGGTTTTATGACGAAGCCCTGCATCCATCGGATGCGGGGCTTTTTACGAAGCACTTGCCAGCGGTCATCCGCTACCGGACAATTCGGTGTCGCGATTCCCGTCGCGCCCGGAAATTGTTCCATTTTCCAATAAACATAAATGCAGCCGCACTTCACGACGATCCAGACCGTCAAATCGATCAGCCAGCGCAACCTTGTGCTGTATTGGCAGTCATTGCCGATGATGGACGGCCTGCCCCGCTTCTCCGACTTCGTGCCCAGCGACCGTGCCCACGACCCGAAACAGTTGACCATCTGGGCGATCGACGACCCGGCCGGCGCGCGCGAGCCGCCGGCAGCTCCAGGCAAAGCCCCTTTTTGGCCGAAGCGTTCGGCAAGGTCATGCTGCAATCGATCCCGCCGAGCCTGCTGCCGATCTTCAAGCTCGGCATCGACGGCTGCATCGACAACCGGGCCGTCACCTATATGCAGATTGCGGCTGCCGACGCCGACGGCCACCCGATCAATTGCGAACGGCTGCTGCTGCCTTTCAGCGAGAACGGACGCGAGGTAACGCATGTCGTGGCGTCGATCCAGCTTATCAGTTTCACCGGCACCATCGACCGCGACACGGTCGTCGCCCGGTTCGCCAACCAGGCGGAGGTGACGCTGTTCAACTGCATCGAGACGCGCCGGACCGGCGGCGGCCCGCACGTGGCCGTCACCGGCGCGGGATGATCAGTCCACATCCTCGATCTGCGCCGGGCCGCCGCCGAACGCCTTCTGCGCCAGTGTCGCGGCCATGAATTCATCGAGATCGCCGTCGAGCACGCCCGAGGTGTCCGAGGTCTGCACGCCGGTGCGCAGGTCCTTCACCATCTGATACGGCTGAAGCACATACGATCTGATCTGGTGGCCCCAGCCGATGTCGGTCTTGGCGGCCTGATCGGCGGCCGCCTTCTCCTCGCGCCTCTTCAGTTCGATCTCGTAGAGCCGCGCGCGCAGCATGTCCCACGCCTGCGCGCGGTTCTTGTGCTGGGACCGCCCGGCCTGACAGACCACCGCCACACCGGTCGGGATATGCGTCAGCCGCACCGCCGATTCGGTCTTGTTGACGTGCTGGCCGCCCGCGCCACCGGAGCGCATCGTGTCGGTGCGAACGTCGCTCTCCTTGATGTCGATCTTGATGCTGTCGTCGACCACCGGGAAGATCGCCACGCTGGAAAACGAGGTGTGCCGCCGCGCGTTGGAATCGAACGGTGAGATGCGCACCAGCCGATGCACCCCGGCCTCGGTCTTGAGCCAGCCATAGGCGTTGTGGCCGCTGATCTGGATCGTCGCCGATTTGATGCCGGCCTCTTCGCCCTCGGTCTCTTCCAGATACTCGATCTTGAAGCCGTGCTTCTCCGCCCAGCGCGTATACATCCGTAGCAGCATCGAGGCCCAGTCCTGGCTCTCGGTGCCGCCCGCGCCCGCATGCACTTCCAGATAAGTGTCGAAGCGGTCCGCCTCGCCCGATAGCAGCGCCTCAAGCTCACGCTTGGCGACTTCCTTCTTGAGGGCCTTCAGCGCCTGTTCGGCTTCGGTGACCACGCCCTCATCGTTCTCGGCCTCGCCGAGTTCGATCATGCCGATCTGATCCTCAAGCTCGCGCTCGACCTTGCCGATGCCGCCGAGCGAATCCTCAAGCGAGGTCCGCTCCTGCATCAGCTTCTGCGCCTTCTGCGGATCGTTCCACAGGTCCGGGTCTTCGGCGAGCTTGTTCAGCTCCGCGAGGCGCGCCGTCGAAGCATCGACGTCAAAGATGCCTCCTCAGCAGCCCGACCGACTGCTTGATCTCTTCTACAAGTCTCTCGATTTCCGCACGCATCGATCTGTCTCGCCGCTCCCGCTTTCGGGGTCATGTTCTGGTGATGGCTGTAAAGACGTTCGCAGCCGGGTCAAGCCCGGCCGCGCAGTCCTGCAAGATTGTTCAGTAAAGTCCGCCGGTGCCGGGCCGCAGGATCGAGCGCCCCATGTCGGGCTGCCCGCTGGAGCTATAGCCGTCATTGCTATATCCCCCGTAGCCACTGCCGCCATAGCCGCCGCGACCGTCTGCGTCGGCGACGCCGATGATCGAGTAATTGTCCGGCGGCGCCGTGCCTGGCTTGAACGCTTCGAGGATGGTGCGGCCGCCGTCACCGGGGCCTGCACGCATGCCGCTCTTGGCGTCGACCCGGATCAGCTTGATCCCGGCCGGAACGCGGAAAGGAACGGCCGGCTTGTCCGCCAGCGCGACCTTGAGGAAGTCGCGGGCCACGGGAGCCGCCATGTTGCCGCCGGCGACGCCCCGTCCGAGATGGCGCGGCTTGTCGTATCCGAAGTAGAGGCCGATGGCGAGGTCGGGCGAGAAGCCGACGAACCAGACGTCCTTCTCGTCATTGGTGGTGCCGGTCTTGCCGGCGATCGGCTTGCCGATCTCGCGAAGAACGGTCGCGGTGCCACGCTGGACCACGCCTTCCATGATCGAGGTGATCTGGTAGGCCGTCATCGGGTCCATCACCTGCTCGCGGCGATCGACCAGCGTGGGCTCCGGCTGCCCCTTCCAGCCTTCCGACGCCGAGCAGCCGCGGCATTCGCGCTGATCGTGCTTGAAGATGGTGTGGCCGTAGCGGTCCTGGATACGGTCGATCAGCGTCGACTTGATGCGCCGGCCGCCATTGGCGAACATCGAATAGGCGGTGACCATGCGCATCACGGTCGTTTCGCCCGCGCCTAGTGCATAGGACAGGTAATTCGGCAGATCATCATAGACGCCGAAGCGCTTGGCGTATTCGCCGATCAGCGGCATGCCGATGTCCTCGGCCAGACGCACCGTCATCGTGTTACGCGACAATTCGATGCCGGTCCGCAGCGTCGAAGGCCCGTAATATTTGCCGGTCGCATAGTTTTCGGGACGCCAGACTTGTCCGCTGCCCATCTGGATTTCGATCGGCGCGTCGATCACCACGGTCGAGGGCGTGTAGCCATTGTCGAGCGCGGCCGAATAGACCAGCGGCTTGAACGAGGAGCCGGGCTGCCGCCAGGCCTGCGTCGCGCGGTTGAACTGGCTCTGGTCGAAGGAGAAGCCCCCCGACATCGCCAGCACGCGGCCGGTCCACGGGTCCATCACGACCAGGCCGCCCGACACTTCCGGCACCTGCCGCAGGCGGAACTGGCCCTCGACTTTCTTGCCGTCCTTGCCGGTCAGCGGCTCGACATAGATCACATCGCCGGGCGCGAGCACCTGTCCGACATGCGACGGAGCCTTTCCGCCACGCCCCGCCGGCTTCGCCCAGCGGACGCCGTCCAGCGCGACGATGCCGGTCTGCCTCTCCTTCGAGACGGCGCCGCCGAGTTCGCGGGGCGGTTGAAAACCGATCCGCGCCGACTGGTCGTTGCTCTCCAGCACGACCGCCATCCTCCAGCCGACATCCGACAGCGATTTCACGTCGGCGAGCTTGACGCCCCAGTCGCCATTGAGGTCGATCTTCTGGATCGCGCCGCGATAGCCCTGCGCTTCGTCATATTTGACGAGTCCGTCGGACAGCGCCTTGCGCGCCACCACCTGCAATTTCGGATCGAGCGTGGTGCGCACCGACAGTCCGCCCTCATAGAGCTTCTTCTCGCCGTAGCGCTCGAAGATTTCGCGCCGGACTTCCTCGGCGAAATACTCGCCGGCGAAAGTGTGCGCGGCGTTCTGCTTGCCGGTGACGACCAAGGGCTCCTTGCGCGCCTTGTCGGCGTCGGCCTGCTTGACCCAGCCGTTTTCGACCAGACGGTCGATCACATAGTTGCGGCGCTCGATGGCGCGGTCGCGGTTGCGGACCGGATGCAGCGAGGATGGCGCTTTCGGCAAAGCCGCGAGATAGGAGGCTTCGGCGAGCGTGAGTTCGTTCACCGATTTGTCGAAATAGACCAGCGAAGCGGCGCCGATTCCGTAAGCGCCGAGACCGAGGAAGATTTCGTTCAGGTAAAGTTCGAGGATCTTGTCCTTCGAATAGGTCCGCTCGATCCGCATCGCCAGCAAGGCTTCCTTGGCCTTGCGCGCGAACGAAACCTCATTCGTCAGAAGGAAGTTCTTCGCCACCTGCTGAGTGATGGTGGACGCGCCCTGCGGACGCCGGTTCGAACCAAAATTCTGGGCATAGAGCAATGCAGCGCGCGCCATGCCGTAGAAGTCGAGCCCGCCATGCTCGTAGAAATTCTTGTCCTCGGCCGCGAGGAACGCATTGATGACCGATTTCGGGATCGCCTGGATCGGAAGATAGAGCCGCCGCTCCTTGGCGTATTCGGCCAGCAGCGAGCCGTCCGACGCATGCACGCGCGTCATCACTGGCGGCTCATAGTCCTGAAGCTGGGAGTAATCCGGCAGGTCCTGGGAAAAATGCCAGACCGCAGCAGCGACGCCCGCGACGCCGACAAGGAACAGGATCGTTCCGGCGGCGAACAGGAACCCCATGAATCGCAGCAGCAACCGCATCTTCGGAACATCCACCTTGCAACGCCGTCACGCGCGGTTCGCACAACCGGCCGGCCGTTTACGGTCCGTCTCCGATGCAACAAAGCGGCATCGGCGCGATTCAACAATGGCAGCTTATACGGCTCCCGCTGTGGCTAAACTAGGGCTTCCAACGACTTAACGTTCCATCCCTTCAGCGGGCCGGCTTCTGTGGCTCGGCCGCCACAACCCGCTTGCCGAAAAACAGATCGACGGCCTGGGCGACGGAACCGACGGTTTTGGAGCGCCAGCTTTCGGAGACCAGCAACTTCAGATCGGCCTGGTTCGACACATAGCCGATTTCCAACAGCACACTCGGAATGTCCGGCGCCTTCAGCACGCGAAAGCCCGCCGATTTCAACGGGTTCTTGTGAAGCCGCGCGACGCCCCTCATCTCCTGCACCAGCGCCTTGGCGAAGCGGCTTGAAAAGGCTTTCGTTTCCCGCCGCGTCAGGTCGATCAGGATGTCGGCGACGTCGGCCGGCTCCTCGGCCAGATCGATGCCGGCGATCAGGTCCGCCTTGTTTTCGGCTTCCGCCAGCTTGGCGGCTTCGGCGTCGGAGGCTTTGTCCGACAGCGTGTAGACCGTCGCGCCTTGGACTCTGCTTCCGCCGCGCGGCAGCGCATCGGCATGGACCGAGACGAACAGCGCCGCCTTGTGCCGCTGGGCGATCCGCACCCGCTCCGCCAGCGGAATGAACGTATCGTCGTCGCGGGTCATCACCACGCGATATTTGCCGCCCTTGACGATCCGGTCACGCAGCGCCTTGGCGAAATCCAGGACGATCTCCTTTTCGCTCTCGCCGCTTTTGGCCTGCGTTCCGTGGTCGATGCCGCCATGGCCGGGATCGATCACCACGACGGGGCGCGGATCGTCATCGACAGGCTTCGCCGGATCGGGCGCGTTCGAGCTTGCGGCAGGCGCGGCGGCCGCCTTCGAAGCCTCGTTCGCGGATTCGGCGGTCTGGGTGGCGGCGGTCGTTTCCGCAGCGGCGAGCGCCACCGCCTCGCGCGCGTCGGCGGCGACGGCCTGCATGAAGCCCGCGCGATCCGTCGCGGCCAGTTCCACGATCAATTTCGGCGGCTGGCCGTTCTCGCCGTTCAGGACATACGCCTTTTCGATCTTCGCCGGCCGCTTCAGGTCCATGACGATGCGGGAGCCGCCGGGCATCACCAGGCCGTAGCGATACGCCTTGATGAGGCCACGCGTGGCCTGCCCCGCCTCCGCCGGCAGACGGAAGGTCGTCTGCGGGATGTCGAGCACGACACGGTTGGGGCGGGCCAGCAGGAACGCGCGGACCTCGATTCGCCGGTCGATCTCGACGATGAAACGCGCCCGCTTCTCGTCGCCGGCGATTCGGATATCGGAAGCGACAGGGTGCGGATCCACAACCGCTGGGCGCAGTTCCGGCTTGTCACCCGCCTGCCCCCCGGTCGGCGCGAAAGCCGCCGCAAGTGTCAGGCCGGCGGCCGCGGCGCTCCGCAGAAGCCTATGGCAACCCTGCAAATTCACCGAATCCCCCACCCTTGACAAGCCAGATTAACGCAATAGGACCGCAGGGTTAATCATGCCTTAACCGGGTCGATAACAATGAATCCGACTGTTGCAGACGTATGACGCTTCCCTTGCCAGCGGCGTCCAATCGACGTATGTAATTGCTGTCGATGGCTAAATTTCTGGTTGTGTGGCGTACGACTTCCCGGTGCGGCTATCGGGACTGTCTCGATCGATAAAGATCGAACGTCCCCGACATGTCGCCCGATTTTGGCCCGACCGCCTTCCGGATCATTCATCTGCGCCTTGCGTGGTCGATCCGAAAGCCCGGTCCAAGCCGGAAACGAGGTCGTCCGGATGAGACGTCCGGATCAGAACAGGCTACGCGAGCACCGCGCGGCCTGACATCGGCAAGAAGCTTCTGCGGCGATCAGGCCGCCAGGATTTGTTCAAACGGGCCAACGCTCAATGCGTCTCGACACTACGCCTCGTCGTTCTCCTGCGATCCCGCTTCCGGGCTCCCGCAGGCACGATCGCGGCTGGCGCATCCGGGTGGCGTCCGACCTTCCCATCCCCCCCGAATCAGGTGGACCGTCCCGCACACCCTCCGCGCCATCCGTGCGCGGCGCTTTGCGCAGGGTCAGCCTCAAAGAGTGCTCCAATGCCAAACAAAATGCTTATCGATGCGACCCATCCGGAAGAGACAAGGGTGGTCGTGCTGCGCGGCAACCGCGTCGAGGAATTTGACTTCGAGTCCGCGCAACGCAAACAGCTCCGCGGCAACATCTATCTCGCCAAGGTGACGCGCGTCGAACCGTCCCTTCAGGCGGCCTTCGTCGAATATGGCGGCAACCGCCACGGCTTCCTGGCCTTCAGCGAAATCCATCCCGACTATTACCAGATCCCGGTCGCCGACCGTCAGGCGCTGATCGAGGACGAGGAGCGCGCCGCGCGCGAGGCCGAGGAGGAGTCCGAGAACCGTTCGCATCGGCGGCGGCGGCACCGCAATTCGCGCCGCCGCGGCGGCGGCGACCGCGTGCGCGGCGAGGCGATCGAAGGCGGACGCAACCGCCCGGCGCGGCCGCTGGTCGGCCAGATCGACCCGCACGGCAACGCCTATTACCGCTATCAGCCGCCCGCCGCAGAAGACGATATCGCCGCCACAGCCCAGCCCGCGGCCGACTCCGAAGCGCCGCCGGCACATGAAATCAGCATCGACGCGGTGTCCGATCCGGCCACTGCCTCCGGGCAGGTCGCCCCCGCCACCGATACGCTGCCGGTGATCGTGGCCGCGCCGCACGAGGCTGCCCCCGCCGAAGAGCCGCAGCCGGACGTGCTTCCCCCGGTCGCGGGCGAAACGGCCGAGCCCGCGGAGGACGTGATGTCGGCTGGAGCTACGGCCGGCGAAGCGGCTCCGGCCGAAGACGCCGTCTCGGTGCATGAAGAAGCTGTCGTTGCGCATGACGACGATGAGGACGACGAGGAAGAGACCGCCGAAGAGGACGTGATCGAGTCCGTCGGCGGCGACGATGCCATGGAGGAAGTGCCGGAGCGCACCTTCCGTCCGCGCCGCCAGTACAAGATTCAGGAGGTCATCAAGCGCCGCCAGGTGATGCTGATCCAGGTCGTCAAGGAAGAACGCGGCAACAAGGGTGCGGCGCTGACGACCTATCTGTCGCTCGCCGGCCGCTACGCCGTGCTGATGCCGAACACCGCGCGCGGCGGCGGCATCAGCCGCAAGATCACCTCCTCGCAGGACCGCAACCGCCTGAAGGAGGTCGTGCAGGACCTCGACGTGCCGGAAGGCATGGGCGTGATCCTTCGCACGGCGGGAGCTGCCCGTACCCAGCCCGAGATCAAGCGCGACTTCGAATATCTCCTGCGCGCCTGGGAGCAGGTGCGCGACCTGACGCTGAAGTCCACCGCGCCGACGCTGGTCTATGAGGAAGGCTCGCTCATCAAGCGATCGATCCGCGACCTGTTCAACAAGGAGATCGACGAGGTGATGGTCGCCGGCGAAGGCGGCTACACCGAAGCGCGCGACTTCATGAAGATGCTGATGCCGAGCGCGGCGCGCGCGGTGAAGCTCTATCGCGAAAACCAGCCGCTGTTTTCTCGCATGGGCATCGAGAGCCAGCTCGATGCGATGTTCTCGCCGACCGTGCAATTGCGTTCCGGCGGCTACATCGTCATCAACCAGACCGAAGCGCTGGTTTCGATCGACGTGAACTCCGGCCGTTCCACGCGCGAGCACCATATCGAAGATACCGCGCTGAAGACCAATCTCGAAGCCGCCGAGGAAGTGGCGCGTCAATTGCGCCTGCGCGATCTGGCGGGGCTGATCGTCATCGATTTCATCGACATGGACGAGAAGCGCAACAACCGCGCGGTCGAACGCAAGCTCAGCGATTGCCTGAAGCACGACCGCGCGCGCATCCAGGTCGGCCGCATCTCGCATTTCGGCCTGCTCGAAATGTCGCGCCAGCGCATTCGCGCGAGCGTGCTCGAAAGCTCGACCGAGCCCTGCCCGCATTGCGGCGGCACCGGCCATGTGCGCTCCGTCTCGTCGGTCGCGCTGCAATTGCTACGCGGCGTCGAGGAAGTGCTGATGAAGGGCGCGACGCACGACCTCGTCGTCCGCACGCGCACCGAGGTCGCGCTCTATGTGCTGAACCACAAGCGCGGTCATCTGCGCGATCTGGAGGAAGGCTTCCAGGTCTCGATTTCGGTGCTGGCCGACGGCGCGCAGCAATCCTTTGTGATCGAGCACGGCGAACAGGTGCATACGCTCGAAGCGGCGAAGGCCCTGCTCGCGGCGCAAAACGCGGCCGCCAAGGCCGAGATCCATGAAGAGGACGACGACCTCGCCGGCGACGAGACCGATGAATCGGCGGTCGCGGACGAGTCCGAGGGCCAGACGGTCTCCGCGGACATTGAGGACGGCTCGGAAGACGGCGAGCGGCGGCGGCGGCGCAAGCGGCGTCGGCGCGGCGGCCGCGATGCGCGCGAGGCGTCGGAGGAGACCGAGGAGAGCGCGCCGGTTGCAGCCGACAGCGCCGAGACCGAGGCGTCGGAAGAGGCTGAGGAATCCGCGGAAGCCGACGATGCGAACGGCGAAGACGGCGCGAACGGACGACGCCGGCGGCGCGGACGGCGCGGCGGACGGCGTCGGCGCGGCGGCCAGGAGAATGAGGAAGGCGCGGTCGCCGCGATCGGCGACGATCTTGGCGAAACGGCTGTCCCGGAAGTCGCCGAGGCGGTGTCCGATCTCGACGGCGACGTTCGCAGGATCGAGATCACGGTCGCCGACTCTCTCAAGGAGCCGGCCGCCGTTCAGGAGACGGTCGTCGAGGAGACGCCGGTTCAAACGCTCGCCGTTGCGGAGAAAGATCAGCCACAAGCGCTCGCTGCTGTCGAAGTGCAGGAGACCGAGGCCGCGCAGGAATCGTCCGCAGCGACGCGCCGTCGCTCGACCGTTCGCGAGAAGGTGGTGTTCAAGACCGACGATGCAGCAATGTCCGAGCCGGCCGCCCAGCCGCGTGCGGCGGACGCGCCCGCATCGGGCGCATCATCCGGAACGGACGCATCGGTCACCGATTCACCGGCAACGGTTTCGGAGGCCGCGCCTGAGGCCGAATCCGCGCCCCGTCGCGCGGGCTGGTGGTCGCGCCGCTTCGGTGGCGGCTAGCATTTTCATTCTGACGGAAGCGTCGAAATGGCCGGGCTTGTCCCGGCCATTTCCGTTTCGACACACTATCCCCGCAGCCAGCGCGTAATGCGGGCGACGGCTTCGCGCATGTCGTCCGCCGAGCGGGCGTAGGAAAACCGCACGAACGACTTTCCGCGGATCGGATCGAAATCGACGCCGGAGGTCGCAGCGACATGCGCCTCCTCCAGCATGCGGCGGGTGAAGTCGAGACTGTCGGAGGTGAATCTGGAAACATCCGCGTAGAGGTAGAACGCGCCGTCCGCCGGCAGGAACGTGTCCAGCCCCGCGCCCGGCAGACCGTCGATCAGAATCTTGCGGTTCACCTCGTAGCCGCGCTTGATGCGTTCCATCTCCTCGCGTCCCTCGACCGCGGCCTCCGCCGCGATCTGCGACAGCGTCGGCACCGAGATCGAGAGATTCTGCTGCAAGCGTTCGATCGGTCGCACCAGGGGCTCCGGTGCGACGATCCAGCCGACGCGCCATCCGGTCATGCAGAAATATTTCGAGAACGAATTGATGACGAGCGCGTCCGGCGACAGCGCCGCCGCCGTCGTCGCCGGGAAGGCATAGTCGAGGCCGTGATAGATCTCGTCGGAAATGAAACGGATGCCCTCGCCTTCCGCGGCCTGGATCAGCGCCGCGAGCGCCTCGCGCGTCATCATCGTGCCGGTGGGATTGGCGGGGCTCGCGACCAGCACGCCCTTCAGCGGCTTTTTGCGATGCTCGGCCAGCAGCGCTTCCGGCGACAGCGCATAGCGCGTGGCGCTGGTGGTCTCGATCAAGACCGGCTCGCAGCCGAGCGCGGTGAGGATATGCCGGTACGGCGGATAGCCAGGAATGGTGACGGCGACGCGGTCGCCCGGCTCGAACAGCGACAGAAACGCCAGGATGAATCCGCCGGACGATCCGGTGGTGACGATGATCCGCTCCGGATCGACCTCGCAGGAATGGGCGTCGCGATAGTGACGCGCGATGCGTCCGCGCAGCGACGGAATCCCGAGCGCCGAGGTGTAGTCGATCCGGGTGTTGTCCAGCGCCAGATGCGCAGCCGCGATCGCCACGCGCGGCGCCGGCTCCGCCGGCTGGCCGACCTCCAGATGGATGACATGTCCGCCGGCCGCCTCGATGCGCGCAGCCGCCGCCATGACGTCCATCACCATGAAGGGCGGAACCTCGCTCCGCCTGGCAGGAGTGATCCGGCTTACGGGGCCGCCTTTTGATGTGTCGAGCATGGGTCGCCATTCAGGTTGAATCGCTTCACCCTTAGCACTTTTGTGCGACCGTGATCTTCTGCGACCCGGAGGGCCGCGAAGGACAACCGGCTCTCACTGTTCCGGATCATGCCCGAGGCGTCGCCAGAATGCCGCATTTGCCGGATTGTTGAGCGCGCACCGACGAATAGCTGTTGGCCAGCCTCCAAAATGCTGACAATGAGCAGCAGGGCCGATCCGGGTGACATTCGCCGGACGAACGTGCTGAATGTTCATGACGCAGGGATGTTCATGACGGTTTCGAAAGTGATTTCGGCAGGCGGCCGGTTCCGGCGCGGCGTCAGGGGCGGAATCGCCCTGCTCGCCGCCGCCGCCATGCTGCTCGCACCGATTCCGTCGCTCGCGCAACAGGCCCAACGCGGTCCGCCGATCATCCGCGATGCGGAGATCGAGCAATTGCTGCGCGACTACACGCAGCCGATCCTGCGCGCCGCCGGCCTCGCCAAGCAGAACGTGCAGGTCGTCATCATCAACGAGCCGACCTTCAACGCCTTCGTCATCGACGGCCGCCGCATCTTCGTGAATTCCGGCGCGCTGATGGAATCGCAGACGCCGAACCAGATCATCGGCGTGCTCGCGCACGAAGCCGGCCACATCGCCGGCGGCCATCTGGCGAAACTGCGCGAGCAACTCGCGCGCGCGCAGACGCAGATGATCCTCGCGACGATTCTCGGCGCGGGCGCGGTGATCGCCGGCGCGACCACCAATCGTTCAGGCAACAGCGGCATCGCCAATGCCGGCGCGGCGGCGCTGTCCGCGCCGGGCGAAATCATCCGCCGCACGCTTCTGTCGTATCAGCGCCAGCAGGAGGAGAGCGCCGACCGCGCCGCGGTCCGCTTCCTCACCGCCACCGGCCAGTCGCCGAAGGGCATGTACGAAACCTTCAAGCGCTTCTCCGAACAGAGCCTGTTCATGACGCGCGGGGCCGACCCTTACGCGCAGTCGCATCCGATGCCGAACGAGCGCGTCGCGGCGCTTGCCGAATTCGCCCGGACCAGCCCCTATTGGGACAAGAAGGACGATCCCGCCCTCCAGCTTCGCCACGATCTGATGCGGGCGAAGATCTCCGGCTTCATGGAGCGCGGCGACACCGCGCTGCGCCGCTATCCGCTCTCCAATGACAGCCTCGCCGCCCGCTACGCGCGCGCGATCGCGGGCTACCGGCATGGCGATCTGCGCAGCGCGATCAGCCAGATCGACGCGCTGATCCAGGTCCAGCCGAACAACCCCTATTTCCACGAGTTGAAGGGACAGGCGCTGCTCGAAGGCGCGCGGCCGAACGAGGCGATCGCGCCGCTGCGGCGGGCCGTCGCGCTCTCCGGCAATTCGCCGCTGATTTCGATGATGCTCGGCCAGGCGCTGGTCGCCTCCAACAATCCGGCGCTCGCGGACGAGGCCATCAGGATCCTTCGCGGGGCGCTGGCGCGTGAACCCGAGGCCCCGCTCGGATACATGCAACTGGCGATGGCCTACGGGCGGAAGGGCAATTACGCGGAAGCCGACCTCGCCTCGGCGCAGGCCGCCTATCTTCGCGGCGACGCCAAGACCGCGCGGGACCTCGCGGCGCGGGCGAAAACCCGGTTTCCGGTCGGATCGCCGGGCTGGGTCAAGGCCGACGACATTGTGAACACAAAAGTCACCGAGAAGCGTTAGTTTTCCGGAAACGAACCGCCCCGACTCCCTGCCGAGGACTCTTTTCATGTCTCTGTTCCGTCTGCTGGCTCCGGCCATCCTTGCCGCGACCGTTGCGCTCGCTCCCGCCAGCGTGTCGGCGCAGACATTTTCCGATCCCCAGCGCGAGGAGATCCACAAGATCATCCGCGACTATCTGATCGAGCATCCGGAGGTGCTGGAGGAGGCGTCGGCGGAGCTGACCCGGCGGCAGAGCGCGGCCGAAGCCGCCAAACAGGCGTCGATGGTCAAGAAGCACGCGGAAACCATCTTCAACTCGCCGCGCGGCGTGGTGGTCGGCAACCGCAGCGGCGACGTCAATTTCGTCGAGTTCTTCGACTACAATTGCGGCTACTGCAAACGCGCGATGCAGGACATGCTCGACCTGATGAAGTCCGACCCCAAAGTGCGCGTCGTGCTGAAGGAATTTCCGGTGCTCGGCCAGGGCTCGATCGAGGCGGCGCAGGTCGCCATCGCCGTGCGGATGCAGGATGCGAGCGGCAAGAAATATCTCGACTTCCACCAGAAACTTTTGAACTCGCGCGGTCAGATCGACAAGGCCAAGGCGCTCGCCGCCGCGAAGGAGACCGGCCTCGACATGGCGCGGCTGGAGAAGGACATGGCGGGCGCGGAGATCAAGGCGACGCTGGAGGAGAACTTCCGCATCGCCGAGGACATGGGCCTCAACGGCACGCCGAGCTATGTGATCGGCGATCAGGTCGTGGTCGGTGCCATCGGCCTGCCCGCCTTGAAAGAAAAGATCGCGATGGCCCGCTGTGGAAAATCGACCTGCTAGAGCTTCGGTTCCGAAGCTCTAACCTTTGGTTTTTGACGCTTTTTCTCTACGCGAACCGGTGTCCACTTCACCCGAAAGCGCTATTCGGGGGTCGCGAAACCGCGATATCCTGACGATCTGTTCGTCGCCGGCTCGGAAAAAGCGGGTTTTCTCGGGCGTTTTGAGGCATTTGCAGGGGGCGACGCATCCGGAAGGCTTCCCCTGTCCGGCCCGCTTTCCTATAAACCTGCGCAGCCGTCGCTTCTGGCGGCCTTGATTCGTCGTGATCTTTTCCGGATGGCCGAAACCACGTCCAAGACGATCTATGTCCTGAACGGACCCAATCTCAACCTGCTCGGCACGCGGGAACCGCAGACCTATGGCACCGCCACCTTGCGGGACGTGGAGACGCTCTGCCGGCAGGCGGCCGCGACCTTCGGATTGGCGGCGGATTGCCGGCAGTCGAACCGCGAAGGCGAACTGATCGATTTCATCCATGAGGCGGGCGCGAAACGCGCCGCCGGCATCGTCATCAATGGCGGCGGCTATTCGCACACCTCGATCGCCATTCACGATGCGCTGAAGGGCGTCGACCTGCCGGCGGTCGAGGTCCACATCAGCAATGTCTATGCGCGCGAAGAATTCCGTCACCATTCGTTCATCGCAAAGGCGACCTTCGCCTCGCTGACCGGCTTCGGCATCGAAGGCTATCGGCTCGCGATCGCCGGCCTCGCCGCCAAAATCGGCGCGACCGCCAAAACCTGACCCTTTCTCGAAAATCCGGATCGACCATGGCCGCCAAGGCAAAAACCCCATCCGCAAAACCGACCGACGAACGCGAACTGATCCGCGATCTCGCCGCGTTGCTCGATTCCACCAATCTCACGGAAATCGAGGTCGAGCGCGAAGGTCTGCGCGTGCGCGTCGTGCGCAGCGTCACGGTCGCGGCCGCGCCGCAGTCCGTCGCCTACGCCGCTCCGGCGGGAACCGCAGCGACGGCGGCAGCGCCCGCTGCATCCGATCTCAGCAAGCATCCGGGCATGGTGCCCTCGCCGATGGTCGGCACCGCCTATATCGCCTCGGAGCCCGGCGCGCGTCCGTTCGTCGATATCGGCGCAAGGGTCGAGGCCGGGCAGACGCTGCTGATTATCGAGGCGATGAAGACCATGAACCAGATCCCGGCCCCGCGCTCCGGCACGGTGACGCAAATCCTGTTCGAGGACGGGCAGCCGGTCGAGTTCGGCGAGCCACTGATGATTATCGAATAACGGCTCCACCGAAGGTCTCGTGCGATGTTCGACAAAATCCTGATAGCCAACCGCGGCGAGATCGCCTTGCGCGTGCTGCGCGCCTGCAAGGAGCTCGGCATCGCGACGGTCGCCGTTCACTCGACCGCGGATGCGGATGCGATGCATGTCCGCCTCGCCGACGAAAGCGTCTGCATCGGTCCGCCGCCGTCGAAGGATTCCTATCTCAACATTCCGGCGCTGCTGGCGGCCTGCGAGATCACCGGCGCGGACGCCGTGCATCCCGGCTACGGTTTCCTGTCCGAAAACGCCCGCTTCGCCGAAATTCTCGCCGACCACAATCTGCATTTCATCGGCCCGAAGGCGGAGCACATCCGCATCATGGGCGACAAGATCGAGGCCAAGAAGACCGCGAAGCGCCTCGGCATCCCGGTGGTGCCTGGCTCGGATGGCGGGGTTGGCGTCGACGACGACGCGATGGCCATTGCAAGAAGCATTGGCTTCCCGGTGCTGGTGAAGGCGGCCGCCGGCGGCGGCGGCCGCGGCATGAAGGTCGCGCGCACCGAGGACGACCTTGCGCTGGCGCTGTCGACCGCGCGCACCGAGGCGCGGGCCGCCTTCGGCGACGACGCGGTGTATCTGGAAAAATATCTCGAAAAGCCGCGCCACATCGAAATCCAGATTCTCGGCGACGGACGCGGCGGCGCGATCCATCTCGGCGAACGCGACTGCTCCTTGCAGCGACGGCATCAGAAGGTGTGGGAGGAAGGCCCCTCGCCCGCGCTCGATGCGACCGCGCGAACGAGGATCGGCGAGACGGTCGCCAAGGCGATGCAGGAACTGCAATATCTCGGCGTCGGGACGATCGAGTTTCTCTATGAGGATGGCGAGTTCTACTTCATCGAGATGAACACGCGAATCCAGGTCGAGCATCCGGTGACGGAAATGATTACCGGCATCGATCTCGTGCTGGAACAGATTCGCGTCGCTGCCGGCGGCGAACTGCCCGCCCGGCAGGACGAAATCGTCATCAACGGCCATGCCATCGAGTGCCGCGTCAACGCCGAGAATCCCGTCACCTTCCGTCCCTCGCCCGGTAAAATCCTGCACTATCATCCGCCGGGCGGCATGGGCGTGCGGATCGATTCAGCCGCCTATCAGGGCTACGTCATCCCGCCTTATTACGATTCGCTGGTCGGAAAGCTGATCGTCCATGGAAAAACCCGCGCCGAATGCCTGATGCGGCTCCGGCGGGCGCTCGATGAAATGGTCGTGGACGGGGTCGAAACCACGCTGCCGCTGTTCCGCGCGCTGGTGCGCGAAGCCGGCATCATCGACGGCGACTATCACATTCATTGGCTTGAACAATATCTGGCGACAGGCGACCAGAATACCTGACTTTTTTCGCTTCTTGCGTCATTCTTGCCGCCGGCTGTGGAACCGAATGCGTTTTCGCGCGTTTGAAGGCGCTAGCTATGTTCGCGGCGAGGCCATGACCGCTTGATGACTTACATTGATAATTATTCCCGGCGGTCCGCCGTTCAAATCGGCCTGATGACGGTGGGAATGCTGATCCTGCTCGGGATCGGCGCAAGTTCTATGTACCTCCTTTTCCAGTTGCGCGAGGACGTCGCCGACGTCGCGCATACGCTTGAGGTGGAAAACCAGATTTCGATCGTTTTGCTTCAGATCCGCCGCGCCGAAAGCTCCGAACGTGGCTATCTCCTCACCTCCCGGTCCGGCTTTCTCACCGACTACAAGGCAGCGGAATCCGCGACCCGTCCGGCGATCCAGCGTCTGCGCGAATTGACGAACGACAATCCGACCCAGACGCGCCTGCTTGACGAGATGCTGCCGCTGACCGACCGGCGGCTCGCGGAATTCAACACCGTCATTGAGCACACAATCAACGGGCGCCAGGACGAGGCGCGCCAGATCGTTGCCGAAAACGCCGAACGCCAGACCACGGCGGATATCCGCGATATTCTGATGGAAATGCGAAAGGAGGAGGAAAGGCTCCACAAGCTTCGCAGCGCGGAGGCGGAAAAGACGCAGATGCTCTCCGCGATCGCGACGTCCGCGGGATCGGGCGCGCTGTTGTTGCTCGGGCTGGCGTCTATCCTGCTGGTCCGTCGCTCCGAGCGCATTCGCGACGCGGCGGAGCTGCAATTGCGTAATATCAACACCAATCTCGAAGCCGCCGTCGACGAACGCACCGCCGACCTGCGCGAGGCCAACGAGGAAATCCAGCGCTTCGCCTATATCGTCAGCCACGATCTGCGCTCGCCGCTTGTAAACATCATGGGCTTCACGAGCGAACTTGAGGAACTGCGCGGCGACATTTTCGCCCGTCTTGCAAAGCATGAGCGCGATGCAAATCCCGCGCTTCAGCATTCCGCGACAGGCGAAACGTCCGACCCTCCGCTCGAGGGCGAGGACAAGCGGCTATATGGCGAGTTCAACGAAGCCATCGACTTCATCAAATCGTCGATCGGCAAGATGGACCGGCTGATCGCCGCGATCCTGACGCTGACCCGCGAGGGACGACGCGAATTCAAGCTTGAACCCATCGACGTTCGGGACCTGATCGAGAACATCACCAAGACCGTGGCCCATCAGGCCGGGGAAGCCGACGCCACGATCGCGATCGAGCCGCTGCCGCAGATTGTCAGCGACCGCCTCGCTCTTGAGCAGATTTTCTCAAATTTGATCGATAACGCCCTGAAATATCTCCGCCCCAATGTTCCCGGACTAATTCAAGTTAAGGGCCGGCAGAAATCCGGCTATATTATCTATGACGTTACCGACAACGGGCGGGGCATCGACCAGAAGGATCACCAGCGGATTTTCGACCTGTTCCGCCGCGCGGGCACCCAGGACAAGCCCGGCCAGGGCATCGGCCTGGCGCATGTTCGTGCGCTGGTGCGCCGCATGGGGGGAACGCTTTCGGTCTCGTCGGAACCCGACAAGGGGAGCACTTTCACGATCATGCTCCCATCCAAAGATACGACTGTTTCAAGAGGTACGCGATCATGAACACCCCTGTCACCATCGTCATGATCGAGGACGATGAAGGCCATGCGCGGCTGATCGAACGCAACATCCGCCGTTCGGGCGTGAACAACGAGATCTTGCCTTTCACCAACGGAACCGATGCGATGAACTATCTGCTCGGCAACGACAGTACGGGCGCCCAGCGCCGTGGCGAGACGCTCTTGATCCTGCTCGACCTCAATCTGCCCGACATGACCGGCATCGAAATCCTGCGGCGGGTGAAGGAAACCTCGCATCTGAAATGCACGCCTGTCGTCATCCTGACGACGACCGACGACGCGCAGGAAATCAAACGCTGCTACGAACTCGGCTGCAACGTCTACATCACCAAGCCGGTCAATTACGAAAGTTTCGCCAACGCCATCCGCCAGCTCGGCCTGTTCTTTTCCGTCATCCAGGTGCCCCCGACAGCCGCATGACAACAGAACGCCCCACCCTCCTTTACGTCGATGACGACGCCGACCTTGCCTACCTGGTGCAGCGCGGGCTGAACCGGCAAGGTTTCGAGGTCGAGCACGCCTGCGACGGCATCGCTGCGCTGGCGCGCATCCGCGCCGGCGGCATCGACGTCATCGCCCTCGACCAGCATATGCCGGAACTGGACGGACTCGAGACACTGGCGCGCATCCGCGCCATCGAAGGCTCGCCGCCGGTGGTGTTCGTCACCGCCTCGCTCGACAGCCGCATCGCCGTCACCGCGCTGAAGGCCGGCGCGTCCGACTATCTCGTCAAGGACACGCAGGGCGATTTCATTCCGCTGTTGTCGGTCGCGATCGCCGGCGCTTTGAACGGCGCGCGGATGCGCCACGCCAAGGAAGCTGCTGAAGCGGAAGTGCGCGCGGCGCGCGATCGCTATGCAGCCCTCGCCGCCGAGCGCGAGATGCTTCTGCGCGAGGTCAACCACCGCGTCGGCAACAGCTTGCAGATCATCGCATCGCTGCTGCATCTGCAAGCCGCCTCCGCGAGCGACGACCACGTGAAAGCCGCGTTGACCAACGCGATGGGACGCGTCGCGGCGGTGGCGCAGGTTCACCGGCGGCTCTACACCTCTCACGACCTCAAGGGCGTGATGCTCGACCAGTATCTCGAAGCATTGCTTGAGGATCTGCGCCGCTCGGCTGAAGGCGAAAAACTCACGCAGTTGACCCTCGCCAGCGATGCGATCGAGATCGATCCGGACCGCGCGGTCGCGATCGGCATCATCGTCAACGAACTCGTCATCAACGCCGTCAAATACGCCTATCCGAGCGGCGCCGGTCCGATCCATGTGACGCTGAAGCGCGACGGGGAGACGATCGAACTCGGCGTGGCCGATCAAGGCGTCGGCATTCCGGCCCAATCCTCGCCGGGCTCGACCGGAATGGGCCGCCGGATCGTCGACGCCATGGCGCAGAAGCTCGAAGCCACGGCGCGCATCGACCGGAGCCATTCCGGAGCCCGCATCGTGCTGTCCTTCACGCTCAAATCCGCACCCAATCATGCCAAGGATGCGGCGGCCTGAGAGCGGCAAAAAGAGCGAAGCCATCATCGTGCTTTCGGGTCCGCGCCTTGCTATAAAATAGCATGGCTTCGCGCGACACGATGGCTGCCGAGATCACGCCCGAGCTGCTGCTTCGGGCGTATGCCTATGGCATCTTCCCGATGTCGGAGAGCGCGGACGATCCGACGCTGTTCTGGGCCGATCCGTCCGAGCGCGGAATCTTTCCGCTTGGCAGACTGATCGTCTCGTCCCGTCTCGCGCGCACCGTTCGCTCCGATCGCTTCCGCGTCACCGTCGACCGCTGCCTGACAGAGGTGATCGACGGATGCGCCGAGGCAAAACCGGGGCGCGAGAACACTTGGATCAACCAGCGCATCCGCGCGCTCTATACCGGCCTCGCCCGCATCGGCCATTGCCACAGCGTCGAGGTGTGGGAGGGCGATACGCTCGCCGGCGGACTCTACGGCGTCAATCTCGGCGCGGCGTTTTTTGGCGAGAGCATGTTTCACCGCGCGCGCGACGCCTCGAAGGTCGCGCTCGTGCATCTGGTCGCGCGCCTTGTCGCCGGAGGTTTCACGCTGCTCGACACGCAATATGTGACCGATCATCTGCGCAGTCTCGGCGCGATCGAGATTTCGCGGAAGCACTATCTCAGCCGGCTCGATCAGGCGTTACGGCAGGACGCGGATTTCGGCCGCCTGCCGCTCGATGTCGCCGTGTCCGGCGCGGACGCGCTCGCGATCCTGTCGGAAAAGTCCGGCTAGAGCGTGATCCCGAAAAGTGGGAACCGGTTTTCGGAGAGGATCACGCTCAAAAGTGTAAGGGGCGGCCGATTTCAGCTTAAACAGATCGCGCGCTAGCGGAATCCAGGCAAGGGCTGGAATCGCTGCTGCGGCTGTGGCGGCGGCGCCTGACGCTTCGGCGCAGGCTGACGCTTCTGCGCCTGCGGCGGGCGCGGCGGCGGCGCGGGTTCGGCGGCCGCGACCGTTGCTTCCGGACCTTTGCAGTCCGTCAGCCATACATCGTAGATCGGATGTTCGACACCGTGCAGGCCGGGGCTCGCCGCGAACATCCAGCCCGAGAAAATCCGCTTCACCTCGCCCTGCAAGGTGATCTCGTCGACCTCGACGAAGGCGTCGGTGTTGGCGGCCTCGGTGGCCGGGCGCGTGTAGCAGGCTTGCGGCTTCACCCGCAGCGCGCCGAACTGCACCGTCTCGGCGATGTCCACATCGAACTTGATGATGCGCCCGGTGATCTTGTCGAGACCGGCGAATACCGCCTGCTTGTTGACGACTTTCTGCGACGGCGGCGCGGTGACGATCTCGTCTCCCGGCTGCACGGCCGCCGATTGTCCGGGCGTGGTGCGCGGCTGCCGCTGGCCCGGCGGCAATCCGGGCAGCGGATTCGGCGCAGTAGCGGTTGCGGGCGGCGGCTGCCGATTTGCCGCCGACGGCGGCGACAGCGGCTGGGTCTGGACGGCCCCCGGCGGCGGAACGCTCGCGCCCGGTGGCGGCGGCCGGATCGGCGCGGGCAGGATTCGCCCCTGCGGAATGTCCGGCACCTCTTCGGCGTCCGAATCGCTGTCCTGTGTCCCGACGCTGCCCGGCGGGCGCGGAGGATTGTTGCCGAAAATATTGCCGAACTGGGCATGAGAGGGCGCGACGGCGAGCGTCAGCAGCAGGGCGACAGTTGCGGTCAGCGGAAGAAGAAGCGGTCGAAGCATTGCGCGCGGCATCAGCCAGATGGCGAATCGGGCTCGCAGGATTGCAAAGCTCGCTCGGACAGCCGGTTAACACGAGGAATACGGCATGGAAAGGGCGATCGGAGCGACCAGCATCGCCCGCCCGCCCCGTCTCCTGCCGCCGGAGCGTTCCGGCAGGCTGGTCAGGCGCTGCAACCTTTGAGATAGTCCGCGTAAGTCGCCGGCCACTCGCCGCGCGGCGCGACAAGCAAGAAACGCGATTTTTGAGGAACCGAGAAATGCCCGTCGTGCTCGACCCGTCCGCCGCCGCCGTGATCGCCGCCTTCCGCGCCGCCGACCGCCCCAAACTCGACACCATGTCGCCTCCGGAAGCGCGCGAAGCATCGACGGCGGGACGCACGGTGACGCAGCCGGATCCGCCGCATGTGGCGTCGGTCGACGACATTTCCGCGCCGACGCCGGACGGGCCGGTCCCCTTGCGCGTCTACAAGCCGGTAACGCTGCCCAAGAACGGCCCCGCGCCCGCGCTGATCTTCTACCATGGCGGCGGCTGGGTGATCGGCGACCTCGACAGCCACGATGTCGTCTGCAAGCAGATCGCCGATCAGGCAGGCTTCATCGTCGTCGCGGTGCATTACCGACTCGCGCCCGAGCACAAGTTCCCCGCAGCCGCGGTCGATGCGATCGCGGCGACGCAATGGGTCGTCGACAACGCCGCGAAACTCGGCATCGACGCGAACCGCGTGTTCGCCGGCGGCGACAGCGCCGGCGGCAACCTGGCCGCGGTCATCGCGATCCATGCGCGCGACAATGGCGGGCCGACATTGAAGGGCCAGGTGCTGATCTATCCCGTGACCGATCTGGCCATGACGCATCCCTCGCACAGCGATCCCGACACCAGCGTCCTGCTGACGCATTCGCTGATGCGCTGGTTCAAGGATCACTACATCACCGGCAAGGCGGACATCGACGACTGGCGCGCGTCGCCTGCCCGCATGGAAAATCTGAAAGGCTTGCCGCAAGCCTATGTGATAACCGCAGGCGCCGACCCGCTGCACGACGAAGGCGTGGAGTACAAGGACCTCCTGAAAAGCGCCGGCGTCGAGGTGACCTACAACGAATATCCCGGCCAGTTTCACGGCTTCTGGACGATGGGCAAATTGTTGCCGGAGGCGAACAAGCTCACCGGCGAAATCGCCGCCTGGCTGAAATCGAAAGCGTGACGATCCGACGTCCTAAACAAAAACGCCCGCATCATGATGCGGGCGTTTTTTCAATCTGCGTCTGCGAGCCGGTTTGCGCTTACTGCCCCGGCGTCCAGGCCTGATAGTCGCCGGTCGCCTTCGGCCGGCGGCCGCTCGCAAGCGTCGAGCCCGGAGGGCGATAGGCCGCAGGCGTGCCGGTCATATTCGGGCGATGCGGCTTTTCCCATTCGCGCGGCTTGTAATCCTCGTCGGTCGGCGGCACGTCCACCGTGTGATGCATCCAGCCGTGCCAGGACGGCGGGATCTTCGAGGCTTCCGCATAGCCGTTGTAGATCACCCAGCGGCGCTCGAATTTGAGCGTCGGATCGATCTTGCCGCCCTTGGTGCGGTAGTAGCGGTTGCCGGACTCGTCCTCGCCGACGAATTCGCCGTAAAGCGACGTCCAGAGCTGCGTGCCGAACGTCTGGCTGTTCCACCAGGTGAAGACTTTGAGAAAGAACTGTTTCATCGCGGGAATCCGGACCATCCAATCGCCCGCTTGATGACATTCGCCGCCGCCCTTGTCCAGCATCGGAGCCCGACGCCGGGACGGCGACCAAAAAGTCGCCAAAGGAACACAATTCGTTCAGTTGCCATCCAGCGACGGGAACCTATCTATGGCCGAGATGACAAGCGCGCGAGCCACGGAACGACCGGCGTTTCGATCGCTTATGACGTTGGTGCGGAATTTGGGAGATTTTCCATGCGAAGGTTCGGATTGACAGTTGCAGCGCTGGCGGTGGCCGCAGCTTTGCCCGTGGCGCTCGCCACCTCGGCGATGGCGCAGGTCAAGGGCGGCCCGGGCGGCGGTGCGCCCGCCGGTGGCCCTGCCATGGGTGGCGGAGGCATGCGCGGCGGTGGACCGGCGATGGGCGGTGGCGGTATGCGCGGCGGCGGCCCGATGATGGGCGGCGGCGGCATGCGTGGCGGCGGTGGCATTGCCTGGACCGGCGGCGGACCGCGCAAGGGCGGCCCGGTCGTGGGCGGCGGCCCTCGCCCCGGCCCCGGCTGGAGCGGCGGCAATCCGGGTTGGCGCGGCAATCCCGGCTGGCGCGGCCGTGGCGGCTATTACGGAAATCGCTGGGTCGGGCCCGGTATCGGCTTCGGCACCGGCCTCTTGCTCGGCGGCGCGCTGGCTGCGCCGTACTACTATGACGATTATTACTACGATTATCCCTACGCCGGCGGCTATGCCGTCAGCGGCGGCCCCTCGCCGGAAGAAGTAGCCTACTGCACGCGGCGCTATCGGTCCTACGACGTGCGCACGGGCACGTATCTGAACAACGACGGAAACCGCTACCCCTGCCCGTAAGCTTTCCGCTCGCTCACACCATCGAACCGGCACTTTCGAGTGCCGGTTTTTCTATGACCGCACGGCGAACAGCACGCCGGCAACGGTGAGCCCGAGAGCCGCCACCTCGCGCAGGCCGAGCGGCTCGCCGAGCGTGGCTGCCGACGCCAGCACGCCAACCACGGGAATGAGCAGCGTCCCGATCGAGGCGGTCGATACCGGCAGCCGCTCCAGCGCCGCGAACCAGCAGGCGTAGCACACGCAGAACTGCACGAAGGTCATGTAGGCCATCAGCAGCCAGCCCTTCGCCGACAGCGCGGAGAAGTCGGGAGCCTCCAACAGCAGGCTTGCGGCCACCACCGGAATGCAGCCGATGCCGATCTGCCAGGTTGCAAAGGCGATCGGCGGCAGTTGAAACGGCGAGCGCTTGATGAGCACGTTGCCCAGCGCGACCAGCATCGTCGCGGAGATCGCGAACAGCACGCCCGGCCATTTCGCAGCATTCGCGTCGAACCCGTCCGCGCCCAGCAGGATCGCGAGCCCCGCCAGCGCAACCGCGAGCGCCGCCGCCCGCAGCGGCGAGAACCGCTCGTTGAGAATCCACAGCGCCAGCAGCGACACCCATACCGGCATCGACGAGGCGATCACCGCCGCCTCGCCTGCGCGCAGCCAGAGCAGCGCGAGACCGATGAACGCCATCCAGGTCGACAGCGTCAGCAGAGAAATCAGCACCAGCCGCGGCCAGAGTTCGCGCGGCACCTGCATGGTTTCGCGCCGGAGCAGCGCCACCAGCGCGAGCGCGGCGGCGCCCGCCAGACCGCTCCACCCCCGCGCGGCCAGCGGCGGCAATTCGGTGAGCAGTTGCTTCATCACCGGCCAGTTCAGACCCCATCCGACCGACGTCACCATCAGGAACAGGAAGCCGGCCATCGCCGAGCCGCGGGAAGCGTTTTCGCCCGGCGGCGTCATGAGCGCGCCGCCAGCGCCACACCCGCGACGGTGCAGAGAAGCGCCGCCACCTGTGGCGGTCCGAGCGGTTCGTGCAGCGCGAGCGCCGAGGCCGTCACGCCGATCACTGGCACAAGCATCGTGCCGATCGCGGCGATGGATGCGGGCAGCCGTTCGAGCGCCGCGAACCAGCAGACATAGGCGATGCAGAATTGCGCGAAGGTCATATAAGCAAGCGCGGCGCAGCCGCCGCCATTCAGTGCCGACAGTTCCGGGCGCTCGAAGACGAAGCCTGCAAGTGCGACCGGAATGCAGCCGATGCCGATCTGCCAGGCCGCCGAGGTCGCTCCCGGTAGCCTGATCGGATATTTCTTCAGAAAGATCGTGCCGAGGGCGAAGCCGAGCGCGCCCGTCAGCGCGAGAACAATGCCGGGCAGTTTCGCAAGATTGGCCGACATCGCATTGCCGCCCAGCAACGCGCTCAAGCCCGCAAAAGCCAGAACAAGTGCCAGGCTACGAAGCCAGGTCATCCGCTCGCCGAGCAGCGGCCAGGCCAGCAGCGCCGTCCAGATCGGCATCGTATAGGCGATGACGGCGGCCTCGCTCGCCGGAAGCCAGACGAGCGCGTAGCCCATCACCGCCATCCACAGCGACACGTTCAGAAACGCCGAGATGCACAGGCCGAACCATTGGTCGCCCGGCACTCTGAGGCTGATCCGCATGCAGGCCGCATAGAGCGCCAGCGTCAGCGCGCCGACGACGCCGGTCCATCCGCGCGCGGACAGCGGCGGCCATTGCGCCAGCAGATATTTCATGATCGGCCAGTTCAGGCCCCACCCGATCGAGGTCATCAGCAGAAAGGCCAATCCGGCTGGCGAGATGCGCGCCGTCATGACCGCACCGCGAGAATGACGCTGCCGACGGTGAAGACCAGCGCCGCGATCTGCGACGGCCCGAGCGGCTCGCCGAGCGCCCAAGCGGAGGCGACGACGCCGATGATCGGCACGAACATGGTGCCGATCGCCGCCACCGACGCCGGCAATCGCTGGAGCGCGGCGAGCCAGCAGGCGAAGCCGACGCATTGCTGGATAATCGTGTTGTAGGCCAGCGCGCTCCAGCCGACGACAGTCAGCGCCGCGATATCCGGCCGCTCGAATATGAGGCCGAGCAAGGCGACCGGCAGGCAGCCGAGCCCCAATTGCCAGGAGGCGGATGCGACCGGCGGCATCGTGATCGGGAAACGCTTCAGGAAGATGGTGCCGAGCGCATAGGTGACCGCCGTCGCCAGCGCCAGAAGGATGCCCGGCAGCTTCGCAAGGCTCGCCTCCGGCGTATTGCCGCCGAGCAACGCGACGATGCCGGCGAACGCCATCGCCACCGCGATCAGGCGCATCAGCGTCAGCCGCTCGCCGAGAATCGGCCACGCCAGCAGCGTGGTCAGGACCGGCATCGTGTAAGCGATGATCGCCGCCTCGCTCGCCGGCAGGATCGTCAGCGCGAACCCCATCATCACCACCCATGAGGTGATGTTGAGGAAGGCCGAGATCATCAGACGCGGCCACATCGCGGCCGGAACCCGCAGGCTCTGGCGGGTCGCGAGGACCAGCGCCGCCAGCACGAACGCACCGGCGAGGCCGGACCAGCCGCGCGCCGACAGCGGCGGCCATTCCGACAGCAGGACCTTCTGCACCGGCCAGTTGATGCCGGCGCCGAGCGTCATGATTCCGAGGAAGATGAAACCTGTCGGCGCGATTCGGTTCGGGACGCTCTTGGGGGTGGCTGCGGTCATTTTCACCGGGTCCGGAGAGAATCGGCAGGCACAATGACCGCAAATTAGGCACCCGGCCATCGCCATTCCGGACGGGGCCCCCTGTTCTCGGAGCGAGACCGATGAGTCGCCCCGAAACAAGCCTCCGCGAGGAATAAAAAGTTTGCCTGTGAAGAGCGGGCGAAGAGCCGGATTTCCGCCTTCCGCGAAAAATTTCGTCTTCCGAATCCGTGAGGACTCACTGATACTTGGAAGCAATCAGGGCGCGGGTTATCCCCCTGGTTTTCCCCTCTTTCCACCATATTTAGTATTTGATTCAGGAACCCGTACTATTGCTTGACGGGCGCGAACGGTTGGTCGTAGGGTTTGACCAGTTCGGCGCGAGTGGTTTTCGGTTCGCCGGGCGTTCTCCTGAAAGGGTCCGCACCCACCACTCCGCCAAGCCGGTCGAGGCAGCGGACGAAGGTTCGTCTGCCTCTTTTGGAACCAGAGCGCCGGATCTGCGCCGAACGAAAAAGTCCGAGTGTTTTCGTGGCCCGGCCGTCCCTCAGCGGCCTCGTTCACGCCAGATCGGGCTCAAAATCAGTTTTGGGGCGTTAGACAGGGCCGGACCTCCCACCCGGCAGAGCCGCGACCGCTTCTCGCAATGCCTTGATAACCCTTGGCATCGCTCGACGGGGCCGCGAATGAAAATCACCGGCTGTCCTTCGGGGAAGGCGCGCCGGACAATTGGACGGGGCGAGACTTCGATGCGGATTGAACGGCGATACACCCGGCAAGGCCAGTCACCCTATGTGGACATCCAGTTCCGGCTGGCCACCAGCGAGATCAAGAATCCCGATGGCTCGATCGTGTTCCATCTCGACAATGTCGAGGTGCCGGATTTCTGGTCGCAGGTCGCCTCCGACGTTCTCGCCCAAAAGTACTTCCGCAAGGCCGGCGTTCCCGCGGCGCTGAAAAGGATCGAGGAGGAAACCGTCCCCTCCTTCCTGTGGCGCTCGGTCGCCGACACCGAGGCGCTGGCCACCCTGCCCGAGGCCGAGCGCATCGGCGGCGAACGCTCCTCCAAGCAGGTGTTCGATCGCCTCGCCGGCTGCTGGACCTATTGGGGCTGGAAGGGCGGCTATTTTTCCTCCGAGGACGACGCCTCCGCCTTCTATGACGAGCTTCGCTACATGCTGGCGATGCAGATGGTCGCGCCGAACTCGCCGCAATGGTTCAACACCGGCCTGCACTGGGCCTATGGCATCGACGGTCCCGGCCAGGGGCATTTCTATGTCGATCCCTTCACCGGCAAGCTGACGAAATCCAAATCCTCCTATGAGCATCCGCAGCCGCACGCCTGCTTCATCCAGGGCGTCAATGACGACCTCGTCAATGAAGGCGGCATTATGGACCTGTGGGTGCGCGAGGCGCGCCTGTTCAAATACGGCTCCGGCACCGGCTCCAACTTCTCGCGTTTGCGCGGCGAAGGCGAAAGGCTTTCCGGCGGCGGCCGCTCCTCGGGGCTGATGAGCTTCCTCAAGATCGGCGACCGCGCGGCCGGCGCGATCAAGTCCGGCGGCACCACGCGCAGAGCGGCCAAGATGGTCGTGGTCGATGCCGACCATCCGGATATCGAGACCTATATCGACTGGAAGGTGAAGGAAGAGCAGAAGGTCGCCGCTCTCGTCACCGGCTCGAAGCTGAACCAGAAGCACCTGAAGGCGATCCTGAAGGCTTGCGTCAATTGCGAGGGCTCGGGCGACGACTGCTTCGACGCGGAAAAGAATCCCGCGCTCCGCCGCGAGATCAAGCTCGCCCGCCGCGCGCTGGTCTCCGACAACATGATAAAGCGCGTGATCCAGTTCGCGCGGCAGGGCTACAAGGAAATCGACTTCCCGATCTACGACACCGACTGGGATTGGAAGCCTACCTCACCGTCGCCGGCCAGAATTCCAACAATTCGGTTTCGCTGAAGGACGACTTTCTGCGCGCGGTGGAAACCGACGGCGACTGGAATCTCTGAACCGCACCAACAAGAAGGTCGCCAAGACGCTCAAGGCGCGCGAGTTGTGGGAGAAGATCGGCTACGCCGCCTGGGCCTCGGCCGATCCCGGCCTGCACTTCAACACGACGATGAACGACTGGCACACCTGCAAGGCGTCCGGCGACATCCGTGCATCGAATCCGTGCTCGGAATACATGTTCCTCGACGACACGGCCTGCAACCTCGCCTCCGCCAATTTGCTGACCTTCTACAACACCGACACTCGCGTGTTCGACGTTGCGGCCTACGAGCATCTCTGCCGGCTGTGGACCGTCGTGCTCGAAATCTCGGTGATGATGGCGCAGTTCCCGTCCAAGGCGATCGCCGAACTGTCTTACGAATTCCGCACGCTCGGCCTCGGCTACGCCAATATCGGCGGCCTGCTGATGACCATGGGCCTGTCCTACGATTCCAAGGAAGGCCGCGCACTGTGCGGCGCGCTGACCGCGATCATGACCGGCACTGCCTATGCCACCTCCGCCGAAATGGCGAAGGAGCTTGGCCCCTTCCCCGGCCACAAGAAGAACGCCCAGCACATGCTGCGCGTGATCCGCAATCATCGCAGAGCCGCGCACGGCCACAGCAACGGCTATGAGGCGCTCGCCGTCAATCCGGTGCCGCTCGACCACGCCTCCTGCCCGCAGGCCGACCTGATCGCGCACGCAAAGGCGGCGTGGGACAACGCGCTCTCGCTCGGCGAACAGCACGGCTACCGCAACGCGCAGACCACCGTGGTCGCGCCGACCGGCACCATCGGCCTCGTGATGGATTGCGACACCACCGGCATCGAGCCGGACTTCGCGCTGGTGAAGTTCAAGAAGCTCGCCGGCGGCGGCTACTGGAAGATCATCAACCGCGCCGTACCGCAGGCGCTGCGCCGCCTCGGCTACCGCGAAGCTGAGATCGCCGAGATCGAAGCCTATGCCGTCGGCCACGGCTCGCTGGCGCAGTCGCCCGGCATCAATCATTCGACGCTGAAGGCCAAGGGCTTCACCGACGAACTGATCGCGAAGATCGAGAAGGCGCTGCCGACCGCGTTCGACATCAAGTTCGCCTTCAACAAATGGACGCTCGGCGAGGACGGTCTGAAGACGCTCGGCATCGCGCCGGAGGTCAGCAACGCGCCGAACTTCGATCTGCTGACGACGCTCGGCTTTTCCAAGCGCGAGATCGAGGCCGCCAACGTTCACGTCTGCGGCGCGATGACGGTGGAAGGCGCACCGCATCTGAAGGCTGAGCACTACGCGGTGTTCGATTGCGCCAATCCGTGCGGCAAGATCGGCAAGCGCTACCTGTCGGTCGAGAGCCACATCCGCATGATGGCGGCGTCGCAGCCCTTCATCTCGGGCGCAATCTCCAAGACCATCAACATGCCGAACGACGCCACGGTGGAGGATTGCAAATCCGCCTACCTGTTGTCGTGGAAGCTCGCGCTGAAGGCGAACGCGCTCTATCGCGACGGCTCGAAGCTGAGCCAGCCGCTGAACGCGCAGCTCATCGCCGACGATGACGACGAGGATGAAGGCATCGACGGTTTCATGGAGAAGCCGATGGCCGCGCGTGCCGCCGCGCTGACCGAGCGCGTCGTGGAGAAGATCGTCGAGCGCGTCACCGTGATCCGCGAGCGCGAGCGCATGCCGGATCGCCGCAAGGGCTATACTCAGAAAGCGGTCGTCGGCGGCCACAAGGTTTACGTGCGCACCGGCGAATATGATGACGGCCGCCTCGGCGAGATCTTCATCGACATGCACAAGGAAGGCGCGGCGCTGCGCTCCTTCATCAACAATTTCGCCATCGCCGTATCGCTCGGCCTGCAATACGGCGTGCCGCTGGAAGAGTATGTCGACGCCTTCACCTTCACCCGCTTCGAGCCCGCGGGTCCGGTGCAGGGCAACGACTCGATCAAATATGCGACGTCGATCCTGGACTATGTATTCCGCGAACTGGCGGTCTCCTACATGAGCCGCTTCGACCTCGCCCATGTCGATCCGAGCGAAAGCAATTTCGACGCGCTCGGCAAGGGCGTCGAGGAAGGCAAGACCGGAGCGGCGCAGGCGCAGCAGGCGACCAAGTATGTGTCGAAGGGCCTGACGCGCTCACGCACCGACAACCTCGTCGTCATGCGCGGCGGATCGGCCGCGATGACAGCCGCCTCCGACAATGCGCCGGCCGGCGGCGCGCGCGTGACCTCCCTCTCCTCGCAGCGCGCAGGCGATGCGGTCGAAGGCGCGACCGCGCTGAAGCAGGAGACAGAGAGCGAACTCTCGCCCGCCGAAAAGATCGAGGCCCTGAACTGGAGCAAGCCGGCCGCAGCCCAAGCGGCACCCGCGCAGCCTTCGAAGGCCGAACGCCGCGCCGAAGCAAAGGCGCGCGGCTATGAAGGCGAGATGTGCGGCGAATGCGGCAACTTCACGCTGGTCCGCAACGGCACCTGCATGAAGTGCGACACATGTGGCGGGACCACTGGGTGTAGCTGAAGTTAGCAGCCAAGCTTAGCGGCGCAGCGCGCCGCTAAGCTCTTTCTAGGAACAAATCAAGTACATATTTTTCAGGATCGTTTTTGATGACAACAACCGAATTGATGATCGCCTGTGCAACGGTGTTAGGGCCAATCTTAGCCGTGCAAACCCAAAAATGGATTGAACGCGCGACAGAACGTCGGCGAGGACAACTTCAAGTCTTCTACTGGCTTATGGCTTCTCGGGCGACGCGTCTGTCGACCGAACATGTGCAAGCTCTCAATCGTATCGAACTGGAATTTCGTGCGCGGAACTCAAAAGAAAAAAAGGTTCGGGATGCTTGGAGACTCTACGCAGACAAACTCAACGAACGAATCGACGATACTGAAATCAGCCTTTCAAACTGGGCGTCGCAACGCGACACACTTTTCACCGATCTTATGTTCGAAATGTCTCAAGCTCTCGGCTTTGATTTCGACCGAGTTCAAATTATGCGGGGAGTTTACTATCCGCGAGGTCACGGCGAAGTAGAAGAACGGCAGCGGAAAATATTGATGAGACTTGAGCAACTACTCGATGGACAACATTCACTTAAAGTCGCGCTCACTTCTGCTGCTTCGCCAAAGGATACATAATCGCAAGCTCATCTCGCTGAAACATCCAGCCGTGCATATGACGATCAATACCCTCACGGCCGCATAAAAATATGATCCGTGTCGGGATCGCAATTGTCGGCGACGAAGCGCAGTTCGGATTGCACATCCTTGACCGAACGACTCTCCAGATATTTCGCGACGACGAGGCCGAGCAGCGAGCGGCAGAACGCATCCGTCTCCTCGCCGGCCTGTTCGACCTCGGCGATGGCGGCGGCGAAATGATTTCGGGCGATTGCGGCAGCGGACATCGCGTGTCTCCGGATGATGATCTCGCGCTTTCTTCCATGACCGACGCACGCTGCATTGATCCCGATCAAAGATCGGTCAGCGCTGTGGACATCGCAACATCGCATTCGAGCGGGCAAAGCAACGAACGATAGCGTACGTCTTCGAAACGCCGCGGCGGCGCGAGATATCCCCAACATGGTGGACTTGCTTCGCGCGGAGTATTGTTTCGTTTACGAATGCAGCGAAAGCGATTCGATCCGCAGCGAAGAGGAGAGCTTGCATGGCAAGGCGTACGACATACCGCAGTTCGAAGGGCACCAAGCTCTATGCGGTGCGCAAGAAGGACGGCACCTTCAAGGACATCCAGACCTACAAGCGCGCGCACGGACAGGAACTGAAGCGCAAGAGCAAGGCCGAGAAGGCCGCCGCGAAGAAGACGGCGAAGAAGTCCGCCAAGAAGGCGAAGAAAGCGGTGAAGGCCGCGAACAAGACCGTCAAGAAGGCCGCGAAGAAATCGGCCAAGAAGGCCGTGAAAAAGACCGCGAAGAAGATGGCCAAGAAGACAGTCAAGAAAACGGTCAAGAAGACCGCCAGGAAGGCTGTGAAGAAAACGGCGAAGAAGACCGTGCGCAAGACCCGAAAGACCGCGAAGAAGCGGTAAGCCGCATCTTCGGCTCGGGCGTCATCAACCGCGCCCCTGCGAGCACTGCGTCGTCGGACGGCGCATCCTGCGCGGTGATTTCGCCACTGTCATTTCCGGCCGGTGCAACAGCGCCGGCCGTTCTGCTGTTGCAGCAGAGCGGCAGCCAGCTCTTTACCGCTTGTCGTCGGAGCTGCGCTGTCCGGCGGCGCGCGCCGCCGCGCCTTCCCGCTTGAACGGCACGAGCAGCCAGAGGGTGAGGAATGTGAACAACGAGATCGTCGCCGCCACATCATAGGCGCCGAGACCGACCGCGGCCCCGGTCGCCCCGGTGGCCCAGAGGCTGGCGGCGGTCGCCGTCCCATGCACCGAATGGACGTTTTTGAGGATCGCACCGCCGCCGATGAAACCCATTCCGGTCATCAGACCTTCGATGATGCGCGCCGTTCCTTCCGGATGGCCGTTCAGAATGTGCTCGGTCGCCTGGATGATGCCGCAGCTCGCAATCGCCACCAGCGGAAACGTGCGCAAGCCCGCGCTGCGCTCCTCGCGCTCGCGATTCCAGCCGATCGGCAGCGCCAGCACATAGGCGACCGCGAGCACCGCAAGATGCGGCAGCACGCGGAACGTGTCGTTCATTTCGAGAATGGTTTGCATGGATGGTTCCAGCCGGTTGAACCGCAAGTCCGGATGAAAGTTCCGTGCCGCGCGCCGGCCGCGCGTCGTCAGGCCGCGACCAGATAGCGCATCACCGCGCGAAAGCGGATGCTGCGCTTGCCGGAAAGCGCCGTCGCCAGAGCCTCGGCGCCGTTGTCATGATAGCTGCCGGAAAATCCGACGCCCACTTCACGCCCGCCGAAGACAGGGCGTGTGCCGCCGCTCGGTGTGTGTTCGTTGCTGACGAGTTCGCCTTTCCACCGGCCGTCCGCAAAGGTGTAGGAGCCGAGATAGTAAAAATGCGAATCGCCGCCGCGGATCGTGCCGTCGCGCAGGACTGCGACGCCGCCATTGCGTCCCGAGATGCCGTCCAGAAGCTCGATGTGCAGCGTGTAGAGGCCGTTCTTCATACAATAGTTCAATGCAGATGCGACGTGTCACGATTATGGCACTTATCATGCATAGACAGCAGCAGAATCGATGACCAGGCGGAGCGAGTGCAAAGCTCGGCCGTTGCAGGACGTAGGCGCATGGCAGCGTTGATGCGTCAATTTGGTCGTTGTCCGGGGGCGCGTCTGCCCTACATACGGTGCGGATCAGGCGGAAAGGCAAGCGATGAGCGTTGAATGGAAGACCAAGCAGGGCACGAGGCGCGTGCGCGTCGAGTTGCCGACGCTTGAGGAGGCGATCTTTGCGGCGCAGGGCGTCACCAGCGATCCGCAGGAGCAGGCCGATTTCGCCGCCGACCTCACCGGCCAGCCGTCCGAGACCGTGCTTGCGGTCATCCTGAAGGAAGCGCGCAAGGCCGCTCGCACCGGGCGCGTCGTCGCCATCCCCTCCTCCGGCAGCCAGCGGGCTGTTGTCGTCGAGCGGCGTCCGTCGCGCACGATCCGGCGCGCCTGACGCGCGGCGGCCGCGAGCCGCCGCATCCGGGCAAATAAATTAAAGCATCATTCCAGGGCTGGCGTGGCGCAGCCTCAGGAAACTCATCAGACTGCCGAACGCAGCGATGCCGATCCCGATCGTCAGGGCGAGCGTCGGGCCTTGGCCATTGCCGATGCTGAAACAGAACGCGGTGATCGCGGCGCCTGTCGCCTGCCCCGTCAGGCGCGCGGTCGCGACCATGCCGCTCGCGCCGCCGGCGCGCGAGGCCGGGGCACTGAGCAGCAGCGCCTTCATGTTCGGCGATTGGAAGAAGCCGAAGCCGCACCCGCACAGCGCCATCCGCCAGCCGATGTCGAACACGTTCAGATCCGCCGGCATCGTCGCCAGCATCGCCATGCCGAGACTCATAACCGCAAGCCCGATTCCGCCGAGCAGACCGACGCGGAAATGATCGGATAAATAGCCCGCGACCGGCGCCATGATCGCCACCACCACCGGCCAGGGCGTAATCAGCAGCCCGGTCTCGACCTGCGAGCGGCCAAGCGTTTCGATCAGCAGGAACGGCAGCGCGATGAAGCCGATCGACTGGGTCGCGAACGAACAGAGCGCCGTCAGCACCGACAGGCGGAACATCGGAATGCGAAACAGGTCCACCGGCGGCATCGGCGCGGGATGTCCCGCCTGCCGTCGGATCAGCAGCACGCCGCAAACGACCGCGACCGCGATTTCGCCGGCCGTCAGGAGGATTGCCTGGCTGCGCGCGGCGCTGTTGAGCGCGAGAATCAGAAGCCCGAGAAACGCCGAGGCGAGCACCGCGCCGGGATAGTCGAATTTGTGCGGCGCGCGCGGCGTCTTCGGCAGCACCGTCGCGGACAGCACGATCGCGATCACCACGAACGGCAGATTGACCGCGAACAGCATCGGCCACGGCCCGACCGAGAGGATCAGCGAGGCGACCGTCGGCCCCATCGTGATGCCGGTGGACACGATCATCGCGTTGACTCCGACGCCGCGCCCGAGAATCCGCTTGGGCCAGATGAAGCGGATCAGCGCGGAGTTGATGCTCATCATTCCGCTGGAGCCCAGCCCCTGGATCAGCCGGCCGAGCAATAGCACCTCGAACGAATGCGCGAGCGAACAGCACAGCGCGCCCAGCCCGAACAGAACGAGGCCGCCATAATAGACACGCTGATGGCCGATGATTTCGCCGAGCGCCGCCAGCGGCAACGGCGTCGCGACCATGGCGATCTGCACGACATTGACCACCCACACGATCTGCGCGGGCGAGACCTTCAGATCGGCGGCGATGGTCGGAAGCGCGACATTGGCGATCGAACCGTCGAGCGAACTCATCGCCACCGCAATGCCGACCGCCACAATGGCCCAGCGCCGCTGCTTCCACGGCAATCCGTCAAATTCCGGCTCGGGAGGCGCGGGGCGGGCTTCGGGCGTTTCGCTTCCTGACATGTTCGCGGAAATTTCCCGGCGCTTGCCGACCTTGGAGGTTTTCTCGACTGGAAGGCTTTTGAAGAAGTCTAGAGGAAGCCGAACGGCGGCTGCACCCTGCGCAGTGCATAGGTCTACTCACGCATCGGCGATCCGTCGCAGACTCAGCCGGTAGCCAGGCGCGCCGGCGGCGGACGATGTCCCCTCCACCTCGGCCGCGGCGTCTTCATAGGTGCCCGAGAACGTGACGGTGACCTCATGCCCACCGAACATCGGAACCGCGAGATCGCTTTGCGTATGAACGCGGGTCGTGAACTCGCCATTCCAGCGGCCGTCCGCGCCCGTGAAGGTGCCGACGTAATAGTGAAAGGCGTCGCCGCCCAAAATCCTGCCGTTGCGCAGCACGAAAACGCCGCCGCTTTCGGCCCGCCCACCATCGCCGGCTTGCACCCGCACGAAAAAAAGCCCGTTGTCCATACGGTCTGTCGCGCCCATCCAGAAATGTCCCGGACGGGAGCTTATCGCGCGCGAACCCGCCAGACAAATGGCCCGGCGGCATGGTCCGCAACCGAAGCCTCGATCCGGACATTTCGGCTCGCCGCCGCCGCCAGGCCCTCGACGAGGCCGCTCAGCGCCAGCGCGCAGGCCGGATGATAATCCGCCACGTCCGTCATCAGCTTCCAGCCGTTTTGCGTCAAAACCGGACCTGCGGAGTCCGCGGCGAGCGTGGCCGTATCGTCCTGCGCCGCCAGCACCGCATGCAGAAACGCCGCGAAATCCTGCGCGGGGCCTGCGTCCGCGCCGGCGAAGGCCGCTGCGGTCTCCGGATAGAACTGCATGCCGATCAGCTTCCCCGTCCGATGCAGCAGATGGCCGGCATCCTCGGGCCCGAGCAGTTGCACCAGCACCGGCGCGGCGGTCCGGACATATTCCTGCGCATAGTTTCGATAGGCTTTTTCCAGCCGAGGCCGAGGCCATGCCGCGACCGGCAGCGCGGGAGCGTGCGCCGGATCGAACGCTGGCGCGTCCAGATGGCGCGCGAAGACGAGACGCTCGTCGACCGCGAGATCGCGATCGTGCTCATAATAAAAACCTTCAAGACCATCCTGCACATCGACCGTCTGCTTGGTGCAGACGAAGCCGAGTTTCAGATTGCCGAGCGCAACGCCGTTGTTCGCGTGCCAGCCGCGCAGCATCGCGCGCGACACCTCCATCGGAATCCCGCAGATCGCCGTGCCCTGCCAGATCCATCGCGGCGGCGGATATCGGATCCACGCCTTGCGGTCGCTCTCGGCCATGTATTCGACGTTCACGCCGCCGATCCAGTTGGAGAGGTAATGGTATTGCGCGGCGGCGACCGCGGGCGGCAGTCCGCTCAATCCGAGCTTGGCGAGGCCAGCGACGAACCGCTCCTCCTGCTGACGCCGAAAGACGCGGAAGACAAACTCCTCGGCGGTGGCCACACCGCTCCGTGTCACCACCGTCAGGATGAGGCCGGTGAAGAACGCATGATAGAGATTGGCGACGGCACGCCACCGCGCCCATTTTTCGCGATCGCGCTGAGATATATCGCTCTGCGACACGTCGCTTTGAAACACGGCGTCCGGCACGTTCCCTCCTTCCGACCCACGGCTTCGATCCGCCAAGCCACGATCGCATCTTCATTGTGCTGGTTCGGAACTTCGCTTCATTCCTGGGGCGAGTCCACCGCTAACCTCGATGGACCGGCTTCGCGCTGGGGCTGACCGATTGGCCTATGCCTGTCTGATCGTCGCGGTAATCTTCGAAATCGCCTGGGACCGCCTTTAGGCTGATGGCCAGCCGCGTTCCCGCGGGCTAGGATCGGGAAAAAGACCGTCCGGAGAAACGCGGCGGTCGACAAGAAACCTGTTCCCACCAAGGGGAGAAGCCCATGATCCGATTTCCCGGTGCACGCGCCGCATTTGCTGTCGCTCTCTCGTGTCTCGGCGCGATCGCCGCAAACGCGCAATCGGCACCTTATCCGAACCATACGATCACCCTCGTCCTTCCGTTCGCGGCCGGCAGCGGCACCGACACGACGACGCGCCTGATCGCCGCGCAGCTTTCCACCGCGCTCGGGCAGAACGTCGTCATCGACAACAAGCCCGGCGCCAACGGCATGATCGCCGCGACCTATGTCGCGCGCTCAGCGCCTGACGGCTACACACTGTTCATCACCACCAACACGACGCATTCGGCCAATCCGAGCCTGATGAAACAGCTCACCTACGATCCGGTGAAGGACTTCACGCCGATCGCGCGCACCGGCAACCTGCCCTTTATGCTGGTGGTCAATCCGGACATTCCGGCAAAAAGCGTGCAGGAGCTGACAGCCCTCGCCAAGGCGAGCCCCGGCAAGTTCAGCTACGCGAGCGGCTCCTCGGCGTCGATCGTCATGGGCGCGACCTACGGCCGGCGCGCCGGCCTCGATCTGCTGCACGTTCCTTACAAAGTTCGCCGCCGGCGCTGACGGACGTCATCGGCGGCCGCGTCAGCATGATGTTCATCGACATTCCGACCGGGCTTCCGCACGTCAACGCCGGCAAGCTGCGCGGCCTTGCGGTAACGACACGCGAGCGCTCGTCGCTGCTTCCCGACGTGCCGTCGATGGAGCAATCCGGCGTGCCCGATTTCGACATCACGTCGTGGCAGGGCTGGTTCGGTCCGGCCAACATGCCGAAGGAGATCGTCACGAAGCTGAACGCGGCGATCCGCAAAATCATCGAGACGCCGGACATTCGCAAGCAACTCGGGGAACGCGGCATGGACGCATTCTCCGGCACGCCGGAAGACCTCGGCAAGTTCGTCGACGAACAGCTCGTGCTCTGGACGCGGCTCATCAAGGATGCCGGCATCGAGCCTGAATAGACACTGGGTTCCCCGCAGGGATCGATGATGGAACCGGATTCCCCGCTCGGCGTTAGCGACGCCAAGAGGGGAACATCATGACCAATCGCAATATTCTTTTCGCAATCGTCGGCGCGTTGATCGTTGTCGTCGGCGTGCTTGGCTACAATCTCTATCAGGAGAAGAAACAGCCGGACGGGCTTTCGATCAATGTCGGCCCCGGCGGCCTCAAGATCGAGAACAAGTGAATTACGCCGGGCGGCTGCCGCTTGGCATTGCGATCGGCCTCGGCCTAGGCTGATCGCCGATGATTCGCTGAAAGATAGCCGGATGACATTCGCTGTTCGAACCGTCACCGTCCGAACCTCGTTCGCGTCGCTAGCCTTGCTATGGGCCGTGGCTGTGCTGCCGCGCGAACCCGACGCCGGCGATCTGCGGCTCGGCCAGCGTGTATACGTCGATGACGGCTCGTGCCCGGCGGGTCAGATCAAGGAAGTGGCGGGTGCGACGCTGACCGCATCCGGCGTGACGCGCATCCGCCAATGCGTCGCGCGCAGCAGCATCCGGCGCTGACGCGCAGGCCTCAGCGGTTGTCGAACATGCATGCGAGCGTCGGCGCGGCCACGCGGTCCAGCGACTCGATCACGCGCTCCTGCGGTTTCGACGGCACCCAGACATACTGAATGCTCGGCACGCCGTTTTCCTGAACGCCGCGGATCATAGCCATCCGCAATTCGAGGTCCTCTTCCTTCGACACGGCGTTGTCGTGCAGGCAGCCGCAGACGCGCTCGGGCTGCTTCTGAATTTTCGCGCTCATGCGCGGCGTGCAGATGGACATGAAAAGCTCACGCTCGGTCGTGGGATTGGTGGTCGCGGCCTGCGCGCTCCCCATAAGCAGTCCGGCGGCGACGAAGGCGGCGGCGAATACACCCGGCATCAAAGGGTCCTCGGATCGATTCCAGTATTTGGGCGCGGGTCGCGAGCGGAAAACCCGGCTCGCACATCATCCCGCGTCGACGATCCGGTTACCTCACCGTCGTCGCGATGCAACGGTGATACATGGGCTGGGTTTCAGCAGATCTGCGCGGCGGCCGAAAACGGTTTCGCGCCGGGGACAAATTGTTTCATGCGCGCGACCGCGACGAAGCGTTCGCCGGATTTTTAACGCGACGTTAGGCTTGATCGCCGCTTGCGGATCGTCAGTTGCCCAGCAAGACGTTGGTGTCGCCCGGTGCGCTCTCCTCACCGAGTTGCTTCACGGCGATCTTGCCGCCACCGACCTCGATGGTCGTGACGGAGGCATGGCCGGGCCGGAAGCTGATGACCTTCTCATTCTCCAGCGCCGCGCCGACGATCGCATTGATGGCGATGAAATGGCTGTAGATCACCGCATCGCCCGCGATCACACGCACGGCATCGACCAGCGACGAGCGCCAGGCGGCATAGTCCGGCGATCCGGCTGGCGCGGTGGCCTGCAAATTCGCCCAGTCCGACGCCATCGCCTTGCGCAGCCATTCCTGTCGCTCCTTCAGCGAGAGCGGCGGGGACGGCACCTCGCCCACTTCCGGCAGGACGATCGCCTGAATGCCCCAGGCTTCCGCCAAGGGCTGCGCCGTCTCCCGGCAGCGGCGCAGCGGGCTCGTATAGACCGGAAGCCGGTTCGGCAGCGCTTTGAGCCGCTCGGCCGTCAGCGCGGCCTGCGCCCTGCCCGTTTCATCAAGACCGGGGTCGACAGAGTCACCATAAGTCGACGCCGGTTTCGCATGCCGGACCAGATAGAGTGTTGCCAAAAAAATGCCCCCCAGCGGAGAATCGCACAAGCGACCTTACAGCACCCCGATACCGGACACCGAGTGGTTCACCCATTCGATGCCCGTTTTCTGCTAGCCCTAATTCGTGATGAAGTCAGCGCACTTTTGCACGGTATCGCCCAGACCCCAAGGCATGATCGGCACGCTGGACGTCGAGTTTTTGGCGAGCCTTCGATGATTGATCAGAGTAGACCATATAAACCAATACGTTACGTTTGATATCGCATCCCCGGACGATCTGCATTTTCTTGAAAAACAGCGACCGGCGCTGGCGGAACATGTCCTCGCCCTGCGAGAATTTCTGCTTGATACGGATCGGCGCGATCTGCCGACAGGCCAGCGAGATGTCGGACACCTCCTCCGCCAGGCCGAACCAGCCTTTGAACCCGCCCTTTTCCGGAACGGTGAAGTGGCAAGCCACGCCGTCGACCTCCGGATCGTCGAGTCCGTAGGTGGCGAGCTTGTCGTTCGGCGACACCCATTTGAACACGGTGGACTTGCGGAAGATCAGATCCGGCTCGTCCGCTGCCTTCGCCTGCGACGCACCACCGGTGAGCATCGCGAGCACAGTGAACGCCGCCGCCAGACCTCGCAGATCACGAAAGCGTGTTGCGCCGTAAAAACCTGTCATCGTCATCTCCCACCTGAAGGTGCAGCGCATATAAGCATCGCCGCTCGTTGCGGAAGTCATTGAACCCGGCGATCGCGAAAGCCCTGCAAGGCGCGTGTTTCCGCCGCGCCTGAGCGCGCTGTGACTTTTCTGGCTCACCGATTCAAAACCTCTCTAAATCCTTGGGAAAGCTCATGAACCGTTTACGGTCCAGCAGCACGAATAGGGTAAGAGTTAGGGAATCGGGATTATCGGTGAGCGCATGCGCGAACCAGCCGGAGGGGCCTTACGTTGAGCGGGCAGCATTTCTTCCATCAGCATCACGACAATCAAGGCACGAGCATCGTTTCGGCCCCCTGGGCGCGCCGCATCGCGCTGATGGCCGCGGCGGTTCTGTTCGTCGTGCCGGGCTCCGCTCACGCGCAATCGTTCTGGAACTGGGGCGCGGCCGATTATCCGGAGCATCGTCCGGCGCCGCAAAAGCGTGTCAAGGTGAAGCGCAAGATCGATCACGCGGCGGAGAAGGCCGCGCGGAACGCTCCGAAGCCCGTCGGTCCGCTGGTGATCGCCGTGTCGATCGCGCAGCAGCGCGTGAAGGTTTACGATTCGAACGGGCTGTTCGCGGAAGCGCCGGTGTCCACCGGAACGAAATCGCATCCGACCCCGATGGGCGTGTTCAGCATCATCCAGAAGAACAAGCACCATGTCTCGAACCTGTATGGCGCGGAGATGCCGTACATGCAGCGCATCACATGGTCGGGCGTCGCCCTGCACACCGGGCCTCTGCCCGGCTATGCCGCCTCGCATGGCTGCATCCGCCTGCCGAACGAATTCGCGACGCGGCTGTGGACCTGGACCCGGATGGGAACGCGCGTGATCGTCGCGCCCGGCGACATCTCGCCGGCCGACATCACGCATTCGAAACTGATCGCGCGGATGACGCCGCCGCAAACGATTTCCGCCGCGCCTGGTGCTGCGACCGTCGCCGCGCTGGCAAAACCCGCACCGCGCAGAACGGCTGACGCCAGCGACGCGATGGCCGCCATGAAGAACACGCTGTCCGACGCCGACCCGGCGACGGCGGCGAAGGAGACAGCGCCCGAGATTCAAAAGGAGTCTGAAAAGATCGCAGCGCCAGTGGCGGTCACCGAAAAACCCGTCAGTGCGGAAGCGCCGGCCGTCACCGAGCAGCGCCAGCCGGCTTCTGAGGAGAATGCCGCTGTAAAGGATGTCGCTTCTTCCGAGGCGAAGACGACGCAAACGGAAGCGCCGGCGACCACCGGCTCCGAGACGAAAGCCGCCGAGTCCATCGCGCAGCCGCCCGCCGCCGTCGAACCGCTCGCGCAAGACAAGGAGCCAACCAAGGTCGCCGCACCGGACGTCAAGCCTGCCGAGGCCAAGTCTGCTGAAACCAAGGCTGCTGAAACTAAGTCTGCTGAAACCAGACCCGCTGAAGCGCCAAACCCCGAGATCGCCGCGCCCGCGGCTGCGCCGGAAGCCGCGAAGCCGGCCGTCACGGCCGCCGCGCCAAAACGCGGACTGGATCACGTCGCGGTGTTCATCAGCCGCAAGGATCAGAAGCTCTATGTCCGGCAGGGCTATGCGCCGGTATTCGACGTGCCGGTGCAGATCGCCGACATCGAGCGCCCGCTCGGCACGCACGTCTTCACCGCACGCGGCGACAAGGACGACCAGAACGCGCTGCAATGGTCGGTGGTGTCGCTGCCGCAGGTCGTGCGGCGCAGCGAGAAGCGCAGCACGAAGAAAGGCGCAACCGCCGCTGCCTCCTCCATCGTGCCGCCTCTGAGCGCCTCCGAGGCGCTGGACCGCGTCAGCATCCCGGCGGACGCGCTGGAGAAGATCGCCGCGATCATCGCGCCGGGCGGATCGCTGTTGATTTCGGACCACGGCCTGAATGACTGGGAGACCGGCAAGGGCACCGACTTCATCGTGCCGCTGCGCTGATCCTGCAACACGCTGAATATTCGCGGCACGTCAGATCTCGCGCCACCATATTCGCGACACATTGGCGCGCCGCGTGCGAGCGCGCTGCCGTGCATCTTCGTCATTTGCAAATCGGTCCGTTTGGGTGAAGACTTCAGCCCCAAAGGATTGTGCGAGGCGAACATGAAGATCGATCGCAGGACGACGCTGACCCTGATGCTCGCGGGCGCGGCCTCGCCCGCATTCGGACAGGCCATGATCGGACAAGCCATGAGCAGCATCACGGCGTTCGCGTTTTCGTTTCCCTCGCCTCACGGCGAGCCGATCCGGCTGGCGGACCATGCCGGCAAACCGATGCTCATCGTCAACACCGCCTCGCTCTGCGGCTTCACCCCGCAATACAGGGGATTGCAGGAATTGTGGACCACCTATCGCGACCGCGGCCTGTTGATCGTCGGCGTGCCCTCGAACGATTTCAATCAGGAGCCGGGCGACGCGAACACGATCGCCGAGACCGCGCATCACCAATATGGCGTGACGTTTCCGATCGCCGCCAAGGCCGCCCTGCGCGGGCCCAACGCGCACCCCTTCTACAAATGGGCCGCCGCCGAGCGCCCAAAGGATCTGCCGCGTTGGAACTTCCATAAATATCTGATCGGCCGCGACGGCCATATCGCCGATGTCTTCCCCGAGCGGATCGAGCCGACCGATACGCGCGTCGTGACCGCGATCGCGCGTCAGCTCGATCCCGCGCCGCGCGCTACTAACTGATCATGGCGTCTTTTCGTTTCGAAGGTTGCGCGATCGTGTCCGCCGACGGCATGCTGGCCGACGCGGACGGCGTTCAGCCGCCCGGACTTCTGATTGAGGCCGACCAGCGTTTCTTCGAAGACAAGCTCGATGCGGCCGACCTGATCGTGCATGGGCGCAATTCGGTCGAAGACAAACGCAACTCGCCCAGCCGCAAGCGCATCACCGCCACACGCAAAATCGACGGCGTCGAACGCGATCCGTCCAATCCGAACGGCGTGCTGTGGAATCCGCAAACCTCACCATTCGAACAGGCGGCAAAGCTTCTCGGCGTCGAGGCAGGCGCCGTCGCCGTGATCGGCGGCACCGCGGTGTTCGACCTGTTCCTCGATCGCTATTCCACGTTCTGGCTCTCGACCGCTCCGCTGACGCGCCTTCCCGGCGGCGTGCCGGTGTTCAGCGGCGTGCCGACGGCGACGCCCGCCGACATTCTCGCGCGCCACGGCCTTGTCTTGACCGACACGCGCCTGCTCGATCCCACGCATGAGGTGCGGCTGGAGCGATGGGTCCGCGCCTGAGCCCGGCGCGGGCATCCAGGTCAGAGATCGTGCCGCTCGACATAGGACGGCGCGGAAACCGGCGTGACCATCGGCCGATAGCCGATAATCATCAACAGCGCGCCGACGATCGAGATGTTCTTCATCACATGCACGATGTTTTCCAGCCGCTCGCTGCCGCCGCTCTGATTCCAGAAATCATGCACGTAGAATGTGGTGACGACGACGAAGATCAACAGGATGAGCGCGAAGAAACGCGTCGCGAGATTGAAGGCGATCATCAGCCCGCAGACGACCTCCGTGCTGGCGGCAAGATATGCGAGCAGGCGGAAAACCGTCATGCCGACCGCGTTCTCGATCTGGACGATCGAACTCGCGATGGTGTCCGGGATCAGGACCTTCGCCTGAATCACTTCGGCGGTGGAGCCGATATCGAAAAACTTCGATACGCCGGAAAAGATGAACAGCAGCGCGAACAGCACGCGGCCAACAGCAATCAGCATCGGTATGCTCCCGTGCGAACAGTCACGAACCATACATGAAAAAGGCCGTCACAGGCATGACGGCCCTCTCCGATACAGATCAATTCCAATCAGCCGCAATAGCCGCGCCGCACCAGGCGATATTCGCCGTTCGGATAACGGAACCAGCAGCGGTTGTCATACCAGTAATAGCCGCCCGGACGCGCCTGAAACGAAATGGCCGCGCCCGCCGCGGCGCCGATCACGCCGCCCGCAATCGCTCCCGCCGCACGGCCGCCGGTCGCGGCCGCGCCGACGCCCGCACCGATCGCACCGCCCAGAATGGTCGCCAGCGGGTCCTGCGCCTTGGCTTCCTGAAGCGGCAACGCCATCGCCGATGCAAGCAGCAGCGTCGCTCCCAGATAACGCATGTCGAATCTCCCTCTCGAAATTTCGCGAGAGCGATTATGCCCGCCGGAGGCATCATTTTCAAATGCGATACTCGGCGCGCCCGTCTCGCTTTCGCCTCAATTAAAGGATCGTGCGCGGCTCAGGCGAACATCGTCGGCTGCGCCCGCTCCGCCTGCTCCTGCGCCTCGACCGCGGCCACCGCCGTCATGTTGAGCACGCCGCGCGCCGTCACCGAGGGCGTCAGGATGTGCGCCGGCCGTGCCGCGCCGATCAGAATGGGACCGACTGGCACCGCGTCGGTGAGCACCTTCGTCATCTGATAGGTGATGTTCGCCGCATCGAGATTCGGCATCACCAGAATGTTGGCGACGCCTTCGGGAACAGGTGTGCGGCAGCACGCGCTCGCGCGTCGCCGGCGACAGCGCCAGGATCGCCGTGCATCTCGCCATCGGCTTCGAGCTGCGGATGCGCGCGCTTGAGCAATTCGGTCGCGCGCCGCATCTTGCGCGCGGATGGCGTAATATAGCTGCCGAAGTTCGAATGCGACAGGAACGCGATCTTCGGCTTCCAGTTCCGAACCGCTCCACATGCTTGGCCGCAAGGGCTGCGATTTCGGCCAGTTCCTCCGCGCTCGGGTCCGAGCGGACGTGCGTGTCGGTGATAAAGAACGCGCCGCTCGAGGTGATGACCAGCGCCAGCGCCGCGAATTCGTTGAGCCCCGGAGCGACGCCGATAATTTCGCGAATGCGGCGGAGGTGGCTGAGGTAACGCCCCTCCACGCCGCAGATCATCGCGTCCGCCTCCCCGCGCAGCACGGCCAGCGCGGCGATCGCCGTCGCATTGGTGCGCACCAGGGTCGCAGCCGCTTCCGGCGTGATGCCAGAACGGCCCGCCGCGTTGATGTAGTCTTGAACATAGGAGCGGTAACGCGGATCGTCGTCCGGATTAATCAGATCGAAATCATGGCCGGCGCGGATCGACAGGCCGAACCGCTCCAGCCGCGCCTCGATCACCGCCGGGCGGCCAACCAGGATCGGCCGCGCCAGTTTCTCCTCCAGCACCGCCTGCGTCGCACGCAAAATGCGCTGGTCCTCGCCCTCGGCGTAGATCACGCGAACCGGCTGCGTCCGCGCCTTGGCGAACACCGGCTTCATCACGAAGCCGGAGCGGAAGGCGAAGCGCTCCAGACCTTCCCGATACTCGTCGAAATCGGCGATCGGCCGCGAGGCGACGCCGGAATCCATCGCAGCCTTGGCGACCGCCGGCGCGATGCGTAGGATCAGCCGCGGATCGAACGGCGACGGGATCAGCGAGCCGGGACCGAAGCCGAGCGACTCGCCCTCATAGGCGCGCGCCACCACGTCGGACGGCGCTTCGCGCGCAAGTTCGGCGATCGCCGAGGCGGCGGCATGTTTCATCTCCTCGTTGATCGCGGTTGCGCCGCAATCCAGCGCGCCCCGGAACATGAAGGGGAAGCACAGAACGTTGTTCACCTGGTTCGGGAAATCCGAGCGGCCGGTGCAGATCATCGCGTCGCTGCGCACCGAGCGCACCTCGTCGGGCATGATCTCCGGCGTCGGATTGGCGAGCGCCATCACCAGCGGCTGGGGAGCCATCTGCGCCACCATCTCCTTGGTCAGCACATTGGGGCCGGACAGGCCGAGAAAGATATCGGCCCCGACGATCACGTCGGCGAGCGTGCGCATCTCGGTGTCGCGGGCGTATTGCCTTCCAGCGATCCATCCGCGTGTTGCAGCCCTCATGGATGCGCCTTCCTGATCGCAGACGAAGATGTTCGACTTCTTCGCACCCATCGCCACCAGCAAATTGAGGCACGCGAGCGAGGCGGCGCCCGCGCCGGCGGCGGCGATCTTCACGTCCTCGATCTTCTTGCCGTTCAGCAGCAGCGCGTTCTGCACCGCGGCCGTGACGATGATCGCCGTGCCATGCTGGTCGTCGTGAAAGACCGGGATCTTCATCCGCTCCTTGAGCTGCGCCTCGATGTCGAAGCACTGCGGAGCCTTGATGTCCTCCAGATTGATGCCGCCGAAGGTCGGCTCAAGCGCGGCCACCGTCTCGACCACCCGCTCGATCGTGTCCGCATTGATCTCGATGTCGAACACGTCGATGCCGGCGAATTTCTTGAACAGAACCGCCTTGCCTTCCATCACCGGCTTCGACGCCAGCGGGCCGATATTGCCGAGGCCGAGCACGGCGGTGCCGTTCGAAACCACCGCCACAAGGTTGGCACGGCTGGTCATCGCCGCCGCTTCCTGCGGGTCCGCGGCGATGGCCTCGCAGGCCGCGGCCACGCCCGGCGAATAGGCCAGCGCCAGATCGCGCTGATTGGCGAGCGGCTTGGTGGCCTGGATCTCCAGCTTTCCGGGGCGGGGCAGCCGGTGATACGCGAGTGCTGCGGCGTTAAGATCTTCAGAGCCCGATGACGACGACATGCATTTCCTCTGACGCCTGTCCCGGTACAGGCGCTTTATTGTTGTCCTGAACGGTTAGTTCTGCGGCAAATTGAGCCGGATGTGAAGCTCTCTCAATTGCTTTGGCGCGGCTTCCGACGGCGCGCCCATGAGCAGGTCTTCCGCTCGCTGGTTCATCGGGAAGAGCGAGATCTCGCGCAGATTGTTGGTGCCGCAAAGCAGCATGACGATCCGGTCGACGCCGGCCGCCATTCCGCCGTGCGGCGGCGCGCCGTACTGGAAGGCGCGATACATTCCGCCGAAGCGCTCGATCACCGTCTCCTCGCCATAGCCAGCGATCTCGAAGGCTTTCACCATCGCTTCCGGCACATGGTTGCGGATGCCGCCCGAGGCGATCTCATAGCCGTTGCAGACGATATCGTACTGAAACGCGTTGATCGTCAGCGGGTCGGCCGTCTCCTGCAAGGTCTTGAGGCCGCCCTGCGGCATCGAGAACGGGTTGTGCGAGAACTCGACCCTCTTCTCTTCCTCGTTGTACTCGTACATCGGGAAGTCGACGATCCAGGCCAGCGCGAACCGCTCCTTGTCGACGAGGTTCAACTCCTCGCCGACCCTGGTGCGGGCCTGCCCTGCGAAGCGCGCGAACTTGGCCGGATTGCCGGCGACGAAGAAAGCCGCGTCGCCGTCCTTCAGGCCGAGTTGGCTGCGGATCGCGGCCGTGCGCTCCGCGCCGATATTGTTGGCGAGCGGACCCGCGCCCTCGCCGCCCTCGCGCCACATGATGTAGCCGAGGCCCGGCTGGCCCTCGCCCTGCGCCCAGGAGTTCATCCGGTCGCAGAAGGCGCGGCTGCCGCCGCCGGGTCCGGGAATGGCCCATACGGCGTTGCGCGGGTCTTCGAGCATGCGCGCGAACACCTTGAAGCCGGAGCCGCGGAAATGCTCCGAGACATCCTGCATCTCCAACGGATTGCGCAGGTCCGGCTTGTCCGAACCGTATTTGCGGATCGCCTCCGCATAGGGAATGCGCGGCCAGCCGGTCGTCACCGGCTTGCCCTCGGCGAACTCGTTGAACACGCCGGTCACGACCGGCTCCATCGTCGAAAACACGTCGTCCTGCTCGACGAAGCTCATCTCGACGTCGAGTTGGTAGAACTCGCCCGGCAGGCGGTCGGCGCGCGGATCCTCGTCGCGGAAACACGGCGCGATCTGGAAGTAGCGGTCGAAACCGGACATCATCAGCAATTGCTTGTACTGCTGGGGCGCCTGCGGCAGCGCATAGAACTTGCCAGGATGGATGCGGCTCGGCACCAGGAAGTCGCGCGCGCCCTCCGGCGACGAGGCCGTCAAGATCGGCGTCTGGAATTCGAAGAAGCCGGCCTCCTTCATCCGCCGGCGCATCGAATCGATGATCGCGCCGCGCGTCATGATGTTCTTGTGCAGCCGCTCGCGGCGCAGATCGAGGAAGCGGTATTTCAGCCGCACATCTTCCGGATAGTCGAGGTCGCCGAACACCGGCAGCGGCAGGTCGGCGGCCGGTCCCAGCACCTCGATCTCGGCGACGAACACCTCGACCTCGCCGGTCGGCAGCTCCATGTTTTCCGTGCCGCCCGGCCGCCGGCGCACCTTGCCGGCGATCCGCACCACCCATTCGGAGCGCAGCGTTTCGGCGTCCTTGAAGGCCGGCGAATCGGGGTCGGCCACGCATTGGGTCAGCCCGTAATGGTCACGCAGGTCAATGAACAGCACGCCGCCATGGTCGCGCACGCGATGGACCCACCCGGACAGACGGACGGTTTCGTCGATATGGCTGGCGCGAAGCGCGCCGCAGGTGTGCGACCGGTAACGATGCATGTTGACCCTGAAGGCTTAAGAAAAGTGCGGGAATCCGCAGACGCGGACGCCGCGGGGGGTTTAACCGAGCCCGCCCGGCCGGGCAACCGGAGCGACGGCTTCCGCGGGCGACTTTCAGCCGATTCGCCGGAAAAACCCGCCCGAATCCTGTCGATTCCGATTGAAAAGCCCGGCGACAACGCCCCCAAGCTGCGTTATTCAGCGGCCATGGACCTGATTACGACAACGCCCGATCTTGCAGCCGCCTGCGAACGACTCGGCAAGCACCCCGTCATTACCGTCGATACCGAATTTCTGCGGGAGACGACCTATTACCCCCTGCTCTGCCTGATCCAGATGGCGAGCCCGGATGAAGCGGTCGTGATCGATGCGCTCGCCGAGGGGATCGACCTTGCCCCGTTCTTTGCGCTGATGGGCAATGAGGCGGTGCTGAAGGTCTTCCACGCCGCGCGGCAGGACATCGAGATCGTCTGGCACCGCGCCGGCATGCTGCCGCATCCCATCTTCGACACGCAGGTCGCGGCGATGGTGCTCGGCTATGGCGACAGCATCGCCTATGACGCGCTGGTGGAGAAAGTCACCGGCCACCGCCCGGACAAGACGCACCGCTTCACCGACTGGTCGCGCCGGCCGCTGAGCCCTGAGCAGATCGTTTATGCGGAAGCCGACGTCACGCATTTGCGCGACGTGTTCAAGGCGCTCGACATCGACCTGAAGAAGCGCGGTCGCAGCGACTGGGTGTCGGAGGAGATGGAGGTTCTCACCTCGCCCAAAACCTACGACAACGATCCCTCGCGCGCCTGGGAGCGCCTGAAGACGCGCGTGCGAAAACCGAAGGAGCTTGCGGTGCTGATGGAGGTCGCGGCCTGGCGCGAGCGCGAGGCGCAGACCCGCGACGTGCCGCGCAGCCGCGTGCTGAAGGACGACGCGATCGGCGACATCGCCACGCACGCGCCGACCTCCATCGAGAAGCTCGGGCATTTGCGCTCGATCCCGAAGGGGTTCGAACGGTCGAAATGGGGCGCCGACATCATCGCCGCGGTCCAGCGCGGGCTTGAGTGCGACCCGCATTCGCTGCCGAAGATCGAGCGGCCGCGCGGCAATGCTTCGGCCTCCGCCACGGTGGAATTGCTGAAGGTGCTGTTGCGCATGACCTCGGAAAAGCACCACGTCGCGGCCAAGGTGATCGCCACCACCGACGATCTCGAACAGATCGCCGCCACCGACGGCGCCGACGTGCCGGCGATGCACGGCTGGCGGCGCGAATTGTTCGGGGACTCGGCCTTGGCGCTGAAGCGCGGCCGCCTGGCGCTGGCGATGGAAAAAGGCCGCGTCGTCCGCGTCGAGCGCGATTAGCGCCTCTTACCTCTCGATCGCCGAGGACAGGCCGATCAGGCGGGTGAGCTGCTTGAAGCGATTGGCGATCCGGTCGCCGGCGAGCGCCGCCACGCGCGGCTCGAAGCTCAGCACGAGTTTGTTGCCGCGCCGCTTGAAATGCGTCGCCCCGAGCACGCCGGTCTGCGCCGCCGAAATCAGATGCGCGACGCGAATGGCTGTGCCGATCACCTGCGCCCATCCGACCAATTCGTCGGAGATCAGTTCGGCGATGCGCGGCGCGAGTTCGTCATGCGTATCGCCGAGCCCTGCATAACGGTAAAAAACCGTCAGCCCGAGAAACGCGCGGCCTTCGTGACCGACCGAACCGAAATTGCCGTTGGCGATCAGGTTCAGCGACTGCTCGCCGCGATAGTCCGGGTGCGCGCGCCAGCCAATGTCGGCAAGCAGGCACGCCGCATGCCGCCATCGCTGCTCCTCCGCCGTCTCGCTGATGCCGGTCGCCTTCACGAAACGGCTGGTCCAATCGAACAGCTCTTCGGCATGGTTCGGCGACCGGGAGCGCAGCACGTTCAGATCATGCGCGGCCGCCAGCAGGCCGTCCTTGCGCTGCTCGTCCGCGGGCAGTTGCGTGAACAGCAATCCCTCGCGGACGCCGAAGGTCGAGATGACGATCTGCTTCGGCTTGCCGACGCGGATGATGTATTCGAGCACCAGCGCGGCATAGGACAACAGCGGCCGGCGCGCATCGGCGACCGCCTCGATGTCCTGCACCACGCGGCCCGCCGCCATCCGCTTGACGCGCCGCGCGAAGGCCAGCGCCTCGTCGGCCGGGATGGTGTAGCCGTGCATCACCCGCAACGGATATCCGGTCTGCGAAATGTGCAGCCGCGCGAGCGCGCGCCATGTGCCGCCGACGGCATAGAAGCTGCGGCCGCGCGCGGCTTTCAGCGTGGCGAGACCGGAGAGTTGCTCCTTGACGATCTTTTCCGCGCGCTTGATCGAGCGGTGCGACATGTCCTGCAATGCGAGGCCGCCGAGCGGCAGGCTGACGCCGCGGCTGACGCGGCGGCCGGAAATATCGATCAGTTCCAGCGAACCGCCGCCGAGATCGCCGACGAGCCCATCCGGTTTGTGAACGCCGGAGACGACGCCTTGCGCGGACAGATTGGCCTCGCGCGCGCCGGACAGAATTTCGATTTGCGTGCCGAGAATGCGCTCCGCCCGCGCGATAAATTCGGGCCCATTGTCGGCGTCGCGGCAGGCCGCGGTGGCGACGACATAAGTTCGCCCGACGCCAATCACCTCGCACAGGCTGCGGAACCGCTTCAGTGCGGCGAGCGCCTTCTCCACCGCGTCAGCGGCGAGCAGGCCGCTCGAATGCACCTCGCGTCCGAGGCCGCACATGATCTTCTCGTTGAAGAACGGAACCAGCGAGCGGGTCAGCGCCTCATAAACCACGAGGCGCACCGAGTTGGAGCCGATGTCGATGACGGCGACGGTGGGACCCGCCTTCCGCGACGAATGGCTCAGCCGCGCGCGGCGCAGCTTCACCAGCTCAGGAAGATGACTGCTGGCGCTCGGAACGTCGCGTGAGACGCCGCGGTGAGGATTCTTTGAGCGACTTGCCACGTCCCGACAGACTCGGATTCGTCATGAAATATTTGTGCAGGTTGAAAGGCTCCTCGCCTTTCGCCGCCTTCATACGCGTTGACGATCCATCCGGCAACAACTGCCAGCTCTGTTCATTGTCTTTCAGATTGGCGACCATGATCTGGTCCAGAACCTGCTGATGGACGGTCGGATTATCGAGCGGACACAGCACCTCCACGCGCCGGTCGAGATTGCGCGGCATCATGTCGGCCGAGGAGATATACACAGCCGCCTTCGGCGAAGGCAGTCCGTGCCCCATGCCGAAACAATAGACACGGCCATGTTCGAGGAACCGGCCGATGATGGATTTGACGCGGATATTTTCCGACAGCCCTGGGACACCCGGCCGCAGGCAGCAGATACCGCGCACGACGAGATCGATCGACACGCCGGCATTCGACGCCTCGTACAATGCGTCGATGATGTCGGGGTCGACCAGCGAATTCATCTTCATCCAGATCGAGGCCGGCTTGCCCTGCCGGGCGAACGCGATCTCGCCTTCGATATGGGCGAGGATGCGCTTGCGCAAGGTCAGCGGCGACACCGCCATCCGCTCGATGTCGATCGGCTCGGCATAGCCGGTGATGTAATTGAACACGCGTGCGACGTCGCGCGCGATCACATTGTCGGCGGTGAAGTACGACAGGTCGGTGTAGATGCGCGCGGTCACAGGATGATAATTGCCGGTGCCGACATGCACATAGGTGGCGAGATTGCCGGACTCGCGCCGCACCACCAGCGACAGTTTTGCGTGCGTCTTCAGTTCGATGAAGCCGTAGACGACCTGCACGCCGGCGCGCTCCATGTCGCGCGCCCAGCGGATGTTGGCCTCCTCGTCGAACCGCGCCTTCAACTCGATCAGCGCGGTGACGGATTTGCCGGCCTCGGCCGCCTCCACCAGCGCGCGCACGATCGGCGAGTTGTTGGAGGTGCGATACAGCGTCTGCTTGATCGCGACCACGTCCGGATCGCGCGACGCCTGTTGCAGGAATTGCACGACCACGTCGAAGGATTCATACGGATGATGGACCACGAGGTCCTTCTGGCGAATGGCCGCGAAAATATCGCCGGCATGGTCGCGCACGCGCTCCGGGTGCCGCGGCACGTAAGGAACGAATTCGAGATCGGGCCGGTCGAGCCGCGTCAGTTGCGCCAGCTCGTTCAGCGCCAGCACGCCATCGACATGAAAGATTTCATCGTCCGCCGCGGACACCGCGCGCTGCACGAAGAGTCGCAGCTGCTCCGGCATCGCCGCCTCGATCTCCAGGCGGATCACCGACCCGCGCCGGCGACGCTTCAACGCCGTCTCGAAGGTCCGCACCAGATCTTCCGCTTCTTCCTCGATTTCGATTTCGGAATCGCGGATGGCGCGGAACGCGCCCTGCCCGTTGACCGTGTAGCCGGGAAACAGCCGGCCGATGAACAGGCTGGTTGCCTGTTCCAGCGTCATCAGCCGCGTCGCGCCGTCCTTGCCGGCCGGCAGGCGGATGAAACGGTCGATCTTGCCCGGCATGCGGATCAGCGCATTCATCGCCTTGCCGTCCGAGGCGCGGGCAAGTTGCAGCGCGATCGAGAAACCGAGGCTCGGGATAAACGGGAACGGGTGCGCCGGGTCGATCGCCAGCGGCGTCAGCAGCGGGAAGATATTGTGGAGGAAATAATCCTCGATCCAGGCGCGCTCGGCCTTGGAGACGTCGCGTCCCTCGACCAAAACGATGCCGGCATCGGCCAGGATCGCGCGCAAATCGCGCCAGATCGCCTGCTGATCGCTGGCGAGTTCGGAGACCGCCTCGTTGATCCGGATGAGCTGTTCGGACGGTGTCAGCCCGTTCGGGCTGCGCTCGGCGATGCCTTCACGCACCTGCGCCTTCAGGCCGGCGACGCGGACCATGAAGAATTCGTCAAGGTTGTTGGCTGAAATCGACAGAAAGCGCAGCCGCTCCAGCGCCGGATGCAGCGTGTTCACCGCCTCCTCCAGCACCCGCCGGTTGAAGTTCAGCCAGGACAGTTCCCGGTTGATGAACCGCTCCGGTCCCTTTTCCGCCGCCGGGCTCTCGTCCGGCGCGGGGCTTTTATTTTCAGTCAGAACAAAGGCTTCAGGGGAGTCCATCAGATCTCGGCCAAAAGTTTCGCGCAACCGGCGAGGTCGCGTTCCGGAGGATGGGGCGAACCATCTCCATGAGCCATGACATTTCAATGACATGATGGACGACGCCGGCGAGGCGTCAAGCCGCAGGCCCCCGCAAGAGTTCCACGGCAAGCGCGCGCGTTACCGGCCGGCCGCGGCGGAGCGCCTCGGCGTCGAGCAGATCAATGGCTTTGCGCGCTGCGACAAAGGAGCGCTCGATCCGGCTTGCGACATAGCTCACGAACGCCTCGTCGACGGCGAGTTGCCGGTCCATGCAGAGCTTGACGATCAGCGCCTTCAGCAGCGCATCGTCAGGCGGCGCCAGCGTCACCACCGGATCGCGCAGGCGCGAGCGCAGGTCCGGGATGCGCAGGTCCCATCCGGCCGGCGCCGTGCGCGCCGTCAACAGCACGTCCGCGCCTTCCTGGCGGGCGAGATTGAGCAGGTGGAACAGCGCCGCCTCGTCGAGATCGGCCGGCAACGTCCTCGACCACCACCGCCCCGGTCGCCAGCGCGCCGGGCACGCCGGGCGCCGTGAGAGCATTGGCCCGGATCGATCGCGCGCCGGAATTGCCGGCCCAGATCGTCGCAAGATGACTTTTGCCGGAGCCCGCGGCCCCGGTCAGCATCACGACCCGGCTCGGCCAATCCGGCCAGCGGTCGATCAGCTCCAGCGCCGCTTGATTGCCCGGACCTTCGAGGAAATCCTCGCGCCCGAAACTTTCCGCATGCGGCAGGGCGAACGCCAATTGCTTCGGTTGCGCGCGTGCCACCGCTGAACTCGACTCCAAGAACTGGCGCGTAATCCGTTCAGGCTGAACCACTTCAGCCCTTACATTCTCGTTTGCGCATGATCTGTTTCCAAAAACCGGTTCCCACTTTTCGGGATCATGCATTATCGTCCTGGCTCAAGCTCGCTCATATGGCGAACCCATTCGACCAGATAGAAGGCGACCGACGACAAGGTCAGCAGCGCGACGACCGCCATCAGGATAATATCGAACGGCCAGATCACGAAGCCGAAACCGAGCGCCATCAGCACAAGGCCGGCATAGACGACCTGCGCCACCGTGTTCAGCTTCGACACCATCAGCGGCTTCATCGGGATCGGCCGGTCGAGCAGCCACGAGACGATCACCGCGCCGACGATGATGATGTCCCGCGACACCACCAGAATCACCAGCCAGCGCGGGATGTCGGCGGTGATGCCGAGCGCGACATAGATCGACACCAGCAGGCACTTGTCGGCCAAAGGATCGAGCAGCGCGCCGATCTCGCTCTGCATGTTGAAGCGCTTGGCCAGAAAACCGTCCACCGCGTCGCTGAGACCGGCGATGAAGAACAGCACGAAGGCGATGGCCATCTGTCCCGAGGTGATCGCCCAAACGATGACGGGCACCAGCAGAATGCGCCCCAGAGTAATCAAATTCGGAATATTCACGCCGTCAGGTCCCGCACGCGGGTTCTCAACCCCGCTCATGGGGGCATCCGATCCCGGCACGTCCTACATAGTACAGTTGAGAAGCCGGCGCGAGCCATTGCACGCACGCCCAATCCCTCGTAACCACCGGGGCGAAAACAGGAAACCGCATGACCGAGCGCAAGAACGGCCTCACCTATGCAGACGCGGGCGTGGATATCGACGCCGGCAACCGTCTGGTCGACCTCATCAAACCGATGGTGCGCGCCACCGCGCGCGCCGGAGCGGACGCCGAAATCGGCGGATTCGGCGGCCTCTTCGACCTGAAGGCAGCCGGCTTCAAGGACCCGGTGCTGGTCGCCGCCACCGACGGCGTCGGCACCAAGGTGAAAATCGCCATCGAAACCGGCATCCACACCGGGATCGGCATCGACCTGGTCGCCATGTCCGTCAATGACCTGGTCGTACAGGGCGCTGAGCCGTTGTTTTTCCTGGATTATTTCGCCTGCGGCAAGCTCGATCCGGCGGCGGCGGCGGCGATCGTCGCGGGCGTCGCAGAAGCCTGCCGCGAGATCCGGCTGCGCGCTGATCGGCGGCGAGACGGCGGAAATGCCGGGCCTCTACAAGGACGGCGATTACGACCTCGCCGGCTTTGCCGTTGGCGCGGCCGAGCGTGGCACGCTGCTGCCGGGGCGCGACATCGCGGCGCCGGCGACGTCGTGATCGGCCTCGCCGCCTCCGGCGTCCACTCCAACGGCTTTTCGCTGGTGCGCAAGGTGGTGGAACAGGCCGGGCTGACCTTCGCCTCACCCGCCCGTTCGCGCCGGTGATGACGCTCGGCGGCGCGCTGCTGACGCCGACGAAGCTTTATGTGAAATCGTGCCTGCGCGCGATCCGCGAGACCGGCGCGGTAAAGGGCCTCGCCCATATCACCGGCGGCGGCTTCACCGACAATATTCCGCGAGTGCTGCCGAAGCATCTCGGCGTGAAGATCGACCTTGCGCAAATCCAGGTGCTGCCGGTGTTCAAATGGCTGGCGAGCCAGGCCGGCATCGCCGAACTGGAGATGCTGCGCACCTTCAATTGCGGCGTCGGCATGGTGGCGATCGTCAAGCCGGATGCGGCCATGCAGGTGATGGACGTGCTTGCCGAGGCCGGCGAAAGCGTCGCCCTGCTCGGCCATGTCGTCGAAGCCGAGGGCGAACAGCGCGTGATCTACGACAACCATCTCAACCTGAGCCTTTGAGGCGATGAAACGGCGCGTTGCGATCCTGATTTCCGGGCGCGGCTCGAACATGAGCGCGCTGATCGCCGCCCGCGCGCGCCGGATTATCCGGCCGAAGTCGCGGTGGTGGATTTCCAACAAGGCCGAGGCCGAAGGCGTGGCTTTTGGCGCGCGAAGCCGGATGCGAGGTCGCGATCGTCGAAAGCAAACCGTTCGGGAAGGATCGCGCCGGCTTCGAGGCCGCGTTGCAGGCGGTGCTCGACAAGCACGCCGCGGAGTTGATCTGCCTCGCCGGCTTCATGCGGCTGTTCACCGCCGGTTTCGTTCAGCGCTGGCAGGCGCGTATGCTGAACATCCACCCCTCGCTGCTGCCGTCCTTTCCCGGCCTCGATCCGCACGGCCAGGCGCTGAATGCGGGCGTGAAAATTTCCGGCGCGACGGTGCATTTCGTCACGCCCGACACCGACGCCGGCCCGATCGTCCCTGCAAGGCGCGGTGCCGGTCCGCGACGACGATACGTGGCAGCGCTCTCCGATCGCATTCTTGGCGTGGAGCACCGCATCTATCCGGCCGCGCTGCGCCTCGTTGCCGAAAATCGCGTCCGCATCGACGGCGACCGGTGCGCGATTGAGGCGGTGGCGAAATCGGATTCCGTCCTGATCGCGCCGGATATTTAGCAACCGCGCGCGCCGCAAGTGAAAACGGCCGGGATAAACCCGGCCGCAAGCACGTCTTCGCAACTCAACAGCAATCAGCCGACGATCTCGTTGCCGGCGAAGAACTGCGCGATCTCGATCGCGGCGGTCTCGGCGGCGTCCGAGCCATGCACCGAGTTCTCGCCGATCGACTTCGCATGCGCCTTGCGGATGGTGCCTTCGGCGGCCTTCGCCGGATCGGTCGCGCCCATCACGTCGCGATAGCGGGCGATGGCGTTGTCGCCTTCCAGCACCTGAACGACGACCGGCGCCGAGATCATGAAATCGACCAGCCTCACCGAAGAACGGACGCGCCTTGTGGACGGCATAGAAGGTCTCGGCCTGATCGCGGGTCATGCGGATGCGCTTCTGCGCGACGATGCGAAGCCCCGCCTTCTCGATGATGGCGTTGACGGCGCCGGTGAGGTTACGCTCGGTCGCGTCCGGCTTGATGATCGAGAAGGTACGTTCGGTCGCCATGATGATCTGGTCCTTGAGAGAATGGTTAATGAGGTCGGCGGGCTTATAACGGTGGCGCGGGAGGTCGGCAAGCCGCCGCCGCGCGCTGTCGCGCATCGCGGTAAACGCGCCTCCTTCCCGCGCCCTCCAAAGCTTTCCGCGAATTCACGAACATGAACGCTATCCGCAGGCTGCGATGAGCGGCCGTTCAGAAACGCGGCCCTATTCTCGCATGCATGAAAGGCCGCAGCGAACGACATCCAACAATCGCGCGGACCGATCGCAGAACCGGGCGTTGAACGTCCCGAGAGAATGGAGAGGACCATGTTTCGCAAACTCGCTCTTTGCTGTCGCCGCCGCCGGCACGCTCGGACTCGCCGCCCTCGCGCCCACCGGCGCCTCGGCCTACACCAGCGGCCCGCACATGCGCGGCCATCATCACGGCCCCGCCGTCCATCGCCACTTCAAGGACTTCGCGCGCGCATTATCGTCATCGCTCATGCATCCAGAAGCGCATGGTGAAGACGCCCTATGGTCCGCGCCTGCGCACCGTGAATGTCTGCCGCTGAAGCGCGCAGCAAAAGCGGATCACGAGCCCCGGCCCTCGCGGCCGGGTTTGTTTGTTCCGACACCTGTGACACAGATCACAAACGTCGTTGAACGAAAGCGCGCATCGTCGCGACGAATGGGCACGGGACACCACAGCGGCTTTCACCGCCGCATCAAGGAGAGACTGTCATGATCCGCAAGCTTGTTCTCGGTTTCGCCGCTGCCGTCACCATTGGCGCCGCCGCTCTCGCTCCCACCGCCGCGTCCGCCTTCACTGTCAAGGTCGGCCATGGCCACGGCTGGCATCCGCATCACCACCATCACCGCGTTTACGTCGCTCCGCCGCTCTTCGTCGGCGCGCCGCTCGTATCGGCAAGCTGTTTCGAGAATCGGCTGGTACAGACTCGCAAGGGCCTGCGCTGGCGTACTGTGAATCTTTGTCGCTGAAACGCGCCAGGCTTCGCTACCAACCCCGGCCCTCCCGGCCGGGGTTTCTTTTTGTCATGTACAATCGCGCGATGCGACTTGACGCAGGCGATTGAATGGCATTTCAGACAAAATTTACCGATCGGTCACCATCATTCGGTCGTGCACGCAACCAAATCGGCGTTTCAACATTGACGAGACGACGCTAAATTTAATCAAACGGAACTTTCCGAGTGGAATCTGCGATGTCGCGTAACTCCGTCCCGATCGATCCCGCAGCCGGCCGGGCCGTTTCGAAAGGCATCAGCGAGAAACTCAAGCAGACGCTCGGTTCCGACACTCAAATGCCGGATCGGCTCCAGGAACTTCTGAACCAGCTTCGACAGAATGAGGAATCGGGCCTGCGCGAGCATCGCAACGGCGGCTGAGCTCTCCGCGAAAAGCGGTTGCGTTCGGGCGAGCGAGCGGTGAAAAGCCCGCATGCTGTCCATCACCGATATTTCCATCCGGATCGCCGGACGTTTGCTGATCGACCATGCCACCACGCAGATCGTTCCGGGCGCGCGGGTCGGCCTCGTCGGCCGCAACGGGACCGGCAAGTCGACGCTGTTCCATGCCATCCGCGGCGACATGCCGACGGAATCCGGGCGGATTACGCTGCCGCCGCGCTGGCGCATCGGCAGCCTCGCGCAGGAAGCCCCGAGCGGCCCGGAACCGTTGATCGACGTGGTGCTCGCCGCCGACCGCGAGCGCGCGGCGCTGATGCAGGAAGCGGAAACCGCCGACGATCCGCATCGCATCGCTGAGATCCAGACGCGCTTGCAGGATATCGGCGCACATTCCGCGCCCGCGCGGGCCTCGTCGATCCTGTCCGGTCTCGGCTTCTCCAGCGACGACCAGAAGCGGCCCTGCGCGGAATTTTCCGGCGGCTGGCGCATGCGCGTCGCGCTCGCGGCGACCTTGTTCAGCGAGCCCGATCTGCTGCTGCTCGACGAGCCGACCAACTATCTCGATCTCGAAGGCACGCTGTGGCTGCAAGACCATCTGGCGCGCTATCCGCGAACCGTGATCGTCATCAGCCATGATCGCGACCTGTTGGACAATTCGGTCGATCAGATCCTGCATCTCGACCGCACCAAGCTGACGCTCTATCGCGGCGGCTACACCTCCTTCGCCACGCAGCGCGCCGCCCGCGAATTGCTCGACGCCAAGCAGGTGAAGCGGCAGGAGGCCGAGCGCCAGCGATTGCAGGCTTTCGTCGATCGCTTCAAGGCGAAGGCGTCGAAGGCCCGCCAGGCGCAATCGCGCGTAAAACGGCTGGAGAAGATGCAGCCGATCGCAGCACTCGTGACGCAAGACGTGCGCGAGATCACCTTTCCGGAGCCGGAGCGGCTTCTGTCGCCACCGATCATCGCCGCCGAAGGCGTCACGATCGGATACGATCCGGAGAAGCCTGTCCTCAATCGCGTCACCCTGCGCATCGACAATGACGACCGCATCGCGTTGCTCGGGCAGAACGGCAACGGCAAATCGACGCTGGTGAAATTTCTGGCCAGACGGCTCGCACCGTTCTCCGGCCGCATGACCCGCGCCGACAAGCTCTCCGTCGGCTATTTCGCCCAGCATCAGGTCGACGAACTGGACGTTCAGGGCACGCCTTACACGCATCTGCGCAAGCTGTTGCCGGACGCGCCCGAAGCGAAGGTTCGCGCGCGGGCGGGCGCGATCGGTTTCTCGTCCGCCGCAGCCGATACGCCAGTGCAGAATCTGTCCGGCGGCGAAAAGGCGCGGCTGCTGCTCGGCCTTGCGACCTTCCACGCGCCGCAACTCATCATCCTCGACGAGCCGACCAACCATCTCGACATCGACAGCCGCGCCGCGCTGGCCGAAGCCATCAACGAATTTCCCGGCGCGGTCATCATGGTGTCGCACGACCGCTACCTGATCGACGCCTGCGCGGATCGTTTGTGGGTCGTCGCCGACCGCCGTGTGACGCCTTACGAGGGCGACCTCGACGACTATCGGCGCGAAGTTCTGTCCGCGCGCGGCCAGCGCGCGTCGTCCGATCGAGCCGAGCGCGCGGACGACAATGCGCCCCGTACGAAATCCTCGAAAGCGAACGGATCGTTGCGGCAGCAGATCGCCGAGGCCGAAGCCGAGATCGAGCGCATCAACGCGATCATCGCCAAGATCGACACCGCGCTGGCGCTGCCGGACATCTTCAGCCGCGAACCGGCGAAGGCGGCGCAACTGAGCAAGGCGCGCAGCGCCGCGGCTGACGCACTGCAACGCGCGGAGGATGCGTGGCTCACCGCCAGCACGTCATTGGAAAACGCTGCGTCCTAAACTCGTCGCCTTGTCAAGGCGTCAGCCCTGGCGGCGCGGACGCTGGCCTTTGGTGTTGCGCGCCGGAGGCGGTGGCGGCTCTGCGCCGCGCTCCATCGACACAAGGCGGCCGGAGGTGAAACGATAGATGCCGGGACGTTCGCCATGCAGATAGGTGAGCACCGTGACGCGAGCCCCACCTTCGTTCGACACCGCAACATTGTCCGGCCGTCCCGCGGCGCGCGCGACCTCGCATTCGGTACGGCCGATCGCGATCGCCGCGGAGCCTTGCGGCGCTTCAGCCATCGGGGCGGATGGGTCCGTCAGCGCGTTGGCATCGGTCGGTGCGGCCATTCCGGCGCAGAATCCGTCCGCCGAAATCAGTTCACCGTCCGCCACCGGACGGTTGTCGGCGAAGCCTGGCGATTCGACGCTGATGGTGCGGTTGAACATGCCGGAGGGGCGATTGAACCACTCCGCGTCCTTCATCGAAAAATCCATGCCGCCACAGCCCGCCAGCAGCGGCGGTATCGCCACGATCGCAAGCGCCATCTTCCAACGCGTGCCTGAGAGCAACCAATTCATACGCCAACCCGAAGCAACATCGACACGAGGCTCGAGAGCCTGCTTCAACTCTCGTTGAATCAGGCTCGTCGCTTATCATTTATTCGAGCATGATTCGTCCGAAAACCGGTTCCTGCTGGGATCATGCTCTGCGCAATATCAGGCGCACCGAAGCGGGCCTCGACGGAGACACCACAAAACGCGGCGTTGGCACGCTACGACCCGCCGGTCCGGAAACGATCTAAATCGGAAAGATCATTAACGCCACTGCCCCTGCGCGGCTTCGCCGTGGGCAATGCAGGCCTCTTTCCTGGAATGTTCTTCGATCGGCCGCCTGCGTCAGTTCTTGCTGCCAGCGGCCCTGCTCGTCCGGCTGCCAATAGGTGACGTCGAAGCCGTGCGATTTGGCTTTGGTCCATATACCGCGTGCGGCTTGCAGCGCGTCGTCGTCATCGCCGTTGAACACCAGCACCAGACGCTCATAGGCCGCCGAATCCTCCGGCAGCATGTCGCATCGATCGGAAACCGAACGCTGGCACCGTTCGGATTGTCCGCTGTCACCGCGATCGGCTGTTCGGCCGCATCGCGATCGCGTCAGGTTCCATGCGGCAGGAATGAATCGTCGCTGTAGGTCCACAGATGCGCGTCGATCGTCGGCCCGTTCTCCGACGCGGTCTGCACCACCACCTTCCAGCCGCGCGCGAGCGAGCGCTCCAGAAGCGGCGGCAGGAACGCTTTCCGCCGCCTGATTTTGCAGGTGCGATAGAACAGGACTCGGTCATCGCCCCGCTTGCAATGATCCGCCACCAGCCGGTCGAGCAGGCGCACGTCGTAGCCGGTGCCGAAGCTGGTGTTGATGTCGGTCGAAGGCCGATGCCGGTGCCGGCGATGTCGAGATGCGCCCAGGGCGTGCCGTCGACGAAGCGTTGCAGCAACTGCGCCGCCGTGATCGAGCCGCCCCAGCGCGGGCCGGTGTTCTTCATGTCGGCGAATTTCGAATCGATCAGCTTGTCATAGGCGGGACCGAGCGGCATCCGCCACACAAGCTCGCTCGCGGCGCGCGTCGGCGGCCGCCAGACGCTCGTTGAGTTCGTCATTGTTGGAGAACAGGCCGGCATGCTCGGTTCCGAGCGCCACCAGGATCGCCCCCGTCAGCGTGGCAAGGTCGACCATGAATTTCGGCTTGTAGGTCTTGGCGAATGCCCAGGCTATCGTCGGCTGTCGAGCCACCTTCGGCGTCGGTATTGATGATCTCGATCGCCTGCCCCGACATGGTGGTGACGATACGTTCGCCGCTGCGTTGCCGCTGTCCGGCATGTTCTCCACGAGGCCGATGGTGCTCGACGGCGTTCACCTTGGCCTTCGCGCGGCGAGCGCATGCATCAGGCCGACGACGCAGGCTGCCCCCGCCATATCGCCCTTCATTTCTTCCATGTTGCCGGCCGGTTTGATCGAGATGCCGCCGGTGTCGAAGCAGACGCCCTTGCCGACGAAGGCGACCGGCTTGTCGCCCTTCTTGCCGCCGTTCCAGCGCATCACCGCCATTCGTCCCTCGCGGACCGAGCCCTGCGCGACGCCGAGCAGCGCGCCCATGCCGAGTTTCTTCATCGCCTTGACGTCGAAAATCTGCACTTCGACACCGAGCTTGCGCAGACGCGCGGCGCGCTTGGCGAATTCTTCCGGGTACAGCACGTTCGGCGGCTCGTTGACGAGATCGCGCGCGATCAGCACGCCGTCGGTGACGGCATTGGACGGCGCGAACGCCTTCTTCGCCGCCGCGACGTCGGCCACGGCAATCGAGACCGACGCCTGCACCGGCAGGTCCTCGTCCTTCTTCTTGGTCTTGTAGAGGTCGAAGCTGTAGGCGCGCAGCCGGATGCCGGCCGCGATCGAGGCGATATCGTTCGGCTGGATCGGCCCGCCCGGCAGTTCGGCGACGACCGTCACCGTCCCGGCCCTGGCCGACAGCCGCTTGATCGTCGCCCCGCCGATCTTGATGTAGTCCTCAGCCTTCAACTCGCCGCGCTTGCCGGTGCCGGCGACCACTAGCCGGTCCACCCCGAGATTGGCGGGAGCCAGGATATCCAGCGCGGTGCCGCTCTTGCCCTTGAAGCGGCTGGCCGCCGCCGCCCGCTTCACGGTGTCCGCGGCCTTGCCGAGGAATTTCGCCGACGCCTTGCCGAACTCCAGCGATTCGTCGGTGAACAGGACAAGAACGCCCCGTGCCGGCGCTGTGAAAGGAACGAACTGGATTTTGACGGCGTCGGACATCGAAAGCATCCTTATCTGCTCATGAGCACAGGCTTTTCGGCCTTCGTTCCGGTGAAGACCTGCCATTTCCGCTGATTCCCCGGAAAACGGAGACGACCAGCAAATAGCGCACCAGGCGCCGACTTGCCATGGAACACTTGCCGGGCCGGCTTCAGAACGTACCCCGAACGCAACAATTAACCAAAAATTCGCGTTGTTTGCCCCCGCCATCCCTCAGCCATTTTGTTGATTAATCAATAGGATGGTAGTGTCCGGCTGGAGGACTTAAGCAGCCGCTTTCATGGGGATGGAAGCGGTGACGCGAGGTTCGCCGGCTTTTCTGGGGGATGGGGATCGCATCGCACGATGGGGTCGACTGATCGCTATATCTTTCGGCTGACGGCGACGGCTTTCGTCGTCGTGCTCGTTAGCCTGACGGCAGCCGTGTGGCTGACCCAGGCGCTGCGCGGAATCGACATCATGACCGGGCGCGGCCAGACCGTGTTCGTGTTCCTGGCGCTGACGACCCTGGTCATTCCCTATCTGCTGCTGGTGATCGCGCCGCTCGCGCTGCTGGTCGCCATCGCCTATGTGCTGAACCGGCTCGCCACCGATTCCGAGATCATCGTCCTCAACGCCTGCGGCCTGAATCCGTGGCGGCTGTTCCGCCCGTTCTTTTTCGTCGCCGCGGCGGTGTCCGTGCTGGTGTTCGCGATTTCCGCCTACATCGCGCCGCACTCGCTGCGCGTCGCCAATCTGATGCGCCGCGAGATCGCCACCGACGTCGTCAGCAACGTGCTGCAAACCGGTCAGTTTCTCGACATCGAGCCGAACCTGACGCTGCGGGTGCGCGAGCGCCAGCCGGGCGGGCTGCTCAGCGGCATCTTCGTCGACGACCGGCGCGACCCGAAGGAACGCACGACCATCATCGCCGATCGCGGCAGCATCCTGAAGAACGAGCGCGGCGCGTTCCTCGTGCTCGAAGACGGGACGCTGCAACGCGCCGAAGCCTCGCGCCGCGATCCGGCGCTGGTCGCCTTCGACAGCTACGCCTTCGACATGTCCAAATTCGCCAGCGCGCCGAAGGACATCATCTACACGGTGCGCGAACGCTATCTGTGGGAGTTGCTTTCGCCCGACCCGGCCGATCCGCTGTTCAAGGCATTTCCCGGCCAGTTCCGCGCCGACCTGCATGAACGGCTGAGCGCCCCACTCTACCCGTTCGTGTTCGCGATGATGACGTTCGCGTTTCTCGGCGCGCCGCGCACGACGCGGCAGAGCCGCACGCTGTCGATGACCAGCACCGTCTTCGCCGTCGTCGGCCTGCGCGTGATCGGCTTCGCGCTGATCGTGCTGGCGGCGACATCGGCGGCCGCGGTGCCGCTGCATTACCTGTTCATCGTCGCGGCGTTCGTGTTGAGCGCCTGGACGATCTCGAAGGCGGTCATCATCGAGCCGCCGCAGGTCCTCACCGACATGATTTCCGCCTGGAGCGAACGGCTCCAGCGGCGGTTCGCGGTCTCGTGAGGTCGCACCGATGATGATGACCAACACGCTCGGACGCTACTTCGCCGGCAAATTCGTCGGCACCGCGCTCGCGGTGTTTTCGGGCATCTTCGTGCTCGTGCTGCTGATCGACTATATCGAGATGAGCCGCCGCACCTCCGGCATCGCCGCCGCCTCCGCCGGGATGGTGGCGCTGACCTCGGCCTATCGCGTGCCGCAACTGCTGGAGCGGATGATGCCGTTCTGCGTGCTGGTGGCGACCATGGTCTGCTATCTCGGTCTTTCGCGGCGCTATGAACTGGTGGTCGCGCGCGCGGCCGGCATTTCCGCCTGGCAGTTCCTCACTCCGGCGCTGGTCAGCGCGCTGGTGCTCGGCGCAGGCGCAACGCTGGTCTACAATCCGGTCTCGGCGACCTTGCAGGAACGCGCCAAGCAGATGGAGGCGACCTTCTTCGCCAAGAACGAGAACCTGCAAGAGACCGCCGGCTTCTGGCTGAATCAGGTCGCCAGCGACGGCCAGACCATCATCAATGCCCGCAACAGCCAGCAGCGCGGCACCGTGCTGACCGGCCTCACCGTGTTCCGCTTCAACACCGAGGGTCGCTTCGTCGAGCGAATCGAAGCCAACGAGGCGGTGCTGGAACCCGGCTTCTGGGTGTTGAAGGGCGTCCGCCGCTTCCAGCTCGACCAGCCGCGAATCGAGCAGGAGACGTTCCGCATCGCGACGAATCTGTCCGCCGATCAGGTGCTGGGCCGATTCGCCACACCCGACAGCGTCCCGTTCTGGGAATTGCCCGAATACATCGAATCCTCGGTCAAATCGGGTGCGTCCGGAGCCGGATATCGGCTCCAATTCCACAAATTGCTGGCCCAGCCGTTCCTGCTGGCGGCGATGGTGTTGCTGGCATCCGCCACCAGCCTGAAATTCATCCGTCTCGGGGGTGTCCAGAAGCTGGTTTTGGGTGGAGTTATCGCCGGCTTTCTGCTTTACGTCCTGTCGAAAGCGACTGAAGACTTGAGCAAAGCCGAGCTGATGCATCCTTTCATTGCCGCTTGGCTTCCGATCGTTGTCGGCAGCTTCACGGGCGTTCTGGCGCTCCTGTATCAGGAGGACGGTTAGTCGTGCCCGTCTTCCGCAATCCAAAGAGCCGAAATTCCGAGAGTGGAACCGTGACGCGCAGGCGCGGCGTGCTCGCCCGCATGCTCGGCGTGCTGCTCGGAACGACGATCCTCGGATTCGCGCTGCCGGCTGCGGAGCCGGCGCAGGCACAGACGGTCTTCAACTACAATCCGCGCCCGCCTGCCCCGCCCAAGCCTCCGGCCCGTCCTCCCAACAGTGACGGCCAGATGCTGGTTCAGGCGGAGGAGATGAATTACGACAACGTCAATTCGGTCGTCTCCGCGGTCGGCAACGTCCAGATCTATTACAACAACACGACGCTGGAGGCGGACCGCGTCAACTACAACCAGAAGACCAAGCGGCTCAGCGCCACGGGCAACGTCCGGATCACCGATCAGGACGGCAAGATCACTTACGCCAACCACATCGATCTCAGCGACGACTATCGCGACGGCTTCGTCGATTCGCTGCGGGTCGACACCGCCGACAACACGCGGATGGCGGGATCGCGCGCCGACCGCTCCGGCGGCAATTTCACCGTGTTCCAGAACGGTGTCTACACCGCCTGCGCCGCCTGCAAGGACGATCCGAAGAAGCCGCCGCTGTGGCAGGTGAAGGCCGCCCGCATCGTCCACGATCAGGGCGAGAAGATGCTGTATTTCGAGGACGCGCGGCTGGAGTTCCTCGGCGTCCCGATCGCCTACGTTCCGTATTTCTACACGCCCGACCCGACGGTGAAGCGCAAGACCGGCTTCCTGATGCCGCATGCGCTGTCGAACACCAAATACGGTTTCGGCCTTGAGGTGCCGTTCTACTGGGCGATCGCGCCCGACTACGATCTGACGCTGTCGCCGCGCATCACCACCAAGCAGGGTCTGCTGATGCAGGCCCAGTTCCGCCAGCGCATGATAAACGGCTCGTACGAGATCCGCGCCTATGGCATCCGCCAGCTCGACAAGGAGGAATTCCTCCGCCTCGGCGGCCCGGCGACGCCCGGCTATCGCGATTGGCGCGGCGGCGTGACGACGGTCGGCCGGTTCGCGCTGAACGACAAATGGTCGTGGGGCTGGGACGGAACGCTGGTGTCCGACCGCACCTTCTTCCAGGATTATTCGCTCGGCAGCTTCCGCCGGCCCGCAGCGGTGTTCACTTCGGTTCCGACCGACGCGGTGTCGCAGGTCTATCTGACCGGCTATGGCGCGCGGAATTATTTCGAAGCGCGCGCGATGTATTTCTACGGCTTCTCCGAAGCCGACGTGCAGAACCAGATTCCGGTCGTGCATCCGGTCGTCGATTATGCAGGCGTGTTCAACCGTCCGATCCTCGGCGGCGAATTGAGTTATCGCGCCAACCTCACCAGCCTCAGCCGCCAGTCGGTATCCTACAACGCGATCACCAGCGCCGCGGTCGCCTCGAACTGGTGTCTGCCGGCGACCGCCGATCCGACCGTGAAGACCCCGGCCAACTGCCTGATGCGAGGCGTTCCCGGCGACTACACGCGCGCCTCGGCGGAGGTGTCGTGGCGGCGCTCGATCGTCGATCCGATCGGCCAGATCTGGACGCCGTTTGCCTCGCTGCGCGCCGACGTCGCCCATGCTGCGATCGACAATCAGCCGGGCGTAAGCAATTTCATTCAGCCCGGCGAGCGCGACATCGGCCGCGTGATGCCGACGGTCGGCCTCGAATATCGCTACCCCTTCATCAGCGTTCAGCCGTGGGGCACGCAGACGATCGAGCCGATCGCGCAATTGATCGTGCGGCCGAACGAGACCCAGGTCGGACGTCTGCCGAACGAGGACGCGCAGAGTCTTCTGTTCGACGACGCCAACCTTTTCCGCGTCGACAAATTCTCAGGCTGGGATCGCGTCGAAGGCGGCGGCCGCGCCAATGTCGGCGTGCAGGCCACGACGCAGTTCGATCGCGGCGGCTACATCAATGTGCTGTTCGGACAGTCCTACCACCTGTTCGGGCAGAACTCGTTCGCTCTCGGCGACCTCACCAACACCGGCATCAATTCCGGCCTCGAAACCAATCGCTCCGACTATGTCGGCCGCCTCTCCTATCAGCCCAACAGCACGCTGACCTTCACGACGCGCGCGCGCCTCGATGAATCGACGCTCGACATGCGCCGCCTCGAACTAGAAGCGCGCGCGAATTTCGATCGCTGGTCGGTCAGCCTGCTCTACGGCAATTACGATCGCCAGCCGGAACTCGGCTTCCTCAATCGCCGCGAAGGCGTACTCGGCACGGCGACGATCAAGATCGCGGAAAACTGGGTTGTGTCCGGTGGCGTGCGTTACGATCTCAATCTCGACCGCGTCAATCAGACCATCATCGGTGCGGGCTATGTTGACGATTGTTTCGTCATTGGCATGAACTATATCAGCGACTACGGATACAGCGGCAACCTGACCGTCAACCACCGCATCATGCTTCAGGTGGGCCTGCGGACGATCGGCGCGACCTCGCTGAACCAGACTTCGTCGGCCTCGGCCACAAGCAGCGGCTCGGTGTTCGGCCGCTAACACGATCCGCGGTTCTCGAACCGTCGTGCTCAAACAAATCGATAGGGATTGAATTGATTCACCCTGAACAGATCATGCTCCAATCGTGTGAGGTGACTGCATGATGATCCTGACAGGACGACGTCCGCATCCACTCACCCGCCGCTTCGGCAGCCGCGGCGCCCTGCTCGCATTTGCCGCGCTATCGCTGCTGGTCGCGGGCATCGGCGGCGCGCGCGCACAAAACGCCGTCGTCGTCGTCAACGGCGATCCGATCACGGCGTTCGACATCGATCAGCGCATGAAGCTGAACGCGCTGTCCGGCGGCGGCAAGGCCGTGAGCCGACAGGACGTGGTCGAGGAACTCATCAACGATCGCGTCAAGATCAAGGAAGCAAAGAAGTTCAATGTCGACCTCACGCCGGGCGAGGTCGACGCCCAATATGCGACGATGGGCGCGCGCATGCGCCTCAGCACCGAACAACTCACCAAGCTGCTCCAGAGCCGCGGCATCCGCCCTGAAACGCTGAAAGCGCGCCTCAAGGCGGACTATGTCTGGTCGCAGATCGTTCGTGGCCGTTACGGACAGAACCTGATGGTCGGCGAGAAGGACGTCGACTCGATCATCAAGCTCAAGGGCGACGGCAAGGAAAGCTCCGACAGCTTCGAATACAAGATGCGCCCTGTGGTGCTGATGATGCCGCGCGGCTCCTCGCAAGCCAGCCTCGAAGCGCGGCGCAAGGAAGCGGAAACGTTGCGGAGCCGGATCCAGAGCTGCGATCAGGCGGAGCGATATTTCCGCTCGCTGCGCAACGGCGTCGTCAAGGATCTGATCGTCAAGACCTCGGCCGATATTCCGGCCCCGCTTCGCGGCGTGCTCGACAAGACACCGGTCGGCCAGCTCACTCCGCCCGAAGTGACCCGTCAGGGCGTCGAAATGGTGGCGCTGTGCAGCCGCGAACCCACCACCGACACGCCCGAAAAGCGTGAGGCGCGCGAAAAGCTGTTCGCCCAGAAATACGAAGCGCAGTCGAAGAAATATCTTCAGGACGTGCGGCGCTCCTCGATGATCGAATACCGCAAATAATCATGACGCAAGCGCTCGCCCTGACGCTCGGCGAGCCGGCCGGCATCGGTCCGGACATCACGCTTGCGACATGGCTGCGCCGCGAAGCTTCCGCGCTGCCGCCCTTCTATGTGATCGGCGACGCTGCCTTTTTGCGCACGCGCGCGCGGCTGCTCGGTCTCGATGTGCCGCTCGCGCAATCGACGCCGGACAAGGCGGCGGCCGCCTTCGGCGTCGCTCTGCCCGTGGTCGATGCCGGGATCGCCGTAACGGCCACGCCAGGACACCCGGACGAGTCCAGCGCGCCTATCGTGATCGCCTCGATCCGCAACGCCGTCGCCGATGTCGTGGCCGGACGCGCGGCGGCGGTCGTCACCAATCCGATCGCCAAGAGCGTGCTCTACAAGGCCGGTTTCAGCCATCCGGGCCACACCGAATTTCTCGCCGAGCTTGCGGCGGAACGCGGCGGCAATGCGCCGCGCCCGGTGATGATGCTGTGGTCGCCGACGCTCGCCGTGATCCCGGTGACGATCCATCTGCCGCTGCGCGACGCCATCGCGCAACTGACGGTGCGCGACATCGTCGAGACCGGCATGATCGCCGCACGCGACCTGAAAGCCCGCCTCGGCATCGCCCGTCCGCGCATCGCCGTCAGCGGCCTCAATCCGCATGCCGGCGAAGGCGGCGCACTCGGCAAGGAGGACGATGAGATCGTCGCGCCCGCCGTCGCCGCGCGCGCGCCGCCGGCATCGAGGCGCGCGGGCCGCTGCCGGCCGACACCATGTTCCACGACGCCGCGCGCAAGACGTATGACTGCGCGCTCTGCATGTATCACGACCAGGCGTTGATCCCTATCAAGACCATCGCCTTCGACGATGGGGTCAATGTCACGCTGGGCCTGCCCTTCATCCGCACCTCGCCGGATCACGGCACCGCCTTCGACATTGCCGGCAGCGGCAAGGCCAACCCGTCGAGCCTGATCGCGGCGCTTCGCCTCGCCGCGCGCATGGCGAACCGGCCGACCTCCTGATATGAACGCGATCGACGATCTGCCGCCGCTGCGCGAGGTGATCCGCCGGCACGACCTCTCGGCGCGCAAATCGCTCGGCCAGAATTTCCTGCTCGACCTCAACCTCACCGCCCGCATCGCGCGCGCCGCGGGCGCGCTCGATACGCACACCATCGTCGAGATCGGCCCCGGCCCCGGCGGGCTGACGCGGGCGCTGCTCGCGCTCGGAGCGAAGCGCGTGATTGCGATCGAGCGCGACGAGCGTGCGCTTGCGGCGCTGGAGGAAATCGCTGCGCACTATCCCGGCCGGCTCGACATCGTCGCCGCCGACGCGCTCGCATTCGATCCGCGGCCGATGCTGAACGGCGAGCGCGCCAAGATCGTCGCCAACCTGCCCTACAATATCGCCACGCCGCTGCTGACCGGCTGGCTGAGCGCCGAGCCGTGGCCGCCCTGGTTCGACGTGATGGTGCTGATGTTTCAGCGCGAGGTGGCCGAGCGCATCGTCGCCCGCGTCGGCGCGGAGGCTTACGGCCGGCTCGGGATTTTCGCCGGCTGGCGCAGCGAAGCGAAGATCATGTTCGACGTCGCGCCGAGCGCCTTCATTCCGCCGCCGAAAGTCACCTCCTCCGTCGTTCGCCTGGTGCCGCGCGAAAATCCGCTGCCATGCGACCGCCGCCTGTTGGAGCGCGTGACCGAGGCCGCCTTCGGCCAGCGCCGCAAGATGCTGCGGCAGAGTCTCAAATCGCTCGGCGTCGATCCGGCTTTGCTCGCGGCCGCAGCCGGCATCGATCCGACCCGCCGCGCCGAGACCGTGCCGGTCGACGGCTTTGTTGCCATGGCGCGCGAACTGGCCAATATACGCGCCAACGTTGCTGCGACTTCCCAGGGAGAAATATGATGGCACTCATGCGTCGCCAATCGCTCGTCAAATTCGATGCTCCGCTCTGCGAAACGGTGGTCGATACGCCGAAGCCGCAAGGCGCAGAGGTGCTGGTGCGCATCGAGCGCTGCGGCCTCTGCCACTCCGACCTGCACATCCAGGACGGCTACGCGGATCTCGGCGGCGGCAAGCGGCTCGACACCACGCGCGGCATGACGCTGCCCTTCACGCTCGGCCACGAGATCGCCGGCGTGGTCGATGAGGTCGGCCCGGACGCGCCGAAGGACATCGTCGGCAAGCGCATGGCGGTGTTCCCGTGGATCGGCTGTGGCAAATGCCGCGACTGTCTCGCCGGCGACGAAAATCTATGCGCGCGCAACCGCTTCATCGGCGTGTCGATTGACGGCGGCTTCGCGACGCATGTGCTGGTGCCCGACGCAAAATATCTGCTCGACTACGATCCGGTGCCGGTGGACATGGCGGCGACGCTGATGTGCTCGGGCATCACCGCCTATGGTGCGCTCAAGCGCCTCGTGAACCGTCCGCGCCAGCGCAACATTCTGCTGATCGGCCTCGGCGGCGTCGGCATGATGGGCGTGTCGCTGGCGCAAGCGATGTTCAAGCAGCCTATCTCGGTCGCCGATCTCAGCGCCGGCGCGCGCGACACCGCGCTGAAGAACGGCGCTTCGGTCGCTTACGATCCGGCCGAGGCCGATGTCGTCAAGCGCATCCTGAAAGAGACCGATGGCGGCTTCGACGGGATCGTGGATTTCGCCGGCAACGACAAGTCGATGGCGTTCGCCGTCTCCGTGCTCGGGCGCGGCGGCAAGATCGTCGTCTCCGGCCTGATGGGCGGCAATTTCAGCCTGCCGATGGTGCAGTGGATCTACAAGCGCATGACCATCGAGGGCTTCATGACCGGCACGCTGGAAGAAGCCAAAGAGCTGATGGCGCTGGCCCGTGCCGGCAAGGTGAAGCCGACGCCGATGCAGGAAAAGCCGATGGGCGAAACGCAGAAATGGATCGACGAGTTGCGCGCGGGCAAGGTCGTCGGCCGCATCATGCTGACAAACTGAACTCATCCCGCGCGGCGGTCGGCGGAAATTTCCGGCGACCGCCCGCAAAACCACGACAGGCGGCTCATGCCGCGTAATATCCGCCGTCGATGACGTGCGACGCGCCGGTCATGAACGACGCCTTGTCCGAGCACATCCACACCACGGCTTCCGCGATCTCGTCCGGCACGCCGAGCCGCTTCATCGGCACCTTGGCCATCAGCGCGTCGTAGCGCGTCTTCATCGTCTCCTCGACCATCGGCGTCTCGATGTAGCCGGGATTGACGCAGTTCACGCGAATGCCGTCCAGCGCGTATTCCATCGCCGCCGTCTTTGTCAGGCCGACGACGCCGTGCTTGGCCGCCACATAATGCGAGGCCATCGGCAGGCCGATCAGCCCCGCGATCGACGAGGTGTTGACGATCGCGCCGCCGCCGCCCTGCTTGAGCATCTGCGCAAGCTCATGCTTCATGCACAGGAACACGCCGACGAGATTGACCGCCTGCATGCCGTCGAAGGCTTCGCGCCCGAGTTCATGCGTCCGCAAGCCGGTCGGGCCGAGCGCGCGTCCGGAAATGCCGGCATTGTTGAACGCGCAATCGATCCGGCCGAAGGCCGCGACCGTGCGCGCCACCATCGCTACGACATCGCTCTCCTCCGAAACGTCGCCGCCGATCGCGATCGCCTGCCCGCCCGCGGAATTGATGAGCGCCACCGTGCCGGCCGCGCCTTCCTCGGTGCGGTCTGCAACGGCGACGCGCGCGCCCTCCCGGCTCATCGCCAGCGCGGTCGCGCGGCCGATCCCCGATGCGCCGCCCGTCACCAGCGCCGCCTTGCCCTGTAGAATGCCTGCCATGGTGGTTTCCTGCTCTCCTGCCCTTATGGCTGGCAGGATAGAGGCCGCGCACTAATTCTCCAATTGCTTTTGCAATTCGCGGACGAACGCCGTCAGCCCGGAGCGGCGGTTGCGCTTCAGCCGCTCGGCCTTGAGGATCGACTTGACCTCGCCGAACGCCTCCTCGATCGAACGGTTGATGACGATGTAGTCGTACTCCGCCCAGTGACTCATCTCGTGGCTGGCGCGGCTCATGCGGCCGCGGATCACCTCGTCCGAATCCTGCGCGCGCGTGTGCAGCCGCTTCTCCAGATCCGCGGCCGAAGGCGGCAGGATGAAGACACTGACGACGTCGTCGCTCGCCTTCTCGCGGAGCTGCTGCGTGCCCTGCCAGTCGATGTCGAACAAAACGTCGTTGCCGGCGGCGAGCGCGGCTTCCACGGGCGCGCGCGGCGTTCCGTAAAAATAATCGAACACCGGCGCATGTTCGAGCAACTCGTCGCCCTTCACCATCGCGTCGAAGCGTTGCTTGTCGATGAAATAATAATCGCGCCCCTCGACCTCGCCGGGCCGCATCGCCCGCGTCGTCACCGACACCGACATCTGCAAGCCGGACACCTTGGCGATCAGTTCGCGCGCAAGCGTGGTCTTGCCCGCGCCGGACGGCGACGACAGCACGAACATCAACCCACGCCGTTCAAGCCCGTCGAATGCCATTGCTCCGGCCTCACTCCAGATTCTGAACCTGCTCGCGAAACTGTTCGACGATATTCTTCAGCTCAAGCCCGATATTGGTCAGTTCGAGATCGTTCGCCTTCGAACAGGTCGTGTTCACCTCGCGATTGAATTCCTGCGCAAGGAAGTCGAGCCGCCGGCCGACCGCGCCGCCCTTGGCCAGAAGCTCGCGCGCCTGCGCCACATGCGCTGCGATCCGGTCCAGCTCCTCGCGGATGTCGGCGCGGGCGGCGATCATCACCGCTTCCTGATGCAGCCGGTCCGGATCGAAGCGGTCGGATGTCTCCAGCAGCGTCGCGATCTGCTCCTTCAGCCGCGCCTTCACGGCGTCCGCATGCCGACCGGGCGCTGCGTCCGCGCGCTTCGCCAGAACGGAAATCTCGTCGAGGCGCGCCAGCAGGATATCACGCAGCGCGCCGCCCTCGCGCTCGCGCATTTCGACAAGGCCGCGCAACGCCGCCTCGAAACCGCCGACGATCGCGGCCTCGGCGGATTTGCGCGCCTCATCGGTTTCTTCGGGCTCGATCAGTTCGATGACGCCCTTGATCGCCAGCAGCCCGTCCACCGTCGGCGGAGCCGCGCCGGTGCGGCTCGACAGCTCGTTCGCGACGGTCATGATCGAGGCCAGCACCTCGTCATTGACGCGGATGACGGGCGCTGCATCGGCGCGCTTGACCGCGAGATTGGCGTAGACGGTGCCGCGCGCCAGCATGTCGGTCGCGCGCTTGCGCACGACCGGCTCGACCGCATCGAAGCCCGGCGGAATCCGCAGGCGCAGATCGAGTCCCTTGGCGTTGACGGAACGCAGCTCCCATTCGAACGACGACGCACCGCCGACACCGTGTTGCCGCGCAAAGCCGGTCATGCTCGACAGCGCCATGAATGTAAAATCCTCGCGGAAAAATGAGCGGAATCGCAGGTTCCACCTTAGCACACGCTGAGGCGTAAAAACGCTCTACCGCTGGATCGTGGCCGGCGCGGCCGATCCGCTGCGGCGCTTGGCGGCGGATGCCGGGGTGCGCGCCGGAGCGTCATTGCCGGCGGCGGCGAGGCCGGCGTCGTCGCGGTCGCCTCATCCGGCTCGGCGGTGTCGTTCGCCTGCTGCTTTTCCATCGCCCGCAATTTGGCGACGTTGCGCTGGTGCTGATCGTAGGTCTCGGTGAAGGTGTGACCACCATTGCCATCGGCGACGAAGAACAATTCGCGCGTGCGCGCCGGATTCGCGGTCGCCTCCAGCGAGGCGCGGCCGGGATTGGCGATCGGCCCGCGGCAGGCCCTCGATCACGTAAGTATTGTAAGGCGTCGGCTGCTGGATTTCGCTTCGCTTGATGGGGCGCCCGAGCGTGCCCTTGCCGCCGACGAGACCGTAAATGATCGTCGGGTCGGATTGCAGCTTCATCTTCTGCCGCAGGCGATTGGAAAAACACCCCCGCCACGCGCGAACGCTCGTCGGCGCGGCCGGTCTCCTTCTCGACGATGGAGGCGAGGGTCACGAGCTGTTCGGCCGAGCGGACCGGAATGTCCCCGTTGCGCCGTTCCATATTTCGGCGAGCAGCCGGCGCTGCGCCTGCTGCATGCGCTGGATCACCGTCTCGCGCGCCGTGCCGCGCTCGAATTTATACGTCTCCGGCAGCAGCGTCCCCTCGCGCGGAATTTCCCGCACCTGGCCGCTGAGCACATCGTTCTCCATCAGCCGCGCAACGATCTGCTCGGAGGTCAAGCCTTCCGGTATCGTCAGCGTGTGCTGCACCACCTTGCCCGACACCATCGTCTCGATGACGTCGTGCAGGCTCGCGCGCTTCTGGAACAGATATTCCCCCGCCTTCAATTCGGAGCGCGCCTTCATGACGATCGTACCGCCGAGAAACGCCCAGCGATTGACGTCGACCACACCCTCACGCTGCAACAGTTCGGCGATATCGCCGGTGCCGGCGGTCTTCGGAATGTTAACGACCCTGTCCTCGGTCAGCGGTCCAGGCGCCTGGAGCGTCTGCTTGGCGTAGAAATAACCGCCGCCCACCGCCAGCATGCCGAGCAGGATGATCGTGAAGACCGCATTGCCGGCAACGACCAGCGGATTGCGCGCGCCCTTCGACCGCTTCGGCGGCGGCGGCACTTGTTCGGGTTCCAGCGCAGCACGCGGGCTTCGCGGAGAGATCGGTGCTCGCTCAGCCATTCAGACCCCGAACCAATATTACATTTGCGGCCGGACGCTTGTCCGGCGCGTGCCGTTTCAGGTGACGGACGTTAGCTCCGAATATGGCGAAAGGAAGAGTTCTTCCGCCATTTCAGATGCTTATTAAATATCCACCCGCTTGACGATCAGCGACGCATTGGTGCCACCGAAGCCGAACGAGTTCGACAGCGCGACATTGACGGGTCGCTGCCGAGCCTTGTGCGGCGTCAGATCGATCGCCGTCTCGACGGACGGATTGTCGAGATTCAGCGTCGGCGGAACGACATTGTCGCGGATCGCCAGAATGCTGAAGATCGCCTCGATCGCGCCTGCCGCGCCGAGCAGATGGCCGGTCGCCGACTTGGTGGACGACATCGACACCTTCGACGCCGCATTGCCCACCAGCCGCTCCACCGCGCCAAGCTCGATCTCGTCGCCGAGCGGCGTCGAGGTGCCGTGTGCGTTGATATAGTCGAGGTCGGCGGACGTCAGGCCCGCGCGCTTCAGCGCCGCGCTCATGCTGCGGAAGGCGCCGTCGCCGTCCTCGGCAGGCGCCGTGATGTGATAGGCGTCGCCCGAAAGACCGTAGCCGACCACCTCGGCATAAATCTTCGCGCCGCGTTTTTTCGCGTGTTCGTATTCCTCGAGCACGACGATTCCCGCGCCCTCGCCCATCACGAAACCGTCGCGATCCTTGTCATACGGGCGCGACGCCTTTTCGGGCGTGTCGTTGAAGCTTGTCGACATCGCGCGCAACGCGCAGAAGCCGGCGTAGGAAATCCGGTTGATCGGCGATTCCGCACCGCCCGCCAGCATCACATCGGCGTCGCCGAGCGCCACGAGACGGGCAGCGTCGCCGATCGCATGCGCGCCGGTCGAGCAGGCCGTCACCACCGAATGGTTCGGTCCCTTGAGGCCGTGCGCGATCGACACATAGCCGGAAGCAAGATTGATAAGGCTGCCAGGAATGAAGAACGGCGACACGCGCCGCGGCCCGCGTTCCTTCAGCGTGATCGCGGTGTTGGCGATGCCGTCGATGCCGCCGATGCCGGAGCCGATCATCGTGCCGGACACGACCTGGTCTTCATAAGTGGACGGATGCCAGTCGGCGTCGTCGAGCGCCTGTTTGGCGGCGCTCATCGCATAGATGATGAAATCGTCGACCTTGCGCTGGTCCTTCGGGTCCATCCACTGATCGGCGTTGAACGTGCCGTCGCCACCGTCGCCGCGAGGATCACGCAACCGATCTTGGTCGGAATATCGGAGACGTCGAACGCCTCGATCCGCCGCGCGCCGCTCTCACCGTTGATAAGGCGCTTCCACGTCGGCTCGACGCCACAGCCAAGCGGCGACACCATGCCGAGGCCCGTGACGACCACCCGTCTCATGTCTGGTACTCCAACAAAAAGCCATGGAAAGAAACATCGCCACATGCGCGCCGCAAGGCCGGGCCGTTTCCGGTCGGCCAGGCGGTCGGCATGGCGACGTCAGCTCTTTGCGTTCTTTTCGAGAAACTTGGTGGCGTCGCCGACCGTCAGAATGGTCTCGGCGGCATCGTCCGGAATTTCGCAACCGAACTCTTCCTCGAACGCCATGACGAGTTCGACCGTGTCGAGGCTGTCAGCACCGAGATCATCGATGAAGCTTGCGGCCTCGACCACCTTCTCCGGCTCGACACCGAGGTGTTCGATCACAATCTTCTTTACCCGCTCGGCAATGTCACTCATCGTCTCAACCTCGTGCTCATTCATGAATCCGATCGCGCTGTGCGATCGGGTCTTGTGGGTGATCGTCCCGTCCGATTCCAAACGCGGAACCGCACGAAAATTTCTAACGTCGTCTCATTGTTTCGGGTTGCGTCGATGCGCGTGACTGAAACGGATATCGGGTCCCGGAAATATACGGCCTTTGGACCCTCCGCAATCCCGCAATTTCCTCGCCCCCAGTTTCGCGTTCGGTACCATACTTCCCCTGCCTTGGCCAGCGCGCCCCGGCCTTGACGCCGGTCAAGGAACGCGCCGGACCGGCTTCAAATCATTGCCATTCCGCCGTTGATATGCAGCGTCTGGCCAGTCACATAGCCGGCTTCCGCAGATGCGAGATAAACTGCCGCAGCGGCAATATCGTCGCCCGCGCCGAGCCGGCCCGCCGGAACCTTCTCAAGAATCGCCGCGCGCTGCTTGTCGTTCAGCGCATCCGTCATCGCGGTGGCGATGAAGCCCGGCGCGATGCAATTGGCGGTCACGTTGCGCCGCGCATATTCCTGGGCGATCGATTTGAACATGCCGATCATGCCGGCCTTCGCGGCGGTATAGTTGCTCTGCCCGGCATTGCCGGTCACGCCGACCACCGAGGTGATGCCGATCAGGCGGCCATAGCGCTTGCGCATCATCAGCTTGGTCGCGGCGCGCGTCAGGCGGAAGGTCGCCGACAGATTGACGGCGACGACCTGGTCCCATTCCTCATCCTTCATCTGCACGAACAGATTGTCGCGCGTGATGCCGGCGTTGCAGACGAGAATGTCCACCTGCCCCATCGCCTTTTCGGCAGCGGGCACCAGCGCCTCGACCTCCTCGACGCTCGACAGGTTGCACGGCAGAACATGCGCGCGCTCCTTCAGATCGTTCGCGAGCGTCTCCAGCACCTCGCGGCGGGTGCCGGACAGAGCGACGGTCGCACCCTGGCTGTGGAAGGCGCGCGCGATCGCGCCGCCGATGCCGCCGGTCGCGCCGGTCACGAGCGCGGTCTTGCCAGTCAGATCGAACATGGACATCTCCTGTCCGGAAAAGATTGTGATGATTTCAGCCGGCGGCTTTCACGGCTTCGATGTCGGCGGGCGAGCCGACCGACACGCCGGTCGCGCCATCCGCGATCCGCTTGACGAGGCCGGTCAGCACCTTGCCCGCGCCGATCTCGTAGAACTTTGTGACGCCCTCGCCTGCCATATAGGCCACCGATTCGCGCCAGCGCACGGTGCCGTCACCTGCTCGATCAGCCGGCGGCGGATCTCGTCCGGATCGCTGATCGCAGATGCCAGAACATTGGAGACGAGCGGCACGACAGGCTTGTTGATCGTCACATTGGCCAGCGCTTCGGCCATCGCATCGGCCGCAGGCTGCATCAGGCTGCAATGGAATGGTGCGGACACCGGCAGCAGCATCGCGCGCTTGGCGCCCTTGCCCTTGGCGATCTCGACCGCGCGGTCCACCGCCTCCTTGTTGCCGGACACGACCACCTGTCCGCCGCCATTGTCATTGGCGGGATCGCAGACCTGCCCCTGCGCCGCTTCCTTGGCGGTTGCGACCGCGGCGTCGAATTCGAGACCGAGCAGCGCCGCCATCGCACCGACGCCGACCGGAACCGCCTTCTGCATCGCCCGGCCGCGCACGCGCAGCAGTTTTGCAGTGTCGGTGACGGAGAACGCGCCGGCAGCCGCCAACGCCGAATATTCGCCGAGCGAATGGCCGGCGACGAATTTGGCGTCCTTGACCGAAAGTCCGGCCTCCTGCTCCAGCACGCGCAGCGTCGCGATCGAGACCGCCATCAGCGCCGGCTGGGCGTTTTCGGTCAGCGTCAGCGTGTCCGCCGGGCCGTTCCAGATGATGTCGGTGAGTTTCTCGCCGAGCGCCGCGTCAACCTCGTCGAACACCGCCTTTGCGGCCGGAAATGCGTCGGCGAGCGCCTTGCCCATACCGACGGCCTGCGAACCCTGACCGGGAAAAGTGAACGCGATCGCCATGTTCCGCCCCTGCTGACCCTGGGAACCCGCGACGCGACTCCCTGCGGGGGTCGTAAAAGACTGTGGGAGGTGGAAATGTCAAGCCGACGCGGCCAGGCAGCGATCGCTTGCCAAGCAGCGAAAATCGCCTATAAGAGCCGCCATTCGCAGCGTTCGGCCGGGAGCTGAACGGACGGCTTCAGCAATTTTCCGACGATGGACGATTGATGCGGCAGGGCCGAAAAGCCCGGCGTCCCGTGTTCCCGCCTTTGAGCAATCCGAACCTTTCCCGAAGGGTTCGAAGGGCTTGCCGCCGAAAGCTGCGCCAACACAGGAAAGGACTATCATGCCTCTTTACGAGCATGTCATTCTCGCGCGTCAGGATGCGAGCCCCCAGCAGGTCGAAGAGCTGACCGCCCAGATCAAGGGCGTGGTCGAACAGCTTGGCGGCAAGGTCACCAAGGTCGAGCCGTGGGGCATCCGCTCGCTCACCTATCGCATGAACAAGAATCGCAAGGCGCACTTCACCCTGCTGAACATCGACGGCCCGGCCGCGATCGTCGCCGAGATCGAGCGCCAGGAGCGCATTCACGAAGACGTCCTGCGCTACCTCACCGTGCGCGTCGACGAACTCGAAGACGGCCCGTCGGCGATGATGCGCAAGGCCGAGCGCGACCGTGACGACCGCGGCGAGCGCGGCTTCGGTGGCGGCGGCTTCCGTGGCGACCGTGACCGCGGCGAGCGTCCACGCCGTCCGCGCGACGAAGACGCCGCACCCGCTGCTGCAACCGCGACCGAGGAGTAAGATCAATGGCCATGGCTGCAAACACCCAGCGCCGCCCGTTTTTCCGCCGCCGCAAGAGCTGCCCGTTCACCGGCGCGAACGCGCGAGATCGATTGCAAGGACGCGAAGCTGCTGGTGCGCTACGTCTCCGAGCGCGGCAAGATCGTGCCGAGCCGCATCACCGCGGTCTCCGCCAAAGCAGCGTGAGCTTGCGCGCGCGATCAAGCGCTCGCGCTTCCTCGGCCTGCTGCCTTACGTGATCCGCTAAATTCCAGAGGTCCGAAAACCGGATTGTCGCTTTCCGGGATGGCTTTCTCATTCTCATAAGGCCGCAGGGTCCGCCTGCGGCCGATGGTTGAAGCGGACGGAGACGATCCGCTTCTAACCGCTCGAAGGAGCGGGACAGCTGATGATGAACATTCTGATCGCGCTCGCGGCGGCTGTGCGTCGGCGCTGATGTTCGCCTCGATCATTTCGGGCGCGCTGATCTCGCTGCTGCTGTTCTATCTCGCGCCGCTGCCATTGATGGTCGCAGCTTTGGGCTGGGGACCGGCCAGCGCGCTGATCGGCGGCATCGTCGCCGGTGCCGGCCTCGGCTTCGCCTTCGGCCTCCTATTTCGGCGCTTTCGTTCTCACCGTGGGCCTGCCGGCTTTGGCTTGGCCACTAGCCCTGCTCGCCAAGCCTGCCGACAACCCGAATCCGACTGCCGCGAATGACGCGCCGCCGGTGCTCGAATGGTATCCGCTCGGTCGGCTGCTGCTGTGGATCTGCGCCTTTGCCTGTCTCATCACCGCGAGCGCGCTGTTCACGCTCGGCAGCGACTATGAATCGATCACCACGGCGCTGCGCCGTGGTCTCGCGCGCATCATCAGCGCACGCGACGGCGCGCCCCCCGACACCGACACCGATCGCGTGATGGACATGATCGCGCAGATCGCACCCTCGGCTGCGACGCTGGTGGCGATGTTCACGCTGACGCTGAATCTCTGGCTCGCGAGCAAGATCGTGCGCATGTCGGGGCGCTTGCGGCGGCCCTGGCCCGATCTGAGCGGCACCGAACTGCCGTCGGTGGCGATGATCGCGCTCGCGGCTGCGATGGCGCTGTCTTTCGCCGATGGCCTGCTGGCGATGCTGTCGCAGATCGCCAGCAGCGCTGCTGACCGCCTATCTGCTGGTCGGCTTCGCGGTGCTGCATGTCATCACCCTGCCGAGCGGCGGGCGGGTGTGGTGGCTGTCGGCGGCTTATCTGTCGGTGGCGTTTCTCGGCTGGCCGGCGCTGCTGATCGTCATGCTCGGTCTGATCGACGGCACGGTCGGATTGCGACGGCGGTTCTCGGGCCGGACCGGGCCACCGACGCTTACGACCTGACTTAACAATACCCAACATCCCAATCCCAATCATGGAGACCTGAAATGGAAGTCATTCTGCTGGAACGTGTCGCGAAACTCGGACAGATGGGCGAGATCGTCCGCGTCAAGGACGGTTTTGCTCGCAATTTCCTGCTCCAGCGCGGCAAGGCGCTGCGCGCGACCAAGGAAAACCGCGAAAAGTTCGAAGGCATGAAGGCCGAGCTTGAGGCCCGCAACCTCAAGGCCAAGGGCGAAGCGGAGAAGACCGCGACGTGGATCGACGGCCGCGACGTTGTCGTCCTGCGCCAGGCGTCGGAAACCGGCCATCTCTACGGTTCGGTGTCGAGCCGCGACCTCGTCGGCATCTTCAGATCCGAAGGCATTCGCGTGACGCGCAGCCAGATCCTGCCGATGCGCCGATCAAGATGATCGGCCAGCACAAGATCGAAATCGCCGTCCATCCGGAAGTGGAAGTGTCCGTCACCGTCACCGTGGCGCGCAACGCCGACGAGGCCGAACGCATCAAGCGCGGCGAAAACGTCACTGTGCGCCGCGAGGAAGAGGACGAGGCAGCCGAAGCGCTGGCCGCCGCTGAAGAGTTCTTCGAGCCCGACGCGCCCGGCCGAGGAAGATGGCGCGGGCGAGAGGCCGGCGGCGAATTGATCGCACCGCGATCTTTCAGAATAAGAAACGCGCCGACCCCGTCGGCGCGTTTTCATTAATCAGTTGATCTGTTCGGTCAGGCGGGCCAGCGCCGCCAGTTATTCGCCGCGCTTCTGGCGGCGGGTCGAATGGGACTCGTCCCGCATGATGTCGAGTTTCGGCGCATCGGTGTCGGCGGAGGCCGCTGTATCCGCCTGGCCCGTGGACGAGACTTGCCCGGTCGCAGCCTGCTCGGCTTCGCTGTGCTTGGCCGGAGCAGACGTCGGATCGCAGCCCGGCGGATCGGTGGTGGGCGCCGGCGGCGCTCGACCTCCGGCGGCGGGAAGCCCGGCAGGGTGATCTGCGACACCGGTTCGCGCGGCGGCGGCGCGGGCGCGATGATCCGGCATTCGACCGTTTTCGGCGGCTCCGCCGGCGCGGTGGATTTCTCCGGCTCGGACGGCTTGTCGGCCTCACCCGGAGACGGCTTGGCCGCCTCCTGCTTTTCGACCTCCCTGGAGGTCTCGGCCACTCGGCCTTGCCCTTCCCTGGCGTCCTTCTGGCGGCGCGACTCATGCTGCTCCTTCGCCTCGGACGGCCGCGCGGCGACATCCTGGCCCGACTTGCTCTCAGTTTGGCCCGCTGCTTCGGCTCGCGCTTCGGCGGCGGCTCGGCGACGCGCTCGGTTCCGCCGCTGCTCAGCACATAGGCGGCCATCGCGCCCGGCCTGTCGCTGCCGGTCGTATAATGCTGACGCAGGAAGCCCGGCAATGAGCCCGGCGAGACGCTGCGGACCAGTCCGCGCGGCGAGCGGTGGCGAACCGAGCATGTGCTGGAAAATCTGGTGTGGCGGCTTGCCGGCATCGGGGTTGCTGGGCGGATGCAGGCCGCGCACAGTCCGCAATCAATGCGCACAGGCCGACGAGAAACGCCAAAGCCGCCAGACCGAGCGCTCGGCTCCTCATCCAGACCTCCGCATTCAAAGGACAGTGCAAATCAGGCGCTCCTTCTAACCGATTGCACCGGTAGGAAGCGCCGAGATCGGGTAATTCGCTGCGATACACGGCAAATCCGGCAGGCGCGCCCGGACAATCTAACAAAATCCCGTGAGTCCCTCGCCCGACACGCTCGTGCGTAAAAAAGCCGTCAAGCCGCAAGCGCCGCCGCTGCGGAATTTTACCGTTCCGGATGCCGCGCGGGATGCCGCGGGTGTGTGGATCAGGGATAAGGAAAGCCGCTGGCGGAACCGCTCGCGCAGGTGCTTTATCCGCCGCCCCAAGTCTCCTATTGGTCGCCTCATCCCGATGTGCCCCGAACCTCAAGTTCCGGGATTCGCCGCGTTCCCGTCACACCGCCCATGCAAGCTCGATAAATGCCCCCTTCCGATTCGACCGCTCTCAGACTGGCTCCCGCCGCCGTTCCCGCCTACCGCACGGCGCCGCACAACATCGAGGCCGAGCAGAGCCTGCTGGGGGCGATCCTCGTCAACAATGACGCGTTCTACCGGGTCTCGGATTTTCTGCTGCCGCAGCATTTCTTCGAACCGCTGCACCAGCATCTATATGAGATCGCCGGCAGCCTGATCCGGATGAACAAGATCGCGACGCCGGTCACGCTGAAGACGTTCGTTCCGGCCGACACCGACATCGGCGGCATGACCGTGCCGCAATATCTGGCGCGGCTCGCCGCCGAAGCGACGACGATCATCAACGCCCATGATTACGGCCAGACGATCTACGATCTGGCGCTGCGCCGCGAACTGATCCGCATCGGCGAGGACCTCGTCAACGAAGCGTTCGACGCGCCGGTCGATTCCTCTCCGCGCGCGCAGATCGAAACGGCGGAAAAGCGGCTCTACGAGATCGCCGAATCCGGCCGCTACGAAGGCGGCTTCCAGCGCTTCGCCAACGCGCTGACGACCGCGATCGACATGGCCGCCAACGCCTATCGCCGCGACGGCAACCTGTCCGGCACCGCCTCCGGCCTGCGCGACATGGATTCCAAGCTCGGCGGTTTGCAGCCGTCCGACCTCATCATCCTCGCCGGCCGCCCGGCCATGGGCAAGACCTCGCTCGCCACCAATATCGCCTACAACGTCGCCAAAACCTATCGCGGCGAGGTCCAGGCCGACGGCAACATGAAGACGGTCGATGGCGGCATCGTCGGCTTCTTCTCGCTGGAAATGTCGGCCGAGCAACTGGCGACCCGTATCATCGCCGAGCGCACCGGCATTCCGTCGAGCACGATCCGCCGCGGCGGCATCACCGAGGCCGATTTCGACAAGATCCGCGAGCACGCGATCGAACTGCAATCGCTGCCGTTCTATGTGGACGAGACCGGCGGCCTGTCGATCGCCCAGCTTGCGGCGCGCGCGCGGCGGCTGAAGCGGCAGAAGGGACTCGACCTCATCATCATCGACTATATCCAGCTTCTGTCCGGCTCCGCCCGCAAGGGCGACAACCGCGTACAGGAAGTCACCGAGATCACCACCGGCCTGAAGGCGCTGGCGAAGGAATTGCAGATTCCGATCATCGCGCTCTCGCAATTGTCGCGTCAGGTGGAAAGCCGCGACGACAAACGCCCGCAACTTGCCGACCTGCGCGAATCCGGCTCGATCGAGCAGGACGCCGATGTCGTGCTGTTCGTCTATCGCGAGGAATATTACTTGCAGAACAAGGAGCCCCGCCCCGGCACGCCCGAGCACGAGAAATGGCAGACCGAGATGGACCTTGCCCACGGCAAGGCCGAAGTCATCATCGGCAAGCAGCGTCACGGCCCGACCGGCACCGTCAACCTACATTTCGACGCCAGCGTCACCCGCTTCTCCGACCTCGCGCATGACGGCTATATGCCCGAGCGCATGTCATAAGGTGCGATCGACTGTCATAGTGTGACCGCCATGGACGACACCGCCGCAGCACAGACGCAAGCCGCAGTCACCGCCGAACCGGCTGCGACCGGCGTGCTCACCGTCGATCTGGCCGCCATCGCCGCCAACTGGCGCAAGCTGGAGAGCCGCGGCGTGCCGGCCGAATGCGGCGCGGTGGTCAAGGCCGACGCCTATGGCTGCGGTGCCGAGCCGGTGACGCGCGCGCTCGCCGCCGCCGGCTGCAAGACCTTCTTCGTCGCCACGCTGGACGAAGCGCGCCGCGCCCGCGCGGCCGCACCGCAAGCGGCGATCTATGTGCTGGACGGATTCTTTCCCGGCACCGGCGACGTTTTCGCGGCGCTCGACTGCCGGCCCGTGATCGGCGATCTCGGCGAACTGGCCGAATGGGACGCCTTCCGCCGCACCAGCGGCTATCAGGGCGAGGCGGCGATCCACATCGACACCGGCATGAACCGTCTCGGCATCAGCCTGTCGGAAGCGCAGGCGCTGGCCCCGCGCACGTCGCAGCCCCATCACGGTTTTGCGCTGGTGATGAGCCACCTCGCCTGCGCCGAAGACATCAACCATCCGCTGAACGGCCGTCAGGCGGCCGCTTTCCGCGAGGTCGCGCGCCAATTCTCCGGCGTGCCCGCCTCGCTGTCGAATTCGTCGGGCATTTTTCTGGGGCAGCAATTCCAGTTCGACCTGCTCCGGCCGGGGGCCGCGCTCTACGGCGTCAACCCGACGCCGGAGGCCGACAATCCCATGCAGCAGGTGGCGAGCGTGAAAGCGCGGATCGTCCGCACCCGCGATGTCGAAAAGGGTGACACGGTCGGTTATGGCGCGACCTGGACCGCGCGTCGGCCGACGCGGCTTGCGATCGCCGCCGCAGGCTATGCCGACGGCTATTTCCGCGCCGCCGGCGGCGTCGATGGCGTGCGCGCGGCGGAGGCAATCGTCGGCGGCACGCGCTGTCCGCTCGCCGGCCGTGTTTCGATGGACCTGATCGCCATCGATGTTACTGATGCGGCGACGCCCGTGAGGCGCGGCCAGTGGGCGACGCTGCTGGGCGACGGCATCACCGTGGACGAACTCGCGCTGCGCTTCGGCACCATCGGCTACGAGGTGCTGACCAGTCTCGGCGACCGCTATCAGCGCCAGTATATTGGCGCGTAAGGACCGTCGATGGCGAAAGCTGCGCTCTCTTTCGTGTGCCAGAACTGCGGCGCGGCTTACGGGCGCTGGCAGGGCAAATGCGAATCCTGCGGCGAGTGGAATACGCTGGTCGAGGAAGACGCCACCGGCAACGCCAGCGTGCCCGTCAGTATCCGCGCCAAGCGCAAGGGGCGTTTGTTCAACCTCGAATCGCTCGCCGGTGAAAACAAGGATGCGCCGCGCCTGCCATCCGGCATGAGCGAACTCGATCGCGTCACCGGCGGCGGTTTTGTGCGCGGCTCGGTGATCCTGCTCGGCGGCGATCCGGGCATCGGCAAGTCCACGCTGCTGATCCAGGCGACCGCCATTCTGGCGCGCTCGAAACATCGCGCGGTCTACATCTCCGGCGAGGAGGCTGTCGCGCAGGTCCGGCTGCGCGCCGAACGTCTCGGCCTCGCGGATGCGCCGGTGCAACTCGCGGCCGAAACCTCGGTCGAGGACATCATCGCGACGCTGTCGGAAGGGCCTCCCCCTCGCCTCGTCATCATTGATTCGATCCAGACGATGTGGACCGACACGGTGGAATCCGCGCCGGGCACGGTGACGCAGGTGCGCGCCTCGGCGCAGGCGCTGATCCGCTTCGCCAAACGCTCCGGCACGGCCCTGATCCTGGTCGGCCACGTCACCAAGGATGGTCAGATCGCCGGTCCCCGCGTGGTCGAGCACATGGTCGATGCGGTGCTGTCCTTCGAGGGCGAAGGCTCGCAGCAATTTCGCGTGCTGCGCTCGGTGAAGAACCGGTTCGGGGCGACCGACGAGATCGGCGTGTTCGAGATGACGGGCCTCGGTCTGCGCGAGGTGCTGAATCCGTCCGAACTGTTTCTGTCCGAGCGCGATCTCGGCACGCCCGGCACCGCCGTCTTCGCCGGCATCGAGGGCACGCGGCCGGTGCTGGTGGAGTTGCAGGCGCTGGTGGCGCCGACCTCGCTCGGCACGCCGCGCCGCGCCGTGGTCGGCTGGGACCCGAGCCGGCTGTCGATGGTGCTCGCCGTGCTGGAGGCCCATTGCGGCGTCAAGCTGTCCGGCCACGACGTCTATCTGAACGTCGCCGGCGGCCTGCGCATCCAGGAGCCGGCGGCCGATCTCGCCGCCGCCGCGGCGCTAGTCTCCTCGCTCGTCAATGCGCCGCTGCCGGCGGACGCGGTCTATTTCGGCGAGGTGTCGCTGTCGGGCGCGGTGCGGCCGGTGGCGCAAGCTGCCGCGCGGCTGAAGGAGGCGGCGAAGCTCGGTTTCGCCCGCGCCATCATGCCCGAAACCTCGCGCGGCGATGCGGCAACAGAATCCGGCCTAACGACGCATCCGGTCGGCGCGCTGGTCAGCCTCGTCTCGGAGATCGCGGCGAAAGGCCGGCGCCGCCAGCCCGCGCGCGGCGCAGCGGCCGAGACCGGCGAATAGCACGGGCGCGTCAGGCCGTTGCCGGTCGCGCCTGCAAATTCGCGAGGGCCGACGGGCTCACGCCGATCGCCATGTAGATGCGCGCCATGCCGGCCGCCAGCACGCACACGAAAATCGTCTGCACCGCCGCCATCGCCATCGACAGCACCAATTGCCCCATCCCGTTCGGCCAGTTCGGCACCGGCATCGCGGCGTAAAGGATCAGCATCGCGACCGCGACCGGCAGGCTGAGCAGCGTCAGCGCCAGCAGGATGCGGACCACGTTGCCGGCGCCGGCCGGAGCGGTTTCGCTCCAGCTCGCATGCGGCGCGCGGATCGCGATCGCGGGAAACAGCGCGATTCTGCGCACGGCGATGATGGCCACTGCGATCATGACCGCGAATGTCGCCAGCGCCAGCGCGACATTCATCGCATAGGGCAGCGTCTTCACGGGCGGCGCCAGCAGGTTGATGAGGTCGGCGCAGCGATAGGCGAGATTGAGCGCCAGCGCCGCGCCGATATAGCGCAGATAACTCGGCCGCAGCGGATGCAGCGGATAGCGCGCCACTTTTTCGCCGAGAATGACATGGCGGTGTACGGCCATGGCCAACGGCGCTAGCAGCACGATCTGCAAGCTGGAATTGACGACACCGAACAGCAGCCCGGCCGGACTCGCCAGCCATTGCAGCGTGCTTCGGCCCGAGTGCAGGACAATCAGCTCGACGACGGCAAAAACTCCGATGGCAAGCAACGCATAGAGCGCGAAGCCGATCGCCACGAGCGCCGGCATGGCCGCGATGGCCCGAAATCCATCCGTCCAGGCCCCGAGCGCGGTGACGACGATCGGCAGCCGTTGCTGTGGCTTCATCCAAAACTCCGGTTCGGCGGCGGTCCCGCCGCCAGTTCCTCACGCGCTCCCTTGGACGTCGCCAGAGGCCGCCAAGTTCAAGCCTCAGCGAATAGCCGGCCATGCTGCACTGCATAACAAGACGGGTGACGGGACGCCGCCGCGCCGCTATACACACCCCGCGCGTGGCCGCCCGAACGCACACCGGAATTTAATGCTCTGGAACCATCATCGGCGGCCTTGCGGGATGCGTCATTGCATCGTCACTAGGAACGGGCGTCGACGCCGATTCGCCCCGGAAAAGGCCCGGCTGGACGCCGAAACAGTAGCGGACTGACGATACGATGCCCATTACGCTTCTCGATATCATCGTGCTGGCGGTGATGCTGCTGTCGGGCCTGTTGGCGATGATCCGCGGCTTCATGCGCGAGATTCTGTCGATCGCCGCCTGGGTCGCCGCCGCGCTGACGACGCTGTGGGCGTTCCCCCGCCTGCTACCGATGGCGAAAACCTATTTCAACAACGACACCATCGCCGCCATCGTCGTGGTCGCCGGCGTCTTCCTCGGCACGCTGATCGTCGCCACGATCATCACCTCGAAGATTTCCGACATGGTGCTGGATTCGCGCATCGGCGCGCTGGACCGCACGCTCGGCTTCCTGTTCGGCCTCGGCCGTGGCCTGCTGATCGTGGTCGTCGCCTTCGTATTTTTCGCATGGCTGGTTCCCGACAAGCAGCAGCCGGACTGGGTGCGCACGGCGAAATCGCTGAGTGTGCTAGATTCAACCGGTAAGTGGCTGATGTCCATATTGCCGCAAGATGGTGGAGACACCATCTTAAACAAACTAAAGCGCGACAAGGGCGAGCAGACCGATGCCGCCCCTGTGACGCCGGCCCCGCGCACCGCGCAGGCCAATGACGATACCGGCTACGGCAAGCCGCAGCGCGATGCGCTGCGTCAGTTGATCGAAGGCAAATCGATGACGACGGGGCGCTGAGCCCCCTTCAACCGGCGAGAGGCGCGATGGAACAAACCAGCAAGGTGTCCGGCGACGCCGATCCCGTGATCGACGATCATCATTTCGACCTCGACGCCGACAAGCTGCGCGAGGAGTGCGGCGTGTTCGGCATTTTCGGCCATCCCGAGGCCGCCGCCATCACCGCGCTCGGACTGCATGCGCTCCAGCATCGCGGGCAGGAAGCGGCGGGCATCGTCTCCTTCGACGGAAAGCGCTTTCATTCCGAACGCCGGCTCGGCCTCGTCGGCGACACCTTCTCCAAGCGCGAGGTGATCGACCGCCTGCCCGGCTCCTCGGCCGTCGGCCATGTCCGCTATTCGACCACCGGCGAAACCATCCTGCGCAACGTCCAGCCGCTGTTCGCCGAACTGAACGCCGGCGGCTTCGCCGTCGCCCATAACGGCAACCTCACCAACGGCCTGACGCTGCGTCGCGAACTCGTGCGCAACGGCGCGATGATGCAGTCGACCACCGACACCGAGGTGATCCTGCATCTGGTCGCCCAATCCAAGCGCCCGCATTTCATCGACCGCTACATCGAGGCGCTGCGCGCGCTCGAAGGCGCCTACTCGCTGGTCTCGCTCACCAACAAGAAGTTGGTCGGCGCGCGCGATCCGCTCGGCATCCGCCCGCTGGTGCTCGGCGAACTCGACGGCTGTCCGATCCTCGCCTCCGAGACCTGCGCGCTCGACATCATCGGCGCGAAATATGTCCGCGACATCGAGAACGGCGAAGTCATCGTCTTCGACGAACACGGCGTGCAGAGCCACAAGCCGTTTCCGCCGATGCGGCCGCGGCCCTGCCTGTTCGAATACATCTACTTCTCGCGCCCGGATTCGATCCTCGGCGGCCGCTCCGTCTACGACGTCCGCAAAGGCATCGGCGCGGAGCTTTCACGCGAGAGTCACGTTCCGGCCGATGTCGTCGTGCCGGTGCCGGATTCCGGCGTGCCGGCCGCGATCGGCTACAGCCACGCCTCCGGCGTGCCGTTCGAACTCGGCATCATCCGCAACCATTATGTCGGCCGCACCTTCATCCAGCCGACGCAGAGCGTGCGCGAACTCGGCGTGCGGATGAAACATTCGGCCAATCGCGCGGCGATCGCCGGCAAGCGCATCATCCTGATCGACGACAGTCTGGTGCGCGGCACCACGTCGAAAAAGATCGTCAAGATCATGCGCGACGCCGGCGCGACGGAAGTGCATTTCCGCATCGCCTCGCCGCCGATCACCCATCCCGACTATTACGGCATCGACATGCCGGACCGCGAAAGCCTGCTGGCGGCGACGCATAATCTTGAGGAAATGCGCCAGATCGTCGGCGCGGACACGCTGGCGTTCCTTTCGATCGACGGCCTCTATCGCGCGATGGGCGAAGCCGGACGCGATCCGGCCAATCCGAAATTCACCGACCATTATTTCACGGGCGATTATCCGACGCCGCTGACCGACCGCGCCGCCACTGCGCCGCAGCCGCGCCAGCTCTCGCTGCTGGCCGAAGCAAGCTGAAGGTTTTTCGTCAGCTTTGATTCTTGTCATGGCCGGGCTTGTCCCGGCCATCCACGTCTATAAAACCCTCCCGTCCGCATCACCTTGCGGCAAAGACGTGGATGCCCGGCACATCGCCGGGCGACGGTTCAGAGATTTCTTGCGATCATGACAAAACCCCTCGCCTCCCGCATCGCTCTCGTCACCGGCGCATCGCGCGGGATCGGCTATGCCACCGCGCTCGCATTGTCGCGGGCCGGCGCGCATGTGATCGCGATCGCCCGTACCGTCGGCGGTCTGGAAGAACTCGACGACGCGATCACCGCGGAAGGCGGCACGGCGACGCTGGTGCCGCTCGACCTGACGGATTCGGACGGCATCGCCCGCCTCGGCGCGGCGCTGAACGAGCGTCACGGCAAGCTCGACGTGCTGGTCGGCAATGCGGCGATGCTCGGCCCCGTTTCGCCGCTCGGCCATATCGACATGAAGTCCTGGACCGACACGATCGCACTGAACGTCAACGCCAATTTTCAGCTCGTGCGCTGCATGGAGCCGCTGCTGAAAATGTCGGATGCGCCGCGCGCGGTGTTCGTCTCCTCGGGCGCCGCGAGCAAGGCGAGCGCCTATACCGGCCCCTATGCCGCGTCGAAGGCCGCGCTCGAAGCGCTGGCCCGCGTCTGGGCGCACGAGACGGCCAACATGGCGCTGCGGGTGAATCTCTTCAATCCGGGGCCGGTGCGCACGCGCATGCGCGCGATCCTGATGCCGGGCGAGGACCCGCTGACGCTCGACACGCCCGAGCAGATCGCGGACGCTATTCTGCCGCTGTGCCTGCCGTCATGGACCGAGACAGGAAAGCTCTACGATTACACATCGCGCAAGACGCGGAGCTTCCAGCCGCCGGCGTGAGGGTTAGCGGATTTTTCGCCGCTTGTGCTCGAACGGGTTGGCCTTCTCGCGCAGGATGATCCGTATCGGCGTGCCCGGCATGTCGAAGGTCTCGCGCAGGCTGTTGACGAGGTAGCGCTTGTAGCTTTCCGGCACGGCATCGGCGCGCGAACCGAACACGACGAAACTCGGCGGCCGCGCTTTCGGCTGCGTCACATAGTTCAGCTTCAAACGACGGCCCGACACGGCCGGCGGCGGGTTGGCGGCGACCGCCTGCTCGAACCAGCGATTGAGCGCGCTGGTCGGCGCACGCTTGTTCCAGACCGCATAGGCGTCCTCGACGGCGCGCATCAGCCGGTCGAGGCCGTCGCCCGTCAGCCCGGACACCGCCGCGATCGGAACGCCGCGCACCTGCGGCAGCAGCCGCTCGGCCTCCTCGCGCAGCCGGCCGATCTCGCCGCCGCGCCGCTCGACCAGATCCCATTTGTTGATCGCGATCACCAGCGCTCGCCCCTCGCGCTCGACCAGATCGGCGATGCGCAGGTCCTGCTCCTCGAAGCGGTTTTGCGAATCCATCATCAGCACCACCACCTCTGCAAAGCGGATGGCGCGCAGCGTGTCGGCGACGGAAAGCTTCTCCAGCTTCTCCTCGATGCGCGATCGCCGCCGCAGGCCGGCGGTGTCGAACACGCGGAAGGCGCGGCCGCCGACCTCGACATCGACGGCGATGGAATCGCGCGTGGTGCCGGCCTCGGGGCTGGTCAGCAGCCGTTCCTCGCCGAGAAGCTGGTTGATGAGCGTCGACTTGCCGGCATTCGGGCGGCCGACGATGGCGACGCGGATCGCGCGCGTCGTGCTATCGCCCGCCTCCGGCGCGTCGGAGTCGTCCTCCTCGTCGTCGGGCTCCGGCATCAGTGCGGCCAGCGCATCGTAGAGATCGCCAAGCCCCTCGCCATGTTCGGCGGAGATCGGCACCGGATCGCCGAGCCCGAGCGCGAACGCTTCGGCCACGCCGGCCTGGCCCTGCCTTCCCTCGCTCTTGTTGGCGATCAGCACCACCGGCTTGTCGGCCTTGCGCACGAGATCGGCGAAGGCATTATCCTGCGGCGTCAGTCCGGTGCGCGCATCGACGATGAACATCAGCGCGTCGGCGGAAGCGATCGCCATCGCCGTCTGCTCGCGCATCCGCGCCGTCAGCGATCCTTTCGCGCCCTCGTCGAGGCCGGCGGTATCGATGACCGTGAAACGCAGGTCGCCGAGCCGGGCCGCGCCCTCGCGCCGGTCTCGGGTGACGCCCGGCTGATCGTCCACCAGCGCCAGCTTCTGGCCGACCAGGCGGTTGAACAGCGTCGACTTGCCGACATTCGGACGGCCGATCAGCGCAATCGTGAAGGCCGGACTGGCCATGGCTTGAACGCCCGTAGCTCGCAATGGAAAAAGGATGCGCGGACATCGCGCGGCGACGATCTAAAGTCTAGACCTAGTTTACCGCGGCAGCGGCGCGGGGAAAGGCGGCGCGCTCTGCTGCTGATACTGGCGCGGCGCGGCGCGGGCCGGCTCCTCGCCGACATTCACGTCGTCGGGCGCGACCTCGACCGGCTGCTGGTGCTGCTGCGGCTGGCGCTGCGGCGAAGACCGGCGCGTGGCGGTGCGGGAGCGTTTTGCCGGCGGCGGCCGGGTTTCCTGCGGCGGCGGTTCGGCGACGGGCACCGCCGCCTGCACGTTACCGCCGGCTGCCATGGCCTGCGATTCCGGACTGCCCCGGATCAGTTCAGGCGGCACGCCTTGCGACAGACCGGGCACGCCTTCCGGGAACACCGGCTTGCGCACGCCGGGCGTCGGCTTCTTGGTATCGAGGAAGTCCATCAGGTCGGTCGGGTCCCATGACGGCGTCGGCAGGCTGCTACAGCCGCCGAGCAATCCGGTCAGCGTCAGCGCCAGCAAGGCCGGCAGTGTCCGCGTTCTGTGTCGGGCGGCAGACCCACGCATGGCTTATCCCTTCGCAACCGCGGGCAGCAGCGCTTGCAGCGCCTCCATGCGCGAGCGCAGCGTCTGCGGCGTCAGCGCATCGGTGTTGATCGTCTCGATCCACTGGCGCGCGGCGGTCATGTCCTTGTTGCGCCAGGCCGACACCGCGAGCAATTCGCGCGCGCTGTGGCGGAAGGTCCGGTCCGGCCCGGTCAACGGCTCCAGCCGCGTCTTCATCTCGACATAGGGCGCGGTGTCGACCAGCAATCCACCGGCGCGAAGATTGGCGAGGTCCTGCTCGGCCGCGCCGACGCTGCGGTCGCCGGCGATCTCGTCATAAAGTTTTACGGCAGCCGGAACGTCGCGCGTGCCAAGTTCGGCGGCAGCACGGAATTTCGCCAGCATCCGGTAGCCGGAAGGCGCGTCAGCAGCGAGCTTCAGGAACGCAGCTTCGGATTCTGCGGACTTCTTCTGCTCGGCCAGCGTGGCCGCAGCCTCGAACTGCGCCCCGGCTTCCGCCGCGCGCTTGGCCTCCCAATACAAATAGCCGCGCCAGCCGCCGACGCCCGCCACGATCAAAACCGCCGCCGCGATGATCAGCCAGGAATAGCGCTGCCACAACTGCTTGAGCTGTTCGCGGCGGACTTCCTCTTGAACTTCGTCAAATATCTCAGACACTTACGATAAATCCATCCCAATGCCGGCGCATCAGCCACCGGCTTTCATCCCGTCCCGAACATCATCAAGGGCACCCCGGCCGTCCCCCGACGGCTGGGCGAGTTACCCTAGCGGTATGGCGAGGGCAAGGCAAAGCCCTTGACCTGCAAAGCACCGAGCTTCGCAGCGTTAACGCGGAGCCTCAGCCCTTCGCGTCCGCCTTAGGCTTGGGAATGTTGTAGACATGCTCGGGCCCCGGAAAGGCGCGGCTGCGCACGTCGGCCGCGTAATTCTTGATCGCCTGCTCGATGCCGGGGCCGAGATTGCCGTAGCGCTTGACGAATTTCGGCGTCCAGGGCGACAGGCCGAGCATATCCTCCAGCACCAGCACCTGTCCGTCGCAGGCCGCGCTCGCGCCGATGCCAATGGTCGGAATGTCCACCTGCTTGGTGATGTGGCGCGCCAGCGGCTCGGACACGGCCTCGATCACCATCGAGAACGCACCGGCCTGCGCGACCGCGATCGCATCGTTCTGGATCGGTCCGGCCTCGTTGCCGCCCTTCTCCAGCGCCGCCGCTTCCTCCCGCCCCTGCGAACGGAACGAGCCCAGCGCGTTGATCGACTGCGGCGTCAGGCCGATGTGCCCCATCACCGGAATGCCCCGCTGCGTCAGGAAGGCGATGGTCTCGGCCAGCCGCTCTCCGCCCTCCATCTTGATCGCGCCGCAATGGGTTTCCTTCATCACCCGCGCGGCCGAATGGAACGCCTGTTCCTTCGACGCCTCGTAGGAGCCGAACGGCATATCGACCACCACCAGCGCATGCTGGGAGCCGCGCATCACCGCGTGCCCTTGCAGGATCATCATGTCGAGCGTCACCGGCACGGTGGTCTCGAAGCCGTGCATCACATTGCCGAGCGAGTCGCCGACGAGAATGACATCGCAGAAGCGGTCGACCAGTCTCGCCGTATGCGCGTGATACGAAGTCAGCATCACGATCGGCTCGCCATTCTTGCGGGCGCGGATATCGGGCGCGGTCACGCGCTTGACGGCGGTTTGCACGGACATGGACGTTAGACTCCGACGACAGGAACGCCGATCACGGCGGGGTGGAACGCGAAGACCAGCGCCGCATAGACGACGAGGCCGACGACGACGGCGAGAACGTCATTGCGTACCCCGCCGAACGGGATATCCGGAGCGCCCGGATCGTCGCGCGTCTTCAGGGAAATGCGATCGAAGACCGCCCAGGCGAGAAACGAGCCGAACAGGATGATCGAGCCGAGATCGCCGTTCGCCAGGAGATGCGCCAGCGCCCAGACCTTCACGGCGACCAGCATCGGATGTTTCAGAAAGCGCCAGATGTAGCCGCGCAGATAGGCCGCCACCAGCGCGATCGTCGAGATCAGCATCAGAGTCAGCGCCAAATGCCGCGTCCACACCGGCGGCGTCCAGACATTGATCCAGCCCGTGGCGCGATACCAGGCGAAGCCCCAGACGATCAGCGCCAGGCCAACAAAGGAAACGAGCGTGAATCCGAGCTTGTAGGCGCTCGCGCCGTAACGCGCGATCAGCGCTGCGCGAAGATCGCGCTGCGTCGGCACAAGATGCACGCCGAGAAACACGGCGAGCCCGGCGATCATGACGATCAGCCCCACACTGTCCTCCCGCTTTTCGCACGCCCGCCTCGAAGCCGCACTTGCTTCAAAGGCTTCCCACCGGACCGGCGGCGCTGATATGGTCCGCGCCGGCCGCTCTGCAAGAGCGCGTTACACGTTTGGCGCTTTGTGTGCAATGCACTCGCGCGCATGGACGCCGGACTGGCGGGCAGGCAGAATTTGTAAGGAAACGGTCGATTTCATGAAAGTCAGGTTCAGGTTCGCTCTCGCCGCGGCGGTCGCCGTATTCGCCACCGGCGCATTCGCGCAGTCGCCGCAGCCGAAACTCTGGCCGCTGAAGCCGGTGAAACTGGTGGTTCCGTTCGCCGCAGGCTCGACGCCGGACATTATCGGCCGGCTGATCGCAGAGGACATCCAGAGCCGCAATCCGGGCATCACCGTGATCGTCGACAACCGCCCCGGCGCGGGCGGCAACACCGGCACCGACGTGGTGGCGAAGGCCCCGCCCGACGGCACCGTCATCGGCATTTCGCTCGGCGGGCCGCTGGCGATCAATGTCAATCTGTTCTCGAAGCTGCCTTACGATCCGGAGAAAGACATCGCGCCCGTGACGATGCTGACGACGCTGCCGAGCGCGCTGGTGGTTCCCACCTCCCTCGGCGTCAACACGGTCGCCGAATTCGTCGCGCTGCTGCGCAAGGACCCCGGCAAGATCACCTACGCCTCGATCGGCGCAGGCTCGCTGTCGCAACTGACGATGGAGGCGATCGGCCTGAAGGCCGGCGGCAAGATGGTGCATGTGCCCTATGCCGGCTCGCCGCAGGCGATGACCGCCGTCATTCGCGGCGACGTTCAGGTCGCGTGCCTGCCGGCGAGCGCCGTCGCGCCGCAACTCGCCGACGGCAAGGTGAAAATCCTCGCCGTCTCGACGCCCGTGCGCTCACCTTACCTGCCGGACGTGCCGACGCTGAAGGAAAGCGGCATCGATGTGGAGTCGGACGCCTGGAACGCGCTGATCGCGCCGGCCGGCACGCCGCCGGATGTGATCTCGCAGATCAACGCGGAAGTGCGCAACGCGCTCGGCAATCCCGCGATCAAGGAGAAGCTGAAAGCGCAACTGATCGACCCCGCGCCGTCGACGCCGGAGGAGCTTCGCGCCCGCATCGCGGCGGAAAAGAAGCTTTGGGCCGATGTCATCAAGGCCGCGGACGTGAGGGTGAACTGAACGCGCCGCGCACCGGATGCATGAGGAGACGCCATGACCACCTTTCCATTCGAGCACAGGAACGACATCGTCATCGCGGCTCCCGCGGACAAGATTTTCGACTACGTCACCAATCCGAAATCATGGCCGGAATGGCTGCCCTCCTCGCATCACATCGATTGCGAGGACCGGCCGATGCGCTTCGGCGACACGTTCCATGAGCACTGGAGCACGCGGAGCGGCCGCGTCGATCTCGACTGGGTGGTGATCGCCTGCGATGCTCCGCGGCTGTGGATCGGCCTGACCAACGCCACCTCGTTTCTCGGCCCCATCGTCGTGCAATACAATTGCGAGGACGTCGCCGGCGGCACGCGCTTCACCCGCACGGTGCGCAATCCGCAGCGACCGAAGCCCGCGACCGAGGATCAGGTGCGGCGCATGAATGAGAGCAGTGCTCGGCGAGCAACATCAAGGCGAAGGTGGAGCGAGTAGGCGGCAGCAACAAGCACCGCCCTCACTCGCCGACGATGTCGTGAACCTCGAGCGGCTTGTCGGCCTGCGAAAACCATTCCGCGCGGGCCGCGGCGCGCTGACGGCCGCGCTCGTCGAGCGGAAGCTTCAGGTGCCGCAGCAGGTTCAGCACTTCCTCGCGCGCGGTGACATGCGCCATGTTCGGCCGCGTGCCGAGGACTGACCAATTCGATCGTCGAGCGCAGTCAGCCCGCGCGGAAACAATTCGCGATAGACGACTGTTCGGCGAAGAGCCGTCCCCGTTACGAAAATAAACGGTGAGGGCAGACCGCTCCCTTCGACGACGAGCTGCATTTGCGGTCGCCAGATTTGCGACAATCGGTTGCGCACCACGATCCAGTCAGCAGATGCGCCGTCCGGCGGCGATGAACGCCTCGCACCAGCGCCCGAACAAGCGGCTCTCGCCCGTCACCCAATAGGTCGCGGGATCGACCGTGCCGGCACGTCGAAATCGACGAAACTGTCATTGATCGGCGTCACGAGGGTGTCCGCCAGCGAATGCGCGAGCCGCATCAGATAATTGTCGGTGCCGGGCGTATCGACGACGACGAAATCGAACGACCGTTCGACCGAAGCGATCGCCTGCGAGAACTGCGTGAACTCGGACGCCTCGTTGTCGGCGACCTGCATCGAGGAGCCGAGCGCGACATGAATGTGATGCGGCAGTTCCAGCGCGATGCCGGTGCGTGCGGCCCAGGCGGCGCGATTGTCGACGTAGTGCGTCGGACTCTTCTGCCGCGCATCGAGATCGATGCTGGCGACGCGCTGGCCCGCTTTCAAGAGCGCGATGATGACGTGAAAGGCCGTGGTGGATTTGCCCGAACCACCCTTCTCATTGCCGAGAACGATCACATGCGCGGAGCCGGACGCGACCGGCTTTGCCTGCACCAACATAGACGCCTGACCCTTTCGCCGGCATTGTCCGCGCCCTTGTTCGCGGTCAAGCGAAATGCGGGATGCGCGGCGTTCAGGGTTAATCCGGCAGGAAGGCGATGCGGCACAGTTGGCGGCGACCGTCTTCGTTGATAGATAGTGCCGCGCTCCGGGGTATCTCCCTCGCCTTTAGGTCCTTAACGATGCCCAACCGTCCACCCGTTGTCCGCACCTTGCCCGCGCTCGACCGCGCCGTCGCTGCTTACGCAAACGCAACGCCAGGGTCGCCATCGTGCCGACCATGGGCGCGCTGCATGATGGTCACCTGACGCTGGTGCGCACCGCGCTCAAGCGCAGGCTGAAGGTGGTGGTGTCGATCTTCGTCAACCCGACGCAGTTCGCTCCACATGAGGATTTCGGCTCCTATCCGCGGACGATGAAAGCCGACCTCGACAAGCTGGCGAGCGTCGGCGCGCACCTCGTCTGGGCGCCGACGCCGAAGGTGATGTATCCGGACGGCTATGCCTCGCGCATCGCGCTGGAGGGTCCGGCGGTCGCCGGGCTGGAGGATACGTACCGACCGCATTTCTTCGGCGGCGTCGCGACCGTCGTCGGAAAACTGTTCAACCAGTGCCGGCCGGATTTCGCGATGTTCGGCGAGAAGGATTATCAGCAGCTCAAGGTCGTGACGCGGATGTCGAAGGACCTCGACATGCGCGTCAGCGTGCTCGGCGTGCCGACGGTGCGTGAGAAGGACGGACTGGCGATGTCCTCGCGCAACGTCTACCTGTCGGCCGAGGAGCGACAGGCCGCGCCGGTGCTGTATCGGACGATGAAGGACGTCTCCGCACGGCTGCGCAAGGGCGACAAGATCGAGAAGGCGCTGGCCGAGGGGCGCGCGGCCATCACCGATGCCGGCTTCGCCGTCGACTATCTGGAGGCACGGCACGCCGAAACGCTCGCGCCGATCACCTCATTCAAGGCGCAGCCGGTGCGTCTTCTGGTGGCGGCGAAGATCGGCCGCACGCGGCTGATCGACAATATGCGGGGGTAGAACTTCGTTCTGCGCAATGCGTGTTCAGAGCAGCCCCAGCTCCCGCAATTCGCGGCGCATCGGTTCGGGCATCTCGACGAGGCCCGCGCCGGACTTGCCGAGATCCGGCGGCGCGTCGTTCGGCGGCAGATAGCGCCACCCCTGGAACGCGCGCATCGGCCGCGGCATCACTGGGATCACCTTCGGCTCCATGACGATCCGGCAGCGCGAAATGCCGGCCGTGTCGCGATACGGCTCGATGCCGATCAGCCGCTCGCGCGCGGCGACCTGCCCCTTGATGACCCAATAGAGCGAGCCGCCGTCGAGCAGTTCCTCGTCGCGCTTCGGCGTCATCCGCGTGATGTGGATATGCCGGCGCGGCAGCCCCTGCTCTTTCGCCAACCGCATGCGTTCGCGCACGTAGCCCTGCAAATCCTTCACGGACTCGCAGCCGACGGCCAGTTTGATGAGGTGCAGCGCCATCTCGCCAAACTAGCCGCGGCAGACGCGCTTGTCGTCGCTTCGCTGCGTCATTGCTGTGGAGGAACGAACGGCACGGGTGCGACGCTCTGGCGGCCGACCGAGCCGGAATTGGGAGGCGGCGCAATCCGCGTCGGCGCGCCGGCGGAGGGACGCGGAGCCTGCGGCGCTGATTGCTGCGACGGCTGCTGCTTCTTTACCGCCGCTGCCGGCGGGCGCCGTGCCGGGGTCGGTGTCGCGGCTGACGGCGCAGGCGTCGCCGACGGCTCGGGCGTCATGATGCTGACGGAGGGGATCGACTCCGAGGTCGGATAGTCGACCGTGTTCGGCTTGCCGGTCGGCACATTGGCGGCCGCAGCCGCGGCGGCCGCCGGCATCTGCGCCGCATTCCAGGCGAGCGAATGGCGCGCGACCAGCGTGTCGTAGAGCTTGTCGCCGATATTGGCCTTGATCCGGCTCGGATCGGAGAGCAGGCGGAAGAACGCGCAGTCCGCCGAACCGCAGCGCTCGCGCACGCTCAGCACCTGCGCCACCAGACCGAAGCGGTCGCGCTCGAGCGTCCGTTTCAGCAATTGCTGGTCGGGCGTCTGGCTGCGATGGCTGGCGTCGGCGGCGACCTGCGACATCTGCGCGGAGGCGTAAGAGAGCGCCGCGGCCGCGCTGTCGGGAGAAGCGAACACCGCATGTTCGCAGGCCGCCTCGACGCTTTCACCGGCCAGACCGTCAAGGCATGAGAGCGCAGGCAAGGCGGCAGTGCGCGCGGCCGGAGGCACACGGGCCTCGGCAATCGGTTCCATCGGACGCGCCGTCGGCGCCGCGCCGCGAACCGTGAGACTGGCGGCGATGCCGATCGCCAGCAGCGCGATGACCGCCAGCGCGCCATTGGCCATGGTCTTGTCGGCCCGCAGCAGCACGACCAGCACGACGAGCGCGAAGAATCCCGCCGCGATCAGCGTCGCCCACATCGGCATCGCGGGCGAGTGCCAGAGCTGGTCAAGCGTCGAAGCCCATCCCCAATTCATCGAAGTGCCCCCAAAGCAAACAATCGAGAGCAAAGCGACGGCCGCGACGTGTTCGCGCAGCCCTCAATTGCCCTACGAGTCGTGCGGCGCTCGTCCCCGGCCAGCGCGCCCATCCGCCGGCGAGGCTGGATCACGAACACGTCATCAATGGGGTGGGAACCGGAATTATAGGGCGATCAGGCGACCTTGAGCTGGCTTTCCTTCGCAACGCGCTCGAACGCTTCGGTGGTGCTCTTGATGCGGTATTGGCAATCGTCGCCTTCGGTGGGCAGGAGACGGATCACCTCATAGGTTCCGCCGGCGGCAGGACGGGAGACATTGCTTGCGGTGAAGTAGACGGTTTCCCCAACCTTGTATTTATGTACCAACGCCTTCTCCTTAACGCTTACGCCAAACGCCAACCAGACCTGACGGACTGCGCGCTTTCGGCCGAACAGGGTTGGAATGTAGCACGCTGGGACACATTTTGGCCAGCTTTTATAAGCGCCCCAACGAAGCAATAAATATAAACTATATCAGCAACTTAGTTGATTTTGTCGCAGGCCCGGAAACGATCCCATTTCGACCCTTCCAGGAAGGAACCGGACGGGGCGCGAAAGCCTCCTATTCTTGCTCGAAACGCTCGATCATCCACTCTTCCCGCAAGGCGGCCTCGGTCCATTCGCAAAACGGCGCGAACGCCTGCATCGTCCGCATGTAGTCGGCGGCAGCGCCACCCAGTTCCACGCCGTAGGTCGCGAAGCGGTGGATCACCGGCGCATACATCGCGTCCGCCCCGGTGAACGCCCCGAACAGGAACGGACCGGCCGAGGCATGGCTGTCCCGGCATTGCGTCCATATCTCGCCGATGCGCGCGACATTGGCGAGTGCGTCGGCAGAGAGCTGCTTCTTGACCGGCTTGCGGTGGATGTTCATCGAACATTCGTTCCGCAGCGGCATGAAGCCGGAATGCATTTCCGCCGAGATGGAGCGCGCGTGCGCGCGAGACGCCGGCTCGCGCGGCCAGATCGCCTTGTCCGGAAAGCGCTCCGCCAGATATTCGATGATCGCCAGCGAATCCCACACCGGGATCGCGCCGTCGATCAGGATCGGCACCTTCCCGGCCGGCGAGTAGTTCAGGATGCGCTGCTTGTCGGCGTCGCCCGTATAGAGCGGGATCAGTACTTCCTCGAACGGAATACCGGCGGCCTTCAGCATCATCCATGGCCGCATCGACCAGGACGAATAGTTCTTGTTGCCGATCACCAGCGTCAACGCCATCTCGCACCGCCTCTTGCATTTGTTCGAGCATGATCTTGTCCGAAAACCGGTTTCCACTTTCGGGATCATGCTCAACGTACGGCAACTTACGCGAAGTGCGCAGCCCGCGCCAAGCGGAGCGATCCTCGCCTTGCGCTTCCCCGGCCGATCCGGCAAGTCAGCCGCATGCTTGCACACGATTCGACCAACACACCTGCCCCGCCGCTTGAGTCAGCCTTGCTGGAGACGCTGGCGAAGTCCGCCGGGAAGACGCTGAGCGCGCCGGAGATCGCGCAGGTGCTCTCGCCGGACGCCGGCTGGCATGACCTGATCGCGCCGAGCCGGAGCGCGGCGATAAAACTCGCGAATGACGGACGGCTGGTGATCTACCGCAAGGGCAAGCCGGTCGATCCGAACGATTTCCGCGGCGTCTATCGCCTTGGCCTGCCGCGTCAGGACTGAGCGCGGGGTTTAAGCTGCGAGCATGATCTGATCCGAAAACCGGTTCCCACTTTTCGGGATCATGCTCGGGGTTTCGGCAGCAATTCGCTGCTGCGTCCGGTCAGCCAATAGACCAAGAGGCCACTCCATTCGTGGATCGCGACATCGGCACGCGCAAGGCCGCCGCTCAGGCGGCGAAACGGCAATGCGGCGTCCTGCCATCCGCGCGTGCGCCAATCGACCGGATAGGCTTCGACATCGAATCCGGCCGCACGGAACGCGCCGATCGATCGCGGCATGTGAAAGGCTGAGGTGACGAGCAGCCAGCGCTGGCCGGCGACGGGTTTTACGAGCTCGCGCGTGTTCACGGCGTTCTCATAGGTCGTGCGCGAGGTTTCCTCGAACAGGAACCGCTCGCCGGTCAGGCCGAAGGCGGCCAGCACCGATCGCGCCCATGGCGCTTCGGCTTCGGAATTCATCAGCAGATTGCCGCTGCCGCCCGAAAAGACGATCCTGGCCTGCGGATATTTCCGCGCGAGGTCGAGCATCGCCAGCACCCGCTCGGCGGACGAATCCAGTTCGACCGCCGAGCGCACCGCCGACACTTCGGAATCGATCGCGCCACCCAGAACGATGACGCCGTAGGGCGCGCCCCGTCCCTCCTGCCAGGCCGGAAACCGTTCGGTCAACGTCAGCAGCAGCACGTTGGAGAGCGGCGAGAAGCCGACAATCGCGAACAGCAGCACGCTGGCGACGAGCAGCCCGCGCGCCAGACGCTGCCAGCGCGTCAGCAGCAGACAAACGCCAGCAAGCGCCGCGACGATGAGCAGGTTCGACGGAACGGAGAGAAAGCCGAGAATTTTCGAGGCCAGAAAGAACATTCGCAACTCGTGGGGATAGTGCTGGGAACAGCCGCACCGATCAGCCGCCGGCTCCCCGTCCCGCGATGGCCGAGATCGCCGCCATGTCCGCATCGCTCAGGTGAAAATCGATGTCGAGATTTTCCTGTAGCCGCTCGATCTTCGAAGTGCGCGGGATCGCCGAAATATCCTGCTGCACCAGCCAGCGCAACGACACCTGCGCCGCCGTTCGGCCATAGGCCCGCGCGATCCGCAGAAGCTCCGCATCATCCGCCACGCGCCCCTTGGCGATCGGCGTGTAGGCCACCGGCACGAGGCCGAATTTGCGGCAGGCGGCCAGCGTCGCCGATTGATCGAGATACGGGTTGAGGTGCATCTGGTTACAGGACAACGGCTCGGCACAGAGCGAAACCGCCTCCGTCACCAGAGCGGCATCGAAATTCGAGACACCGATATGCCGCGCCATTCCCGCCTGCTTGACCTGCGCCAGCGCGCCCAGCGTCTCGACAAGCGGCACGCGGTCGCTCGGCCAGTGCAGCAGCAAGAGATCGACCTCGCTCATGCGCAGCTTTACCAGGCTCTCCTTCGCAGAGCGGATCAGATCGTGCGGGGCGAAATGCGTCGGCCAGACCTTGGTCGTCACGAATATTTCGTCGCGCGGCACGCCGGAGGCGCGCAGCCCCTCGCCGACCTCGCGTTCGTTCTCATACATCTGCGCGGTGTCGATGTGGCGATAGCCGAGCCGCAGCGCCTGCTCGACGATGCGCGCGCAAGTCCGCCCGCGCAATTCCCATGTGCCGAGCCCGATCGCCGGAATGCGAAAGCCGTTCGCCTCGATCAGCTTCATGTCGACGTCTCCAGCCGAATGAACAAATGGTGGAGCGGGTATGGTTAAGCGAAGCTTAAGTGCAAAAAATCAGAGCCCGAACCACAGCGTGGCGATGCTGAGGAACGAGAGGAAGCCGACGACATCGGTGACGGTCGTCACGAACGGCCCTGATGACACCGCCGGATCGGCCCCCATCCGGTCGAGCAACAGCGGAATCACGAGGCCGCCGAACGCCGCGCTCACCAGCACCGTGATGAGCGCCAGTCCGATCACAGGACCGAGCTGCACGATATTGAAAGCGATGGCGGCGATCGTGCCGAGGATGATGGCGAAGCCGAGACCGTTCAGCGCGCCGACGAGCAATTCGCGCCGAAGAACGCGAATGCTGTTGGCGCGGCCGAGTTCGCGCGTTGCGAGCGCGCGCACCGCGACCGTCATGGTTTGTGTGCCCGCATTGCCGCCCATGCTGGCGACCACCGGCATCAGCACGGCGAGCGCCACCATTTTCTCAAGCGAGTGCGCGAACCTGCTGATGACGAAGGCCGAAAGGCAGGCCGTCAGCATGTTCACGAACAGCCACGGAAAGCGGCCCTTGGCGATGGTCCACACCGTGTCGGACAGTTCTTCGTCGGTGTTCACGCCGCCGAGCGCCTTGATGTCCTCCTCCGCCTCCTCCTCGATGACGTCGACCACGTCGTCGATGGTGATGACGCCGACAAGCTTTTCGTCCTGATCGACGACGGGGGCCGCGACGAGATTGTACTTGCCGAACAGCCGCGCGACCTCCTCCTGATCGTCGGTGGCGCGCACGCGGCGGCGCTCCTCCTCCATCAGCTCGGCGATCGGCACCGGCCGGCGCGAGCGCATCATCCGGTCGAGCGGGATCGCGCCGCGCAGCCGCTGCTCTCCGTCAACCGCATAGATTTCGTAAAAGCGATCCGGCAGATCGGGCGTGTCGCGCATGTAGTCGATCGTCTGGCCGACGCTCCAGTCCGGCGGCACTGCGATGAAGTCCGTCTGCATGCGCCGGCCGGCGGAATTTTCCGGATACAGCAGCCCCTGCACGATCGGCGCGCGCTCGGACGCCGGCAGCATGTCCAGGATTTCTTCCTGGCTTTCCTCCGGCAGATCCTCGATCAGTTCGACCGCGTCGTCCGATTCGAGTTCCCGCAAGCCTTCGGCCACGGTCTCGGGCGACAGTTCCTCAAGGATTTCCTCGCGGACGCTCTCGTCCACTTCGTTCAGCGCGGCGAAGTCGAAATCGCGGCCCGCCAGTTCGATCAGCCGCAGGCGGATGTCCGGATCGAGCGCCTCGATCAGATCGCCGAGATCGGCCTCGTGCAGTTCCGTCACCACCGCGCGCAGAAGCGGCGCCTCGGCGGCCTCGACGCATCGGGTGATTTCCACGACGAAGGCTTCGCGGACTGCCCCCTCGTCGTCCCGCATCGGCACGCGCGCCAGAAAAGCCTCGCCCTCGCTCAGGGCCGCCACGTCAGCCTGATCCTGATTGCCGGCCATGCCAACGTGTCCTGAAAACGGATTGCCCGCTGGCCTTAGCCAATCGCCGCGTCGGATGGCAACCCAAAAGTCCGCCGCAGGTTTCGTTTCACCTTGATTTGCGATGTGCCGATCTCATGGGTGCCGGTCGCCTGCACGGGCGTGCGGCCACCGCTGCGAAGCGCCGATCGCGGGCTTCAAAAACCGATACGCACACCATAAGATTTTGCGATGATCCATTCTCCTGTCTGGCGGCCGATGCATCCGGAAGACCTGCCGGCGGTCATGGAAATTGCCGCTCGGGTGCATCCGAACTTTCCGGAAGACATCGCCGTGTTTGCGGAGCGGCAGCGGCTCTACCCTGCGGGAACGCATCTGCTGCATGGTAACGACACCGCATGCGGCTATCTCGTCAGCCACCCTTGGCATTCGGGCGCGCCGCCTGCCCTGAACAGCCTGCTGCATCGTCTTCCGCCAAGCGCCGACACGTTCTATCTGCACGATCTCGCGCTGCTCCCTGCCGGACGCGGCACGGGCGCAGCCCGGACGATTGTCAATTCTATGCTGAAACACGCGCGCGGAGCCGGCTTTTCCAGCGCCCGCCTGATGGCGGTCAACGGATCGGTGCCGTTCTGGGAGCATTTGGGTTTTGTCGTCGAGGACAGCGTGCAGGCTGCGGACGGCGGCGGCAGTTATGGCGAGGACGCCCGCATGATGGCGCTGCCACTGGACTGAGAGCCATCCGCGCCGGAATACGATTCGGCCGATTTCGGCCTGTGCCGGCGCCCTGTCGAGAAGGACGGCATTAACGCTCCGATGCAGTCTTCGGCGGCAGACGACATCGCGAGCCGTCCGGCGCGAATTCCAGGCGGCATGGGCCCGCGTCCAGCAACCGACCCAAGCCCTTGATTCAGTTTGAGTTTTGAATTGGTGCGGCCGAGAGGACTCGAACCTCCACGAGTTGCCCCACTAGCACCTCAAGCTAGCGCGTCTACCAATTCCGCCACGGCCGCATGGGAAGGCACCAAATCAAGAAAGGGACCGGTGCCCGAGCAACGCGGCCCATGTAACAAATCGGCATTGGGGGGACAAGAGCCGGATACGAACTATCGCTGGCCGGTCTGGCGCGGCAGCATGCGCTTGACTTCGACCCCGATCCGGTTGCGGTTCACGACCACCGAGCCGCTGGCGATCGGCAGGTTGTTGGCGAGAACCTTCACCTCATCCTGTTCGGTGGTGTCGAGTTCGATGATCGCGCCGCGGCTGAGCCGCAGAACCTGATGCACCGGCATCGAGGTGGTGCCCAGCACCACCATCAGATCGACGGAAATCTTGTCGAGCGTCGACACGCCAACTCCCAGGAACTTTCAGGCCGCAGCATGCTGCGAGACTCAAAATGAATGCTGAAGCGAGGTCACCACGGTATGGTGAACCAATGGTTAACACCCGCGACACCCTCGATCTGACGCTGGCCCGACGCGACGGCGGCCCGCCGCCGGAATGGCGCATCGCTGACGCGCCCGTCTCCTATGAGGCGGCCGTCGCCGCCATGGACGAACGGGCGGCCGCGATCGCCGAAGGCGTGGCCGGCGAACTCGTCTGGCTGCTGGAGCATCCGCCGCTCTACACCGCCGGCACCAGCGCGCGCGAGGCCGACCTGCGCGGCCCGCGTTTTCCGGTGTTTCAGACGGGACGGGGCGGGCAGCTCACCTATCACGGCCCCGGCCAGCGCGTGGCCTATGCGATGCTGGATCTGAAGCAACGGCGGCAGGACGTCCGCGCCTATGTCGCGGCGCTGGAGGAATGGATCATCCGCACGCTCGACGCCTTCAACGTGCGCGGGCTGCGGCGCGAGGATCGCGTCGGCGTCTGGGTGGCGCGGCCCGACAAGGGCGACGGCTACGAGGACAAGATCGCCGCCATCGGCGTGCGGCTGAAGCGCTGGGTGTCGCTGCATGGCATCGCGATCAATCTAGAGCCGGAGCTGTCGCATTTCGACGGCATCGTCCCCTGCGGCGTCAGCGATCCGCGCTTTGGCGTGACGAGTCTCGTCGATCTCGGCCTGCCGGTGACGATGCATGACCTCGACGTCGCGCTGACGCGCGCGTTTGATGAGGTGTTTTGATAGGATCCGTTTTTGACGGTTTGCTTGAGACGACATCAGCAGCCCCTCGTGCCCGGCGTTATGCCTGGCATCCACGTCTTTGGTCTTTCGGCAAGAAAGACGTGGATGGCCGGGACAAGCCCGGCCATGACGAAAAGAGCATCTCTAATTCTGAAGCCGCCTATTTCCTGATCCCGAGGAAATCGGCCGTGCGGCGCTGGGTGTCGGCGTTGCGCATGTACCGATTGACGAAATCGGCCGGCGGCACGCCCTTCACGTCCTTCGGCGCAACACCGTCCCGCAGCGCCTTCAGCGTCTCATGCACCGCCCGTGCCGCCGCCGCAAACGGCAGATGTCCTTGCGTTGCGATCTTCACCCGGTTGGCGGCGAGGAAGGCCGCATCGTCAAGCTCGCCTTCCGCGGTGCCGAGCATGATCGGCAGCGTCGTCGCAGCGGCGATCGCCGACAGTTCGGCCCGGTTCTTGATGCCGGTGAAGAACAGCGCATCCACGCCGGTCGTCTCATAAGCTTTCGCGCGGGCGATGGCATCGTCCGTATTGGTGACAGACGGAGCGCCGGTGCGCGCGAAAATCGCCAGCGCGCGATCGGTCCGCCCCTCAACCGCCGCCTTCATCTTGCCGACGCCTTCCTCCAGCGAGATCAGTTGCGTCTTCGCCTGCCCGAACGCCTGCGGCAGCAGCGTGTCCTCGATCGACAGTCCAGCCGCGCCGGCATTTTCCAATTCCTGCACGGTCCGCCGCACGCTGAGCGCGTTGCCAAAGCCATGATCGGCATCGACCATCAGCGGCAAGGTGCCGGCGCGCGTGATACGCCGCACCGTCTCGGCCAGCTCCGACAGCGAAATCAGGATCAGATCGGGATCGCCCAGCACCGTCAGCGAGGCGGTCGAGCCGCCGAGCATGCCGAGTTCGAAGCCGAGGTCTTCCGCGATCCGCGCGGACACGGCGTCATAGACCGAGCCCGGCCGAACGCAAATATCGCCGCGCAGGACCGATTGCATCACCGCGCGCTGTTTGCTCCAGGTCATGCGCTGCGTCTCACGCGAATTCGAGGATGGTGGCATCGACGGCGAGCGTCGCGCCGGGCTTGGCGTGGATCGCCTTGATGACGCCGTCGCGTTCGGCCCGCAGCACGTTCTGCATCTTCATCGCCTCGACCACCGCCAGCGTTTCGCCGGCCTTGACGTCCTGCCCCTCGGCGACGTCGATGGAGATCACGAGCCCCGGCATCGGGCACAAAAGCTTCTTGCCGCTGTCGGTCTTGATTTCGAGTGGCATCAGCCGCGCCGCCCGCGCCTCGAATTCGGTATAGACGTAAGCCGCGACCTCGACACCCTGATGCGCCAGCTTGAAACCGTTCGGAATGGCGCGCACCTGCACCGCCAGCGGATGCCCGCCGGCGACGCCCTGCCACACCGCATCGCCCGGCTTCCACGGCGACATCAGCACATGCGGCTGGCCCGCTTCGCCATTGGCCTCGACGAAGCGGACGGCGATGCCCTCGCCCTCGCGCGCGACATCGAGCAGCACCTCCTGACGGTCCAGCCACACCGCGCGGCGCGTCTCACGCATCACGGCGCGGCCGTTCATTTGCCCGGAGATGCGACGCTTGCGCTCGCCGATCACATGATCGATGGAAGCGGCCACGGCAGCGATCCGCCGCGCGATCTCGCCCTCCGGCGCGCGGGGCGCAAACCCGTCCGGAAATTCCTCGGCGATAAAGCCGGTCGATAGCCGCCCTTCCTTCCAGCGCGGATGCTGCATCACCGCCGACAGAAACGGCACGTTGTGGCGGATGCCGTCGATGTAGAACGCATCGAGCGCGCGCGACTGCGCTTCGATCGCGGCGACGCGCGACGGCGCGTGCGTCACCAGCTTGGCGATCATCGGATCGTAGAAAATGGAAATCTCGCCGCCTTCCTGAACGCCGGTGTCGTTGCGCACCGTGACCCGCTCGGAGGTGCCCTCCAGCGGTGGGCGATACTTCACCAGCCGGCCGATCGAGGGCAGAAAATTGCGGTACGGGTCCTCGGCATAGACGCGCGACTCCACCGCCCAGCCGGTCAGCGTCACGTCCTTCTGCGCGATGGAGAGTTTCTCGCCGGCGGCGACGCGGATCATCTGCTCCACCAGATCGACGCCGGTGACGAGTTCGGTCACCGGATGCTCGACCTGAAGGCGGGTGTTCATCTCCAGGAAATAGAAGCTCTTGTCCTGGCCCGCGACGAATTCGACGGTGCCGGCGGAATCGTAGTTCACGGCCTTGGCCAGCGCGACGGCCTGCTCGCCCATCTTGCGCCGCGTCGCCTCGTCCAGCAGCGGCGACGGCGCCTCCTCGATCACCTTCTGGTTGCGGCGCTGGATCGAGCATTCGCGCTCGCCGAGATAGATGACGTTGCCGTGCTTGTCGCCGAGCACCTGAATTTCGATGTGGCGCGGATCGACGATGAATTTCTCGATGAACACGCGGTCGTCGCCGAACGACGATTTCGCCTCCGCCCGCGCCAGCTTGAAACCTTCGGCGACTTCGGCGGCGCTGTGCGCGATGCGCATGCCCTTGCCGCCGCCACCCGCCGACGCCTTGATCATCACCGGATAGCCGATGCCGTCGGCGATCTCGACGGCGCGGGCGTCGTCCTCGATCACGCCGAGATGGCCGGGCACGGTCGAGACGCCCGCCTTGGCCGCGGCCTTCTTCGATTCGATCTTGTCGCCCATCGCCGCGATCGCGCCGGCGTTCGGCCCGATGAAGACGAGGCCGGCCGCGCTCAGCGCCTTCGGGAACGCCTCGCGCTCGGACAGGAAGCCGTAGCCCGGATGCACGGCCTCGGCGCCCGTGCGCTTGCATGCCTCGACGATCCTGTCGATCAGCAGATAGGATTCGGCGGCCGGCGGCGGGCCGATGAACACCGCCTCGTCGGCCATCTCCACATGCAGCGCGTCCTTGTCGGCCTCCGAATAGACCGCGACGGTCTCGATACCCATTCGCCGCGCCGTCTTGATGACACGGCAGGCGATTTCACCGCGATTTGCAATCAGTATGCGCTTGAACATGCAGGCCCGGTTCGCTGGAGACAAGGTCTCCAGACTTCGCGGGTTGCCCGAAAAAAGTCAATCATCGGCGGGCAGGCGGGACCGGCCACGGCCGCTTTTGCCGCGGTGCAAAACCGCAAAATTCTTACAAAGCCAGATCGATGGCCTGAGGCAGCGACTGCGCCAGCGGCGCAGCCGCGCCGAACAGCACCGCGACGATGCCCATCAACGTCCGGCTTGTGCGGCGCTTGCCGCGCATCTGCGCCGCGATCCACTCCAGAACCTCGACATTGACGTCGCTGGAACGGGCCGGCGCCCAGCTCTCGATGGCGGTGGCCTGCGCCAGCGCGACATCGCGGGCCGGCACCGGCAGGCCGGAGGCCGACGCCGCGTGATGCAGGATCGCCTTGGCGAACAGATCGTCGAACCGGCCGTCATCGCTGCGCTCGGCGGCCGCCTCGTCGATCTGGAACAGCGCCTGCGCTTCCTCGCGGCTGATCGCGGTTTCGTTCAGCGTCCGGGCGGACAGAATACGCGCGCACCATTCGGCGTCATAGGCGTCGAGCGAGCGGGAGAAGTGGACCCGCCCCTGCGTCGTCGGCCCCTCGCCGGTGATGACGCCGTCGCGAACGATCGCCAGCGCCTGCGCGGCCTGCGCGCCGGTTGCGATCGGAGACGATTCGATGGAGGCGATCAGCTCGGCCAGAATGCCGGTCGGACGAACAGTTGCGGTCAACATGTCAAACACTCTCGTCTTTTTTCCAGTATGCCGGGTCAGGCTGAACAAACGGTGAAACGCCGCCCGGATGTGCAGCGGTTCTAGCGATCTTGTTTTCGATTGGTCGTGACCCGCATCACATTCGTTCAGAGGCATCGCAGCATGAGCGGGCCTCCGTTTGACCGGGAGCCGGCAAATTCGCGGCAAATTGCTAACGCGGCATTAACAATTCGCATTCTGCGAATGTGCGCTGGAGAAGAATCTTTTGCCTGCCGCAAAAGCCGTCATTGAAACAAACTTCTGAACTTCGTCCGGCGCATTTCCTTCCATTCATAAGCCGCTATATCGACAGGGTATTTTCCATTTCCAAGGACCAGCGAAATGACCCTTCAGCTCAATGCGACCGCTCCCGATTTCGAAGCCGAGACGACGGAGGGCCGAATCAGGTTTCATGACTGGATCGGCGACAAATGGGCGCTTTTGTTTTCGCACCCGAAGGATTTCACCCCGGTCTGCACCACCGAGCTTGGGACGCTGGCGCGGCTGAAGCCGGAATTCGACCGGCGCAACGTCAAGCTGATCGGCCTCAGCGTCGATCCGGTCGAACGGCATGCGCACTGGTCCGACGACATCAAGGAGACGCAAGGGGTCGCCCCGAACTATCCGATGATCGGCGACACCGACTACAACGTCTCGAAACTGTACAACATGCTGCCGGCCTCGACGGAGGGCGACGTCGGCGCACGCACCGCCGCCGACAACGCCACCGTGCGCACGGTGTTCGTGATCGGTCCCGACAAGAAGGTGAAACTCGCCCTCGCCTATCCGATGACGACGGGCAGAAATTTCAGCGAGATCCTGCGCGTGATCGACTCGCTGCAACTGACGGCCAAGCATCGCGTGGCGACACCTGCGGACTGGAAACAGGGCGACGAGGTCATCATCGCCGGCTCCGTCAGCGACGACGAGGCCAAGACGATCTATCCGCAGGGGTGGAAGTCGCCGAAGCCGTATATCCGAATCGTGCCGCAGCCCATCTGAGTTTGCCTCTCGCTGGGCGGTAGACAGAACGGTGGGGGTCTCCATACTGCGGCGGTCGTCGGAGCGTCGCATGCCCCCTGCCCCTGTTATCGTCTGGTTTCGCGAAGACCTTCGGCTGTCCGACCATCCGGCGCTCACCGCCGCCACCTCATCCGGCATGCCGCTCGTGGCGCTCTACGTACTCGACGACAATGTCGGGCCTCGCCCGCTCGGCAGCGCATCGCGCTGGTGGCTCTCGCAATCTTTGCGCAACCTCGACGGCGACCTGCGCAAGGCAGGCGGAAGCCTGACGCTTCGGCGCGGCGACAGCCAGAACGTCATCGTCGATCTGACGAAATCCATCGGCGCCTCGCACGTCTACTGGAACAGGATCGATACCAAGGAAGGCCGCGCGCTTGGCCAGCGGCTCACCAAGGCTCTTGCCGCCATCGGCGTCGCGGCAAGCGAGACGCATGGCGACCTGCTCGCTGCGCCCGCGCAAATCCGCGGATCGAGCGGCAGCGGCCTGCGCGTGTTTACGCCATTCTGGAGACGGGTTCAGAACCTCGGCGATCCGCAAAAACCCCTGCCCGCGCCGAAACGGCTGACAAAAGGGCCGAGCATCATCTCCGACTCGCTCGATGACTGGTGTCTGGAACCGACCCGGCCGAACTGGGCTGAAGGCTTCCGGCAGATGTGGCGACCGGGAGAAGCCGGCGCTTATTCCCGCCTGAAGGAGTTCCTCGACGACCGCGCCGCCGGCTACGCAACGGCGCGCGACCGGCCGGATCGCCTGGCGACATCGCATCTTTCGCCGCATCTGCGGTTTGGCGAACTCAGCCCGCGGCAGGTTTGGTATGCTGCCCGTTTCGCCGCCGCAAAAACTCCGTCACTTGCGAGCGACATCGAGAAATTCCTCAGCGAACTCGGCTGGCGCGAATTCTGCCGGCATTTGCTGTCCGATTATCCGGACATCCATCGGAGGAACCTGCAATCGTCCTTCGATGCATTTCCCTGGAAGAAGGATGCGAAGGCTCTGCGCGCGTGGCAAAGAGGACAAACCGGCTACCCGATCGTCGATGCGGGCATGCGCGAACTCTGGCGCACCGGCATCATGCACAATCGCGTGCGGATGATCGTGGCATCGTTTCTGGTGAAGCACCTGCTGATCGACTGGCGGGCCGGCGAGGAATGGTTCTGGGACACGCTGGTCGATGCTGATCCGGGCAGCAATCCCGCCAACTGGCAGTGGGTCGCGGGATCGGGAGCGGACGCCGCGCCCTATTTCCGGATTTTCAACCCGATCCTTCAGGGCGAGAAGTTCGATCCGAACGGCGATTATGTGCGGCAATGGGTGCTCGAGCTTGAACGTCTGCCGAACAATCTCATCCACAAGCCCTGGACCGCCTCGCCGCTCGAACTTTCGGCAGCCGGGGTCGTGCTCGGTACGAATTATCCGGAGCCGATCGTCGATCACAAAAAGGCGCGCGAGCGCGCGCTGGCGTCCTATGCGCGGACGAGAGCCTAGGCCGCCCTTGGCCGCCGGTTGACGAGCAGCACGCCCGCCGCGCAGACGGCCATGCCGGCGATCGATAGCGGGTCGAGCCGCTCGTCGAACAGCGCGTAGGCCATCAGCGCCGTGACGCCCGGCACCAGATAGAACAGGCTCGCCACCTGCGTCGCGGCCGAACGGCGGATCAGCCAGTACAACAGGCCGATCGATCCGACCGACAGCACGATGGCGAGCCACGCGGTCGCCAGCACGAAGGTCGGGGTCCAGTGGACCACCCTGCTCTCGAACATGAGGGCACCGATCCCGAAGAAGATCGCGACTGCGATGAACTGGATCAGATTGCCCGCGCGCCAGTCGATGTGGCTGCAAAACCGCTTCTGGTAGAGCGTGCCGACGGTGATGCTGACCAGCGACACGCCGGAGGCGGCCCAGCCGATCAGGGACTGGCCCTCGAAATTCCGGTTGTGCAGCACCAGCAGAACGCCGCCGAGGCCAAGCAGCAGGCCGAGCCACTGAAGCGGCGTCACCTTCTCGCCGAGAAAGCGGTTGGCCAGCGTCGATGTGAGCACGGGTTGCAGGCCGGGGATCAGCGCCGACAGTCCGGCCGGAACGGAATGCGCGATCGCGACCGCCGTACCGCCCAGATAAAATCCATGCACCAAGATCGAGGCGACGATGCTGTGCATCACGCCTGCGCGGTCCGGCCATGCCGGCCGGACCAGCCACGCAAAGCCGCCGAGCAGGACGACGACCAGCGTCATCCGCAGCGTCTGCATGGTCAGCGGCTCCGCGCCGGTGAGCGCGTATTTGGTGCCGATGAAGCCGGTGCTCCACAGCAGAACGAACAATGCCGGCGCGGCGCGCGCGGCGAAACTGTCTGATTGACCCGGCATTTGCGGCCGTGCTTGCCCGAACCTATGATGTGAGGCAATCGGTAATTGGTCGGCCCCGCGAGGCCGATGGTTAAAGCATGATCCCGAAAAGTGGGAACCGGTTTTCGGACAAGATCATGCTCAAATTTGGAGAAGTTGGAATGGATGTCCGCGCCGCCGTCGCCTTTCAGGCGGGAAAGCCGCTCGAAATCGCCACCGTCAAGCTGGAGGGGCCGAAGGAAGGCGAGGTGCTGGTCGAGATCAAGGCCACCGGCGTCTGCCATACGGATGAATTCACCCTCTCCGGCGCGGACCCGGAAGGCATTTTTCCCGCCATTCTCGGGCATGAGGGCGCGGGCGTCGTCGTCGATGTCGGGCCGGGCGTAACCAGCGTGCGCAAAGGCGACCACGTCATCCCGCTCTACACGCCGGAATGCCGCGAGTGCCCGTCCTGCCGCTCGCGCAAGACCAATCTCTGCACCAAGATCCGCGCGACGCAGGGACAGGGCCTGATGCCGGACGGCACCTCGCGTTTCTCCTGCGACGGCGTGCCGATCCATCACTATATGGGCACCTCGACCTTCGCGAATTACACGGTGCTGCCGGAAATAGCGGTGGCGAAAATCCGCGAGGACGCGCCGTTCGAGAAGGTCTGCTACATCGGCTGCGGCGTGACGACCGGCATCGGCGCGGTGCTGAACACCGCCAAGGTCGAGGTCGGCGCGAAGGCGATCGTGTTCGGCCTCGGCGGCATCGGGCTGAACGTGATCCAGGGCCTGCGGCTCGCGGGCGCGGACATGATTATCGGCGTCGACCTCAACAACGACCGCAAGGCGTGGGGCGAACGCTTCGGCATGACGCACTTCGTCAACCCGACGGAGGCCGGCAAGGACCTCGTCGCGCATCTCGTCAACATGACGAAGTCCGGCGACGACCAGATCGGCGGCGCGGACTACACCTTCGACTGCACCGGCAACGTCACGGTGATGCGGCAAGCGCTCGAAGCCTGCCATCGCGGCTGGGGCCAATCGATCGTCATCGGCGTCGCGCCCGCCGGCGCGGAGATCGCCACCCGCCCGTTCCAGCTCGTGACGGGCCGCGTCTGGAAAGGCTCTGCCTTCGGCGGCGCGCGCGGCCGCACGGACGTGCCGAAGATCGTCGACTGGTACATGAACGGCAAAATCCAGATCGACCCGATGATTACGCATGTGATGCCGCTCGCCGACATCAACAAGGCGTTCGAGCTGATGCATCAGGGCAAATCGATCCGCAGCGTCGTCACGTTCTGAGATCGCAATGGCGGGTTGCGTCACGTCGCGGCCGGGACCGGCCGAGCGCAACCCGCCTCGTCCGCTCGCCCGCATGCATCGCCTTGCGAACGAACGACGACGTCCGTTCAGAATGAGCCATCACAAGGCGTTCAGAATGGGCAGGCGAGAAAGGTGGTTTAGTGCAGTAGTATCAATGGCGCGCTCGGAGAGATTCGAACTCCCGACCCTCGGAATCGAAATCCGATGCTCTATCCAGCTGAGCTACGAGCGCGTTGCGGCCGCACCATACCGGCTCGCGGGAATAACGCCAGAGGGATCAAACAGATGACGCGGCTTTTTTGATTTCTGCTCCGGCCGCATGACGCCGATCATGACCACTTCCGTGGCCCGGACTTTCGCACAGTTGGATATTCCACTTGCCGATATTGCGCTTGCGCGATCTGCCTGTCACTTCCAGATTCAGTCCAGATTCGGTGGCCTCGCCGGCCACCCTCCTCCGCAGCACGCACGAACCCAGTATCAAAGCGCCCAATCCAGTTCCCCGTCGGACAGCATCATGGCGCCGCTCCGGCACGCTGTTCCGCCGGATCTGGTTCGCCGGCTTCTCCAACCTCGGACTGCTGATTCAGGGCGTGGGCGCGGCCTGGTCGATGACGATGATGACGTCGTCGGCCGACATGGTCGCCCTCGATGCTGACGGCCGCTTTGATGCCGACGCTGCTGATCTCGATCGCGGCCGGTGCGATCGCCGACATGTACGACCGCCGCATCGTCGCGCTGATCGGCCTGTCGATCTCGCTCACCTCCGCCGCCTCGCTGTCGGCGCTCGCCTATGTCGGCCTGCTGACGCCGATGCTGCTGCTCGGCTCCAGTTTCCTGATCGGCACCGGCATGGCGCTGTTTCAGCCGGCCTGGCAGGCCTCCGTCAATGAACAGGTCCCGCAGGAGACCCTGCCGCAGGCGGTGGCGCTGAACGGCATCAGCTTCAACATCGCGCGAAGTTTCGGCCCGGCGATCGGCGGCGCGATCACGTCGCCTCGGCCGGCGCGGTCGCCGCCTTCGTCGTCAATGCCCTGTTCTATATTCCGCTGATCGTGGTGCTGTTGCTGTGGCGGCGGACCGTCGAGCCAGCCCGCCTGCCACCCGAGCGGCTCACCCGCGCGATCGTGTCCGGCGTCCGCTTCATCATCCACTCCCCGAATCTGCGGACGGTGCTGAACCGCACGCTGCTGTTCGGCATGATCGGCAGCGCCACGTCGGCTGATGCCGCTGCTGACGCGCGATCTGCTCGGCGGCGGCGCGCGGCTCTACGGCATCATGCTCGGCGCGTTCGGCATCGGCGCGGTGCTCGGCGCGCTCAATGTCGGAACCTTCCGGCAGAAACTGTCGGGCGAAACAGCGATCCGGCTTTGCGCCTTCCGCGATGGGGCTCGCGGTCATCGTGGCTGCCGTCAGCCGCTCGCCACGGCTCACCGCCGCCGCGCTGGTGGTGGCCGGCAGTCTGGATGATCGCGATCGCTCTGTTCAACATCGGCGTGCAGCTTTCGGCCCCGCGCTGGGTAGCCGGGTCGCGCTGGCAGCGTTTCAGGCATCGATCGCCGGCGGCATGGCGCTCGGCAGCTGGATGTGGGGGTCACGTCGCCAATGGCGCGGGGGTCAGCGAGACGCTGCTGATCTCCGGCGGCGTGATGCTGGCCTCGCCGCTGATCGGCTTCTGGCTGAGGATGCCGGCGGTCGACGATCCGAGCGACGCCGCGATCAGGCACTCGCCGATCCGGAGTCAATCTTGCAGTGATGACGGCGCGCAGCGGGCCGATCGTGATCGAGATCGAATACCGCATCGACGTCAAAGCGATCGCGCGAGTTCTACGGGCTGATGCAACAGGTGCAATTGTCCCGACAGCGCACCGGCGGTTATGGCTGGTCGATCGCCCGCGACATCGCCGATCCGGAATTGTGGACCGAGCGCTATCATTGCCCGACATGGCTCGACTATCTGCGCCAGCGCAGCCGGCCGACCCAATCCGAACGCATTCTCTCGCAGCGCGCGATCGACCTGCATGCAGGGCCGGAGCCGGTCCGCATCCGACGCATGCTCGAACGCCCGTTCGGCTCCGTGCGCTGGAAGGACGACTCGCCGGACCGGGGCGCGACCGACGTCATGCCGATCCCGATCGATCCGACCACCGGACGCTGACCCACCGGCGAGCGCGCTGGCGCGTGCGCATCGCGTGCGTTAGGATCGTCACAAGAACGATGCAGGCTGCGTTCTCTCGGGCAACATCGTCGACCGATCGCGCGCATCCCCCAACAAGAAAGTTCGCCCGTGCAAATCCTTCTCGCCAAGACCGCACATGCCCGCATCGGGCCTCGTCTCAAGGCCATTGCGCCGGAAGATGCCGAACTGATCCTCATCACGCCGGACGGCAAGTTCGAACGCGACGGCGAGCCCGTGCCGGCGGAAAGCGTCGACCCCGATATCGCCTGGCTCAGCCTCGACGCCATGCGCGACGGCTATATGCCGGTCGTGCTTCAGCGGCTGACCGCGAGCACCCGGACGAAATGGGTACAATCGTTTCTCGCCGGCCTCGACAATCCGGCGTTCAAGCAGATCATCGCCAAGGGCATCAGCCTGTCCAAAAGCAGCGCGCAGGCGGTGTCGATCGCCGAATACATCACCGCCCACGCTTTTGGCCGGATCGTCCCGATCGAGGCGCAGCGCACGGCGCAGGCGAAGAAAGAGTGGGTCCGCACGCCCTATCGCGAGATCAGCGAGACGCGCTGGACCATGGTCGGCTTCGGCTCGATCGGATATGAGGTCGCCAAGCGCATCAAACCCTACGGCGTCCATCTGACCGTCGTGCGGCGCGACACCGACAATCGCGGACTGGCCGATTCCGTCATCACGTTGGCGAACATCGCGAGCGCCCTGCCGCAAAGCGATGTCGTCGTGCTCGCCTGCTCGCTGAACGACGAGACGCGCCATCTCGCCAACGACTCCTTCTTCGGCGCGATGAAGAAGGATGCAATCCTCATCAATATCGGGCGCGGAGCGCTGATCGAGGACGCCGCGCTGAGGCGCGCCCTGGACCGCGACCAGCCTGGCTGCGCGGTGCTCGACGTCTTCGAGAAGGAGCCGCTGCCGACGGACAGCTGGATGTGGGAGCATCCGAAAGTGCATGTCAGCGCCCACACCTCGCCGAACGGTTCGGGAACGGTCGGCCGCGGCGATGAATTGTTTCTCGACAATCTCAGACGCTATCTCGCCGGCGAGAAAGTCAGCAACGAGGCGACACGGGCCGAGGTCGGGCTTTAAACGGAGGCGGCAGATCGAGAGGCTAACCGGAAATCTGTGGAGGCGGCGCTTGGCGACGCCTACACGCTGTGGCCCATCTCGAACAGCGTTCCGTCATAGCCGGCCTCCGCAGGGATGCGGAGCTGACGGCTTTTCTCGCCGCGGATGATTTCCGGCAGCACCGTCACGACCGGCTCGCTTCGCGCGGCGGCGATGACGGCAGCGGCCGAGTTCTGCTTGCCGAGCTTGACCAGGTTTCGCTCGGTCGGAAACACGAGCTTGAAGCGTCCGGTCTTCGCGCCCTCCACCGCGGCATTGGGATTGACCCACACCGAATCCACCGACTCCGATCCGTCATGCATCCCGAGCTGATCGGCGGGCGCGACCGCGACATAGAAATGCGTATCGAACCGTTTCGGCAGGCCGACCGGCGTGATCCAGTGCGCGAACGGCACCAACAGATCGAGCGCCGGCACCAGACGCTCGGCGCGCAGGATGTCGGAGAAGCTTCGCTTTCCCTCGCACAGAGCAACGCGATGCTCGCTGATGATGTCGTCCGCACGCGCCGCCGGCACCAGTTCGGCCGCGCCTTCCGTTCGCGCGAGCAGGATCCCGCACTCCTCGAACGTCTCGCGCACCGCGCCGATGCGGAATGACAGCGCCGTCGCGTCAGGTCCGCTAAAGCCACGCGTGAGTGCCACGCTCTGCGCGACGATATGATCGTCGGATCGATGCTTCCGCCCGGAAACACCAGCGCGCCGGATGCGAAATCGATCTGGTGGTGGCGCACCACCATGAACACTTCCATGCCGGCGCTGCCGTCGCGCAGCAGCAGCATGGTCGAGGCAGGCCGGAAAATCGACTCGGTGCTCATGGCGTTCCTACTCCGCAGCAACACGCGCGGCGAGGTCGGCGCGCTTGTCGCGCAGAGCCAGCCGCGCCAGCAGATAGTCGACCTCTTCGCGCGCCGTCGCGGTCAGCGCCGAACCGGGCTTGCGCTGCGCGTCGCTGGCGATCATGCCGCGCCGCTTCATCACATATTTGCGGACGGCCAGGCCGACGCCCTGCTGCTGCTCGTAGCGGATCAGCGGCAGATGCGCATCGAACAGATCGTGCGCGGCATCGCGCTGGCCCGCCTTCGAGAGCCGTACGACATCGACCAGCATGTCCGGGAAGGCGTAGCCGGTCATCGCGCCGTCCGCGCCACGATCCATCTCGAAGTCGAGGAACATGCCGCCGTTGCCGGTGAGGATCGACAGCGGCCGCAGCGAGCCGTCCTTCTGGAAACCGCGCAGCGCCGTGATCTTCTCCAGCCCCGGCCAGTCCTCATGTTTCAGCATCACGCAGGACGGATTGTCGGTGACGATCTTGCGGATCACCTGCGGCGTCATGACGACGCTCAGCGTCAGCGGATAATCCTGCAACACCCACGGAATGTCGGAGCCGATCGCCTCGACCGCCTGCTTGAAATAGGTCGTGATCTGATCGTCCGTTCGCAGATGCGGCGGCGGCGCGATCATCACGCCGGCGGCGCCGGCCTCCATCACGCTGCGGGCAAGCGAACGCATCGCCGCGAAGCCCGGCGCGGAGACGCCGACGATGATCTGCATCTCCTTCGCACGGCGGATGAAGCGCGTCGCGACATCGACCGCCTCCTGTCCGTCCAGCTTCGGCGCTTCGCCCAGAATGCCGAGCACCGTGATGCCGTTGCAGCCGGCGTCGCGATAAAAATCCGTCAGCCGGTCGATCGAGGCGGTGTCGATGCGGCCATCGTCGTGAAACGGGGTCGGTGCGATCGCGAAGGTGCCGGCGGCGTCAGGGGTCAGGTGCATCATCAGTCCTGCGGCAAGAGGCGAAATTGCCTGCAACTATACAGAGCATCGGCCCGACCGTCACTCGCCACGATCGCTCGGCCCTCCCGAAAACGACAATGGCCGGGACAAGCCCGGCCATTGCGCAACTCTGAATCCGATGCCGGCGTCAGCTGACCTTCGCGCCTTCCTTGAAGAAAATCTTGTCGGCATGCTTGGCCACGTCCTGCGCCGTGTAAGGCCCCTCCGGCTTCCAGCCCTCGGCCTGGAAGATCTTGAGTTCGCGAACACCCGCCTGCCCCGACACGCCGAGGATCTTGTTGGTCTGATCGCCAGACAGGTCGCTGCACATATACAGCATCGCGGGCGCGACCATCTCCGGACCCGCCGGCTTGTAGCTGTCGCCGCGCCGGGCCTGAAGGTCCTCGGTCATGCGGGTCAGCGCGCCCGGCGACATCGACCACACGCGAATGTTGTATTTGCGGCCCTCGATCGACAGCACGCGGGTGAAGCCGGCGATGCCGGCCTTCGCCGCGCCGTAATTGGTCTGGCCGAAATTGCCGATCAGGCCGGAGGTCGACGAGGTGTTGACGATCACGCCGCCGCCATTGTCCTTCATGAACTTGAACACCGGCAGCGTCACGCAGAAGGTGCCTTTCAAATGCACGCGCACCACCGAGTCCCACTGATCCTCGGACATCTTGGCGAAGGTGCCGTCACGCAGGATGCCGGCATTGTTGATCAGAATATCGACCTTGCCGAACGCCTTGATCGCGTCATTGAACAGCGCTTCGCCGCCGGCCATCGAGGAGATGTCCGAACCGTTGGCGATCGCCTTGCCGCCGTCCTTGACGATCGCGTCCGCGACCTTCTGCGCGTAGGTGGCGTCCTTGCCGGAGCCGTCACGCGGCCCGCCGAGATCGTTGACGACGACCGATGCGCCTTCCTGTGCGAACAGCTTCGCATAAGCCTCGCCGAGACCGCCGCCGGCGCCGGTGATGACCGCAACCTTCTTATCGAGCAAACCCATTCTTATTTCTCCAGTCAGAGCTTCGTTTTGTCAGGCGAGTTCGGTCCGCCCGTTCTTGACCACCGTCACGTTGCGCGCCTTGACGCGCGCCTCGAAGGAAATGACGTTTGCATCTTTCCACATGTCGACGGTGATGGCCCGCCCGGAAAGACCGGCGACGAGAACCGCACCGCCGCATGCCGGCGGAACGCCGCCGGATCGAAGTCGGCATGTCTGCAACACCGCGCGGCAGGTGATGCCGTGCGTACGTCGCCCGTGCAGGATCGGCCGGTCGAAGCCTGCTCTGCGCGCGAATTCCGGATCGCTGTGCAGCGGATTGCGATCGCCGGAGAGACGATAGATCAACGCCTGATCCGGCCGCGTGGTGATGTCGACGCTGAGATCGGGCGAGCGCTTCGGCACCTGGTGCGGTTCGGGCTGGCCCTCGGTCGGGCCGCCGAATCCACCGTCGCCGCGCGCAAAGGTGGAGGAGCGGATCGTCACCAGCGGCTCGCCGGAGGCGGCGTCCTTCACCACCGTCTGGCGCTGAACCACAGCGCCCTTCTCCTTGCCCTTGTCGAAGACGCCGGTGACGGTCGAATCCGCCGTCACCTTCGCCGTTACAGGCAGCACCTTGTGGAAGGAGATGTCGCGTTCGGCATCGACCACCATCACGCGATTGAGGTCGATCTGCCCCGGACTGGCGCCATAGGCGCAGACCGCGGCGAAGGTCGGCACGACCTTCAGCGGCTTCTTGGTGAAGTAGCCCTCATTGACGAACAGCAGTTCCTTCTCGTTGAGCGGATCGTTGCCCATGCCGATGCCGAGCGCATACAGCATGACCTCGCGATCCGACCACGAATACGGCACGCCTTCGGTCTTGAGGCTCATCACCTCGGGATATTTGATCGGCATTATTCTGCTCCTACATGCCGATCAGTCGCGCATAACGCTCGCGATGATAGGCGGAGGAGCCGAACGCCGCCTCCAGCACCCGCGCGCGCTTGAGATAGAAGCCGGCGTCATGGGCGTCGGTCATGCCGATGCCGCCATGAAGCTGGATCATCTCGCGCGTGGCGTAGTTGACGATGTCGTTCGCCGCGGTCTTGGCGAGCGAGACCAGCTCGGGCACCTCGGGCGAATTGTCGTCGATCGCCTGTAACGCCTCGTCGATGGTCGGGCGTGCAAGCTGCAACGCCGTGAACAGATAGGCCGCGCGGTGCTGCAACGCCTGGAACGAGCCGATCAGCTGGCCGAACTGCTTGCGGGTCTTCATGTACTCGACGGTGGTGTCGAACGCCTGCTGGGCAAGCCCGATCTGCTCGGCGGCAACCGCCGCCGTCGCGCGATCCAGTGTCTTGTCGAGCAGTTCGCGGCCGCCATCGGCCTGCCCGATCACCGCATCGGCTCCGGCCTCGACATCCTGAAGGTCAGGTCGGCATAGCCGCGAGTCGATCAGCGAGCGGCGCTTGCGCTCAAGCCCTCTCGCATCGGCCGGCACCAGAACAGCGTCACGCCCCTGGCGTCGGTCGGACGGCCGCTGGTGCGCGCCGCCACCACGAACACGTCCGCCGCCATGCCTTCCATCACGAAGGTCTTGGTTCCGGACAGCGCGTAGCCGCTGCCCTTCTTGGTCGCCGCCAGCGCGATCTTTTCCGGCGCATAGCGCGGGCCTTCATCGACCGCGAGCGCGGCGATGGCCTTGCCCTCGGCGATCTTCGGCAACCAGGCTTTCTTCTGTGCGTCCGATCCGCCGAGGATCAGCGCACTGGCCGCGCCGACCGCCGAGCCGATCAAGGGCGCCGCGACGACGTTGCGTCCCAACTCCTCCAGCACGACACCGATGCTGCGATAGCCGAATTCCGAGCCGCCATAGGCTTCGGGAATGACGACGCCGGTCCAGCCCATCTCGGCGATGCTCTTGAACGTCGCGGAATCGAAGCCCAGCGGATTTTCGCTGTCGCGCATCTTGCGGAAGGCACTGACGGGAGAATTCGCCTGGGCCCAGCCCTTTGCGCTGTCGCGGAGGAGGACTTGTTCTTCGGTCAACAATGACATGTTATTTTCCTGCCTCGCGTTTTCTTATTGATGGTCCAGCAGCCCAAGCATGCGCTTGGCGATGATGTTGTTCTGAACTTCGGTCGTGCCGGAAAAGATCGTCATGGCCTTGTTGGAGAAGAAGGCGCGCGTGGTGTCCAGCTCCTCCTGCTTGAACTGACCGTTCGGCTTGCCCCAGCCGACCCCTTGCAGGCCGAAGATTTCGACCAGGAGTTCTTCGCGCTCCTGCTGGATGCGGGCGCGGGCGTTCTTGGCGACCGAGGTGAACTCGCTCGGCCCCTGCCCGGCCTTGGTCTCGTCGAGCATGCGCTGCTGCATCAGCCGCAGCGAGCGGAACTCCATCATGTGCCGGACGATACGCTGGCGCAGATCAGGGTCGGCGATGCGGCCCTTCTCGTCGACGCCGATATACTCCTTGGCGATCTCGTTCATCGGCCGCGTGTCACCGGCGAGCTGACGGCGGGCAGTGTTGGTGGCGTTACGCTCGAACTGGAGCAGCCGCTTGGCGATGGTCCAGCCCTTGTTGAGCTGGCCCATCAGATTCTCCTTCGGCACCTTCACATCGGTGAAGAACACCTCGGAGAACGGCGATTCGCCGGAAATCGTCCTGATCGGGCGAACCTCGACGCCCGGCGTCTTCATGTCGATCAGCAGGAAGCTGATGCCGTCCTGTTTCACCTTGGGATCGGTGCGGACGAGGCAGAAGCACCAGTCAGCGTAAAGGCTGCCCGAGGTCCAGATTTTCTGGCCGTTGACCAGGTAATGGTCGCCCTTGTCCTCGGCTTTGGTTTGCAGGCCGGCGAGATCGGAGCCCGCGCCCGGCTCCGAATAGCCCTGGCACCAGCGGACCTCGCCGCGCGACACCCGCGTCAGATGCAGCTTCTTCTGCTCGGGGCTGCCGTGCTCCAGCATGGTCGGCCCGAGCAAGGTGGTGCCCATGCCGGTCATCGGGTTGAACGCGCCGCAATCGACGAATGCCTGCGCCACGACGCGCGCCTGAACGGTCGGCAGCCCGCCGCCGCCATATTCCTTCGGCCAGCCCGGCGTGCCCCAGCCCTTGTCGCGCACCCGCTCCTTCCACAGCGCCCAGTCCGGACCGTCCGGATAGCGCGGCATGTTCTGATAATATTCCTCAAGCTTGCTGCGCAGAGACTCCGGGAAGTTGGCGTTGATCCACGCCTTCGCTTCCTCGCGGAACGCCTCCAGCTTGCTCGTGTCCTCGACGTCGGCCAGTACGTTCATGCTGTTTCTCCCTGATCGCCTGATCTTAAATGATACGGATCGGGAAAGGCCGGCGGATGGCTTTTGGCGCGCGCGAGACAGCCAGACAGCAAGCGATCGGACAAAATGTCGCCGCTCCTTGCATGGTGCGCCGCAAAAATTCCACCCTCATCTTCAAGGCGCGCGGTTCGAATTAAGGCGCGCTCCTCTCCCGAAATTTCTTTAGCCGTTGGGACTCCACTGTGCCTGATGGCGGCGTTACGCAACTCGCATGGGTCGTCCGTCACGTTCTAAGCACGCTTCGCGTCGCCGCAACCGCGCAAATTTCATTGGACCTATGCTGGTATGGAGGACCAGCATGACTTAGAGAAGAACGCATTGCCTTTGGCGCGAGGATTTGCTTTCCATTCGGGCGGAAGCGCAACGACACGTCCCGCCAAAATTTAGACAACGACAAACCAACGACAAACGAGGTACGCCCATGGACGCCCCGTCCACCAGCAATTCCGGTTCATCCAAGTGGGAGCCGGCGCCGGATGCAAGCGACGTGGTGAAAAGCATCCACGCGATGCTGCATCCCCGCAACATCGTCGTGGTCGGCGCGACCGACAAGCCCGGCAACTATGCCGAGCGCATCTGGAACAACCTCGTCAAATACAATTATGCGGGCGGGATGTACCCGATCAACGCGCGCCGCGACACGATCTGGGGCGTCAAGTGCTACAAGGATTTTAACGACCTCCCCGACAAGCCCGACCATGTGCTGGTGCTGGTCCCGGCGCGGTTCGCCGTGCAGGTGATCCGCGATGCCGCCGCCGCCGGCGCGCGCTCGGCGACCATCGTCACCTCGGGCTTCAGCGAGCTTGAGGACGAGGCCAGCCAGCAGCTCGCCGTCGAGCTGAAGCAGGCGATCCAGGAAACCGGCCTCGCCGTGACCGGGCCGAACTGCCTCGGCAACCTGTCGTCCGGCGAGCGCATCTTCACCAATACCGACGAGCGCCCGGTGCAGATGGTCGCAGGCCCCGTCGCCGTCGCCGGCCAGTCCGGCGCGGTGGTGATGCAGATCCGCCAGGCGCTGGAGGATCGCGGCATCGACGTCGGCTACATGGTGACGACCGGCAACGAATCCGGCCTGGAGACGCCGGACTTCATGGCCTATTTCGCCGCCGATCCGAGCATCCGCGTGATCGTCGTCTACCTCGAAGGCGTGCGGAACACGAAGTCCTTCCGCGACGCCTGCAAGGCGGCCCGCGCCGCCGGCAAGCCGATCATCGCCCTGAAACTCGGCGCATCCGAGGGCGGCCGCGCCGCGGCGATGGCGCATACCGGCGCCCTGGCCGGCTCGATCGAAACCTTCGACGCGATCTCGACCCGCGAGGGCGTGGTGCGCGTGCGCGGCCTCGACGAGCTGATCGAGACGACCGAATGCTTCGTGCATGTGAAGCCGCCGAAGAGCGACCGCCTCGCGGCCGTCACCCTGTCCGGCGGCAAGCGCGGCCTGATGATCGACGCCTTCTCCTCGGCCGGCCTGAACTTCAAGCCGCTGAGCAAAAGTCTCAGCGCCAATCTCAGCAAGATGCTCGGACCGGGCAGCATCGTCGGCAACCCGCTCGACGCCGGCTTTGCCGCCGTGGTCGATCCGGGCGTCTACATGCAGTCGATCAAGCTGATGATCGAGGACCCGGACACCGACATCGTCATCATCGACGCCGAATTCCCGAAGGCGCCGCATGAGCTTCGCGAGCGCAATATCGGCCTCGTCAACGAGATGGCGGGCGCGGCCTCGAAGCCGGTGGTCTATGTCAGCGCGCTATCGGTCGGCTTCACCGAGCACACCAAGAAGGTGCGCCAGGCCAACAAGAATGTCGCGGTGATGCAGGGCACAGACCGCGCGGTGGGCGCGATCAAGCAGTTGATCGAGTACACGCGTCTGCGCAAGAACGTGCCGGACGTAAAATCGTCGTCCAGCGCCTCGGCCAAATCCGCGCTCGAAAAGGCGCTGAAGGCGGCGACGGGCGCGGCGCTCGACGAGGTCGCCTCGAAGAAGCTGCTGAAGGCTTACGGCATTCCGGTGTCGAAGGAGGAGATCGCGACCACCGCCAACGACGCGGCCAAGATCGCCAAGAAGATCGGCTTCCCGGTCGTCGCCAAGGTCGTCAGCGAGCAGATCCTGCACAAGTCGGATGTCGGCGGCGTGGTGCTCAACCTGAAGACCGCGGCCGAGGTGAAGAAAGCCTTCAACGACATCATGGCGCGCATGAAGAAGATCAAGGGCAAGCCCGTGATCGAGGGCATACTGATCGCGCAGATGGTCAAGGCCGATCTCGAACTTGTCGTCGGCGGCTCGCTCGACGCCGAGATGGGTCCGGTGGTGCTGTTCGGCACCGGCGGCGTCGACATCGAACTGATGAAGGACGTGGCCCTTGCCGGCGCGCCGCTCGACGCCGACGACGCCAAGGCGCTCATCAACCGCACCAAGGCTGGCGTGAAGCTGAAGGGCTATCGCGGCAAGCCGGCCCTGCACGAGCCGTCGGTCGTCAAGGCGCTGGTCGGCCTGTCCAACCTGATGGCCGACGCCAACGGCCGGATCGCCTCGATCGACGTCAATCCGTTCCTCATCAACCCGAAGACCGGCGTCGCGGTGGACGGTCTGATCGTGCTGAACAACGAGCCGCGAAGAAAAGCGCCGCGAAGCACTGAGCGCGTTTCGACGCATTGCCGCTTCTTCAGCGCATTACCACGACGAACGGCCGGGCTTGTCCCGCCGTTTCATTGCTGGCAGGCTACCCTACTCGCCGCCATCGACGGCGCCGACCAAGGGCGGCGGATTGTCGAGATCGCCGAGCAACCTCAATCGCTTCGCCCGCGCCTGCGCGACGGACTTTTCCTTCACCGGACCATAGCCGCGGATATCTTCCGGCAACGACAGCAAAGCGCGCGCGATCGGCGCGGTCTGCTCCGACAGATTTGCGAGCACGGCTTCGACATCGGCCTCGAACCGGCGATCAGCTCGCGCTCCAGCTTGCGGTCCTTGGAGTAGCCGAACGGATCGAACGGCGTCCCGCGAAGCCCCTTCAGCCGCGCGAGCAGCCGGAAACCGCTCATCATCGACGGACCGAACGTCCGTTTCTTCGGGCGGCCGATGCCGTCATCGGCGCTCGACAGGAACGGTGGCGCAAGATGATAGCTCAGCTTGAAATCGCCCTCGAACTGATCGCGCAGCTGCCGCTCGAACGATCCGTCCGTATAGAGCCGCGCCACCTCGTACTCGTCCTTATAGGCAAGCAGCTTGGCGTAACCTAGCGCCACCGCCCTCGGCAGTTCATCGCCAAGCCCCGCATCGTGCGCCGCCTTCGACACGCGCGACGAGCCGCCGATAGCGATCCGCCAGCGCCGCATTTTGGTAGCCGCCAGGTGTCCGGCGCGATGGGCGATCAATTCGTCCAGCATCATCTCCGCCGGTGTCTTCGCCACCGCGACCTCATCGACGAGCATCGCCGCGACGCGCGACGGATCGACGAACGCCAGCCGCCCGAGCCGGAAAGCCAGCGTGTTCATCTTCACCGACACGCCGTTGACGCCGATCGCCTGCTCGATCGACCTGGGCGGCAACCGGCAAGAGTCCCTTCTGATAGGCGTAGCCCATCATCATGATGTTGGTGGCGATGGTGTCGCCGAGCAGCGACTCCGCGACATGTGAAATCGAAGAAGGTCGAATTCGCCGCAGCGAAGCTTCGAGCACATGGTTGACCTTGCCGCGTTGGAAGTCGAATTTATCGCGGATGAAGTCCGCGATCGAACGATGCGTTGATGATGCCTTGCGTGCGCTGCGCCTCACACAGCGAAATGCTCTCCTTCGCCACGGCGACGACCTCATCCGCCGCGAGCAGCAGGTCCGCCGTTCCGGTGACGATGCGCGAACACGTCACGTCCTCGGTGTTCCGCGACAGCCGCACATGGCTCAGCACCGCGCCGCCCTTCTGCGCGAGGCCGCTCATATCGAGGATCATGCTGGCCTTGCCCTCGATATGCGCCGCCATGCCGAGTAGCGCGCCGATCGTCAGCACGCCCGTTCCGCCGACGCCGGCGACCGCGACGTTGTAGGGGCGATCGAGCGAGGGCACCGAGTCGGGCGGCGGCAGCGTGCCGAAATCGCCGAGATCGGCCGGCGCGCGCTTGCGCAGCGTCCCGCCGTCGATGGTGACGAAGGACGGACAAAAACCTTTGACGCAGGAATAATCCTTGTTGCAGCTCGACTGGTTAATCGCGCGCTTGCGGCCGAACTCGGTTTCCAACGGCTCCACAGAAATGCAGTTCGACTGCACCGAGCAATCGCCGCACCCCTCGCACACGGCGGCGTTAATCATCACACGCCGCTGCGGGTCCTCCATCAGGCCGCGCTTGCGGCGGCGGCGCTTTTCCGCGGCGCATGTCTGCACGAAGACGATGGCCGAGCAGCCTTTCGTCTCGCGCAGCGTTTCCATCACATGCTGCAACTCATCGCGATGCGCGACCTTGGTGCCCGGTGCGATGCTGGAAGCCGGATAGTCGCTCGGATTCTCCGACACGAGATAAATCTCGCTGATGCCTTCGCTGTGCAACTGGAAGGTGATCTTCTGCGGCGACAGATCGCCGTCGACATGCTGGCCGCCGGTCATCGCCACGGCGTCGTTGTAGAGAATCTTGTAGGTGATGTTGGCCTTCGAGGCGATCGCCTGGCGGATCGCCAGACTGCCCGAATGGAAATAGGTGCCATCGCCGACATTGGCGAAGATGTGCTTCTCATTGGTGAACGGCGCGATGCCGGTCCACGGCACGCCCTCGCCGCCCATATGCGTGAACGTCTCGGTGCTCCGGTCCATCCATAGCGTCATGAAGTGGCAGCCGATGCCGGCCAGCGCGCGGCTGCCTTCGGGCACCTTGGTCGAGGTGTTGTGCGGGCAGCCCGAGCAGAAATACGGCGTGCGCGTCACCGGCGCGATCGCCTGCACCTGCGACGCCTCGCGGCCGTGAAACCAGTCCGCCTTCGCTCGCAACAGCGCAGCGATCTCCGGATCGATCTCCATCGCCAACAGCCGGTCGGTGATCGAGGTCGCGACGCGGGCGACGCTGATCTCCTCGGCGAAGGGCAGAAAGCGCTTGTCGTGCTCGTCCATCTTGCCGACGATGCGCGGCCGCACGTCGTCGCGCCAGTTGAACAGCTCCTGCTTCACCTGGTTCTCGACGATCTCGCGCCGTTCCTCGAAGATGAGGATTTCTTCCAGCCCCACCGCGAACTGGCGCACGCCTTCCGGCTCCAGCGGCCATGGCATGCCGATCTTGTAAAGCCGCAGCCCGATCCGCGCGGCGACCTCCGGCGTGACACCGAGTTCGCGCAGCGCCTGCCGTACATCCTCATAGCTCTTGCCGGACGCCATGATGCCGAAACGCGCCTTCGGCGAATCCATCGTCACGCGGTTCACCTTGTTGGCGCGCGCGAAGGCGATGGCGGCGAAGCCTTTGTAGTCCTGCAAGCGGCGGTCCTGCTCGTAGCGGTCGTCCGGCCAGCGCAGATTGAGTCCGCCCGGCGGCATCTCGAAGTCCGGCGGAATGATGAAGGGCTTCATCTCGTCGGCAAGATTGATCTCGGCCGTCGTCTCGACGGTTTCGGTAATGACCTTCATGCCGACCCAACAGCCGGAATAGCGCGACATGGCGATGCCGAGCAGTCCCATCTCGATCATCTCATGGACGCTCGACGGATAGAGATACGGCATCAGCGCGGAGATGAAGGCGTGATCCGACTGATGCGGAACGGTGGAAGATTTCGCGCCGTGATCGTCGCCGGCCAGGCACAGCACGCCACCGTTCCTGGCGGAGCCGGCGGCATTGCCGTGACGGAAGACATCGCCGCACCGGTCTACGCCCGGCCCCTTGCCGTACCAGATGCCGACCACGCCGTCGTGCTTCGCGCCGGGCGAGAGGTGAAGTTGCTGCGATCCCCAGACGGCGGTGGCGGCAAGGTCCTCGTTCACGCCGGGCTGAAAGCGGATGCCGTGTTCGTCGAGATGTTTTCGCGCCGCCATCAATTGCTGGTCGTAGCCGCCGAGCGGCGAGCCGCGATAGCCGGAAATGAAGGCCGCGGTATTGAGGCCGCTGGCGCGGTCGCGACGGATCTGCGCCATCGGAAGGCGAACCAGCGCCTGCGTGCCCGTCAGGAAGACATGCCCGGTGCGCGCCGTGTATTTCTGATCGAGACTGATCGGGCCCTGATTGATTCCCATAACTGCCTCTGAATCCGATTGCCTCGAAAGCGGCCGGAGCAACTTCGCCGTCGCGTTCTTGGAAGCAATCTAAATATGTTCGCGAAGCAAAAGCATCAAGTTTCTCTCGCCATGTGCTGGCGGCCTGCCTTTCGCAATTTCATGGCTGCCGCAGCGTGCAAAAACGGCCCGTCATTGCGCGTTTGGCGCGTCCAACGACGCAATGATGCGAGCTTTGTGTGCAGTGCGATGGCGCGACTCAGCGCATGATCTTGGTCCGAAAACCGGTTCCCACTTTTCGGGATCATGCGTTAATCCCAGTCGCGCGAATAGACGAATTTCGGCATCTCCCAGCGATAGCGAATCGCCAGCAGTCGGAACGTGATGCCGACGATGAAGGTGACGAGGATCGCCACATCCGTATGCACACCGCCGTGCAGCGCACCTACATATACAGCGCCGGTGACGACCGAGACGCTGGCGTAAAGCTCGCTGCGGAACAGCAGCGGCACGTCGTTGCACAGCACGTCGCGCAGCACGCCGCCGACGCATCCGCTGATCATCCCGGAGACGATGACGATCGCCAGCGATTGCTTCATCTCCAGCGCCACCGCGCACCCCGCGATCGTAAACACAACGAGCCCGACCGCATCGAGCACCAGAAACGCCACGCGCAGCCTGTGCATCACGCGCGCCAGCGCGATCGTCACCGCTGCGCTGCCCCCGGCAAGCGCCAGAAGCCATGGCTCCTTCACCCATAGCAGCGGATAGTGGCCGAGCACGATGTCGCGCATCGATCCGCCACCAAGCGCGGTCACGCAGCCGAGCATGCACACGCCCATCCAGTCCATGCTGCGCCGGCCGGCGGCAAGCGCGGCCGTCATGGCTTCCGCCACGAAGCCTACGATCCAAAGCGCCGAAAGAAGCGACGGTTCAACGAAGCCGAGCATCGGGAGCCTGTGCAGGTGCGGGTAAATCTGTGCTTAGCGGCGATGCTCGGCGTTCCGGGCACGGAACTCAAGCCGCCCGGTTCCCTCGTGAACAGAAAAGAATTTTGGAACGACTTCCGCGAACAGCAATTGACCCGTCACGCATTCGCATGGAGGACCGAGATGGCCTATCGACCGAACGACCCGAACGATCCTTTCATCAGACCGCTGGGCGACGCGCCGCCGCCGATGACGGACCCGGCGCTCGAACCGACCCGCTATGAGGAAGAGAGCGGAATCAGCGGCGCGCGCATCGCGCTTTATGCCGTGGCCGTGCTGGCGATCGTCGGCGCGCTGTTCTACGGCATGTCGGGCACGACGACCACCGACAGGGCCGGCGATCCGCCCGTGAGCAATATGGCGGCCGAGCGCCCGGTGACGCCGCCGCCCGCGGTGCGCGACGTGACGCCGCGCAGCAACACCGAGCCGGGCATGACGACTGGCGCGGCACCGGCGCAAACGCCGCCGGCAACGCCGGCTCCCGCGAACCCGGCGGGACGCGCGCAGTAACGGAAACTAAACTAGCGTTGAAACGATAGCGCGGCAGTCATCCTCGGATTGCTGCCGCGCTCGGTGCGACGCTGCTCGCTTATGGATTTTCGATCTTGATGCCGGCGTCCTGAACCACCTTGCGCCATCGCGCCACTTCGCTCGTGACGAACTTGCCGAAGTCGCCGCGCGTGAGGGTCGGGATCGGCGATCCGTTTTTCTTCCACGCCTCCTTGATCGCATCAGAGGCAAGCGCCTTCTGCAATTCGGCGGTGGCCTTCTCGATAATGTCCGCCGGCGTGCCCTTAGGCGCCCACAACGCATACCAAGTCGATACCTCGTATCCCTTCAGTCCGGCTTCGGCTGCGGTTGGAACGTCCGGGATCGCCGGCGAGCGGTTCGGCGCCGCGACGGCGAGCGCGCGCAACGAGCCACCCTGAATCTGGTTGGCCGAGGAGCCGAGACCGTCAAACATGACGTGGACATGTCCGGCCACCAGATCCTGCATCGCCGGCCCTGCCCCGCGATACGGCACGTGATTGAGTTTCACACCGGTCAGGATCTTGAACAATTCGCCGGCCAACTGATGTGTCGTGCCAACTCCGGCCGATGCATAATTGACCTTGTCCGGATTGGCCTTCGCATAGGCGATGAACTCGGCGAGCGTCTTCGCCTCCACCTTTCCCGGATTGACGACGATCACCTGGGGCGGAGTCGAGATGAGACCGATAGGAATGAAGTCCTTCTCGATGTCATAGTCGAGTTTCGGATAGAGCGACGGCGCGATTGCGTGGTGGGCTGCGCCGACGAACAGCGTGTAGCCGTTCGGCTCGGCTTTCGAGGCCGCGCTTGCGCCGAGCGTTCCTCCGGCACCACCCCGGTTGTCGATCAGAAAGCGCTGATTGAGCTGCTTCTCAAGTTGAGCGGCAAGCGGACGTGCGAATGCATCGGTCCCGCCACCCGCCGGAAACGGCACGATGAGTGTCACAGGCCGTTGCGGCCAGGATTGCGCCGAGGCTGGAAACGCGGCGCAGCTCATCGCCAGAATCGTGCCGGCGCAGATGGCGGACACACCGATCCGCATGGATTTGAACATTCCGTTTCCCCCGATTGTCCGGGCGTTCCAGCCCGCTGGTCGGAATTACGGCATCGCCGTCAGCAATTGGCAAGCTGTCCATTAGGCGCATCGCGTCGCGAAACGGTGCGGGATGCAGACGCCAAATCAGGCCGGAGGGATCATATCCTCCAGTACCTGCGCGCGGCCGATCCGAACGTGAAGGACCGATCAAGAACTGCAAATCCGGCCCTGTTTCACCGCAATGCGGCGATTGTCTCAGCAGTAAAACACCCGCCGGCGGCGGCGCGGCCGAACGACATACACCCGGCGACGGCGCGGGCGAACATAGTAGCGCCGATATGGCGACGGCGACGCCACTGCACCTGTTCCGCCGTCATCCCGTCGACGTCATCCTGCGTGGCGATGGCTGGTTCGGCCGAAGGCATATCCTGCGGCGGCACCATGTTAGGCTGCGGCGGCAACATCGGCGCGGCCTGCGCGGTGGTCGCAGCGCCAGCGGCAAGCGCCCCCGCGGCGGCCGTGAAACCCAGCGCCAGCTTGAGAAATTCGCGTCTCTCCATCCAACGATCCTCCGGTTTGTGGCCGCCAATATTGATGGTCCGATCGACCAGCCGCACGCGCCCACTTCTGCGCATCACAAGGTGAGCGCTCGGAAATGAACGGGTTATGAATGAATCAAGGCAAAATCCTCGCCAAACGCCTCACAACGGCAGATTGTCGTGCTTCTTCGCCGGCATCTCGACCTTCTTGTCGCGCAGCATCGCGAGCGCGCGGGCGATGCGCTTGCGGGTCGAATGCGGCATGATGACGTCATCGATATAGCCGCGCTCGGCGGCGATGAACGGCGAAAGGAATCGATCCTCATATTCTTTCGTGCGTGCGGCGATCTTGTCCGCATCGCCGATGTCCTGCCGGAAGATGATCTCCACCGCGCCCTTCGCGCCCATCACCGCGATCTGCGCGGTCGGCCAGGCGTAATTGATGTCCGCGCCGATCTCCTTCGCCGCCATCACGTCGAACGCGCCGCCATAGGCCTTGCGGGTGATGATGGTGACGAGCGGCACGGTGCATTGCGAATAGGCGAACAGCAGTTTCGCGCCATGCTTGATGAGCCCGCCATATTCCTGCGCGGTGCCCGGCAGGAAGCCCGGCACGTCCACGAAGGTCACGATCGGAATGTTGAAGGCGTCGCAGAAGCGCACGAAGCGCGCGGCTTTGCGCGAGGCGTCCGAGTCGAGCACGCCGGCCAGCACCATCGGCTGGTTGGCGACGAAGCCGACCGTGCGGCCGGCGATGCGGCCGAAGCCGACGACGATGTTCTTTGCGAACGTCTCCGAGATTTCGAAAAAGTCGCTCTCGTCCACCACCTTCAGGATCAGTTCCTTGATGTCGTAAGGCTTGTTCGGATTGTCCGGGACCAGCGTGTCGAGCGACGGATCGATGCGCTCGATATCGTCGAAGCTCGGCCATTCCGGCACGCCGTCGGAATTGTTGCTCGGCAGGAAGTCGATCAGCCGGCGCATCTGCAACAGCGTCTCGACGTCGTTGTCATAGGCGCCGTCGGCGATGGAGGACTTCGTCGCATGCACCGACGCGCCGCCGAGTTCCTCCGCCGTGACGACCTCGTTGGTGACGGTCTTCACCACGTCCGGGCCGGTGACGAACATGTAGCTGGTGTTCTTCACCATGAAGATGAAGTCGGTCATCGCCGGCGAATACACGTCGCCGCCGGCGCACGGCCCCATAATGACGCTGATCTGCGGAATGACGCCGGAGGCGATGACATTGCGGCGGAACACATAGGAATAGCCGGCCAGCGCGGCGACGCCCTCCTGGATGCGTGCGCCGCCCGCATCGAACAGGCCGATGATCGGCGCGCGCGCTTTCATCGCCATGTCCTGAATCTTCATGATCTTCTGCGCGTGCGTTTCCGACAGCGAGCCGCCGAACACGGTGAAATCCTTCGCGAAGACGAAAATCTTGCGGCCGTTCACCGTGCCCCAGCCGGTGACAACGCCATCGCCGGAGACCTTGGTGTTCTCCATGCCGAATTCGGTGGAGCGATGCTCGACGAACATGTCGAATTCCTCGAACGAGCCTTTGTCGAGCAGCAACTCGATCCGCTCGCGCGCCGTCAGCTTGCCGCGCTCGTGCTGCGTGGCGATACGCTTCTCGCCGCCGCCCACCTTGGCGTTGGCGCGGCGTTCGTCGAGTGCTTCGAGGATGTTCTTCATTCGCGTATCCTGCCCCAATATTTTAGCCGTGGGGCGGCCCGCGCGGGGCCGCGTCTCGCTTTATCGCTTAGCATGGGTTTTTACGGGCGGAAATCGGTCGCGTCGCGCCGTTTTCCGGAAGGATCACCTCAGCGGCCCTGCCCCGACAGCCGCAGCACGAAAATCAGCACCTCGGCCACGGCCTTGTAGAGGTCCTGCGGGATTTCGTCGCCGAGTTCGACATTGGAGAGCGCGCCGGCCAGAACCTCGTTCTCCTCGATCGGAATGTCGTTCGCCCTGGCGACCTCGATGATCTTCTCTCCGATGGTGCCCCTGCCCTTGGCGACCACGCGCGGCGCGCCCTGCTTGTCGTAATGCAGGGCAACGGCGAGCTGCGAGCGGGTGTCGGCGCTCATGTCGCCCGGTCCAGGAAGTGGCCGGCGGGCGCCTTGGCGGCTTGAACGGGCCGTCCTTGACCGACGAGAATGTCGCCCGGCACGAGATCGGCCTGCCGCAAAGCGTGGCCTAGCATCTCTGTGCCGGCACGCAGCCGCTCCGCCGTATCGGGCCGTTCGGCCCAGATCTTCACGGCCGTCTTGTCTCCGACCAGCGAGACCAGCGCATGCACCGGCCCCGCCGGCTCGACATCGAGCGTGAAGCGCGCGCGCCAGACCCGCGACGATCCTTCTTCGGCGGCCTGCTCGTTGCCGCCGCCGTCGCGCGAAATCTCGAACTGGGCCACCGCCGTTCCCTGCGGTGTGGCGAACGGTATCTCGAAGCTCCAGCGCGGCTGTTGGTTCTGGGTGCCGCCGGCCTGGTCCGGGCGATCCGGCAGCGAAGCCACCTGCAACAGCGTCTGCCGCGACAGCGCGGCCTCGGTCTGGTCGAGAAGCTGCCGGCCGGCATTCGCAACGGCCAGGTCAGGCACCAGCGAGGGCGAGGCGATCGGTTGCGGCGACGGCAGCGCGCCGCGAAACGGCGGCGGCGGCTCGGCTCCCGCCCGCGCGGGCACGCCGGCCAATGCGCCCGGTGATTGCCGCACAACGTCGCCTTTCAGGATGGCGTCGCCGGTCTGCGTTGCGGCATTCCGCAATAACGCTGCCGGGTCAGCCGCGCCCTCGCCGCTCCTGCGAGTGCCGGACGGAATCAGGGAATCGGCAAGTACCGCTTCGGACATCGGATCGGCTGCGCCGGCCGGCGTCGCGGCGGGAGTCTGTGCAGTCGCCGCTTGCCCGAGCCAGTTCGACACCATCTGACGAAAGATGACGAGCGCGGCCTTCAGGTCCGGCGTGCCGGAGGGCATCGCGCCGCGCGCCAATGAGGCTTCCAGAAACAGCCCTGACTTCTGAAATGCCTGCCGCAAATCGCCGGCGTTCAAGCCTTCGGCCAGCGGCGTCCGTGCGGCAAGCAATTGCGACGCTGCTTGTTGTACATCTTTAGGCACCGCGGGCGACGCAACGATCACCGGCAGATTAGCAAACAAAGGCGTCAGGCTGGTCTGTCGGGGCGCGGCCGCTTGCACCGCGCGGGCGACGACCATCGCCTCCGCGGAGAGAGCCGGCGCGGTGGTCGCATTGGCAATCGGAGGACTCGCGGCCTTCTGCAACGAGGCCGCCGTCGCGGCATTGGTTACGCCCGAGGCGAGAGCCTGCGCATTCGCGGACGCCGGTGCATTCGCTTTGGTCGGTGCAGCATCTGGCGGCACGATCGCGAGGCGGATGCCCTCGCTGGTTTGCGAGACGGCGAGCCTGAGATTGGTCCCCGGCTGCAATGCGACTTCGGAGAGCACATCCAGCGCCAGCCCGGCGATGGCGATCCGCACCAGCCCTTCGCGCGCCGCCAGCACGCGCGCGTCGATCACGGTTCCGGGTGTCAGCGCAAGTTCGGGCGCGGTGTTGGCCGACTGCCCGGACGGGGTGATCGCGGTGACGGGATTGATGATGGCGGGCATCGCAAGCCTTTCGGCGAAAACCCTAGCGCAATCGGCGTAAACGCCTTGTTAACTCTGAAGTGTCCGCCGCGCCGCAGTTCAAAGCTGCGCGACCACGCGGCCGAGTCCGATCAGATGCGCCAGCATCCGCAATTGCCGCTTCTGCTCCGCGCTCAACCGCGAGAAGAACGGCGTCGCAGCCGCCTTCAATTGCGCGATCTCTTCGGCATCCGAGGCAAGACGGGTCGGCGACTGGCCGGATTGCTTCATATCATGCAAGCGCGTGGACAGTCCGCGCAGCGCCGCTTCCAGCGGCGGCCAATAGCGCTCCTGCTCGGCGCTAAGCTTCAGCCGTTCCTTGATGGCCTCGATCTGAAGATCGCTGAGCAGCGTGTAGGACGCCTGCTGACGCCGCAGCAGCATCGCCTTCGGCCGCGCTTTCGGCAAAGGCGGCGCCGGGTCGGCCAATGCCTGCTGCCCGGTCGCGAGCGGATCGACCGCCGCGAAACTCTGGCGCAGCGCATCCGCCTTCGGCAGCACGACCGGCTCGGAGAGTTCGGCGCGAAGGCCGCTTGCATCGGCGCGGATGCGGTCGGCTTTGTTCTCGCTGTTCGGCGCGGGGAAATTCCGGCTCGCGAAGGGGGATTCAAAAAGCCGCGTGCCGACAAAAGAAAAATGCTCGGCGTCGGCGGCGAGATATCCGGCGATCGCTCCCGTTCCGATCACGGCTGCGGCCAGCGCCACTCCGGCGGCCTTCATCTCGTTCGCGGGCTCCCCGTCCGATCCTGCATGGTCGGTCCCTCGTCGCAAATGCCCGTTAAAGATGTCTTAACCATGCGCGAATTGCGGCTCCTGCGCGGCGCAGCCGAGCGGTGGATATTAACGTGAGGCTAACCACGTCGGAAGGTATCCCGGAACATTGCCTAATTTCGATGGTCTTATCTTGCCATGACGGAAGACCGACCATCCTTTCCGGAGCTGGTGGCCGCATCGCAGGCGAAATTGCCGCGAAGCCGCGCGCTGGTGGAAATTCCGTCGGCGGACAGCCCTTCGGAGCTGGAGCATTTCAGCGGGCTGGGAGCAACGTTCCTTGCGCATCTGATCGCGACGCGCGACCGCGCGCCGCAAACGCGCGCCAGGAATCGCCTGCTGGCGACGGAAGCCGTCAGTTCCTACGAGCAGGCCGCACCGCATGATGACGAAGTCATTCCGATCAAGGAGTCCTGATCGCGCCTTCACCGGCACAGTGAAGTCCTTCCGCCTTGCGTACAAAAAGAACCATCAAGCGACTGTTATCGCATCGCTTCGAGCACGAGGGCTGCGGCCTTGAACTCCGCCTCCCGCGCCGCGCGGCGCAAGGCGGCCGCCTCGTCAAAACCCCACTTTTCGATGTTCCAGTCCTCGTCGACATAGGCGGCTTCCCAGATCGCGCGCGCATCGCGCACCCCGTGCATCAAAGCCAGCGCCAGCAACGCCGAGCCGGTAAGGCTCGTCGCCGAGTGAAGCGCGCCGACGCTCCAAGCGTCGGACGGCAGCGCCTTGCTCGCGGCCGCGATCGCCTGCTCCGGCTGACGGACATGAACGACGCCTTCGGTGAGAAGGAACCGCGCGGAAAATTCGTCAGCCGCCCAGCGCAGGATCGGGTCCCAGGCGCGCGCCTGCCGCGCCACCAGCGCGTCCGGAGAATCGGCGCGATAGAACACCATGTCGGAGCCGAGATAGTTGACGATATCGGCGGCGACTTCCTCGCGCCGGTCGGCGACGCCGTCGATGATGCTGTTCGCCAGCCGGGTCAGTGGCATGCGAGCCGGATCGATTGCGTCCGTCTGCGCATCCCACTCCGCCGCCAATGCCTCGGCGATCGCGCGGCGCGGCGCAGCCAGAAGCCGCTTCGCCGGCGTGCGCACCGGCTTGCCGTCGAGCGTGACGGAGAAGCCCTCGGGAGCCTCGCCGACGCCGACGTTCTTGAAAAAGCGCCCGCGGAGAACCGGCCGCGCGCCGCGTTGTGCGGCTTGGTGCGGGTCCACCGGCGGCAGGTCGGGTGGGTCTTCGAACAGGTCGCGCATCGATTCATCCGTTCACAGCGTCATAGCATGGTGCGTTGCAACACAAATTCTCAAGCAAAATCAAGCAGAAATGACTTTCAAAGCTTGCGCGCCTCATATTGAATTGTTCTAATTCAAAGGTTGAGAATGAAGATCGCCAAGAAACAACGAGAACCGCTTCGGCGGATTTGAGGAAACGAGTTGACCACGTCGCGCGGCTTTCGCTGCGACGCGGATGAGGTGGGAATGAAACCAACGAACATCGCGGCCCCCGACTACTTTCACAAGGTGGTCGACTGCCAATGGGCCTGCCCCGCCCATACCCCCGTCCCCGAATACATCCGATTGATCGCCGCCGGCCGCTACAGCGACGCCTATATGATCAACTGGAAGTCCAACGTCTTTCCGGGGATTTTGGGGCGAACCTGCGATCGCCCCTGCGAGCCGGCCTGCCGCCGCGTCCGCGTCGAGGAGGAGCCGGTGGCGATCTGCCGGCTGAAGCGCGTCGCCGCCGACTATAAGGACGATGTAAAATCGCGGATGCCGCCGCGCGCTCCGGCGAAGAACGGCAAGCGCGTGGCGCTGATCGGCGCGGGTCCCTCGTCGCTGACGGTCGCGCGCGATCTCGCCCCGCTCGGCTACGAATGCGTCGTGTTCGACGGCGACACCCGCGCCGGCGGCATGATCCGCTCGCAGATTCCGAAATTCCGCCTGCCCGACAGCGTGATCGACGAGGAAACCGGCTACATCCTCGATCTCGGCGTCGAATTCCGCGCCGGCCAGTATGTCGGCAGCATGAAGCAATTGCTCGACGACGGCTTTGACGCGATCTTCGTCGGCTCCGGCGCGCCGCGCGGTCGCGACCTCGACATTCCCGGCCGCAAGGAAGCCGCCGCCAATATTCATATCGGCATCGACTGGCTGTCGAACGTCTCCTTCGGCCACACCGACAAGATCGGCCGCCGCGTGCTGGTGCTCGGCGGCGGCAATACGGCGATGGATTGCTGCCGCTCGGCCCGCCGCCTCGGCGGCACCGATGTGAAGGTGATCGTCCGCTCCGGGTTCGAGGAGATGAAAGCCTCTCCCTGGGAAAAGGAGGACGCCGCGCGCGAAGGCATTCCGATCCACAATTTCCTGGTGCCGAAGGAATTCCTGCACAAGAACGGCAAGCTGACCGGCATGGTGTTCGAAAAGGTGAAAGCCGAATACGACGCCAAGGGCCGCCGCAAGCTCGTCAACGCCGGCGAGCCGGACCAGACCTTCGAATGCGACGACGTGCTGGTCGCGGTTGGTCAGGAGAATGCGTTTCCCTGGATCGAGCGCGACATCGGCGTCGATTTCGACGAATGGGGCATGCCGAAGGTCGATGCAATCACCTTCCGCTCCACGCATGAGAAAATCTTCTTCGGCGGCGACGCGGCGTTCGGCCCGAAGAACATCATCTGGGCGGTCGCGCACGGCCACGAGGCTGCGGTCTCGATCGACAAATTCCTGAACGGCGAGGACATCGCCCAGCGCCCCCTGCCCACGACCACGCTCATCAGCCAGAAGATGGGCATTCACGAATGGTCGTACAAAAACGAGGTGGTGCTGGACGAACGCTATGCCGTTCCGCACGAGAAGAACGAGATCGCGCTGTCCAGCATCAAGACCGAGGTCGAACTCGGCTTCGATCCGAAACTGGCGCTGGCGGAAGCCGGCCGCTGCCTGAACTGCGACGTCGAGACCGTCTTCACGCAGCCGCTCTGCATAGAATGCGATGCCTGCGTTGATATCTGCCCGATGGACTGCATTACCTTCACCGAGAACGGTGACGAAAGCGATCTGCGCGGCCGCCTGCGGGCGCCGGCCGACAACACATCGCAGGAGCTCTACGTCTCCGGCGAATTGAAGACCGGCCGCATCATGGTGAAAGACGAGGACGTCTGCCTGCATTGCGGATTGTGCGCCGAGCGCTGCCCGACCGGCGCATGGGACATGAACAAATTCTACCTCGAAATGACTCACGCAGGTCCGGCATGCCGATAGAAGCCGTCAACGATTTCGTCATCCGTTTCGCCAACGTCAACGGCTCGGGCTCCGCCTCCGCCAACGAGATGTTCGCGCGCGCGATCATGCGCATGGGCGTCACCGTCGCGCCGCGCAACGTGTTTCCGTCGAACATCCAGGGCCTGCCGACCTGGTATGAAATCCGCGTCTCCGGCAAGGGCTATCTCGGCGCGCGCGGCGGCACCGATTTCATGATCGCGATGAACCCGCAGACGTTCAACGCCGACGTCGCCTCGATCGAGCCGGACGGCTACCTGCTCTACGACAACACCCGCGCGATGCCGCCCGGCAAGATGCGCAATGACATCAACATCATCGGCGTGCCGCTGACCGAGATCTGCAACCAGGAATACAGCGATCCGCGGCAGCGGCAATTGTTCAAGAACATCATCTGCCTCGGCGTGCTGACGCAATTGTTCGGCATGGATTTCACCGAGGTCGAGAAACTCATCAGCGAGCAATATCGCGGCAAGGACGCACTGATCCCGCCGAACGTTCACGCCCTGCATATGGGCAAGGACTGGGCGAAGGCCAATCTTCAGCCGATCGGCCTGCGGATCGAGCGGCGCAACGATGTCGGCGACCGCATCCTGCTGGAAGGCAACGCATCGGCCGCGCTCGGCGCGGTCTATGGCGGCGCGACGGTGTGCGGCTGGTATCCGATCACGCCGTCGTCGTCGCTGGCCGAAGCCTTCGCCAGCTTCTGCAAGAAATTCCGGCACGATCCGGCGACAGGTGAAGCGAAATACGCGATCGTTCAGGCCGAGGACGAGTTGGCCTCGATCGGCATGGTGATCGGCGCGTCATGGAATGGCGCGCGCGCCTTCACCGCGACTTCGGGCCCCGGCATTTCGCTGATGCAGGAGTTCATCGGCTTCGCTTATTTCGCCGAAATTCCGGCCGTAATCTTCGACGTGCAGCGTGCAGGTCCCTCGACCGGCATGCCGACCCGCACCCAGCAATGTGACATCATGCCTTGCGCCTATGCCTCGCATGGCGACACCAAGCATGCGCTGCTGATCCCCGAAGATCCGGCCGAGACGTTCGACTTCGCAGCCGACGCATTCGATATCGCCGACCGGCTGCAAACGCCGGTGTTCGTGATGATCGATCTCGACATCGGCATGAATCATCGCCTGTGCCGTCCGCTCAAATGGGACGACAAACGGCAATATGATCGCGGCAAGGTGCTGTCCGCCGACGACCTGGAGAAGGCCAAGGATTTCGGCCGCTACATGGATGTCGACGGCGACGGCATTCCCTATCGCACCTATCCGGGAACCCATCCGAGCAAGGGCGTTTTCTTCACGCGCGGCACCTCGCATGACAGCCGCGCGCGCTACAGCGAGCAGGGCGTTGTCTATGTCGACGGCATGCAGCGCCTGCTGCGCAAGCTCGACAGCGCGAAGGAGTTTTTGCCAAAGCCGCTGCGGAAGGATTCCGACAAGGCCACGCGCTACGGCGTGATCTATTACGGTTCGACGTCCCCGGCGATGCTTGAGGCCGCCGACACGCTGGCGGCGGCCGGGCATCATTTGAACATGCTGCGTGTCCGCGCCTTCCCGTTCCATCAGGATGTCGCGAGTTTCATCGCCGACCATGATTTCGTGTTCGTGGTCGAGCAGAACCGCGACGCGCAGATGCGCTCGCTGATCGTCAACGAGCTCGGCATCGATCCGGTGCGGCTGGTGCCGATCCTGCACTATGACGGCACGCCGATCACGGCACGCTTCATCGCGGGTGCGATCGGCGACCGGCTCGACAAGCTCAAGGTCACGCCGATGCGCAAGGTGGCGTCGTAAGACCAGGGACAACAGGCACGCTCATGACCTATCTCACCAAGCCGAAATTCCACCACCCCTCGCTGCCGACCAACGCGCTCGGCTTCACGCGGCGCGACTACGAAGCCTCGACCTCGACGCTTTGCGCCGGCTGCGGCCACGATTCGATCTCGGCGGCGATCATCGAAGCCTGCTTCGAATTGTCGATCGAGCCGCACCGGGTCGCGAAAATCTCCGGCATCGGCTGTTCGTCGAAAACGCCGGATTATTTCCTCGGCCAGTCGCACGGCTTCAATTCGGTGCATGGCCGGATGCCATCGGTGCTCACCGGCGCGAACCTCGCCAATCGCGAATTGATCTATCTCGGCGTGTCCGGCGATGGCGACAGCGCCTCGATCGGCTTCGGCCAGTTCGCGCATGCGATGCGGCGCGGCGTCAACATGACCTACATCGTCGAGAACAATGGCGTGTACGGGCTGACCAAGGGCCAGTTCTCGGCCACCGCCGATCGCGGCTCGAAGTCGAAGAAAGGCGCGGTGAACAGCGACTCCTCGATCGATCTCGTCGCGATCGCGCTGCAACTCGGCGCGACCTTCGTCGCGCGCTCGTTCTCCGGCGACAAGACGCAGCTCGTGCCGCTCATCAAGGCCGCGATCGAACATCGCGGCGCGTCTTTCATCGACGTGATCTCGCCCTGCATCGCCTTCAACAATCACGCGGGCTCCACCAAGAGCTTCGACTATGTGCGCGAGCACAATGAAGCGGTGAATGCGCTGGACATCATGATCGGCCGCGCGGCGATCACCGTCGATTACGATCCGGGCAAGGTCGTCGACGTGCGCCAGCATGACGGCTCGGTCATGCGGCTGCGGAAGCTGAACGACGATTACGATCCGACCAACCGGCTGGCCGCGCAGAACTTCCTGCAACGTCATGCGGCCAAGGGCGAGGTCGTCACGGGGCTCTTGTATATCGAGCCCGATTCCAGCGATCTGCATGACAGCTTCAACACGGTGAAGACGCCGCTGAACCAGCTCAACACACCGGATCTTTGTCCCGGCCAGCGCCAGCTCGACAAGCTGAACGCGAGCTTGCGCTGACGCGCCGTCGACGCGAAAGCGTCAGTCGCTACTGATTGGCGCAGGCGCGCGAATAAGCGGCACGCTCGTTCGGGCCGAGCCCTGCGGCTGCGGCGTCATCCATGCAACGCGACATGCGCTCGCCGAACGAACCACGCTGCGGCAGCGCCGCTTTCGGCGATGCCGGCATGTCGTCCATCTTGGGCACTTTCGGCACCTCGATTACCGGCGGTGGGGGTGGCGGCGGAGGCGGCGGCAACGCGGTGGCCGGCGGCGGGATCAGTCCTTGCGCGCATGCGGGCGCGGCAGCCACGAGCATCGCCGACAGGCTCACCAGGATCGTGAGCGCCTTCGCTCAAAAGTGCCAACCATCCAAACCCCGCTCGCCTCGCGCCCTCGCCTCACTCCTCCGGCGCATCCTCGAATGGATCGAAACCGCGACGTATCCATGCCGAGCAGATCTGACGACTGCGCCATATGTGGCGGCAGCGGCGCGGTCGCGTCGATGACGCTGCCCTGCGATGCGGATCAAATCCGCCGGGCCAATAGGTGAATGCTTCTTGCAAACCGCCCGGCAGCTCCCAGTTCTCGACATCGAAATATTTCGGATCGCCAACGATTGATGGCCGATGTGTTCCATATGCGCGCGCAGCTGGTGCGTTCGCCCCGTCACCGGCTTGAGCGATACCCAGGCGAGCTTTTGTGCCGCGGTTTCCACCACGGCGTAGTACGTCACGGCGTGGCTCGCGCCCGCGTCGCCATGCTCGGCGATTCGCATATAGGAATCGTCCTCCGCCTCCTCCTTGGCAAGATAGGTCGAGATGCGCCCCTGCTTCGGCTTCGGCACGCCGGCCACCATCGCCCAGTAGATTTTCCGCGCCGAACGCGAGCGGAACGATCCGGTCAGCGCGGAGGCCGCGAAGCGCGTCTTGGCGATCAGCAGGCAGCCGGCGGTTTCCTTGTCGAGCCGATGCACCAGCCGCGGCTTCTGCCCCTTGGAGTCGCGCATCACTTCAAGCATCTGATCGACATGGCGCGTCGTGCCCGATCCGCCCTGCACGGCGAGCCCGGCCGGCTTGTTGAGCACCAGCACGTCGTCGTCCTCGAACAGCGTCATCTCCTTCAGCGCCGCGAGCGTCTTCTCCTCGGCCTCGCTGAGCCCTGAGGATTTCTTCGGCGCGTCCAGATGCAGCGGCGGGATGCGCACGGACTGGCCTTCGTTCAGCCGGTCCTTGCTGTCGGCGCGCTTGCCGTCCACGCGCAGCTCGCCTTTGCGGACGATGCGCTGAATGTGCGAATAGCTCAGCCCCGGAAACCGCGCTTCGAGAAAGCGGTCGACGCGCATGTTCGCTTCGTCGGCGGTGACCGTCACGGTCTGTACCTTGGTCGGCAGCGTCGCGGGCGCGGGCTTCGCCTCGCGCGGGGGCCGCGCATCCCGCTCGCGCTTGCCGGCGCGATCCGCCTCGCCGCGATCGCGAACATGACCCGAACCATGCGCAAAGCCGCGCCCTTCCTGCGCGCGGCGTGTGCGTGGTTCGAATGACGGGCGGCTCGCGCCCTCAGCCTTAGGGCGCCGCTGCGGCGCGGCCTCCGGGTCGCGGCGACGCTGCGGCGAAGCGGCCTTCGCCGCCGGACGCCCCGGTTTGCGCTCGTCCTTGTTGCGCCGTTCGCTGCGAAAGCCGCCCGGCTTTCCAGGTCGCCCGCGATCACGCTGGCTCATGAATTCTTCTCCGCACACGCAGCTTGGCCCAATAGTCCAGCCGCTTCCTGGTTTCACGCTCGAAGCCGCGCTCCGTCGGATCGTAATAAGTCTGCCGCCCCATCGCTTCGGGGAAGTAATCCTGCCCTGAAAACCCGTCCGGCGTGTCGTGATCGTAGGCATAGCCGTCGCCATAGCCTTCGGCTTTCATCAGCTTGGTCGGCGAATTCAGAATATGCTTCGGCGGCAGCAGCAAGGCCGTTATCCCTCGCCGCGCTTCGCAACCCGAAGGCCTTATAAGCCGCGTTCGATTTCAGCGCGGTCGCAACATAAAAAGCACAGCCTGCGCGATGGCGAGTTCGCCTTCGGGCGATCCAGAAAAATCGTAAGCATCCTTGGCGGCGTTTGGCGACGACCAGAGCCTGCGGATCGGCGAGGCCGATATCCTCGACCGCCATACGCACGATCCGCCGCGCCAGGAACAGCAGGTCCTCGCCGGCGTCGAGCATGCGCGCGAGATAATACAGCGCAGCATCGGGATCGGTGCGGCGGACCGGCGTGAAATCTCGACGGCGTTGAAAGCCAGCGTCAGTTCGCTGTCGCCAGCAAGTCGGCGCGCCGTTGCCTGCTGGTGCTCGGCGGTGAAGACCTCGCCCTCGCGCGCGGCGCGCAGACTTCCTCCACCAGCGTCAGCGCCGCCCGACCGTCGCCGTCGGCCATTCGCGCCAGCAGAGCGCGCTTCGGCGTCGAGAGGCAGCTTGCGCCCCTCCTCGGCTTCGGCGCGGGCGAACAGCCGCTCCACCGCCTCCGCATCCAGCGACTGGAACACCAGCACGCGCGCCCGCGACGGCAACGCCGCGTTCAGTTCGAACGATGGATTCTCGGTGGTCGCGCCGACCAGCACCACCGTTCCGTCTTCCATCACCGGCAGAAACAGATCCTGCTGCGCGCGGTTGAAGCGATGCACCTCGTCGACAAACAGAAGCGTCCCCTTGCCCATCTCGCGCCGCGCGCACCTGCGTCGAAAACCTTCTTCAGATCGGCGACGCCGGGAAGACCGCCGATATCTGCTCGAACGCCAGATCGGTCGCGTCCGCAAGCAGCCGCGCTAACCGTGGTCTTGCCGGTGCCCGGCGGTCCCCAGAACACCAGCGAGCCCAGCGTGCGCGTCTCCAGCATGCGCGTGAGCGCGCCGTCGGGACCGAGGATGCGCTCCTGGCCGACGACATCGGCCAATGTGCGCGGCCGCATCGGTCCGCGAGCGGCGCGGCGCGTCTGCTCAAGACCGGCCGCGGAAAAAAGCGAGCGGCTCTCCTGGTTCGATCGCTTCGTCATCAAAATCCCGACGCCCGGCACATCGCGACCAGGCAAAGACGGCGTCCCGTCAGCACGTCATCCGTTCAGGGCGGATTAGTTTTAACCCCTGATATTCTTGCCTGAGCATAATCGTTCCCGAAAACCCCGGTTCCCACTTTTCGGGATCAGGCTCTATCCGCCGAGGGTCACGGAAATCTGTTGCCCTCGCGCAGCACCGTGATCCGCCACAGGCGCGATGGTTCGCGTGCGATCCGCTCCAGATCGCCCGTCGTCAGCATCCGCTTGTTGTTGACGTTCAGAATGACGTCGCCCTTGCGGAAACCGACGCCGACCGCCGGCGCATCATCCTCAAGGCCGATGATGACCACGCCCTCAATGCTGGGATCCAGCCACCAGTTCGTCGGCGACGGCTTCGCCGAAATGTTGGACACCTTCGCGCCCTGGAACGGCGAGCGCGATTTATGACGATCTCATCGCGGCCGGGTCCGGCGCCGTCTCAACGCAGTCGTCAGCCGCTGCGGACGATTGGCGCGAACGATCATTGCGCCGTGCCGCCGAGCGGCGCGTGGCGAAGCGGTAATCGAACGCATTCGGATCGTCGATCACCTGCCCGTCGATGGCGGTGATGAGATCGCCGAGCAAGGCAGCCTTCGCCGCCGGGCTCTCCCTTTGCGACGTTCGACACAAGCGCTCCGGTCGGCCGCAGCAGCCGAGCGGTGGCGATCTTGACGTCACCGCCTGCAAGCGTGCGCCGAGCCACGGCCGGCGCACGGCATACCGCCGCTCTTTGCCGAGGCGACGACGACACGGACCATGTTGGCGGGGATGGCGAAGCCGATGCCTTGCGATCCGCCCCGAACGCGAAAAGATCGCGGTGTTGATGCCGATCAGCTTGCCGGTCCAGATCGACCAGCGCGCCGCCGGAATTGCCGGGATTGATCGCCGCATCGGTCTGGACTGAAGAACTGATAGTCGGTGATGCCGACCTGCGTGCGTGCAAGCGCCGAGACGATGCCGTGCGTGACGGTCTGGCCGACGCCGAACGGGTTGCCGATCGCCAGCACCACGTCGCCGACCATCGGTCGTCCGGGTGGCGAATTCAGCGCGGCGAATTTTTCGCGCGGCACTTTCAGGCGCAGCACGGCGAGATCGGTCGGCTGTCCTTCAGCACGATCTCGGCCTCGAACTCGCGCTTGTCGGCGAGCGACACCTTCACCTGGTCCGCGCCCTCGATCACATGGTTGTTGGTGACGACGAGGCCGGACAGATCGACGATGACGCCGGAGCCGAGCGAGCGCTGCATCTCTCGGGCGATTGGTTGCCCGGAATGCCGAAAGCGACGAAAGATCGGATCGTCCAGCAGCGGGTTGCGGTTCTGGACCATCTTGGCCGCATAGACGTTGACGACGCCGGGCGTCGTCCGCTGCACGATCGGCGCAAGGACAGTTTCAGCTCAGCAGGCGAGGACGGCACGCGCCGGTCCTGAACGATCAGCGGAGCCAAGCGCCGCGACAAGCATGAGGGCCGCAACGGACAAGCGCGATGCGAATGACATGGCAGACGGTCTCGGGAAGCGGCTGCGGCGAGCCGCGTTCCGCTCAGATATGGCGGCGCAGACCCTGTTGAAGGCGGGATCGGCCGCAAACCCACGCCTATTCACTCGGCAACGGCCGCCGGGATCAGGCGGCAAAAACAAAAGGCGGCTCGACAGCCGCCTTTTCGCAAACCGACAGGGTGCGGCGGATCAGGCCGCGGCCATATCCACCGGTCTGCACCGGGCGAATCCTTGCCCTTGGCGTCCTCGTCGCGATCGACGAACTCGATCACGGCCATCGGCGCGTTGTCGCCGTAGCGGAAACCGGCCTTGATGATGCGGGTGTAGCCGCCCTGACCCGGTCCTTGTAGCGCGGAGCCAGCACGTCGAAGAGCTTCTTGACCTGATCGTGGTCAGCACAACTCGGAAATGGCCTGACGGCGCAGCGAAAGGCCGCCCTTCTTGCCGAGCGTCACCAGCTTCTCGACGGTCGGGCGAAGCTCCTTCGCCTTCGGCAGCGTCACGTGACGATCTGCTCATGCTTGATGAGCGAAGCCGACATGTTGGCGAACATCGCCTTGCGATGCTCGGCGGTGCGGTTGAGCTTGCGGTGAACTTTTCGTGACGCATTTCTCTATCCTCAATCTCGACCGACCGCGGTCGGACCTGTTCAGGTGGGCTGCTACGTTCGCCCATATTGGCGAGTGGTGAATGGCGAATAGAGTTCATTATTCGCCACTCCCTATTCGCTTCTCAGTAGTGATCTTCAAACCGCTTGGCGAGTTCGTCGATGTTCTCCGGCGGCCAGCCCGGCACTTCCATGCCGAGATGCAGGCCCATCTGCGCCAACACTTCCTTGATCTCGTTCAGCGACTTGCGGCCGAAATTCGGGGTGCGGAGCATTTCCGCTTCCGACTTCTGCACGAGGTCGCCGATATAGACGATGTTGTCGTTCTTCAGGCAGTTGGCCGAGCGAACCGACAGTTCGAGTTCGTCCACCTTCTTGAGGAAGGCCGGGTTGAAGGCGAGATCCGGAATGATCTCCTGCGCGACTTCCTTGCGCGGCTCCTCGAAGTTCACGAAGACGTTCAGCTGGTCCTGCAAGATGCGCGCGGCGTAAGCGAGCGCGTCTTCCGGCGTGACCGCACCGTTGGTTTCGACCGTAAGCGTCAGCTTGTCGTAATCGAGGATCTGGCCTTCGCGCGTATTTTCAACGCGATACGAGACCTTCTTGACCGGCGAATAGAGGCTGTCGACCGGGATCAGGCCGATCGGCGCATCCTCGGGGCGGTTGCGCTCGGCGGCAACATAGCCCTTGCCGGTGGCGACGGTGAACTCCATGCGGATCTCCGCGCCCTCGTCCAGCGTGCAGATCTGCAAATCCGGATTGAGAACGACGACATCGCCGACGGTCTGGATGTCGCCGGCGGTGACGACGCCGGGACCCTGCTTCTTCACGACCATCCGCTTCGGGCCTTCGCCCTGCATCTTGATCGAGATGTCCTTGATGTTCAGCACGATGTCGGTCACGTCCTCGCGGACGCCGGCGATCGAGGAGAATTCGTGCAGCACGCCATCGATGTGAACCGACTGCACCGCCGCGCCTTGCAGCGACGACAGAAGGATGCGGCGCAGCGCGTTGCCGAGCGTCTGGCCGAAGCCGCGCTCAAGCGGCTCCGCGACCATGGTTGCGACGCGCGACGGATCGTTGCCGGCTGTCACCTGAAGCTTGTTCGGACGGATCAGCTCTTGCCAGTTTTTCTGGATCGTCACTCTGTTCACCCATCACGTTGGAGGCTGCGGACAAGCCCGCGCAACACATGTGGAATTCGCGGGCGCGAAATGCCCGCGAGGAAAAATCAGACGCGCCGGCGCTTGCGCGGACGGCATCCGTTGTGCGGGATCGGTGTCACGTCGCGGATCGACGTCACCGTGAAACCCGCCGCCTGCAAGGCGCGCAGCGCCGATTCGCGGCCAGAACCCGGACCCGCAACCTCGACTTCGAGGGTGCGCATGCCGTGTTCCTGCGCCTTCTTCGAAACGTCTTCCGCCGCCACCTGAGCGGCATACGGCGTCGACTTGCGCGACCCCTTGAAACCCATCGTGCCGGCCGACGACCAGGCAATGGTGTTGCCCTGCGCGTCGGTGATGGTGATGGTCGTGTTGTTGAACGACGAATTCACATGCGCAACGCCGGAAGCAATGTTCTTGCGCTCACGGCGACGAACGCGCGCGACAGCCTCTTTAGCCATTTCAAACCTTTCTTACGATCTCGACGCCGCCGTAATTCCAGCGGCTCCACCTAGATTCTTTAAGCATGATATTTTCCGAAAACCGTTTTCCACTTTTCGGGATCATGCTTCGAGCGATAGTGAATGGCGAATAGCGAATAGAAAAATCTCTGATTCGCTGCTCCCTATTCGCAATTCGCCCGCTTACTTCTTCTTGCCGGCAATCGCCTTCGCCGGCCCCTTGCGGGTGCGGGCGTTGGTGTGGGTGCGCTGGCCGCGCACCGGCAGGCCGCGACGGTGACGCAGGCCGCGATAGCAGCCGAGGTCCATCAGCCGCTTGATGTTGATGCCGACTTCGCGACGCAGATCGCCCTCGACGAGATAGTCACGATCGATCACTTCGCGGATCTGAAGCACTTCCTGGTCGGTCAGTTGCGAGACGCGGCGATCGAGAGGAATGTTCACCTTCTCGACGATCTCGGCCGCGTTCTTCTGGCCGATGCCATGAATGTACTGGAGCGCGATCAGCACGCGCTTGTTGGTCGGAATGTTAACGCCGGCAATACGGGCCACGGCCTTGTTCTCCTGCTGCCGGCAATCCGGCGATGTTTCTTTCGGGTTTCAGCCGCCGTGTCACCAAACGCGAACACGACGCCTTCCCCCTCGTTGACTTTGGGGCCCGGCATCGTCTGAAACAGTCCGACTGGATGTCCGGGGTATTAAGGGATTCAGCGGCGTTTCGTCAACCGATTCCGGCCCTTCGCTCGCGCATTGGTGACCTTTTTCGTGACTTTCTTCGCCGTATTCCGGGCTTTGGAACCAGTCCGGGAACCTGCGGAGGCCGTCTTCGCGGCCTTCTTGACCGACTTCTTGGCTGTTTTCTTGACTGTTTTCTTGGCGGCCTTAGCAACGGTTCCCTTGCGAGCCTTCACTGCCTTACGGCCAGCCTTGGCCGTCTTGGCTTTGGCCGCTTTAGCTGATTTTCCGGCCTTGGACGCCTTCCTGGCTGTCTTTTCAGACTTTTTCACCGTCTTCGCCGCTTTGGCCTTGGCAACCTTGGCCTTACGCGGCGGCTTGGTGGCGGACGTCTTGCGCGCGACCTTCTTGCGCGCCGGCGCGGAGCGATTCGGCGCGGCTTGCGCCTCCAGAATCCGGGCGATCTGCACCGTCACCTCGTCGATCGAGGCCATGCCATCGACCGGCGCCAGCTCCCGCTTGTCGCTGTAATAATCCACCAGCGGCTCGGTCTGCGCACGATAGGCGTCCAGCCGCTTCGCCAAAGCTTCTGCATTGTCGTCGGCGCGAATCGTTTCGCCGCGCGCGGTCATTTCCGCGATCTGGCTTCGACCCGCGGCAGCGCCGCCTCGTCGACCCGAAGCTGGATTACCGAATTGAGCTTCAGCCCCTTGTCCTTAAGCAGGCGATCCAGCGCCTCCGCCTGCGGTACGGTGCGCGGAAATCCATCGAGGATAAAACCGTTGGCGGCATCGGGCTGGTCGATCCGGTCCGAAATAATGCCGATGACGATATCGTCGCTGACGAGGCCGCCATTCGCCATGACGTCCTTGGCCTTCATACCGATCGGCGTTCCGGCGGCGACGGCGGCGCGCAGCATGTCGCCGGTAGAGAGCTGAACGATCCCGTATTTCTCAACGAGACGCTGAGCCTGGGTTCCCTTGCCTGCCCCCGGTGGCCCGAGAAGAATCAGCCTCATCTGCGACGGCCTTTCAGTTTCGAGCGCTTGATCAGACCTTCATACTGATGCGCAAGCAGATAGCCCTGCACCTGCGCCACAGTATCCATCGTGACACTGACGACAATCAAGAGCGAGGTTCCGCCGAAATAGAATGGGACGGATGCATAGGAAATCAGGATTTCCGGGATCAGACAGACGAGCGCGATGTAGGCTGCGCCGACGACCGTGATGCGCGACAGTACATAGTCGATATATTCCGCCGTCCGCTCGCCGGGGCGAATGCCCGGAATGAAGCCGCCATGCTTCTTCAGGTTGTCGGCCGTCTCGGTCGGGTTGAACACGATCGCCGTGTAGAAGAAACAGAAGAAGATAATCAGCGCGATATACAGGATCAGGAACAGCGGACGGCCGTGGCCGAGCTGGGTCACCAGCCACTGAAACCACTCCGGCCCCTTGCCGGCGTTGAAGCTCGCGATCGTCGTCGGCAGCAGCAAGAGCGAGGACGCGAAGATCGGCGGAATGACGCCGGAGGTATTGAGCTTCAGGGGCAGATGCGAGGACTGGCCCTCGAACATCTTGTTGCCGACCTGGCGCTTCGGGTACTGGATCAGCAGACGCCGCTGCGCGCGCTCCATGAAGACGATGAAGGCGATGACGACGATCGCCATCACGATCACCAGCAGGATCAGGCCGGTCGACAGCGCGCCCTGACGGCCGAGTTCGAGCGTGCCGGCGATGGCCGACGGCAGCTCCGCGACGATGCCCGCCATGATGATGAGCGAGATGCCATTACCGATGCCGCGCGCGGTGATCTGCTCGCCCAGCCACATCAGGAACATGGTGCCGCCCGTCAGCGTGATGACGGTGGAAATGCGGAAGAACCAGCCGGGATCCGCGACCACATTGCCGGAGCCTTCCAGCCCGATCGCGATTCCATACGCCTGGAACAGCGACAGCAGGACGGTCAGATAACGCGTGTACTGGTTGATGGTCTTGCGGCCGGCCTCGCCTTCCTTCTTCAGCGCTTCGAGCTGCGGCGAAACCGTGGTCAGTAGCTG
>JAWKWT010000009.1:0-226433 GCA_041397365.1 Xanthobacteraceae bacterium
CGTGTCTCAGTCCCAGTGTGGCTGATCATCCTCTCAGACCAGCTACTGATCGTCGCCTTGGTGAGCCATTACCTCACCAACTAGCTAATCAGACGCGGGCCGATCTTTCGGCGATAAATCTTTCCCCGTAAGGGCTTATCCGGTATTAGCCCAAGTTTCCCTGGGTTGTTCCGAACCAAAAGGTACGTTCCCACGCGTTACTCACCCGTCTGCCACTGACGTATTGCTACGCCCGTTCGACTTGCATGTGTTAAGCCTGCCGCCAGCGTTCGCTCTGAGCCAGGATCAAACTCTCAAGTTGGACTTGAAACTTTGAACCGGCTGATCACAACGTTTGACGAGGTCCACACCATTTCGCCGAAGACGATTCACATCGTCATCGACTGACCCAATCGACGAGAAACTCGCCAACCGGACCATGGTGTTACCTTTAAACGTGTACCGCCGAAGTCTTTCGTCCGATCCCGATATCGAAGCCGAAGCTTCTTCAATCGAGACCCGCAAGGACTCCGCCGTCCACGTTTCTCTTTCTTCTTATTCAGTTGTCAAACAGCCCGGAGCCGAAGCTCCACTCTCACTCTTAGCGAGAGCCTCGCTCTCTCATCCGACGCCGAGTGACAACCGAATAACTGTTCGGCTGTTTGGTCACTCATCTCAGTGAGGAGCTAACAGGCGCGGAAACTTGCCGGGGCCGAGGGCCTAGGCAGTGCCGCGCTCAGTGGGTGTCTTATAGGCCCGCCCCTCTCCGGCTGTCAACACCTATCGTCAACAAATTGTCGCATCTTTTTTCGCCCATCCACACGGTCGAAAAACCCAGCATTTTCGAGCCTTTCCGCAATCGGCCGCCGCACTGGAGCCACAATGTTGCGGCGTTCTGGTTCAAATAAACGGATTGTTTCGCGAGCCGCCGACTCGCCTCACGAAGACGGCGTTCGCGGATGCGGCAACAGGCGGCGACAGGCGACAACAAAGAGGGCTTGTCATGACCACGGCGGTCGTGACACCTCGTCTCTCTCTGTGGCCGCCCGTCCATCGGGACGATATCGGGTGGGGTTGCGTTTCAGTCGATGAGGGCTCACCAACGGCGTTCGCGCCGGCGCGGTCCTCGCGATCGAAGCACGAGATTGGGCCGGGCTAGTCCGGGAATTGGATCATGACTGCGCTCCGCCGCTTTGTTCTGGCGGGCGCTTCCGGGAGTTTTCGGGGGATGGCGGCTTGAACCACGGAACGCCACGCGGGGTCGGTCAAGCGCGAACGGGCGCGACCATTGATCTCGGACATGAGCCGCCTTTGTCTGTCGACGGGACCGATGCGACCTTTATCGACCGGCGCCGCGTCTCCGTTCAGTGGTTCAGCGGGACAATTCTCACAGGTCTATGCGGCGCGGCCCTGATCGGAGGCGCCGTTTTCACGTCGCTCGACGGCGAAGCGACCTTCGCGCATGTGCCCGAGCGCCTGGAAGGCGCGCTGCGCGGCGCGCTCGGTGAAAAGAGCGTCACGCGCAAGAGCGACCGGCTGCCGCCGCCCAGCGAATCCACCGCCGCCCGCAGCGTGATCCGCATCTCCCGCGCCGAGCGCGTCGGCAACCGCGACGTCATGCGGGTCCGCCCGTTTATCCGCATCACTGGCAACCTTTCGCTCACCAGCGGCGACCTCGCCGCGAAGGTGCCGCCCTTCAACGCCCAGCGGCTGCTCACCGATGTCGGTTCGCCGACGATCATGGCCAGCGAAGAAACGCAGGCCGGCAGCGAGGCCGACGCCGAAGTCTCGTTCGTCACGCGCGCGATCTGGCGGCGGTGCTGCCGCGGGCGAAGGTCGCGACCACGATTGCGATCGAGGACGTGCTGATGCGCGTGCGCGACGCCTCCAACTGGCGCGGAAACGGCAACGCCACCGCCGGCATCCGCTACGCCTCGGCCAGCGGTCCCTCCGACATCCGCATGGCCTATGCGGCGGAAGGCAATGCCGCCGACCCCTATGCGGGGTTCGAGGCCCGCATCGTGCCGGAAAATGTCACGCTGCTCGGCAAGACCCGCGAACAGATCACCGGCGGCAACGCGACCAACGAGCGCATACATATGGTGAAGCGCGGCGAGAGCGTCGCATCGATCCTGCGCGATCTCGGCGTCGCACCCGAGGATATCCGGCTGGTCGCGGCCCAGTTGGGGCCGCGCGGGCGCGACGGGGGGCTGAAGGAAGGCCAGAAGCTTCGCCTCCTGATGTCGCCGCCCGGCCGCAAGGTGAGGCCGTTCCGTATCATCGTGCTGGGCGATTCGGGGGCGGAGGCGGTGGTCGCGCTGTCGGATCTCGGCCGCTATGTCAGCGTCGATGTGAGCAGCCTGAACACCCCGGCGCAGACCGCGGAAATAGCCAGGGACGACGACGATGAGGACGATGACGGCACCGGCATCCGCCTCTATCAGAGCATTTACGAGACGGCGCTGCGCAACAAGGTCCCGGCCACCGTCATCGAGGACATGATCCGCATCTATTCCTACGATGTGGATTTCCAGCGCAGGGTTCAGGCCGGCGATTCGTTCGAGGTGTTCTTCGCGGCTGAGGACGAGAACTCCTCGCCCGACGCCAAGCACGACGTGCTGTTCGCTTCGCTGACCGTCGGCGGCGAAACCAAGAAATACTATCGCTTCCAGACGCCCGACGATGCGGTCGTCGACTTCTATGACGAGGGCGGCAAGAGCGCGAAGAAATTCCTGGTCCGAAAGCCGGTCGCCAACGCCATCATGCGCTCCGGCTTCGGCTCGCGCCGCCACCCTATCCTCGGCTATTCGCGCATGCATACCGGCGTCGACTGGTCGACACCCTATGGCACGCCGATCTTCGCGTCCGGCAACGGCACCATCGAGAAGATCGGCTGGGAAGGCGGTTACGGCAAATACATCCGAATCCAGCATCCGAACGGCTACGAGACGGCCTACGGGCACATGTCGGCCTTCGCCAAGGGCATGGAAGCCGGCAAGCGCGTCCGTCAGGGCCAGGTTATCGGCTATGTCGGCTCCACCGGCCTGTCGACCGGCGCGCATGTCCATTACGAGATTCTCGTGAACGGCCGCTTCGTCGATCCGATGCGGGTGCGGCTGCCGCGCGGACGCTCGCTCGAAGGTGGCCTGCTGGCCAATTTCGAACAGGAACGCGACCGCCTCGACGGCATGATGACCAACCGCGGCAGCGCCCGCGTCGCACAGGGACAGCCGGAGCCAGGCGCACCCGTCACCCGCAGCATCCGCCCGCAGTAACGGCCCCGACCGGGGCACGATCCCGAAGCGCCGGCGTTACATCGTGAAAACCTGGCCGGTCCTGGATACTCCGCTTACGCGGAGTATGAAGGGCTTGCGATGGGAACCGCCGGACCCAGCCCTTAAGGCTTCACCTCGACATCCGTCCGCTTGCCGGCGATGATCGTGAATTCCTTTTCGACTTTCCGGTCGTCGGCATATTGCACGACGGCGACGTACTTGCCCGCATTGAGCGCCAGATTCAGCTCCGGCTCGTAGCTCGTTAGAACGAGCTTGCGCTCGTTGTTGATGTCGCGCTCGGCCTGAACGATTTCGATCGCTACCACCTTGCCGGCCTTCAATCCCAGCACGCCGGCGTCGAGATTGATGTCGAGCCGCGTCGAATTGCCGGACTTCACCTCGGCGCGCACCGTCTTCTGCGCCTCGCCGACCTTGACGATCACGTCGTAGGGACCGGATTGCAGGTCGATCCGCGACAGCGCGTCATAGACCGTCGTCACCCATTCGCCTTGCTCCGCGTCGCCCTGCGGCGGATGGCGAATTTCGACGGAGAATCCGTTTTCGACCTTCGGCCCGCCGGGCGCATAGACGCCGCTGACGAGAAGTTTTCCAACATCGAGCGTCAGCGCAAGGTTGACCGTATCGCCCGCCGCCAGCGTGAACGCTTTCTCGACCTTCGAATTGCCCTTCGACAACCGCATGACGTAATCGCCGGCCGGCAGGATGAAGCGCGGCACCGGCGCGTAATCCGTCGCCAGCACATCGTCGCCGCGCAGCACTTCCCAGGTCGGGTTGTCGGTCTTGCCGCCGTCCAGCGTCGCGCCTTCGCTCGTGACATAGCCGGCGTTGAGCACGACATCGAGAACGGTCGGCTTGCCCTTCTCGACCTTGACCGGCTGCGTCAATTTCGCCAAGCCGTACTCGACCTCCATGAGATAGTCGCCCGGCGGGATCGTGTCCGCGAAAGGCGAATTGTAGAACGCCGTAACGAATTCGCCCTTCTCACCGCCGCGCGACTGGAAGAACGCCCAATGGACGTCGGAGCGCTGGTCGGCGATCGGATCGAGGCCGGCGGCGAGCCGCGCGACGCCGCGAATGTTCTTGCCCGCGTAAGGGTCGGCGGCCGGCTTCGGCGGCGCTTCGGTCTTGACCGGCGCGCCCTGCGCGGCCTCCACGGCGCGGCCAAGCGCGTTTTCAAGGCCGGAGGCGTCGCGCGCGTCGAGATAGACCCCGCCGGTGGCGCGGGCGATGCACTGCAACTGCGCTTTCGCGGCCGGATCGGTGACGTCGAAGCCGATCACATGCGCGACGAAGCCGACGCCGGCCTTCTTCAATTCGGCGGCGACCGCGCACGGATCTGCGACGCAGGTCTCGATGCCGTCCGACACCAGCACCACCGTGCCCTTGTTTTCGGTCGTCTTCAGCGAAACGGCCGCAGCCCGCAGCGAGTCCGCGATCGGCGTCTTGCCCTTGGGGTTGAGTCCCGCGACCGCGCTCTTGATCCGCGCCGCATCGAAGCTGCCGACCGGCACCAGCATCTCGATATCCTTGCAGTCGCCCTTGGTGCGATGGCCGTAAGCCATCAGGCCGAGCCGGTCGTTCGGCTTCCATTTCGAGAGGATGGAATCGACCGCCTGCCGCGCGGCGGAAATCTTGGAACGGCCGTCGACCTGCCCCCCCATCGACCCGGAGGCGTCGAGGATCATCACGGTATCGGTCTGCGCGGATGCCGGCGCGGGAGCCATCCCCGCAAGACCCGCCAATGCCATCAGGAAAGCAAGAAAGCGCACGTCGTCCTCCGCAGCCACCAATTCTGCCGGCAGCGTACAGGAGTTCGATCCGAAAAACATCACGCCGCGATGGAGGTCCTCCATCGCGGCGTGATCGGTTGTTTTTGCGCAAAACTCAGTGGCGGGTGCGCGTGCGCCCGCCGGCCGCGGCCTTGACGGTGCTCTGACGCTCGAAATCGTCCTCGCGCGCCGTGGCCGACAGCTGGCCGTTGAAGGTGAGGCCGTCCGGGCCGACATCCACCTTCACCGTCTCGTCGTCCTTGATCTCGCCGGCGAGAATCATCTCCGCCAGCGGGTCCTGCACGCTGCGCTGGATCACGCGCTTCAAGGGACGCGCGCCATAGGCCGGGTCCCAGCCTTTTTCAGCCAGCCAGTCGCGGCCGGACGGCGTCAGGTCGAGCACGATCTTGCGCTCCTCCAGCAGCTTGCCCAGCCGCCGCATCTGGATGTCGACGATCTTGCCCATCTCGCTCTTCTGCAAGCGGTGGAACAGAATGATCTCGTCGACCCGGTTGAGGAATTCCGGCCTGAAGCTGGCGCGGACCACGCCCATCACCTGATCGCGCACGGCTTCGGTATCCTCGCCCTCCGGCTGGTTGACGAGATATTCGGCGCCGAGATTCGACGTCATGATGATGAGCGTGTTGCGGAAATCGACCGTGCGGCCCTGACCGTCGGTCAGGCGGCCATCGTCGAGCACCTGCAACAGCACGTTGAACACGTCCGGATGCGCCTTCTCGATCTCGTCGAACAGCACCACCTGATAGGGCCTGCGCCGCACCGCTTCGGTCAGCGCGCCGCCCTCGTCATAGCCGACATAGCCCGGAGGCGCGCCGATCAGCCGCGCCACGGAGTGCTTCTCCATGTACTCCGACATGTCCATGCGGACGAGCGCGGTTTCGTCGTCGAACAGATATTCCGCGAGCGCCTTGGTCAGCTCGGTCTTGCCGACGCCGGTGGGGCCCAGGAACATGAACGAGCCGATCGGCCGGTTCGGGTCCTGTAGTCCTGCGCGCGCGCGGCGCACGGCCGTGGAGACGGCCTTCACCGCCTCGGCCTGACCGATCACGCGCCTGGCGAGCTGGTGCTCCATCTTGAGCAGCTTTTCCTTCTCGCCTTCGAGCATCTTGTCGACCGGCACGCCGGTCCAGCGCGACACCACCTGGGCGATGTGATCGGCCGTCACGGCCTCCTCCATCATCGCGCCTTTGTCGCCGGCGGCTTCGGTGTCCGCGAGCTTCTTCTCCAGTTCGGGAATCCGGCCATAGGCCAGTTCGCCCGCGCGCTGATATTCGCCGCGGCGCTGCGCGTTGGCGAGTTCGATCCGCAACTGGTCGAGTTCGGTCTTGAGCTTCTGCGCGTCGGAGAGCTTGTTCTTCTCCGCGCTCCAGCGCGAGGTCAGGTCCGCCGATTGCTTCTCAAGAGAAGCCAGTTCCTTTTCGAGGTTTTGCAGCCGGGTCTTGGAGCCGGCGTCGGACTCCTTCTTCAGCGCCTCCTGCTCGATGCGCAGGCGGACGATCTCGCGGTCGATCGAATCCAGCTCCTCGGGCTTGGAATCGACCTGCATCTTCAGCCGCGCCGCCGCCTCGTCGACCAGATCGATCGCCTTGTCGGGCAGGAAACGGTCGGTGATGTAGCGGTTCGACAGCGTCGTCGCCGCGACCAGCGCCGAATCGGTGATGCGCACGCCGTGATGCTGCTCGTATTTGTCCTTCAGACCGCGCAGGATCGAGATCGTATCCTCCACCGTCGGCTCGTTGACGAACACCGGCTGGAAGCGCCGCGCCAGCGCCGCGTCCTTCTCGACATGCTTGCGGTATTCATCGAGCGTGGTCGCGCCGATGCAATGCAGCTCGCCGCGCGCCAGCGCCGGCTTCAAGAGGTTCGACGCGTCCATCGCGCCGTCCGCCTTGCCCGCGCCGATCAGCGTGTGCATCTCGTCGATGAACAGCACGATGCCGCCCTCGGCGCTGGTGACCTCCTGCAACACGGCCTTCAGCCGCTCCTCGAACTCGCCGCGATATTTCGCGCCGGCGATCAGCGCGCCCATGTCGAGCGACATGAGCTTCTTGTCCTTCAGGCTTTCCGGCACGTCGCCATTGACCATGCGCTGGGCGAGGCCCTCGACGATGGCGGTCTTGCCGACGCCGGGCTCGCCGATCAGCACCGGATTGTTCTTGGTCCGGCGCGACAAAACCTGAATCGTGCGGCGGATTTCCTCGTCGCGGCCGATCACCGGATCGATCTTGCCCTCGCGCGCGGCCTGGGTCAGGTCGCGGGCATATTTCTTCAGCGCGTCATAGGCGTTCTCGGCCGTCGGGCTGTCCGCCGTGCGGCCCTTGCGCAGCGCGTTGATCGCCGCGTTGAGGTTTTGCGGGCTGACGCCGCCCTTGGCGAGAATCTGTCCGGCTTCCGAATCCTTGTCGAGCGTGAGCGCGAGCAACAGCCGCTCGACGGTGACGAAACCGTCGCCGGCTTTTTCTGCGGCCTGCTCGGCCGCATCGAACAGCCGCGCCGTCGCCGGCGCGAGATAGACTTGGCCCGCGCCGCTGCCGGAGACTTTCGGCAGCTTCGCAAGCGCTGCTTCAGTGGATTGCAGGATCGCGCGCGAATGGCCACCGGAGCGGTCGATCAGACCGCCGGCGAGCCCTTCCGGGTCGTCGAGCAGAACTTTCAGGATGTGGAGCGGGGAAAACTGCTGATGTCCCTCGCGGGTGGCGAGCGACTGCGCGGATTGGATGAAACCGCGCGAACGTTCGGTATATTTCTCGATATTCATTGACCTTCCTTCCCTCGGCCTGCGACCCCGCCCCGAAGGCACGGAGGAACGCATCGTCATGGGGTTTCCGAGCGCCGCCTTGACGAAGGTCAAGCAGGCACGGTCGTCGCCGTCCTGAACAGGCCCGGCTTGCAACCGATGTGGGAACCGGCCGGACGGTTTGAAAGGGTCCGCCTCACAATTTCGTCAGAGCATGATCCCAAAAAGTGGGAACCGGTTTTTGGATCAGATCAGGCTCAAACAAAATGACAAATGATCGCTCTGATTGGACGCGCCTCAGTCCACCACCGCGATCGGGTCGCCCGCACGGACCATGCCCTCGGTCAGCACCGCGCAATAGACCCCGGCATTTCCGCCATGGGCCTGAGCGACGTTGCGGAACACGGCCGAATTCTCCTCCGCCGTCTCAGGGTCGATCGAAATCATCTTGCAGCGCGGGTCGCGGTCGAGCACGGCGATTACAGCCCGCTCGCCGATCCGCAGTTTTCGGCCGACAAAGGCGTCCTCGGCAAAGCCCCGGCCGGAGGCGAAGTCTGCATAGAGGTTGGCGCGGAACCGGCGCGGATCGAGGGCCAGCCCAGTCTCGTCGCCAAGCTGGCCGATGGTGGCGTTGGAGATCAGCGAGAGCGGCCGGCAGTCCGTCAGCGCCCGGTCGGAGCGCGCCAGCGACAGGTCCTCGGCCTCCGCGCCCTTGCCGGCCAGCGCCGCGATCAGGGCCGGATCGTCGGCGGCGAAGGTTTCACCCGAGGCGGTGCGGACATCGACGGCCAGCATCGGCGGGAACACCGGCGTGATCCCCGGACCCAGCTTTTCGGCATCCGCCTGATTGGGCGGCCGCGCCGCCAGCGCCGTGTCCCGGAAACTGGCCCGATACAGCAGCATCTGCGGCCGGGTCCGCCCGGTCAGGAACGGAAAGCCGGCCGGCGCGCGCTTGTTGAGAAAGGCGTAGCAGCGGTCACCATAGACGCCGGCATAGCCGACGAACGCCTCCGTCACCTGTTCCCCGGCCATGCTCTTGACCGGATAGCGCCAGAGGCTCGCGACCGACCCGACCACCTCCATCGCGTCAGCGCCCCTGCGCCTGCGACTTGCGGCGGCTCAGCAGGAACACGCCCTGTTCGCCGAACAGATTCCAGAACCACCACGGCGCGTTGAAGCGCAGCGGCGTGCCCCAGCTGTTCAGCGCAACCGCGCGGTCCATCGAGGCGTCGATCTCGTCGCAGAGCTGGACGAAATCCTTGATCGTACAGAAATGGATGTTGGCGGTGTCGTACCAACTCGCCGGCAGGTTCTCGGTGCGCGGCATCTGGCCCTTCAGCAGCAACTGCATGCGCATGCGCCAATGGCCGAAATTCGGGAACGAGACGATGCCGTGCCGGCCGATCCGCAGCATGTGCTCCAGCACCACGCGCGGCTGCCGCGTCGCCTGCAAGGTCTGCGACAGGATCACATAGTCGAACGCATCGTTCGGGTAGTCCACCAGATCGGTGTCGGCGTCGCCCTGGATCACGGCGAGGCCCTTGGCCACGCAGCGGTTCACGCCCTCGCGCGACAGTTCGATGCCGCGGCCGTCCACGCCCTTGGTCTCCAGAAGGCGCAGCAGGTCGCCGTCGCCGCAGCCGACGTCGAGCACGCGCGAGCCGGGCTCCACCATTCCCGCAACCAGCAGGTGATCGCCGCGATAGCCCTGCGGCAGCGGCCCCGGCGAGGCCGTATCGGCGAGCGTTCCGGTCATCGTCATGGCTCAGCCCTCGCGCTTCAGGCCGCGCGCCGCGCCGCCGGATTCGAGGAAGGCGCGGACGATGTCGAACAGTTCCGGCAGGTCGAGCAGGAAGGCGTCGTGGCCCTTGTCGGTTTCGATCTCCGCGAACGACACGCGCGCGCCGCCGGCATTCAGCGCATGCACGGTCGCGCGCGATTCCGAGGTCGGGAACAGCCAGTCGCTGGTGAACGAGACGACGCAGAACCGCGTGCGCGTGTTGCGGAACGCATGCGCCAGCACGCCGTCATGATCGGCGGCGAGATCGAAATAGTCCATCGCGCGCGTCAGATAGAGATAGCTGTTGGCGTCGAAGCGCTGCACGAAGGACGAGCCCTGATGGCGCAGATAGCTCTCCACCTCGAAATCCGCGTCGAACGAGAATGTCGGCACCTGCCGGTCCTGAAGCCTGCGCCCGAACTTGCGGTGCAGCGCCGGGTCCGACAGATAGGTGATGTGCGCCGCCATGCGCGCGACGCCAAGGCCGCGGCGCGGATGCGTGCCTTCGGCGAAATATTTGCCGCCGCGCCATTCCGGATCGGCCATGATCGCCTGCCGGCCGACCTCGTGGAACGCGATGTTCTGCGCCGAATGGCGGGTGCTGCACGCAATCGGCAGCGCCGAGAATACCCGCTGCGGATAGGCCGAGGCCCATTGCAGCACCTGCATGCCGCCCATCGAGCCGCCCGCGACGCAGAACAGCGTCTCGATGCCGAGCCGGTCGATCAGCAGCGCCTGCGCGCGCACCATGTCCGGAATGGTGATGAACGGAAAATCGAGGCCCCAGACCTGCCCGGTCTGCGGATTGATCGAGAACGGGCCGCTCGACCCCATGCAGCCGCCGATGACATTCGAGCAGATGACGAAATAGCGGTCGGTGTCGATCGGCAGGCCGGGTCCGACCAGCGTGTCCCACCATCCGCCCTTGCCAGTCACCGGATGCTTGTTGGCGACATGCTGGTCGCCGGTCAGCGCGTGGCAGAGCAGGATCGCGTTGGATCGCTCGGAATTGAGTTGTCCGTAGGTCTGGTAGGCGATTTGGAATGGCGACAGTTCGAGGCCGCAATCGAGTTTCAGCGGCTGGTCCGCGCCGAAATGCATCACCAGCGAACTCGGCTGATCCGCCTCGCGGGTGCGCTCGTTCATGTTCGCGGCCGGCGTCTGTTGCAGCGGCTGGACATTGACCGTCTTCACTCTGGCCTCCCTTGCGTTCGGCGCGCTGGGTCCGGCTTTCCGCCGCGACCTCGTCGCCTTCAACGCCCCGTCAGGCCAATAAAAAACCGGCCTGAACAGAGGTTCGGCCGGGATTGCGATCCCCGGCCTGTTTAGCGAGTTATTTAACGTGGCTGCAAGCCGGCCGGCTCAAATGACCACGAAGTGCTGGGGTTTTAGTCCTCCGGCCCCTTTCCGTCAAGGAGAACGGCTCGAAACTGCGAACGGCCGATGTTTTCTTTGCTTTCGCGGCGGGTCTTTTCTATCAATGCCCCGGCTTGCGAAGCCTATGAAGGTCATCATGTCGAAGTCCCCCGCCCCGTCCCTGCTGGATCTGCGCAACGAGATCGATCGGATCGACGCGGCGATGCACGGCCTCTTGATGGAGCGCGGCGAGATCATCGACACGCTGATCTCGGTGAAGAAAACCCAGGAAGTCGGCTCGGCGTTCCGCCCCGCGCGCGAGGCCGACATGATGCGCCGCCTGGTGGAGCGCCACAAAGGCATGCTGCCGCTCGACACGGTGGAGAGCATCTGGCGCGTCATCATCTCGACCTTCACTTATGTGCAGGCGCCGTTCTCGATGCATGCGGACCTGTCGGCCGGCGACGCCGCGATGCGCGATTCCGCGCGCTTCCATTTCGGCTTCAGCGTGCCGTTCGTGCCGCATTTCAGCGCCGCCGCCGCGGTCGAGGCGCTTGCCGCCGCGAAGGGCGATCTGGCGCTGGTGTCGGCGACCGACAGCCGCTCGGCCTGGTGGACCGCGCTCGAGCCGGCCGACGCGCCGAAGATCATCGCCCGGCTGCCGTTTTTGGAGCGCGCCGACCATCCGGCCGCGCTGCCGGTGTTCGTGATCTCGCGCGTGGCCGACGACGCGATGGTGACCGAGGTCGAGATGTTCAGCGTCCGCGTGTCGGGCTGGAACGCCGACGTCGCCCGCGCGGTCTCGCCGCTCGCCGAAATCGTCGCCGTGCCGGACACCGCCTTCGACGGCGCGGCGCTGCTGGCCTCGATCGGCGCGCGCGACGGGCTCGAGCGGCTGAAGGCGGCGCTGGTGCAGGCCGGCTCGTCGGTGCGCTCGACCGCCCTCGTCGGCAGCCATGCGAGCCGCTACAGGGTGCCCGCCCGCTGACGCCTTTCTCAAGGCCATCTTCTTTTTGTTCTGTCCGGAGTTTTGACAATGTCCCGCCCGATGCCGCGTCCCGGCGTTCTCGATATCGCCCCTTACGTTCCGGGCAAAAGCGGAGCGCCGGGCGCCGGCAAGGTGTTCAAGCTGTCCGCCAACGAGACGCCGCTCGGCCCCTCGCCGCGGGCGATCGCAGCGTTCCGCGATTGCGCCGCGCATCTGGAGGATTACCCCGAAGGCTCCTCGCGCGTGCTGCGCGAGGCGATCGGCAAGACCTACGGCCTCGATCCCGAGCGTCTCATCTGCGGCGCAGGCTCCGACGAGTTGCTGAATTTCCTCGGCCACGTCTATCTCGGCCATGGCGACGAAGCGATCATGACCGCGCACAGCTTCCTGGTCTATCCGATCGCGACGATGGGCAATGGCGGCACATGCGTGGTCGTGCCGGAGGTCGAGTTCACCGCGAATGTCGACGCGATCCTCGCCGCCGTCACGCCGCGCACCAAGATCGTCTGGCTCGCCAACCCGAACAACCCTACCGGCACCTATCTGCCGTTCGACGAGGTGAAGCGGCTGCAACGCAGCCTGCCGCCGCATGTGCTGCTCATCATCGACGCGGCCTATTCGGAATATGTCACGCGCAACGATTACGAAGCCGGCATCGAACTGGTCGCCACCACGGAGAACACCGTGATGACGCGGACCTTCTCCAAGATCCACGGCCTCGCCGCGCTACGTGTCGGCTGGATGTACGGCCCAGCGCATGTGATCGATGCGGTCAACCGCATCCGCGGTCCGTTCAACGTTTCGACGCCGGCGATGCAGGCCGCCGTCGCCTCGCTCGCGGACGCGGCGTTCATCGACAAGGCGCGGGCGCATAACGAGCAATGGCGCGGCTGGCTCACCGACGAGATCGGCAGACTTGGGCTGAAGGTCACGCCGAGCGTGGCGAATTTCGTGCTGATCCATTTTCCGCAAACGAAGGGACGGACCGCCGACGAGGCCGACGCCTTCCTCACCGAGCGCGGCCTCGTGCTGCGCGCGCTGAAGAACTATCAATTGCCGCACGCGCTGCGCCTGACGGTCGGCACCGAAGAAGCCAACCGCCTGGTGGTCGCCGGTTTGAAGGAATTCTTGGGTGCTTGAGTGACGAAAACTCCACTTTTCCCGCGCGTCGCCGTGATCGGATTGGGGCTGATCGGCTCGTCGATCGCGCGCGGCGTGATGGCGCTCGGCCTCGCTGACGAACTGGTGGCGACGGACGGCTCCGCCGCGGTGCGCGCCCGCGCAAAAGAAATCGGCCTCGCGCATCGCATCGCCGAAACGAACGCGGACGCGGTCAAGGACGCCGACCTCGTCATCGCCTGCGTGCCGGTCGGCGCATGCGGGGCGGTGGCGAGAGACATCGCGCCGCATCTGAAAGCTGGCTCGATCGTCTCCGATGTCGGCTCGGTCAAGAGCACGGTGACGAAGGACATGGCCGCGCATCTGCCGGCGACGGTCGATTTCGTGCCGGCGCATCCCGTCGCCGGCACCGAGCATTCGGGCCCGGATGCGGGCTTCGCCGAACTGTTCGTCAATCGCTGGTGCATTCTGACGCCGCCGCCGGAGGCTTCGCCGGAAGCGGTCGAGCGGCTGAAGGAGTTCTGGCTGGCGCTCGGCGCCAGGGTTGAAACCATGAGCGCCGAACATCACGATCTGGTGCTGGCGATCACCAGCCATTTGCCGCATCTGATCGCCTATACGATTGTCGGCACCGCCGACGAACTCGAAGGCGTCACCGAATCGGAAGTGCTGAAATTTTCCGCCGGTGGGTTTCGCGATTTCACCCGCATCGCCGCGTCCGATCCGACCATGTGGCGCGACGTCTTCCTGAACAACAAGGACGCGGTGCTGGAAATGCTCGGCGAGTTTCAGGAAGACCTGTCGAAGCTGACGCGGGCGATCCGGCGCGGCGACGGCGAGGCGCTGTTCGATCATTTCTCGCGCACGCGCGCGATCCGGCGCGGCATTCTCGACATCGGCCAGGATGCCGCGAGCCCGGATTTCGGCCGCCCGCACACGGCGTTGCCAAAGGACGGCAAGCCATCCTGAACGGCCGAGCCGATTGTTAAAACAGCGGCTGCGTCTGCGCGATCTTGAACGGGCCGAGCATCACCGCGCCCTCGACGAAGCGCAGCGGAAACGCCTGCGCCGGCTTGTCCTCCAGCACGGTCTTTTTCCCGAGCATGGCGATGCCGGAAGTCAGCGCCGCCGGCGCGCGCTGGCGCACGACATTGCCGAGACCTGGGATCAGCCGGTCGAGCGCGCCCATCGCCTTGTCGACCTGCTCGACCTTCAGGCCCGGCGCGAACTTGTCCAGCGTCTCCTGCGAGGTGCCCTGCTCCAGAATCTTGTCGAGGCCGAGCGCGGGCACGATCTTCTCCATCCCCGCCACAGTCATCTGCAATTCGCCGTCCAGGAATCCTTGCGGCGTGATGCCGAGCGATCCCTGACCGACGGCAACAAGCGTGCCCTGCTGGATGCGCGCCTGCGTGAACTCGATCCGCCCGTTCGCCTGCTGGATCTCGCGAAACCGCTCCGGCCACGGCTTCGGCCGAAAATCCTTCAGGCCGCGCAGCCGCGCCTGCGCCGTCATGTCGAACGGCTCGGCGAGCGCCGGATGCAGCGTCTCCGCGCTCGCCTGCACCAGTTGCCAGGCGACATCGATCACCGGATTTGCCGCGGCCGAGCCTTCGGCGATTCGTCCGTGCAGCTCCGAATGTTTCGCACGGCCCGCCAGCCGCGAATTGCTCCATTGCAGCGCCGGCTCCTCGAGCACCAGCGAGGCCCGCTGCGGCGCGACCGGCAGCCCGAACACGCTGGCCTCCGCCCGGCTCCAGTTCACCACGAGTTCGTGCGCCTCGCCCGGCTGGTTGATTGTCAGCGGCCCTTCGAATTCGGCGATCAGGCGCTTGGGATCGTAGACCTGCGCGACCGCGAGAATGCTGGTCAGCCGGCCCTTGCCGAAGCGATGGTTCGCCGTCTGCGAGAGCAGCTCGACGCCGGCGTTCTCGCAAGTGACCTCGAAGCGGAATGGATAGCCGCCGACCGACAGCTTGCCGCATTCATAGACGCGGCCGGACTGCGCCTCGCGCGTGCGCCAGCTGTCGAACTGCTCGCCGACCTGACCGGAGGCGTAGAACCAGAATGCCGACCATCCGAGCGCCAGCACCACCAGCAGCCCCGGCATGACAAAAAGCGGCCAGCGGGAGCGTCGGCGCGGTTGAAGCTGATCTTGGCTCATGCGAATTCCAGTCTAGGGCCTGATTCAATCACGTTGAATCAGGCACGTCGTTTATCTCATTATTTGAGCATGATCTGGTCCGAAAACCGGTTTCCACTTTTCGGGATCATGTTCTTTTCGACGCAATTCTTGCCAAAATTGCGTTCAAGACCCAATCCAATCCGCTTGAATCGAGAAGGTCAGACCGCCCCTATGACAGCGAAAACCGTTTCGGAGCAACACCTTCCTCAGGGCGATCTCTGGATTTTCGGCTACGGATCACTGATGTGGCGGCCCGGATTCGATTTTGTCGAAAAGCGGCCGGCGAAACTGATCGGCGAGCACCGCTCGCTCTGCATCTATTCGTTCTTCCATCGCGGCACGGCCGAGCGGCCGGGGCTCGTGCTCGGGCTCGATCGCGGCGGCGCCTGCAACGGCATGGCTTTTCGCGTGGCCGAGAAAGACCGGATGGCGACCATCGCCTATCTGCGCGAGCGCGAACAGGTGACGAGCGTTTACCGCGAGGTGCTGCGCAGCGTCTGGCTCGGCGGCGATGCGCGCGAGCGCATCAGCGCGCTCGCCTATGTGACCGATCGCGGCCATCCGCAATATGCCGGGCGGCTGACGGCGGAGGCGCAACTGCATCTGATCCGGCAGGGACATGGCGTGTCCGGCCCGAACAGCGAATATGTGATCGCCACCGTCGAGGCGCTGGAGCAGGAAGGCTACGCCGATCCGAACCTGCGGCGGCTCGCGGCGGCCTTGCGCCATCCGCAATGACGGCTCACGCGCCGCCGCGCCGCGCCTGCTCGCGGCGGCCTTCCTCGACGATCCTGTCGGTCGCGGTCTCGATCGCCTCGCTGACGCGATTTTGAAATTCCTTGCGCGACAGCCCCGGCGGAATCAGCGGCAGGAATTCGACGACGATCGTTCCCGGATAGCGCAGGAAGGTTCGCCGCGGCCAGAACAGGCCGGAATTCAGCGCGACGGGAAGACACTGGACGCCGCAGGCGACATAGACCTGCGAGACCCCGGATTTGTAGTTCGGCTCCGCCCCGACCGGGCGGCGCGTGCCTTCGGGAAAGATGATGAGTTGCCGGTCGCCGCGCACGCGCTCGCGCGCAAGCTCGGTCATGCGAATCAGCGCGCGCATACCGGCTTTGCGGTCCACCGGGATCATCTGCGCCTTCAGCAGGAACAGGCCGAACAGCGGAATCCAGGTCAGCTCGCGCTTGAGAATATACATCGGCTGGCGAAACAGCGGCAGCAGACCGACGGTCTCCCACGCCGACTGGTGCTTCGCCGCGATCAGCAGCGGACCTTCGGGGATATTCTCCATGCCGCGATATTCGACGCGGACGTTGCAGAACACGCGCAGCATCCAGTTCATGCTGCGCGCCCAGGATTTGGCGAGTTCGAACAGCACCTGCCGCGGCAGCAGGAACGCCGGCAGCGCAACGATCATGTGCAGGATCAGCGAGAGATAGAAGCCGATGTTGAAGAGAAGGGATCGGATGAAAATCGGGACCATTGAAAATCGTATCAGTCAGTTGACGGCGCGGGCGGCGCGTTTGCGCGACATTTCGACCGGGCTCGCCACCGGCTCCGGAAAGGGCACCCATTCGTCGACCTGAACGCGCACGCCGGCGACGAGAAACTTCGCATATTCCATCAGCAGCAATCGCGCCGCGGCCCCGCTCGACCACCACGGCTCGTCGCGCCATTTCTCGCCGATCACCGGAAACGGAATCAGCAGCACGTCGGGCATGGAGTGGGAGAGTTCGACGAGCGCGCGCGGCATGTGATAGTTCGAGGTGACGACGATCAGCGACTTGAACCCGCGCTCCTGCACCCAGCGCTTGGTCTCGGTCGCATTACTGCGGGTGTTGACGGCCGAATAATCCAGATCGACGCAGCAGGCGAGCAGCGATTTGCTGTCGGGGAGCGAACGCGAAATCTCCATCGCGCCGTTCGACCAATGTACGCCGGAGATCAGGAGCCGCTGTCCGTAGCCGTTCGCGAGCAGGTCCACCGCATCCGACACGCGCGAGGAGCCGCCGGTCAACACGACGATGCCGTCCGCCGGATTCTTCGGCCGCGCCTCGTCCGATTCCAGCTGCGACAAGAACCAGACGAAGCCGCAACCGACGGCCAGCGCAAGAACGACGGCCGCGCGCGCAGCCGCGTGCAATCCCCGCAGCAGAAGCGAGCCCTTGCGGCTCGCTCTGGTCTGGCCTGCGCCGGTCGTCATCGTCTGCGCCGCGATCCTTTCTCCTGAACATCCGGACGGGGGCGATTCCCGCCCCGAGGGGCTGAAATTGTCAAGTCGTCACTCGATTTCGGCTAATGTCACCAGCAGCGTTCTGCGCGACGACCATGCCGTTATGATGGCGATGGCGACTGCCTGGGCCAGCAGCACCAGATAGGCCGCCGGCCGCAGCGAAAAGGTTCCCAGCAGCGCCGCGAACTGGTCGCCGACCGGCGTGCCGGAAAACCAGCTTCCGATCGATTCGGCGAATCCGAACAGCAGCATCGCAGCGCCCGCGCCGATCAGCGCGCCCTCGATGCCGAGCCGCAGGAAATGCCGCATGAAACGGCTGGCGATGTAGCGGTCGCCGGCGCCGACAAAATGCAGCACCTCGACGATCGGCCGGTTCGCCGCCATCGCGCCGCGCGTCGCGAACGACACCGAGATGATGGTCGCGGCGATCATCAGGCCGAGAATGCCGAGTCCGGCCAGCACCGTGGCGTTGGTCATCGAGCGCATCCGCTCGACCCAGGCGCGGTGATCGTCGACGGTGGCGGACGGCGCGACCTGCGCCAGCCGCGCGCGCAAATCCGTGAGGTCGATCGCACTGCCCGGCGTGACGCGCGCGATGATGATGCGCGGCACCGGCAGATCGCTCAAGGACAGGCCGGTGCCGAGCCACGGCTCCAGCAGCTTGCCGGATTCCTGATCGGAATAAGGGCGCACGTCGAGAATGCCGGGCGAGGCGCGCGTCGCCTCGACAACGGCGCGGACGTCGCGCTCCAGATCGCGCCCGACGGCGGGGCGGACCTGAAGCGTGATCTCGCTGGAAACATCCGATTGCCATTCGGCGGCGGCGGCCTGCACCAGCAGCACCGCGCCGGTGGTGATCGAGGCAAGGAAGGTCATGATCGCCACCACAGCGACCAGCGCGCGGCCGGCGATGGTCGCGCGCGGCACGATCGGCGACACGTTGCGCGCGGTCGGCAGCACGCTGCCCGGATCGGGCGGGCGCGCGCGCGGGGAAGCGGACATCTCACTCATAGATGTGCAGCCGCCCTTCGTGCAGGATCATGCGTTTGGCCGAGTACTGATCCATCAAGGTGATGTCGTGCGTCGCGATCACCACCGCAGTGCCGGATTTGTTGAGTTCGATGAACAGCCGCAGCAGCCGCCGCGCCAGCGTCGGATCGACGTTGCCGGTCGGCTCGTCCGCCAGCAGCAAATTCGGCCGCGCGATCACCGCGCGCGCGATCGCGGCGCGTTGTTTCTCTCCGCCGGAGAGAATCGGCGGCAGCGCGTCCATGCGATGGCCGAGTCCGACCCAGTGCAAGAGGTCGATCACCTCGCGCCGGTAGGAGGATTCGTCACGGCCGATGACGCGAAACGGCAGCGCGACATTCTCATAGGTGGTCATGTGATCCAGCAGGCGGAAATCCTGCAAGACGATGCCGATGCGCTTGCGCAGGCCCGCGACCTGATCCTTGTTCAACCGCGCGACATCCTGACCGAACAGGTTGACGAGCCCGCGCGTCGGCCGGTGCGACAGGAACAACAGCCGCAGCAGCGAGGTCTTGCCCGCCCCCGATGGACCGGTGAGAAACTGAAAGGAATGCGCATTGATCGAAAAGGTCAGGTCGCGAAGAACCTCCGGACCAAGTCCGTATCGCAAGCCAACATTTTCGAACCGGACCATCGCCAGCTCCGTTCGATGAGCACCAACGCGCGATCGGCCCCCAGACCGAGAGGCCCGCGCCTCTCGCGGCGGACCGCTCTCTCCGGTGTGAGCCGTTATGGTTTCCGATTCGTTAACGGACCGCCCCTAGTATGACGAGCGTCAACCTGGCGAGCCGACCCATGCTGATTATTTGCCCGAATTGCGCGACCTCCTACGACCTCGACCCGGCGGCCCTCGGCCCGGCCGGGCGGAACGTCCGCTGCGTGCGTTGCCGCGAAACCTGGCTCGCGCGCGCCGAAGACATGGTCGAGGCCGAACGGGTCACCGAACCCGTCGAGGCGATGGCAGGCCCCGCCGAGCCGCCGCAGGCCGCAACCACGCAGGCAGACGCCGCGCAGGCGGAGGCCGGTTTCGTGGAAGAGCCGTCGCCCGAGCCGCCGCATGTCGAAAGCCCGCCGCTGGCGAGCGAAGCGCCACCGATCGACGTCGATTACGAAATCCGCCCGGCCGCGCCCGTGTCCGTCGCGGAACCCGTAAGCACGCGCTTCAAGGGCGCGAAAAAGCGATTCGCCTTCGGCTCCGGCACGACGCTGGGTTCCCGGCTGCGCGTCAGCCCGCCGACCGTCATCGCCGCCCTTGCGGCGTTATGTCTCGCGCTGGTGATCTGGCGTCAGGACGTGGTGCGGCTGATGCCGCAGACGGCGGCCTTCTTCAAAACGGTCGGCCTGAACGTCAATCTCCGCAAGCTGGATTTCGAGGGCGTCAAAATCTCCTCGGAGACTGTGAACGGCAATCGCGTGATCGTCATCGAGGGCGAGATTACTACAAGCGCCCGCAAGCCGACCGACATCCCCCGGCTGCGTTTCGTCGTGCAGGACTCGCACGGCGCGGATATCTATGCCTGGAACGCGGTGCTCGATCAGGCGGTTATCGAACCCGGCGGGCGTGTGCCGTTCCGCTCGCGGCTGGCCTCGCCGCCGGCCGACGCAAGCAGCATCGTCGTCCGCTTCTTCCACCGGCGCGATCTTGCGGCGGGAAGCATTTGAGCGCAACGCGATAAGGGAGCCTCGATATGGCGCGCGTGCTGATCGCCGACGATGAGGAGCCGATGCGCCTATTGGTGTCGCGGGCGATCGCGATGGACGGCCATGATACCACTACGGCGCAGGACGGCGCGGAGGCGCTGGAGATACTGACGCGCGAGGACGGCCGTTTCGATCTGCTGCTGACCGACATCAAGATGCCGGTGATGGACGGCATCGCGCTGGCGCTCGCCGCCGCGCGCGATTTTCCGAAGCTGACGATCCTGCTGATGACCGGCTTCGCCGATCAGCGCGAACGCGCGTCGGGCCTCGACGCCATCGTGCATGACGTCGTCACCAAACCGTTTTCGGTGGCCGACATCCGCACCGCCGTCGCCGACGCGCTTTCCGCGCGGAAGAAGGATTAGAAATCCTTCAGCAGCCGCTCAAGATAGTCCAGTTCGAGCTGCGGCCGGTCGGGATCGGAGAAGCGGCGGCGCAGTTCTTCGAGAATGCGGCGGACCCGCTGCACGTCGATCTCGCCCGGAATTTTCACCGTAAGATCGTCGCCGAATTCGCGGCCGCGCAGCGGCCGTCCGAGCGGATCGGCGTTCGGGCCGCTACTCTGCTGGCGACCGGCGCGGTTGGACTGGCCGCCCTGCTGGTTGGGATCGCCATCGCCCTCGCCCTGCTGCATCTGCTGCGCCAGATTCTGCGCGCCGCGCCGCAGCGCTTCCAGCGCGCGCCCCTGCGAGCCGACCGCGCCGTCCGCATTGCCGTCGCCCAGTTGGTCGCCGGCGTCGCCCATGGCTGAATCGGCGTCGCCGAGCCCGCCCTCGTCGCCCTCGCCCTGCTCCTGACCTTGTCCCGGCTGTCCCTGTTGCCCCTGCTGGCCGCGCTGCGGCGGCATCATGCCTTGCTTGGCCATCTGGTCGAGCAGCTTTTGCAGCCGGTCGCGCAGCGCCTGCTGGTCCTGCTGCAAATCGCCCATGCCGTTGGGATTCTGGTTCTGGCGGTTCTGATTCTGCTCGCCGCGCTGGCCGCGCTGACGCCGCGAATCCTGCCCTTCCTTGAACGTCCGGTCGCGCAATTGCTGCTGCTTGCGGATCACGTCGCCGAGTTCGTTCAGCGCCTGCTCCATGTCGTCGCCGCCGCCTTGGCCGGGCTGCGCCATTTGCAGGTTTTCCAGCATCTGCTGCAATTGCTCCAGCAATTGCCGCGCCGCATCCTTGTCGCCGGAGCGCGACAGCCGCTCCATGCGGTCGATCATGTTGCGCAGATCGTCCTGCCGCATCACACGCGTATTGGGATCGAGCGGGCGGGCGAGCTGCTGCGGATTGTTGCGCATCTGCTCCGCCAGTTGCCGCATGAAATTGTCGAGGGCTGCCCGCAACTGGTCCGTCAGCTTCTTGATTTCCTCGTCGGACGCGCCGCGCTCCAGCGCCTGTTTCAGCGCCTCCTGCGCCGCGCGCAGCGCCCGCTCGACATCGCTGATATTGCCGTCCTCGATCGTCACCGCGAGCGACCACAGATTTCCCACGACCTCACGCAGATCGTCGTCCTTCCTGGCGCGGGAAAGCTGATCGAAGACCGTCCGCAGGCCGAGATAGTGGCCGTATTCCGGCGTGAACATCTCCGGCTCGATCATGAACGCATCGATCGCCTCGCGCACATCCTCCTGCCGGTTGGCGTCGAGCGCGAGATCGCGCCGCTGCTCGATCAGGGCCCGCGCCAGCGGCTTGACGAACAGCCGCTCGGGGATACGCATCGCGTGCGGCTCGCTGCGTCCCTCATGGCCGGCCTCGTCCTTCGCCGTCAGCGTGAGCATCACATCGACGCCGGCGAAGGGATGCTCGGTGAGGTCCTTCACCGTCTGGCCGACGCCGTTGCGCGTGCGCGCATTCGGCAGCACCAGCGGGAAATCAGGAGCGTCGAACAGCGGCCGCGCGCCCGCCGCCCCTCCCACGGGGGCGAAGCTCGCATGCGCTTCGGTGACGCCGTAATCGTCCTCGATCTTGTAGGACATCAACAGCGAGCCGCGCGCCTGGCGCTCCGGCTCCTTCGCCAGCGCGATCGTCGGTGCGCGGTCGGCCGAGGCCGCGAACCGCCATGCCGGCAGGCCGGAGGGCGCGCGCACCTGCGCCGTGCCGTCGGCCGTGATCGTGTAGCGCCGCTCCTCGGTGCCCGCCGGTGGCGGCTTGTCGTCGGCCGCGGCGTCGGCGATGCCGCCACTGGTCAGCACGTCGAGCCGGCCGCCGCTGGCACGAATGACGAGCGTGCTGCCGGCTGGAACCTGCAACACGTTGTTCTCCTGCGCCGGAGCATCCGTGGCGGCATTGCCGGCCGCAGTCAGGATGATCGGGGGACGGCCGGTGTAGGACGGCGGCGCAACCCAGGCGTCCAGCCGCACATTGGACGGCGCGATCACGCCGTTCCAGTCGAAGGCGGCGGCGACGCGCGCGCTTCGATCACCGCCGGCGGCGATCCCGGTCGCGACCATCAGCATGACGACCAGCGCCCGCAGCGCCCACGGATCATGAATCGCGAGCCGCGGCGACGGCAGCCCGGCGCGGATCGATTTGAGCGACGCCAGCGTCCGTTCGCGCTGCTCGCGCCACAGCGCCAGCGCCACCGGGTCCTGCGAGGTGATCGTATCGGTCAGCGCCGTCGCCGGACGATGGCGGACGCCGGTGCCGCGATCGATCCGCGCCAGCGCCTCGGCGCGGCCCGGCCAGCGAAACCGCACCAGCGGAGCCAGCGCCGCCAACCCCAGCAGCGCGAACAGCGCGAGGCCGACGACGCGCCCAACCGACGGCAGCGACAGCCACAACCCCGCCCATGAAACTACGAGAAAAAGGCCGACGACGGTCAGCAGCCGCGCCAGGATCGGCCAGAGCCGCTCCCAGGCGATCGCCGCCTGCGCCCGCTGCAACGCCTGCGCGAGCTTGAGACGCGCCAGCGGATCGGTCGCCGCAGGGGGTGTGGGCTCGGTTCGGCCGGTCAATCCAGTCTCCCGTCGCTTGCGCGGGTCCAAAGCAAGGATCAAAGCCTAGCACAGCGGCGTCAGTGAGGCACGGCCTTCGCCACGGAGCGCGCTGGGCGACGGGCGATTGCCGCACCGCTTTATCCTATGGCGTATTCTGCCTGCCGGAACAGTTTTCGGTCTGCAATCAATGCGTTGGCATCACGAATGCGTGACGGCGGCGGCAAGACCGACTAGCCTGACGCTAAGCTCACGCCGATCCAACCAGAGGAAACATCATGGACAAAAAGACTTTCGACAAGGGCGTGGAGGTTCGCACCGCCGTCCTCGGCAAAACCTATGTCGATAACGCGCTGAAGAATGTCGACGACTTCAACCGCCCGTTTCAGGAACTCGTCACCGAATATTGCTGGGGCGCGGTCTGGGGCCGCGAGGAACTGCCGCGCAAGACGCGCAGCATGCTCAACATCGCCATGATCGCGACGCTGAACCGCCCGCACGAACTGAAGCTGCACATCAAGGGCGCGCTGACCAACGGCGTCACCAAGGAAGAGATCCGCGAGGTACTGATGCAGGTCGGCATCTATGCCGGCATTCCGGCGGCGGTCGACAGCTTCCGCCTGGCGCGCGAGGCGTTCGCGGAACTCGATAAACAATAATAGCCAACTGGCGGGGAACGCATATGGATATCGGATTCATCGGTCTCGGCAGGATGGGCGTGCCGATGGCCCGCCGCCTGGTCGAGGCCGGCCACAAGCTCGTCGTCTATGACGCGCGGCGCGAGGCGATCGACCAACTCGTGGCGCTGGGCGCGGCGGCGGCAACGTCGCCGAAGGACGTGGCCGACCGCACAGAAACGGTGATGGTCAGCCTGCCTTCCCTCGACATCTCGCTGAAGGTCGCGACCGGCAAGGACGGCGTCATCGAAGGCTCGCGCGTCAAACGGCTGGTCGATCTGTCGACCACCGGCTCGCAGATGGCGTTGCGCATCCACGATCTTCTGGCGAAGAAGAACATCGTGCAGATCGACAGCCCGGTGAGCGGCGGCGTCGGCGGCGCGGAAAAAGGCACGCTGGCGGTGATGGTCTCCGGCCCGCGCGCCGACTTCGATCTGCTGAAGCCCGCGCTCGACGTGATCGGCAAGGTGTTCTTCATCTCCGAGAAGCCCGGCGCGGGGCAGACGATGAAGCTCGCCAACAATTACCTGTCGGCAACGGCGATGGTGGCGACCTGCGAGGCGGTGGTGATGGGCGTCAAGGCCGGGCTCGACCCCGCGGTGATGATCGACGTCATCAATTCTGGCTCCGGCCTGAACACGGCCAGCCGCGACAAGTTTCCGAAATCGGTGCTGCCGCGCAGCTTCGATTACGGCTTCGCGACCGGGCTGATGGTGAAGGACGTGCGGCTGTGCCTGGAGGAAATGAAGGGCATGGGCCTGTCGATGGACGTCGCCGAGGCGGTCGGCCGCTTGTGGGAGACGATCATCGCGGCGGAAGGCGCGGAGTCCGATTTCACCTCGGCGATCAAGCCGATCGAACAGGCCGCCGGCATCGAGGTCGGCCGCAAGCCGCCGCAAGCCATGTCGAAATGAGCGATGTGAGGCGCAGCGCATGAACGACACCTACGAAATCTACGCCGTCAAATATGCTCATCACGGTCCGCGCATGGCGTCGCTGAATTTCATCGGCGGCGATCCGCACGAGACATCGCACGATCTCGATTTCTACGTCTGGGCCGTGTTCAACAAGGACCGCACCATCGTCGTCGACACCGGCTTCGACGAGACGATGGCGAAAAGGCGCGACCGCACCATCCTGAAGCCGGTGGCGAGCGCGCTCGCGGCCGCCGGCATCGCTCCGGAAAAAGTCGATGACGTCATCATCACGCATCTGCATTACGATCATTCGGGGAACTACGACGCCTTCCCGAACGCGCGCTATCATTTGCAGGATTGCGAGATGGATTTCGCCACCGGCCGCTGCATGTGCGACGAGAAGATGCGCGTCGCCTTCGAGGCCGACGACGTCACCGCATTGGTGCGCAAGGTCTTTGCCGGCCGGGTGGCCTATCATGACGGCGACGAGCAGCTCGCGCCCGGCATCTCGGTGCATCACATCGGCGGCCATTCGAAGGGCCTTCAGGCGGTGAAGGTGAAGACCGCGCGCGGCGATGTCGTGCTCGCCTCCGACGGAGTGCATCTTTACGAGCATCTCGACCAGAACAAGGTGTTTCCGATCACCTACAGCGCCGACGACGCGGTGGCCGGCTACGCCAAGCTGCGCAAGCTCGCGCCGTCGGTGAACCACATCATTCCGGGACACGATCCGGCGGTGTTGCAGCGCTATCCCGCGCCGACCGACGCGCTGAAAGGATGGGTTGCGAGGCTGGATGCAGAGCCGACGCTTTGATCTTCTTTCAGAGCCCGTAAAGAGTCGAGCGGCGCGACGCCGTTCTTCGAACGGCTATGGCCGGGCATGGCTGAACTCTCATAACAACATCATAACAACATCGGAGGAACCGACATGGGAAAACTCGACGGCAAGGTTGCGATCGTCACCGGCGGCGGGCGCGGACTGGGGCGAGCCTACGCGCTTCGGCTGGCATCGCTCGGCGCGAATGTCGCGATCTGCGATCTCAATCTGAAATCCTATGAGGAATTCGAGATCGAGAAGAAGGCGATGACCGCCGACTCGACCGTCGCAGAAATCGAAGCGATGGGCGTGAAGGCGCTGGGCTACGAACTCGACGTCAGCGACCAGAAGGCGGTCGACACCATGGTCAAGGATGTCGCCGCGAAATGGGGCCGCATCGACATTCTCGTCTGCAACGCCGGCGGCGGACGCGGCAAGCCGGTCGAGACCAAGGCCAGCACGCTCGATCCGGCGCTGCTGCATCTCGTGGTCGGAATGAACCTCTACGGCACGGTGTATTTCGTCAATGCGGTCGCGCCATACATGAAGGAGCAGCGCAGCGGCAAGATCGTCACGGTCGCCTCCACCGCCGGCCTGCGCGCCTCGCGCGACGGCGGCTACGCGCATTACGGCGCGGCCAAGGCCGGCATCGCTCATTACACGCGCTATCTCGCGCAGGAGCTTGGGCCGCACGGCATCATGGCGAACTGCATCGCACCGGGCTCGATCGCGACCGGCCGCATCATGACGCAGGTGATTCCCGGCGGCGCCCGCGCCAACCGCGACCCAGCGGCGGGCATCGCGCTGCGGCGACAGGGCACGGTGGAGGATTGCGCGCGCGTGGTCGAATTCCTGACGACCGATCTGTCGGACTACGTGACCGGAACGGTCATCCCGATCGATGGCGGCATGCTGGGATTCTAGAGCATGATCCCGAAAAGTGGAAACCGGTTTTCGGGAAAGATCATGCTCAAACAAAAAGATAAGCGACGAGACTGATTCTACGCTGTTGAATCAGTCTCTAGCGTAACCCCCGACGCACGCGCCGATGGCTATCCATTCCCCAGCCACGGCGCGTCGCGGTCGAGCGCGATGATGTCCTCGGCCTCCAGCCGCGGCCGCACCACGGCGTAGCGATCGTCCTTGACCAGCACTTCCGGCACCAGCGCGCGCGTGTTGTAAGTGCCGGCCTGCACCGCGCCGTAAGCGCCGGCCGACATGATGGCGAGCAGGTCGCCCTCCCTCGGTTCGGGAAGCGTTCGGTCCTTCGCCATGTAGTCGCCGCTCTCGCAGACCGGGCCGACGATGTCCGCGACGAACAGCGGTGCGGCGGCCTGCGGCTGCTTCACCGGCAGGATGTCGTGATGCGCCTCATACAGCGTCGGCCGCACCAGATCGTTCATCGCCGCGTCGACGATGACGAAATTCTTCGCTTCGCCGGGCTTCATGTAGAGCACGCGCGTCACCAGAATGCCGGCGTTGCCGACCAGCATCCGTCCCGGCTCGAACAACAGCGTGCAATCCAGTCCCTTTACCGCGCGCTTCACCACCGCGGCATAGGCGGCCGGGTCCGGCGGCGCGTCCTCGTCGGAGCGATAGGGAATGCCGAGCCCGCCGCCGAAATCGATATGCGAGATCGTGTGCCCGTCCGCGCGCAGCGTGCGGACGAAATCGGCCAGCACCTTGAACGCATCCGCCATCGGCCCGAGATCGGTGATCTGGCTGCCGATATGCATGTCGACGCCGGTGACGCGGATGTTCGGCAGCTTCGCAGCCAGCGCATAGACCTCGCGCGCGCGCGTCAGCGGAATGCCGAACTTGTTCTCGGCCTTGCCGGTCGCGATCTTGGCGTGGGTCTTCGCATCGACATCCGGATTGACGCGCAATGAAATGCGCGCGGCGCGGCCCTCATTGGCGGCGATCTGCGACAGCAGTTTCAGCTCGCTCTCGGATTCGACATTGATCGACAGGATGCCGGCGTCCAGCGCCAGCCGCAATTCGGCGGCCGTCTTGCCGACGCCGGAAAACAGAATCTTGTCCGGCGGGATGCCCGCCGCCAGCGCGCGCTTCAATTCGCCGCCCGACACCACGTCGGCGCCCGCGCCCATGCGCGCAAAGGTCTTCAGCACCGACTGGTTGGAATTGGCCTTCATCGCGTAGCAGACGATCGCCTTCACATCGGCGAAGGCATCGGAGAACACCCGGAAATGCCGCTCCAGCGTCGCGGTGGAATAGCAATAGAACGGCGTGCCGACAGTGCGGGCGAGACTCGCGAGATTGACGCCCTCGGCGTGCAATTCGCCGTCGCGATAGTCGAAATGGTGCATGACAGTCTTGCGGAGCGTGAAAGGAAAACGGGATCGAAACGTCAGTCGAGCAGCGAATCGAGAATGATGCGGCGTTTCGGCCCCTGCACCTGAGCGGGACGATCGTCATCGTCCTGATCGAACAACCCGCCCCGGCTCGCCCGCGCCGGGTCCTGCACCGGCTGGGCGGCCGCGGGTTGCCCCGTAGCCTGCGCCTGCGGCGGCAGGTCGAGACTGCCCTTGCGGCCGCAGCCGCCGAGCGCCAGCGCCACCAGCAGCGCCGCCATCAGACCGAGTTTTCCGGATGCCTCAACGAAGTTCACGCCATATCCCCAAAATCCCGGCCGGCACCATACAAAGGCCGCGTGGCGATGGCGAGCCCGTCGCAGCAACAGTCAGCGCGAAATCGCGTCATTTTGCAGGCGCTTGAGCCAGGCTTCCGCCTGTTCCCGCACATTTTTCGGGGCAGTTCCGCCGAAACTGGTGCGGCTCGCGACCGAACTGCGCACCGACAGCACCGCGAGCGCGTCGGCGGTGATACGCGGCTCGATCGCCTGCATGGCGGCGAGCGGCAGCCTGTCCAGCGCCACGCCCTCCTCCGACGCCTTGGCGACGATCCGCCCGGTGACGTGATGCGCCTCGCGGAACGGCAGCTTCAGCGACCGCACCAGCCAGTCGGCGAGATCGGTGGCGGTGGCGTAGCCGTCGCCGGCCGTACTCTCCATCTTCGCCTTGTCGGCGACGAGGTCGCGCACCATGCCGGTCATCGCGTTGATCGCCAGCGACAGCGCGGCGAAGGCGTCCATCGCGCCTTCCTTGTCCTCCTGCATGTCCTTTTGATAGGTCAGCGGCAGCCCCTTCATGACGATCAGTAGCGCGTTGAGCGCGCCGATGATACGGCCGGTCTTGGCCCGCACCAGTTCGGCCGCGTCCGGATTGCGCTTCTGCGGCATGATGGAGGAGCCGGTGGTGAATTTGTCCGAAAGCTTCACCAATCCGACCAGCGGCGAGGTCCACAGCACGATTTCCTCGGCGAAGCGCGACAGATGGATCGAGGCGATCGAGGCGGCCGACAAGGCTTCCAGCACGAAATCGCGGTCCGAGACCGCATCCAGCGAATTGGCGGCGGGCCGGTCGAAGCCGAGCGCCCTCGCCGTCGCCGCCCGATCGATCGGGAACGACGTGCCGGCCAGCGCCGCCGCACCGAGCGGACTCTCGTTCAGCCGCCGCCGCGCATCGGCGAAGCGGCCGCGATCGCGCGCGGCCATCTCGACATAGGCCAACAGATGGTGCCCGAACGTCACCGGCTGCGCGGTCTGCAAATGCGTAAAGCCCGGCATCACTGTGTCGGCGTGCTCCAGCGCCCGCTCGGCGAGCGCGAGCTGATAGGCGGCGAGCGAGGCGTCCAGCGCGTCGATGGTGTCGCGCACCCACAGCTTGAAGTCGGTGGCGACCTGATCGTTGCGCGAGCGCGCCGTGTGCAGCCGGCCCGCGCCAGCGCCGATCAGCTCCGACAGGCGGCTTTCGACATTCATATGAATGTCTTCCAGCGCTCGCTTGAATGTGAAGCTGCCCTGCTCGATTTCCGACAGAATCGCGTCTAGACCGGCGGCGATGTTTTTCGCATCACCGGCCTCGATGATGCCCTGCGACGCCAGCATCGCGGCATGGGCCTTGGAGGCGGTGATGTCCTGCGCGTAAAGGTGGCGATCGACGTCGATCGAGACGTTGATCGCTTCCATGATCGCGTCGGGGCCGGTCTCGAACCGGCCGCCCCACATCTTGTTGCTCATTTGCTGCTCACATCGCCCCTGCTAAACAAAACCCTGACCGTACCGCACGAACTGGCTTCCGCATGACCTTGAACGATCCATCCCCCGAAGCGTCCGGCAAGCGCCGGTCGCGACGCATCGCCCTTATCGCGGGAGCGATCGTGGCCGGCGCCGTGATCGGCTTCGCCGGGGTATACGGGATCGGAGGGCTGACGCGCAATGCGGGCGACCCGGCCTGCCGTCCGACCTTCGACCTTGCCAGGAAAGCCGCGCCGCTGATGAAAGGCGAGGTTGCCGCGGTGACGGCCGCGAGCCGGCCGTTTCTGATTCCCGACCTGACCTTCCGCGACGCCGACGGCGCGGAGAAGCGCCTGTCCGACTGGCGCGGGCGGACGATCCTGCTCAACCTGTGGGCGACCTGGTGCGTGCCCTGCCGCAAGGAAATGCCGGCGCTCGACGAATTGCAGGCGAAGCTCGGCGGCAAGGATTTTCAGGTGGTCGCCGTCAATATCGACACGCGCGACCTTGACAAGCCGAAGACATGGCTGAACGAGGCTGGCATCAAATCGCTGACCTATTTCAGCGACGCCAAAGCCAAGGTGTTTCAGGACCTGAAACTCGCCGGAAAAGCCTTCGGCATGCCGACCTCAATCCTGATCGACACCGCCGGCTGCGAAATCGGCACGCTGGCCGGCCCCGCCGAATGGGCCAGCGACGACGCGCTGAAGCTGGTCCGCGCCGCGCTCGGCAGATAGAGTGGGTGGCGCGTTCGCCATCCCGCATCGAAAGGAACTCCTGATGCCCTATGTCGACGGATTTATCGTTCCCGTGCCGAAGAAGAAGCTCGACGCCTACAAAAAGCTGGCGAAGAAGACGGCGAAGATCTGGAAGCAACACGGTGCGCTGGAGGTGAAGGAATGCTTCGCCGACGATGTGAAGGTCGGCAAGTGGACATCGTTTCCGCGCAGCGTGAAGATGAAGCCGACCGAAACGGTGGTCTTCTCCTACATCGTCTACAAATCGCGCAAGGATCGCGACCGCGTCAACGCCAAGGTCATGAAGGACCCGCGGCTTGCCGACATGATGTCCGGTGCGATGGAGACACCGTTCGACGCCAAGCGCATGATCTTCGGCGGATTCAAGGTCGGCGTCTCCGCCTGAGGCGCGACGCACCTGCCACGCTGCATGAGGCCGGACGCCGGTTCCCGCGTTTCAGGATCATGCCCTGACGAAACGCCGCAAGCGCCGACAGCGTACGGTTTCGGCATTAAAAATCGCGCGCGGCCCGCAAAGCCGTTGATCGCATGTCGAACCCGCGCTTAAATCCGGTCAAGCTGTCAAAGAACAACAACCGGGAGAAAGCGACATGAGCACGGGCACCACGGGCATGAAACGGGTTGCCGGCCCCCGCTACAAGCACATCGCCGACGAAGGCGCGCCCTTTGAGACGATCACGATCGACAAGCTGACGCCGATCATCGGCGCGGAAATCAGCGGAATCGATCTGTCGAAGCCGCTCAGCAACCGCACCGCCGACGAAATCCACCGCGCGCTTGCGGAAAACCTCGTCATCTTCTTCCGCGATCAGCACCTGACGCCGGAGCAGCATCTCTCTTTCGGCCGCCTGTTCGGCGATCTGCACATCCATCCGGCCGCGCCGCACGCGCCCGGCCATCGCGAACTGATGATCATTCACGCCGACAAGGATTCGCCGCGCGCCAATGGCGAAGGCTGGCACAGCGACGTCTCCTGCGACGAAGAGCCGCCGATGGGCAGCATCCTCTACATCAAGACATGCCCGCCGAAGGGCGGCGACACGCTGTTCGCCAACATGTACGCCGCCTATGACGCGCTGTCGGACCGCATGAAGACCTATCTGGAGGGGCTGACCGCGAGCCATGACGGCGAGGACAATTATCGCGGCACCTACGCGAACTTCGGCGTCACGGACAAGCCGGCCTATCCGCGCGCGGAGCACCCCGTCATCCGCGTGCATCCGGTCACGAAGAAGAAGGCGCTGTTTGTCAATCGCGGCTTCACGAAATTCATCGTCGGCATTCCGCGCGACGAAAGCGAAGGCATCCTGCGCTATCTCTATGAACATATGTCCAATCCACTGTTCCAGTGCCGCTTCCGCTGGCAGGAAAACTCGCTCGCATTCTGGGACAATCGCTGCGCCCAGCACCGGGCGATGTGGGACTACTGGCCGCATACGCGCTCAGGCTTCCGCGTCACGGTTCAGGGCGACAAGCCGGTCTGATCCGCGCCCCAACGCATTTTTGGAGAATCTCCGATGAGATCTGTTCTTTCGCTGCGGCGCGCAGCGTGCGCCGTCGCCGTCATGGCTCTTTTGGCGGCGGCGCCGCACCGGCCGCCACGGCCGAGCCGCAGCGCGGCGGCTCGCTCAGCATCTCGATCGAATCGGATCTTCCGACGCTCGATCCGGCCGGCTTCGCCTCGTTCAACGACCGCGAGGCCGGAGTCATTCTCTATGACTCGCTGATGGATCTCGATCCAAAGGGCAAGATCGTCCCCAATCTCGCAAAAAAGCTCGACTCCGCGCCTGATGCGACATGGTTCAAGGTGGCGCTGCACGAGGGCGTGAAATTTCACGACGGCAATCCGCTCGACGCCGACGCCGTCGTCGCACACTTCAAGCGCATGATGGACCCGAAAACACGGTGCCGCTGCCTGTCGGACCTGTCGCCGGTCGCCTCTGTCGAAGCAACCGGCCCGCTCGAAGTCACCTTCAAGATGAAAACGCCGTCCGCGCATTTTCCCGGCGTGCTGGCCGACTTCGCCGGCATGATCGTATCGCCGGCCGCGGTCGAAAAATACAAGGGCGATTTCGGCACCAATCCCGTCGGCAGCGGGCCATTCATGTTCAAGGAATGGCAGCGCGGCTCGCGCATCGTTTTCACCCGCAATCCGAATTACTGGAAGAAGGGCGCGCCGCTGCTCGACGAAGTGGTGCTGCGGCCGATGCCGGACCAGCAGACGCGCTATGCGAGCCTGCAATCCGGCAGCCTCGACGTCGTCATGAATGCCGCGGCGCGCGATGTCATCGATGCCCGCGAAGGCAAGAAGCTCAAGGTCATCAACGCCGGCAGCCTTGCGACGGTGTTCGTGATGATCAACATATCGCGCCCCGAAGTGTCCGACGTCCGCGTCCGCCAGGCGATGGCCTATGCGCTGGATCGCGTGGCGCTCAACAAGGCGATCAACAAGGGACTCTACAAGATCGCCAACACGCCGTTCGGCTCCGGCCTCGCGCCGCATGAGGCGGTGGATGGCTATCCGAATTACGATCCGGCGAAAGCCAAGAAACTGCTCGCCGATTACGGCAAGCCGGTCCGCATCAAGTTCACCGTGAACGCGACGCCGCAGTCGATTCTGACGGCGCAGGCGCTACAGCAGATGTGGAAGAAGGTCGGCATCGAGACCGATATCGAACAGGTCGAGCAGGTCCAGGGCATTCGCATGGCCGCCGCCAAAGACTATCAGGTGATGCTGTATCGGTGGGCCGGCGGCGGCGACCCGGACAAGAACGTGCACCAGTTCTTTCACTCGAAGGCGACGGTCAACCGCACCGCCTACAACGATCCGCAAATGGACAAGCTGCTGGACGATGCCCGCGCAACGACCGACCCGGCGGCTCGCCTGAAACTCTATCGGCAGGTGAACAATCTGCTGGCCCGCGACCTGCCTTATCTCTTCCTGACCTATTTCGACAATTACGCGCTTGCGAGTCCGGCTGTGAACGGCATCGTCGGCGTGCCCGATGGGCTGATCCGGCTCGACAAGGTCTGGAAGGCGAAGCGATAGGCGCTGGCGAAGCGATTCGCCGCAACTCTAGGGCCCGATCCCAATGCGTTAATCAGACCCGTCGCTTATCTTTCTCTGTTTGAGCATGATCTGGTCCGACCCGAAGGGCGGCGAAGCGCAAGCCGGTTTCCGCTTTTCGGGATCATGCTCTAGCGGCGGATCACAAACCCACCGGCTTGCGGCTCGGCCTCGCCGACGACCGTCACCTGCGCGACCTGCGCAAAGCGCGGCCCGCTGCGGCAGGTCACGAGCATGGCGTCAACGGCCACCGCATCGCCGCTGAACACGGCTTCGACCTCGCCGGTCGGCAAATTTCGGACCCAGCCGGACAGGGCGCGCGCGGTCGCCTCGCGCTGCGTCCAGTCGCGATAGCCGACGCCCTGAACACGGCCGGAGATGCGAACCAGAATCGAGCGTGTTGCCGACATCAGAGCATGATCCCGAAAAGTGGGAACCGATTTTCGGAAAAAATCATGCTCAAATAAAATGGAATAATGCTGGCCGCCTCAGACCGACATATCGAGTTTGCCGCCGATGCCTTCGGCAAGCGGCGCGCTCGGCGCCGGTTGCAGCAATTGCAGCACCAGTTTTTGGGAATCGATGTTCTGCTTGAGCACGCGCGTCGCCACCGCCTGCTGAAGCGAGGCGGCCTTGTCCGTCATCAAATTGGCGGCAATGCTGGCGACGTCCATCGAATGCTGTCTCCCGATGGAAGAAAACTAGTCCCCAACCGTTAACGGACCGGAAACCGGTCCGTTCTCGATGATGAGCCAACGTCTCCTTCCGCTTGCGGGAAGAAAAAGAGGATATCAGCGCGTCGGAACCGGCTTTTCGCCGCGATAGTCGTAGAAGCCGCGATTGGTCTTGCGGCCGAGCCAACCGGCCTCGACATATTTCACCAGCAGCGGACACGGCCGGTATTTGGAATCGGCGAGCCCCTCATGCAGCACCTGCATGATGGCGAGGCACGTATCCAGCCCGATGAAGTCGGCCAGTTCGAGCGGGCCCATCGGATGATGCGCGCCGAGCTTCATCGACGCATCGATCGCCTCGACGTTGCCGACACCCTCATAGAGCGTGTAGATCGCCTCGTTTATCATCGGCAGCAGAATGCGGTTGACGATGAAGGCCGGGAAATCCTCGGAGACCGCGATCTGCTTGCCGAGCTTCAACACGAACGCCTTCGCCGTCTCGAAGGTGGCGTCGTCGGTCGCAATGCCGCGGATGATCTCCACCAGTTCCATGCGCGGCACCGGATTCATGAAGTGAATGCCGATGAACCGCTCGGGGCGGTCGGTCGCAGCCGCCAGCCGCGTGATCGAGATGGACGAGGTGTTGGACGCGACGATCGCGCCCGGCTTCAGCACCGCGCAAAGATCGGTGAAAATCCGTCGCTTGATCTCTTCCTTCTCGGAAGCGCTCTCGATCACGAGATCGCAATCGGCGAGCGCATCCATGCCCAGCGCCGGCGAGATACGGCCGATCGCGGCCTTGCGCGCGTCGTCGCCGAGCGCCCCGCGCGACACCAGCCGCTTCATGTTGCCGTCGATCGTCGCCAGCGCGGCCTGAATCCGGTCCTCAGCGACATCGTTGAGCAGCACGTCGTAACCCGCCAATGCGACGACATGCGCGATGCCGTTGCCCATCTGGCCCGCGCCCACCACACCGACTTTTTTGATGTTGAGAGTCATGAATGTCCCGGCTTTTTATGTTCCCCTCATTCGGGGGAAGCTCCGCGTCCCATATAACAACGCGGCAAGGATCATCTAGTGGTCCGATTCTAACATTTGCATCCCGTTGCAGCGGACGCTTCTGCAAATATTAGAATCGTAGGACCACTAGCAACACTAAGTTTCTAGTGGAGTTTTGAATTTGACATTCGCCTGTCCAACTCCCGGCAGAGGGATAGCGAATGTCAAATTCACTCCACTAGTATCAGAAAAACATCGCAAGCGACCCCGTTTGCGGGACCGCTTGCGATCAAGGTTTAGGCTTTATTTCCCGGCTTTCGCCAGCTCTTCCGTCAGTTCCGGCACCGCCTGATAGAGGTCGGCGACGAGACCGTAATCGGCCACCTGGAAGATCGGCGCTTCTTCATCCTTGTTGATGGCGACGATCACCTTCGAGTCCTTCATGCCGGCCAGATGCTGGATCGCGCCGGAAATACCGACGGCGATGTACAGCTCCGGCGCGACGACCTTGCCGGTCTGACCGACCCTGCCAGTCGTTCGGCGCATAGCCGGCATCGACCGCGGCGCGCGAGGCGCCGACGCCGGCGCCGAGCTTGTCGGCGAGCGGCTCGATATACTTCGTGAGTTCTCGCGGCTCTGCATCGCGCGGCCACCGGAGACGATGATCTTCGCCGAGGTGAGTTCCGGACGATCGCTCTTGGCGACTTCCTCGCCGACGAAGCTCGACAGGCCGGGATCGGCCGCCGCCGCGACGTCCTCGATCGCGGCGCTGCCGCCGGTTCCGGTCGCCTGGAAGGTCGAGGTACGAACCGTGATGACCTTCTTCTTGTCGTTCGACTTCACCGTCTGGATCGCGTTGCCCGCATAGATCGGGCGTTCGAACGTGTCCGGCGAGACCACCTTGATGATTTCCGACACCTGCATCACGTCCAGGAGCGCGGCCGCGCGCGGCATCACGTTCTTGAAGCGCGAGGTCGCGGGCGCGACGATCGCGTCATATTTGTCGGCGAGCGACACGATCAGCGCGGCCATCGGCTCGGCCAGATCGTGGCCGTACTGGTCGCCGGTCGCGACCAGCACCTTCGCCACGCCTTGCAGCTTGGAGGCGGCTTCCGCGGCGGCCTTGGTTCCCTGGCCGCCGCCGGCGACGAGGACGTGAACCTCTCCGCCGAGAGCGGCGGCGGCAGTGAGCGCCTTGTTGGTGGGTCCTTGAGCGTCTCAGCAGCACGTGTTCAGCAATCAGCAGTGTAGTCATCCGAGAACTCCGGCTTCATTCTTCAGCTTCGACACGAGTTCGGCGACATCCTTCACCTTCACGCCCGCCTTGCGGTCCGGCGGCTCGGTCGTCTTAACGATCTCATGGCGCGGCGTGAGATCGACGCCGAGGTCGGCGGCGGTCTTCTCGCCGATCGGCTTCTTCTTCGCCTTCATGATGTTGGGCAGGCTGGCGTAGCGCGGCTCGTTGAGACGCAGGTCGGTGGTGACGATCGCCGGTCCCTTCAGCTTCACGGTCTGCAAGCCGCCGTCGACTTCGCGCGTCACGGTGACGTCGCTGCCGTCGATCACGACCTTCGAGGCGAAGGTCGCCTGCGACCAGCCGAGCAGCGCGGCCAGCATCTGGCCGGTCTGGTTGCTGTCGTCGTCGATCGCCTGCTTGCCGAGGATGATGAGGTCCGGCTTCTCCTCGTCGGCGACCGCCTTGAGGATCTTGGCCACCGCCAGCGGCTCGACCACACCGTCGGCCTTGACGAGAATGCCGCGGTCCGCGCCCATGGCGAGGCCCGTGCGGATCGTCTCGGTGCACTGCTGCGGCCCGATCGAAACGCAGACGACCTCGGTCGCCTTGCCGGCTTCTTCAGGCGGAGCGCCTCCTCGACGGCGATTTCGTCGAACGGATTCATCGACATCTTGACGTTGGCGAGCTCCACGCCCGACCCGTCGCTCTTCACGCGGATTTTCACGTTGTAGTCAACGACCCGCTTCACTGGCACAAGAACCTTCATCGGTCACCTTTCGTCTCGTTCGCTGGTGTGATGGCTGATAGTCGCGGAACCTACTGATCCGGCCTATCGGGGTCAACGCGGCAAGCGCGTTTTTTGGGCAGTTTGACGCGGTTCCAGCCTTTAACGTGCTCTAAACGTGCTTGCAGCCTTAACGGAGCCGAAGGTCAGCGGTTCTGGCCCCGGCACCCAGAGCACGTCCGCGGTGCCGTTGTCGTTGGCCGACCGGGCCGCGACAAACAGGAAGTCCGACAGGCGGTTCATATACTTGAGCGCCGCCGGGTTGACCTCCTCGCCCTCGCGCGACGCCAGTTCGGCCATCAGCCGTTCCGCCCTGCGACAGACGGTCCGCGCGACATGCAGATACGCCGCCCCCCGCATGCCCCGCGGGCAATACGAACGAGGTCAGCGGCGCAAGATGGGCGTTCAGTTCGTCGATGTCGCGCTCCAGCCGCTCCACCTGCGACTGCATGACCTGCAGCCGCTCGGCCTTTCCCGGCCGGTCCGGAACCGCAAGGTCCGCGCCGACGTCGAACAGGTCGTTCTGGATCGCCGCCAGCATCGCCGGCAGGGACGAGGTCGCATCCATGCAGCCGCGCGACACCGATGGCCGCGTTGGTCTCGTCCACCGTTCCATAAGATGAAACGCGAAGGTCGTATTTCGGCCGCCGCTCGCCAGAGCCCAGCGCCGTGATGCCGTCATCGCCGGTGCGCGTGTAAATGCGATTGAGAACCACCATGATTCGCCGTTCTCCTGCTTCTCGTTGAGTTAGCGCCCCATCGCCCAGAGCGCCAGCATCGCGATCACGATCGCCAGGAACTGCAACTGCACGCGCAGGCGCATCAACCGCTGCGACTTATCGGGCGAGCCGCCCCGCATCATATTGACGAGGCCGAGCACCAGCACGACGGCGACCGCGAGCACCGCGATCGGAACAAGAATTGTACTCAGAAATTCAGCCATGTGCGATCCATCCTGCAACCCCATCTAACATCGGGCGCGCGGCTTCGCCACAAGCCGTCGCCCGGCCCATCTTCCCGAGCCCGCGCCGCTATGGGACAATGCCGCCTCCCGCGCGGCGATTGCGCATCAACCGGACCGCCCGTGAAATACATCCGCTACGTCTATCGCGTTTCGATGCAGGCTTTCGACAAATTCCTGATCGACGACGGCTGGGCCATCGCCAGCCACATCGCCCTGTCGGCGCTGATGGCGCTGTTTCCGTTCCTGATCGTCATCACCGCGCTGGCCGGCTTCTTCGGCTCGGCGGAGCTGGCCGATCAGGCTGCCGAATTGCTGCTCGACACCTGGCCGGACCGGGTTTCCGCCGCCATCGCAGGCGAAATCCACAATGTGCTGACGAGCGCGCAGGGCGGCGTGCTGACGGTCGGCCTCGTGCTGGCGATCTATTTCGCCTCGAACGGGGTGGAAAGCCTGCGCGTCGGGCTGAACCGCGCCTACGGCGTGACCGAGATGCGGAGCTGGTACTGGCTGCGGCTGGAATCAATCGGCTACACGCTGCTCGCGGCGGTCGTGCTGCTGTCGCTCGCCTTCCTGATCGTGCTGGCCCCGCTCCTGATCGCCACCGCGCGGCGGTTCTTTCCGATCGAGATGGGGGACAATGAGACGTTCATCAACGTCTCGCGGCTGGGACTGGCGATCCTGTCGCTGATCGTCGGGCTGTTCATCGTCCATAAATGGCTGCCCGCCGGCCGGCGGCGGCTGCGCGACATCATCCCCGGCATCGCGCTGACCATCGTCAGTTCGCTCGCCTCCGGCATCCTGTTCGGCCGCTATCTGGAAGAATTCGCCAGCAATTACGTGACGACCTATGCGGGTCTCGCCTCGGTCATCATCGCGCTGGTGTTTCTCTATTTCATCGCTTCTATTTTCGTCTATGGCGGCGAGTTCAATGCCGCCATCATGAAGACGAAGATTCCCGCGCCGCGCGCGCCCGAACCGCCTGCGACAGGGTCTCTGCCAGAAGCCGCGGCGAAACGGGCTTCAGAATAAACGCATCCGCGCCGGCCGCGCGTGCGCCGGCTTCGTCCGCGTCCCGGCCCGACAGACCGACGATCGCGACATCGCCATGCGGCGCGCCGAGCGCGCGGATGCGCCGGATCGCCTCGACGCCGCCGATGCCCGGCAGCACCATATCCATCAGCACGACATCGAAGCCGCTTTCGGCAAGTTTCGCGCCCGCGCCCTCACCGAGGCCGACGAATTCCGGCTGATGGCCGAGTTCGCGCAAAATCGTGTCGAGCACCACCCGGCCGAACGGATTGTCCTCCACCGACAAAACCCGCAGCGACCGGCCGCCACCGACGTTTTCCCCGCGCTTTCCCTTTCGCCCGAGGATCGGCCGCGTCCGGCATCACCGTCATCGTGAACACGCTGCCCGCCGCCCCGGCGCGGCGCGACCGTAAGGTCGCCGCCCATCGCGCGCGCCAGGGGCCGCGCCGAAGCGAGGCCGAGCCCCGCGCCGCCGAACCGCTGCACGATCGACATATTGGCCTGCGAGAATGGCCGGAACAGTCGCTTCGCCTCCGCCGTCGTCAGCCCGATGCCGGAATCGGACAGGCGAAAGCGCAGGCCGAACCGTTTCTTGCTCGGCTTGAACGGAGCGACGGCGAAGCCGACCGACCCGCTCGCGGTGAACTTGACGGCGTTGTCCACCAAATTTTCCAGCGCGGCGCGCAGCCGCACGGCATCGCCCACAGCGAACGCCGGAATCTTGTCGGACATCTCGATCCGCGCGGTCAGCCCCCGGGCGACGGCGCGGGCGGCCAAGGAATCCGCCATCGTATGCATCAGGCTGCGCAGATCGAAGAACTCGCGGCGCGCCGCGACCTTGCGCGTGCGGCTGCGGGCGGCGTCCACGAACAGCGTCGCCAGCGCCGACAGATGATCCGCGCTGGAGCGGATCGTATCGACCCAGCGCCGTTCGCGCTCGCCGAGCTCCGACGTCGCCAATAGGCCCGCGACCGCCAGAATGCCGGTCAGCGGCGTGCGCACCTCATGCGCGAACACGGCCAGCGCCGCCTCCACCACATCCCGCGGATCGTCACGCGCGGTTTTCGCAGCAGTCTTTGTCGCAGTCTTGGTCCGAGCCTTGGTCGCAGCAGCTTTGCGCACGGGTTTTCGGGCGCGCAACGTCGTTGCTCGCTTTGCCTTTGCGCGTGATGTCTGCCGATTCGCCATGATCCCCGCCGGTAGCGAAATTGACACGAAGCGTCCGCGCAAGTCACGCGCGCGAGACTCCGATCATTTGCCGAATAGCGTCAGGCGTGACGCCAGCCGCCCGCAATTCGCGCAGCGCCGTGGAGCGCGCCGCCTTGGCGAGTTTTTGCCCCGCTCCGTCGCGCAGCAGGCGATGGTGCCGGTAGATCGGGGACGGCAGCCCGAGCAGCGTTTGCAGCAGGCGGTGAACGCCGGTGGACCAGAACAGGTCCTGCCCGCGAATGACATGCGTCACGCCTTGCAGCGCGTCGTCGACAACGACCGACAGATGATAACTGGTCGGCGTTTCCTTGCGCGCAAGAATGACATCACCCCACCGCTCGGGCTCGGCCGGGATGTCGCCGCTCTCGCCCGCGGGGCCTTCGCCCTCCTCGCGCCAGCTTAAGCCTCCGGCCTCCGCCAGCGCCGCCGCCATGTCGAGGCGGAGCGCGAACGGCGCGCCGCTCTCGCGCAGACGCCGGCTCTCCTCCGGCGCGAGATGCTTCGCGTCACCGGGATAAAGCGGCGCGCCGTCCGGATCACGCGGCCAGCGGCCGGATTGTTCGCGTTGCGCAACCAGACCGGCGATCTCCGACCGGCTCTCGAAGGCCGGATAGAGAAGCTGCCGCCGTTCCAGTCGGCGGAGCGCATCGGCATAGTCCTGCATGTGCTCGGACTGGCGGCGCACCGGCTGCTCCCAGGACAGGCCGAGCCAGGCGAGGTCCTCATAGATCGCGGCCTCGTATTCGGGCCGGCAGCGGGTGGCGTCGATGTCCTCGATCCGGAGCAGGAACCGGCCGCCGGCCGCCCGCGCCGCCTCGAAATTCAGCAGCGCCGACAGCGCGTGGCCGAGATGGAGATAGCCGTTGGGGCTGGGGGCGAATCGGAAAACGGGTGGCATAAGCGAGCTTTGCGGGATCGGACTGGACGGACGGCGCGTCCGCGCCTCCTTATGACCGGCCTTGACCCGGCAATCCATCTGCTCTTGAAATTTGTCTCATCGCATGACCGTCCATCTCGACACCCAGAACGATCTCGACGCGGCGCTGAACGCGCTGGTGCAACAGGACCCGCGGCTGGAGCCTGTGCTGGCCATGGCCGGGCAACCGGCGCTGCGGCGGCGCGAGCCGGGGTTCGCGGGTCTTGCCTCGACCATCTGCGGGCAGCAATTGTCGACCTTCGCCGCCGCCGCGATCTGGGCGCGGATGACGGCCGCCTATGACGATCTGCATCACGACCACATCCGCCTTGCGCGAACCGACAAATTGCGGCGGCTGGGCCTGTCCGCAGCCAAGATCAAGACGCTGAAATTCATCGCCGGCGAGATCGCGAAAGAACGGCTCGACCTCGCGCAACTGGCGGACGCGCCGGCCGACGAAGCGCATGCGGCGCTGACGGCGCTGCATGGCATCGGTCCGTGGACCGCCGACATCTATCTCTTGTTCTGCCTCGGCCATGGCGACGCCTGGCCGGCGGGCGACCTCGCGATCCAGGAAGCGATGCGCATCGGCCTCGGCCTGAAAGCGCGTCCCGGCACCAAGGAAACCATCGCGCTCGGCGAGGCGTGGCGGCCCTATCGCGGCGCAGCCGCGCATCTGTTCTGGAGCTACTACAAGGTGGTGAAGGCCAGCGGCTTCGATCCCATGCCGCCCGAGGAGAAGAAGACAGTCAAGAAAGCCACGAAGGCAAAGGCGCCCAAAAAGGCCCCCAAGAAAGCCGCGAAGCTCCGGAACAGGAAGCCTGCGCCGGCTTAAGGGCGACCTTGCAGTCGGAGCCTTGCGCGCTTAGCCTCCTCCCAAATCCAATCCTGTCGCGTCCGACGGCAGGCAACCGAGGAGACGGCCATGGCCCATTGCATCGTGATCGTTCAATTCGACCTTCCGAAACGAACCGAGGCGCAGGCGATCGAGAGCGGCAGCAAATCCGCGCCGATGTATCGCGAGCTTGCCGCGAAGGGACTGATCCGCAAGGACTATCTGAACGGCGACAGCGGCGCGGGCGGCGTCTATCTCTGGGAGAGCCGCGCGGCGGCCGAGGCGTGGTTCACCGAGAGCTGGATCGGCGAACTGACCAAGCGCTTCGGCGTGCGGCCGCGGCTGACCATGTACGACACCCATGTCACGGTCGACAATCTGGCCGGCGAGACGCGCGTGAACGGCAAGGCGCTGGCCGACGCCTGAGCAGTCCCGCGCCGCACTTACGCGGATGCAGCAGGGCGCGTACGGCATATGCGCCCTGCGGAACATACCGATTGCGTTCGCCCGGCAAAACGTCGAGCCTGATGCCTTGTTCGATGCGTTTTGGTTTCATGCATTCGCGGGGGCGCAATCATGGACTGGACCAATATTCTCTTCAGCTTCGGCGGCCGGCTGAACCGCGCGAAATACTGGCTCGTCGTTCTCATCAACGCGATCATCTGGGTCGCCTTCATGATCGCCGCGATGACGACGGGTGGTTTGAACGCGCTCTACGGCGGAGGCATGGGGGGCAGCAGCCTCGTCATCATCCTGCTTGGCGTCGCGGTGGGCGTTTTCAGTGTGTGGACCGGTCTCGCGACCGCCATCAAGCGGCTGCACGACCGGGAGAAGTCCGGCTGGTGGATTCTGGTGTTCTGGGTGTTGCCCGGCATTCTCAATGCCGCCGGCATGTCCGCCGGCGACATCCCCGCTTTGATCCTCACGATCGCGAGCTTCGGCCTGTCGATCTGGGGTTTTGTCGAGATCGCCTGCCTGAAGGGCACGACCGGGCCGAACAGCTACGGCCCCGACCCGCTGCCTGCAGAGGCGACGGCCTGAATCGCGGGGCGCTTGCGGACTCTGGCGCACGCCGTCCGCTGCATGGTAAGCGGACGGCATGACCGACTCTCTCTCCATCGTTCGCGATCTCGTCCGCTGTCCCTCTGTCACGCCCGCCGACGCCGGCGCGCTGGGCGTGCTCGAACGCCTTTTGGGCGACGCCGGCTTCACGCTCCATCGCGTGACGTTTTCGGAAGCCGGCACCGCCGACATCGACAATCTTTACGCGCGGATCGGCACCGAAGGCCCGCATCTGATGTTCGCCGGGCACACCGACGTCGTGCCGCCGGGCGACGAGGCCGCATGGACACTGGGTCCGTTCGCGGGCGAGGTGAAGGACGGTCTGCTGTATGGCCGCGGCACGGTGGACATGAAGGGCGGCATCGCCTGCTGCGTCGCCGCCGTGCTGGATTATCTCGCCGCCAATGGCGGCAAGCCGAAAGGCTCGATCTCGTTCCTCATCACCGGCGACGAGGAAGACGTCGCGGTGAACGGCACCATCAAGCTGCTGAAATGGGCGGCGGAGCGCGGCGAAAAATTCGACCATTGCATTCTTGGCGAGCCGAGCAATGTCGAGGAGCTTGGCGACTGCATCAAGGTCGGCCGCCGCGGCTCGCTCTCCGGCACGCTGATCGTCGACGGCACGCAGGGCCATGTCGCCTATCCGCACCGCGCCGCCAATCCGCTGCCGGACATCAGCGCGCTGATCTCAGCCATCGACGGCGAGCCGCTCGATAACGGCAACGCACATTTCCAGGCATCGAATCTGGAGTTCGTATCGATCGACACCGGTAACAAGGCGTGGAACGTGATTCCCGCGCAGGCGCGCGCGCGCTTCAACATCCGCTACAATGACCACCACACCGAGGAGACGCTGAAAGAGCTGGTGGAGAGCCGCGCCGCAAAGGCCGCCGGCAACCGCATCCGCCAGCGCATCGAGTGGGAGCCGTCGAACGCCAACGTCTTCATCACAAAGCCGGGGCCGTTCACCGATCTCGTCGTCGCCGCGATTCAGCAGGAAACCGGCCGCACGCCCGACCTCAACACCGGCGGCGGCACCTCCGACGCGCGTTTCATCTCGCGCTATTGCCCGGTGCTGGAATTCGGCCTCGTCGGCCAGACCATGCATCAGGTGGACGAGCGCGTGCCTGTCAAGGACCTCGAACGTCTGACGCGCATCTATCGCGGCGTGGTCGACCGCTATTTCGCATGAGCAGTTCGATTCTGATTCTGGCCGCGCTCCGGGACGAATTGTCGATCGCCCGCGCGCCGGAAGGCATCCGCGTGATCCATACCGGCGTCGGCAAGGTGAACGCCGCCAGCGTCACCACCGGCGCGATCCTCGCCGAGCGCCCTTCCTTGATCGTCAATTACGGCACCGCCGGCAGCGTCGATCGCGACGTACATGGCTTGCGCGAGGTCGCGCGCGTGATCCAGCGCGACATGATCGCCGAGCCGATCGCGCCGCGCGGCATCACGCCGTTCTCCGACGAGCCGCTGGCGCTGCAATCCGGCCATGGCGACATCACCTGCGGCACCGGCGACAGTTTCGTCACCAGCGTCGACCCCTGGCTCGCAGCCAATGGCGTGCATGTGGTGGACATGGAACTGTTCGCGATCGCGCATGTGTGCCAGCGCCACGCGGTGCCTTGGCGCGCGTTCAAATATGTCAGCGATTTCGCCGATGCGGACGCGGCCGCGCACTGGAACGAGAACGTCGCCAAGGGCGAGGCGCTGTTCTGGCAGGCGCTGGCGAGGATTCAGGATTCCTGTTCGTAATCCACGCGCATGAGATAGAGCCCGTCCGGCGGCGCGACGGGGCCGCAGGCGGTGCGATCCTTCGCTTCCAGCGCGCGTTTCATATCCGCCGGGCTCCAGCGCCCTTCGCCCACCCACGCCAGCGATCCCACCATCGAGCGCACCTGGTGGTGCAGGAACGAGCGCGCCGATGCGATCACGTTCACATTCTCGCCGTCGCGCACCACGTCGAGCTGGTCGAGCGTCTTCTCCGGCGATTTCGCCTGACATTCGGCGGCGCGGAACGTCGTGAAATCGTGCCTGCCGATCAGATGCTGCGCGCCGCGATGCATCGCCTCGGCATCGAGCGGCTTCGGCACGCGCCACGCATGGCCGAGATCGAACGTCAGATCGGCGCGGCGATTGACGATGCGATAAAGGTAATGCCGCTTGATGGCGGAAAAGCGCGCCTCGAAAGTGTCGGGCACGATTTCCGCGCTCAGCACGGCGACCGGATCGGGGCGCAGATGCGCGTTCATCGCGTCGCGCACCTGATCGGTGCGGAACGGCTTTGTCAGGTCGAGATGCGCGACCTGGCCCTTGGCATGCACGCCGGCATCGGTGCGGCCCGCGCCATGCACGCGCACATCCTCGCCGCTCAGCGCGCGCGCGGCTCGCTCCAGCGAGCCCTGCACCGTCGGATAATGGTCCTGAATCTGCCAGCCGCGAAACGGCGCGCCGTCATATTCGATGGTGAGCTTGTAGCGCGGCATCAGTCCAGCCCGCCGAAGGCGGCCGCGTAAGTCACTTTGCCCGACGAGGGCGCGTCCGGCGCGAGCCGCAGGGCCTGGAAATACTCGCCCTGATAGATGCAATCGAAGCCCGCCGCGGATGCCCGCGAAAACCCGAAGCGTTGATAGTAAGCGGGATCGCCGAGCACGAACACGATTCCTTCGCCCGCATCCCGCAGCCGGGCGTGGCTCGCGCGGATCAATGCACTGCCGACGCCGCGTCGCTGATGCATTGGCAAGACCGCGACGGGCGCAAGCGAAACGCCGGCAAGCCGCGGCGCGCCCTGCGCGATCCAGACCCTGGAAAAAGCCACATGCCCGATCAACGCGCCGCCATCCTCCGCCACCAGCGAACAGACGAGATCGCCTTCACCGCGCAGCCGGTCGACGAGATCGGCCTCCGGCGTCTGCCCGAAGGCATCGGCGACAAGCGCATGGATGGCAGGCGCGTCTTCGGGGCGCTCAGGGCGGACGATCATATCATCCGCATCCCCGGCCGCAGCCGCGTGCCGCGCAGGAAGACATCGGCGGTCATCGGCTGCTTGCCGGCGCGCTGCAATTGCGTGACGCGGATCGCCCCGTCGCCGCAGGCGATGGTCAGTTGCTCGTCGAGCAGTTCGCCGGGTGCCCCATGGCCCTCCGCGAGCGAGCATCGCAGGATTTTCAGGCGCACCGGCTGGCCGTCGATCTCCGCTTGGGTCCATGCGCCGGGAAACGGCGACAGGCCGTGACAATGCCGCAGTACCTCGCGCGCGGATTTCGTCCAGTCGATCCGCGCTTCGTCCTTCTCGATCTTGGCCGCATAGGTCACGCCGTCAGCGGCTTGCGGCGTCAGCGGCAGTGGCCCGTGCTCCAGCTGCGTCATCGTCTCGGCCATCAGCGCGCCGCCCGCTTCCGCCAGCGAATCGTGCAGGTCGCCGGCGGTCATCGCATCGGTGATCGTCATGCGCAGGCTGGCTGCGACATCGCCGGTGTCGAGGCCGGCATCCATCTTCATCACCATCGCGCCGCTCGTCGCGTCGCCCGCCATGATCGCCCGGTTGATCGGCGCGGCCCCGCGCCAGCGCGGCAGCAGCGAGGCGTGCAGGTTGAAGCAGCCGAGCCGCGGCGCATCGAGGATCGCCTGCGGCAGGATCAGCCCGTAGGCGACGACGATCGCCGCATCGGCGGCATGCGCGGCAAATGCTTGCGCAGCCTCCGCACCTTTAAGCGATTTCGGCGAAAACACCGGCAGGCCAAGCTCGCGCGCGGCGCGTTCGACCGGCGTGACCTGCTGCTTCATGCCGCGCCCGGCCGGTTTTGGCGCGCGGGTGTAGACGGCGGCGATCTCGTGCCCGGCCGCGACCAGCGCGCGCAGCGTCGGCAGCGCGAAATCCGGCGTTCCCATGAAAATCAGACGAAGCGCCATGGCGTCAGCCAACCCTCGATTAAGACGGGTGTTTAACCCTCGCGCTTGGCAGCCTTGGTGAATTTCTTCAGCACACGCTCGCGCTTCAGGCGCGAGAGATAATCCACGAACAGCACGCCGTTCAGATGATCGATCTCATGCTGGATGCAGGTGGCGAACAGGCCGTCCGCCTCCTCCTCATGCACCTTGCCGTCGAGGTCGATGTAGCGCACGCGCACCTTGGCCGGCCGCTCCACCTCCTCGTAATATTCCGGAATCGAAAGGCAGCCCTCCTCGTAGAACGACCTTTCCTCCGACGACCAGAGGATCTCCGGATTGATGAACACGCGCGGCTGCGGCTCGTCGTCCTTCTTGGCGAGATCCATCGTCACGATCCGCTGCGAACCACGATCTGGACAGCAAGAGGCCGTACCTGGCGCCTCATACATCGTTTCCAGCATGTCGTCGGCGAGCTTGCGCACCTCTCCGACGTCACCTTTTCGATCGGCGTCGAGACAAGGCGGAGTTGTTTGTCCGGCAGGATGATGATTTCGCGGATGGCCATGGCGCGCGATGTAATCCGCCCCGCCCGCCCGGTCAATCAGCCCGGCGGCGCAAAGGCTGCGCGGGACATTCACAACGTTAACCACGATCGTCAACCATCGGTTAACCATGTCCGTTAGCTCTGGTTAACCGTGTTTATTAACTTTTGCTTAACCATGTTCGTTGAGTTCTGGTTAACCGCAGTCGCAACGATGTTCGTTATTTGTTCCTGATGTCGGAAGAATGAAGCCGCGATGACCGCCTCCGACGCTGCTCCTCCCAGCGACGCGCAACCGCGCCCCGTCACCTGGCGCGAGACGCTCGGCGTCTATTTGCAGCCGCGCGTGCTGGTCGTGCTGTTTCTCGGCTGTCCTGCGGCCTGCCGCTGGCGCTGTCCGGCTCGACGCTCCTGGTGTGGATGCGCGAATCCGGCGTCGATCTCGGCACCATCGGCCTGTTCGCGCTGGTCGGCACGCCCTACACGATCAAGTTTCTCTGGCGCCGCTGATCGATCGCTGAGCGTTCCGGTGCTCACCCGCCTGCTCGGCTGCCGCCGCGGCTGGCTGGTGTTCTCGCAACTGCTCCTGATCGCGGCGATCCTCGTGCTGGCGCTCACCGATCCGGCGAAATCGCCGTTCTATGTCGCGCTGGGCGCGCTGCTGGTAGCGACCGCCTCCGCCACGCAGGACACGGTGGTCGATGCGTTCCGCGTCAAGCCTGCCCGAGAACGAGCAGGCCGCCGGCATGGCGGCCTATGTCGCCGCCTATCGCATCGGCATGCTGATCTCGACCGCCGGCGCGCTGTTTCTCGTCAGCGGCTTCGAGAGCACCGGCATCGGCAAATCCGCCGCGTGGTCATGGGGCTATGTTGCGATGGCCGCGCTGGTCGGCATCGGCATGCTGGCGAGCGTGCTCGCGACCGAGCCGGAACGCTCGCAACAGGCGCTTGAAGAAACGAAGGACGAATCGCCCGCCAAGCGGGTGATGGCCGCCGCCTTCGGCGCGTTCGCCGATTTCTGGGGCGCAAGGATGCATGGGCGGTGCTCGCCTTCGTCATCCTGTTCAAATTCACCGACGCCTTCTCCGGCACGATGACCGCGCCGTTCGTGATCGATCTCGGCTACACGCGCAACGACTATGCCGCGATCGTCAAGGGCGTCGGCCTCGCCGCGACCCTGATCGGCGGCTTCGCCGGCAGCGGCTTCGGCGCGCGCATGGTCGCTGCCGGCATGTCTGTGGTTCGCGGGCATCGTGCAAGCGCTGTCGAATCTGGTGTTCGCATGGCTCGCCACCGTCGGCATCAATCAATGGGCGCTCGCGGCCGCGATCACGGCGGAGAATTTCACCGGCGCGATCGGCACGGTGATTTTCGTCGCCTATCTCTCGGCGCTCTGCAACAATCCGCTGCACACCGCCACGCAATATGCGCTGCTCGCCGCATTGTCGGCGGTGGGGCGGACTTATCTCGCCTCAAGCGCCGGCTTCATCGCGCAATCCACCGGCTGGCCGCTGTTCTTCGCGGTGAGCGTGCTGGTCGCCGTCCCGAGCCTGCTGCTATTGCTGTGGCTGCAGGTGCGCGGCCATTTCACGACGCTGAAACTCAAGACCTGACGTCTTTTGACAGAGATATCCTGCATGGTCATGGCCGGGTTTATCCCGGCCATCCACGTCTTTCTTGAACAGAGGTGCCGTCAAGGCGTGGATGCCCGGCATCAAGCCGGGCATGACGGAGAATAGATCAGCGGCCAACGATCCAATCAGGCCGTAACGTGCCTACCGCACGATACTCCATTTCAGCACCAGCGCATCGCTCACCTGCCCCGCCACGGTCGCGCACGACATCTCATCCGCCTTGATCGAGATGGTCTTTCCGACGAGCGGTTTCAGCGCCTTCAACTCCGCGTCGCTGTGGGTGACGATCTGAAAGGTTTCCGGCCCCGTCATCAGATTGCAGAGGCCGTCCGGCCCCGGAATTCGCCGCCCCTCGCTGACGATCTGATAGGTGAAGATGCGCTTGCCGCCCGAGCGGGTGCGCAGCAGCAGCAATTCGCCGGAGAGAATATCGCCGCGCTGGATCGGCTTCGGCGGCGACGCCGGTTGCGCCGCCTGGGCCAACAGGTCCCCGCTCGCCATCACAATCGCCGTGCAGGTGCAGATAAGCCCCGCCAGACGTCGAACAGTCAGTTTCGTCATTCCGTCTCTTGCCGTTTCTTGCCGTCGCTCAGAACAGGGTCCGCTGCCGCATCGCCGCGGCCAGCGTTCCCTCATCGAGATAATCGAGTTCGCCGCCGACCGGCACGCCATGCGCGAGCCGCGTCACTTTCACATTCGCCTCTTGCAGCAGATCGGTGATGTAATGGGCGGTTGTTTGACCGTCCACCGTCGCATTCAAGGCGAGAATGATTTCAGTCACCTCCCCCGCATGCGCGCGGGCGACCAGCGCATCGATCGTCAGGTCCTGCGGGCCGACGCCATCGAGCGGCGACAGCGTTCCGCCGAGCACATGATAGCGGCCGCTCGTCGCATGCGCGCGCTCCAGCGCCCACAAATCGGCGACATCCGACACCACGACGATGGTGGCCGAATCGCGCCGCGGGTCGGTGCAGACCGTGCAAGGGTTGATCGTATCGATGTTGCCGCAGGTCTTGCACACCTGCACCTTGTCGATCGCCACTTGCAGCGCCGCCGACAGCGGCATCATCAGCGCATCGCGCTTCTTGATGAGATGCAGAGCCGCACGCCGCGCCGAGCGCGGTCCAAGACCCGGCAGGCGCGCGAGCAACTGGATCAGCCGTTCGATCTCGGGGCCTGCGACCGCCGAAGCCATCAGCCAAACCCTAATCCCGGCGGCAGCTTCAGTCCGCCGGTGAGCGCCGACATCTTCTCCTGCATCGCCGCTTCCGCCTTGCGCTTGGCGTCGCCGAGCGCGGTGACGACCAGGTCCTCGACCACCTCGCGCTCCTCCGGCTTCATCAGCGAGGCGTCGATATTCACCGCCTTCACGTCCATCTTCGCGGTCATCCGCACGGTGACGAGACCGCCGCCGGACAGCCCCTCGACCTCGACGTGATCGAGTTCGTCCTGCAACGCCTTCATCTTCGACTGCAACTCAGCCGCCTGCTTCATCATTCCGAGAAAGTCAGCCATCAACGATCCTTAAGGTCTTGAGCGTGGAATCAGTCGTCGTCGTCTTCCGGCGGCGGCTCCGGCGCGTCGATGTCGTCGCCGGACGGGCCTTGCGCGATGCGCCGCACCGCCTCGATCTTCGCGCCGGGCCATTTCGCCATCACATCCTGAATGCGCGGATCGGCCTGCACCGCCGCCTCCAGCTCGTTCTGCGATGCCTGCGCCTGCGCCCGCAGCGTCGGCTCTGCCGGCGCGTTCGAGACGATCACGGTCCAGCGCCGGCCGGTCCAGACTTCCAGCTTGCGCGACAGGTCGTTGACGAGCGCCCGCGAGGCCATCGGCTCCAGCGCAAGCTCCAGCCTGCCGTCCTCGATTCGCACCAGCCGGACATCGTTCTCCAGCGCCGCCTTGATTTGCAGATCGCGCTGCTTCGCCGCCAGCGCGACGACTTCCGGAAACGTCGCCAGATGCAGCCGCGGAGCCGCAGGCGCAACGGGTTCAGGTGAGGGCTGCCGCATCGTCGACGCCTCGGGCGCGGATCGCGACGATGACGGCGCGAACGAACGCGGCGCAGGCATGGCATTGTCCGCACGCGAAGACGGCGGCGTTGCCCCGCGTCCCGACGATCCGCCATTGCCTGAGGCCATCGACGATCCGCCGCCGCTTTCGAGCGCGCGGATCGCCTCGTCCGGCGTCGGCAGATCGGCCGCATAGGCGATGCGCACCAGCACCATTTCGGCGGCCAGCGCCGGTCGCGCGGCGAGCTTGGTCTCCTCCATGCCCTTCAGCAGCATCTGCCACATCCGCGACAGCACACGCATCGACAGTTTCGCCGCCAGATCGCGGGCGCGCTGCCGCTCGGTCTCGCCATGGGCGCCGCTTTCGGCGAGCGCCGGCGCAACTTTCACGCGCGTCACGAAGTTCACGAATTCGGCGAGGTCGGCGAGAATCACCAGCGGATCGGCGCCGACGTCATATTGCTCGCGGAATTCCCGGAACGCGGTTTCGATGTCGCCGCTGGCGAGCGCCGTGAACAGATCGATCACCCGCGTCCGGTCCGCGAGCCCGAGCATCTGCCGCACATTCTCGGCCTGCACCTGACCCGCCGCATGCGCGATCGCCTGATCGAACAGCGACAGCGAATCGCGCACCGAGCCTTCCGCGGCCCGCGCGATCATGCGCAGCGCCTCGGGCTCGGCCTCGACCTTTTCCTGCTCGGCGATGCGCGCGAGATTGGCGATCAGCACGTCGGCGTCGACGCGGCGCAGATCGAAACGCTGGCAGCGTGACAGCACCGTGATCGGCACTTTGCGGATTTCGGTGGTGGCGAAGATGAATTTCGCGTGCGGCGGCGGCTCCTCCAACGTTTTCAGGAACGCATTGAAGGCCGCCGTCGACAGCATATGCACTTCGTCGATGATGTAGACTTTATAGCGCGCGCTGGCGGGCGCATAATTCACGCCGTCGGTGATCTGGCGGACATCGTTGACGCCGGTATGCGAGGCGGCGTCCATCTCCAGCACGTCGAGATGGCGGCTTTCCATGATCGCCTGGCAGTGCCGGCCGAGCGCCGGCATGGTGATCGTCGGCCCCGTCACCGAACCATCCGGCAGTTCGTAATTCAGCGCGCGCGCGAGGATCCGCGCCGTGGTCGTCTTGCCAACGCCGCGCACGCCGGTCAGAATCCATGCCTGCGGGATGCGGCCCGTCTCGAACGCATTCGAGATCGTCCGCACCATATGTTCCTGTCCGATCAGATCGTCGAAATTCGACGGGCGGTATTTGCGCGCCAGCACCCGATAGCCCGCGCCGCCGCCGGCGCCGCCGGCGGCGTGCCGAGATCGAATCCGGACTGGTCGGTCAGGGAGACGCGTCGCCTGCGGATTTGCCGGTCTCGTTCATCGGGCGATCCGCGGTCATCTCTCTTAATGAACGGCCAAGGAACGGCCGCGACAGAAGGGCTGCGTTGGATGGCCAAAGGTCATGTCGCACGCGAGAGCGCGTAACAGACCATCGGCCAACGCGACGAACCACGAAAGCGAGGGTGGGAGACTGACGAGCGACCCGAACCGGAGCTCGTTAGGGCTGCTTCCTTCCGGACCTGACCCGGTTGGCGAGTGGCTCGTCCACCGCCAATCTCCCGGCCCTATTTGGGGCCAACCGCCACAGAAAGCAAGCGCGAGAGATTGGCATCTGCTAGGTTGGAAGAACTCTATGTGACTGGTATCGTTTATGTTCCTTTTCGCGACGCCCGCCCGGACGCTTCATCCACAGCTCACGCGCGAAACGGTCCGTCCGGGCCGCCGGACGGGTATAATCGCGAAGAAACGAGCGATGTTCGCCAGCGACATCCGCACGAAACCATGGTTGGGATGAAATGCCACAAGAAACGCTTTTTCCGCTCGGTGAATTCGGCTTCCTGACAAACCCGATCGATCGCGCCGCGCATCTGCGCGATGACGCCGAGAAGCTGTTCGCGCTAGAGGGCAAGGCGAACAGCCGCGCCTATGTGATCCATCGCGATTCGCTGGTGATGAAGCAGGACGGCGACACCGCGCGCGCGGCGCTGACGATCAAGGAGGCGCTCGGTTTCGGCGCCAATCCGGGCACGATCTTCATCGGCCTGCGCGATGGCGCCGCGCATTTCGGCATGGGCATCTCGCAGCAGGCCGCTGAAAAACTCACCGGCCGCAACGATGTGATCGTCGAGCCGCTGCGCAACCTCGCCTCGCAGGGCATCGTGCCGCCGTCGGAACTCGCCTCGGTCGCGGTCGCCAAATCGCTGGTGCATTTCCATCAGCGCCACGGCTTCTGCTCCAATTGCGGCGCGCGCTCGCAGATGTCGCAAGGCGGCTGGAAGCGCGAATGTCCGAACTGCAAGACCGAGCATTTCCCGCGCACCGATCCGGTCGTCATCATGCTGGTGACCGACGGCGATCGCTGCCTGCTCGGGCGGCAGAAGCAATTCCTGAAGGGCATGTGGTCGTGCCTGGCCGGCTTCGTCGAACCGGCGGAGACGATCGAGGACGCGGTCTGCCGTGAAATCCGCGAGGAGGCCGGCATCGAATGCACCGACGTGCAATATTACAAGGCGCAGCCCTGGCCCTATCCCTATTCGCTGATGATCGGCTGCAAGGCCCGCGCCGTGACCACCGACATCCAGGTCGACCGCGCCGAGCTGGAGGACGCCCGCTGGTTCACCCGCGACGAGGTGAAAGCGATGTTCGCGGACACGCATCCGGACGGCTATCGCAGCCCGAACGGCATCGCCATCGCGCATCATCTGCTCGGCACCTGGGCGCTGACCGATAAATAGGCGCGTCGGGAACCCGGCGCGGACTTCGCCGTTATCCGGGTTCCGACTCTCCCCAATTTCCAGGCAGGCATGACAACATCCAAATCGGCGCGCCCGTCGCCACGCATTCTCTGCATCGGCATGCCGGTGCGCGACCTGATCTACCGGATCAAGGAGCTTCCCGCGCGCGGCGAGAAGATTCGCGCCGAACATTTCGAGGAACTTGCGGGCGGCAACGCGCTGAACGCGGCGATCGGCATCGTGCGGCTCGGCGGGCGGGCGCTGTTTTCCGGACCCATGGGCGATCCGGCTGAGACCGCGAGCAGCTACATTTTCGACCAGATCGGGAAAGAGGGCATCGAATCGAACGTCGTTCGCGTCGCCAATGTGGTGACGCCGATTTCCAATGTGATGATCGATCCCTCCGGCGAGCGGACGGTCGTGACCTGGCGCGATCCCGCGCTCTGGAACAGCACGCTGCCCGATACGGACGAATTGCTGACGGATTGCGCGGCGGTGCTGACCGAGAGCCGTTGCGCGAGCTTCGCCACCGATCTGTGCGTCGAAGCTTCGCGGCGCGGCATTCCGGTCGTACTCGACGGCGACACGGTGATGTCGATGCGCGAGGGTTTCCTCAAGGCCGCCTCGCACATCATCTTCTCGGCCGAGGCGCTGGCGGCGACCGCCGGCACGTCGGACCTCGACGAGGCGCTGCGGCGGGTCGCCCAGCATACGCCGTCCTTCCTTGCGGTGACGCGCGGCGCACAAGGCATGAACTGGCTCGACGACAACGGCCGGGCGCAGCATATGCCCACCTTCCCCGTCCACACAGTCGACACACTGGGCGCGGGCGACGTGTTCCACGGCGCGTTTGCGCTGGCGGTGGCGGAGGGCAGCGATATCCCCGAGGCCATGCGGTTTGCTTCCGCCGCGGCGGCCTTGAAAACCACCCGGCATGGCGGCGCATTTGCGGCGCCGAGCCGGAATGAGGTGATGGCTCTGCTCGCCAAGGCTGACGCGACGGCCTCCTGATTTTATCGAGAGGATAATCTTCCAAAAGCTCGTATATTACGTCTTGATGTTGGAATAATATTCTTCTATAGCGAACCCCATTCCTGGTCCGGACCATTGATTGAGGGAAATTTCGCCATGAGCGACGCATCCGCCGCCGCTGCACCCGAGCCGCGACGGCTCGACGCCATCGACCGGAAGATCCTTGCCGTGCTGCAAGAGAACGCCTCGCTGTCGGTCGCCGAAATCGGCGATCGCGTCGGCCTGTCCTCGACGCCCTGCTGGAAGCGCATCCAGCGGCTGGAGGCGGAGGAAATCATCCTGCGCCGCGTCGCGCTGGTCGATCAGAACAAGATCGGCCTCGGCATCACCGTCTTCGTTTCGGTCGAAAGCAGCGACCATTCGGAAGCGTGGCTGAAGACGTTTGCCAAGGCCGTCAGCGCGATGCCGGAGGTGATGGAGTTTTATCGCATGGCCGGCGACGTCGATTACATGCTGCGCGTGGTCGTCGCCGACATGCAGAGCTATGACGCCTTCTACAAGAAGCTGATCGGATCGGTGGCGCTGAAAAACGTCACCTCGCGCTTCGCGATGGAGAAGATCAAATCGGTAACGGCGCTGCCGGTGCCGGCGCTGAGTGCGACCTAAACATGCTCGCTGCGTCGTCCCTGCCCGCGCCGGGACGACGCAAAAATCAAATCTTCTGATTGTATTAGCCGACGTCCGGATGCGTGCGCAGCACGCCGTCCATGGCGGCGAACATGTCGCGCATGCGCTGCTCGGAGACCGGGCTCTCGACCACGACCACAAGCTCCGGCTTGTTCGACGACGCCCGCACCAGCCCCCAGCTTCCATCCTCGACCGTGACGCGCACGCCGTTGACGGTGACGAGATCACGGATCGCCTGGCCCGCCACCTTCTCGCCCTTCGCCTTCGCCGCCTCGAAATGCTTCACCACCTGCTCGACGATGCCGTATTTGGTTTCGTCGGCGCAGTGCGGCGACATCGTCGGCGACGACCACGTCTTCGGCAGCGCGTCCTTCAACTCGGCCATCGATTTGGTGGGGTTGCGGTCGAGCATGTCGCACACCGCCAGCGCCGAGACGAGGCCGTCGTCATAGCCGCGGCCGTAAGGCGCGTTGAAGAAGAAGTGGCCGGATTTCTCGAAGCCGGCCACCGCGCCCAGTTCATGCGTGCGCCGCTTCATGTAGGAATGGCCGGTTTTCCAATAGGTCGCGCTCGCGCCCTGCTGCTGCAATACCGGGTCGGTCACGAAGAGCCCCGTCGATTTCACGTCGACGACGAACTGCGCGTTCTTCTGCAACGACGAAATGTGCCGCGCCAGCATGACGCCGACCTTGTCGGCAAAGATTTCTTCGCCGGTGTTGTCGACCACGCCGCAGCGGTCGCCGTCGCCGTCGAAACCGAGGCCGACATCGGCCTTGTGATGCAGCACCGCGTCGCGCATCGCGTGCAGCATCTCCATGTCTTCCGGATTCGGATTGTATTTCGGGAAGGTGTGATCGAGTTCGCAATCGACCGGAATCACATCGCAGCCGATCGCCTCCAGCACTTTCGGCGCGAACGCGCCGGCGGTGCCGTTGCCGCAGGCAACCACCGCCTTGATGCGCCGCGTGAGCTTCGGCCGCTTCGTCAGGTCGGCGATGTAGCGCGCGGGGAAATTCTCGTGAAACTGGTAGGAGCCGCCCGGCCTGTTGTCGAAGGCCGCGTTCAGCACGATCTCCTTCAGCCGCGTCATCTCGTCGGGGCCGAAGGTGAGCGGCCGGTTCGCGCCCATCTTCACGCCGGTCCAGCCATTGTCGTTATGCGAGGCCGTCACCATCGCCACGCACGGCACGTCGAGGTCGAACTGCGCGAAATACGCCATCGGCGTCATCGCAAGACCGATATCATGCACCTTGCAGCCGGACGCCATCAGGCCGGTAATCAGAGCATATTTGATCGAGGCGGAATAGCTGCGGAAATCGTGGCCGGTGACGATCTCCTGCTTCTGGCCAAGTTCCTTGATGAGCACGCCGAGTCCCATGCCCAGCGCCTGAATGCCCATCAGGTTGATCTCTTTTCCGAACAGCCAGCGCGCGTCATATTCGCGAAAGCCGGTCGCCTTTACCATCGGCTCGGATTCATAGGCATAGGTATTCGGCGACAGCTGTGCCTGCGGCTTCGGAAACATTTATCAAGCCTCGTTTGAGGGAAACTCACGCAAGGAACTAGCGAAATTCGCGGTGCGTGAAAAGACGGAGCCGTTGTCTGGCGACCGATTGCGGCGGTTTCAAAGCAATCCGCCGGAGATCATGTCACTGCTCCAGCAGCAGCCGTCCGCCGGAATATTCGAAGCGCTTCAGTCGCGACAGATAGGACAGGCCGAGCAGGTTTTCGCTCAAGACGTTGTCGGGCAGCACCATGGCCTCGACGTCGCGCACCTCCAGCCCGCCGATATCGACGCTGGCGAGCCGCGCGCGCGCCGCCTTCACCGTGCCGTTCGCGGTGACGACCGAGGCGTTGTAGTCACCGCGCGCGGGGCGGATGCCGACCTGCGCGGCCGAGCTTTCCGTCAGCGCGATCACCGACGCGCCCGTGTCCACCATGAAGCCGACGCGGCGGCCTTCGACACGCCCGTCCGTGGCGAAATGCCCGCGCGAATCCCTGGCGATGGAGTGGGTGCGGCGGCCGGCATGCTGCTCCTGCATCGACGCAAAGCGGCTTTCGGTCGAAGCGACAGCCGGCGTCGGCCGGATGTTGTCGGCCATGTTCGCCAAGACGACGCCGAGGCCCGCCAGAATGGCGGCCACCACAAGAATGTTACGCATACGCAACTCATACACCGGGCCGCGATACGCACGGCCGCACAGGTGCTCAATCTTGCCGAAAACGGTGAGCGAAGCGTTAATCGATGGTGGAGTTTCAGGTTCCGCGCGGCTTGGCGCGGCGGGTCGGCGGCGCGTTCGCCGGATCGTCCGGCCATGGATGGCGCGGATAGCGGCCGCGCAGATCCGCGCGCACGCCGGCATAGGAGCCGCGCCAGAACCCCGGCAGGTCGCGCGTCACCTGCACCGGCCGGTGCGCGGGCGACAGCAGTTCCACCACCAGAGGCACCCTTCCGTGCGCAACGGACGGATGCGTGTTGAGCCCGAACAGTTCCTGCACGCGGATGGCGATGGTCGGCCCCTGCTCCGCTTCATAGTCGATCGCAGCCAGCGTGCCGGTGGGAGCCTCAAACGACGGCGGCGCATCGCGGTCGAGCCGTGCGCGCAGATCCCACGGCAGCAGGCCCATCACCGCATCGGACAGGTCGGAGGCGCTGAGCTGCGACAGCGCCGTCTTGTCGAGCAGCGCCGGCTCCAGCCAGTCGGCGCGGCGCTCGGCCAGAGCAGCATCGGACAAATCGGGCCAAGGATTCAGCAATGGTTCGCCTTCGGCTTTGCGCAGAAACATCACGCGGCCGCGCCATTGCTGCAACGCCTTCGACCAGGGCAGCCGCTCGAGCCCGGCCTCCACGATACCATCGGCGAGAATGCGCGCGGTCGTCTCGTCCGGCGCGATCGGCATGGTCTGCTCGCCGAGCGTGATCGCATGCAGCGTCCGCCGGCGACGCCCGCGCAAGGCCATCGACGCCCGGCCGAACGACACATCGACGACGCTGGATATCTCATGGGCGAAACGCTGCTCGATCTCCGTCAGCGTCAGCGGCGCGGCGAGAAGGATGCGGCTGTTGGCGGCAGCTCCAGTCAACTCGGCCACGGCGATGAAGGGCGCACGCGCCAGGGTGGACGACGGCTCGACGGCTCCGCCGCGCCCGTTCGCCAGCACGAAGGAGCCGTTGCCGCGATTGCGCGCGACGCGATCCGGAAACGCCAGCGACAGCAGCGCCGGTGGACACATCCCCTCGCTCCGCCGGGCGCTTCGCGCTTGCTGTGCCCAGCGCTCCGCCTGCTGACGCGCGGCCTGCGCGCGCTGCGAGCGATCGCGCCGGAACTGGTCCAGCCGCACGTCGAGATCGGGATTGTCGCCGCCGAGCCCGCGCTCGGTCAGCACCGCCGCGATCGTCGCGGCCTCAAGCGCCGCGCCCTCGCGCGCGGCATCGACGATCATCCGCGCAAGGCGCGGCGGCAGCGGCAGTGCGCGCAGGCTCTTGCCCTCGTCGGTGATGCGGCCGTCCGCATCGAGCGCGCCGAGTTCGAGCAGCAGCGCCCGCGCCTCGCTCCAGGCGGCGGCGGGCGGCGGATCGAGAAAGGCGAGTGTCGCCGGATCGCTCACACCCCATTGCGCGAGATCGAGCACCAGCGACGACAGGTCGCTCGCAAGAATTTCCGGCCGCGTGAACGGTTCCAGCGAATTCGTCTGCGGCTCGTCCCATAGCCGGTAGCAGATGCCGGGCTCGATGCGCCCGGCGCGGCCGCGCCGCTGGTCGGCGGCGGCGCGCGAGACGCGCACCGTTTCGAGCCGCGTCAGTCCGATGCCGGGCTCGTAACGCGGCACGCGCGACAGACCGCAATCCACGACGATGCGCACGCCCTCGATCGTCAGCGAGGTTTCCGCGATCGAGGTCGCCAGCACGACTTTGCGCGTGCCTGCCGGCGCGGGTACGATCGCACGATCCTGCACGGATGCATCGAGCGCGCCAAACAATGCGACGATCTCCACCGACGGATCGCTGACGCGCTCGCGCAGCATCGTCTCGGTGCGGCGAATTTCGGCAGCGCCCGGCAGGAAGGCGAGCACCGAGCCGCGCTCGGCGCGCAGCGCTGTCGCAATCGTCTCCGCCATCTGCCGCTCGACCGGCATATCGGATTTGCGGCCCACATAGCGCGTCTCGACCGGAAAGGCCCGGCCCTCGCTTTCGATCACCGGCGCATCGCCGAGCAATCTGCCGACGCGCGCACCGTCCAGCGTCGCCGACATCACCAGAATGCGCAGGTCCTCGCGCAGGCCCGTCTGCGCGTCTCGCGCCAGCGCCAGACCCAGATCGGCATCAAGCGAGCGCTCGTGAAACTCATCGAACAGCACGGCGGCAATGCCGCTCAGTTCGGGATCGTCCAGAATCTGCCGCGTAAAGATACCTTCGGTCACCACCTCGATGCGCGTCGCGCGGGAAATTTTCGAACCGAAGCGGACGCGATAGCCGACCGTTTCGCCGACGCGCTCGCCCAGCGTCCTCGCCATGCGCTCGGCGCTGGCGCGGGCCGCGATGCGGCGCGGCTCCAGCACGAGGATCTTCTTGTTGCGAGCCCAAGGCTCGTCGAGCAAAGCGAGCGGCACCCGCGTCGTTTTGCCCGCCCCCGGCGGCGCGATGAGAACGGCGGTATTGCCGTGCGTAAAAGTCCCGGCGAGATTGCCGAGGACATGATCGATCGGCAGCGATATGTCGAAGGCGCGCACCGAAGCGTTCTCTATAGTCTGCGATCCGATGGCGACATGCTTATTTGAGCATGACCTTTTCCGAAAACCGGTTCCCATTTTTCGGGGTCATGCTCCAGTCAGTCCAGCTTGACCTCGAAACCCTTCTTCACGCCCGGCCGCGCCATCAGCCGCTCATACCAGCGGCCGACATTCGGGAAATCGTCGAACGAAACTTGATGCCGCTCATGCCGCCACACCCAGCCGAGGATGGCGAAATCGGCCACCGAAATCTCGTCCGCGACGAAATCGCGATCCGCCAGTCGCCGGTCGAGCACGCCGTAGAGCCGCCGGGTTTCCTCCGAATAGCGTTTCAGGCCGTAGGCGCGGTCCCGCTCGTCGGTCAGTGCGATAAAATGATGCACCTGGCCCGGCATCGGCCCGAACCCGCCCATCTGCCACATCAGCCATTCCAGCACCGGGACGCGCTTGCGCAGATCGGCCGGCAGAAATTTTCCGGTCTTCTCGCCCAGATACAGCAGGATCGCGCCGGATTCGAACACGCTGAGCGGCCCGCCGCCCGGCCCCTCCGGATCAACGATCGCCGGAATCCGCCCGTTCGGGTTGAGTTTCAGGAAATCCGGCGCGCGCTGCTCGCCCTTGCCGAGATTCACCGGATGCACCGTATAGGGTAGCCCCATTTCCTCCAGCGCGACGCTGATCTTGCGGCCGTTGGGCGTGTTCCACGTATAGAGCTGAATGGTCATTGCCGATCTCGCTTGGGCCGGGCCGTGTTCTTTCAGGCCGTGTTCTGTCTCTGTCTCGCTGTATCTTTGTTGACGATGCGCAACCCGCACTGGAATGTCGGCCGCGCCGCCGATAATCTGTACAACCCGTCAAAAGAAGCACGAGCCAGCCCTTGTCAATCTCAGCCTCCCGCGCCCGCCTCCTCAAGATCATCGCCAAGCGTTCGTTCGGACGCGGCGAGATCACGCTCGCCTCGGGCCGCAAGAGCGACTTCTATTTCAACCTCAAGCCGACGATGCTCGATCCGGAAGGCGCGGCGCTCTTGGCCGAGCTGACCTATGACGCGCTGAAGGACGACGATCTGGATTACATCGGCGGGCTGGAGATGGGGGCGGTGCCGCTGGCGGGCGCGATCGCGCAGCTGTCCTGGATCAAGGGCCACCCGATCGCCGCGTTCTTCGTCCGCAAGAAGCCGAAGGAGCATGGCGCGAAGCTGCTGGTCGAGGGGCTGACCAGGGACGAGACGCTGGCGGGCAAGCGCGTCGTCGTGGTCGAGGACGTGACCACCACCGGCGGCTCGGCCATCAAGGCGGTGGAATCGGTGCGCGAGGCCGGCGGCAATGTCGTGCTGGCCTTCACCATGGTCGACCGCGAGGAAGGCGCCGAGGAAGCCTTCAAGGAAGCCGGCATCCCGTTTCGCGCGCTGTTCAAGGCCAGCGAGTTCCTGAAAGACTGATCGCGCCCCGCAGCGCACGGAGGAGCGACCCTATGCGTCCGACTTTCGGCACCCTCATCGCTGCGGCCTGCTGTCTCGCGGCTGGGCCGGCGCATGCCGCCGAAGCGCTCGACGGCGCGAAACTGTCGCTGCTCTGGGCGCTGCCCTTCGTCGGCATCCTGCTCAGCATCGCAACCGGCCCGCTGCTCTACCCCCATCTGTGGGAGCACCATTACGGCAAGTTCGCCGCGCTGTGGGCCGCGCTGGTGATCGTGCCGCTGTTCCTCACCTTCGAGCCGAGCGCCGCGACGGCCACGCTCTCGCACACGGCGCTGCTGGAATACATCCCCTTCATCCTGCTGCTGCTGGCGCTTTTCACGACGGCGGGCGGCATCTATCTCGAAGGCAATCTGCACGACAGCGTCTACACCAATACCGTCCTGCTCGCCGTCGGCGCGATGCTGGCCAGCATCGTCGGCACCACCGGCGCGTCGATGATCCTGATCCGCCCGCTGCTCCGCGCCAATGACGACCGTCGCTACAATGTGCATGTCGTGATCTTCTTTATCTTCCTCGTCTCCAATATCGGCGGCTCGCTGACGCCGCTCGGCGACCCGCCTCTGTTCATCGGCTTCCTTAAAGGCGTCGATTTCTTCTGGACCACCACGCATCTGCTGACGGAAACGCTGTTCGTGGCGGGCATCGTGCTCGGTCTCTTCCTGATCCTCGACATCTACTTCCACCGCAAGGAGGCGCGTCTTTCCCCCAAGACCGATCCGACGCCGGACTCGCCCCTGCGGCTGCACGGTCACATCAATATCGCGCTGATCGGCGTCATCATCGCCGCCATTCTCCTTAGCGCGTCGTGGAAACCGGGCATCTCCTTCACCGTCCTCGGCACCACGGTCGAATTGCAGAACGCGCTGCGTGATCTTACGCTGGTCGCGGTAACGCTCGCCTCCATCGTGCTGACGCGCCGCGCGCACCGCGAGGCGAACGGCTTTTCCTGGGGACCGATCCAGGAGGTCGCGATCCTGTTCGCCGGCATCTTCGTGTGCATCGTGCCGGTCATGGCGATGTTGCAGGCTGGATCGCAAGGGCCGTTCGCGATGCTGGTGGATCTGGTCACGCAGGCCGATGGCCGCCCGAACAACCTCGCTTATTTCTGGCTGACCGGCGTCCTGTCGTCGTTCCTCGACAACGCGCCGACCTATCTGGTGTTCTTCGAACTCGCCGGCGGCGATGCCAAGACGCTGATGACCGCAGGCGCCGCGACACTCGCCGCGATCTCCAGCGGCGCGGTATTCATGGGCGCCAATTCCTATATCGGCAATGCGCCGAACTTCATGGTCTATGCGATCGCGCGGCAGGCCGGCGTCAGGATGCCGAGCTTCTTCGGCTACATGCTGTGGTCGGCCCTCATTCTCGGACCTGTCTTCGTCGCCACAGGCTGGCTGTTCTTTCACTAACAACACCCTCGCTCACCGCTCGTTTACCATCCCGCGCTAAAGTCCGAGCATCGATCCGGACCGCTGCTGGCGTCCGCGGATCGTTTGTGGAGTGAGCGTTGCGTACCCAACCGCGTTTCCCGCGCATGCGACGTCGCATGGCGCTCGTCTTTATCGCCGCTGCGGCGCTGCTGCTGATCGATCCGGCAATTCGCCCCGCCGCCGCCGGCTTCTTCGACTTCCTGTTCCCGGATTCGCCGACAGATACCGACAGGCCGGCGCAGAAAAACAACGCATCGTCGCAGCCGAGCCTGTTTCCGAATCCGTTCGAGTCCGAAAAGCCTGCATCGCAACCCGCTTTACCGCCCTATGGCGGCGGCACACCCGTCGCCAACCGCTCCTCCACCGCCCATTGCGTGCGCATGTGCGACGGCAAGCATTTCTCGATCTCCACGCGCGGCGACGTTTCGCAGAATGCGATGTGCCAGGCGTTCTGCCCGGCGAGCAACACCAAGGTGTTTTTCGGCAATCAGATCGAACGCGCGATCTCGATCGACGGCGAGCGCTACTCCGAACTGCCGACCGCCTTCGCCTATCGCAAGAAGCTCAGCGCCGACTGCACCTGCAACGGCCGCGATCCCGCCGGCCTCGCGCCGGTGGATATTTCCGTCGATTCCACCTTGCGCCCCGGCGATGTGGTCGCGACCGCCACCGGCTTCGTCGCCTATAATGGCGGACGCGGCGCGAACGGCGTCGACGGCAGCTTCACGCCGGTGGCGAGCTATCCCGGCCTGACGCCGGCGACGCGCGCACGGCTCGGCGAAACCAGGGTCGCACCGGTGACGGCGGAGGTGCCGGTGGAGCACACCGGCTCGATCGACACGATACGCGAGACGGGCGCAGTCAAGCCGCGCGCGGCGCTGGAGTAAACTCTTCCCGCGAAAGATCATGGTGAACGGAGCGTTAACATGCACCGTCGCCTTGTCGTCATCGCGCGAAAGAATTCGACAATGACTGGCATGTATTCTTGCAGGTATTCTTCTCCTGCCTCGGGACCGGTCTGATGCGTTCGCGGCTTCATTTCAGTATCGCCTTCGCCGCCGCCCTGCGCAGATTCCGGCATGAGCGCGAGGGCTCGGCCGCAGTCGAATTCGCGATGATCGCGTTGCCGTTTTTTGCGCTTCTGTTCGCGATCTTCGAGACGGCGATTCTATTCTTCGCCCAGCAGGCGCTGGAATCGGCCACCCACGACACCGCGCGCATGATCATGACCGGCGAAGCGCAGATGGCGAGTCTGAGCGCCACCCAGTTCAAGCAAAAGCTTTGCTCGCGCATGATGACAATCCTGGATTGCGCGGGCGGCGTCACGCTGGACGTCAAGAGTTACTCGTCCTTCAGCAGCGTCTCGATCCCGAATCCCATCGATTCGGCCGGAAATTTCACCGGCGGCGCGAACTACAATCCCGGCAAGGCCGGGGATATCGTCGTGGTCCGCACCTATTATCAGTGGCCGCTCTTCGTCACCGGTCTCGGCTACGATCCCAGCAATCTGTCCGGCCACAAGCGCCTGCTGATTTCCACCGCCGCCTTCCGCAACGAGCCCGGAACATTCTGATGGATCGGCCAACCGACAATCGAACCGTCATGACGCAGAGCGCGCAGGCCCGCGCCCGCCATCGCTTCACCGGCGACATGCGCGGCGTTTCCGCGGTCGAATTCGCCCTGATCGTTCCGCTGATCCTGCTCATCTTCTTTGCGATGGTCGAGGTCTCGCAGGGCCTCAACGCCAACCGCAAACTCACCTTGACCGTGCGGGCGCTTTCGGACCTGGTCGCACAGGCGACGTCGGTGACATCGACCGATGTCAACAACGTGTTCGCCGCGGCATCTTCGATCATGCAGCCGTTTTCGACCGTCAATCTGAAATCGAGGATCAGCGCGATCAACATCGACGCGAGCGGCGTCACAAAGGTCGACTGGAGCCGGGGGTCGGGAATGTCGGCTCGGGCAAAGGGAGACGTGGTGACGATCCCGGCCGGACTGAGAATTGCCGGCACGCAGCTCATCTGGAGCGAGGCCGAATATCTCTTCACGCCGCCGGTGGGTTATTTCCTCACCGGCCCGATCACGATGAAGGACCAGTTTTTCGCGCGGCCGCGCCAGTCGAATACGGTCGCAGGGCCGACCTCCTGAACTTGTTTTCGCGGACAGGAAAAAGCCGGCCTCGCAGTGCAAGGCCGGCTTTTTGATTCCTGGAGCATTTTCATTCTGAAGGAATGATCGTCACCGTGCCGCGACATAGGCGAGCGAAGCGACGCCGTTCTTCGAACGGCTATGCCGGGCATGACCGAGAATGGACCGGACCCGATCCAATTTAACCAAGTCGTAAATTACCTTAGCGGCGGCGGAACTGCGGATTGCCGCCGCGCTGAGCGCCCGGAGGCCGCGGTCCGGTGCCCGCGCGCTCGTCCTTGTGACGGAAGATCAGGCGTCCCTTTTCCAGATCGTAAGGCGACATCTCCACCGTCACCCGGTCGCCCGCCAGCGTCTTGATGCGGTTCTTCTTCATCTTGCCGGCCGTGTAGGCGACGATCTCGTGGCCGGCATCGAGCTGAACGCGATATCGCGCGTCCGGCAGGATTTCCGTCACGAGCCCTTCAAATTGGATCAGTTCTTCCTTGGCCATCGTCCTCTCCGAATCGTCCTGGCTTTTAGAGCACGATCCCGAAAAATGGGAACCGGTTTTCGGAAACGATCATGCTCAAACTAAATGATCAGCAACGAGTCTGTTTCAACGTCGTTGAAACAGACTCTAGCGTTGCGGGCGGCGGACGTCCTGACGACGGCCGCCGAAATTCGATCGTGCCTGGCGCTTCTGCTCGAACGGCTTGGCGGGCCGGTTCTCGCGCGCCATGAACGCCACGCTCTGGATGCTCTCGATCGCCGCATCGCCCTCGGCCGGCTGACGCGACAGGGGATGGCTTCCGCCGTCCGGCCGTCCGCCGGGGCGGTGCCGCTTTCCGTGTCCGTTCGCATGTCCATTTGCGTGCACGCCATCGGCGGAGCGTGCCGGGCCGCGATGCGAATGCGTCGTCGCCTGCTGCGGATCGCGCTCGCCGCTATTGCGGTGCTGCGCGCCGCGCCCGTCCTTGCGCTGCTCGCGCTGGCCATGCGGGCGGCGGCCGTCATTGGAGCGGGCCTGATGGTTGCGGGTGTCGCCGGTGCGCTCGGCATGGGTCCGCTGATCGCCCGTGCGCTGGTCCTCGCGCGGGAGCGCCTGACGGATCAGCTTCTCGATGTCGCGCAGATAGGCCACCTCATCGGCGTCCACCAGCGAGATCGCGATGCCTTCCGCGCCGGCGCGCGCGGTGCGGCCGATGCGATGCACATAGGTCTCCGGAATGTTCGGTAGATCGAAATTGACGACATGGCTGACGCCGTCGACGTCGATTCCTCGCGCGGCGATATCGGTCGCGATCAGCGTGCGGATTTCGCCGGAGCGGAACGCGGCCAGCGTCCGCTCGCGGTGGTTCTGCGACTTGTTGCCGTGAATCGCCTCGGCGGTGATGTTGGACTTCGCCAGCGTCTTCACCACCTTGTCGGCGCCGTGCTTGGTGCGCGTGAAAACAAGCGCGCGCTCCACAGGTTCACCCTTCAGCAATTTCGCCAGCAGCGCCGGCTTCGCGCCGCGATCGACCTGGATGATCCGCTGCGCGACACGTTCGGCCGTCGAGGCCACCGGCGTGACCGCCACGCGGACGGGATCGCGCAGCATCTCCTCGGCGAGTTCGGCAATCGCCTTCGGCATCGTCGCGGAGAAGAACAGCGTCTGCCGTTCGGCGGGAAGCTTGGCGATGATTTTGCGGATGTCGTTGATGAAGCCCATGTCGAGCATGCGGTCGGCTTCATCGAGGACGAGAAACTCGACCTGATTGAGCTTCAGCGCATTGCCGCGCACGAGGTCGAGCAGCCGGCCCGGCGTCGCCACCATGATGTCGACGCCCGGCATCACGGCGCGGACCTGACGGCCCATCGGCACGCCGCCGATGGCGAGCGTCGCGCTCAGCCGCAGATGGCGGCCATAGGCGTGGAAGCTGTCGAGGATCTGTCCGGACAGTTCGCGCGTCGGGCTCAGCACCAGCACGCGGCAGCTTTTGGCCGGCGTCTGCTTCCGCGGGTGGATCAGCCGATGCAGGATCGGCAGCGCGAAGGACGCGGTCTTGCCGGTGCCGGTCTGGGCGATGCCGACAACATCGCGGCCGGTCATGGCGACCGGGATAGTCTGGGCCTGGATGGGTGTTGGAGTGACGTAGTTTTCCTCGCGCAGCGCGAGGGCGATGGGATCGGCGAGGCCGAAATCCTGAAACGATGTCAAACGAGTTCTTTCTCAGGGAAAGCACGTTCGCCGCCGCTCTCTGGACGGCAGGCGCGTGCAAAGCATTGGTGATGCCCGCGTGTCGGGAGCATCTGCTTGTCAGTAAGGAGGCAGGCCAGAAACCGTGGAGCCGGAAGGCGTCAAGGCGTCAGAACACGCAGCCTGCAAGGCCGGGACTTCGAGTCGCGGCTGTGCATCATATGCGCCGAACAAGTTGCATTTTCAAGTCGTTTTCGCGCGCGCATGACGCGGGAGCCTCCAAGGCGACCATCCAATGCATAGATATTATACATAGCACTACATGTGCATAATAAATATGCACACTCACAAAGCTTGATCCCGACGAATTGCCTTCTTAGCAGGCAATCGCAATCGCGAAAGTGCGCCTGAATAATAATATTCTTTATTTATCAATATCTTATGACATTCCAGAGCCATGGCACGAGTCTTGCGATTCCCATGGCGCAGGCGGCCGGGTGGCCGTTCCGCGGAAATTTTTCGTCTGCGTCAGGGAGATATACGCATGCCCACTCACTCAACCTCTGTCACGGCCCGGCCGCTCAGCCGCCGCAAGGCGCTGGCCGCTGCCGCCGGCCTCGCACTCGGCCTGACCGCCTTCGGCGCTCAGGCGCAGGACACGATCAAGGTCGGCGTCCTGCATTCGCTGTCCGGCACCATGGCGATCAGCGAGACCACGCTGAAGGACACCATCCTGTTTCTGATCGACGAGCAGAACAAGAAGGGCGGCGTCATGGGCAAGAAGCTCGAAGCCGTGGTCGTCGATCCGGCATCGAACTGGCCGCTGTTCGCGGAGAAGGCCCGCGAACTCATCACCAAGGACAAGGTGTCGGTGGTGTTCGGCTGCTGGACCTCGGTATCGCGCAAATCCGTGCTGCCGGTGTTCAAGGAGCTGAACTCGATCCTGTTCTACCCCGTGCAATATGAAGGCGAAGAGTCCGAGCGCAACGTGTTCTACACGGGCGCGGCTCCGAACCAGCAGGCGATCCCGGCCGTCGATTATCTCGCCAAGGAAGAGAAGGTGGAGCGCTGGGTGCTCGCCGGCACCGACTATGTCTACCCGCGCACCACCAACAAGATCCTCGAAGCCTATCTGAAGTCGAAGGGCGTCAAGGATGAAGACATCCTCATCAACTACACGCCGTTCGGTCATAGCGACTGGCAGACGATCGTCGCCGATATCAAGAAATTCGGCTCGGCCGGCAAGAAGACCGCCGTGGTCTCGACCATCAATGGCGACGCCAACGTGCCGTTCTACAAGGAGTTGGGCAATCAGGGCATCAAGGCCACCGACATTCCGGTCGTCGCCTTCTCGGTCGGCGAGGAAGAACTCGCCGGCATCGACACCAAGCCGCTGATCGGCCATCTCGCCGCCTGGAACTACTTCCAGTCGATCAAGACGCCGGAGAACGAGGCGTTCATCAAGGCGTGGCAGGCCTACACCAAGAACCCGAAGCGCGTGACGAACGATCCGATGGAAGCCCATGTGATCGGCTTCGACATGTGGGTGAAGGCGGTCGAGAAGGCGAAGTCGACCGACCCGGACAAGGTGATCGACGCGCTGCCCGGCATCAAGGCCAAGAACCTCACCGGCGGCGAGTCGGAGATGCTGCCGAACCACCACATCACCAAGCCGGTGTTCATCGGCGAGATCAAGGGCGACGGCCAGTTCGACGTGGTGTGGAAGACGCCGGGCCTCGTTGCCGGCGATGCGTGGTCGAAGGAGCTGGAAGGTTCGAAGGACCTGATCGGCGACTGGGTCGGCAAGAAGTGCGGCAACTGGAACGTCAAGACCAACAAATGCGGCGGTCAGGGCTCGTAACCCGACGCAATCAGCAACGAAAGCGGCGGCCCCCGCCGCCGCTTTCCCTCCAAAAACCTCCGCCGGGATATTGCCGTGTTCGAGCGAGTCTTTCCGCGCATCTGCGCCACGCTTCTTCTTTGCCTGATGGCCCTCATCGCGGCTCCATCGTCCGCGGGAGCCGGGCCCTTCGAGGACGCTGTCGCAAAATTCGCCAATGATTCTTTCTCCGACACCGAAGCCGCCGTAAATGAAGTCGCGGCCAGCGGCGACGCCCGCGCGCTGGCGATCGTCACCGCCTTGCAGGATGGCCGTCTCGTCGCGGATACCGCGAGCAAAAAGGTCTACATCAAGGAGCGCGACGAAAAACTGTCCGACGCAGCCACCGGCGAGAACGTCGCGTCGGCGCCCGCCAATCTCACGACCGTTCGCCTCAACAACCGCCTTCGCCGTTCGGTCGAGGCCGCGCTCGGCCGGCTGACGCTGCTGTCGCCGAATCCGGCGCTGCGGTTGCAGGCCGCGCAGTCCGTTTTCAAATCGCGCGACACGGCCACGCTGCCGGCGATCGACGCCGCGCTGCAAAAGGAAACCGACGCCGGTGTGAAGCGTGCCTTCGCCGAGGCGCGGGCAGCGATCCTGCTGACGCAGAAGGATGCCGCCGACGCAAGCCGTATCGACGCCATCGCCACGATCCGCGATCGCGGCGATCAGGACGCGCTGGCGCTGCTGACCAATGCCGCGAACGATCCCTCGCCCGCCGTCGCCAAGGCGGCGCAGGCCGCCACCAAGTCGGTAGAGCAAACGCTGGCGCTGTGGTCCGCCGCGCAAAACGCCTGGTACGGTCTTTCGCTCGGCTCGGTGCTGCTGCTCGCGGCGATCGGCCTCGCCATCACCTTCGGCGTGATGGGCGTCATCAACATGGCGCATGGCGAGATGGTGATGCTCGGCGCCTACACCACCTTCGTCGTGCAGGAGGTCATCCGCACGAGCTATCCCGGCCTGTTCGATTACTCGCTGCTGATCGCGCTGCCGCTGGCCTTCGCTGTCGCGGGCGCGGTCGGCATCCTGATCGAGCGCGGCGTGATCCGTTTTCTCTACGGCCGACCGCTCGAAACCCTGCTCGCAACCTGGGGACTCTCGCTGATTCTGCAACAGGCGGTGCGCACCGCCTTCGGCCCGACCAATCGCGAGGTCGGCAATCCGTCCTGGATGAGCGGCGCGTTCGAACTCGGCCAGATGACCATCACCTACAACCGGCTTTGGATCGTCGTGTTCACGCTCACCGTGTTCTCGATGCTGCTGCTGATGCTGCGCTACACCAGCCTCGGCCTGAACATGCGCGCGGTGACGCAGAACCGCCGCATGGCCGCCTCGATGGGCATCGCCACCGCGCGCGTGGATGCGCTGACTTTCGGCCTCGGCTCCGGCATCGCGGGCATCGCCGGCGTGGCGCTGTCACAGATCGACAATGTCAGCCCGAATCTCGGCCAGAGCTACATCATCGACAGTTTCATGGTGGTGGTGTTCGGCGGCGTCGGCAATCTGTGGGGCACGCTGGTCGGCGCCTTCACGCTCGGCATCGCCAACAAATTCCTGGAGCCGGTCGCGGGAGCGGTGCTGGCCAAGATCGCGATCCTGGTGCTCATCATTCTGTTCATCCAGAAACGGCCACGCGGGCTGTTCGCGCTGAAGGGACGCGCGGTGGAAGCATGATGACCCACATTCTGATCCGCTCGCTCGACCGCAGCGCGCTCGCCTTCGTTCTCATCATCGCCGCGATCGCGGTGATCGTGCCGCTGCTCAACCTGCTGGTGCCGCCGACATCGTTCTTCCACGTCCCGACCTATCTGGTGGCACTGTTCGGAAAATATCTCTGCTACGCGCTGCTGGCACTCTCGATCGATCTGATCTGGGGCTATTGCGGCATTCTCTCGCTCGGCCATGGCGCGTTCTTCGCGCTCGGCGGCTATGCGATGGGCATGTATCTCATGCGCCAGATCGGCAATCGCGGCGTTTACGGCAATCCGCTGCTGCCGGATTTCATGGTGTTCCTGAACTACAAGGAGCTGCCGTGGTACTGGCACGGCTTCGACATGTTCTGGTTTGCAGCCTTGATGGTGCTGGTCGTGCCGGGGCTGCTCGCCTTCTGCTTCGGCTGGCTGGCGTTCCGCTCGCGCGTCACCGGCGTCTATCTGTCGATCATCACGCAGGCGATGACCTATGCGCTGCTGCTCGCCTTCTTTCGCAACGATTTCGGCTTCGGCGGCAATAACGGCCTGACCGACTTCAAGGATATTCTCGGCTTCAACGTGCAGGCACAGGGCACGCGCGCCGCGTTGTTCGCGCTGAGCTGCGTCGCACTGATCGCCGGTTTCCTGATGTGCCGCGCGATCGTCGCCTCGAAACTCGGCAAAGTGCTGACCGCCATCCGCGACGCCGAATCCCGGACGCGCTTCCTCGGCTACCGGGTCGAATCCTACAAGCTGTTCGTGTTCACACTGTCGGCCTGCATGGCCGGAATCGCCGGCGCGCTGTACGTGCCGCAGGTCGGCATCATCAATCCGAGCGAGTTCGCGCCGGCCAATTCGATCGAGGCCGTGATCTGGGTCGCGGTCGGAGGGCGCGGCACGCTCACCGGCGCGGTGCTGGGCGCGGTTCTCGTCAACTATGCCAAGACCGTCTTCACGTCGGGCGCGCTGGCCCCCTACTGGCTGTTCATGCTGGGCGCGCTGTTCGTCGCCGTCACGCTCTTGATGCCGCGCGGCATCGTCGGCACGTTCCGCCAATGGCGGGAGCAGCGGCGCACCCTCGTCCGACGTGAGCCCGCTGCCCCGACCGCGCAAACCCATCCGGCGGAGTGAAACGATGCTGCCCACCGAAACCACCTCGGCGATGCTGTATCTGAACGGCGTGCATGTCGCCTTTGACGGCTTCCGCGCCATCAACAACCTGTCGCTGGTGATCGAGCCCGGCGAGATGCGCGCCATCATCGGCCCGAACGGCGCGGGCAAGACGACGATGATGGACATCATCACCGGCAAGACTAGGCCGGACACCGGCGACGTCTATTTCGACGGCGGCCGGGTCGATCTGACGCGGCTGGACGAAACCGAGATCGCGACCCTCGGCATCGGCCGCAAATTCCAGAAGCCGACCGTGTTCGAGAGCCAGACGGTCGAGGACAATCTGATCCTCGCGCTCAATGTCGATCACCGCGTGCGCGGCACGCTGTTCTGGCGGCGAACGCGCGCCGAATCCGAGCGGATCGAGGCGGTGCTGGAGACGATCCGCCTGAAGGATGCGCGCGACCGGCTCGCGGGCAATCTTTCGCACGGACAAAAGCAATGGCTGGAAATCGGCATGCTGCTCGCGCAGGACCCGAAACTGCTGCTGGTGGACGAGCCTGTCGCCGGCATGACCGACGTGGAAACACATCTGACCGCGGAACTGCTGAAGGAGATCAACAAGCAGAAATCCGTCGTCGTGGTCGAACACGACATGACCTTCGTGCGCGAACTGGGCGTCAAGGTAACGTGCCTGCACGAAGGCACGGTGCTGGCCGAAGGCACGATCGACGAGGTGTCGTCGAACGAGCGCGTGATAGAGGTTTATCTGGGACGGTGAGAAGGGCGAATAGCGAGTGGCAAATGGAAAAAGGCGAATGGCGAATAGGGAGTGGCGAATAGAAAACTCAGCATGTGTCTCTTTACCCTATTCGCTACTCGCCATTCGCTATTCGCCCCCTTAACCCCCGGAGCGTAACAGTGCTGACCATCAACAACATCACCCTCTCCTATGGCGCGGCGCAGGCGCTGCGCGGCGTGTCGCTCACCGCCGAGCCCGGCAAGGTGACCTGCGTGCTCGGTCGCAATGGCGTCGGCAAGACAAGCCTTCTGCGCGCCCTTGCCGGACAGCAGGCGATTTCCGGCGGCGAGATTCTGTTCGACGGGCAGGACATCAAGGCGCTGCGCCCGCATGAGCGCGCGCGGCGCGGCATCGGTCTCGTGCCGCAGGGCCGCGAGATTTTCCCGCTGCTGACGGTGGAGGAAAATCTGCGCACCGGCTTCGCACCGCTGAAGCGCGAGGACCGCAGCATTCCCGACGACGTATTCTCGCTGTTTCCCGTGCTGAATTCGATGCTCGGCCGGCGCGGCGGCGACCTGTCCGGCGGCCAGCAGCAGCAACTGGCGATCGGCCGCGCGCTGGTGATGCGCCCGAAGGTGCTGCTGCTCGACGAGCCGACCGAGGGGATTCAGCCCTCGATCATCAAGGATATCGGCCGCGCCATTCTTTATCTGCGCAATCTCGGCACGATGGCGATCGTGCTGGTCGAGCAATATCTCGACTTCGCCTGCGAACTCGGCGACAATTTCGCGGTGATGGATCGCGGGACGGTCAAATACACCTGCGATAAAGCCACGCTCGACCCGGCGGAAATCAGCCGCCAGATGGCTCTCTAGATTTATTCGCGTCAGCCTGCGGGAGACGATCGCCTGACCTTGCAGAACACCCCCGAGACGGAAGCCGTGTTCGCCGCGAACCGCGCAGTCGGCTCGGTCGCCTTCGACACCGTTCTGAAAGACGGCGCGGCGCGCGCGCGTGCAAGAGGCCGGCTCGCTGCGCGTGCGCTTCCCCTCGCCCGAGACGGCGGGCTTGTCGGCCGTGCTGGTGAACACCGCCGGCGGCGTCGCGGGCGGCGATGCGTTCGACGTCGCGATCGATGTCGGCGCCGGCTCCGCCGTCACGCTGACGACGGCGGCGGCGGAAAAAATCTATCGCTCGCACGGACCGGCCGCGACGCTTGCCGTCGCGTTGAAAATCCAGCCGCGCGCTCGCCTCGCATGGCTGCCGCAGGAAACGATCCTGTTCGACCGGGCAAAACTGTCGCGCCGCATCGACATCGACATCGACGAATCCGCCTCGCTGCTGCTTGCCGAAATCGTGGTGTTCGGCCGGGGCGCCATGAACGAACAGATGGCGAGCGGGCACTATGCCGACCGCTGGCGCGTCCGGCGCGGCGGCCGCCTCGTCTTCGCCGAAACGCTGCGGCTCGACGGCGACATCGCCGCCACGCTCGCGCAGGCTGCCGTAGCGAACGGCGGCCTGGCGATCGCGACCGTTTTCGTCACGCCTGCGGACGAGGAACTGGTGACGCTCATCCGTCAGGCCGCAACCGGGTTTTCCGGCGAGGTCGGCGTCTCGTGCTGGAACGGGTTCGCGCTGGTCCGCTTTTGCGCTAAGGATGCGGCCGGGCTGCGGCGGGACGTGATGAACGTGCTCGCACGCATCGACGCCGACGCCCTGCCACGGCTGTGGCTGAATTGAACTGAACTGAACCGATTTCGGACCGACCGATGAAGCTGACGCCACGCGAAAAGGACAAGCTCTACATTTCGATGGCGGCCATCGTCGCCCGGCGGCGGCTGGAACGCGGCGTCAAGCTCAACCATCCCGAAGCGGTGGCGCTGATTTCCGACTTCATCCTCGAAGGCGCGCGCGACGGGCGAACCGTCGCCGAGCTGATGCAGGCCGGCGCGCAGGTGCTCACCCGCGCGCAGGTGATGGACGGCATCCCCGAGATGATTCATGACATTCAGGTCGAGGCGACCTTTCCGGACGGCACCAAGCTGGTGACGGTGCACGAGCCGATACGCTAGAGCATGATCCCGAAAAGTGGGAACCGGTTTTCAGATCAGGTCATGCTCAAATAAGAGATAAGGCGACGAGTCTGATCCAACGCAGCCGGATCAGACTCGTCGAAGACAAAACAGAAAAGAACGGAGACCCGCATTGCGTAAAATCATTCTGGCGCTGACGCTGCTCGCGCCGACCGCAGCCTTCGCCCATCCCGGACATGGCGAAACCTCGCATTTCATGGCCGGCCTTGCGCATCCGTTGTCGGGACTGGATCACATCACGGTCATGGTGGCGGTCGGCCTGCTGGCGGCGCTGAAGGGCGGCCGCGCGGTGTGGCTGTGGCCGCTCAGCTTCGTGGCCGCGATGCTGGCCGGCGGCGCGCTCGGCATGGCGCAGGTGCCGCTGCCGCTGGTCGAGCCGGCGATTCTCGCATCGATCGTCGTGCTCGGCCTGCTGCTGGCGCTGGCGATCGATCTGCCGGTCGGCCTCGGCGCGGCGCTGCTCGGCGCGTTCGCGCTGTTTCACGGCCATGCGCATGGGGCCGAAGCCGTCGCGGACGGCGCCATGGGCTACATGGCGGGCTTCGCGATCATGACGGCGGCGCTGCATCTGGCCGGCATCGGCGTGGGCATGGCGCTGCGTTCGGTCAGCCTCAAGCCGGTCGTGCGGATCGCGGGCGCGGCCTGCGTGCTGATCGGCGTCGCGCTCTCGCTGCAACTGGTGTGAGGCGCTCATGACTCATCTCGGCGGCTGTCAATGCGGTCAGGTCCGCTATCAGGTGGAGACGGACATCGAAACCGTCATCGCCTGCAACTGCTCGCGCTGCGGGCGCATCGGCTCGCTGCTTGCGTTCGCGCCGATCGAGAATTTCCGCATCCTTTCCGGCGAAGATGCGCTGACGACCTTCGAGTTCAACAAGCACATCATCAAGCACAAATTCTGCAAGGTCTGCGGCGTCCAGCCGTTCGCGATCGGCCGAAATCCGAAGACAGGAACCGATGTGGCCGCCGTGAACGTTCGGACGATCGACGGTATCGACATCAATTCTCTCAATGTCACGCAGGTCGACGGCAGGAGTTTCTGATGACAAGCCCCGAGCGTTAATCCACGACGGAGCCCGCAACATGATCCCCGGCGAAATGTTCATCAGGGACGGCGAGATCGTCCTCAATGAAGGCCGCGAGACGGTCACGCTCCGCGTCGCCAACAGCGGCGACCGGCCCATTCAAGTCGGTTCGCACTACCATTTCTTCGAGACCAACCCGGCGCTGAAATTCGATCGCGCAAAAGCGCGCGGCATGCGGCTCGACATCGCCGCCGGCACCGCAGTGCGCTTCGAGCCGGGGCAGACGCGCGAGGTAACGCTGGTGGCGCTCGCCGGCAAGCGGATCGTCTACGGCTTTCGCGGCGACGTGATGGGGAAGCTCTGACATGCAGGCGATGCCACGCGGAGAGGCCCGTCATGGCGGCTAGGATCAGGCGTTCCGTCTATGCCGACATGTTCGGCCCCACCACCGGCGACCGCGTGCGGCTGGCGGACACCGATCTCATCATCGAGGTGGAGAAGGATTTCACCGTCTATGGCGAGGAGGTGAAGTTCGGCGGCGGCAAGGTGATCCGCGACGGCATGGGCCAGAGCCAGATCACCAACCGGCAAGGCGCGGTGGACACCGTCATCACCAACGCGCTGATCGTCGATCACTGGGGCATCGTGAAGGCCGATGTCGGCATCAAGGATGGCCGGATCCACGCGATCGGCAAGGCCGGCAATCCCGACATCCAGCCGCAGGTGACGATCGTCATCGGTCCCGGCACCGACGTGATCGCCGGCGAAGGCAGGATTCTCACCGCCGGCGGCTTCGACAGCCACATCCATTTCATCTGCCCGCAGCAGATCGAGCACGCGCTGATGAGCGGCGTTACTTCGTTGCTCGGCGGCGGCACCGGCCCCTCGCACGGCACCTTCGCCACCACCTGTACGCCCGGCCCCTGGCATATCGGCCATATGATCCAGTCCTTCGACGCGCTGCCGGTCAATCTCGGCATTTCCGGCAAGGGCAACGCGGCGCGGCCGGCGGCTCTGGTCGAAATGATAAAGGCCGGTGCCTGCGCGCTGAAGCTGCATGAGGACTGGGGTACGACACCGGCGGCGATCGACAATTGTCTCAGCGTCGCCGACGATCATGATATCCAGGTGATGTTGCATTCGGACACGCTGAACGAATCCGGCTTCGTCGAGGATACGATCAAGGCGTTCAAGGGCCGCACCATCCATGCCTTCCACACCGAAGGCGCGGGCGGCGGACATGCGCCGGACATCATCAAGGTCGCCGGCCTGAAGAACGTGCTGCCGTCCTCGACCAACCCAACGCGGCCGTTCACGAAGAACACCATCGACGAGCATCTCGACATGCTGATGGTGTGCCACCATCTCGATCCGTCGATCGCCGAGGACCTCGCCTTCGCCGAAAGCCGCATCCGCAAGGAAACGATCGCGGCGGAGGACATCCTGCACGATCTCGGCGCGCTGTCGATGATGTCGTCGGACAGCCAGGCGATGGGCCGGCTCGGCGAGGTCGTCATCCGCACCTGGCAGACCGCCGACAAGATGAAGAAGCAGCGCGGAGCGCTGCCGCAGGACAGAGGCAAGGACAACGACAATTTCCGCGTGAAACGCTACATCGCCAAATACACCATCAATCCGGCGATCGCGCACGGCGTCTCGAAGCTGATCGGCTCGGTGGAAAAAGGCAAGCTCGCCGACCTCGTGCTCTGGTCGCCGGCGTTCTTCGGCGTGAAGCCGGACTGCATCGTCAAGGGCGGCATGATCGTCGCCGCGGAAATGGGCGACCCCAACGCCTCGATCCCGACGCCGCAGCCGGTGCAGTACCGGCCGATGTTCGGCGCGCTCGGCCGCGCCCGCACGTCATCCTCGGTTGTGTTCACCTCGAAGGCTGCGATCGCGTCCGGGCTGAAGCGCAAGCTCGGCATCGCCAAGGATTTTTACGCGGTGGAGAATGTCCGCGGCGGCATCTCGAAGAAAAGCATGATCCACAATGATGCGACGCCGGACATCGAGGTCGATGCGGAAACCTATGAAGTCCGTGCCGACGGCGAACTGCTGACCTGCGCGCCTGCGGAGGTGCTGCCCATGGCGCAGCGCTATTTCCTGTTCTAGATTGCGCCCGCCAAACTAAAAACATCTCCGGGAGAACCGAATGATCTACGTCGTCGCCACCACCGAAGTGAAGCCGGAGCACCGGGACGCCTATATCAAGGGCGCGAAGGACTGTGTCGCCGCCACGCAGAAGGAAGAGGGCTGCATTTATTATGACAGCCATGTCAGCGTGAACAATCCGAACCTGTTCGTGGTGGTCGAGCGCTGGGAATCGCGCGAGGCGCTGGACGCGCATGGCCGCGCGCCGCACATGAAAGTCTGGCGCGAGCTGTCGGCCCCGTTCAAGGCCTCGCCGACGCTGATCGAGATCATCAATCCCGCCGAAATCATCAAGCGCTGAGCCATGTTGCGCGCAACCTCCGTCATTGCCGCGCAGGCCTGGCGCGCGGCCGCCGCCGACACTGTCGTGCTCGACTTCGACGACCGCCATCGCCGGCGCATGACGATGACGGGCACGCGCGGGCTGGAATTCCTGCTCGACCTTCCGGACGCCGTGGCGCTGCGCTCGGGCGACGCTTTGCAGCTCGACGATGGCCGGCTGGTGGAGGTCGTCGCGGCGGCGGAGCCCTTGGTCGAAATCCGGTGCGCCGATCCGCTGCATCTGGTGCGCGTCGCATGGCATCTCGGCAACCGGCATCTGCCGACGCAGATCATGCCGCGCGGCCTGCGCATCCGCCGCGACCATGTGATCGAGGAGATGGTGCGCGGCCTCGGCGCGCGCGTGACCGAGATCGAAGCGCCGTTCGATCCCGAAGGCGGGGCCTATGTCAGCGCGCCGGCCGGAACGGCCGATCGCCACGATCATGCCGCGCACGGTCACCATGACCATGCGCATCACGGGCACGGGCACGGGCACGGGCATCATGACCACGGCCATGGTCATGCGCACGATCACAAGCATCCCGATCACAGCCACCACGATCACGGGCACCACCACGCGCACGACGAATCCTGCGGATGCGGACACGACCACGACCATCATCACGGTCACGACCATCATCACGGGCACGCGCCCCATCGTCATGGCTCGTAGCAAGTCGGAAACGTCTCGTTCTCACTCCGCCACCACTGCCAAGCGGCCAATGGCGGTGTCCGCGACAGCCGATGCCGCCGCAAGTCCGCTTGCGATCGATCACGCCGCGCTGTACCGGCTGATGACATGGCTGTCGCCGGCCTTTCCGGTCGGCGCGTTCGCCTATTCCAGCGGCATCGAATGGGCCGTCGAAGACGGCGGCATCGCTGACGCAACGACGCTGAGGGACTGGCTGGCGGCGATGCTGACGCAAGGCGCTGGGTTGAACGATGCGATCTTTCTGGCCCACGCCTGGCGCGCCTGCACCGATCGTGACGCGCAGAGCCTGCGCGACGTCGCCGAACTCGCCGCCGCTTTCGTCACCTCGCGCGAGCGCCTTCTGGAAACGACGGCGCAGGGCCGCGCCTTCGTCGACATCGCCCGCGCCGCCTGGCCGTGCGAGACGCTGGAGCTGCTGCGAACCGTCGAGCCTGATCCGGTCACGTACCCCGTGGCGGTGGCGGTGCTCAGCGCGGGCCACGGCGTGCCGCTGGAACTCACGCTGCACGCCTTCTTGCATGCGCAGACCTCGAACTGGATCTCGGCGGGCGTGCGGCTGATCCCGCTCGGACAGACCGACAGCCAGCGCGTTCTCGCCGCGCTCGAGCCGCGGGTAGCGGCGACGGCCGATCGCGCGCGGACGGCGACGCTGGACGATCTCGGCAGCGCGACGTTTCGCGCCGATCTTGCCGGCATGCATCACGAAGCCCAATATACCCGCCTGTTCCGATCATGAGCATGAGAGCATCCATGACCAGCCCCGCCCCTCATCCGCGCGCCAAAAGTCCGAACGGACCGCTGCGGGTCGGCATCGGCGGGCCGGTCGGCTCCGGCAAGACGGCGCTGATGGACCTGCTCTGCAAACAGATGCGCGCGCATTACGACATCGCCGCGATCACCAACGACATCTACACGAAATGGGACGCCGAATATCTGGTTCGGGCCGGGTCGCTGACGCCGGACCGGATCGTCGGCGTCGAGACCGGCGGCTGCCCGCACACGGCGATCCGCGAGGATGCGTCGATGAACCTCGCCGCGGTGGCGGACATGCGCGCCCGTTTTCCGGCGCTCGACGTGATTCTGATCGAGTCCGGCGGCGACAATCTCGCTGCGACATTTTCGCCCGAGCTGGCCGACCTGACGATCTATGTCATCGACGTCGCCGCCGGCGACAAGATTCCGTCGAAGGGCGGGCCAGGCATCACCCGCTCGGACCTGCTGGTCATCAACAAAACCGACCTCGCGCCGCATGTCGGCGCATCGCTCGACAAGATGCGCACCGACGCCGCCCGCATGCGCGGCGAGCGTCCGTTCGTCATGAGCAATCTGAAGACGGGCGACGGGCTGGAGACGATCGTCCGCTTCATCGCAGCCAAGGGCGGGCTTGCGAAGCCGGCAGCGCAATTGGCCTAACCCCTTACCTTTCCTGATATTTCCGGAACGAAGGCCGGGGGTGTGGCGTTGGTTCGGCAATAGACACTCCTCAAACCGGCCACGCGATGAAGGATTACAACAATGCATTTCTCGGCGTGATTCTGGCCGGGGTCCTGATGTTGGTGATCGGGCTGTCGCTGCTGATCCGGCCCGGCCCGACGCCTGGAGGCGTAGACAGCGCGGCGACAGCCGAAAGCATCGTCGGCCTCCTCACGCGAAATCAGGCGGACGAACAGCCATCCTTGCGCGACATAACCTTCAGCCCGCGGCGAGAGCGCGGACCCGACACGCCTTGACCGGCATCCTTCAACGACGCCCCGGAACCCTTTCGACGCCGGGGCGTTGAGAACTTCCACCCGCGAACAACGTTCACAGCCGCGAAACTTGTGCATTCACGTCCGAACCGTCAAAACTCCGGTTTAGTCGAAACGCGACGCTTACGTCCCGCGGCAGCGTCCGTCGACGGGAGTCGAGACACCTTTTACGAAGTTCTGGAGAATGATCTCGAAAAGCGGGAGACGGTTTTCGGGATCACGCTCAAACAAAATGGCAGGGGTTGAAGCGATTCAACCTCAACACACCTTGATCTAGAGTAGTTCATTGGTCCGGCTGGGATTCATCGTCGTTCTTGTCGCGCTGATCGGCTTTCTGATCTCGGGGCTGGTCGCCTTGCGCGTCTACGAACAGGAAATGGCGATCGAGCAGTCGTTACTGGCGCGGGCGATCGAAGGCCACGCCCGCGTGGTGCAGGACCGGTTGTCCGAGCGCGAACTGCTCACGCGCGTCGCCGTCGGCCTCATCAAATCAGAGCAGCCGCTGCATCCCAATGCGCTGCAACCGCTGCGCTCCTCAATCTATGCGTTCAAGACCGATTTCGTCGTCGCGACCTGGGTGGCGCGGATCACCGGCGGCGACGTCGCGCGGGCGGAACAGGTTCTTGCCGAATCCGGCTATCCGCAGCCGACCTTGCGCACCTCGGACGACTCGCCGCTGGCGCCACCACCCGCGGGCCAGTTCAACGTGTTGATGGATATCGAGCCGCGGACGCCGGAGACACTGGCTTTGCCCGGCCGGCTGCTCGACAAGAGCGCGGTGCTGGGCCCGGTGCTGATCGCTGCCGCGGCAACGCGCGCTCCGGCCGCCTCCGATCCGATCATCCTGCCGCGTTCGGACAACCGCGCCGGAATCGTGCTCGCCGCGCCGGCCTATTCCGAAGCCGGCGCGCTCACCGGCTTCATTTCCTTCTCATATCTGATCGGACCCCTGCTGCTGGACAACGACACGCTGTCGCAATTCACTGTGACGCTACGCGATGCGCGCGACCCGCTTCGCGAATTCGTCGCCAACAGCCAAGGCAATGTCGGGCCGGCAACGGCGATCGCGACGCGCACGACGCCGGCGATGACGGCCGGCGTGACCTTCGGCGGGCGGAATTTCGACCTGCTCTACTATGCCAAGATCGATCCCACCGCCCGCGCGCAATCGCTGGCGGCGATCGTCATGATCGTCGGCATTTCGCTGACCGCCATCCTGTGCGGATTGTTCGGCTATGTCGCCTACAGCAATCTCCGCCTCAGCCGCGAGATCGCCGCCCGCATCAGCTTCGAGGCCCGGCTCAGCGCGGTGATCGCCGAACTCAATCACCGCGTGAAGAATATTCTCGCCGTCATCCAGTCGATCGTCACCCGCACCATTCGTCCGGGCGTCGACATCGATAGCGCGCGCGAACTGCTGATCGGCCGGATCCACGCGATGTCGCACGTCGTCTCGCTCTTGAGCGACAGTCACTGGCAGGGTGCGCAATTGCGCGGGCTGCTGACGGCGCGGGCGATCCCGCATGCCGAGCGGATCATCTCCTCCGGACCCGACATCATCATCAGCGCACGCGCGGCGCAAAGCCTGTGTCTGATGTTCTTCGAACTCGCCTCGCAGGCCGCCGCAAACCATAACATCACGGTGCAATGGCACATCAGCGGCAAGCCGGGTCAGGAAACATTCCTTCTGACCTGGGAGGAGCAAGGCGCCACGCCGAACTCCGGCCGCGAGGAAAGCGATTTCGGCACGATCCTGCTCGACCGCGTCACACCGGAGGCGCTTGGCGGAACATCGAAGCGCTATTTCAACGATAAGGGCTACGTCTTCGAGATCACCGCGCCGCTGCAAACGGTCGTCGACAAGGTGGAGCTGAGCCGCACCAGCCGACTGGCGGGCTTGCCCCCGCCGGCATGAGGCAGGCCTCGCTTTGCGACAGCGCACGCCTCGCCGACATCCCGCTCAGGCAGGAACTTCCTCCGCGGCGCGGCATTGGTCCGGCGCTTTTTCATGTGGAGGTCTCGATGGGTCGATATCTGCTGCTCTGGCTGCTTGGCGTGCCGATTCCGATTTTGCTTCTGATCTGGCTGTTCGGCGGACTCAATTAGCCATATCGCGCTTCGCCAGAACAGAAAGCCCCTCACCGCTCGCGCGGTGAGGGGCTTTCTTGTATCGCTCGCCCGCAGGGGCTTAGAGTTCGCGTCAGCCGCTGCTGCCGATCACGGCGCGCACCGTATTGTCAGGACCGAAATCCTCGGCGCCATCGACATAGAGCAGGTTGCTCAGTTTCGAGCGCGCGCGGTTCACGCGGCTCTTGATGGTGCCGACCGCGCATCCGCAGATCGCGGCCGCGTCCTCATAGGAAAAGCCGGACGCACCGACGAGGATGAGCGCCTCCCGCTGGTCCTGCGGCAGCTTGTCGAGCGCAGTGCGAAATTCCTCGAACTCGATGTGGATATTCTGGCTCGGCTGCGTCTTCAACGTTTTGGCATAGCCGCCATCGGCGTCCTCCACCTCGCGCCGCCGCTTGCGATAATCCGAACGGAACAGATTTCTCAAGATCGTGAACAGCCAAGCCGGCAGATTGGAGCCCACCTGAAACGAGTCGATGTTCGCGATCGCGCGCAGCAGCGTCTCCTGCACGAGATCGTCGGCGCGATCCGCATTTCCGCTCAATGAGATGGCAAAGGCGCGCAAGTTCGGCACCGTCGCCAGGATATCGTCGCGCAGTTCATTTGTGAGAGGCATTAATCATTCCCCTCCATTTTGCTGTCCGCCACCGGCGGATCATCGAGTTTCCGGACCAGTTCCGCGAAACGATCGGGCACCCCCTGCCGAACCACGTCATCATACATGGAGCGCAACTGGTGGCCGATCCTGGCCTGAATCTCAGCGTTCAGACCTCCCGGCCGCTTCTCGCGGGATGTGCCGGCATTCTGTGCGCCGGTTTGAGGCTTCAATTCTTTCATGACCCAACCTGTAAAATGACCTCGAGAAAGCCGTTTGATGCATGCGCGGAGACAAATTTCGGTAGCATTTGAAGGTCTTGCCACATGCCCGTAGCGAACCTAACTCCACCCCATGGAATTTGTTCCGAGGTGACGGAACTTTTCTGAAGCTTCTGCGTAAGTATCTCTGGAACGTGGCCTCAGGCCCTGTCAGTTCGAATGTTGTCGATTTTTTTGGAGGGGGAATGTCCCGATCCCAGCTAGTTGCCGAGCACCTGCCGTTGCTGCGCCGCTATTCACGCGCCTTGACCGGCCAGCAAGCATCCGGTGATGCTTATGTAGCCGCCATGCTGGAGGCATTGCTCCAGGAGCCTGACCTCCTTGACGAGACTAAGGGCGCGAGAGCCGGTTTGTTCCGTCTTTTCACCCGAATATGGAATTCGGTGGCCATCAACGAGGATGTCGACGTGGTGCCGCTGCATGCGCGCCCCGAGCAGCGGCTCTCGAACCTCACGCCGCTGCCGCGGCAGGTATTTCTGCTGCTGTCGCTCGAAGGCTTCTCCGAGGAGGAAGTGGCTTTCATCCTCGATTGCTCCGTGCAGGACGTCCGCGACTATTCGGACGGGGCGGGCCGCGAGCTTGCCGCCGAAATCGCGACCGACGTTCTCATCATTGAGGACGAGACATTTATCGCCATGGACCTCGAAAACCTAGTGAAGAATCTCGGACACAATGTCATCGGCGTCGCACGAACGCACAAGGACGCCGTGGAGATGGGCCGCAAAAAGACGCCGGGCCTGATTCTCGCCGACATCCAGCTCGCCGACGGTTCATCGGGCCTCGATGCCGTCAACGAGATGCTGCGGACGTTCGAGGTGCCGGTGGTGTTCATCACCGCCTATCCGGAGCGCTTCCTCACCGGCGAGCGGCCGGAACCGGCCTTCCTGATCTCGAAGCCGTTCCAGCCGGCGATGGTGTCGGCGGTGGCCAGCCAGGCGCTGTTCTTCCAGCGCAATTCGCGCAACCGCCCGCCGCGGGCCGCCGCCTCCTGATCTTTTGTCGGGTGTCTCCGACACACTTTTCAACGCCGCGTCATCGCCATGACGCGGCGTTGAACTGCGTTTGCGGCTTGAATTCGATTTACGGAGAATCCGACGCGTTTGACTCGCATCGGATAAAATCGGGGCGCAGCCGGCATCACCACGACTGCGCCCCATAGCCGGCAAACGAGGGGCAGGGAACGCCGGCTTTGAATGTGACGCCGGGCGAACAGATTCGTTCCCGAGCGCAGTCGATATTTTTCAGAACGAGCTTGCGAGCGCCATCGCTCCTTTTCCGGAACCCCTCGCCGGCCTCCGACGTTGTCACTGCATCTCCGGTCCACGGAAATACGAGGCATCACATGTCGGCGTTCACACCCCCTCTTTTAGGCGCAGCCGCGGCGCTCGCTGTTGTCGGCGGATTGCATCTTGAGATCGCATCCGGCCAGTCGCTGCCGCCCGAATTGCGCGACGGTGACGCCCGCAATGCGGCGACGATGTCGATCGTGCAATACGACGTCAACCGCGCGGCGAAATCTGACAGGCATGCAATGGTGTTTGTGCCGGCCGAGCAAAGCGCGATCACGGCTGTGTCGAATTATCTGTCGACCCCGGCGACCACCGTCGCCATTCGAATCAAGTCGCCCGTAAAGCCACCGCCGGTCAGGAATGAAAAGCAACTGGCTGCCTGCGAGGGCGTGGTCAGCGCCCTGACCGAAGTGGCGAAGCAATTGCAGCCGGGGCGCTGCATTACGTGATCGCGCCCACGCCGCATGCCTCAAGCCAAATAGATCAATCTTCTTCCGTCTCGGTGGACGTCGCCTTACGCGCGGCCAGCAGGCCGAGCACGACGCCACCGATCGCCAGCAGCGGAATCATCCGCCGAGCGCCTACGGTGCGAACGAGCTGAAGGCCGATCGCGAGCGTGGCGGGATCGGAGAGCAGCGAACTCGCCGACGCCTTGGCCTGTGCTTTTGCCTGTTTCGCGGCCTCCGCCGCCTCGCGCGCCGCCTGTTCGAGCCGCTTGCGATTCTGCTTCTGCTTGACGATGTACGAGATCGCCGCAATCAACGTCATGACCAGAAACACCGCCGCGGACGCCAGACACGCGGCCACAGCGCCTTCCCGTTGCAGCACGAACACGAACGCGGCGGCCGCAAGAAAGCATGTCGTGATGAACAACGACACGCCAGCAGCCACAGCCAGAGTCGTCAGCCGGATCGCAACCCCCGCCCCGACCCGCATTTCATCGACAAACCGCTGAAACATCGCCGCCCCTTGTCAAAGCCCGGCAAAGCGCGCGACGCGCCTTGCCCAATCGCATATCTGCGTCAATCGACCTTCGCCAATTACCTGCGCCAAGTCACGCCGATCAGGAAGCCGAGACCGATCGCGAGGCCAACGGTCGCCAGCGGTCGCTGCACGATCGCGTCCTCGATGCTTTCCTCCAGCGTGGCGGCGGCATCCTGCGCGGCCTCGAACGCAGCCGCGCCTTTCCTTCCGGCATCGTCCATGAACGTATCGACGCTGGAGCGCGCCTGTTTGAAGCTGCGTTTCGCCTGCTTACCCGTAGCCTGGGTGAACTGATTCAGCGCGTCCGAAAGCTGCTCCGCCAGGGCCGAAATATCGCCCTTCACCGCTTCGACATCCCGCTGGATATTTTTCATTGCATCCTCACTCGTCATAACTTGCTCCTTGCCCTCACGTCGCCATCAACGTGAGCTTGGTACAAAAGTTCCATCCATGAAACCATCCGTCTTTTGCATCAAGCCCGGATGTCCTTCGGATAGCAGTCCGGCCGCCTGCCCGCTTTGATCTAGATGCGCCCCAGCAGCAGCAGGATCAGCACGATGATGAGGATGGTGCCGACGATGCCCGACGGGCCGTAGCCCCAGTTCGAGGAATAGCCCCAGTTCGGGATTACACCAAGAAGGGCAAGGACGAGGATGATAATCAGGATGGTGCCGAGAGACATGATGACCTCATGAAAAGCTGTCGCGAAAATCCGCGTGGTCCCAAGTTTTTTGGTCCCAGATCGTGATCCCAAGTCGCCACGACGGCGGAAAGTTCCGATGCGGAACGTGAGCGAGAGAATTCCGTGCATGCGCGCCGGTAAGGTTAAATTGCAACCTCGCTCGCCCCAGCGCGTTAGCGCGGATATCTACGGCAAACACCAGGCGAAGGAATCGATGCGCAAAACGTTCAAAGGCGGGCACTGGCTTGCAGCAGGCGCGATCGCCATGTTGGCGGTCGGGATTCCGCATGCGCGCGCCCAGGATTTTTTCGGCTCGTTCTTCGATGCGCTGTCCGGGCGACCGGAGCCCGCACGACGCGCGCTGAATTACGGAGATCCGGAATCCTCGATCTTTCCGCCGGAGCGTTCCGCTGCGCCCGCGCCTCGCGCCAGCAGCGGACGCAGCTCCGCTTATTGCGTGCGCACCTGCGACGGCCGTTACTTCCCCGTTTCCGCCGCGAACGAGAAAGCCCGCACCGAGACGTGCAACAGCCTGTGCCCGGCGAGCGAGACCAAGGTGTTCTACGGCAGCAGCATCGAGCGTGCGACCGCGGAGGGCGGCAAGTCCTACTCGTCGCTGCCGAACGCTTTCAAATACCGCGAGCAGCTCGTGCCCGCCTGCACCTGTAACGGCAAGGACCCTGTCGGCCTCGCCCAGATCAGCATCGACAACGACCCGACCATCCGCAAGGGAGACGTCGTCGCCGGCGAGAATGGTTTGATCGTCGCCACCACGACGGCCAACCGCAAAGGCGCGTCGGCGAATTTCAGCCCGGCGCCTCAGCGAATCCGCGCCAAATTCGAACGCGCGGCGAAGCTCGCCACGCGCTGAGCGCATCCTCACACCAGTTCCTGTCGTGGAACCGGCGCCGCTTCCGCGCGTTGTCGCGACATGCGCAAGGCGCAGAAGCTGCGCCGCGCCCGTGAAAGGAAGGGGCTTCCATGTCGATATTGATCGGTATTCTGATTACATTTCTTGTCGTCGTTCTCGTGCTCTATCTCATCAACATGCTGCCGCTCGATGGCCGCGCCAAGCAGATCGCCCGCATCATCGTCATCATCATCGGCGTGATTTCGTTGCTGAAATATCTGGCGGTGTTCTAGGCCACCTGGCCGAATAAATCGCAGAGCTTTGACGTCATGCCCGGCTTGAAGCCGGGCATTTTCGTTTCATCTGAGCCAAGTCATTGAGTTGAGCCAGCGGATATTCCCGCTTTCGGGCAACAAAAAACCCCGGCTTCCGCCGGGGTTTTCGCCTGTCTGAACGACAGCTTCACTTCAGAGTGGAGAACCAGTCGTCGACATCCTTGCGGACCTGATCCTTCGCATAGCCGTAGCGCTGCTGGATCTTGCCTTCGAGCTGGTCGCGCTTTCCTTCGATGACGTTGATGTCGTCGTCGGTCAGCTTGCCCCACTTCTCCTTCACGTTGCCCTTGAGTTCCTTCCAGCTACCTTCGACGCGATTCCAATCCATGTTCATCCTCCTGCTTGGATGAACAAATAACGGGGTCGCCGTCGCAACGTTCCATGACGTTCAGGTTACTTCGCAGACCTCACTGACTCGCTTTTGCTTCCCTGCGGCGTGCATGCAGGATCCATTCGGTATAGCCGTTCGGCTGCTCACGGCCCTTGAAGACCAGGTCACAGGCGGCCTTGAAGGCGACGCCGTCGAAGGACGGAGCCATCGGCTTGTAGAGCGGATCGTCCGCATTCTGCCGGTCGACCACCACCGCCATGCGCTTCAGCGCCTCCATCACCTGATCCTCGGTGACGACACCATGATGCAGCCAGTTGGCGATGTGCTGCGAGGAAATGCGCAGTGTCGCGCGGTCTTCCATCAGGCCGACATCGTGAATGTCCGGTACCTTCGAGCAGCCGACGCCCTGGTCGATCCAGCGCACGACATAGCCGAGGATGCCCTGGCAGTTGTTGTCGATCTCCTGCCGCACGTCGTCCGGAGCCCAGTTGGACTGCGACACCGGCAGCGTGAGGATGTCGCCGAGTTTCGCGCGCGGCTTGCCCTGCAACTCGCGCTGGCGCGCCAGCACGTCCACCTGATGGTAATGCAGCGCGTGCAGCGTCGCCGCCGTCGGCGACGGCACCCAGGCGGTCGTCGCGCCAGCCTGCGGATGGGCGATCTTCTGCGCCAGCATGTCGGCCATCTTGTCCGGCGCGGCCCACATGCCCTTGCCGATCTGCGCATGGCCCGGCAGGTGCCCGGCGAGACCCTTGTCGACGTTCCAGTCCTCGTAAGCCTTGATCCACGCGGTCGACTTCATGTCGTTCTTGCGGATCATGGGACCTGCTTCCATCGAGGTGTGAATCTCGTCGCCGGTACGGTCGAGGAAGCCGGTGTTGATGAAGACGATGCGGTCGGACGCCGCCTGGATGCAGGCTTGCAGGTTGACGGTGGTGCGGCGCTCCTCGTCCATGATGCCGACCTTCAGCGTGCTCTTGGCAAGCGACAGCATCGCCTCCACGCGCGAGAAGATCTCGCAGGTGTGCGCGACTTCCGCCGGGCCGTGCATCTTCGGCTTGACGAGGTAGACCGAGCCGGTGCGGCTGTTGCGGATGGCCGAGGTCGATTTCAGGTCGTGGATCGCGATCAGGCCGCTGATCGCGGCATCGAGGATGCCTTCGGGAATTTCCTCGCCGGCGCTGTCGAGAATGGCGTCGGTGTACATGTGATGGCCGACATTGCGCATCAGCAGCAGGCTGCGGCCATGCAGGCGCAGCTCCTTGCCATCCGGCGTCTTGTAGACCCGGTCCGGGTTCAGCGAGCGCTGCACCGTCTGGCCTCCCTTGTCGAAGCCGGCGGACAGGTCGCCCTTCATCAGGCCGAGCGCGTTGCGATAGACCAGCACCTTGTCCTCGGCATCGACCGCCGCGACGCTGTCCTCCATGTCGAGAATGGTGGAGACCGCCGATTCCAGCACGATGTCGGCGACGCCGGCCGCATCGTCCTTGCCGATCGGATGGCCGCGGTCGATGCGGATATCGATGTGCAGGCCGTTGTCGGCCAGCAATACGCCGCTCGGCGCTTTCGCATCGCCCTGATAGCCGGCGAATTGCGCGGGCTGCTTCAGTCCGGTGCGGCCCTTGGCCGTGGTCGCGACCAGCGCGCCGTTCTCGACCGTGTAGCCGGTCACGTCGGCATGGCTGCCGCTCTCCAGCGGGGCGGCCTGATCGAGGAACGCGCGCGCCTTGGCGATCACCTTGTCGCCGCGCGCCTTGTTGTAGCCCTTCACCGCCGCGCCGCCCGGCTCCTGCGGGATCGCGTCGGTGCCGTAGAACGCGTCATAGAGGCTGCCCCACCGCGCATTCGCGGCGTTGAGCGCGTAGCGGGCATTGGTCAGCGGCACCACGAGCTGCGGCCCGCAGATCTTGCCGATCTCGTCGTCCACCTTGGCGGTGGTCACGTCCTTCGCCGCCGGCTCCGGCAGCAGATAGCCGATGTCCTGGAGGTGCTTGGTGTAGGCGGCGGCATCGACCGGCTTGCCCTTGTTGGCAAGGTGCCAGGCGTCGATCTTGGCCTGAAGCGCGTCGCGGGCCTTGAGAAGCTCGCGGTTTTTCGGCGCAAGGTCTTTCAGGATGGAGGCGAGCCCGGCCCAGAATGCCTCCGGCGCAATGCCCGTTCCGGGAGCGGCTTCCTTCGCGACGAATTCATGCAGGGGGGCAGCGATCTTCAATCCGCTGGCTTCAATTCGGTTCATAGTCTGGCATCTCGCTGGAGCGACGAGGGGCGCGCTCGATGGGTTTCGGGTGATTGGGGTTTTGGGGTGGATTTGGCCGCTTTCGCCGTCCGGCAAAGCGCGTTCGGCAGCGTTTTAGCGCCAAACCCGCCCGAAAGAGAAGACCCCCGCGAGAATGCCTGAAACACGGGATTCTAGTGGTTTAATGGGTGGCGGCGCGCCCCGACGACCGCAGGGTCTCGCCGCCGAGCCGCGACACCACAATTTTCAGCACGATCGTCAGCAAAGCGACGCCCGCCAGCACCGTCGAGGCCGTGAACGCCCCGACGATGTTGTAGTCATGGAACAGCAATTCGATCTGCAACGGCAGCGTCGTCGTCACTCCGCGGATATTGCCGGAGACGACCGACACCGCGCCGAACTCGCCCATCACCCGCGCATTGCACAGGATCGCGCCATAGATCACCGCCCATTTGATATTCGGCAGCGTCACCCGCACGAACGTCGCGAAACCCGAGGCGCCGAGGGTCGCGGCCGCCTCCTCCTCATCGGTGCCCTGCACCTGCATCAGCGGGATCAGTTCGCGCGCGACGAACGGCGCGGTCACGAACAGGCTCGCCAGAAAGATCGCCGGCAGCGCGAACATGATCTTGAGGCCGAGATGGTCGAGCAGCGGGCCGAACAGGCCCTGCGTGCCGTAGACGAACAGATAGGCTACACCGGCGACGATCGGCGAAATCGAATAAGGCAATTCGATCAGCGCAATCAGCAGCGTGCGGCCCGGAAACTCGAACTTCGTCACGGTCCATGCCGCCGCCAGCCCGAACAGGATGTTGATCGGGACGACAACCAGCGCGGTCAGCAGCGTCAGCCAGATCGCATAGGCGATCGCCGGATCGGTCAGGTTCTTGAGGAAGACCCCATAGCCCTGCGACAGCGCGGAGGTGAAAATCAGAGCGAGCGGCGCGACAAGAAACAGCGCCGTCACCACGAGCACCACGCCCAGCACGATCCGGCGCGTCCACAGCCCGCCGCCGACCGGCGCCGAAGCGGCGACGTTGCGATTGAGTGCGGCCATCGTCATTCGCCCCGTCCGAGAACGCGCAGGTGCCACGCCTGAATCGCATTGGTCAGGACCAGCATCGCGAACGCCATCATCAGCATGATCGTCGCGATCGCGGCCGCCGCGCCGTAATTGTATTCCTCCAGCCGGATGAAGGCGAGCAGCGCGACGATCTCGGTCTTCATCGGCAGGTTTCCGGCAATGAAGATCACCGCGCCGAACTCGCCGAGGCTGCGCGCGAAGGCGAGCGAGCAGCCGGCGAGAAACGCCGGGAAGATCGCCGGAAACACCACCCGCCGCAGGATCTGGCCGTCGCTCGCGCCGAGCGAGCGGCCGGCTTCCTCGACGTCGGCGCCGAGATCCTCGATCACCGGCTGCACCGTGCGCACCACGAAAGGCAGGCTGGTGAACGCCATCGCCAGCGCGATGCCGAGCGGCGTATAGGCGACGGAAATGCCGAGGCTCGCCAGCGGCGCGCCGAACCATCCGTTGTTGGCAAACAATGCGGTCAGCGCCAGACCCGCGACCGCGGTCGGCAGCGCGAACGGAATATCGACCAGCGCATCGAGCAGCCGCTTGCCGGGAAACTCGTAGCGGGCGAGCGCCCAGGCCAGCAACAGGCCGTAGACCGCATTGAACAAGGTCGCAGCGAGCGCCATCGTCACGGTGACGCGGATTGCGGAGAGCGTGCGCGGCGCGGTCAGGATTGTCCAGAACTGCGCCGGACCGATATCCGCCGCCTTGAGAAGGAGCGCGCAGAGCGGCAGCAGCACGATCGCGCCGAGATAAAGCACGGTGACGCCGAAGGCGAGCCCGAAGCCGGGGATCGCGCTTCGCCGCCGGATCGGCCTGCCGATGGAGCCGGCCGGCGCGCCGACCGGGCGCGCCGGGAAACCGGCGATTTGCGGCTCAGCGCGCGCCGAAAAGCTGATCGAGCTTGGCATCGGGGTTCAGATGCTCCTTGTTGACCTTGTCCCATCCGCCGAACTCCTCCTCGACCCGCACGAGCTTCACGGCCGGAAAGCGATCCTTGAAGCGGGCGGCAACGGTGGCGTTGTTCACGCGGTTGTATTGTTTGGCGAGAATCGTCTGGCCTTCCTCGGAATAGAGAAATTCGAGATAGGCGGTCGCCAGCGCGCGCGTGCGGTGGTTGTCGGCGTATTTGTCGACCACCGTCACCGGGAATTCGGCGAGAACGCTGATCGACGGCACCACGACCTCGTATTTATCCTTGCCGGCGAGATCGCGGATCGCGTTGGTTTCAGCCTCGAAAGTGACGAGCACGTCTCCGGTCTGGCGCTCGACGAAGGTCGTGGTCGCGGCGCGGCCGCCAGTATCGAACACCGGCACGTTGTTGAAGATCTGCTTGATGAAATCGTCGGTCTTCTGCCCCTCGCCGTATTTCGCCTTCGCGAAAGCATAGGCGGCGAGATAGGTGTAGCGCGCATTGCCCGAGGTCTTCGGGTTCGGGAAGATCGGCTTCACATCGGCGCGGGCGAGATCGTCCCAGTCCCTGATATTCTTCGGATTGCCGGCCCGCACCAGAAACGCCGGCAGCGAATAATAGGGCGAGGAATTGTTCGGAAGCCGCTTCGCCCAATCCGCCGGAATGAGCTTGCCGCGATCGTGCAGCACCTGCACGTCCGTCACCTGATTGAAGGTCACGACATCCGATTCAAGCCCTTCGAGGATCGAGCGCGCCTGCCGCGACGAGCCGTTATGCGACTGATTGACGGTGATGTCCTGCCCGGTCTTCGCCTTGGTGTGCTTGATGAAGGCCGCATTGATCTCGACGTAAAGCTCGCGCGCGATGTCGTAGGAGACGTTCAGCAGCGTCGTCGAATTTTGAGCGTGCGAGACGCCGGGAAGCGTCGCGGCGAGAACGGCCGCCAGCGCCGCCGCTGCAAGTCGGGGATGATGAAGCATCGATTGGGGTCCTGTCTGAGAGAGGGAACGGAAAGTGCGAGATCGGGGGTCAGCTTCGGCCGCAATTGCGGGCGACCTGGCGGGGCGCGGAAACGCGGCACGCGTGGCCTTGAGAGCGTCGGGAGAGCGGCATTCTCTGGGGAACCAACTAGAGAGAGAAAAATTCTCGATTTATTTCGCCGAATAGAAGAAATAATTTTCTATTATTGCGGCTTGAAAGACAGTTAAATAGAAAATAATTTCAGTCAAGTCCTCAGGTGAGGACCGGAGTCCGGAATGCGTCATTCACCCATCGTCCACGATCTGGCGGCAGGCTCATCCCAGCTCGCAGCCCGGCTTCGCGTCGCATGCGGCGCGGGGCTATACTGACGACAGCCCTCCAACTCGACCCATCCAATACACAGAGCGAAAAGGCAGCAGCGCCGTGACCATCGACGTTCGAAACATCGTCAAGCGTTTTGGGGACTTCAGGGCGCTCGACAATGTCGATCTCCGCGTCGAAAGCGGCGAGCTTCTGGCCCTGCTCGGCCCGTCCGGGTCGGTCAAGACGACGCTGCTGCGCATCATCGCCGGGCTCGACTGGCCGGATGCCGGCAGCATCAGTTTCGACGGCGAGGACGCTCTGTCGCGCGGCGCCGGCGAGCGGAATGTCGGCTTCGTGTTCCAGCACTACGCGCTGTTCCGCCACATGAACGTGTTCGAGAACGTCGCCTTCGGCCTGCGCGTGCAGCCGCGCGCGATCCGCAAGAGCGAGGCCGGCATCCGCAGCCGCGTCCACGATCTGCTCGATCTGGTGCAGCTCCGTCCCCTCGCCGACCGCTATCCGAGCCAGCTGTCCGGCGGCCAGCGGCAGCGTATCGCGCTGGCGCGGGCGCTGGCCGTCGAGCCGCGCATCCTGCTGCTGGACGAGCCGTTCGGCGCGCTCGACGCAAAGGTCCGGAAAGAGCTGCGGCAGTGGCTGCGTTCGCTGCATGAGGAAATTCACGTCACTTCGATCTTCGTCACCCACGATCAAGAGGAGGCGCTCGAAGTCGCCGACCGCGTCGTGGTGATGGACCGGGGCCGGATCGAGCAGATCGGCACGCCGGAGGAGATTTACGACCGGCCGCAGACCGCCTTCGTGCATTCCTTCATCGGCGAATCGATCGTGCTGCCGGTGACCGTGGCCGATGGCGGCGTCCGCCTCGGCGACCGGCTGTTGAACATCGCCGCCGAGGGTGCCGCGCCGGGCGCGTCGCGGCTCTTCATCCGCCGGCACGATGTGGCGCTGGTTCCGCCCGGCGGCGGTGAACTCGAAGGCGCGGTGCGGCGGGTGCGCGCTTTCGGCCCGCTTCAGCGCGCCGATGTCGCGCTGAAGACCGACGGCGCGGAGACGATGGTCGAGATCGACGCGCCGCGCGACAATGCGATCAAGGTCGGCGACGTGGTCGCGCTGAAGCCGAAGCGCTACCGGATTTTCGCCGACCGCGCCTGATTGCCTGCCGGGCGGGCCTTTTGCGCGGGAACCACCCGCGAAAACCCGCCGAAAAATTCGCCGCGTTCACCTTTCAGCCATTGTCCGCATGCAACAACGGGCGACGATTTTGGGGGCTGGAATGCTGCGATTCGGAACTGTGATGGCGTGCGCGCTGGCGCTGACGGGCTGCTCGGCGGACCGCGAGCCGCCGCCCGGCCAACCCGCCTCTACATCAGCATGGCCAATCCCAACGCCCAGCTCGACAGCCAGGTCGCGGCCTCGATGATCTCCGGCTATCGCCAGAACAACGGCCTGTCCGCCGTCACCGTCGATCCCGTGCTGACGCAGGCAGCAAAGTCGCAGGCCGAAGCGATGGCCCGCCGCAACAAGCTCACCACGACGTGATCGGCGGCCTCGGCAGCGCACGAGAAACGCTTCCGGGCGTCGGTCGCGGTGGAGAATATTTCCGCCGGCTATCACACGCTGGCGGAAGATTTTTCGGGCTGGCGCGACTCGCCTTCGCATCGCGCCAACATGCTGAAAGCGGCGTCACCCGCATGGGCATCGCCGCGCGGTCTATGCCCCCGGCAGCAAATACAAGGTGTTCTGGGCGCTGATCTCGGCCGCGCCGGACCGGCCGAGCTAATCAACAAAACTTGCACGAAAATGACCTTTTTCCTCAACTTGTCGCGCAGCCCGCCGGCGGACAAGAAGCGGAATGCTGTCCGGAGATCGGCGATGACCGACGCACCGTCCGCTTCCCTGTTGACCCCTGACGCCGGACAAGCCCGGCGTGTGCTGGTCCTGCAAGGCGGCGGCGCGCTCGGCTCCTATCAGGCCGGGGCATTCGACGCGCTCTGCATGCACGGCTTGATCCCTCCTGGGTCGGCATCCGATCGGGCGCGATCAACGCCGATCATCGCCGGCAATCCGCCGGAGCGGCGCATCGCGCGGCTGAAGGAATTCTGGCAACTGGTCTCATCGCCGGTGCCGTGGCGGCCGGTCGCGCATGGCGACCATTCGCGCTCGTTCTTCAGCGAGGCGAGCGCGGCCCTGATCGCGACCTTCGGCGTGCCGGGCTTCTTCAAGCCGCGCATTCCGCCGGCGCCGCTCTGGCCGGCAGGCACGCCGCAGGCGGTGAGCTATTACGACACCGCGCCATTGCGCGAGACGCTGGAGCGGCTGGTCGATTTCGATCTCATCAACGCCAGGCAAGTGCGCCTCAGCGTCGGCGCGGTGAACGTGCGCACCGGCAATTTCGCCTATTTCGACAACACCGAACGCACGATCGGCCCGGAGCACATCATGGCGTCTGGCGCGCTGCCGCCGGGCTTTCCGCCGATCGAGATCGACGGCGAGCATTATTGGGACGGCGGCATCGTCTCCAACACGCCGCTCGATTACGTCCTCGAACACGAGAAGATCGAGACCTGCTGATCTTCCAGGTCGACCTGTTCAGCGCGCGCGGCGAATTGCCGGTCTCCGTGCTGGAAGCCGCCGAGCGCGAGAAGGACATCCGCTATTCGAGCCGCACGCGCCTCATCACCGACGCCAACAAGAAGCTGCACAACACCCGCAAGGCGCTGCGCGAGCTGATCGAACGGCTGCCGGCCGATCTGCGGGCCGATCCGCTGGTGGAGACCCTGCGCGAGGCCGCCAAGGAAAACACCGTCACGGTGATCCACCTGATCTACAAGAGCAAGATCTTCGAATCCGGCTCGAAGGATTATGACTTCTCCCGCGTCGGCATGCTCGAACACTGGCACGCGGGCGCGGAGGATGTGCGGCAGACCATGCAGCATCCGGAATGCTTCACGAAGCCGCAGGCCGGCGAAACCATGGTGATCTACGACCTCACCGACGACGGACGAAACCGCATCTCGCACAAGCACGGAAAGGACATTCCATCATGATTGATCTCAAAGGAAAGACGGCCGTCGTCACCGGCTCGACCAGCGGCATCGGTCTTGCGATCGCGCGCAAGATGGCGGGCGCGGGCGCGAATGTGGTCATCAACGGATTCGGGGAGGCCGACGCGATCGAGAAGGAGCGCACCGGCATCGAAAAGGAGTTCGGCGTGAAGGCCGTCCATTCGCCGGCCGACATGACGAAGCCCACTGAGATCGCCGGCATGATCGCGCTCGGAGAAAAGACCTTCGGCTCGGTCGACATCCTCGTCAACAATGCCGGCATCCAGTTCGTCTCTCCGATCGAGGATTTCCCGATCGAGAAATGGGACGCGATCATCGCCATCAACCTGTCGTCGGCCTTTCACGGCATCCGCGCCGCCGTCCCCGGCATGAAGAAGCGCAAATGGGGCCGCATCATCAACACCGCCTCGGCGCATTCGCTGGTCGCCTCGCCGTTCAAGGCCGCCTATGTGTCGGCCAAGCACGGCATCGCCGGCCTGACCAAGACCGTCGCGCTCGAAGTCGCGACCGACAGGATCACCTGCAACTGCATCTCGCCGGGCTATGTCTGGACGCCGCTGGTTGAGAAGCAGATCCCCGACACGATGAAGGCGCGCAACATGACCAAGGAACAGGTCATCAACGACGTGCTGTTGCAGGCGCAGCCGACCAAGGAATTCGTCACCGCCGATCAGGTGGCGGCGCTGGCCCTGTATCTGTGCGGCGACGATGCGAGCCAGATCACCGGCGCGAACCTGTCGATGGATGGCGGCTGGACGGCGGCGTAAAGCCCAGGAGTGCTGACGGCGGCGACCCCGCCGTCACCTGCTTTTGCCGAAAGCAAAGACGTGAAAGCCGAGCCGGCGGCGGGTGATGAGAAACAGGATGACGCTCTCCGCCACCAGCGCCACCGAGGTCGAGGCGGCCGCGCCGTAAAGACCGAATTTCGGCACCAGCAGCACGCAGAGGAAGAGGTTCAGCAGGAAGGCCAGAGCATAGGCCAGCGCGCAGACATTCTGGTGCCCCAGCATGTTCAGAAGCCGCTCGACCGGGCCGATCGCCGAGCGCGCGATCAACCCGATCGCCAGCACGAACATCACTGGATAGCCGCTCATGAATTGCGGCCCGAACAGCCACAGCAGCGGCTTGCCGATCAGCAATAGCCCGATCGCGGGCCGCGAGCGAGGGCCAGAACGTCCATTTGGTCGCGTGGGCGCGATATAGGCGGAGAGCGCTCGCGGTCGCCGGCGACGTGATATTCGGTAAGCGGTGCGCGGTGGTTGCCGACATCGCGTAATGGATGAACGACACCAACGCCAGCGTCTTGATGACGGCGTGATAGATGCCGACCTCCTCGGAGGGACGGAAGTGCTGAAGCACGATCACGTCGACATAGGTGAGAAGCACGAAGAAGCCTTCCACCATCAGGATCGGCAGCGAAATCTTCAGCCAGCGGGAAAAATCGTATGCGCGCGGGCCGGGCTCGACCACCTTTGCGAGCTTGCGGTTGAGGAAGATCATCTGGCCGATCATGGCGATCCACACCGCGGCCGCGCTGAAATTCATCGCCTGCTCGGCGTTGACACGCGCGCCGAGCGCAACAGTGCCGGCAATGAAACCGATGAGGAGCGATTGCCGGACGATGAATTGCGGCGTCAGCGCAAGCCGCATCCAGTCATGCGAGCGGGCGATGCCGTCCTGCGTGTTCGCCAGCACGATGCCCGGCAGGACGGCGCAGCCGATATAGAGCGGCGCAACCGCGCGCGGGTCCATCCATGGCGCAAGCAGGTGGACGACGCCAGCGAGCACGAACGCCGTTGCGACCGACACGGTGAAGGTCAGCCAGCGGCTGCCGAACAGGAAGCCGCGCAGCAGGCTGTTCTGTTTCATGCCGCGATATTCGGGAATCAGTTTCTGCGCCGTCTGGGCGATGCCGAAATCCATGATCGTTCCGAACAGCAGCACCCAGGTCCAGGCATAGACATAGACGCCGTATTCGGAGCTGCCCATCCAGCGCGCGAGCAGGATCTGCGAGACATAGGCCAGTGCCGCGCTGAGCACGCGGATGATGAAGATGATCGCCGCCAGGCGGTTCGTCACCCAGCCTTCGCTGGAATCCGCCAGCCGCGCACGCACGCGCGCAAGCAGACCGTCGCGCGCGCCTGTCGTGCTGCCGTCCATCGAGGCCATCGTCCGAATTCCTGCCGCACCGTGCGGAAACGGACGAATAGCAACGATCCGTTAAGATTTGGTTGGGCGGCAGGAATCCGGCACGGAACCTAATCCTCCGTCGCCTTGAACTTGCTCATGCCGCGCAGCACGAAGGGCAGCACCAGCGCGATCGCGGCGATCGCCAGCAGCGTCGCCGAGATCGGGCTCGTCACCAGCACGGTCGGATCGCCAAGGCTGATCGACATTGCCCGCCGCAACTGGCTCTCCGCAATGGGCCCGAGAATCAGCCCCACCACCACCGGCGCGATCGGAAAATCGTAGCGCCGCATCAGGAAACCCATCAGGCCGAACACCGACAGCATCGTCAGTTCGACCACCGACGGTTTCGCCGCGATCGTGCCCATGGTCGCGAAGACAAGAATGCCCGCATAAAGCCAGGGCTGCGGGATCGTCAAAAGCCGCACCCACAGTCCGACCAGCGGCAGGTTCAGCACCAGCAGCATCGTGTTGGCGATGAACAGGCTGGCGATCAGCCCCCAGACCAGATCGGGCTTTTCCGCGAACAGCAGCGGTCCCGGATTGAGGCCGTATTGCTGGAAGCCCGCGAGCATCATCGCCGCCGTCGCCGAGGTCGGCAGGCCGAGCGTGAGCAGCGGCACCAGCGTTCCGGCGGCGGAAGCGTTGTTGGCTGCTTCGGGTCCCGCGACGCCCTCGATCGCGCCCTTGCCGAATTCCTCCGGATGCTTGGTCAGCCGCTTCTCGGTCGAATAGGACAGGAAGGTCGGAATTTCCGCGCCGCCCGCCGGCAGCGCGCCGATCGGAAAACCGAAGCCGAAGCCGCGCAGCCAGGGCTTCCACGAGCGCGCCCAGTCCTGCCGCGTCATCCACAGCGAGCCGCGCACCGCCTCGATCTTCTCCTCCGCCTGATGGCGGCGCGAGACGACGTAAAGCGCCTCGCCGATCGCGAACAGGCCGACCGCCAGCGTCGTCACCTCGACGCCGTCGAGCATTTCCGGCACGCCGAAGGACAGCCGCGGCTGCCCGGTCAGCTTGTCGATGCCGACCAGCCCGAGCACGAGGCCGATGAACAGGCTGGTGAGCCCGCGCACCGGCGAATTGCCGAAGGTCGCGGACACGGTGACGAACGCCACGCACATCAGCGCGAAATAATCCTCCGGGCCGAACTGCACGGCGATGTCCACCAGCCACGGCGCGACGAAGGCAAGGCCGATGGTCGCCAGCGTGCCGGCGACGAAGGAACCGATCGCGGCGGTGGCGAGCGCCGGCCCGCCGCGCCCGGCCTTGGCCATCTTGTTGCCTTCGAGCGCGGTCGCCATCGAGGCGCTTTCGCCGGGCGTGTTGATGAGGATCGCCGTGGTCGAGCCGCCATACATGCCGCCGTAATAGATGCCGGCGAACATGATGAGCGAGCCGCCGGGATCGAGCTTGTAGGTGACCGGCAGCAGCAGCGCCACGGTGAGCGCCGGCCCGATGCCGGGCAACACGCCGACCGCGGTGCCGAGCAGCACGCCGATCAGCGCGAACAGCAGGTTCATCGGCTGGATGGCGACCGCCATGCCATTGGCGAGCGCGGCGAATGTATCCATGACGAACCTCGATCGGCGGAATCAGATCAAAGAAATTGTTCGAGCGGGCCCGCGGGCAGGCCGAGCGTGAGCAGCTTGTTGAAAACCAGATAGATGACGGTCGCGATGACGAAGCCGAGGATGAGATCGGTCAGGATCGCGCGGCGGCCGAAGGCGGTCGCCGTCGCCGCGAACAGGACCGTCATCGCCGGGATGAAGCCGCCGCCGAGGCCGATGATCGCGATCATCGCCGCGAGCCCGCCCAGCACCAGCAGCACCGGGCCGAACTGCATGTCCTCCGGCTCCGGCGTATCGCCGCGCAGCGCGTTGATGCCGTTGCCGATCGCCAGCACGATCAGGCCGACGGCGATGATGATCGGCATCACCTGCGGCCCCATGCCATAGACGACATTGGCCTGAATGTTTCTTGCATCGACGATCAGCACCACCGCCAGCGCGATCAGCCCGAGCGCGATCACGATCCCGGCGCGATCGACGCCGGGACGTGGCCGCGTGGTGCCGTCGTCGCTCATGACTTGACGAGGCCGATCGATTTCAGGACGGCGGTGATGCGCGTGGTCTCCGATTTCAGGAACGCCGCGAAGGCGTCGCCGCCGAGATAGGCGTCATCCCAGCCCTTCTGCTTCAGCACCTCCTGCCACGCAGGGGACTTGACCATCTGCTCGATCGCGTCCGCGAGCACCTTCTTCTGGTCGGCCGAGATGCCGGGTGCCGCCACCACCGAGCGCCAGTTGGTCAGCACCAGATCGACGCCCTGCTCCTTGAAGGTCGGAATATCGATGCCTGCGCGCCGCTCCGGTGCGGTAATGCCGATCGCGCGCAGCTTGCCGGCCTTGATCTGGCCTTCGTATTCGCTGTAGCCGGAAATCCCGGCCGTCACCTTGCCGCCGAGAATCGCCGCCAGCGACTCGCCGCCGCCGGAGAACGGCACGTAGTTCACCTTGGCCGCATCCGCGCCGGCCGCGCCCGCGAACAGCGCCGCCATGATGTGATCGATGCCGCCCGCCGATCCGCCGGCGAACGTCACCTTGGCGATGTCGGCCTTCATCGCGGCGGCGAGGTCCTTCGCGTTCTTGATCGGCGACGCCGCCGGAACGACGATGACCTGGATTTCTTCCGTCAGGCGCGCGATCGGCGTCACCTGATCGAGCGTCACCGGCGATTTGTTCATGGCCAGCGCACCGACCATGACGAAGCCGTTGACCATCAACTGGCTGCCGTCGCCCTTCGCGCCGTTGACGAACTGGGCGATGCCGACCGCGCCGCCGGCGCCGCCGACATTGGTGACCTGCACGCTTTTCGCGATACCGGCCGCGACCAGCGCCTGCTGCATCGAACGCGCGGTCTGGTCCCAGCCGCCGCCCGGATTCGCCGGTGCCATGATCTTCAGTTCCAGCGGCTGCTGCGCGATCGCCAATCCGCCAATGCCGGCCAGAAGCGCAAAGCCTGTCACGGCAAGGAAATGTCTGCGGATCGTCATGTCGCGTCCTCCAAAGGCTCGTTTCCCGCCGGGCGCGGCCTTGTGAGAAGCGCGGCGGATTGTCGCCATATCAGCCGGAAAATCCGCCGGAGTCCAGAAAGGCTTGCTCCTCCGCCGTCGTATTCCGCCCCAGCACCGGATTGCGATGCGGGAAGCGGCCGAACCTGCGGATGATGTCGGCGTGGATCTCGGCGTATTTCGTGTTGTTCTCGTTGCCGAGCGGCGCGAACAGCGCGACGCAGCGCTCCTGATCCACCAGTTCCTCCGAATGCATGAACGGCAGATAGAGGAACTGGCGCAGGTCTTCGTCCGTACGCGCATCGACGCCGCGCTCCAGCGCGCGCATGGCCACGTCCAGCGCCATCGCATCGGTGGAGAAGGCGCGAGGATCGTTGCGGAACATGTTGCGCGGAAACTGATCGAGCACGATCACAAGCGCCAGCGTGCCTTCGTCGCTCCGCTCCCAGTCCGCCAGCCGCCCCTCGGCCGCCTGCTGCCAAAGCCCCGCGAACTTCTCGCGGATGGCCGCATCGAAGGCGTCGTCCTTGGTCCACCAGCGCTCGGGCCCGGCGGCGCGCCAGAACGAGAGGACGTCGCCCGCTCCGGGCACTGGCGCCGTCACGCGATCAAACCGCCGCCGTGGTGACGCCGCCATCGATGACGATGGTCTGCCCGGTCATGAAGGTCGAGGCGTCGGAGCCGAGGAAGGCGACCGCGCCTGCGATCTCATGCGGCTCGCCGATCCGCCGCAGCGGCGTCGTCGCGGTGCGGCGCGTCAGCATCTCCTGATCCTCCCACAGCGCCTTGGCGAAATCGGTCTTCACAAGGCCCGGCGCGATGCAGTTGATCCGCACCTTCTTAGGACCCCATTCGCCGGCGAGCGTTCGCGCCAGCGCGAAATCCGCCGCCTTCGACACGCCGTACATGCCGATGGTGGTCGAGCCGCGCAGGCCGCCGATCGAGGAGATGATGATGACCGAGCCGCCGCCGCGCGCGGCCATTTCCGGCATCACCAGATTGCAGAGCCAGATGTTGCTCTTGACGTTCGAGCCCATGATCTTGTCGAAGGCGTCGTCAGTGAGCGACGCGATCGGGCCGTAATGCGGATTCACCGCCGCGTTGCAGACCAGGATGTCGATCTTGCCGTAATGCGCGTTCGCGTCCTTGATGAGGCGCTCGACCTCTTCCTTGCGGCCGATATTGCAGGGGATGACGTGCGCATCGCCGCCATTGTCGCGGATGCCCTTGGCTACCGCCTCGCAGGCGTCGGCCTTGCGGCTCGACACCACGACCTTCGCGCCGAGCTGCGCCAGCAATTCAGCGGTGGCCTTGCCGATACCACGGCTGGAGCCGGTGACGACGGCGACCTTGCCGGACAGATCGAATGGCGATTTCATCGTCGCTTCTCCTGATTTCATGAGTGCGCCGCCATTGCGAGCGAAACGTTTGCTCCCCGCAATGACGGCGTTTCGTCAGCGCCTTTGAACAGGGCGCTTTACTTGAACAGACCGCCCTTTTCGGCGATCCGGCGCAGATGGTAATCGGCGTCGCCGAAGCTCGACTCGATCATGGTCAGCCGCTTGAAGTAATGGCCGATCTTGTACTCCTGCGTCATGCCGACGCCGCCATGCAACTGGATCGACTGCTGGCCGATATATTTCAGCGACCGGCCGACCTGCACCTTGGTCGCCGCGATCGCCGTCGCCCGCTCCGCAGCATCGTCGAAGCCCACCGCCATGGTGCCGTACATGGTGATGCCGCGCGCCTGCTCCAGCGCGACGAACATGTCGGAGCCGCGATGCTGGAGCGCCTGGAACTTGCCGATGTTCTGGCCGAATTGCTGGCGCGTCTTCAGATATTCGATCGTCGTCATCAGCGACTCGTCCATCGCGCCGACAGCCTCCGAACACAGCGCCATGCGCGCCTCGTCGACGACGCGCTCGACCAGCGGCAGGCCGTTGCCGGGATCGCCGATCACCGCATCCGCGCCGACCTCGACCTGCTCGAAGGTGATGTTGGCCGCGCGAAGGCCGTCCTGCGTCGGAAAGCCCTTCGCCCGCACGCCCTTGGCGTTCGCCGGCACGAGGAACACGCCGACGCCGGAGCGGTCGCGCTGGCCGCCGCCGGTGCGCGCGGTTACGATCAGCATATCTGCCGAATCGCCATTGGAGACGATGAACTTCTCGCCGCTGATGACCCAGCCGTCGCCATTCTTCTTGGCGGTGGTGCTGACATCGCCAAGATCGTAGCGCGAGTTCTTCTCAAGCTGCGCGAAGGCGAAGGTCTTGGAGCCGTCGATGATCGAGGGCACATGCGCCTGGCGCTGTGCCTCCGATCCGCCATGGCGCAGGAAGCCGCCACCGATCACCACCGTCGCCAGATACGGCTCGACCACCAGCGACTTGCCCATCGCCTCCATCACGATCGAGGTCTCGATCGCGCCCGCGCCGAAGCCGCCATCGGCCTCCGCGAACGGCAGGCCCAGCAGGCCCTGCTCGGCGAACTTCTTCCAGGCGTCGTCGCTCCAACCTTTCTTCGAAGCGCTGTTCTTGTTGCGCTGCTCGAAATCGTAGGAGTCTTTCAGCAGGCCTTCCACGCTATCCTTGAGAAGCCGCTGCTCCTCCGACAAATCGAAATCCATGTCTTTTCCCTCAGCGTCGCTGCGCCGACATTGCGGTCCACCGACCACAACCGCGCATAGTGTGTTGATTGGCCGTCATGCCCGCCGCGCACGCCGTCGTTCGAACGGCCATGGCGGGCATGACGAAGAAGAACCGCTCAGAGCCCCAGCACCGCCTTGGCGATGATGTTGCGCTGGATCTCGTTCGAACCACCGTAGATCGTCACCTTGCGGTAATTGAAATAGTTCGGAGCGATCATTGCGGTGGCGTCGTCGATCTCGTTCGAGCCGTCATTGTGGCCGTCATCGTAAGGCGCCGCGAACGGACCGATCACGTCCATCATCAGCTCGGTGGTGGCCTGCTGCAATTCCGAACCCTTGATCTTGAGGATCGAGGAAGCCGGATCGGGCTTGCCCTTCTCGCGATGCTTCTCGGCGGCGACGACGCGCATCTGGTTCATTTCGAGCGCCTTCAGCTCGATCTCCACCGCCGTCAGCTTTTCCATGAAGCGCGGGTCCTCGATGATCGGCCGGCCGCCGCTCTCGACCTTGGCCGCCAGCGCGCGGATGCGACGCAGCCGCTCCTTCGATGCGCCGATGCGGGCGATGCCGGTGCGCTCGTTGCCAAGCAGGAATTTTCCGTAATCCCAGCCCTTGTTCTCCTCGCCGACGAGGTTCGCCACCGGCACCTCGACATTGTCGAAGAACACCTCGTTGACCTCATGGCCGCCGTCGATGGTGATGATCGGGCGCACGGTAATGCCGCGCGACTTCATGTCGACCAGAATGAACGAGATGCCGGACTGCCGGTTCTTCGCATTGGGGTCGGTGCGGCAGAGGCAGAAGATCCAGTCGGCATGCTGCGCCAGCGTGGTCCAGGTCTTCTGGCCGTTGATGACGTAGACGTCGCCCTTGCGCTCGGCCTTGGTCTTCAGCGAGGCGAGGTCGGACCCCGCGCCCGGCTCCGAGAAGCCCTGACACCACCAGTCGTCCAGATTGGCGATACGCGGCAGATAATATTTCTTCTGCTCCTCGCTCGCGACATTGTAGAGCACCGGACCCAGCATGCTGACGTTGAACGCCAGCGGCTGCGGCGCGGGCGCGAGCTGCAATTCCTCATTGTAGATGTAGAGCTTCACGGCATCCCAGCCGGTGCCGCCCCACTCCTTCGGCCAATGCGGCACCGCCCAACCCTTCTTGTTGAGAATGCGCTGCCAGGTGACCATGTCCTCCTTGCTGAGGTGGCGGCCTTCCTGAAGCTTCCGCTTGGTCTCCGCCGGCACGGCTGTTGCGAAGAAGTCGCGGACCTCCTCGCGAAACGCCATTTCTTCCTTGCTGTAGCTGAGATCCATCACTCTCTCCCTTGGTCAGGCCGGCGTAACGCGCCGCGCCTCGTTCGACTTTACGCGCAATTCGTGCCGCGACAACTTGCCGACCGCGGTCCTCGGCAATTCGTCCATGAATTCGAGCCCGGCGGGAAGCTCATGCTTGCCGACCTTGCCGGACAAAAAGTCGCGCAGCGCCTCCAGACTAAACGGCTCCGCGCCCTCGCGCAATTTGACGAACGCCTTCGCCGCCTCGCCGCGATAGGCATCCGGCAGGCCGATGACGATCACTTCCTGCACGGCCGGGTGTTCGTAGATCGCCTGTTCGATCATCTGCGGATAGACGTTGAAGCCGCCGGAGATAATCATGTCCTTCTTGCGATCGACGATGAAGAAATAGCCGTCCTCGTCCATGTAGCCGACATCGCCGGTGAGAAACCGGCCGTCGACATAGGACGCCGCGGATTCGTCCGGCTTGTTCCAATAGCCTCTGGTGACGTTCGGCCCCTTGATGCGGATTTCGCCGACCTCGCCAAGCCCAAGCACCTTCGCCGGATCGTCGAGCGAGACGATGTCGAGTTCGATCCCCGGCAGCGGCACACCGATGGAGGCCGGCTTGTCCGGACCGTTTTTCGGATGCGCGGTGCCGGCGGAGCAGGTCTCGGTCATGCCCCAGCCGCCGCGCAGCGACATGCCGGTTTTCTCGGCGAGAATTTTCGCCACCTCCACCGGCAGCGGCGCGCCGCCGGAGCCTGCGAACAACAGCGACGAGAAATCACGCTTTTCCAGGCCCGGCGAATTGGCGATCGCGATCCACATCGTCGGCACGCCCGGAAAGCCGGTCGCACGCTTGACCTCGATGTCGCGCAGCACGGCATCGACGTCGAAGCGCTGATGCATGAGGATGATGTTGCCGTTGTCGATCTGCCGCAGCAGGATCGTAATCAGCGCGAAAATATGAAACAGCGGCAGTACGCAGATGATCTTGTCGATCGCCTCGCCGCGCTCGGCGCGCGAGGCCGCGCCCCACAGATCGTAGATCGCGTTGCCGGCGAGCAGATTGCCGTGTGTCAGCATCGCGCCTTTCGGCAGGCCGGTGGTGCCGCCGGTATATTGCAGCGCCGCCACATCGTCCGGCGTCACCGCGGGCCACGCGGCCGGCGGCGTCGCGCCTTCGACGAACCGCGCGAAGGAGACAACCTCCTTGCGTTCGGGAAGCGGCATCAGCGGATTGGCGCTCGCGCCCCAGCGCTCGTCCTCGCAGACGACGATGCGGTCGATCAGACCGTGATCGAGAAATGTCAGAGCGGCCGACAATAGCGGCGCCAGATTGCTCGTCACCAGCACGCGCGCGCCGCTGTCGGTGAGCTTGTGCGACAGCGCGAGCGAGCCGTCGAGCGGCGACAGATGCACGATGCGCGCGCCGGCCTTGGTCGCGCCGAAGAAATTCACCGGATGGTCCGGCGTGTTGCCGAGAAACAGCGCGACCGTCGCGCCCTTGCCGCAGCCGTCGCGCAGATAGGCGGCGGCGGCCGCATCGATCCGCGCGGACAGGTCTGCGAAGGAGAATTCGCGGTCGCGAAAATCGATCGCGGTCCGGCGGCCGTAACGGGCGACGGACCGCGCGATCAGATCCGGCAAGGTGCCGGCGGGAATCTTGGAATCCCACCGGACGCCTTGCGGATAGTGCTTCTCCCACGGATGGGACATCGCGGCCCTATGCGGCCGCGAGCGACGCGAAGGTCTTTCCTTCCTCGGCGAGCTTCTTCAGCAGCGGAGCCGGCTCCAGCGACTTGTCGCCGGTTTCCTTGGCATAATGCGACAGCCGCTCCACGACCTTCTTCAGGCCGACGGTGTCGGCATAGTGCATCGGGCCGCCGCGATAGACCGGCCAGCCATAGCCATAGAGCCAGACCACATCGATGTCGCTCGGCCGCGCCGCGATCTTCTCCTCGAGGATGCGCGCACCCTCATTGACCATCGGATAGACCATGCGCTCGAGGATTTCGTCGTCGCTGACCGTGCGCGGCTTCTTTCCCATCTTCTGCAAGGTCTTGGCGATCAGGTCCTCGACCTCCGGATCGGGGATCGGCGCGCGGCCGCCATCGTACTTGTAGTAGCCCTTGCCGGTCTTCAGGCCGAAACGGCCCGCCTCGCACAGCGCGTCCGGAATCTCGGACTTGACGCCGCGATCCTTGCGCGAGCGCCAGCCGATGTCGAGACCCGCCATGTCGCTCATCGTGAACGGCCCCATCGGGATGCCGAACTTGGTGACGACCGCGTCGATCTGCTGCGGCAGCGCGCCTTCATACAGGAGCTGATCGGACTGCTTGCCGCGGGCCGCCAGCATGCGGTTGCCGACGAAGCCGTCGCAATTGCCGACAACCGCCGGGATCTTGCCGATGCGCTTGGAGATCGCAACGGCCGTCACCAGCACGTCCGGCGCCGTCTTCGCGCCGCGCACGATCTCGCACAGCTTCATGACGTTAGCCGGGCTGAAGAAGTGCATGCCGAGCACGTCCTGCGGGCGCTTGGTCGCCGAGGCGATCTCGTCGATGTTCAGATAGGAGGTGTTGCTGGCGAGGATCGCGCCGGGCTTGGCGATCGCGTCGAGCTTGGAGAAGACCTCCTTCTTGATCGCCATCGTTTCGAACACCGCCTCGATGATGAGGTCGGCGTCGGCGGCGGCTTCCAGACCGATCTTGCCGGTGATGAGGCCCATGCGCTTGGTCACGTCTTCAGCCTTCAGGCCGCCGCGCGCGGCGGTCGCGTCATAGTTCTTCTTCATCACGCCGAGGCCGCGATCGAGCTGCTCCTGGCCCATCTCGATGATGGTGACCGGAATGCCCGCATTCGCGAACGACATCGAGATGCCGCCGCCCATGGTGCCGGCGCCGATGATCGCCACCTTCTCGACCTTGCGCGGCTTGGTGTCGGCGGGCACGCCCGCGACCTTGGACGCCTCGCGCTCGGCGAAGAACGCATAGCGCTGCGCCTTCGACTGCTCGCCATTCATCAGTTCGAGGAACTTCTTGCGCTCGAAGGCGATGCCCTCGTCGAACGTGCCCTTCAGCGTCTGCTCGACGCATTCGGTGCAGGCGAGCGGCGCGATCAGGCCGCGATTGCGCTTGTTGGCGGCGGCGGCGGCTTCGGCGAAAACGGCCGGATTGGCCTTGGCTTCCGCGAGCTTGGAATCGTCGTCGCGCACGCGCTTCAGCGGTCGCTTCTCGGCGATCACCTTCCTGGCGAATTCGACGCCGGCCGCGGCCGGGTCGCCCTCGAACAGGCCGTCGACCAGACCGACCTTCAAGCCTTCCTCGCCGTTGATCGGCTCGCCCGAAACGATCATCTGCACGGCCTTCGCCGGACCGACCACGCGCGGCAGCCGCTGCGTGCCGCCAGCACCCGGCAGCAGGCCGAGCTTCACCTCGGGCAGGCCGAGCTTGGTGTCCTTGGTGGCGATGCGGAAATGGCAGCACAGCGCGGTTTCCAGACCGCCGCCAAGCGCGTTGCCGTGAATCGCGGCCACCACCGGGCGCGGCGAATTCTCAAGCAGTTCGAGCACCTCGTGCAGGCCGGGAGCCTGCGGCGGCTTGCCGAATTCGCGGATGTCGGCGCCGCTGATGAAGCTGCGGCCGGCGCACGCCAGCACCACGGCCTTGATGTTGGCGTCGTCCTTGGCCTTGGCCAGTTCCGTTTGCAGCCCGAGACGGACCGAATGGCTCAGCGCATTGACCGGCGGATTGTCGATGGTGAGGACAAGAACGCCATCACGGATTTCAGATTTCACTGTCTCACTCACGCGCATCTCCCGACTGTTTCGCGTTGCGGAATTGAATTTCACATCTTGACATGGCTGGGTAATTTGGGGAGCGTCGATTGTCAACGAGACGAATTCGGTTACGGGATGAAGCGCGCGAAGAAGACAGCGGCAAACGACCGCAAATTTGTGATGGCACTGTCCCGAGGTCTCGATGTCCTCCGTGCGTTCCACCCTCAGGACGGACTGCTCGGCAATCAGGAAATCGCCGCGCGCACCAAGCTGCCGAAGCCGACCGTCTCGCGGCTGACCTATACGCTCACCAAGATGGGCTACCTCGCGCAGGTCTCGCGCTTCGACAAATACCAGCTCGCGCCGCCGGCGATGGCGATCGGCTATGCTGCACTTGCGAATCTCGGCATTCGCGGCATCGCCGAAACGCACATGCGAAAGCTGGCCGAGGAAACGGGCGGCGACGTCGCCGTCGGCGCGCGCGACCGGCTGAGCATGATGTATTTCGCGCAGGTGCGCGGCGCGTCCGCCTGGAGCGCCGGGCTCGACACCGGCTCGCGCATCCCGATCTCGACCACGGCGATGGGGCGCGCCTATCTCTACAGCCTGCCGGACGATCAGCGGCTGGAACTGCTGGAGCACATCCGCACTCGCACCGGCGATCAATGGCCAACGATCCATGCCGGCATCCAGCGCGCCGGCGACATGGTGGCCAAGTATGGTTTTACCATTTCGGCGGGCGAATGGCTCGACGACGTGCATGGCGTCGGCGTCGCCCTGCGCATGAATGACGGCAGCGGGACCTACGCCTTCAATTGCGGCGCACCATCGTTCCGCTTCAACGAAGAAAAACTGATCTCTGAAATTGGACCGCGCCTCGTGACGATGGTAAGGGACATTCAGGCTGTCTTGGACGGCGCACTCACATCATCCAAAAACAACGAACAAAACAAAAGGGTGGGGAGCACGAGAGGGAGAGCGGTACGTGAAATCGAGAGTGTCCGCCAAGGCTGAAACGCCAGCGAGGACCGAATTGCGGAAAGCCGCATATCGGATCGCGCAGCCAGCCGAACCTCACTGCTTATGAACGCCCCATCCTTGCCGCAGGGAACTCCCCTGTTGTCCGTTCGTGACGTGAGCGTCGTGTTCGGCGGGATCGTCGCGCTGAACGGCGTCTCCTTCGACATGCAGCAAGGCCAGGTGCTCGGACTGATCGGCCCGAACGGCGCCGGCAAGACGACATTGTTCAACTGCCTCAGCCGCCTCTACCAGCCGAGCAGGGGCGACATTCTCGTCGAGGGCCGCAGCATCCTTACGCGGCCGCCGCACAAGATCTGCGACGCCGGCATCGGCCGCACCTTCCAGAACGTCGCGCTGTTTCCGAACCTGTCGGTCGCCGACAACATCCGCGTCGGCGCGCATGCACGCACCAGCGGCGACATCCTCAGCGACGCGCTGCGCCTGCCGGCGTCGCGCCGGCGCGAGCGCGAGCTTGACGCGCGCATCGACGGCATTCTCGACTATCTCGATCTGCATGAGGTCCGCGACGCGCTCGTCTCCGGCCTGCCCTTCGGCACGCAAAAGCGCGTGGAGCTGGCGCGGGCGCTGGCGGCGGAGCCGAAGATCCTGCTGCTCGACGAGCCCGCCGGCGGCCTCAATCACGAGGAGGTCTATGTTCTCGGCGACCTCATCAAGCGCATCCGCACCGATCGCGGCATCACCGTGCTGCTGGTCGAGCACCATATGGGGCTGGTGATGTCGATCGCCGACCATGTGGTGGCGTTGAACTTCGGCAGCAAGCTGGCGGAAGGATCGCCCGCGCAGGTGCAGTCCAACCCGGACGTCATCAAAGCCTATCTCGGGAGCAAGGACGCATGACGACGCTGCTCGACGTCCGCGATCTGCGCGCCTTTTACGGCCAGGTGCAGGCACTGCACGGCCTGTCCTTCTCGTTGCAGGAAGGCAGCGTCACGACGCTGCTCGGCGCAAATGGCGCGGGCAAGACCACAACGCTACGCGCGATCTGCAACACGGTCCGCACGACCGGCACGATCACCTTCGCCGGCAAGCCGATCACAGGCCTTGCGACCGAGAGCATCGTCAAGCTCGGCATCGCCCAGGTGCCGCAGGGGCGCGGCACCTTCACCCGCATGAATGTCGAGGAGAATCTCCAGCTCGGCGCGATCACCCGTTCCGACCGGGCCGGCATCGCCTCCGATATCGAGCGCATGTACGAGATGTTCCCGGTGCTGAAGCAGCGCCGCACGCAGCAGGCGGGGCTGCTCTCGGGCGGCGAGCAGCAGATGCTGGCGGTCGCCCGCGCGCTGATGCTGCGGCCGCGCCTGTTGCTGCTCGACGAGCCGTCCTTCGGGCTCGCGCCGCTGGTGATCCGCGACGTGTTCAAGGTCTTGGGCGAGATCAACCGCAAGGACAAGGTCACGATCCTCGTCGTCGAGCAGAACGCGCAGCTCGCGCTCGAACTCGCCGATCAGGCTTACGTGATCGAGACCGGCGAGATCGTCAAATCCGGCACGGCGGCGGAGATCGCCGGCAACGAAGATATCCGCAAATCCTATCTCGGCTACTGAGGACGCATCCGATGGAGCTTTTCACCAACCAGGTGCTGTCCGGAATCGCCACCGGCGCGATCTATGCCTGCATAGCGCTCGCCGTGGTCATGATCTACGAGGCGATCGATCACCTCAACTTCGCGCAGGGCGAGATGGCGATGTTCTCCACCTTCATCGCCTGGCAGTGCATGCAATGGGGCGTGCCCTATTGGGGCGCGTTCGTCATCTCGGTGGCGCTCTCCTTCGTCGCCGGCGTCGCGATCGAGCGCGTGCTGTTCCGCCCGCTCGGCCATGCCTCGATCCTGGTGCATATCGCCGGCTTCATCGCCCTGTTCGCGATTATCAACAGCGTCGCCGGGCTGATCTGGGACTTCACCATCAAGCCGTTTCCGACGCCGTTCGGGGCGACCCCGCTGTTCGGCGGCGTCATCTCCTCGCATCAGGCCGGCATGATCGTGGTGACGCTGGCGCTGCTCGGCCTGCTCTATCTGTTCTTCCGCTTCACCCGCATCGGGCTCGCGATGCGCGCGGCGGCCACCACGCCGGATTCGGCGCGGCTGGTCGGCGTCAATGTCGGCTGGATGATCGCGCTCGGCTGGGGCCTTGCGGCGGCGATCGGCGCGATCGCCGGCATCATGATCGCCCCGGTGATCTTCCTCGAACCGAACATGATGGGCGGCGTGCTGCTGTACGGCTTCGTCGGCGCGGTGCTGGGCGGGCTCTCCAGCCCCGCCGGCGCGGTGGCCGGCGGCTTCATGGTCGGCGTGCTGGAGAATCTCACGGGCACCTACATCCCCGGCGTCGGCAACGAGCTGAAACTGCCGATCGCGCTGGCGATGATCGTCGCGGTGCTGGTGCTCAAACCGAACGGATTGTTCGGCCGCACGCAAGTCCAGCGGGTCTGACCATGAGCACCGCACACGACACCACGCGCGACCCCGCGATGCCCCCCGCCCCTCGCGCAGCGCAAAAGACATCGGCCGGATCGTCGGTCGATCTCCGCCTGATCGGCGGCCTCGCGGCGCTGCTGGCGCTGCTGATCGTGCCGATCTTCCTGCGCAATTTCGTCGTCTTCCAGCTCACCATCATTCTTGCTTATGCGATCGCGATCCTGTCGCTGAACATCCTGACCGGCGCGAGCGGCCAGGTCTCGCTCGGCCACAGCGCGTTCTTCGCCGCCGGCGCTTACGCAGCCGGCATCCTGATGGAGCATGGCGGCGTCCCCTACGGCCTCGCGATCCCGCTCGCCGGCGTGATCTGCTTCGTGTTCGGCTTCCTGTTCGGACTGCCGGCGCTGCGGCTGAAGGGCGTCTATCTGGCGCTGGCGACCTTCGCGCTCGCCATCGCCGCACCTCCGCTGCTGAAGCTCGGCACTTTCGAGCACTGGACCGGCGGCGTGCAGGGCCTGTTGCTGACCAAGCCGGACCCTGCCTTCGGCCTGCCGATCAGCCAGGACCGCTACCTTTATTATCTGACGCTGGCGATCGCGCTTCTGATCTACTGGCTGTCGGTGAATCTCCTGAACTCGCGCACCGGCCGCGCCTTCATGGCGATCCGCGACAACGAGATCGCCGCGTCCTCGATGGGTGTCGACCTCGCGCTCTACAAGACGCTGGCCTTCGGCATCAGCGCCGGCATTACCGGCATCGCCGGCGCGCTCGGCGCGCTCGCGGTCGCTTTCGTCGCGCCGGACGCCTACACCTTCAACTTCGCCATCGCCCTGTTCCTCGGCATGGTGATCGGCGGCGTCGGCTGGCTGCCGGGCTCGCTCGCGGGCGCCGCCTTCATCGTGCTGGTCCCGAACATGGCCGAAAGCGTCTCCAAGGGACTGTCCGGCGCGGTGTTCGGCGTCTTCATCATCGCGATGATCTTCCTGCTGCCGAACGGCGCGAGGCAACTCGTCGATCTCACCTACAATCAGATCAGGAAGCTGATCCGCTAACCACGCTTACAAAGGAGGAAACGTCGAAATGAGCATCAACCTTCGCCCGCATCTCGGAGTGCTGTCGGCCGCGGCATTGGCACTGGCCGTCTCAGGCGGCACGGCGCTCGCGCAGAAGAAATACGACACCGGGGCCACCGACACCGAAATCAAGATCGGCAACATCATGCCCTATAGCGGGCCCGCCTCCGCCTATGGTGTGATCGGCAAGACCATCGACGCCTATTTCAAGAAGATCAACGCCGAGGGCGGCATCAATGGCCGCAAGATCAACTTCATCTCCTATGACGACGGCTACAGCCCGCCGAAGGCCGTCGAGCAGGTCCGCAAGCTGGTCGAGAGCGACGAGGTGCTGCTGGTGTTCGACCCGCTCGGCACGCCGTCCAACACCGCGATCCAGCGTTATCTGAACCAGCGCAAGGTGCCGCAACTGTTCGTCGCCACCGGCGCGGCCAAATGGGACGATCCGAAAAACTTCCCGTGGACGATGGGCTGGCAGCCGAACTACTACACGGAAGGCAAGATCTACGCGCAATATCTCTTGAAGGAAAAGCCGAACGCCAAGATCGCGATTCTTTACCAGAACGACGATTTCGGAAAGGACTATCTGAAGGGCATCAAGGATGGCCTCGGCGGCAAGGCGAACCAGATCGTTGCCGAAAGCAGCTATGAGGTGACGGAGCCGACGGTCGATTCGCACATCGTCAAACTGAAATCGTCCGGCGCGGATGCGTTCTTCAACATCACCACGCCGAAATTCGCCGCACAGGCGATCAAGAAGGTCGCCGAACTCGACTGGAAGCCGACCCATCTTCTGACCAACGTGTCGCTGTCGATCGGCAGCGTCATCAAGCCGGCCGGACCTCAGAACGCGCAGGGGATCATTTCGGCTGCCTATCTGAAGGACACGTCCGACCCGCAGTGGAAGGACGATTCGGGTATGAAGAAGTTCGACGAATTCCTGAAGACGTATTACCCCGAAGCCAACCGCATCGATGCCTCGGTGATGTTCGGCTACAATGTCAGCCAGACGATGGTTCAGGTGCTCAAGCAGGCAGGTGACAACCTCACGCGCGAGAACATCATGAAGCAGGCGGCAAGCCTGAAGAACCTGGAAACCGACGGGCTGCTGCCGGGCATCAAAATCAACACCAGCGCAACGGATTTCGCGCCGATCTCCTCGGTGCAGTTGATCCGCTTCAAGGGCGAGGCCTGGGAACGTTTCGGCGATATCCTCAGCTCGGACGCCACCCACTGATGCTTTTGAACACCGCCTGACGTTCAGGCGAATTGTGAATCACAGCGCCTCCGCAAATCGCTTGCGGGGGCGTTTTGCTTGAGCATGATCCCGAAAAGTGGGAACCGGTTCTCGGACTAGATCACGTTCAACAAGACTATCCGCACGAAAGGACCCTGACGATGACCGACCGGCGGCCGCTGCTTCGCGCGATTTTTGAGGCGGCCGTCGCGCGCGCGCATACGGACCATGTGCTGGCGACGCATCTGCCGCCGCCGCCAGCGGGGCGCATCGTCTGCCTTGCCGCCGGAAAAGGCGCGGCCGCGCTCGCCGCCGCCGCCGAGCGGCATTATCTCGACACGCTGCATCTGCCGCCGCAACGTTTGACCGGCCTCGCCACCACGCGCCACGGCCACGCCGTCGCCACGCGGCGGATCGAGGTGATCGAGGCCGGGCATCCGGTGCCGGACGCCGCCAGCCAGAACGCCGCCGAACGCACGCTGCAATTCGCCCGCCAGGCGCAGCGCGACGATCTGGTGCTGGTGCTCTTGTCCGGCGGCGGCTCGGCCAACTGGATCGCGCCGGCCGAAGGCGTCTCGCTCGCGCAAAAGCAAGGCATCAACCGCGCGCTGCTGCGCTCGGGCGCGAATATCGGCGCGATGAACGCGGTGCGCAAACACCTGTCGCGCATCAAGGGCGGCCGGCTCGCGCGTGAAGCCCAGCCCGCACCGGTCGTCACACTGGCGATCTCGGACGTGCCGGACGACGATCCGGCCGTGATCGCCTCCGGCCCGACCGTGCCGGACCCCACAACGCTTACAGACGCGCGCGAGGTGCTGGCGCGCTTCGCCATCGTGCCGGATGAGGCGATCGCCAAAGCGTTGAACGATCCGTCGAACGAAAGCTGCAAGGCGACAGACGCATTCTTCGCCAACACGCATTTCGCCCTGATCGCGCGACCGCGCGATTCGCTCACTGCTGCCGTTGGCGTCGCGCGAAATGCCGGGTTCGAGACGATCGACCTCGGCGAATGCGAGGGCGAGGCCCGCGAGGTCGCCACCGCCCACGCACAGTTCGTCCGCGACGCGCGCGCAAAAGGCCGGCGGGTGGCGATCGTCTCGGGCGGCGAACTGACGGTGACGGTGCGCGGGCGGCGCGGCGGCCCGAACCAGGAATATGTGCTGGCGCTGGCTTCCGGCTTGCGCGATCTCGAAGGCGTCTCGGCGCTGGCCGCCGACACCGACGGCGCCGATGGCGGCGGCGGCGATGCGTCCGATCCCGCCGGCGCGTTCTTCGACCACGCCACGCTGCGGCAGATGCAACGGCTCGGCCTCGATCCGGACGCCTATCTCGCCGAGAACGACGCCACCGGCTTTTTCGAACAGACCGGCGACCTGCTGACGACCGGACCGACGCTGACCAACGTCAACGATATTCGCGTCATTCTGGTGGAGTAGCCGTCAGCACAACCGCCGATCACGCCTCCGGCAGCTTAGACACGTTCAAAACTGCCCGCCGGCAAAATGGGTGTAGGACAAACGCCCGCGCGGTCCGTCCGCAACAATTTGTTTGTCCCGGCAGCGGCGCCTTCAGCAGGAATCGGCTTGCATGCGGCAGCATCAATGTAACATTGTAACATTCACGATCGCCTCGATCGGAATTGCATCGGACACCGCGATGGCCAACGTCCCGAACTCGCTGCTGCCGCAGAATCTCTCGCCCTGGGGCATGTTCCTGAATGCCGACATCGTCGTGCAGGCGGTGATGGTCGGGCTCGCCTTCGCCTCGCTGGTGACGTGGACCATATGGCTTGCAAAAACCGTTGAAATCGCTCGCGAAAATGCCCGCGCCCGGCGCCGTTTGCGGATGCTGGAGGCAGGCCCCAGCCTGGCTGATGCGGCGCGCGCCTGCGGCGATGACAAGGACGCCGTCGCTCAGATCATTCGTTCGGCCGAGCACGAGGCGACCCTGTCCGGCGACGATCCGAGCGACGGCTTCCGCGAGCGCACCGAACTGCGGATCGAGCGCGTCCAGCACGCGATGGCGCGGCGGATCGCGCGCGGCACCGGCATTCTCGCCACCATCGGTTCCACCGCGCCGTTCGTCGGCTTGTTCGGCACCGTCTGGGGCATCATGAACGCCTTCATCGGCATCTCCGATCCAAGACCACCAGCCTCGCCGTGGTCGCGCCCGGCATTGCCGAAGCCCTGCTCGCCACCGCGCTCGGCCTCGTCGCCGCGATCCGGCGGTGGTGATCTACAATCACCTCGCCCGCACGATCACCGGCTATCGCGCGCTGCTCGGCGACGCCGCCGCCCAGGTGATGCTGACGATCAGCCGCGACCAGACCCGCCAGACGGTCCGCCTGTCGCGCGCGGCGGAGTAGGATGTGTAAGGAGTAGCGTTTTGGGATCGAAGCTCGGCGCAAATCTCGCGGAGGATGATCTCGTCATTCAGCACGAGATCAACGTCACGCCGTTCATCGACGTGATGCTGGTGCTGCTCATCATCTTCATGGTGGCAGCCCCGCTCGCCACCGTCGATATCGGCGTCGATCTGCCGGCGAGTTCGGCGCAGATGCAGCCGCGTCCAGACAAGCCGGTGTTCGTGACGGTGAAGCCGGACCTGACCGTCGCCGTCGGTGACGAGATCACGGCGAAGGACAGCCTCGCCGGCACGCTCGATGCGGCCACCAACAGCCACAAGGACGAGCGGATTTTCCTGCGCGCGGACAAGGCCGTGAGCTATGGCGACCTGATGGAGGTCATGAACGTCCTGCGCGATGCCGGCTATCTGAAAGTCGCGCTGGTCGGTCTGGAAACGCCGCCGAAGCCATGAGCGTTCTGACGCTGCACGATTCCCCCGATCCGTCGGAATGGAAGCGCTACGGGCTTGCCGCCGTCGCCATCGTGGCTCTGCATGCGATCGCCATTACGGCTGCGATCGGCTGGCACCGGGCGCCGGTCACGACCGGCATCGTCGTCCCCGCGATCCTCGTCGACCTGACGCCGCCGCCTTCGGCCGCGGAAATCCAGAAGGACGACGTGGCGGAAGACACGCCGATGCAGGAGGCCGCGCCGCCGCCGCCCGAGCCCGTCGTGGAAGAGAAGGTCGAGCAGATTCCTCCAACGCCGGAGCAGGAGCAGCCGGTTGTCGCCGCTCCACCGAAGGTCGAGCCGAAACCGGAGCCGAAGCCGGACCCCAAACCGCAACCAAAACCAAAGCCGCGTGAAAACCCGAAGCAGGTGTCGAAAAAGCCGCCGGCTCCGAAAACCGCCGCCGCGCCGAGGGCAGAGCGAGTCGGCCCGGTGGTCCGCTCAAGCGCGTCGAATGCCGCAGCCGCCGCTGCCGCCGCGCGCGACTACCGCTCGATGGTCTATTCGCACCTCGTGCGCTTCAAGCGCAACAGCAGCGCCGGCGAGGGCACGGTGACGCTGAGCTTCGCGCTCGGCCGGCAGGGACAATTGCTGTCGAGCGGCATCGCGCGCTCGTCCGGCAATTCCGCGCTCGACCAGGAGGCGCTGGCCATGGTTCGCCGCGCGAGCCCCTACCCGCCGGTCCCGTCCGAGATGACGAAATCGCGCGAAGCCTTCACCGCGCCGGTGCGGTTTCTGGGGCGTTAGAGCTTGATCCCGAAAAGTGGGAACCGGTTTTCGGAAAAGATCATGCTCAAACAAGAATGTAAGGGGCTGAAGTGATTCAACCCGAACGGATTACGCTCTAGCTAGAGACCATCGCACGGCTCACGCGGCGCGGATATGCGCCTGAATCGCCTCGCCGAACGCCTGAAACAGCGCGCGATTGATCGGGTTCTGCTGCGGGTCGTACTCCGCGTGCCATTGCACGCCGAGCGCAAAGCCCTTCGCGCCGGAAATGCGGATGGCCTCGACCGTGCCGTCTTCCGCCACGCCCTCGATCACGACGCGCTCGCCGGGCTCCAGCACGCCCTGCCCGTGCAGCGAATTCACGCGGATGCATTCGCGGCCGAGGATTGTCGCGAACGCGCCGCCCGGCACCAGGCTGACATCATGCCGGTCGGCGAACACGACGGTCGGGTCCGGATGGACCTCGCCGGTTTCCAGGCGCGGCATGCGATGGTTCATGCGTCCGGGATCTCGCGGATCTCCGGATGCAGCGAGCCACCGAACGCCACGTTCATTTCCTGCAAGCCGCGGCAGATGCCGAAGATCGGAATGCCGCGCGCGACGCACGCTTCCGCCAGCGCCAGCGCCACGTCGTCGCGCTGCTCGTCATAGGGCTCGTGCTTGGGATCGGGTGTCGTGCGGAAACGGGAAGGATGAACGTTGGCGCGCGCGCCGGTGAGCAAAACGCCATCGACGACATCCAGCAGCGCGCCGATATCGGTGATGTCCGGAGCGCCGGCGAACATCAGCGGCAGAGCGCCCGCGACCTCGGCGATCGCGCGAAGGTTGCGCTCGCCCACCGCCTGCACCGCGAACCGTTGCTCGATCCGCTGCGAATTGCCGATCACGCCGACAACCGGCTTCTTCATGGCCTTGCCTGTCCAAAATCTCCGCAACCTTCAATAAGGCACGGCGCGATGCTTCGCCAAGAGGATTTACGGATCAGCAAAGAGCATGCCTGCGCCGCGCAAACCGCCTCTCTCGCCTCATCACGAATTAGCGATTTGTCCGCTCGAACTGCCGCAGCAGGCGATTGCCGCGCGCCACGGCGGAATCCATTGCCTCCTGCGCGGTTTTCTTGCCGGAGAACGCCTGCTCCAGCTCATCGTCGATGACGTCGCGGATCAGCACGAACGATCCGAGCCGCAGCCCCCTGGAATTCTCGGTCGGAATCTTGGTCAGCACCTGTTCGACGGCGATCGCCGACCCCGGATTTCGATCATAATAGCCGCGCTCGCGGCTGTATTCGTAGGCAGCGCGGGTCACCGGCAGATAGCCGGTCGCCTGATGCCACTGCGCCTGCACTTCCGGGCGCGACAGGAACGCGAAGAACTGCGCCACGCCCTCATATTCGCGCGCGGGACGGCTGCGCAGCACCCACAGCGTCGCGCCGCCGATGATGGTGTTGCGCGGCGCGGTCTTGACGTCGGCCCAGTAAGGCATCGGCCCGAAACCGACCTCGAAACTCGCGTTCTTCATGATGTCCGCGCGCGTCGCCGACGAGCCGATGAAGATGCCGCATTCGCCGGTCTGGAAGCGCGGCTCGGCCGCGGTCGCACGCCCGCCATAGTCGAAAATCTTCGTCCGCTGCCAATCCGCGAGTTGGCCGACATGACGCACGATCAGCGAATTGTTGATGACGAGTGAGGTATCGAGCCCGCCGAAGCCGTTGGCTTGCGTGGCGACCGGAACGTCGTGCAGCGCGGAGACGTTCTCGACATTGATCCAGGACGGCCAGGCCGTCGTAAAGCCGCAAGGCACGCCCGACACCCGCAGCCGCCTTCCGGCTTCGCCGACCTCCGCCCAGGTCGCCGGCGCGACATCCGCCTTCAGCCCGGCGCGGCGAAACAGGTCCTTGTTGTAGTACAAGATCGGCGTCGAGGAATTGAAGGGAAACGACAGCATGTTTCCCGACAGATCGGAATAGAAGGCGGTCACGCCCGGCAGATAATCAGAACTGGAGAACGTCTGCGCCTGGTCGCGCATCAGTTGGTGAACCGGATAGACCGCGCCCTTCGCCGCCATCATCGTCGCGGTCGCGACCTCGTTGACCTGAACGATCGCCGGCTGTGACCGCGAGCGGAAGGCGAAGATCGAAGCGCTGATCGTTTCCGAATAATTGCCCTTGTAGACCGGCACGATGCGGAAATCGGGCTGCGAGGCGTTGAAATCCTCCGCCAGCTTCTCCAGTTGCCGCCCAAGTTCGCCGGACATCGCGTGCCACCAGGCAATGTCGGTCGCCGCCCGCAATGGCGCGAGCGTCAGCAGCAGCAGGCCCGCAGCCCCGGCCAGACGCGCGCACGCACCGGCCCACCGGATTTCAGCCATCGCCTTTTCCCTGTCGCGCGATCTTAAGCAACCGTTTGAAGTTACAGCTTATTTCATCAAGGATGGCAAGCGCCGGAGCCATTTGCGGCGCTCAATCTCGCGATAGCCATTGCACCTTGCATTGGATAAGCTCGTTCGCGCGTCGGCCCGATGGCCTCGCGGACGCCGGAACGCCGGGCGGCTATGCATGTATCGATTCCGAATGTCTCACGACTGAGAGAATGAAGTTGGCGCTGTCCGGACCCAGATACGTGGCCTCAAGCGCGAAGGCGGCATGCGCGATCTGGCGCGCGGCGCGCATCGCCGTCTGGATCGCCGCGCTCAGCTTCGGCTGGATCGCAGTCATGTCACCGGCTTTGGCGCGCGACTTCCGCGCGGCCGACAACCAGATCGAGGACTATCCGACCGTCCAGGCGCTGCAATTCCTGGCGCGACGGGTCGCGGAGCGAACCAACGGCCGCCACCGGATACAAGTGTTCCATTCGCGCCAGCTCGGTGAGGAAAAGGACACGATCGAAGCCGCGCGCGCGGGCGCGATCGACCTCAACCGCACCAACACCGTGCCGCTCGGAGCCTATGTGCCGGTCCTCAACGTGCTGGCGATGCCGTTCCTGTTTCGCTCGCCGGACCATCTGCACAAGGTGCTGGACGGCGACATCGGCGAGGAAATTCTCGAAGCGTTCCGGCCCGCCGGTTTCATCGGACTGACCTTCTACGATTCCGGCGCAAGGTCGATCTACAACAACACCCGCGCGATCCGCTCGCTGGCGGATGTGAAGGGCCTGAAGATCCGCATCCAGCAGTCGCAATTGATGGTGGACATGGTCAAGGCGCTCGGGGCCGAGCCGGTCGAACTGCCCTATGGCCAGGTCCTCACCGGCCTTGCGACAAAGCTGGTCGACGGCGCGGAAAACAACTGGCCTTCCTATGTCACCACCGACCATTTCCGCCATGCCGGCTATTATTCGCTGACCGAGCATCTGATGGCGCCGGAGGTGCTGGTGATGTCGGTCAAGGCATGGGAAAGCCTGGACGAGCAGGACCGCCGGATTTTCCGCGAGGCCGCGCGCGAGTCCAACATGTTCATGCGCCAGCGCTGGCGGATGCTTGAGGCCGAATCCCGCAAGCGCGCCGAGGCCGCCGGCGTCATGATCGTCAACAACCTCGACCGCAAGCCGTTCGAGGAAGCGATGGCCCCGCTCTATGCGAAGGCGGAAGCGGACCCCGCAATGGCGCGGCTGATCGCGCGCATCCGTCAGGTGCAATGAGCTTGTCCTTGTCGAGCCGAGATCAAAGCAAGCAGTCCGCGATGGCCTCCGCCATGTCGCAGTCCGGGCTCGTCAATCTGGTGCGCGCCATCCCGATCCGCTGGCGCATCCTGTCGATCGCCGCGCTGAACTCCGCGGTCGTGCTGATCCTCGCCGGCATGATCTGGACCGGCTCGCGGGGGCTCGACAGCGCCTGGGACGAGGTCCGCCAGGTGCGCGAATCCGACAAGATCCTGGCGGTGATGGAGAGCGAGACGGGGCGGCTGCAAAACCTGATCCACCGCTACATCAACCAGCCGAGCCCGGAACTGTTCGCGGAAATCCTGCTGCTGCGCGAGGCCGTCCTCGGCACGCTGACGACGCGCGCGACCACCGATCCGATGCTCTCCGGCTCGGTGCGTGAACTGGAGCAGGTGACGGAAAAGTTTCTCGACGGCTTCGGCGAGGTCCGCGCCATTCAGGCCACCATCGCCAAGACCTATGAGGAGCAGGTGCTGACGCCCGCGCGCGAAATGGCCGGGCTCTACGCCATCATCGACAGCGCCACCGGCCGCCGCGACACGCTGATGGCCCCCTCGCTCGGCAAATCGCGCGAGGCCTTCACCGCGATGCTGGTCGCCGCCAACGCCTACTACCTGTCGCTCGCGACCGAATCGGCGGAGGAGGCCAAGCGCAGCACCGACACGATCGAGAAGACCATCCCGGTGATGCTCGATCTGGCCGAAAACGATCTGCAACGGCAAGCGTTGCAGCGGCTCGGCCAGCGCGCGACCTCGTTGCGCGAGGGGTTGAGCGAACTCTCCGAGCACTTCGCCACGCGGACGCATCTGCTGCGCACCGAGATCGACGCCAATCAGGCCGCGACCATCGCCGCCATCGACGGGCTGTCGGTGAAGATGCGGCAGCGCGAGCAGGCCGCGCAGACGAAATTCGACCGCACCCTGCGCAGCATTTCGACCCGCGTCGGCACCGTCTCGCTGGTCTTCATCGGCGTCATCATCGTCGCCGGCGTCATCATCGCGCTCAGCATCCGCCTGCCGCTGCAACAGATCATGTCGGCGATGCGGGCGATCACCTCCGGCAATCTCGACCGCCGCGTGCGCGGCACGCAGGCGAAGGACGAGATCGGCGCGATGGCGCGCGCCGTCGAGGTGTTCCGCGCCAACGCCATCGCCAAGCAGACCGCGGAAAACGAACTACGTGCCTCGAAGGAGCGGGCCGAAAACGCGCTCGCGGAACTGCGCACGACGCAGCAGAACCTGATCGACGCCGAACGCCTCGCGGCGCTGGGCGGTCTCGTCGCCGGCGTCGCGCATGAGGTGAACAATCCGGTCGGCATCAGCCTCACGGTTGCCTCCAGCTTCGAGCGGCGCGCGGCGGCGTTCGAGGCCGACCTGCAAGCGAAGCAGCCGCTGCGGCGATCGCAGCTCGACGAATTCGTCGCCTCCTCCAGGGACGCCTCGCAGCAGCTCGTCTCCAACCTGCAACGGGCGGCCGAACTGATCGCGTCGTTCAAGCAGGTCGCCGTCGACCGCTCGCACGCCGAACAGCGCGAATTCGATTTGCAGGAGGCGACCGAGCAGATCGTCGCGAGTCTGCGGCCCGTGCTGCGGAAATCGCCGATCACGCTCGACATGAACGTTCCCGAGGGGCTGGTCGTGAACAGCTATCCCGGCTCCTACGGCCAGGTGCTGACCAACCTGTTCCTGAACGCCGTCAACCACGCCTTCGCCGACGGCAAGGGCGGCAATATCCGCTTCGAGGCCAAGGCCCGCGGCGCCGACGATATCGAGATCATCTTCGCCGACGACGGCGCCGGCATGACGCCCGAGGTGCAGCGGCAGGCGTTCAACCCGTTCTTCACGACGCGGCGCGGCGAGGGCGGCACCGGCCTTGGGCTGCATATCGTCTACAATCTCGTCACCCAGCAGCTCGGCGGGCGCATGATGCTCGATTCGAAGCCGGGACAGGGCACCACCTTTCGCATTATCATCCCGCGGGCCGCCCGCGCCGCCTCCGTCGGGATGCCCACCATGTCAGAATCCGGAAGCGAGCAATGGCCGACCAGGACGATGTCCTCCAACTGATCGAAGACGATCCGCCCGCCGCTGCGGCGGAAAGCAGCCGCAAGTGGAAGATCGCCGTCATCGACGATGACGCCGCGGTGCATGAAGGCACGCGCTTCGCGCTCAGCGACTATGTGCTCAACGGCCAGTCGCTCGAAATCCTCTCCGCCTATTCCGGCGCGGACGGCGAAAAGCTGATGCGTGACAATCCGGACATCGCCGCCGTGCTGCTCGACGTCATCATGGAGACCGATGCCGCCGGCCTTCAGCTCGTCGAATACATCCGCAACGAACTGAAGAACGAGACGGTCCGCATCATCCTGCGCACCGGACAGCCCGGCCAGGCGCCGGAGCGGCGCGTGATCGTCGATTACGACATCAACGACTACAAAGCGAAGACGGAGCTTACCGCCGACAAGCTGTTCACCTCGCTCACCGCCGCGCTGCGCTCCTATCAGCAACTCGAACGCATGGTGCAGACGCGGCGCGGGCTGGAGATCATCATCGACGCCGCCTCCACGCTGTACGATTTCAAATCGATGCAGCGGCTGGCGGAGGGCGTGCTCACCCAGATCGCCTCGCTGCTCAATGTCGGCTGCGCCGGCATTCTGGTGCTGCGCGACGGCAAGGACATCGACGACGACTTCTCGGTGCTGGCGGGATCGGGCTGCTACCGCCGCTATGTCGCCGCCCTCAGCGACGCGCAGCCGCTCGATGACGAAGTCAAGCAACTGGTGAAGACCGCGTTCGAGAAGCGCAAGCACGAGTTCTTCGACAACCGCTCGGTGCTCTATGTGCGCACCGGCAGCGGCCGCGAGGTGGTCGTGCTGCTCGAAGCCGCCAAGGACCTGTCGGACACCGACCGGGCGCTGGTGGAGATTTTCTCCAGCCGCCTGTCGGTCGCCTTCGACAACGTCATCCTCTACGAACAGCTTCAGCAGGCCAACACGCAGCTGGAGGACCGCGTCGCTCAGCGCACCCGCGCGCTGATGTCGGCGAACCGCCGCCTGTCCGCGCAATGGCTGCGGCTGCAACGGGCGAACGCCTTCAAGAACGAGGTGCTCGGCACCGTCGCCCACGATCTGAAAAATCCGCTTGGCGTGATTCTCGGCCGCACCGAAATGCTGAAGGAACTCATCAGCGGCGCGATGGAATCGAAGGAAGGCAGCATCGCCCAGGTGGATCACATCCGCGACGCCACCAAGCGCCTGACCTCGATGGTCGATCATCTGATCTCGGACGCGATGGCGGATGCGTTCGACATCACGATCCGCCGCGAGCCGGTGGATATCGCGGCCCTTGTCGCCGAGATCGTCGAATCCAACCGGCCGTCGGCCGCCAACAAGCAGCAGACGCTCGACATCACTGCGCCATCCGGTCGCATGACCTCCTGCGACGGCGACCGGATGCGTGAGGCGATCGACAATCTCGTGAGCAACGCGATCAAATACAGTCCGATCGGCGGCAAGATCACGGTCGCGGTCGACCATGACGACACGCAGGCGCTGATCCGCGTCACCGATCAGGGCGCGGGCCTGTCGCCGGAGGACATCGGCCGGCTGTTCGGCCGGTTCCAGCGGCTTTCGGCGAAGCCCACCGGCGGCGAAAGCTCGACCGGCCTCGGCCTCTCGATCGTGAAACGGATTGTTGACATGCATGGCGGCAAGGTGACGGCCGAAAGCGCGGGACCGGGCGAAGGCGCGACCTTCACCATTTCGCTCCCCGAGGCCTCAGACTAACATGAGCAAGCAACCAGACCCGTAGAGCGCATGAGCCAGAGCCCGCACATCATCGTCGTCGACGACGAAGCGCCCGCCCGCGAAATGGTCGGCGACTATCTGAAGATGCACGGATTCGCCGTGACTTTGTGCGACGGCGGAAAGAGCCTGCGGCAGCAGATCGAGGGCGGCATGCCCGATCTGGTGGTGCTGGACCTGAACATGCCGGAGGAAGACGGCCTGTCGATCGTGCGCGATCTCAAGAGCCGCAGCAACGTGCCGGTCATCATGCTGACGGCGACCGCGAGCCCGATCGACCGCGTCGTGGGACTCGAACTCGGCGCGGACGACTATCTCGCCAAGCCGTGCGAATTGCGCGAGCTGATGGCGCGCATCCGCTCAGTGCTGCGGCGCGCCGGCCCTGCCGCGAAAGCCGCGCAGGAAACGGCCGCCACCAAGACGGCGCTGGTCCGTTTCGGAACGAAATGGTTCGACGACGAAGCCCAGGCGCTGAAGGACGATGACGGCAACGAGCATCCGCTGACCGCGTCCGAATACGGGCTGCTGAAGGTGTTCGCAGCCAACCCGAAACGGGTGCTGTCGCGCGAGCGGCTGCTCGAACTGGCCAACGCCCGCGACGCGGAAGCGTTCGACCGGGCGATCGATCTGCGGATCATGCGGATTCGTCGCAAGATCGAGCCCGATCCCGGCCGCCCGACCGTGATTCGCACGATTCGCGGCGGCGGCTACGTGTTTTCCCCCGACAAAAGCTGACACCCGAATTGTTTCATCGCAGGCATGGCGACGAAACAATTCGAAGGTCCGCGAAACCATTTTCGGCCGTTCGCGCAGACATCCTGAAACCGTGACTGACTATTCATCTCCCCCAACGAAGCGCCGAACAGGCGTCGGCAGGGAGTTCAGTCATGCAGTCCACTTTCGCACTCAGCACCGGATCGTCCGCCCGCGGCATTCTCGCGGCGCAGGCGACATCCGACGAAATGCTCCTGCAAAGCATCGCCACCGGCGAGAAAGCGGCGATGCACGTTCTTTATGCCCGCCACAATGTTCGCGTCTATCGCTTCATCCTGCGCATCATCGGCGACGCCTCCACCGCGGAAGATCTGGTCAGCCAGGTGTTTCTCGACGTGTGGCGCACCGCCGCCCAGTTCGAGGGCCGCTCGCAGGTGTCGACCTGGATGCTCGCCATCGCCCGCTTCAAGGCGCTGACCGCGCTGCGCAACCGCCGGCACGAGGACATCGAGCAGGACGAGGTGATGCAGATCGCCGACACCAACGAGACGCCGGAAGCGGCCATGGACCGCAACCAGACCGGCTCGACGTTGCGCAAGGCGATCGCCCAGCTCTCGCCCGCGCACCGCGAGATCATCGACCTCGTCTACTATCACGAGAAGTCGGTGGAGGAAGTCGGCCAGATCATCGGCATCCCGCAGGCCACCGTGAAGACCCGCATGTTCTATGCCCGCAAGCATCTTGCGAGACTGCTGAAGCAGGCCGGCTTCGAACAGAAGGTCGCCTGATCTCGAAAAAGGCCCGCGAAACCATTTCGTAACCTTGTGAAACAATCGCGGCGCGCGACGACTTCGCCGCGAAACGATCAGGCCCTACAACAGGCCCATCACGACGACGGCACGAGAGAACGAACCGATGCTGAAGCCAAGCCTCCGCCTTTTCATCATTCCGCTCGGCGCCGTCAGCATGATCGCAACCCTGGCCAGCCAGAATGCCCCTCAGGCTGCCCGCAACGACCGGCTTTCACCGCAACTCCGTCAGGAAGTTGTCGTGTGCTCGCCCGATTCGAAGGTTGATATCTGTATCGTCGGCGAAAGCACGTCGCGCTGATTTTCTCTCCAAGGCTCTGACCAAGCTCAACGGCCCGGACGATGCCCCGTCCGGGCCGACGCTTTTTCATACTCTGTTTGCATCGATGCGGTTGGCGCCCTTGCGACATGCAATGCAGACACGCAAGGCGCGACCATTTCACTGGGTGCGCGAGCCGCCCCATATGCTAAAAGGCGCGCACCGTTCGCCACCAATGGGTGCCCACTATGCTCGACGGGCTCGACGCGACAGTATTGGCGCGCATTCAGTTTGCCTTCACGATGACGTTTCACATCGTGTTCCCGTCCTTCACGATCGGGCTTGCAAGCTATCTCGCCGTGCTTGAAGCGCTGTGGTTGTGGACCGGGCGCACGGTCTTCATCGACCTTTTCAAATACTGGCTGAAGATTTTCTCGATTGCCTTCGGCATGGGCGTCGTCTCCGGCGTGGTGATGGCCTACCAGTTCGGAACCAACTGGTCGGTGTTCTCCGATAAAACGGGGCCGATTCTCGGGCCACTGATGGCCTATGAGGTGCTCACAGCCTTCTTCCTGGAGGCAGGATTCCTCGGCGTCATGCTGTTCGGCATGGATCGCGTCGGCAAGGGACTTCACTTCTTCGCGACGCTGATGGTCGCGGTCGGCACGCTGATTTCCGCCTTCTGGATTCTCTCCGCCAACTCCTGGATGCAGACGCCGGCCGGCTACGAGATCAGCGCGGCCGGGCAGTTCCTGCCCGTGAGCTGGTGGGAGATCGTGTTCAATCCGTCCTTCCCATACCGGCTGGTGCATATGGTGCTGGCCGCCTATCTCACCACAGCGCTCGTCGTCGGCGCGGCCGGTGCGTACCACCTGCTGCGCGATTCGCAGAACGAAGGCGCGCGCGTGATGTTCTCGATGGCGATGTGGATGGCCGCTCTCGTCACGCCGGTCCAGATCTTCGCCGGCGACCAGCACGGCCTCAATACGCTCGAACATCAGCCGGTGAAAGTAATGGCGATGGAAGGGCACTTTCAGAGCCATCCGAACGGCGCGCCGCTGATCCTGTTCGGAATTCCCGATCAGGACAAAGGCGAGGTGCGCCTCTCGCTCGAAATCCCGAAAGCCTCGTCGCTGATCCTCAAGCATTCGCTCGACGCGCCGCTGAACGGACTCGACACCGTGCCGCGCGAAAACTGGCCGCAGGTCGGCATCGTCTTCTGGGCCTTCCGCATCATGGTCGGGCTCGGCTTCCTGATGCTGGGACTCGGTCTGTTCGGCCTGCTGCTGCGCTGGCGCGGCACGTTCTACGATTCGAAATGGCTGCACCGGTTCGCGCTGGCGATGGGGCCGTCCGGCTTCGTCGCGGTGCTGGCCGGATGGACCGTCACCGAGACGGGCCGCCAGCCCTTTACCGTCTACGGCCTGCTGCGCACCGCCGATTCGGTATCGCCGCTCGCAGCCCCCGCGGTGACGGCCTCGCTGCTCGCCTTCGCGATCCTCTACATCGCCGTGTTCTGGATGGGAACGCTCTACATCCTGCGCCTGATGGCCGCGCCACCGCATCGGGGCGAGGAAGGGCCGAGCCGGGACCAGCCGGCGCATGCGGCCGGCATCACGCCGGCGCAGGCCATCGCCACGGAAGGACGTCCGTGATGACGCTTGCATTCGACCTCGCCGTCATCTGGGCGTTCATCATCGCCTTCGCCGTGTTCGCCTATGTCGTGATGGATGGTTTCGATCTCGGCCTCGGCATCCTGTTTCCGTTCTTTCCCAAGCGCGAAGACCGCAACGTCATGATGAACTCGGTCGCGCCGGTGTGGGACGGCAACGAGACCTGGCTGGTGCTCGGCGGCGGCGGGCTGTTCGCAGCCTTTCCGCTCGCCTATTCGATCCTGATGCCGGCGCTCTACGTGCCGATGATTGCCATGCTGATCGGTCTGGTGCTGCGCGGCGTCGCCTTCGAATTCCGCTGGCGGATCGACGCGGAACGCAATCTGTGGGACTTCGCCTTCGCCGGCGGCTCGCTGATCGCGGCGCTGGCGCAGGGCATCGCGCTCGGCGCGATCCTGCAAGGCGTCTCCGTCACGGGCCGCGCCTATTCCGGCGGCTGGTGGGACTGGCTGACGCCGTTCTCGCTGCTGACGGGGGTGGCGCTGGTCGTCGGCTACGGCCTGCTTGGCGCGACCTGGCTGGTGATGAAATCCACCGGCGAGTTGCGCGAGCGCGCCCATGCGGCGAGCTGGTGGTTGCTCATCGCGACGCTCGTGGCGCTCGCCGCCGTCAGCATGGCGACGCCGTTTCTTGAGGCCGAATACTGGCGGCGCTGGTTCCAATGGCCGAACGTGGCGTTCACCTCGCTGGTGCCGATCGCGGTGGTCATCGTCACGCTACTGCTGCTGAAAAGCCTCGCGGCGAAGCACGACCACCGGCCGTTCGTGCTGTCGCTGATCCTGTTCGCGATCACCTATGCCGGACTCGGCATCAGCATGTGGCCCTATGTCGTGCCGCAGAGCGTGACGATCTGGCAGGCAGCCGCCCCGGAGAAGAGTCAAATCTTCATGCTCGTCGGCGTCTCGGTGATGATCCCGATCATCCTCGCCTACACGGCCTTCGCCTATTGGGTGTTTCGCGGCAAGGTGAAGGCGGACAGCGGGTATCACTAGGGGAGCATGATCCCGAAAAGTGGGAACCGGTTTTCGGATCAGTTCATGCTCGAACAAGAATGTCAGGGATCAGAATAGTTGGTCCAACCTGGCCAGAGTTTCGCAAATGAACAACCCGCAGCCGAAGCCGTCGCTGATGTCGAAGCTGCTCTGGTTCGCCGCACTCTGGCTTGCGGGCGTGCTGACGGTGACGGCCGTGGCCTATGCGATCCGGGCGGCAATCCTCTGACGGGAGTGGTGTCATGAATGAATTGAAGCCGATCGCATCCAAAGCCCTGCCGGCACGCCCGATCGCGTCCGGCGTGCGCATCGGCCATGTTCATCTGAAGGTGTCCGATCTCGACCGCGCGCTGGACTTCTATTGCGGCGTGCTCGGATTCTCGCTGATGCAGCGCTACGGCGCGGACGCCGCCTTCATCGCCGCCGGCGACTATCACCACCACATCGGCCTCAACACCTGGGAAAGCCGGGGCGGCTCGCCGCCACCGCGCGGCTCCACCGGACTGTTTCACACCGCCATTCTCTACCCCACCCGCGCGGAACTGGCGGATGCGCTGCGGCGGCTGATCGCGGCAGGCATTGCGCTCGACGACGCGAGCGATCATGGCGTCAGCGAAGCGCTGTATCTGCGCGACCCGGACGAGAACGGCGTCGAACTCTATTGGGATCGGCCGCGCGAGGCATGGCCGGTGAATGCGGCAGGGGAATTGGCGATGTACACGCGCCGGCTCGATCTGGACGATCTGCTGCGCGAACCAACACCCACTCCATCCACCTGAAGAGACCCGACCGCGCCGGGTCTCTTCGCAAGACTCAGTAGGAGCGCAGCGACGCGACCCGGTCGCTGTGAAAATTCGAGTCGCCGAACAGTTCCTGACACACGCGCATCCGCTTCATGAAGAAGCCGATGTCGAACTGGTCGGTCATGCCGATGCCGCCATGCATCTGTAAGCCTTCCTGTACCGCCAGCGTGCCGGTGGTGCCGGCGCGCGCCTTGGCGACGGCAACGATCTCGTCGGCATTCGCCGGGTCCTCGTCCAGCGTCTGCAACGCCTTGAGGATGACAGCGCGGGTGATTTCCAGTTCGATATAGAGATGCGAAATCCGGTGCTGGAGCACCTGGAACTCACCGATCAGCTTGCCGAACTGCTTGCGCTCCTTCAGATACTGCAAGGTCCGCGAGAACGATTCATCGCCCGCGCCGAGCATTTCCGACGCCACCACGGCGCGGCCGATATTCAGCACGCCGCCCAGCACCGCGCCGCCCTGATCGACCTCGCCGAGCACATTGTCGGCGGTCACTTCCGCGTCGTTGAAGGTGATTCGCGCGGCGTTGTGCGCATCGACCATGGCGGTGCGCTCGATTTCGACGCCTTTCGCCTTCGGATCGACCAGAAACAGCGTGATGCCTTTCGCATCGCTGTCGCCGCCGGCGGTGCGCGCCGCCACCACCAGCAGGTCCGCGACATGGCCGTCGACCACGAACGCCTTCGCGCCGCTCAGCTTGAAACCGTTGCCCGAGCGCGCGGCCTTCAGCCTGATCGTCTGCGGGCGATGCTTGCCGCCCTCGTCGATCGCCAATGCACCGATGGTCGAGCCGTCGGCGATCTTCGGCAGATATTCGGATTTCTGCGCTTTGCTTCCCGCGCGCGTCAGCGCCGAGGCCGCCAGCACCGCCGAGGCGAGAAACGGCGACGGCATCAGCGTGTGGCCGATTTCCTCCGCGACGATTCCGGCCTCGACGCAGCCGAGGCCAGAACCGCCGAACTCCTCCGGCACCAGAAGGCCGGTGAATCCCATCTCGCCGAACGTCTTCCACAGGTCGCGGGAGAAGCCGTCCTTGTCGTTCGCATCGCGCAGTCCGCGGAAATGCGACACCGGCGCCTTGTCGGTAATCAGGCCGCGGGCGCTGTCGCGCAGGAGCGTTTGTTCTTCGTTGAGGGCAAGGGCCATGACGTGTCCGGCTGCTTTCTGAAACGACTGGAAAGGGTTCGACGAGAGGCGCGTAAGAACGTCACGCGCCTGGAAGGTTGAGGATGCGCTTGGCGACGATGCCGAGCATCACCTCGCTGGTGCCGCCCTCGATCGAGTTGGCTTTTGTGCGCAGCCATGTGCGCGGCACGAGGCCGCCCTGCGAGCGCTCGCTCTCCCATTCCAGCGCGTCGCTGCCGCCCATCGACATGTAAAGCTCGTGGCGGCGCTTGTTCAGCTCGGAGCCGTAGTACTTCATCGCCGCCGAGAAGGACGGATGCGCCTGCCCGACCTTCATCTGGTCCGAGGCGCGCTCGGACGCATATTTGAAGGCGATCTCATCGATCTCGAACGCAGCCAGCTGCGCGCGCAATTGCGGATCGGCCAAACGTCCCTTGTCATCGGTGCCGACCTGGCTGGTAGCGATGTCGCTCATCGAGCGTTTCGCGCCGCGATCGCCGATGCCGCTGATCGAGTCGCGCTCGAATTGCAGCAGATATTTCGCGACGTCCCAGCCTTTGTTGACCGTGCCGACGATATTCTTGGCCGGCGCGCGCACATTATCGAAGAAGGTTTCGCAAAACACCGAATAGCCCGAGATCAGCACGATCGGCTTCGGCGTCACGCCCGGCGTCGTCATGTCGAACAGGATGAAGCTGATGCCTTCATGCTTCTTGGCGGCGAAGTCGGTGCGCACCAGACAGAAAATCCAGTCGGATTTGTGCGCGTAGGAGGTCCAGATCTTCGAGCCGTTGATGATGTAGTGATCGCCATCGAGATCGGCGCGCGTCTGGAGCGAGGCGAGGTCCGAGCCCGAATTCGGCTCCGAATAGCCCTGGCACCAGCGGATTTCGCCGGAGAGAATCTTCGGAATGTGCTCGCGCTTCTGCTCCTCATTGCCGTATTTCAGCAGCGCCGGCCCGATCATCGAAATGCCCATGCCGCGCAGCGGCGGCCGGGCGTGGATCGCCGCCATTTCCTCGCGCACGATCTTCGCCCGCGCCGGATCGAGACCGCCGCCGCCATATTCCGCCGGCCAGTGCGGCACCACCCATTTGCGGTCGCGCATGCGCTCGAACCAGACGCGCTGCGCATCCGACTGGAAGGTGCCATTGCGGCCGCCGCCATAGACGTCGTCCTCGCCGAGAATCGGCTGGCGCATTTCCGGCGGGCAATTCTGCGCGAGCCAGTCGCGGGTCTCTTTGCGGAAGCTCTCCAGAGCGGCGTCGGACGTGTCGGACATGGCGCGTTTCCATTGCTTGAGTGCGGGCCGCGTCGAGCGGCCGCTGCATCATTTTCGGCCGCGACTTTAGCGGGCGGAGACGGAAATTCAACCGGACCGGCGGCATGGCCTTACCGCACATTCGCAGTGTGATAGGAAGGCGCTCGCGTGACGAAACCTGAGTGGAGGAGAGCCGGTGCGGATCAAGCGTATTTCGCCAGACGAAATGAATGCAGAGCAGAAAGAGGTCTACGACGCCAATGTCGCGAGCAAGCGCGGCCGCATGCCGGCGCCGGTGCATGCCTGGATTCGCAGCCCGAAAATGGCGAAGCGGATGGAGCCGCTTGGCGAATTTCTGCGCTATGAGTCCACGCTCGGCGCGCGGCTGTCGGAAATCGCCATTCTCGTCTGCGCGCGGCACTGGACCGCGCATTTCGAATGGTACGCGCACAAGAAGCTCGGCCTCGAAGCCGGCGTGACGCCGCAGATCATCACAGCGATCGCCACGCGCCGGCCGCCCGACTTCAGCGGCGACGACAAGGGGCGGATCGTGCATGACGTCAGCAAGGCGCTGATGGAAACTCATCGCGTGCCGCAGCCGCTCTATGACGCGGCGGTCGCGACCCTCGGCGAGCAGGGGCTCGTCGAATTGATCGGCCTGCTCGGCTATTACTGCCTCGTCTCGATGACGCTGAACACGTTCGAGTTCGACCTGCCCGAAGGCGAAAAGCCGGAACTGACGTAAGACGCGCCACCGTCCTGTCTCATCGATTCAAGCCGCGTCCTCATTCCGCCGAAACGGAATGAGGATGATGGCGGCGGCGATGCATTGGAGCGCGACGCAGAACGCCAGCGACGCCGTATAGGTGCCGGAGGCGTCGCGCAGCCAGCCGACGATTCCGGGACCGAAAGCGTAGATCAACTGGTTGACGGCGACCGAGAGACCGACCAGCAGGCCGAATGATTTTGCGCCGAACTCGCGAAAAATAATCAGCGACGGCAGCGTGATGAGATTGCCGACCGAGAAGCCGAACAGCGCGCAGGCGGCGAACAGCGCGGCCGTGTTGTCGGTGCCGAGCAGGATCAGCAGCGCCGCCGCCTGGCTGAGGAACGACGCGGCGCTGACCATGCGCTGGTTCAGCCGATCGATCACCGCACCGACCGCGAGCCGCCCGAGCACAGCCATCGCGGTCGTCAGCGCCACCGCATAGCTCGCCGTCTGCAAGCCGATTTTCGGCTCCAGCAAAGCAAGCTGATGCACCAGAAAGCCGACCTGCGCACCGATGGCGAGGGCGAATGGCAATGTCATCGTCCAGAATTGCAGACTATGCAGCGCGCGCCGCCGCGTCCATGTTTCGCCGCTCGGCTGCGCGGCTTGCGTCGGCGTCGCCGCGCCAAAATCGAGCGCCGCCGGCGGTTTGCCGATGCAGAGCAGCAGCGTCGGAACGAGAATGGCGACAGTGGCGGCTGCGGTGCCGAGCATCGCCGTGCGAAATCCCCAATGCGAGATCGCCGCCACCATCAGCGGCGTCAGGATGATGCCGCCGAAGCTCGCGCCGGTCAGCGTCAGGCTGATCGCGAGGCCGCGCTTCTGGTAAAACCAGAGGCCGGCGACATTGGTCAGCGCGCCGGCGCTGGAGAGCATCCAGCCGGTCGCCATGACGAAATAGGCGACGAACAATTGCCACGGCTGCGAAACGTAGGCGATCCCCGCCACCGACAGCGCGAACAGCGATGCGCCCGAGATGAGCATCAGCCGCGGCCCCAGCCGGTGCAGAATGTCGGACACATAGACGACGAGCAGCGAGCCGCTGAGATAATAGAGCGTCGTCGCGGTCGAGATCAGCGAGGTCGGCCAGCCCTTCGCGCGCTGCAATTCGGCGAGATAAATCCCCTGGCCGTAGAAGCCGAGCCCCCAGGCGAAGGTCGCCATCACGAAGCAGGCGAACACCACCCGCCAACCCTCATAGCGCGGCGAGCGTTCGTCCGGCGCAGGCTCGGTTCTTGTCTGCAAGGCGAGGCTCCCGGTTTTCCGCGTCCCTTATGCCGGCGGCGACCGGGGAGACACCCGATTTACGGCGTTCGCCGGAGCTTAACCACGGATCTGCGCAGAATTTGGCAGCAGCCCATTTTGCATCTGTCCGCCGCCGAGCGAGCGCGTGATCCGCTGCGCCGCGTCCGCCACCGCCGCGACCATGACTTTCACATTGTCGTCGGTGAAGCGCGAGCGCGGCCCCGAGACGGACAACGCGCCGGCCAGTTTCCTGTCGGCGCCGAACACCGGGCTGGCGATGCCCGCGCAATCGGGGTCGCGCTCGCCATAGGAGACGGCGCTGAAAGCCGCGCGGGCGCGGTCGTATTTCTCGCCGGTCATTCCGTCCTCGAAGGCGAGGATAATGGTCCCGGCCGCGCCGCGATCCAGCGGCAGCAGCGCGCCGGCGCTGACGCGATCGAGCGTCGCATGCTGCGAATCGATGCGCAGCACGCAGAGCCGCAGCTTTGCGTCGTGCCGGATATGGAATGACGGGCTTTCCGTCCCCTGCCCGACCAGCTCGCGCATCACCGGCGTCACATGATCGTAGACGCTGTTGCCGCGCTGATAGGCCGTGCCGAGGCGGAACAAAGTCGGACCGAGCTGATAGCGGCCGTCGGGCAGTTGCACGATGTAGCCGAACGCCTGCAACGATACGATCAGCCGCAGCATCGTGCTTTTGTAGAGGCCGGTGCGGCGCGCGAGCGCGGCCAGCGTCAGCGGCGCTGGCTCGCTTTCGCCTTCGAAAGCGCGGAGGATGGTCAAGGCCCGATCGACCGCCGCGACGCCCTGGCTGACCATTGTCGAAACTCCCTCGCCCGGCGTCGTCCGCCCGTCAGGCTTTGTCGACGACCTTGGCGATCACCGGCCAATAGGCCGCGCCATGGCCCGCATCGATCGCCTTTTGCAGCACATGACCGGCCAGCTCCGCGCCGGGCGTCTCCAGCGCGACGTCGCGGGCAAGATCGAGCGCGTAGCTAAGATCCTTCAGCGCATATTCGGTGGAGAACGCCCGCTCCGGAAAGTCGCCGGGAATGACCGCCTTCAGGCCGTGATTGCGCAGAGCGAAGCTGTCGGCCGATCCCTTCGACAGGGTTTCGAACAGCAGTTTCGGATCGACGCCGGAGCGGCGGGCGATGGCGGCCGCCTCGCACAGCGCGTTGACGGTCTGGAACAGCACCATGTTGTTCATGATCTTCGTCACCTGCCCCGCGCCGGTGCCGCCGCAATGGGTGACTTCGCTGGCGAAGCAGCGGATCAGCGGTTCGACCTCTGCGAACAGTTCCGCCGAGCCGCCGACCATCACGCTCAGCGTGCCGTTGATCGCCGCCTCGCGCGTGCGCGCGATCGGCGCGTCGGCAAAGCGAGCGCCTTTCGCCTCGAGCTTCTCCGTCATCTCGCGGGTCAGCTTCACCGGCGAGGTGCCGAGATCGACCACCGTCTGCCCCGCGCGCACCGAATCGAGAATGCCACCCTTATTCTCGAACAGAGCGCGCACATGCTTGCCGCTCGGCAGGCAGTAAAAGACGATCTCGCTCTGCGCGAACACCTCGGCCACCGACGGGGCGACAGCCGCCCCGTCACCGCGCAGGCGTTCCAGCGGCTCTTTCGACAGATCGAACGCGACCACCGGCCGCCCGCTTTTCTTCACGAGATTGCGGCAGATCGGCTCGCCCATCACGCCGAGGCCGATGAATCCGATCGCGTTCGCTGACGGCATGTGTGTGCTCGTTTCTCTCACTTACCTTTGGCGTAGCCGCCGGCGGCATCGCCGGCGATCTTGCCGAATACCGCGCCGGCGCACAGGCCCGAGCCGCCGGGATAGTTGAAGTAGAACAGCCCGCCGACCATTTCGCCCGCCGCATAGAGGCCCGGAATCGGCTGGTCGTCGACGCTGGTCACTTCGCCCTCGGTGGTGATGCGCACGCCGCCGAAGGTGAAGGTCACGCCGCAAGTCACCGCGAAAGCGAGATAAGGCGGCTTGTCGAGCGTGTTCGCCCAATTGCTCTTGACGACGTCGAGCCCCTTGGTGGTGCGGCCGTCCTTGACGTTCGGATTGAACGGAATGTCCTGCGTCACCGCCGCGTTCCATTCCTTCACCGTCTTGAGGAAGCCTTCCGGATTCACGTCCTCCAGCTTGGTGGACAATTCCTCCAGCGTGTCGGCCTGAACCTTCGTCACCTGACGGATGCGGTATTCGTCGCGCAAGAGGTGCGCCACCTTCTGGTCGAAAATCTGCCAGGCGAACTGCCCCGGCTGATTGAGGATGACGCGGCCATATTTGGCGTAGGTGTAGTTGCGGAAGTCCGCGCCCTCGTCGACGAAGCGCTTGCCGTCGGCATTGACCATGATCCCGAACGGATAGGAATGCTTCTGGAAGCCGTCGCCGACCGCGAGGTCGCCATATTCCGGCGCGTTGCGATCCCAGCCGACCGCGTGACAGCCGGACCAGTTGCCGCCCGGACGCGCGCCGACTTCCATCGCCATGCGGATGCCGTCGCCCATGTTGAAGCGGGAGCCGCGCACCTTGGCGAGGTCCCAGGTCGGGCCGAGATAGCGCGTGCGCCATTCGGTGTTGGCCTGGAAGCCGCCGGCGGCGAGGATCACCGCCTTGGCGCGAATCTCCTTGGTCTCGCCCTTTTGCTTCACCCGCACGCCATGCACGCCGGCATCGTCGGCCAGCAGCGACAGCGCCCGCGTCTCATACATCACGGTGATGCCTTCGCGCTCCGCCGCCTTGTGCAGCGCCTCGACGAGGCCCGGCCCTCCGCCGACGGATTCGACCGTGAGTCCGCCCCAGAACTTGAACTTGCCATCGATCTTGAACGCCTGCCGGCCATAGATCGGCGCGAAGCGCACGCCCTTGGTCGTCATCCATTTCAGCGTCGGATGGCTGCGCTTGACCAGCAATTCGCACATGTCCGGATTGGTCCGGTTCTGCGTGACGCGGGCCATGTCGTCGAAGAACTGGTCCTCGGTATAGGTGCCGAAATCGGTGTTGGCGATCTCGCTTTCCGTCAGGTCCGGCATGATCGCCTTCAGATCGTCGACGCCGTTATAGACGGTGCGGATCGCGCCCGCGGTGAAGGTCGAATTGCCGCCATGATCGCCGAAGGCCGCCCATTCGCACACGGCGACCGACACGCCATGCTCGCGCGCCGCAAGCGCCGCACACATCGCGGCATTGCCGCCACCCACCACTACGACATCATACGAACTCATCGTCTCGCTTCCTTGCTCTTGTTGCTTGACCCGCAAGGCATGCTTGCGGCGGGATTTTCGAAGGGACGCGCCATTGCCGCTCGATCCGAGCCTCGCCGCGCATGTTTCCGGAACGTCTTTTGATTGCGCCGCCCGCGGACTTTTTTCAAGCACCGACGGGACGCCGTTGCGGGCGAAAGATCGAGAGAACGTCCGACGCTCGGTGCAACGCATGCGGTCATGAGGCCCATCGCTCGTGCGCGTGGCGCGGACGGCCTGCGGCACGTAATCGGCGTCGAGCCGCCCGACAAGACCAGAGAGCGAGGACCGGAATGAAGAAGGCCATGCGGCATGACGCGGAATTCAATCGCGGAAGGAACAACCTGTTTTGCGTGATAGAACACTATTCCATTTATGAGGCAAGCGGCTCTCTTGGGCAGGCCACAAAAAAGAGGCGGTCGTTTCCGACCGCCTCTTGCAATTTGGCTTCTATTCGCCGGAGCGACGCTTCGCTCAGTAGCGGGCCGAGATCGGGCCGCCACCCGTCGAGAAGCGATAGTTCAAGCCGACCGTCGAGACGAAGCCGGTCAGGCTGACGTCGCGGGACGAATACGGACCGGTCGGGTTGTAGCGCTCGGTACCGAGGTCGAAGTAGCTGGTTTCACCGCGGACGAACCAGTTGTTCGTCAAGGCGAACTCGCTGCCGAAACCGACCGTCCAGCCGACATGGGTCTGGGTGTTACGGCCGACGACAACGCCGCCGCCGGTCAGACCGCCGCCGATCGGCGCAGAAGCAGCGCAGCTCAGGGCGACGGGCGAGGTCAGATCGACCACGGTCAAGACGCCGGTGCCGCCGGTGTTGCAGCGGGTGCCCGCCTGCGTCTCGGCGAAGGCGACGCCGCCCTTCACGTAGTAGTAGGAGCGATCGAACATCGCGTAGCCGAGCTTCGCGGTGCCCTGGCCGAACCAGTTCATCTCGACTTCGCAAGAGAAGAAGAAGCCGTTCGGGCACGGACGCGAGCCGTTCGAATTGGTCCAGTTCATGTTGCCTTCGAGACCGAAGACCCACTTGCCGGCCTGCCAGTTGTAGCCGATCTGACCACCGGCCATCGGGCCGGCGAAGCGCGGACTGGTCTTGCCGCCGCCATTGGTGAAGTTGATGTCGGCGTCGCCGTTCAGCACGCCGAAGGTGCCGCCGATATAGAAGCCGCTCCAGTTGATCGGGGCGTTCATAGCGAGAGCGGGCGCCTTGCCGATCAGACCCTTGCCGGCCATCGGCAGCGGATCCGGATTGAACTGATAACGGACGCCGCCGTTGATGCTGTAACCTTCGATCCGGTCGCCGGTGCGATAGTCGCCGCGGACGTAACCGAGCCAGCCGGTGTTGACGATCTGGCCGGCGATGCCGACGCCGAACTGGCCATAAGTGCCGACATTCTGCGTGCTGAGCGTCGCGGCGATGCTCGGCGGCGGCAGCGTGCCGTCAAGCGTGTTTTCGATGTAGGTCGCCCGCGCATTGCCGGCGAAGTCATGATAGACGCTCGCGGTCGCGAAGGGCTGCCAGATCATCGAATCGGTGACGATCGTGGTGCCGGTGCGCAGGCTGAGGCGGCCGAGCGTGCTGCGGATCGGGTTGATGAGGGTGACGTTCGGGTAAGCGAGGCCCGCGCCGCCCAGGACGAAGGTGCCGGAGGCCGCAATCGGGTCGACCTTCACTTCCGAGATCACGATGCCGGCGGAAGGCTCGAGGAACCAGTTGTTGCCGAGCTGGAAGTTGTAGCCGAGGTTGCCGGTGAAGGCGACGCCGCGCGCATCGACCTGCTGACCGAACAGACCGTTGTTGACGGGGTCGTTGAGGCGGGCCTGGTAGAAGTCCCAACGGAGCTGACCGTCGATGAAGAAGCCGCCATAGGTGGCCGCCGCATAGACGCCGACGAACGGCACTTCAAGCTCGGTCCGGAGCGAGCCGGCGAGGTTCGCCGGGCCGGCGCCGGTCGTGTCGCGCGCGGTGGCGGACAGATAGCCGGCCATCGAGCCCATATGGACGTTCCAGCCATTCCAGTTCAGCTTCGCCATGTCGGTACCGACCTGCGTGCCGGCGAAGGTCAGGTTGGTCGAGGCGTTGCAATTGACGGTTCCGGGAGCGCCGCCATAGGTGAAGTTCGAGCTGACGGCAGCCTTGGTGTCGACCTCGCCGCCGATGCCGCGAACCCAGATGCCGCCGCCTTCCTGATTCGGGCGCGGATTGCCCGGCGCGCCGACGAAGGCGGTGCTCTGCGTCAGAAACGCGGTATTGGAGGCGTTGATCGCCGAAATCAGGCTGTTCAGCGAACCGCCCGCGGCGAACGGCGCGAAATTCGCACCCGCCAGACCGGCAGGTCCGGTCGCCGTGCACTGCGCCATCGCAACGGTGGAGACCGAGGAAGCCAGCGCAACGGCAAGTGCGCCCCCCAAAATTCCGCGATTTTTCATGCAAACCCCCGAATGCAACAGCAGTCCCGATGGACTCAATTTCGTCGTCGTCTCGTTTTGTAGATGACGACAGGAAAAGCGGGAAGTTTTCCGAGGCCATTTCGTGGCCCGCGCAGCCGTTATTCCAAGGCTTGTACCATTTCCGCAACAAACATTCCGCCGCCTCAGCGGCCAAATGGTACTCAGATACTTTTCAAAGCGGTCGAGGTTTCCCTTGGCCCAGCAATCCGGCGCGCCCCGCCACGCGACTCAGTTGCGGATCAAAGTGTGAGATTCGTCACGGAAACTCCCCGCCACTGCCGGCACACTCCGATCAAGCCGCCGGTCCAGAGAAAAATGCCGGCGAAACGCAGATGGAGAGCAAGATGTCATCCCGGAGCCTTTACACCAAGAAAGCCGCCCTCGCCCTCCTGGCGTTTGGCGCGATCGTATCCCCGGCGCTCGCCGCCGAGTTGAACCAGCAGCAGATCATCGAGAAGCTGAAGACGCCGAAGCTGACCCGCAGCCTCAGCGGCCCGGCGGCGGTCGCCCCCACCCCGGCGCTCTCGCCGAGCGACCTGACGTTCATCAATCGCATCCGCAAGACGCGCTCGCTGTCGAGCGGCGACCGCCAGCAGGTCGCCGAGATCGCCAGGAACCGTCCGACGGTCGATCTGGAAATCAACTTCGAATACAATTCGGCCGCGGTCAGCCCGTCGGCGGAATCGCAATTGCACAGTCTCGGCAAGGCGCTGACCAGCTCCGAACTGGCCGGTTCGGTGTTCATGCTCGGCGGCCACACCGACGCGCGCGGATCGGACACGTACAATCAGAAACTGTCCGAGCGCCGGGCGGAGACGGTCAAGGCGTTCCTCATCAGCACCTACAAGATCCCGGCGGAGAATCTGGTGTCGGCCGGCTACGGCGAAAGCGAGCTGAAGAACAAGGCCGACCCGAACGCCGCCGAAAACCGCCGCGTGCAGATCGTCAACATGGCCCAGCGGGAACAGGCCAGCCGGTAATCCACCGGACGGAGTTCGTCTGCGCCCGACGCGCAATCGCCGCAATCGTGGCGATTGCTAGGGTGCATAAAAAAAGCTAGCCTTCGGAAGGCTTGGATCATCGGACTGGGATCATCCTCGCCTTCCGGCGTCAGCAACGGTTTACAGGGAATTCGGCGGACGATCGGATCGTTCGGTAAACGCCATGAAGCGACTTCTTGCCATAGCCGCTGTCATTGGATGGGCATTCGTTTTCGCCCTGGTGCCGAATGACGCCTGGGCGGAACGCCGCGTCGCGCTGGTGGTCGGCAATTCCAGCTACGCGACGGTGCCGCGCCTGCCCAATCCCACGCGCGATGCGGGTGCGATCGCCAAGCTGCTCAAGGACGCCGGCTTCGAAACCGTCGAGACCTATCTCGACGTCGGCAATCTCGATTTCAAGCGCGCGATCCGCAAGTTCGAGGACATCTCGGTGGATGCCGACGTGGCGGTGCTGTATTACGCCGGCCACGGCATCGAAATCGGCGGCATCAACTATCTCATTCCCGTCGACGCCCGCCTCGCTAGCGATCGCGACGCGCCGGACGAGGCGATCCCGCTCGACCGTCTGGTGCTCTCGGCCGACGGCGCCAAGAAGCTCCGCCTCATCATCCTCGACGCCTGCCGCGACAATCCCTTTGCCGGCAAGATGCGTCGCGAGAGCCGCGCGGCCATGCGCGGCGTCTCCGCCGGCCTCAGCAAGGTCGAACCGTCGAGCACCGACACGCTGATCGCCTACGCCGCTAAAGCCGGCTCCACCGCCGAAGACGGGGAACTCGACCACAGCCCGTTCACGGCAGCGCTTCTGAAGCACCTGACCGTGCCCGGCCTCGACCTGCGGCTCGCCTTCGGCCGCGTCAAGGACGAGGTGATGAAGTCGACGAACAACCGCCAGGAGCCGTATGTCTACGGGTCGCTCGGCGGCGGCAATTTCTCGCTCGTGCCGCCACCCCCGCAGCCGAAGGGCCCGATGCTGGCCTCGATCAATGTCGACGCAAAGGCCGACTACGATCTGGTCGACAAGATCGGCACGCGCCGCGCCTTCGAGGTGTTCCTCAACACCCACAAGGAAGGCTTCTATTCCGACCTCGCGCGCGAGCGCCTCAGGAGCATCCCCGAGGCCCCGTCGGTCGCGCTCGCGCCGCAGCCGCAAATCAACCACGGTCCGTCGACGCGCGAGTTGATCGACTGGGAAAAGGTCAAGGATTCCAGCAACATCGACGCGCTGAAGAGCTTCATCGGCCGCTATCCGGGCTCGAACCTGTCGATCCGCGCGCAGACCCGCCTCGAAATTCTCGAAGCGGCGGCGAAGGAGCGCGAGGCCGCGGCCAAGGCGGAAGCCGAGCGCCAGCGCGCTGAGGCCGCTGCCGCCAAACGCCGCGAGGAAGAAGAGCGCCGAGCCGCCGCCGCGGAAGCCGCGCAGAAGGCCAAGGCCCTCGAAGCCGAACGCAAGGCCGAGGCCGCGCGGCTGAGGGCGGAGGAAGCCGCCCGCAACAAAGCCGCGGCGGAAGCCGAAAGACTGCGCATCGAGAGCGAGAAGAGCGCCCGCCTCGCCGAGGAGGAGCGCCGCAAGGCCGAACTCGCCGCGGCCCAGGAAGCCGTCTGCAAGACCGACAGCGAGCGCTTCGACGCGCTGGCGGCGAAGGAAAACACGCCCGCCAATGTCGAGGACCTCCGCCGCCTCGCCAAGGCGACGAGCTGCGAGCGCGTCCGCCCGCAAATCACCGCCGGCTCGATGCCTGGACCACGAATACGCCGGCGCTCATCAAGGTCATCAGACCAGGCTCACCCGGACTCGCTGCTTCGTTAGCGAGGCCGACGGCGTTCTGTCCGATGCAGCCGCAGCAGCCTGTCGCTATCTCGGCGTGAAGAAGCGCCCGGCGAAGGACCCGCGCGTCACCGAGGACTTGTCGGTGGTGCAGAAGCAGGCGGCATACCTGCCCGACGATCTGCGGGCGCGGCGAAACCGCCCAGGGCGCGAGTTGCGTCGCCAGCAAGCCGGTGCCCGCCAAGACCGTCAAGCGGCGCGAGCCGGAGCGGCCGCGCAAGCAGCAGGCCGAGCGCCGGCAGGAGCCTCGGCAGCAGCCGCAGAGGCAGCCGCAGCGTCAGCAGGCGTCGAGCGGCGGCGGCCGGGCTTCGACGATGATGGGCGTCGGGTTCTGAACGATCTGATTGACGACCGCGATGCCGGCCGGCCGGCACGCAGCGTAGACGCCGACACGACAAGCGCACCAATTCGAATCGAAGGACCCAGCAGCCATGAAGGACCCAGCAGCCTTGGCCGCTCGCCCCTCATCCGTCCGGTTCGGAAGCAGCCGGAAACCGGCGCGGATATCGCTTCGCAATCCGCTCAGGGTGTCTCTCAGGATATCTTGCGGCCTCTGTGCCGCCGCCTTGATGCTCGCCGCGACGACGCAGCCGGGCTTTGCCGCGACCGCCGATCTGGTTTCCGCGAAAGCGTCTTCTTCCGCAATCGCGTCAGCGCCCCTTGCGACGCCGGAAATACGCACGACGCTGGCCGACGCGCGCGCGGAAACGCCGGCGCAGACGCGGCCGGCCGCACGAACCGCGAGCCACCCGGCCAATGCGCAACGGACGAAACGGCCGCGCAACGTGAGAACCGCTTCGGCCGCCCCAAGACTCTCGAGGCTCCCCGCGAAACTTCGGCACGCAAGGCGCGTCCCGCCGGCGGACGCCGCAACGTCGTATCGCGCCGACTGCTTCTGGTTCTCTTGCGGCCCCCGGATAAGCTGGCTGTTTCTCGGGATCGGGTTCTAGAAAAGTCGCAGGCAGCGCCCATTGCGAGCACGAGCCGCCGGTCATTCACCATGCCGCCATGTGAAGGTGACGCTGTTTGATTAAGGCAAATCCATGGGGTAAAGTTGTTTTTAACTCGTATTGTGTGTGTGAAAATGTCGGGATCGGCGTGAACATGATCTTGCGCCCTCTGTTTCTTGCTCTGCTTCTCCTGTCGGCCGCGTTGGTCGCCCCTGCTTTCGCGGCGGGCGAGCGCTATGCGCTGGTGATCGGCAACGCCAAATATCCCGACAGCGAGGCGCCGCTGAAGGAGCCGATCGGCGACATGCGCGCGATGGCGGACGAACTGAAGCGCGCTGGCTTCGATGTCGCGACCGGGGAGAACCTCAACAGCGGCGCGATGCGCAATGCGTTCAACACCTTCTACGAGAAGATCAAGCCCGGCTCGGTCGCCATGCTGTTCTTCAGCGGCTACGGCATCCAGTCCGGCCGCGTGACCTATCTGATCCCGGTCGATGGCGGCATCTGGGAAGAAAAGGACGTTCGCCGCGACGGCATCAGCCTCGACAACGTGCTGAGCGAACTCAACAGCCGCGGCGCCAGCGTCAAGATCGCGGTGCTCGACGCCTCACGCCGCAATCCGTTCGAGCGGCGCTTCCGGCAATTCTCCAACGGGCTCGCACCGGTCACCGCGCCGCGCGGCACGCTGGTCATGTATTCGGCTCCGCCGCAGGTCGTGGTCAACGACGCGGCCGGCGACCGCAGCCTGTTCGTGACCGAGCTTTTGAAGGAAATCCGCGTGCCGGACCTGACCGCCGAAGAGGCGTTCAACCGAACCCGCGTCGGCGTTTCGCGCGCGTCGAAGGGCGAGCAGATTCCGTGGTTCTCGTCCTCGCTGGCGGAGGAGTTCTCGTTCGGCCCGCGCACGCTGACGTCGCTCGATCCGAAGCCGCAGCAGCCCGAACCGAAGATGCTGCCCTCGCAGCCGCGCGTGCAGGTGCCCGAGCCGACGATCACGCCGCCCGAGCCGAGAATCACACCGAAGGCGGAGCCGGCCAAGACCGCGCCCGTCAAGACTGCGCCCGTCAAGACCGAACCGGCGAAGAGTCAGCCGGCCAAAGTCGAACCCGCTAAACCCGCCGAACCGCCGCGTGACGCCGAGGCCGAGAAGCGTCTGGCGGCGATCAACGCCGATCCGGCGATCAAGGACCTCGCCGGCCTGATCCAGGCCAACCCCAACGATCAGGCCGCGTTCTACAAGCGCGGACAGCTTTACGCGGTGAAAGGCGCCTATCCGCAGGCGCTCAAGGACTTCAACGACGCCATCCGCCTCAACCCCCGCGACGTTGAAGCGCTGAACAACCGCTGCTGGGTGCAGACCATCATGGGCGATACCCAGGCCGCGCTGAAGGATTGCAACGACGCGCTGCAACTGCGTCCGAACTTCGTCGATGCGCTCGACAGCCGCGGCCTCGTCAATCTGAAGATCGGCCAGCACGGCAACGCCATCGCCGATTTCGACGCGGCGCTGCGCCTCAATCCGAAGCTCGCCTCCTCGCTCTACGGGCGCGGCGTGGCAAAGCAGCGCAGCGGCAACGCCGCGGCCGGCGACCGGGATATCGCCGCCGCGCGCGCGATCGATCCGAATATCGCCAGCGAGTTTGCAGGCTACGGTTTGTAATGCTGAGTGATGCCGGGCCGCAAGACCCGGCATTTGAAATTGAACTGAACCGCGCATGCCGGCGACCGATACAAGCATGCTCGTGCCGCCGCGCGAGACGCGCCGCGGTCAACCAATGGAGGACTGAAATGTCTGATAGGCTTTCTGAGAGGCTGGACGTTTTAAGACTGTCGGCCGGGCTGCCATCCTCTCCTCGCTCGCGACCGGCATCGCCGTCTCGCTGTCGGCCAGCGCCTTCGCAGCCGAAAACGTGACCGAGGATCAGATCCTGAAGGCGCTGACGCCGAAGCGCCTGACCCGCAGCCTCTCGGCTGCGCCCGCGGACACCGCCAAGGCGGCGGAGGAAGCCCGCTTCGTCAACCAGATTCGGAACAGAACGACCCGCTCGCTCTCCTCCGGCGAACGCAACCAGATTGCGGCAATCGCCGAGGAAAAACCGAAAATCGATCTGGAAATCACCTTCGATTACAATTCGGCGAATATCAGCCAGAAGGCCCTGCCCGCGGTCACCGCTCTCGGCAAGGTGCTGACCAACCCGAACTTGAAGGGCACCACCTTCGTTCTCGCCGGCCACACCGACGCCCAGGGCAGCGAAAACTACAATCAGGACCTGTCCGAGCGGCGCGCCGATTCGCTCAAGAAGTACCTGATGGAGAATTACGGCATCGCCGCCGGCGACCTCGTGACCGTTGGCTATGGCGAGAGCCGCCTGAAGGACCCGAGCAATCCGAATGCAGAGGGCAATCGGCGCGTGCAGATCGTCAACATGGCGACCAGCCAGGTCGCGGGCAACTGACCGCGTGCCTTCGCATCCGCGACCGATCCCCTTCAGCGTCCCGCAGAACCGCGGGACGCTGTTCTCGTCTTAACGTCCAGACATCACCACCTTCGCAGGCATCACCCTTGCAGTCCGCCCGCTCCCTGACGCTTCCCGCTCTGATGGTCGCCGCCGCGATGTCGGCGGCTCCGCTCCCGTCGCTCGCCGCCAACGATAAATCCGACGCAAAGGCCGCCGAGAGCGGCGCCATCGCGATCGTGGTCAAGGCCACCAACGCCTGCTTCTCGGACATGGTGCGCGTCACCGGCTTCCTGGTCCCGCGCCGCGAGGCGATCGTCGGCGTGGAGCAGGAAGGTTTCCGCGTGGCGGAGGTGCTGGTGCGCGACGGCGACACCGTCACCGAGAACCAGGAGATGGTCCGCCTTGGCGGGCCGGCCGCGGCCCAGGCCGCGCAGCAGAACCCGCAGGCCGCAGGCCGCGGCGGACTTATCACGCTGCGCGCGCCGGCAGCGGGCCGCGTGATCCATGCCAGCGCGCGCGCCGGCTCCTTCGCCTCGCCGCAGCTTGGCCCGCTGTTCCGGATCGCGATCGACAACGAGATCGAACTCGACGCCGAAGTCCCCAATGTCCATGTGCTGAAGCTCGCCGCGGGCGCGACCGCGCGCGTGACGATCGATGGCGGCCCGGAAGTCAACGGCCGGGTGCGGATCGTCTCGCCGGAAATCGATCGCCGGACGCAGCTCGGCAAGGCGCGGCTGTCCATCCAGCGCGACCCGGCGATCCGCGTCGGCATGTTCGCGCGCGCGACCATCGACGCGAACCGCAGTTGCGGCGTGTCGATCCCGAAGGCCGCGCTCGACCACCAGACCGTTCAGGTCGTGAAAAACAACATCGTCGAAACGCGCCGGGTGCAAGTGGGGCTGTTCTCCGATACGCATATCGAGGTGCGCGAGGGCCTGAGCGAGGGCGAGATCATCGTCGCCAATGCCGGCACGTCGCTGCATGACGGCGACCGGATCAAAATGATGTTCGCCGACGATCTCGACCGGGTTCGGCGCTGACGCGCCAGCCTGTCGCGATCGGACGGTGCGCGCGCCGGATGCTTGCCGGCTGCGTGTTTTGGGAATGAGGGGATAGCGCCGCCATGGCACTGAATATTTCGGCCTGGTCGATCAGGCAGCCGCTGCCGTCGATCGTCTTCTCGATCATCCTGTTGATCCTCGGCTGGATGAGCTTCACCAAGCTTGCGGTGACGCGGCTGCCGAACGCGGACATTCCCGTCATCTCCGTCGCCGTCGCGCAGTTCGGCGCGGCGCCTGCCGAACTCGAATCGCAAGTCACCAAGACCATCGAGGACGGCGTCTCCGGCGTCGAGAACGTCCGCCACATCATCTCCTCGATCACCGACGGCCTGTCCGTCACCACCATCCAGTTCAGCCTGGAGACCAACACCGACAGGGCGCTGAACGACATCAAGGACGCGATCACGCGCGTCCGCTCGAACCTGCCGCAGAACATCAACGAACCGCTGATCCAGCGCGTCGACGTGGTCGGCCTGCCGATCGTCACCTATGCGGCGATCGCGCCCGGCAAGACGCCGGAGCAATTGTCGTGGTTCGTCGACGACGTGGTCAAACGCGCCTTGCAAGGCGTTCGCGGCGTCGCCCAGGTCGAACGCATCGGCGGCGTCGAGCGCGAGATTCTCGTCTCGCTCGATCCCGACCGGTTGCAGGCCGTCGGCCTCACCGCCCTTGATGTCAGCCGCCGCCTGCGCGGCTCGAATGTCGATCTCGCCGGCGGCCGCGCCGAAATCGGCAAGAACGATCAGGCGATCCGCACGCTCGCCGGCGCGCGAACGTTGAACGAACTCGCCGGCACGATGATAAGCCTACCGGCCGGCGGCGAGGTGCGGCTGGACGACCTCGGCACGGTAACGGACACGATCTCGGACCGGCGCACCTTCGCCCGCTTCAACGGCGAGCCGGTGGTGGCGCTCGGCATCAAGCGCTCCAAGGGGGCCAGCGACGTGGTGGTCGCCAAGGCGGTGCAGAAACGCATCGACGAGTTGAAGACGACGAACCCGGACGTCGATCTGCAACTGATCGACACGTCGGTCGAGTTCACCCACGGCAATTACGAGGCGGCGATCAGCACGCTGTTCGAAGGCGCGGCGCTGGCGGTCATCATCGTCTTCATCTTCCTGCGCGACCTGCGCGCGACGATCATCGCCGCGGTGTCGCTGCCGCTGTCGATCTTCCCGGCCTTCTGGGTGATGGACCTGCTCGGATTCTCGCTGAACCTGGTGAGCTTCCTCGCCATCACGCTGAGTACGGGCATTCTGGTCGACGACGCGATCGTCGAGATCGAGAACATCGTCCGGCATATGCGGATGGGCAAGTCGCCCTATCGCGCGGCGCTCGAGGCCGCCGACGAAATCGGCCTCGCGGTGATCGCCATCAGCCTGACCATCATCGCCATCTTCGCGCCCGCGAGCTTCATGCCGGGCATTGCCGGACAATTCTTCAAGCAGTTCGGCATCACCGTGTCGGTGCAGGTGTTCTTCTCGCTGCTGGCCGCGCGCTTCGTCACGCCCGTGCTGGCCGCCTACTTCCTCAAGGACAACCACCACGACGATCCGCCGCCGGGCTTCATCCTGCGCTTCTACAACAAGCTCGTCACCTGGTCGGTTCGCCATTACGTCATCACGGTGATCCTCGGCCTTGGCGTGTTCGCGCTGTCGGTGCTGAGCATCAAGCTGCTGCCGCAGGGCTTCCTGCCGGCGCAGGACACCGCGCGCTCGCTGCTGGCGCTGGAATTGCCGCCCGGCAGCCAGCTCTCCTTCACCGAGGAAAGTGACGGAAGATATCGTCGCGCGGCTGCGCAAGCGGCCCGAGGTCAAGAGCGTGTTCGTCGACGGCGGGCGCGTACCGCCGGCCATGACGGAAGTGCGTCGCGCCGCGCTTATCATCAACTACACGCCGAAGGGCGATCGCAAGATCACTCAGCGCGAGCTTGAACTGGAGATCGGCCGCGACCTCGAAAACGTGCCGGACATCCGTTACTGGTTCCTCGACGAAAACGGTCTTCGCGCGATTTCCCTCGTCGTCACCGGCCCCGAGATTGGCATCGTCAGCAACGTCGCCAACGAACTGGCTATCCAGATGAAGCGCATTCCGCTGATCGCCAATGTGAACTCGGAAACCTCGCTGGACCGGCCGGAACTGCGGATTCAGCCGCGCGCCGATCTCGCCGCCCGGCTCGGCGTCTCGACCGAGGGACTTTCGGAAACGATCCGCGTCGCCACGATCGGCGACGTCGGTCCGGCGCTGGCGAAATTCGACGCGGGCGATCGCCTGGTGCCGATCCGCGTGCAGTTCGACGAGAGCGCGCGCTCCGACATCAAGGTGCTGGAGCAGCTTCGCGTGCCGTTCGGCGGCGGCCGCGGCAACGTTCCCTTGTCGATCGTCGCCGACATCCGCCTGGATCAGGGCCCGACCAGCATCAACCGCTACGACCGCGAGCGGCAGGCGACCGTGGCCGCCGATCTCGTCGGCTCGTCCGCGCTTGGCGATGCGATGGCGAAGATCAACGACCTGCCGGTGATGAAAAGCCTGCCGAAGGGCGTGAAGGTCGGTCAGTCCGGCGACGCCGAAAGCCTGAACGAGCTGTCGGACGGCTTCGCCACCGCGATCAGCGCCGGCCTGATGATGGTGTATGCGGTGCTGGTGCTGTTGTTCGGCACCTTCCTGCAACCGATCACCATCCTGTTCTCGCTGCCGCTGTCGATCGGCGGCGCGATCCTGGCGCTGTTCGTGACCGGCAAGCAACTGACGACGCCGGTCTGGATCGGCATCCTGATGCTGATGGGCATCGTCACCAAGAACGCGATCATGCTGGTGGATTTCGCCATCGAGTCGATCCATGCCGGCATGAAGCGCGACGAAGCGATCGTCGATGCCGGCATGAAGCGCGCGCGCCCGATCGTGATGACGACCATCGCCATGGCCGCCGGCATGCTGCCGAGCGCGCTCGCCTTCGGCGCGGGCGGGGAATTCCGTTCACCGATGGCACTGGCCGTGATCGGCGGACTGATGTTCTCGACCGTCCTGTCGCTGATCTTCGTGCCGGCGATGTTCCTGCTGATGGACGATGTCGGCAATTTCTTCTGGCGGATCGGGCAAAAGCTCATCGTCTCCAGCGCCGAGAAGGACGAAGACGGACATTCCGACCATCACGGCGGCGCGGCCCCTCCGTCACCCACGCAGGCGGCAGCCACGCATTGAGCATGATCTGCGAAAAGCTTGCCCTCGACTTGATCGGGGGCGGGAACCGGTTTGCGCTTCGCGGCCCTTTGGGTCGGATCAGATCATGCGCGAACAAAAGATCCGGCGGAGTGCGGTGAAGCGCGATCGTCATAGCCGGATTTGTTCCAGCCATGGCGAAAATGGATCAGAGCTCCATCCGATTCAATGAGGCCGTAAACAGCCTAAGAATGCCGCAGCAACTTACTCGTTGCGCGCTTCGATCTCGAGCTTCTTCAGACTCAGCAATTCGATCCGGCCGCGCTTGAGTTCGAGGATGCCGTCGCGCCGCCATTGCTGAAGCTGCCGGTTGACGCTTTCGCGCGCCGCACCGACATAGACGCCGAGCTGCTCCTGCGAGATGCGCACCTCCGAGCCGTAATCCTCCGCCAGCGTGCAGAGCCGCCGCGCCATCCGCACCGACAGCGGTTGCAGCACCGATTCCTCCAGCCGCTCGCTGGCGAGACGAATACGCTGGCACAACAGCTCGATCAGCTTCACCGCGACCTTCGGTTCGCGCTCCAGATAATTCAGAAAATCCCCGCGCCTCAGCACGAACATTTCGGTCGGCTCGGCCGCGATCGCGTCCGCCGTCCGCGTCCGTCCGTCGAGCACCGCGATCTCGCCGAACACGTCGCCCGAGCCCTGAAAATTCAGCGTCAGCCGGGAGCCGTCGCTGGCGCCGGTCTCGATCCGGATCTGGCCGCGGCGGATGCCGTAGAGCGCGTCGCCCGTGTCACCCTTCTGGAACAGCACCTCGCCCTCGCCCAGTTGCTGCGTGTGGCAGAGCGCGGCGATCCGCTGAAGCGCATCGGCGCCGAGATCCGCGAACAGCGGATTGAGGCTGAGCATCACGGCGAATTCGGACTGCCTGGCGGTCGGTATGGTCGTCTTGGCCACGTCGTTGCCCCTGATTTCCCCGATGTGAAGCCGAGTGTGTCATAAGTCACACAATTTCGCGACGGGAAAGGCCAGTTTTCAGTCGACCCGAGGAACGAAATCCCTAGAGTCCGATCCGTTCCGCTTGAGCCTCTCCAACCCCTTGCATTCATTCTTGAATGAGCATGATCTGTTCGCATCCGAAGGGACGCGAAGCGAAAACCGGTCCCACTTTTCGAGATCATGCTCTAGTGTGGCGGATCAAAAATCCGCGTCAGGACAACGCGAAACGGTCCCTTGAAGATTGAGTCCGGCATGAAAGCCCTGAAAATCCTTGGCGTCGTTCTGTTCTTGTCGATCGCCGCGATCGGGGTGCTGCTCGCGGTCGGGCTTCCGAGCGGGCTCGTCACCGGCTCCATCGAAAAGCGGATCGAGGAAGCCACCGGCTATCAGATCGATATCGACGGCGGCGCGACGGTCCGGCTCTGGCCGCTGACGACGGTGACGCTGCGCGATGTCCGCCTGTACGACCCGAAAGACCGCGTGCTCAGCCAGCGGCTCAGCGCCGAGAGCATCCGCGCGGAACTGTCGCTGCGCGGGCTGCTCACCGGCGCGCCGCGCGTGCGCGAACTCAACATCGTCAAGCCGGTCGTGACGCTGCCGATGTCGCGCGAGCGCGTCCGCGCGGACAATGTTTTTCCGGGACAGGCCGACCTCGTGCTTGGTCCGGATCACCGGCCCTTCGCGCTCGACCGCATCGTTGTCTCGGACGCCACCGTCATCTTCAAGGATCCGCGCCATCAGGCCGAGAGCCGTATTGACCAACTGAACGTCAAGGGCCTCGCCTCGCCCGGCCGCAAGCTCGACGTGACGCTGGACGGCCGCGCCGGCGAGCAGATGTTCAAGGCCGAGGCGAAAGCGACGATTCCCTCCGGGCCGCTGGACCGGCTGACCGTGCCGGTCGAATTCAAGCTCGACGCTGTCGGCCTGCTGCCGCAGGCCGTGTCGGGCACAGGCGAGGTGAAGCTCACCGGCTCAACCATCAGCATCAACAGCCTGACGGGCATGCTGGGCCAGGCGCTGTTCAGCGGCTATGCCTCGGTCGAGGCGACCGCGAAACCGTTCGTAAAGCTCGATCTCGACTTCAAGAAACTGAATCTCGAAACGCCGGCCTCGCTCGACAGCACGAAGGCTCCGACGCGGTCCGCGGACGCTTCATGGAACAATGAGCCGATCAAGCTTGACGGACTGAATTACATCGACGCCGACATCAAGATTTCAGCTTCCGAGCTGAATATCGGCAGCATGAATCTTGCGCCCGCGAAGATCGAAGGCACCATCGCCGCCGGCGTCGTCCGCGCGGCGGTCTCCGAGGTCGGCCTGTATGAGGGACAGGCGGCGCTCGGGCTGGCGATCGATGCGTCGATCGCAACGCCCATCTACGCGCTGCGGGCCGACCTGCGCGACGTGCGCGCGCTGCCGCTGCTCAGCCACGCAGCCGACTTCAGTTGGCTCGACGGCAAGATGCAGGCACAGTTCGACATCCGCGCCACCGGAAAGACCCAGCGCGAGCTGGCGGCGAGCCTCTCCGGCACCGCCAATGTCGATTTCCGCGACGGGCAGATTCGCGGCCTCAACGTCGCGCAGATGATCCGCTCGCTCACGTCGACCACCCTCAACGGCTGGCAGGATGACAGCACCCAGGCGACCGACCTGAGCGAACTGCATGCCGCGTTCCGGATCGAGAACGGCAAGGCCACCACCGCCGACCTGCGGCTGGCCGGGCCGCTGGTGCGCGTCGGCGGTTCGGGATCGATCGACCTCACCATGAAAACGCTGGCGTTCAAGCTCGAACCCAAACTGGTGATGACGACGCAGGGCCAGGGTAGCACGGTCGCCGATCCGCTCGGGCTCGGCGTGCCCGTCACGCTCGAAGGACCATGGTCGGCCCCACGCATCTATCCCGACATGGCGGGCATTCTCGACAATCCGGACGCGGCCTTCGCCAAGCTGCGCGAGATGGGCCAGGGATTGTTCGGACAGGGTGGCCTGTTCGGCGGCTCCGGCAAGGACGCACAGGGCAAGGACGGCAACAAGGACGGTGGCGGCAAGCTGATCGAGGGCATCGGCTCGCTGATCCAGGGATTGACCAAGCCGGCCGCAACCGGCGCAGCGGGCGACAGCGCCGGGCAGGGCGTCGCGCCACCGGCTCAGGCACAGGCGCAAACTCCGGCGCAGGCGCAGGCTCCCGCACAGGGACAGCAGCCGGCGCAACCGAACGCCGCGCCGGGCAATAACGAGGCCACGTCCGCCAAGCAGATCGACAGCATCATTCGCCAGTTGTTCGGGAGATGACCGCTCATGCGCGATCGCCCTTCCAACTCGCTCTATCGCAGCCGTTGCATCGGCCGGCTGACGGGACTTTGAAATGACCGACGAAGCTGGCACCAGCGGCTTTCGGGGGCGCGGCCTCTTTGCCAAATATGTTTTCTCCCTGGTCGGGCTCGTGCTGTTCGTGCTCGCCGTCAACAGCGCGATCGAAACCTATTTCGTCTACCGCGAAACGCAGTCCTCGCTGGTCGGCGGGATGGCCGAGAAGGCCGATGCGACGGCGAAGCGCATCCAGCAATTCATGGAGGAATCGGAGCGGCAGATCAGCTTCGTGACGCGGGCGAGTTCGACCACGCTCGAACAGCGCCGCGCGGATTACCTGCTGCTGCTGCGGCAGGTGCCGGCCGTCAGCCAGATCTTCCAGATCGACGGCAACGGCCGCGAGCAATTGCGCATGAACCGCTCCACCGTCTCGGTCGGCAGCGGCGAGGATTTTTCGCAAGCCACCGGCTTCACCGAGTCGGTCGAGAAGGGCATCTGGTACGGCGAGCCGTTCTTCCGTGACAACCAGCCCTTCATGACCATCGCGGTCGCGCATTCGCGCCGCGAACTCGGCGTCTCGGTCGCCGAAATCTCCTTACGCGTGCTGTCCGACTATGTGAGCAGCGGTCAGGCCGGCAAGATCGGCGCCGCCTATGTGGTCAGCCCGAAAGGCGAACTGCTCGCAAGCTCGGACCCCGAGCAGAAGCGCGGCGCGGATGTCTCGAAACTGCCGCAGGTGGCGGCGGCGATCGACCCCAATCCGCAGCGGCGCTCGACCGGCACCGCGCTGGACGGCCATGCGGTGCTGAGCGCATCCGCGACCGTGCCCGACCTGAAATGGCACGTCTTCTACGAGCAGCCGCTCAGCCAGGCGTTCGTGCCGATCAAGGACCTGCTGATCCGCGCGGGCGGCCTGGTCGCGCTCGGCCTGCTGCTGGCGATGGTCGCCGGCACGATCCTGACGCGGCGCATGCTGGTGCCGATCAAGGCGCTGCATGCCGGCGCGAAGCGGCTCGCCATGGGCGAATTCGGCCAGCGCATCGAGATCAAGACCTCCGACGAGCTGGAGGAACTGGCCGACCAGTTCAACCACATGGCCGACGAAGTGCGGGAGTCCTACACGAGGCTGGAAGAAAAGGTCGAGGAGCGCACGCAGGATCTTGCGCAGTCGAACCGCGAGCTGAAAGTGCTGGAGGAGGTCGGCCGCGCGGTCGCCTCCTCGCTCGACGTCAAGGCGGTGCTGTCCACCATCGCGCGGCGCGCGGCGGAAATCACCCATGCGGATGCGGTCGTGTTCTACAATTACGACGCGGCGACGAAGACCTTCCGGCTCGCCGAATCGATCGGCATCAACCGGCCCGAGGACGGGCAGGACAAGCACATCGTCATCGCCGAGGCCGGCAGCGTGCTCGGACGGGCGGCCGCCAGTGGCGAGCCGGTCGACATCGCCGACATCGCGGACGCACCCGAGCATCCCTTGAACGCGGTCGCTGCCGAAGCCGGCTTCAATTCGGTGCTGGTCGTCCCGCTCGGCGATCAGCAGGACATTCTCGGTTCGCTGGTCGTGCTGCGCAAGCGACGTGGACCGTCGGCCGCGAGCACGATCGGCCTGATGCAGACCTTCGCGCACCAGTCGGTGCTGGCGATGCGCAACGCCCGCCTCTTCCACGAGGTGGACCAGAAAGGGCGCGAACTCGCCGCCGCCCACGACACCGTGCAGCAGCAGGCGGCCAAGCTTCAGGAGCAGACCGTGCAGCTTCGCGACTGGAACAAGTCGCTGGAGGAGCGCGTCGCCAAGCAGTTGGACGAAATCGGACGCATCAGCCGCCTGGAGCGTTTCCTCGCGCCGCAGGTGGCGCAACTCATCGCCTCCTCCGACGGGCACGAGGCGCTGCTCGCCAGCCATCGCGGCGAGGTGACCGTCGTGTTCTGCGATCTGCGCGGCTTCACCGCCTTCACCGAGGGCGCGGAGCCGGAGGAGGTCATGTACGTCCTGCGCGAATATCACGCCGTGCTCGGCGAACTGATCTTCCGCTATGAAGGCACGCTCGACCGCTACGCCGGCGACGGCGTGATGGTGCTGTTCAACGCGCCGATCCCGTTGCCGGACCATGCGCAGCGCGCCGTCCGCATGGCGGTGGAGATGCGCGACGCCGTCGGGCTATTGACGCAGAAATGGCGCAGCCGCGGCCACACGCTCGGCTTCGGCATCGGCATCGCGGTCGGTTATGCGACGCTCGGCCAGATCGGTTTCGACCGCCGGCTCGAATACGCCGCGGTCGGCAGCGTGACGAACCTCGCCTCGCGCCTGTGCGACGAAGCCAAGGCCGGCCAGATCGTCGTCAGCCAGCGCACCTTCGGCATGGTCGAGGAGTGGGCCGAAGGCGCGCCGCTCGAAGACCTCAATCTGAAAGGCTTCGCCCGCCCGGTCGCCGCCGTCGAGATCCTGCGATGGCGCAACGAGGCGGACGAGCCCAGACCGGCAACGGCGGCGACCGCCGCCTCCGCCACATCTTGACGGAGCTTCGATGTTTGCGATCTATCGGTTCATCTCCATAGCGATGCAGGACTCCCAATGCCTTTGAACGGTCGATATGCGCGATACGCCGGCATTCTCGTCGCCTGCGTGGCGCTCGGACTTCCCGGCGCGGTCCGCCAAAGCGTGGCGCAAGCGGCGACCGATGACGAACTGGCGAAGGGCGTCACCGTCACCGTCGTCAAGGCCACCAGAGCCTGCTTCGCCGCCACGGTGGAGGTCTTCGGGCTGATGCTGCCGGTCGAGGAAATCTCGGTGACGCCGCCGCGCGAGGGATTGCGGATCTCGCAGGTGCTGGTCGATCCCGGCGCGACGGTCACGTCCGGACAGGCCCTGGTCCGCCTGACCCAGCCGGAGGGCGGCGAAACCACGTTGGTCGCCCCCGTCGCCGGCACGGTCAGCGCCGTCAGCGCCGTGATCGGCACCATGGCCTCGGTGCGCTCCGATCCGCTGTTCCGAATCATCGCCCGCGGCGAATTCGAACTGGTGGGCGACGTATCGGCCCCGGACATGGCCAAGCTCTCGGCCGCGCAGCCGGCGACGATCCGCGTGATCGGCGCACCGCTGGTCGAGGGCAAGGTGCGCAGCGTCTCGTCGACGATCGACCCGATCACCCAGCTCGGCCAGGTTCGGGTGCAGGTGACGACGCCGAACGCGCGGCTGCTGATGAACGGCTCGGGGCGTGCGACCATCAAGACCGGCGAGAGCTGCAACGTCTCGGTGCCGCTGACGGCGATCCTTTACGGCAGCGGCGGGGCGGTCATTCAGGTGGTGCGGCGGCAGCGGGTGGAAACGCGGCGCATCGAGATCGGGCTGATGTCCGCGGGCCAGGTGGAAATTCGGCAAGGATTGAGCGAGGGCGACATCGTCGTCGCCCGCGCCGGTGCCCTGCTCCGCGAGGGCGACCCGGTGCGGACCATCGCCATGGAGGAGAGAAAATAAGAGCATGATCCCGAAAAATGGGAACCGGTTTTCGGACAAGATCATGCTCAAAAAAATGGGGCCGGAAGGCCCCATTTTTTTTACGGTAGGCGCGATCCGTAAAAGCTCAGCTCCCGAGCCGCGCGTGCGATCCGAAACGGACATCCTCGACCAGCGACGACGACACTGTCGGCACCTGCTTCCCGTCCGATTTGCGCGACACGCCAATCCGGGTGCGGTTGAAGATCTGCTCGGCACCGAGCCCCTGATCGTTCATGTTCGAGAGCAGTTCGGACGCCAGCGGGCTGTTCTCCGCGGCGCTCTCGTCGACCACCTTGCCGGGCGTCGCCGACGACAGGATCAACGCATTGCGCGGCGCGTCAATCGGCGCAAGCCCGTGCGAATAAGTGCGGAAGCGGCGCTCGTAAGGGTTGCGGCGCGACGCATCGAGCACGACGAGGCTGGCGCGCGCGCCGCGCTCGTTCAGCTCGTCCAGCACCGATTCGACGCTGGTGCCCTGCCGGCGGACATCGACCTCCCGCCAGATCGCGGCGTCGACCGGGATCATGAAGGTCTGCCGGTTCGCCTGAATACCGAAGCCGCTGTAATAGAGCATGACCACGGTATCGCGCTGAACCTTCGACTTCAGCCGGTCGAACGCCCGGCGCATGTCTTCCTTGTTCGCGTCCTCGACCACATCCACCTCGAACCCGTCATGGCGAAGGGCCGCGGTGACCGCGCGGGCGTCGTTGATCGGCTGGGCGAGCGGAGCATTCGCGTCCGGATAGCGGCTGTTGCCGATCACAAGGGCAAGACGGGCCGGACGCAGCGTCTCGCCGGCGCCCGGTTGCGCGCCCAGGCTGGAGACGGCTTGCACCGCGCCATTGCTCATTTTGTTCAGTGCAGCATGCGCGCCGAGGCCGAGCGAAATGACGGTGGCGATCGCGGCCGTCGCAATCACCAGCGATCGGCGGGAAACGCCCAAATGTTTCAAGCTCATAATCGTCTCCACTCACCCCCGGCACACGCGCCGACGCGCCGTTGATGGCACAAGCTGCTTAACGAAATCCGGCTCTCAGTGCCCCAACAATATGAGTTATTTGCGGCACCGCAGCATTAGCATTCCCTTTACCGTGAACGCAAACTTTCTGAAGTCTGCCAATGACTTGCCGCATACCGCCTGGCGGGCCGACTAGCGGGTTCGATCGGCTTTCCCGCGCAGGAGGCATGAGAAGAATGCACGCCCTTGAGATCATTCTCCGTGACTAACATCACAGAGGGAAGCGGCAACCGCGGTCAATCCAGGCGGGCGGGACCTTTCCCTTGGCCGATGGCAGGCCGGAGAATGACGTGCGGACGAAGCCGTGCGATAGTCGGTCGCTTGGGGAGCTTTTCGAATGAAAATTCAGGATCGGGCGAGCGCCGCCTTTCGCGCGCTGACCGCCAAGAAGGACGGCCCGTCCATCTACGAAATCTGCGACCCCGTGCTGTTGGACCGGAACGCCAATTCCGGCCACCTGTCGCAATTCTACAAAACCGCCCTGCGCAATCCGCCGCTGGTCTCGCTGCTGCGGCGGGCCGGGCTGCCCGAATTGCGCGATCCGAACCGGATGCAGGCGCTACAGGCCGCGTTGAAGCAGGCGCGCGACACCGAAGATCCGGACTGGGCCGAGATCGCCAAGCCGTTCGGCGAGTTGCTGGCGACGATCGACCTGCAACATCCGAAACCGCCCTCCCTGCCCGACCGCGAGCCGGCGCCGTCCGCGACCGCCATCGACGCGACGATCCGCACTTGCGCCAAGCATCTGCTGCGATCGTTCGAGCGCAACGGCTTCATCCCGACCTACGCCGCCTTCAACCTGATCGGCGATCCGGATTTCGGCGCGCGCGAACTCACCATGGCGCTGACCGGGCTCAACGCGCGCGGCTACAAGAATTCCACGCTGCTGTTCAATCTGGCGCGCGTCTTCATCGCCCGCTCGCCGACTCGCGCGGTCATCAATCCGGCATGGACCGGCATCGCCGAGCCGATGTGGGAGCCGGTGCAGATCCGTCATCGGTCGGCCTATTACGACGCCTTCTTCATCGAGGCGCTGCTGAGCTATTGCGAATCCGGGCTAAGCTCATCCGCTGAGGAGACGAACGCACGGCGCGCGATCGCGGCGATGGTGGAGTTCTGCCTCAAGGCCAGCCGCGAGGAAGTCGCTGCCGCCGACGGACAACGCTTCAGTGTCGTCACCGCGCTCGCACCGCCGCCGCATCCGCGCTTCAGCCCGTTTTTCGCGCAGATCAAGGAACGGCTCGGCTTCGGCGTCTACGTTCCCGATTGCGACACCACCGCCTGCTCGTTCTCAGCAGCAACGCAAGCCGGCTCTAACGATCCGATCCTCGATCAGCCGCTCTTGGATTTCTACGCGGGCTATCAGGTGCGCGCCGGCAGCAACGAACCGCTGGTGACGGTGCCGCTCAACGACAACATCGATTTCGAAGGCGGTATCGCCACCTGGATCGACAACCTCGCGGGCGAGCGTCCTTACGGCAACGATCTCGACCCGACGCTGAATCTCGACGTGCTTGAAGTGAGCTTTCGCAATCTCGCGCGCTGGAAAGTTCTCGAAACGCCGACGCGGCTCGAAACGATCCGCCGCATCATCGACTTTCAGCGCCGCCTCGCGGCGACCGACAATTTCGCCGATCCGCGCTCGCACATCTATTACCTGCCCGAACTTTACTCGGCCTATTTCGGCCGCTGCTACGCCGCCTTCCGCGCGCTGCCGGCCGAGGCGCAAAAGACCATCGATCCCGACGATGCGTTCGGCTTCATCCGCGAGCGCGTGCTCGCTTATGTGCAGGACGTGCTGATCGCCAACGAGATGAACCCGTTCGACGCGGCGCTTGCCTTGCTGGCGCTGGGTCATCTCGGCGCCGCGCCGTCGACATTCACGCGGCCGCTCGCGGTGATCGTTCGCCAGACCGGCGAAGGCAGCTTCCGCGCGCCATTCAAAGCCTATGAGTGGAACAAGATGAAGACGCCGACGCGTATTCTGGTCGGCGGACCTGAAGTCACCTCGGCCTTCGTGCTGATGGGACTGACGCTTGCGCGCCGCGTGATGACGCGCCTCTGATCGTAGCCGCGACTCGATTCGTATCGCTAGTTTAGCAGACCTGAAACTTTCAATTCAGCGGCCCGCTGTTTATTGAAATTTGGCTGCTTCATCTTTGCGAAGCCGCGCACGATCACCCAACCGATCGCGTCAAAAATCACGACCAGTGCGGGCCCCTCTGGCAGCTCCGAACGATCCGGGCTGCGATGTCGGACTGGACGAAGAGCGGAGCGGCCAATGACCTGTCGTCCAGATCACCAGAGGCCATCCGGAACCTGATCGACGTCGCGTGCGCACGGGCGCGACGGAAAAACTGGTTCGGCCGACGGGAAAAAAGCCGGCCGCATGGGGAGGAATTTTACGGTGGACATGGATCAGACAACCTTCTGGCTGGCGATCGGCCAGATCATCTGGATCAATATTTTGCTGTCCGGCGACAACGCCGTCGTCATCGCGATGGCCTGCCGGTCGCTTTCGGACCGCGCGCGGCTGTGGGGCATGATCCTCGGCGCGGGCGTGGCGGTGATCCTGCGAATCATCTTCACCGGCATCGTCACGACGCTGATGAACGTGCCGTATCTGAAGGCGGCCGGCGCGATCGCGCTGCTCTACATCGCCATAGATCTGGTGAAACCGAAATCGCATGACGACGAGGATTCGGTGAAGGCGGCCGACACGCTGTTCCGCGCGATGATGACGATCGCGGTCGCCGACGTGGTGATGAGCCTCGACAACGTCGTCGCCATCGCCGCCGTCGCCAAGGGAAGCTGGCTGCTGCTGATTATCGGTCTCGGCGTTTCGATCCCGATGATCGTCGCCGGCAGCGCAATCATCATGGCGATGCTCGACCGCTTTCCGCTCCTGGTCTGGGCCGAGCTGCGCTGCTCGGATGGATCGCCGGCGAACTGTTCCTGACCGATGTCGGCGTCATCGCCCAGATCGGTGCGGACACGGCGCACACTTACGAGAAGGTGGCGGCGGTCATCGGCGCGGTGTTCGTAGTCGGGGTCGGCCTGTGGCTCAATTACGGCCGCCGGCGAGAGACCGCGGTCGAGGAGCATTCGAAAACCTGACATCCGCGGAACGCAAGGGACGAGGCCGGAGAGTCCGGGCCTCCTCCCGCGTTCCGGGAGAAGACGTTCAGTAGGACGCTCAAACAACAAGACGTTCAAACAAAAGGCCGCGCTGCATGCGCGGCCTTTTTCGTCTTGATGAGTGATCTTGCGTCAGGTCACACAAGCGCCGCCAGTTGCGGCGCGAACCGCGCAAGCTGTTCGCCTGTTTCCGCCATCATCAGTTCGATCTTCTGATCGAGAATCGCGCGGCAGGTGCACACCACGAACAACGAACGCATGACGAAGGCCAAAATTCCTCGCGGATGCGCGACCATGCGCCGTCCCTGCTCGATCACAGCCTTGAGGTCGGTCGATTCGGCGACGACTCCTCCGAAACCGTTCTCAAGCACATAGCGGCGATCGAGGCGCGTGAGGCAAAGCAGACAATCCTCGTCGGCGTCCAGCAGATAGAATTGCGGATCGCCCCTCTCGGTCTTGCCGGTGCTCCAGAACGTCGCCCCGCCATGCCGCGTATGGGCCGCGCACAGCGCCGTCATGTCCCAGAGTTCGGCCTGGCTCCAGCAACGCGGATGCGGCGGGCGCCTGAATGCGATGACGTTATCGACGGCAAGGTTGTTGCTCATGAGACATCCTCGAAGAGGAGGCGATAGAGTTCGGGATCGTAAAATCCCAGCAGCTTGCGTGCGAAGACGGACGGCTTTTCGTTCAGCGCGAGCGCCCATCGCTCCATCGCTTCGGTCGGCACCCGGCCGAAGCCGTTCTCAATCTGCGAAATGAACGTGTAGTATTTGAGGCCGAGCTGGGCCGCCAACTCTACCTGGGACAAGCCGGCCTGATTTCTGAGTTGCTTCAGCCACACGCCCGCCTGCTTGCGCAGCGCCTTCGCTTCCGGTTCCGCTTTCGCAAAATGCATAGGATTTCGACTTCCTAAAAGGACTTGATCGGCCGCTTGTTTCAAGTGTACTAAACTATCAAATAACGAACGATCTCGGCCGAATTGAGCATATCATAACGCGATATTGCTTCAACCGGGGTCACGCGCGTATCAGGAGGGGGTCGTGCCGGTCGAGCTTTCTACGCCAAAGCCGCCGGACCTTCGTGAGCCGCACGGGCTTGCGCTGATCCTGGCGATCGGCCTCTGCGGGGCCGCGACCCTCGCCAGCCTCTCATTGCTGTCCCTGCCCGCGACGCTGGCGCTGCCGGCGTTCAGCGTCATCTGCATGGCCTCCGCCACTTTCATCGCGCTGCTGGCGTGGCTCAGGCCCCGAGACATCGCCGCCGGACGCCTCGGCGCAACTCGCCTGACCGCCTGGGACATCGTCGGCGCGCTCACCCTCATCGGAATCTCCGCCGCGCTCCTGAGCGACCCCGAGCAGGCGATTCCGCTCCTCGAAGCAAGACAGACTGACTAAGGCCTCGATCCGATCATGAGTGAAATTTTTTCCGCCGAAGTGATGACAGCATTCTTCCAGGTCATCATGATCGATCTGGTGCTGGCCGGCGACAATGCGATCGTCATCGGCCTTGCCGCTGCCGGCCTTCCGGCCGACCAGCGCAACAAAGCCATTCTGGTCGGCATCATCGCCGCAACCGTTCTGCGCATCATCTTTGCCTCGATTACCGTGCAGCTTCTGGCCATCGTCGGCCTGCTGCTGGCCGGCGGCATTCTGCTGCTGTGGGTCTGCTGGAAGATGTGGCGCGAGCTGCGAACGCCGGCCGAACATGAACACGCCGCGCATGAAGCCGTCGCGAATGAGGATCTTGACGCTAGCGGCGCCATTGCCGAGGGCGCGCCGCGCAAGACCTTCGGTCAGGCCGCGCTCCAGATTCTTATTGCAGACGTGACGATGTCGCTCGACAACGTGCTGGCGGTCGCCGGCGCTTCGCGAGAGCACCCGTGGGTACTGGTGTTCGGCCTCGCGCTCTCGATCGCGCTGATGGGTCTGGCCGCAAGCTTCATCGCTAAGCTGCTGAACAAGCACCGCTGGATCGCCTATCTCGGACTCGCGGTCATCCTCTATGTCGCGCTCGAAATGATCTGGCGCGGCACGCATGAGGTGCTGCCGCATGTGAGCGCGCTGGTCGGTTACTGATGTCCGGGACGTGACCTCGATTGGTCGCGATCAGGATGGAGCGGGAGTTGGCTTCCGCTCCTGAATCGTGAGAACCACGATCGCCGCGACGATGCAGAGCGCGCCCGCCACGAAGAACGCCGGCAGATAGGTCGCGAGCATCGTCCGCGAAAAGCCGGCGGCGAACGCCGCGATCGCAGCGCCCATCTGGTGGCCCGCGAAAATCCAGCCGAACACCAGATTCGCCCGCTCGGTGCCGAAGGTCGAGGCCGTCAGCTTCACCGTCGGCGGCACGGTCGCGATCCAGTCGAGGCCGTAAAACACCGCGAAGATCGACAGGCCGAAGAAGGTGAAATCGGTGAAGGGCAGGAACACCAGCGACAGGCCCCGCAGCCCGTAATACCAGAACAGAAGCCAGCGGTTGTTGTAGCGGTCCGACAGCCAGCCCGAGAGAATCGTGCCGAAGAAATCGAACACGCCGATAGCGGCGAGCAGGCTGGCCGCGCCGGTCTGGGTCAGGCCGTAGTCCACGCACATCGGAATGAAATGCGTCTGGATCAGCCCGTTGGTGCTGGCCCCGCAGATGAAGAAGGTGCCGAACAGAATCCAGAACGTCTTGGTGCGCGCGGCGTCGCGCAGTGCGCCGAAGGCGGCGGCCGTGACCGAGACGGGCGGCGGCGGCGCGACGGGCGCTGGACCCGTATGACCGTAAGGCAGCAGGCCGACATCCGACGGCCGGTCGCGCATCAGCAATCCCATGATCGCCGCCGCGCAGCCCACCGCGACGCAGACGACGACGAGCGCGGTCCGCCAGCCATAGCTCACGGCGAGCGAGGTGAGGATCGGCAGGAATATCAACTGCCCGGTCGCCACGCTCGCCGTCAGCACGCCGACGACGAGGCCGCGCCGCGCCGCGAACCAGCGCGTCGCCACCGTCGCGCCGAGCACCAGCGCGGTCATGCCCGTGCCGATGCCGACGCCGATGCCCCATAACAGCAGCAACTGCCAGAGGCTCGTCATCCACAGCGACAGGATCAGTGACGCCCCGACGATGCTCTGCGCGACCAGCACGATCCGCCTTACGCCGTATTTGTTCATCAGCGCGGCGGCGAACGGCGCGATGATGCCGAACAGGAAGAAACGCACTGCCAGCGCGGCGGAAATATCGGAGGTCGACCAGCCGAATTCCTGCTGAAGCGGAATGATGAAGATGCCGGGCGCACCGACCGCGCCGGCCATGATGAGCCCGGACAGGAACGTCGCCCCCGCGACCACCCAGCCATAATGCAATCGCGGCGCACGCGGGCCAGCGGAATCGGCAATGCTCATGACGTCCTCATGATGATTCTAGCATTTATAATATGACATACATCATGTCATAAGCGCCCGCTCATGCTTTCGCGGGAGAGCCGCATGTGCCGCAGGAGGGAGAGCGTGCGATTCACGGGCCGTCGGGTCATACGCGGCAATGCAGGCGGGCGCTACCAGAGCGTCGCGCGCGCGCGTTCCGGCCAGGCGCGGTCATATTCCTGCCCCCGACCTTGTCGTCGCTCATCCGCGCCAGGATCCGCCGGGGCTCGGCAGGTCCCGCGCGTCGAGATGCTTTTGCGGGTTCCACAAATCCGACCGGACGATCGCGCGGGCGCACTGGAAACAGTTCGTCGACCCGCATGACGATCACCGAACGCGGCGCCTTGCCGTCCATCACGAACGAGCCGCATAGATCGGGATCGACCGACAGATGCGCATGCCCGTTGACGCGAAGCGTGCTGCCGACGCCGGGAATGAGAAACAGCAGCGCGATGCGCGGATCGCGGACGATGTTGCGGAGCGAATCCACCCGATTGTTGCCGCGACGATCCGGCAGCATCAGCGTTTTGTCGTCATGGATGCGGACGAAGCCGGTGGCGTCGCCGCGCGGCGAGCAGTCCAGCCCTTCAGGGCCTCCCGTCGCCAGCACGACGAAGGGCGAGGCTTCGATCAGCCTGCGATAGTCCGGGGTTATCCGGTCCGCGACCTTGACCGTCGAGGCGTCGTTCGGCTGTCCATAGATCGCTTCGAGTTCTTCGACGGTCGCAATGATCGACATTCGAACCTCCGCACCGATCCCGCCAAGCGCGGCCTTTTAGCACCGCGATCGCAGCGCAACAAGAATGGCTCCGCTCGCGCGGCGCTGCGCGTGCGATAGCCGCGGACAAAGCAGGGCAGAGAAACGAAATTCGCATGACCTGATTGAGCCTCCGCCCAAGTCGAGCCTTCCAGCGGCGACGCTCCGCCGCGACGCCCCTTTACGGCCGCCATCCCCATGAGAAGTCTGGATCTTTTCAAGATCCTCCTCCCGTGCTCCGCGCCCGCCACCGGTAGGGATTGCGGCATCGGCCCGCTTCCGCGCCCCTCCGGCGGTTACGCGACGATGGACAATCGGCTCCCGAAACAGCTAGCAGATGGAAACGGAAACGCCGACCTCGCCCGAATGGGCGAAGCAGAGGAACCATGGCCGATATCGTTGCCGGTTCGGACCGGACCGCACCCTCGTCGGAATTGCGCAGCCTGACGATCATTTCGATCGCGCATTGGTACAGCCATTACGTGATCCTGGTCCTGCCGATGCTGTTTCCGTTCCTGCGGGAACGGCTCGGCGTCGGCTTCGTCGAACTCGGTTTCGCGCTCACCACCTTCGCCGTCGTCTCCGGTCTGACGCAGGCCCCGCTTGGCTTCGTGGTCGACAGATTCGGCGCGCGCAAACTGCTGATCCTCGGCGTCTGTCTCGGCAGCACGTCCTTCATCATGCTCGGCCTGACGCTGAGCTATCCCTGGCTGATCGCCTGCGCGGCCCTGCTCGGCCTCGCCAACAGCGTCTATCACCCGTCCGACTATGCGCTGCTCGCCGCCAATATCGACGGCAAGCGGATCGGCCGCGCCTTCTCGATTCACACCTTTTCCGGCTTCCTCGGCGGCGCGGTCGCGCCCGCCATCGTCGCCGGGCTGGTGATGGCCTTCGGCGGCGCCGGCGCGCTGATGGCGTCGGGCGCGATCGGCTTCGTCGTCGCAGCGACCCTGCTGGCGTTTCCGATTCCGGAAGCAAGCGCCGCCACCGCGGCCGCCAACGACAATGGCGCGACCGGCCCGACCAGCGTGCTGACGCCGGCGATCATCTCGCTGACGGTGTTCTTCATGCTGCTCGGCCTGTCGAACAGCGGCATCTCGACCTTCGGCGTGGTGGCGATGATGAACGGCTACGGCCTGCAATTCTCCACCGCCAACATTACGCTGACGGCCTATCTCGGCGCGAGCGCGATCGGCGTGCTCGCGGGCGGCTTCCTCGCCGACCGCACGCACCGGCACGGCGACGTCGCCGCCGCCTGTTTCGGAGCCAATGTCGTCGTCATTCTGCTGATCGCGCTGACGACGCCGCATCCGGCGCTGATGATCGCGATGATGACGCTGGCCGGATTCCTCGGCGGCGTGATCGCGCCGTCGCGCGATATGCTGGTGCGCAAATCGGCGCCTCCCGGCGCTGCCGGCCGCGCCTTCGGCATCGTCTCCACCGGCTTCAACATGAGCGGCATCGTCAGCCCGCTGCTGTTCGGCTGGATCATGGACCAGTCGATGCCGCGCGGCGTGTTCCTCGCCGCAGCCTGCTTCATGGCGCTGACGGTGCTGCTCGCGCTCGTCACCGAGCGCCGGCCGAAACCCGCAAAGGCGATGTGATGGCGCGACTTCCCTATCTCGAAGCGGCAGACCTTCCCGCCGAACACCGCGACCTGCTGGCGCGCGGCATCAATTTGCACAAGCTGCTGGCGCACAGCCCGACGGCGGCGCGCGCCTTCAGCGGCCTCGGCGGTCACATCCGCTTCGGCAGCAAGCTCGATCCGCGCCTGCGCGAACTGGCGATCCTTCAGGTCGGCTATCTGACGAAATCCGACTACGAATATTCGCACCACATCAAGATCGGCCACGATTTCGGCGTCACCGACGACGACATCAGGGCCATGATCGACGAGACGAAAGGCAAGCCGACGACGCTCGATCCGCTCAGCAAGACCGTGCTGAAGGCCGCGCGCGAGATGACGCAAGCCATCGATCTGTCCGACGACACCTTCGCCGCGCTGAAGCAGCATATGGACGCGGAGACGATCGTCGAACTGGTCGTGGCGATCGCGTTCTACAACGGCGTGGTGCGGCTGCTCTCGGCGCTCCGGATCGATGTCGAGGACAGCTACAAGCCGTATCTCGACAAGTTTCCGCTGCGCTGATCGCGCGCAGGGCGGCTACGAAACCTTCTGCGTCGCCCCTAAACGCGCATTCGCAAAACCGACATACCAGTCGAGGCAGCCGGGATTGGCCATCGCATCCTTGTTGATGACCTTTTCGATCGGCTGACCGAGCAGCAGCTTCTTGATCGGCAATTCCTGTTTCTTGCCGGAGAGCGTGCGCGGAATTTCCACGACTTGCAGCACCTCGTTCGGCACGAAGCGCGGCGACAGCGCGGAGCGAATCGCGCCGTTGATCTTCGCCTTGAGTGCGTCGTCGAGCGCGAGCCCCTCGCGCAGCACGACGAACAGCGGCATGTAGCTCTCGCGGCCGAGATATTCGAGATCGACCACCATCGAATCGAGCACCTCCGGCAGCGCCTCCACGGCGCTGTAGAGTTCGCTGGTGCCCATGCGCTGGCCGTGCCGGTTGATGGTCGCGTCGCTGCGGCCATAGATGATGCAGCCGCCGTTCGGCGTGATCTTCAGCCAGTCGCCGTGCCGCCACGCCGGCCCCCGCCCCGAGCCGTCGAAATTCGCCGGATAGGTGTCGAAGTAGCTCGCGACGTAACGCTTTTTGTCCTCGTCGCCCCAGAGGAAAATCGGCATCGACGGCAGCGGTTCAAGGCAGACCAGTTCGCCGACCTCGTCGACCAGCGGCTTGCCCTGTTCGTCCAGCGCCTCGACCGCGCAGCCGAGCATCCGGCACTGCATCTCGCCGGGGACCTGCGGCAGTTCGCGGTTCGCGCCGACGAAAGCGCCGGCGAAATCGGTGCCGCCGGAAATGTTGCACCACCAGATGTCCTTCTGCGCGGCGTTGCCGGTGCGCGCCGCGAGCTTGGCGAATTGCTCGGTGCCCCATCGCTGCACGTCTTCGCTCAAGGGCGAGCCGGTGACACCGAGGGCGCGGATTTTCGACAGGTCGCCGCAATCGCCAAGATCGAGATCCGCCTTCATGCAGCTGGCGTAGAACGCCGCGCCCGCGCCGAAAAAGGTGACGCCGGTATCGGCCGCGAACCGCCACAGCGTGCCCCAATCGGGCTTGTCCTTCGTGCCGCCGGGATTGCCGTCATAGATGCAGCAGGTGGTGCCGTTCAAAAGGCCGTTGGTCTGGCAGTTCCACATCACCCAGCCGGTCGACGAATACCAGTGGAAGCATTCGCCGAACGAATTCGGCGCGTAGCTGCATCCGACATCATTGTGCAGCACGTTGAGCGCCAGCGACATCAACAGGATGCCGCCATGGCCGTGCACGATCGGCTTCGGCAGGCCGGTCGTGCCGCTGGAATAGACGATCCACAGCGGATGATCGAACGGCACCCATTCGGGCGCGAAGGCCTTCGTCGCCGCATCGTCGCGCGCGACCGCATTAGCGAAACGTGTGGTGTCGCCGACGCCCGCGGTGCCGCCGAGATTCTCCAGCAGGATGACATGGGCAAGGCTCGGCAGCGCGGCGCGCAACTCCTTCACCACCGACGTCCGATCGTGATCCTTGCCGGCATAGCTGACGCCGTCGCAGGCGATCAGAACTTTCGGCGCGATCTGCTTGAAGCGGTCGAGCACCGCCGCCGTGCCCATGTCCGGCGCACACATGCTCCAGACGCCGCCGATGCTCGCGACCGCGAAGAATGAAATCATCGCCTCGATCACATTCGGCAGATAGGCGACGACGCGGTCGCCCTTCCGCACGCCCTGTTCGCGCAGATGCAGCGCCAGCGAGGCCGACTGCCGCTTCAGCTCCGGCCACGACAATTCGCGGCGCACGCCCTTTTCGTTCAGCGCAATCACCGCCGGCTGCCCGGCCGCATGCGCCGCATCGACGTGGCGGAAAACCTGCGCCACATAATTCACCTCGGCGCCCGGAAACCATTCCGTATTCGGCATGTCGCGCCGGCCGAGCACCGCCTTCGGCGGTTGCGGCGACTGAATGCGGAAATAGTCCCAGATGCTTTGCCAATAGGTGTCGAGGTCGGTGGTCGACCAGCGCCACATCGCGTCGTACGACTCGAAGGACAGGCCGCGCGTGTCCTTCAGCCATTGGCGATAGAGGGCGATCTGCGGAACGTACGGCGCGCTCATGATGCTGGCATTCCATCGGTCTTGTCCGTTGCATGGAAATTACGGACAGCGGACACAATAGTCGATAGCGACAAAGGCAAAATCGGCTAGTGTAGGAACACGCAGGAAACGCCTTATGACCCCGCAAAACCCGTCGTTCTGGTCCTTCCCCTATGTGTCGCAGCGCATGCCGCTCTTGGCCGAGAACGTCGTCTCGACCTCGCAGCCGCTGGCTTCCGCCGCGGGCCTGTCGATGTATCTGCGCGGCGGCAACGCCGCCGATGCGGCGCTGGCGACCGCGATTGCGCTGACGGTGCTTGAGCCGTGCCAGAACGGCATCGGCGGCGATGCCTTCGCGCTGATCTGGGCGGACGGCAAGCTGCACGGGCTCAACGCCTCGGGCCGCTCGCCGAAAAAGATGACGCCGCAGCATTTCAAGGGGCGCGAAACGATGCCGATGCGCGGCTGGGATTCCGTGACGGTGCCGGGCACCGTGTCGGCCTGGCGCACGGTTTCGGAAAAATTCGGCAAGCTGCCCTTCGCCGATCTGTTCGAGCCGGCGATCCGCTACGCCACCGACGGCTATCTGGTCTCGCCGACCGTGCAGCGGCAATGGAAGGCGCAGGTGGACGAGCTATTGCTGCATCCGGGCTATCGCGAAGCGTTCGCGCCGAAGGGCCATGCGCCCGCGCCCAGCGAACGCTTCGTCTGTCCGGGACAGGCGCGCACGCTGACTCGCATCGCCGAGAGCAAGGGCGATGATTTCTATCATGGCGAACTCGCCGCCGCGATCGCAGCGCATGCGCGCGCCACCGGCGGGCTGATCGAGGAAAGCGACCTCGCCGCGCACCGTCCCGACTGGGTGGAGCCGATCGCGATGAATTATCGCGACGTGACGCTGCACGAGATCGGGCCGAACGGACAGGGCATCGGCGCGCTGATCGCGCTCGGCATTCTCGACTACTTCAACATCGATCCCGCAGACGCGGACGGCCCGCTGACGCAGCATCTGAAGATCGAGGCAATGAAACTCGCCTTCGCCGACATGGCCGACTATGTCGGCGATCCCGACACGATGCTCAACGTCACGGCGGAGCATCTGCTCGACCGCACCTACCTGCACAAGCGCGCGACGCTGATCGATCCGGATCGCGCCATGCAGGCGCTGCCCGGATCGCCGCAGACCGGCGGCACCGTTTACTCCCACCGCCGCTGACAAGAGCGGCATGATGGTGTCGTTCATTCAATCGAATTTCAAAGGCTTGGCTCCGGCGTCGTCGTTCCCAACACCGGCATCGCGTTGCAGAACCGCGCCTTTGGCTTCAGCCTCAAGCGGTAAGGCCATCCCAATCAGGTCGCCTCGGCAAGCGGCCGTTCCACACCATCATTCCGGGCTTTCTCACACAGGGTGGCGCGCCGCTGATGAGCTTCGGTGTCATGGGCGGCTCGATGCAGGCGCAGGGGCACTTGCAGATCACCTCGCGCCTTGCCGACCACGGGCAGAACCCGCAGGCCGCGAGCGATGCGCCGCGCTGGCGCGTGCAGGATGACAACGAGACCATCGCGGTAGAATGGAATTTTCCGCAAGCGACCATCGACGGCCTGCGCGAGCGCGGCCAACGTGACGGTCGCGCCGCGCTTCGACACCGAATTCGGCTGCGGCCAGTTCGCGCTGAAGATCGACGGCGGCTATCTCGCGGCGTCCGATCATCGCAAGGACGGATATCCGGTCGGGCTCTGACAGTCCACGAGGGGAGGAAGAGGAGAGCTTGCGCGGCGGATACGTGCTTGCGAAGATCATGCGCGGCCGTTCGATCGATACCGGATAGCGGTCCTTTTTGTTCCCTGTTTCAACGAAGCCGTCACGATCGCCAAGGTGGTCGGCGATTTCCGGCGCGTCCTGCCGAACGCGGCGATCCATGTCTATGACAACAATTCGTCGGACGGCACGGCCGCGAACGCCCACGACGCCGGCGCGATCGTCCGCACCGAGACACGGCAGGGCAAGGGCGCGGTCGTGCGGCGGATGTTCGCCGATATCGACGCCGACATCTATGTGATGACGGACGGCGACGACACCTACGACGCCGCCAGTGCGCCGGCGCTGATCGAATTGCTGGTGTCCGGCCCGCTCGACCTTGTCAACGGCGCACGGGAGACGGACATTGCCGCCGCGTTCCGGCCCGGCCACAGATTCGGCAACCGCCTGCTGACGGGGCTGGTCGACCGCATCTTCGGCGCCGACGTCAACGACATGCTGTCCGGCTACAAGATTTTCTCCCGCCGCTATGTGAAGTCCTTTCCGGCGATGTCGACCGGCTTCGAGATCGAAACCGAACTCATTGTCCATGCGCTCGAAATGCGGCTGCCGATCGCGGAAGTGGCGACGCCCTATCGCGTGCGCGCGGAAGGCTCGTCCAGCAAGCTGCACACGTTCCGCGACGGCTTTCGTATCCTGCGGCTGATCGTGCAGTTGGTGAAGGAGGAAAGGCCGATCCAGTTTTTCGGGCTGCTGGGTGCGATCGCAGGCACGATCGCCATCGTTCTCGGCACTTCGGTCGTCATCGAGTTTGTGGAAACCGGCCTCGTGCCACGGCTTCCGACCGCCGTGTTCGCGACCGGGCGCGAGAGGTTGGCCGCCCTGCTCGCCTTTTTCTCAGGCCTCATTCTGGAAACGGTGACGCGCGGCCGCCGGGAGATCAAGCGTCTCGCCTATCTCGCCCTGGCACCGCCTGGATGCGACGACGAAAGTTGAGGCAATGTTCCTCCACAGAATGGCAGGTCTGAGCAGGACCGGTGGTCGCTTGCGAAAAAGAACGATACGGTGCCGCCGGCAACAATCAGGGAGAAGCGTCTTATGAATCCGAAGGGCAAGGTCTGCGTCGTCACCGGAGCGGCGAGCGGGATTGGCGAGGCTGTGGCGCGCGCCTTTGCAAAGGCCGGCGCGAAGGGCGTCGTCGTCGCCGATCTGAACGCCGAGGCCTTACGCAAGGTTGCCGACGAGATCGGCGGGCTCGCCGTGCCGACCGATGTCGGCAAGGAATCGGACATCCAGGCGCTGATCGCCGCGGCGGAAGCGAAATACGGCCCGGTCGATATCTTCTATTCGAATGCCGGCCTGTCCCGCGCCGGCATGGAGAGCGCCTCCGACGCCGACTGGGACATCAACTGGCGCGTGCATGTCATGAGCCATGTCTATGCTGCGCGCGTTCTGGTGCCGCAGATGCTGGCGCGGGGCTCCGGCTATCTCTTGAACACCGCATCCGCCGCCGGTCTGCTCACCTCGATGAACTCGATGGCCTATGGCGTCACCAAGGCGGCCGCGGTCTCACTCGCCGAGCATCTGGCGATCCAGTATGGCGACCGCGGCATCCGCGTTTCGGTCCTGTGCCCGCAATCGGTTCTGACCGGAATGACGCGGGCCCGACCGTCCGGCGCGCCGGCCGGCGCGGCCAGCGTCGATGGCGTGATGAGCGCGGATGAAGTGGCCCAGATCGTTCTCGACGCGATGGAGGCCGAGCGCTTCATGATCCTGTCGCATCAGACGGTTCACGCCTACGAGCAGCGCAAGACCTCCGACCGCGATCGCTGGCTCACCGGCATGCGCCGCCTGCGCGACAAGATCTACGGCAAGCGCGAGGGCTGACCGTCGGCGCAATTCCTGTCGACCGTTCGCGATAATCGTTCGGAGTTGACCTAGCGCAAAGGCCGCTTGCGAGGGCGCGGATAGCTTTCTCGCAAGCGGGTCGCCGCAGGTCGCGCGCCCCGCAGGATTCCGAACCGGGAGGAGCAACGGATGAGCCGCAGCAACCGCGACACCAGCGACGGGTTGATCAAGGAATGCAGCGACGCCGTGCGAAGCGGCTTTTCCTTTCCGGACATCTGGGAACGGATTCTGAAAAAGCATCGCATGGTCGCCGGCGCGCCGGTGCAGACGTTCGAGGATGAATTCGTTCACCTCGACGTGCGGCTGAACAACGGCTACTGGCTCCGATATCACGCGGCGTCGAACGATTTTTCCCTGCGCCGGCCGCCTCATCGCGCGTTCTAGAGACATTCTGGACCGTTTCAGACTTTGCCGGACATGCTTCGGTCGGATAGACCTTGGCCGGATAGCCACAACAATAACGATAAGGAGAACAATCCATGAAATCGGTTCACGCATGGTCGGGACGATTCTGCGGCTGGATCGACGCCGACGGGCTTTTCAATCAGCAAGGCCGCCATGTCGGGCAGATCTATCGCGGCATCGTCTACAATGAGAACGGCAACTATCTCGGCGAGTTGATGGAGGAGCGGCTCATCACCAACATCCTGCGCAAGGACACGCATCGCTGGTACGGCTTCTTCGCCAATCCCGAGCCGAGCAAAGGCAGCGACGACCAGATCACCACCGAGGCGGCGAAGCCGATCCCGGATGGCTACGAGGACTTTCCCGATCTCGCAACGACCCGTTCATAACGTCGGGCTTGCCTGACCGGACGTTTTTCTGGACGAATCCGCAACGCAATAGCCGTCTTACGCGAAAGCGCGCGTGACGGCTTTGGATGAGAGGAATGCAAAAGCATCGGGCCGGCTCATCGCGGCGGCCCGATACTTTTTTTTGTTCTGCTCTTGGGTTGTTTTTGTCGACCACTCCCGCTCAATGGGAGAACAGGATGCTCATCGTCGGACTGGCGAGCAGATCGCGGGTGACGCCGCCGAGAATCCATTCCCGGAGCCGGCTGTGACCGAACGCGCCGGCCACGACGATTTCGGGACGGAACGCCGCGATACCGGCTTCGATCGAACGGCTGATATCTCCGTCGCCCGCGCGGCTGGCGACGTCCGCCGTCACCTGATGACGCGCGAGCCACTTGACGACATCGCTTGCGCTCGCGCGCTCCGGCGAACTGCCCATCTCCTCGATCGTCAGAATCTGCACCTCAGCCGCCCGGCGCAACAAGGGCAGCGCGTCGCTGACGGCGCGCCGCGCCTCGCGCGTATCCTTCCAGGCGATCAGAATGCGCTCGGCGGCAAACGTGTCCGCCTCCGCCGGAACGACAAGCACCGGCCGCCCCGCCTGCATCAGCAGATTGGGAAGGTCCGGCCCGCGCATCAGGTTTCCCGGCGTCAGCGCCCGGCCGACGACCAAGAGATCGGCCGCACACGCCGATGCGACGATGAACGGATGCGGCAGCCGTTCGGCGCTGCGCCATTCCACCGCGTGCAAGTCCGCAGAGACGGCATCACGAAACCGGCTCTCGATCGATCCAAGCTTCGCCAGCAGCTCCTGCCGCACCTGGGCAACGAAGTTTTCCGCGATCGGCCCCTCGATGAAATACGGCGAGATCGAGGATTGGCCAGCGGCAACGCCGATAGCCGCCGCGTTGAAGGTCTTTCCGAGGGATCGCGTCGCGGCCAGAACTCCGTTCATCGGAAGATCGAGATCGAAGGCTGCCATCACCGTCGCATAGGTCATGTCCCGCTCCTCGCCATTTTGCGGCGGCATGCCGCGATGTGTACCAATTCCCGGAGGCCAGTCCGGCTCACGGCCGGGTCAGGAATCCAGCCGGCGCAGCTCGCGCATATTGATGAGGCGGACTTTTCGCGAACTCGGCAGCGCGATCGCCTCCTGCGCTTCGAGCGCGGTTAGCGTGCGCGACACGGTCTCGATGGTGAGACCGAGATAGTCTGCGATATCCTGCCGCGACATCGGCAGCTCCACCGTGCCTGCGCTCGCCGCGCGATCGGCCATCTCCAGCAGGAAGGAGGCGACGCGCTCCTGCGCGGTGCGCACCAGCAGCAGGATGTGCTTTTCCGCGCGCTGCAATTCGGATGCGGTGATATGCAGCAGCGAAAGCGCGACATCGTTGTCGCACGCGACCTGGCGCAGCAGCGTCGAGCGCTTGATCGCCGACACCGTGCAGTTGGAAATCGCCTCGGCCGACATCCGGTGTTTCTTGCCGACTTCGAGCCCGAAAGTGTCGCCGGGTAGGTAGAACGCGCCGATCTGACGGCGGCCATCGTCGAGAATCTTGTAGGCTCGAACGGCCCCCGAAATCACCTGATAGACGTATTCGGACGGCTCGCCCTCGCCGTAGATTTCCGTATTCCGTGCATAGAGCATCGGCGTGGCGAACTGGCTCAACGGCGTGGCAGTTGCAATATGCGCCGAACCGGCTGTGGAGGTGGTTTGCGCTGTCAGCATATCAATGCTCCCCGTTGGTCATCATTCGGGTACGCCGCAAACCGCTTTTGCGAAATTGGGATATTGCTCTTAAGGATAGTTCCTGAGGTCGCCTTCTGGTACATCCGCCGGGAGATCGGCCTTCCGTTCGCAACTGAATTTTTCGATGTCAGATCAAGGGGATATGAAAGCCACGCCGCAGACCGAAGAGCGCCTCGGACGCTGGCCGTCGCCACCCTGGGACTACGCCATCGCGCTTGGCGCGGTGGTGCTATCGGCGCTTGCCTGGCTGGCGCTCAATCACTTCTTTCACAACACTGCGCTGCCGCTGCTTTTCATTCCCGCGCTGCTCGTCGCCAGCGCCGTGGGCGGGCTCGGCCCGAGTCTGGCGGCGACCGCTCTGTCGCTCGCGATCGGCATCGCCCTGGAAGACTTCACTCGCTCCGATCCCGCGCGGATCGTCATTTTCGCCTTCGTCGCCATCGGCATCTGCTATTGGGGCGAGCAGCTTTACCGCAATCGACGCAAGGCGGCGCGGGCCACCGAAGATCTGCTGGCGGCGACCGCCGACCTGCGCGCCCGCGAAGCGCATGTGAATTCGATCCTGCAAACCGTCCCCGATGCGATGATCGTCATCAGCGAACAGGGCGTCATCCAGTCGTTCAGCAGCGCCGCGGAACGGCTGTTCGGATACGATGCCGCCGAAGTGATCGGCTCGAATGTCCGGCGGCTGATGCCGAATCCCTATCGCGACCAGCACGACAATTATCTCGCCCGCTACATGAACACCGGCGAAAAACGGATCATCGGCATCGGCCGCGTGGTGGTCGCCCTGCGCAAGGACGGCTCGACCTTTCCCATCGAACTCGCCGTCGGCGAGATGAATTCGAGCGGCCGGCGATTTTTCACCGGATTCATCCGCGACCTGAGCGAGCGGCAGCAGACCGAGGCGCGCCTGCAAGAGTTGCAGAGCGAACTGATCCACATCTCGCGCCTCAGCGCCATGGGCGAGATGGCTTCCGCGCTCGCGCACGAACTGAACCAGCCGCTGTCGGCGGTCGCGAACTACATGATGGGCTCGCGCCGGCTGCTGGAAACCGAGACCGGCGAGACCGCGCGACTGGTCCGCGACGCCATGGACAAGGCCGCCGAGCAATCCTTGCGCGCGGGCCAGATCATTCGCAGGCTCCGCGATTTCGTCGCGCGCGGCGAGAGCGAGAAGCGGGTCGAGAGCCTGAAGAAGCTGGTCGAGGAGGCCGCGGCGCTGGCGCTGGTCGGCGTCAAGGAGCACGGGGTGCGGGTGTCGTTCCGGATCGATCCGACGATCGACCGGGTTCTGGCCGACCGCGTGCAGATCCAGCAGGTCATTCTCAACCTCATCCGCAACGCGATCGAGGCCATGGAAGGCCAGCCGGTGCGCGAACTTGTCATCACCACGGAGCCGGTGGAAGACCATATGGCCGCGATCAGCATTGCCGACACCGGCACGGGACTCGCGCCCGAAATCCTGCCAAAATTGTTCGAGCCATTCGTCAGCACCAAGAGCAACGGCATGGGCGTAGGGCTTTCCATTTCGCGCACCATCGTCGAGGCGCATGGCGGCAGCATCTCGGCCCGGCCCAACCATGAACACGGAACGGTTTTCCGCCTGACCTTGCGGATCGTAGACGACGGAGACTCCAGCGATGGATCATGACGCGAAGGTCCATATCATCGATGACGATTCCGCCGTCCGGGATTCGCTCGCCTTTCTGCTCGGAAGCTTCCGCATTCCGACGGCGACCTATGCCGCCGGGACGGCCTTTCTCGCGGCGCTGACCGGCCACGAGAGCGGCTGCGTCGTCACCGATATCCGCATGCCCGAGATCAGCGGCATCGATCTGCTCCGCCGCCTGAAGGAATTGAAAGTGCAGATGCCGGTGATCGTCATCACCGGCCATGGCGACGTTCCGCTCGCGGTCGAGGCGATGAAGCTCGGCGCGTTCGACTTTCTCGAAAAGCCGTTCGAGGACGACACGATCGTCCGGGCCGTTCGCCACGCCCTCGACCATTCGCAGCAGAGCAAGATCGCCAGCGCCAACCGTGCGGAACTGGAGCGACGGCTCGAATCGCTGTCGAGCCGGGAGCGCGAGGTGCTGGACGGCCTGATCGCCGGCCACGCCAACAAGGTGATCGCCTCGGACCTCGCCATCAGCCCACGTACGGTCGAGATCTATCGGGCCAATGTGATGACCAAGATGGAAGCCGGCAGCCTGTCGGAACTCGTGCGGATGGCGATCACCGCCGGCCTCGCGGGATAGTGCATGATCCCGAAAGGGAACTCATTGCGCGAAATCCTGCATGAACAACGGGCATCTCAACGAGTTGCCCCTCACTTGTCGCGCCGAATTGATCTAGCTCAAGGTGGCTTCTCCCTCGCCATGGCTTCTGAATCGTTCGCCAGAACGTCAAGCCATTTTTCCACCAGTCGCCCACTTTCAGGCAAACATGATGGGCCAGTCGTTGCAGCAGAATAAAGTCGTCCTCGTCGTCGACGATGACGACGCCCTGCGCGCGTCGCTGGAATTCATCCTCGGCATCGAGGGATACGCCGTGCGGACCTACGCGCACGGCCGCGCGCTGCTGGACGACAACGCGCTGCCGGCGGAGGGCTGCCTGATTATCGATCAGCGATTGCCGGACATGGAAGGGCTGAAACTGATCGATTGCCTGCGCAAGCGCCACGTTCGCTTGCCCGCCATTCTAATCACGAGCAATCCGACCTCGATGCTGCGGCTGCGGGCGCAGCTTGCCGAGGTCGCCATCGTGGAAAAGCCGTTCGTCACCGGCACGCTGTTCCAGCGCATCACGCAGATGCTGCAATAACGGACCGGCGCGGCGGCAGCTTCAGACTTTATTGTGTTCAGCGCTTCGGCAGGTTGCGTGTCTGCGCGTCGCCATAGGCGAGAACGGCCATGAAGAGGGCAAAGGCCGCGACGACAAAAGCGAGGACGATGGTCGTTTCGGTCGGCATGACGAAAATCTCCTGAAATTTCGATGTACCATTTCTGCCGAGGAGATCGCCCCGGCATTGATCTTGCTCAAATAAGCGGCGCCGCCCGTTCGCTGTTGAGACAGATCAATGCGTGCGACGTGACAAAGCCGTTTATCGATCCGGCTGGATCAACCCGTGAAGGACATGAACGTGCTTTCGTTGCTCAAGCGGCTGGGCGGCTTTCGCAGAAGCAGCACCAACGACATATCGTCCGCGTTTCAGCCCACGCGAACCGATTTCGCCGCACACGCCGACGACGGCATCGACGCGACCGACTTCACGCCCGCCTCATGGCCCGCGGGCGAGCGCAAGGCGCGGCAATTACAGTCGCAAAGGGCGTCCTGGGGCTCCGATATCTGAACGGAGCGACAAGCCACGCACGCGCCGGGCGACTCGTTCGATTTTGCCGGACGAAAAAGACCGCGTCGCTCAGGGCCGCCAAAAGCAAATTTCAGTCGCAGCTACGCCCGCCCACTTACGCCGCCTCAATCTTGTTGTTGATCGAGTGCGCCAGATGCATCTCGACAACCTCGCGCGAGCAATTGGCCTGCACGATTAGCCTGCGGCATGAACCAGATCGACCTGAACCACGTTGGTGCGCCCGGCGGCAAAAGTGGCGGCGCAACTCTCGAGATAGAACTGCCAGCTTCGCAAAAATCGATTGTCATAGCCGAAGCGCATAATGCGCGCACTTTGCAGCGTCAGGCGCTCCGCCCAAAGACGACAGGTTTGAGCGTAATGGCTTCCGAACGAATAGACCTCGTTCACCCGCAAGCCGGCGCGCGCTGCCTCCTGCTGAATGACAGAAACACACGGCAGCATTCCACCAGGGAAAATGTGCTCGCGGATAAAATCCGACTGCTTTCGGTAAGTGGGGAAGTCAGAATCGTTCACGACGATCGATTGGACCATGGCGTGGCCACCTTCCGCGAGCCGCTCTCTCAATGTCTTGAAATAGGACGGCCAGTAACGCTCGCCGACCGCCTCAATCATTTCGATCGAAACGATATTGTCGAACCGCCCCCGTACTTCACGATAGTCCTGAAGACGAATCTCTGCGCGACCGTCAAGCCGCGCATCTGCGTATCCTTTTTGAGACGGAGAAAGGGTAATGCCGGTCACGTGACGTCCGCTCTCGGCGGCTGCCTCCGCAAAGCCGCCCCAGCCGCATCCAATCTCGAGAATGCGCTCACCCTTGCCAAGCTTTGACATGATACGCGCATTCTTACGGGCCTGAGCGGCAATCAGATCGTCGCCGCTCGCGAAGAGAGCCGACGAGTAGGTCATGCCGGGATCAAGCCAAAGTTGGAAGAATTCGTTGCCGATGTCATAATGCGCGCGGATATTGCGCGAGGATCCTCTCAGGCTGTTCAGGCGCACGAACCGATTCAGGAGCGCCATTTTGGTTCGCGAAAGCATTCCGGGCTCGTCCCACCTCACAAGCTGCCCGGCATTGCGCAAGGCGAGCGTCAGCAGGGATTCGAGCGACGATGTTGTCCACAAGCCTTCGACCCACGCTTCGCCCAACCCCACATTCCCGCGTGCAGCCAGCATCCCGATCACGGACCAATCATGAATCTGGATATCCGCCTCAGGGCCTTCCTCACCGAAATGAAGAACATCCAGTTCCGGTGTTGTCAGGGTGAGCCGCCCACCGCGGATTCCTTGAAGAGTGTCAAAGAATCGATGACGAAGCGATCGGGAAAAGCGGGTCATCTGCTGACATCCTGTTCAGGCGCGGCGGGTACAGGGCGATATTTCGCACCCATCAATTTCAGCCTAACTGCGTTCCAATAGATCAGTGACAACACACGCACACCCCCGCCGAAACTTTGAAGGCAAGCCCGCAATGCCCCCATCGAAGTGAGCGGATGCAGATCGCCTCTCATTGCAGCATCGAGACCTTCCCCTCCTTTCTCATAAGCAATGCGAATAGCGAACTTCGTCGTGCTTATCGCGAAGTTGAAACGATATGTGCCTGCCACATCCTGAAACGGCGAGACGTGAAAAACCTTCGCCGCGTGAATCGTGTCGGCATGCCCGATTGGACGGAATCCATCCAGAGCGCAAAAATACGAATGTCTTTGACCGAACGTGTTGTTGACCTCGGCGATCACGGCACGAATATCATCCCCATCGAGAGCAAGCCAAAAGCTCACCGGGGTGAACCAAAATCCAAGCACGCGCGGCTGCGTCAGAATCGCGATCGTGATGCCGTGCTTGCACGACAGACCCGCTTCTTCAAACCTTGCACGCGCCCACGCCGCCCCTCCCCCACTTTCCGAACGCCACCATGGTCGCGATCGCAAACGGAAAGCAGGTTAAACCGATTGCGTGAGAACAGCGCCGGGCCTGCGGCATAGGCGGGCGCAAGCAGCAGATAGTCGGTGAGATAGCGAAAGCTGTGCCGCACATTTCCGCGCCGTGAGTGAATAACACAAGCCCGCGTGTGAAACACATCGCCACTTCTCAGCGCATCAGACAGACTCATCCATCCTCCGTGCGCCAAGTTGACGTGCGATGCGCATCGCGCTCGCAAACCCGTCCTCATGAAATCCATTTCTGAGCCAGGCACCCGCAAACCAGGTGCGGCGCCTGCCTTGCATTTCCGCGATATCTGCCTGGGCCGCCAGGGCGGCATGATCGAAGACCGGATGATGAAAGCTGGTTTCATCGAAGATCGCTTCATCCGGAATTGCAATTTCCGGATTGAGAGAGACGAATAGCAAGTCCGATTCCGGGATCGATTGAAGTCTGTTCATCCAGTACGTCACATTGACGGCCGGCGCTCCTTCTGCTTCCGGCTCCGGCAGGCGATCGCTGCGATATATCCATGAACTCCAGCAACGTCGGCGCTGCGGCATGACAGATGGATCACTGTGTAGAACGGCGCGGTTTGCCTGAAAGCGGACCGAGGCCAGTGCCGCACGCTCCTCAGGAGCCGCATCGCCCAACATCGCAAGGGCCTGATCGGCATGGGCAGCGATCACGACCTGGTCATAGGTTTCCGGTTCGCAGGACGCACTGCGAATTGTCACACCCTCGCGCCCGCGGGTAACCGAGGCAACCGAAGTCCCGGCGCGGACCGCCACGCCAATTCGACGCAACGCCGACTCCAGCTTTTGAACATAGCAGCGACTCCCTCCCGACACCGTCCACCACTGATGTTGCGAGCCCGCCGAGAGGAGCGCGTGATTGCGCATGAAGCGAATAAGCGCCTGCGCCGGAAAGCTTCCAATTCCGCTGACCGGGGTGGACCAGATCGCACCGCAGATAGGAAACAGATAATGGTCGCGAAAGGCAGCGCCGAGGGACAGATCATCCAGGAGATCGGCGATCGTCAGATCCGGCCTCGTGGTCGACGCCGCCTCGGCTTTCGCATTGAACCGCAGGATATCTCTCACCATGCGATAGAAGGAGAAAGATGCAAGATTGCGCCTCTGACCGAACAGCGCGTTGCCGGATTGCAGAGCATATTCGAGTTGTCCGCCTCCGAGCGAAACGCCGAAACTCATGTCGCTTCGCTGCACGGCAACATCGAGATCTCGAAAGAGCGACGTCAGGTACGGATAGTTGGCGTAGTTGAAGACAATGAAGCCCGTATCCACGGCAATGTCGCTACGCGGACCGGCCATGACGGTACGCGCATGCCCACCGAGCCTCGGCTCGGCTTCATACAAGGTCACCTTGTGGTCCCGCCCGAGCAACCAGGCACTGGCCAGCCCGGAAATCCCGCCGCCTATTACCGCGATCCGTTGCGGCGCACGGACCATCGGGTCTATGGGCATGTCCAATCCAAAAGATACGTCATCCTGAGCCAACATTACGTTGGAAGGACCACGACGGATCAATTTTCCAGGAACCATTTTCTTCTATGGAAGTGATCCAATCGGAGGTATGCACCGTATTTGGCGCATGACCCTTGGCAATGAGTGCGCTGGATTAGATGCTCCGTTTGCTGGCATTTTTTCATTCCGGGAAACGCGCTTCGGCCACGCCCCTGCTGGAGGGAGCCAGACGCGGTTGACGACGACCACTGCATCCGAGATGACGGAAGCCCTTCTCGCGGTTCGCGACAGGCGCGATCAGGAGGCTTTCGGCCGGCTGTTCGACTATTTTGCGCCACGCCTCAAATCAATGCTGATGCGTGGAAGACTTCGCGACAGCAGCGCAGAGGATGTGGTGCAGGACGTGATGCTGACGGTCTGGCACAAGGCGTCCCAATTTGATCCTCATCGTGCCGATGCTTCGGCGTGGATCTACAGGATTGCGCGCAACCGACAGATCGACCTCGGGAGGCGGCGGCGGCCACCAGCGCTGCCGGATATCCTCGAAGAGCCGGAAACCGCAGAGCCAGACCCCGCTCAGATTCTCGGACTCCAACAGGAAGCAGAGCGCCTTCGGACAGCCATCGAGAAACTTTCTCCCATGCAGCGAACGATTCTCGAGCGGGCGTTTTTCGACGACTTGCCCCACAATGAAATCAGCAGTCTGACCGAACTGCCATTGGGAACAGTCAAGTCTCGCATTCGCCTCGGCCTGGAGCGCTTGAGATACGAACTCAGAGATCTAAAGACATGACCAGGATTTCTCATCATATTCCGGATAATCTGCTGAGCGCCTATGCGACAGGTAACCTGGCCCACAGCTTCTCCGTTCTGATTGCTGCTCACCTGTCTCTGTGTGACGAATGTCGCGCAAACTGCGAAGCGGTGGAGATGATCGGCGGGGCCTTGCTCGACGCCGAGCGCGAAGCCTCGCTGTCGAGCGACGAACGTGACAGGCTCTTCAGAGCCATCCAGGAGCCACCGCCGAAACCGCCTCTCCCTGTAGCCTCAAAACTATACCCGGCACCGGTCATGGATGTCCTGAAAGGACAATCGCCGACATGGAAGATGCTTGGCGGAGGCATTCGGCAACAAATTCTGCTTGATGATTCGGACGGGTCTCTCCGGCTCCTCTATATCCCCTCTGGTTGCGCGGTGCCTGAACATGGCCACCGCGGGCCGGAGCTGACCCTCGTTCTTCAAGGCTCTTTTTCCGATCACATCGGGCGATTTCAACGGGGTGACGTCGAGTACGCCCACGACGACATCAATCATCAGCCGATCGCCGATCTGGGCGAGGACTGTATCTGCCTTGCCGCGACGGATGCGCCGCTGCGCTTCCGCGCGATACTGCCCCGGCTCTTGCAGCCACTCTTCAGAATATAAATCCAGTGAAGGACTTCCGGGGCAAGCGCGTCTGGATCATCGGGGCCAGCGCCGGAATCGGTGCCGCCCTTTCTCGCGCATTGGCACGCGAAGGGGCCATACTGATCCTTTCGGCAAGAGATTCCGGGGCCTTGAAGTCACTCGCCGACGATTGCGGCGGGGCGGAAACCATACCGTTTGATCTTGGCGTGCCGGGCGAGCTCGAACGCGCAGCGAGCCGCATATCCGGGATTGGCCTTCTCGATATCGTCATCTGCACTGTAGCCGTCTATGAACCAGCGCTGGTCCGCGACATGGTTCGCGACCGGGCCGAGAGGATGTTGCGGATCAACATCCTGGGCATATTGGAAGTCGGCCGGGTATGCCCGCCGCTTCTGCGCGAAGGTGGACAACTGGTCCTCTTTGGTTCGGTGGCCGGCTATTTTGGACTTCCGAAGGGACAGCCCTATTCTGCGACAAAGGCTGCGGTGAACAACATTGCCGAAAGTTTGGCTGTGGAGCTTTGGCCGCGCGTCGACGTCCGGCTTGTTTGTCCCGGATTTGTGCGCTCGCGGCTGACGGCGCAAAACAACTTCCGCATGCCCGCACTTATCAGCGCCGAGGAGGCTGCCGAGCGGACGCTGCGCGGCCTCAAAGGACGAAGCTTCGAGATCCACTTTCCGCGCCGGTTCACGGTAGCTGTCAAGATTCTGCGCCTGCTTCCCTACTGGCTCGCGCTGCGTTTGACCCGGCGCATCGCCTGAGCCGGCCTCAACTTAGACGTCCGCTCACGACGGCAACGCCGGCCCAGGCCGAAACGCCGGTAAGCACGGTCCCCCAAGCCAGATCCACAGCGACCTGTTGAAGCGACCAAGCCTGTAACGTCGCATAATTCGTCATTTCATACGTGCCGTAGCACAGGAACCCGAGAGCCATACCGAACACCAGCGCCTGTAGGGGCGCATGTTCCTTGAATGCCGGCCAGGACACGAACCACAACAGCCCTGCAACGTAAACCAGATAGAAAATCGCAGCCGGTCCGAACCGCAGCGGCGAAGCCAGCAAATGCGCGACATGTCGTTCGAATACCGGCCGGACGAGATAATTTATGCCGATCATGTCCAAGCCGAAAAAGACGACGGCGGTGACCGCATACAGCGTCAGAATCTGGGTCACAATCAATCTCCTTGAGTGACTGCAACACCTTACGAAGCTCGCGGCCATTCAGATCAATCGCGGCCACCCTCGGCAGGGGGAACCGCCCTGGACGCCATACGGCAGACCGGATCAGAGGCCATCTCGCGCTTTTCGATCATGGCCCGTTCAACATGGCTGGCGGCACGAGCAGACGATGGCAGCCGGACTCGCAGAAGATCATAAAACGGACTGACGACGGAACGAACACGCCGCATCTCGGCGAGCCGCGAACTCCTGCGGATGAAGTCACGCCAGATGGTCAGCAGGCTCCCATCAATGACTTATCATCCACGGCCGCGCAGACGGGAACCCCTTCGCGCCATTTCTGCTCTTCGTCATCAGGCGTGATGTCTTGCCCGAACAACAGCCGCAGCCGGGTGCATGCGACGCCTTGTATTCCCCGACCGTTTTCGGCGCGTGTGAACTGCGCTCGTTGATCGCATGCGCCTTGCGCGACTCCGATTTCATCGTCGCGTAGTAAGGCACATTGAGAAATGCACGCGGCGCTGACGCCGCACATTGCGGACAAACTTGCGGATCGTCGCACTCGGCCATCGGCCTGAAATCGGTGAACGGCCCGCAATCCTCGCACAGGTAATCGTAGACTGGCATATCGATCTTCCGGGATCCGGTGAACGGCAGAATGAATGGTCGGCGGCTGCCGGGAGCGCAGCCGCCGAGGCTTCGTTACTTGTCGGGCGACAGCGGCATCTGGATCGAACCGTCAATGAACTTCGTCGGCCCGGCCGCTCCCGGCATGATGTCGAAGTCGAAGATTTCCGTCGGCAGCCACAATGTAGCGCAGGCGTTCGGCACGTCGACGACGCCTGAGATGTGCCCCTGACACGGCGCCGTACCCAGGATCGAGTAAGCTTGCGCGCCGGAATAGCCGAATTTCTTGAGATATTCGATCGCGTTCAGGCAGGCCTGCCGGTAGGCAATATGCACGTCGAGGTAATGCTGCTTGCCGGCTTCGTCGACCGAAATCCCTTCAAAGATCAGGAAGTCCTTGTAGTTCGGCGTCATCGGCGACGGCTTGAAAACCGGATTCTTGATGCCGTATTTCGCGACACCGTCCTTGATGACATCGACCTTGATGTGCAACCAGCCGGCCATTTCGATCGCGCCGCAGAAGGTGATCTCGCCGTCGCCCTGGCTGAAGTGCAGATCACCCATCGAGAGGCCACCGCCCGGCACATAGACCGGGAAATACACTTTGGAGCCGCGCGACAGATCCTTGATGTCGCAATTGCCGCCATGTTCGCGCGGCGGCACGGTGCGCGCACCTTCGGCCGCCGCCTTTGCTTTCGCGTCGCCCTTCAGCCGGCCCATATGCGCGGTCGGACCGAACGGCGGATTGGCGAGGCCCGGCACGCGCGTCGGATTGGTTGCGATCAACGCCGTCTCACGCTCGTTCCAGGTTGCGAGCAGTTTCGGATCGGGCAGACAGCCGATCAGGCCGGGATGGATCAGGCCGGCGAAATTGACGCCGGGCACATGCCGCGACGACGTGTACATCCCCTTGAAGTCCCAGATCGACTTCTGCGCCAGCGGGAAATGGTCGGTCAGAAAGCCGCCGCCATTCTGCTTCGAGAAAAAGCCGTTAAAGCCCCAGAGCGAATCCTTCATCGGCCCGACATCGAGCAGGTCGACGACCAGCAGGTCGCCCGGCTCCGCACCCTTGACGCCGATCGGACCGGACAGGAAGTGCACGATCGACAGGTCGATGTCGCGCACGTCATCGGCCGAATCGTTATTCTTGATGAAGCCGCCGGTCCAGTCATAGGTCTCGACGATGAAGTCGTCGCCGGGATTGACCCATGCCACCATCGGCACGTCGGGATGCCAGCGGTTATGGATCATGTCGTTGTCATAAGCCGACTGCGTCAGATCGACTTTGATGAGTGTCTCGGGCATTGGGTGCTCCCCTGTTGCAAACGGTTGAGTGGCAGAAATCAGACGGACAGGTATTTCGAGATCTGCGCGGCATCGACGCCGACGCGCGGCTCGTCGCGAACGATCTCGCCATTCTCGATAACCAGCACACGGTCGGCGACATCGAGCGCAAAACTGAGCACCTGCTCGGAGACGACGATCGAAAGGCCGCGATCATCGCGGATTCGCTTCAGCGTGCGCGCCATCTCCTTGATGATCGACGGCTGGATGCCTTCGGTCGGCTCATCGAGCAGCAAGACCTTCGGTCTGGTGGCAAGCGCCCGCGCGATCGCGAGTTGTTGCTGCTGGCCGCCGGACAGATTGCCTCCGCGACGATCCTTCATCTCCAGCAGCACCGGGAACAGTTCGTAGATGCTGCCGGGCACATTCTTCTCGCCTGACACGACAAGGCCGGTCTCGATATTCTCCTTCACCGTCATGGTCGAGAAGATCATGCGGCCCTGCGGCACATAGGCCAGCCCCTTGGCGACGCGCTCGTAGCTCTTCATGGTCGAGACATCGACGCCATCCATGGTGATGCTGCCGCTCTTCTTCGGCATAATCCCCATCAGCGACTTCATCAGCGTGGTCTTGCCCATGCCGTTGCGTCCCATGATGGCGACGATCTCGCCGGACGCGACGGAGATATTCAGGCCGTGCAGCACTTCGCTCTGGCCATAGGCAACGTGCAGATCATGAATGGCGAGCATGGTTTAGTGCCCCAGATAGACTTCGATGACTTTGGGATCGTTCTGAACTTTCTCCATCGTCCCCTCGGAGAGGATCTGGCCCTGATGCAGCACCGTGACCTTGTGGGCGATGTCCTCGACGAACTTCATGTCGTGCTCGATCACCAGCACCGAACGGTCCTTGATAATGCGGTTGAGCAGTTCGGCGGTCTTAATGCGCTCGCTGACGCTCATGCCGGCGACCGGTTCGTCGAGCATCATCAGGTCCGGGTCCTGGATCAGCAGCATGCCTATCTCCAACCACTGCTTCTGCCCATGGCTGAGAGACTCCGCATACATGGCAAGCCGGTCCTTGAGAAAAATCGTCTCGGCGATTTCCTCCACCCGCTCGCGCACAGCCTTGTCGCGCTTGAACATCAGCGAGCCGAACACCGAGCGGCCGCGCGGATAGGAGATTTCGAGATTCTCGAACACGGTCAGGTCGTCGAAGATCGACGGCGTCTGGAATTTGCGGCCGACGCCCGCCTGCACGATCTGATCTTCCTTCAGCTTCGTCAGCTCCTGGCCGCGAAACTGGATCGACCCCGAGGTCGCCTTGGTCTTGCCGCAGATGAGATCGAGCACCGTTGTCTTGCCGGCGCCGTTCGGGCCGATGATGACGCGGATTTCGTTCTCTTCCACATAGAAGGACAGGTCATTGACCGCCTTGAAGCCGTCAAAGGACACGGTGAGCCCCTCGACCGAGAGCAGGAAATCCTTGGGTTGATGTCCGATCACCATCGCGTTCTCTCCTACTCGGCCGGCGTGGCGCCGGTGACCGGATCGGCCGTCCAGCCATCCTTGCCCTTGCGTGAGCCGAACAGCTTGTCGATGTGGACCTGGATGTGGTCCTTCCAGATTCCGGAAAGGCCGTTCGGGAAGAACAGAACGACGGCGATGAAGAGACCGCCAAGGCCGAACAGCCAGAGCTGCGGGAATGTCTCGGACAAGCCTGTCTTGGCGAAGTTGACCAGCAACGCGCCGTAGACTGCGCCGAAGATGGACATGCGTCCGCCGACCGCCGTGTAGATCACCATCTCGATCGACGGCACGATCCCCACGAAGGACGGCGACATGAAGCCGACCTCCAGCGTGAACAGCGCGCCACCGATCGAGGCAAACACCGCCGCCGCGCAGAAGGCGAATATCTTGAAGTTGGCGACGCTGTAGCCGGAGAAGCGGACACGGTCCTCCTGCTCGCGCATCGCCACGAGGATGCGGCCGAGCTTGGTGAGGCGGATGAACTGCGCCGCGACGATGCAGCCGAACAGGCAGACAACCTCCACGAAGTACAGGATGAACTTGGCGCTGTCTGTGCGGATATCCCAACCGTAGAGCGTACGCAGGTCGGTAATGCCGTTGATGCCGCCGGTGTATCCCTGCTGACCGACGATCAGGATCGTCAGGATCGCGGCAATCGCCTGTGTAATAATCGCGAAGTAGACGCCGCCGACACGCCGCTTGAACATTGCCGTGCCGATGATGAAGGCGAACACCGCAGGCACCACGAAGATCGCGATGATCGTGAACAGAAGGCTGTGAAATGGCTGCCAGAAAAAGGGCAACTGGGTAATCTGGTTCCAATCCATGAAATCCGGAATGCCAGGCGTCGACTGAATCTTGGTGTTGGCGACGCTCGATGCTTCGAGCTTCAGAAACATCGCCATGCAGTAGCCGCCGAGGCCGAAGAACACGCCCTGCCCGAGGCTGAGAATACCGCCGTAACCCCAGCACACCACGAGACCGATACCGACGAAGGCGTAAGTGAGATATTTCGCGACCAGGTTGAGACGGAAGACGTCGAGCGTGAGCGGCAGGATCAGGAACAGCAGCACGGCGAGCGAGATGAAGCCGATGAGTTCCGATCGATTGAAAAAGCGCGCTTTGGTCATGATCGTGCCAGCCCTGTTCCTACTTGCGGACCTTGAGAGCGAAGAGTCCTTGCGGCCGGATCATCAGGATGCCGACGATCGCCAGCAATGTGAGCACCTTCGCCATTGATCCGGACATGAAGAACTCCATCGTCGACTGCGCCTGGCTGATGGTGAAAGCCGAAGCGATGGTGCCGACGAGGCTGGCTGCGCCGCCGAACACGACGACGAGGAACGTATCGACGATATAGAGCTGACCGGAAGTCGGTCCGGTCGAACCGATCATCGTGAAGGCGCTGCCGGCGATACCGGCAATGCCGCAACCAAGGCCGAACGTGTAACGGTCGACTTTCTCGGTGTTGATGCCGACCGCGCCGGCCATTGCGCGATTCTGCACGACGGCGCGAACCTGACGGCCCCAGCGCGATTTATACAGGACGTAGGCGACGACGATGGTGATGACCGTGGTCAGGCACATCACGAAGATGCCGTTGATAGGCACCTCGATGGTATCCGTGATCTGCTTGGAGCCAAGCATCCACTGCGGCAGGTCGACGCCGACCTCGCGTGCGCCGAAGATGGAGCGATAAGCTTGTTGCAGGATCAGGCTGAGACCCCAGGTTGCCAGCAAGGTGTCGAGCGGCCGCTTGTAGAGATGCCTGATAAGTCCCCATTCGACGATCATGCCTAGCGCGCCGGAGGCGACAAACGCGAGCGCCATCGCCACAAAGAAATAGACGGGAAACAGTGAAGGCAGGAAGCTCTGAAAGAAATTTGACGTCATCCAGGTCACGTAGGCACCGAGAATCATGAACTCGCCATGCGCCATGTTGATGACGCCCATCTGGCCGAAGATGATTGCGAGCCCGAGCGCCATCAACACGAAGACCGAGAACAGGATCAGTCCGGCAAAGCCCTGCATGGCGAAGATGGCGCCGAGATCACCAAGCGAATAGTCGCCGAACATGCTGCCTCCTGCGAAGTGCGGTTGAAGAAGGGGAAGGTCTCGCGCCGCGGGATGACAGCCGCGGCGCGAAGTTTGAGCGATGGCCGGGGAGCCCATCGCAGGGAGAGCCATTTTGAACGAGCAGCTGCGCGCAACAGGCTCCGGATGACGACTACTGGTAGCCCTTCGGGAACGGATCCGGCTCGACCAGATCCTTGGTCTCGAACACCACCTTGAATTGACCATCGAGACCGGCGAGGCCGACGCGCGTTTTCGACCAGAGGTGATGGTTCGCGTGAATCTTGACGTAGCCTTCAGGTGCCTTGGTGAACTCGATGCCTTCCGAGGCGGCAGCGACCTTGTCGATATCGAACGAACCGGCCTTCTCCACCGTGAATTTCCACAGCCACGGACCTAGATAGGCGGCCTGGGTCACGTCGCCGATCACGGTCTTTTCTCCCCACATCTTCTTGAATGCGGCAACGAACTCCTTGTTGTTCGGATTGTCGAGTGACTGGAAGTACTTCATGCAGGCATAGGCGCCGGCGATATTCTCGCCGCCGATGCCGTCGATCTCGTCTTCGGTGACCGAGATCGTCAGCAGGGTCTGCTTCGACAGATCGATGCCCGCCGCCTTGAGCTGCTTGTAGAAGGCCACGTTCGAGCCGCCGACGATGATCGCATAGATCACGTCCGGCTTGGTCAGCTTGATCTTGTTGATCACCGAGTTGAACTGGGTGTGGCCGAGCGGGAAGTATTCCTCGCCGACAACCTTCGTTCCCTTCATGTGATTTTCGATATGCTTGCGCGCGATCTTGTTCGACGTGCGCGGCCAGATGTAGTCGGAGCCGAGCAGATAGAAGCTCTTGGCGCCCTTCTCCCTCGTCACCCAGTCGAGACCGGCGATGATCTGCTGCGTCGCCTCCTGGCCGGTATAGATGACGTTCTTCGACTGCTCGAGACCTTCGTAGAAAGTCGGGTAGTAGAGCATGCCGTTATACTGCTCGAACACCGGCAACACCGCCTTGCGGGATGCCGAGGTCCAGCAGCCCATGACCGAGGCGCATTTGTCGTTGACGAGAAGCTTCTTGGCCTTTTCAGCGAAGGTCGGCCAGTCGGACGCGCCGTCTTCCTGAATGAACTTGATCTTGCGGCCGAGCACGCCGCCTGCGGCGTTGATCTGCTCGATCGCCAGTTTTTCAGCCTGCACCGAGCCGGTCTCCGAGATGGCCATCGTGCCGGTGACGGAATGCAGGATGCCGACGGTGACTTCGGTGTCCGTGACGGCCAAACCCGTCGTGTTCACCACCGAGGTGGCCGGCCCCTGACCGAACGAATATTTCGGAAACATCGCCATGGCCGGCAGCGCGGCCATTCCCATCAAGAGCTTGCGGCGGAGAGGAGAATGCAGCCCCGCGGCAGTTTCATCGTCCTTGTCAGACATGGTCACCCCATTTGTTGACGGATTTGGATGGCCCAAGAATTCATCAATTTGTGCAGTGCACAGATACGCGAGATCGCGTATACTGCACCGCAAAATGACGGCGTAGATTTCGCGTATGGACACCCCAGACAGGGACGAGTAAGTGGCCGGGCGACAGCGGATCGATCGCGTCAGACGCCAGTACAATCAATGGGTTGCAAATCAGACCCTTGAGGACTACGCGCTTCGATTCACGGCCAAGAGCGCTCGCCGCTGGTCCGCTGCCCGGGTCGCCAATACAGCACTGGGCGCAATCTCGTTTCTGGCGCTGGAAGCGATCGGCGGCACGATCACCCTGAACTACGGCGTGACCAACGCCGCCGCCGCCATTCTTGTCGTCAGCGTCGTCATTTTCCTGTGCGGTCTACCGATCGCCTATCACGCGGCGAAAAGCGGCGTGGACATCGATCTTTTGACCCGCGGCGCCGGCTTCGGCTACATCGGCTCGACGGTCACGTCGTTGATTTACGCCTCCTTCACGTTCATCTTCTTCGCCATCGAGGCCGTCATCCTCGCAATGGCGCTGGAACTGTGTTTCGGAATTCCGCGCCCGATCGGCTATCTGCTCAGCGCCATCGTCATCATCCCGCTGGTGACGCACGGCATCACGCTGATCAGCCGTTTCCAGCTCTGGACGCAACCGTTCTGGATCGTCCTGCACATCATTCCGTTCACGGCCATCGCCATCTACAGTCGCGAGTCCTTCACCGAGTGGACATCCTATACCGGCGAGCACGGCAACCCGTCAGGCAGCCTCGACCTGCTGATGTTCGGCACGGCCGCCGCCGTGATCTTCGCGCTCGTCGCGCAGATCGGCGAACAGGTCGACTTTCTGCGCTTCCTGCCGCGCGACCGACGGACGACAAAGACCAAATGGTGGCTCGCCTTGCTCAGCGCCGGACCCGGCTGGATCGTGCTTGGCGCCCTCAAACTGCTTGCCGGATCATTCCTCGCCTATTTCGCGCTCAGCCACGGCGTGCAAGCCGATCAAGCTGCCGAGCCGACGCAGATGTATCATTCGGCGTTCCAATATGTGCTGTCGAATCCGAACGCTGCGCTGATCCTGACCGGCGCATTCGTCATTCTCTCGCAGCTCAAGATCAACGTCACCAACGCCTATGCCGGCTCGATCGCCTGGTCGAACTTCTTCTCGCGGCTGACGCACAGCCATCCGGGCCGCGTCGTGTGGCTGGTGTTCAATGTTCTGGTCGCCGTTCTGCTCATGGAGATCGGCGTTTACAAGGCGCTCGAGCAAACCTTGGCGCTCTACTCGAATGTCGCGATTGCTTGGGTCGGCGCGCTCGTCGCCGATCTCGTCATCAATCGCCCGCTCGGCTTGCGACCGCCACAGATGGAGTTCAAGCGCGCGCACCTGTACGATGTAAATCCCGTCGGCGTCGGGGCGATGATAATTGCCAGCGTGCTGTCCGTCGCAGCATTCTACGGCCTGTTCGGCGTCGTGATGAAGGCGCTGGCGCCATTCGTCGCACTCGGCGCGGCGTTGATCGCAGCGCCGATCATCGCCTATGCGACCGGAGGGAAGTACTACATTGCCCGCAAACCGAAACGAAGCTGGAAAAATCTCGAAGCGATCAAGTGCTGCATCTGCGAGCATTCATTCGAACCGGAGGACATGGCCTCCTGCCCGGCCTATTCCGGACCGATCTGCTCGCTCTGCTGCTCGCTCGACGCGCGCTGCCATGACCTCTGCAAACCGCATGCGCGCATTTCGGCGCAACTTTCCGGCGCAGCCGCAGCAATTCTGCCCGCGCCCGTCTTCGTGCGGCTGAATTCGCAGGTCAGCCGCTATCTCGGGGTGTTCGCCGCCGCTGCGGGACTGGTCGGACTGACGCTCGGCCTCATCTACCTGCAATCGTCCGTCGAACTCCTGACGCATACGATCGAGCTGTCGGAGGTCCTGTGGAAGATTTTCTTCGCGTTGATTATTATCATCGGCGTCGTCGCATGGCTGTTCGTTCTGGCGCAGCAGAGCCGGCGTGCCGCTGAAGATGAAACCAGACGCCAGACAGCCCTGCTGATCCAGGAAATCGACGCGCACAAGCGCACCGACGCCGAATTGCAGCGCGCCAAGGAGGTGGCGGAATCCGCCAACCTAGCCAAAAGCCGCTATGTCGTCGGCCTCAGCCACGAACTGCGCTCACCGCTCAATGCCATCAGCGGCTACGCGCAACTTCTGGAACAGGACGCGACGATCGAACCGAAGCCGCGCGATCAGGTGCGCGTCGTCCGGCGCAGTGCCGATCACCTGTCCGGGCTGATCGACGGCATTCTGGATATTTCCAAGATCGAGGCCGGCCGACTCTATCTGTCGCGCGATGAAGTGCACTTCAATGAGTTCCTCGACCAGCTTGTCGGCATGTTTCGCCTGCAATCGCAAGCCAAAGGATCTCGTTCGATTTCAATCGGCCGGAGGTGCTGCCGCCGATCGTCTACGCGGACGAGAAGCGGCTGCGCCAGGTGCTTATCAACCTCCTGTCCAACGCAATCAAGTTCACCGACAGCGGCAGCGTTAAATTCACGGTCCATTACCGTAGTCCGGTCGCCGAATTCGAGATCGTCGACACCGGACCCGGCATTCCCGAGAACGACCTTGAACGCATTTTCGAACCGTTCGAGCGCGGCGTAACCCATGTCGCGCAACCGCAGACGGGAACCGGACTTGGACTGACGATCAGCAAACTTCTGTCGGGGGTGATGGGCGGCGACATTCAGGTGACGAGCACACTCGGCGAGGGCAGCGCCTTCCGACTGAAGATTTTGCTTTCGGAGGTTAGCAACCCAACCCGGCTGGCGCCCATGACAGCAAAAATCACCGGCTATGACGGCCCGCGCAAAACCATCCTCATCACCGACGACGATCCGCTTCATCGCGACTTGCTGCAACAGATTTTGAGCCCGCTCGGCTTTATTCTGCTCAGCGCGACCAACGGCGAGGAATGTCTCGCATTGGCGCGGCACTGCCAACCCGATCTGTTCATCCTGGACATCTCAATGCCCCAAATGGACGGATGGTCGCTCGCGCAAGCCTTACGCGAAGCCGGTCAGCATAAAGCGCGCATTCTGATGCTTTCGGCCAGCGCGCTCGAAGTACATGGACAATCGCTGGCCAAGACATATCACGACGGCTATGTCATGAAGCCGATCGATATTCCGCGCGTACTCCAATCGGTCGGCCAGTTGCTGCGGATCGACTGGCAACATGAAACGGACATGCAGGAAACCGGCGAGCCGCTGGAATCTCGGGAGCTTTCGCCTTCCGCCTGAATATCTCGACGAACTCATCCGACTCGGCCGGGTCGGTCACGTCAAAGCGATCCAGCAAAGGCTCGACGATATCCTGCGTCAGCATCCTGATTTCTCGCCGTTTGTTTCGCATGCGCGGGCGCTGGTGGACCGGTTCGATCTACACCAGCTCATGACTGCGCTGAAGGCACTCCGCGTCCATGAACACTGAAACACGCGACATCGCCTTAGTCGTCGACGATTCCCCCGAAACACTGCGCATGCTCACCGATGCGCTCGATGCAGCGGGCATGACAGTGATGGTTGCGCTGGACGGCAATGCGGCGATCCGCATTGCGCAGCAGATCCGGCCAAACATCGTGCTGCTCGACGCCATCATGCCCGGCATCGACGGATTCGAGACTTGCCGCAGGCTGAAACGCGAAACCTCGGTCGCCAACGCGCCGGTGATCTTTATGACCGGCCTGAGCGAAACCGAGCACATCGTAAAGGGGCTGGAAGCCGGTGGCGTCGATTACGTCACAAAGCCGATTGCGATTCCGGAAATGCTCGCGCGCATTCGGGTCCATTTGGCCAATGCCCGCATCGCCAACAGTACGCGTGCGGCGCTCGATGCTGCCGAGCGCTATCTGTTTGCCGTCAACGTCAAAGGAGAGCTGCTTTGGGCGACGCCGGAGGCGCAACGTCTCCTCGATGCGCAGCAGACCACTCTCGAGCAGGACCTAATTGTTCTACCAGCACAGCAGATGGAATGGGTTTTCAAGAGCGAGCAGTCGCAAGTGGCACCTCTGTTCACGGACTGGCAAATACAGGGGAATAAGTTACATCTGAACTATCTTGGAAAACTTGCTCCTAGCGAATTTCTCTTACGTCTGACGATCGAAGCCAAATCCACGGCCGCGAGCGATCATCTCAAGGAATTGGGCCTGACGGTTCGAGAGACAGAAGTTCTGTCTTGGTTGAGCAAGGGCAAGACCAACCGCGATATTGCGCAGATTCTTGGTCTCAGCCCGCGCACGATAGACAAACACCTTGAACAGATTTACGCAAAACTCGGGGTCGAGAATCGGACTGCGGCAGCGACCATTGCCGTGCGGATTGCTCGCCGCGAATGAGATTCCGCCGGTTCACGGAAGAGCTTCGCAGCGGCCATCTCATCCAAGGCTCCGGTGTTTGGCAACTCGGCTAAACTATGCCTTTCATTAGGATCGTCACAGAAAGCTAGTCGCGCCCCATTCATGCCAGGCGAAATTGGCAGCGCAGCCAACAGAAGGGAATAAGATCCGAGAGGTCCAAGGCGAGATTTAGGTTACTGTCGACCAACGCTTGAACCCGCACCCAACGGGCTTCGCGCAACAGGGAAGCAGTCCCGATTCAGGCGTTTGTAGACACGTTGGTGCGCGAGCAGGATTCGAGCCCTCACAGAATCTGCCCTGCTGAGGGCTGAGTCGGCTCGCTTTCAAAGCAGAAGGATTAGTTCAGCTTCGACGGAAGCCAAGTTGAGATTTCAGGAAACGAAATCAGGATCGACATGATGATCACCTCCGCAGCGATAAACCAGCCGACACCCTTGAAGATCGTCGTAATCGGCACTGTATCGCCGACGACACCTTTCACCACATAGACGTTCAATCCGACCGGCGGCGTCAGCAAGCCGATCTCGATGTACTTCACGATGATGACACCGACCCAAATCATATCGACTTTCAAGGCGACGAACATCGGATGGAAGACCGGCAGCGTAAGCAGCAGCAGACCGAGAGGGTCCAAGAAGCATCCGAGGATCAGATAGACAATCGAAACGCCGAGCACGAGCATCAGGGGATCAAGCGACCAGGCAGATACCGCGGAGGCCATAAATGCCGGAAGGCCGCAGAACGCCAGCAGGCGCGTGAGCATCAACGCGCCGATTGCGACGAAGAAAATGCTTGCAGTGCTTTCGAGCGTCTCAATCAGGCTCGTCTTCATGACCGACAACGACATGGTACGACGAAGGATGCCGATAATGATGGCAAAGATCGCGCCGAGCGCCGCAGCCTCTGTCGCCGTCGTGAAGCCACTGTATATTCCGCCGATCACTCCCAGGACCAGCAGCGGAATCGGCCAGACCTCCTTCAACGATCGGATTTTTTCCGACAGCGTCGGATTGTCCTCGACCGGCGGGGCGAGCTCGGGCCAGACAAGGCAGCGGCCGATGATCATGGCAGCATATACAAAAGCCGTCAGCAGCCCGGGAAATACGCCGGCCAGCAGCAATGCTCCGATCGAGGTTTCCGTGAACCAGCCGTAGATGACGAACAAGATACTGGGCGGGATCAATGAGCCCAGCGTCCCGGCCGCGGCGACGACGCCCGTGGCGAGCGCTTTGTCGTAATTCATCTTCAGCATTTCGGGGATCGCGAGGCGACCCATGGCAGCCGCGGTCGCCAGGCTCGACCCCGATGCCGCCGCAAAACCAGCAGACGCAAAGTTGGTCGCAACCGCGAGGCCGCCAGGCAGGCGGCTCAACCAAAGCCGCGCACAACTGAAAAGACTCGACGTCAGGCCTGTATGGAAGGCAACGGCCCCCATGAGAACGAACATCGGCACGGCCGATAGGGACCAGTTGGCGCCGAACTCAAACGGCAAATCGCCAAAAACGCCAAGCGCGGATTCCACACCACGAACCCACATGAGTCCGATCAAGGACACACTTCCAAGGGCAATACCGATCGGCACCCGAATGGCCATGAGAAATAGCGCGACGACAATGACTGTCGCGGCAACAGCAAGATTCGACATGAATGTCTCCAGACTTCAAACCGCGGCAGCGTGGCCCGAATCCACTCGCCCTGTTTGCCCCGTCAGCGCATGGCGAAAATCGCTCCACCCCTGGTGGACGATGACAAGGAGCATCACAAAAAGCGGAATCGGAAGAAGCCACCTTGATGGCCACACGGGAAGATCGAAATAGGTGGCATCCTGCGCCTCGCCCAACATTGTTTCATGGACAGCCGTGTTGAAGGAGAGGACGAACAGCGTGCCGATATAAAGAAACGCCAGGATCGACGTTACGCCTTCGACCCAGGCCATCTTCCTGGGTTCGAGATTTTGCGTGAACAATTCGACAGTCAGGTGTTTCCGGTGAAATTGAACGTAAGCAATCGGTAGATAGATGGTCGCGATCATGTAGTACCAGGCGACGATTTCGAGCGTCGCCGGGACCGGCTTGTCGAAGAATGATTTTCCGATGATATCCGCACCGATATGCAGCATCATGATCGTTGCGGCAGCGCCACCGACAAGCAGCAGCGCCGCCGACACTTTTTCCAGAACTCGTTCGAACATGGCGAGCCGTCCGTCAGCTCTTGAGATCGAACAGCTTCGCCTTGTCGTAGATCTCTTCCTTTAACTTCGCCTCATATTTGTCCCACTGCGCCTTGTCCCATTGACCGTCTCCGATCTCCCTGACGATCTTTGTCCACTTGTCGACGGCGGTGCGGAATTTCGCCTGAAGCTTTTCCGGATCCTTGACACCGCGCGACTTGGCACGCGCGGCAACGCGCGCGACTTCGCCGGACCGAAACTTGTCCACGCCGCCCCCCAAACTTGCGTCCGGCTTGATGAACTTGACGCCCTTCGCGAGCGCCTCCTTCTTCACATTTTCATCGTCGGCCTCGTAACCTTCGGCCATCGCACGCACAACGTGGGGAAGCGGAACCAGCATCGCCTGTCGCTCCTTGTCGCTGAGCTTCTTCCACGTATCGATGTTCATGTTGATGATGTTGGTGCCATGGTACGTGCCCAAGGATCGGTCCGTGACCGTATGAGCGACTTCCCACAGCGTGTATGTCTTGAGCCACGGAATCGGGCCGAGGGCGCAATCAAGCTGACCTCGCTGCATGCCTTCGTAGATTTCCGAACTCGTCAGATTGACGGGAACGCCGCCAAGTCCCGCAACCAACGCTCCCATCGATCCCGTCGCGCGAACTTTCTTGCCTTTGACATCCGCCAGCGTTTTAATCTCGGCCTTGTTGCACATGAAGTAATACGGCGTCAGCGAATAGCTGGCGAATGCGATAATGTTGTTCTTGCGGTAATCGCCCTGCAGTTCGGGGCTGTCGACGACAAGCATCTGGTTGACCGCGCCTGTCATGATGCGGGCATCTTCTCCCCACACCGCCAAATCGCTGAGTGAGGTGCTGACGGGCACATCTGTCGGTGAGTAGACATCCGCCAGAAGTCCCATATCGAATGCGCCGGTTCCTAACGACTTGAGCGCCGCCTTGCCGTTGGCGAGAGCCCCACCTGGAAAGATTTCAAACTTGAGCGATCCGCCCGTCTCCTTTTCAACCGTCTTGAAGTAAGGCTCCAGGCCTCTCGTCTGAACGGGATGAATGCTGGAAAGAGTATGCGAGTATACGATCTTCCGCTGCGCAAAGGCGTCGCCTGAAAACAGCGCGACGCCGGCAACTGCAATTGCAATCGTCGAATAGGAAAAGCTCATCGATCCCTCCCGTGGTCTGCTTTTTAGGGTGACTGTTTTTTATTGTGCCGGGCGCTTCTCTGGTGCCCATGCGCCTTCAGGGGCTTTTCACAAACGGTCTCACGACTCGACTTGCTCGGCAAGCAGAGTTGGGTCGCATTAAAAAAAATTATTAAGGCAAAGTGTTATCAACTGTACGTCGCCAGACAAATAATGTGGCAGCGATGTTTACTTATTTCCGTTAGCGAGCAAACTGCAAAGCCCTGCAGCTTTGTCTGCTGCCTCGCCGACTTTGGCTTTCTCAGACTCCAGGTCGAGCGATATCGCGGATGGCGTCGCACTTTCAATGCCAAAGCCGTCCGCCAGGTGTCGAAGAACCCGTATGTCGCAAGGCGTCGACCGGAAGGCGATTGCGGGAAAAGCCTCGGCAAGTTGGCCGCGCAATTCGAGGTCTCCAATAAAATAGACGGGCCGCTGCCCCGCATCGACGGACATCGAGTACGGCTGCTGCGCCAGCTTGCGGCAGAAAGGCACGCGGGATCGTCGAAGCCTCGCGGGCCGACTGCAATACTGTCAGACCCCATTCGAACCTTGGCAGCTTAGCGCCGTCAGCATTCGCAAACCGACCCTCCGTGGAAGGTCAGAATGAAGCCGGGCCTAACCTATGACCGACAGGAAATTGGGGAGCACGTCTCACCTCATCGCCAAACGCGTCGGCTGTAGCCGCGGCCAACTCGTGACGAACAAAAAAGAGATTAGTTTCCACCCCATCTAAGGTGACCGTCATTTCTTCATCGTGCTCTATCGAGGCCAACGCACGTACGAACGTAGAATCGATATTCAAGACCCCATTTTCCATATCGTCAGGACCCGAGATAATCTCAAAACTGAGCGTTCTCTCACTTTCGGCGTCCGATAGCCGAACAACCACACGATCACCGATACCAAACACAGTTTTAGGTGCAGGTCCTGAAGGTATATCAACCGCGGAGTCCTGCTCCCTGTCTTCGCGTGACTCTTCAGGTAGCAACTCGTCACCGACCTCGCGGTGCTCGGTATACGCGTACGCAGATTGCTGAGCACCGATCGGTTCGATTTCCATACGCTGAAGAGTCGCAACGAGGTCGCCCACCACCGCTTCGGTATCTAGTGTGAAATCCGACCCAAAGCATCGCCAGAAAGTCCAGCCCACGCGTTCCAGCGTCCGCTGACGGCGCATATCATCGTGCCAGCGCTCAGGACCGTGATAGGCATCGCCATCACATTCAATCGCTAGGCGCCGCCCGCCCTCACCTTCGACAACGAGATCGATAAAGTACCCCTGAGAACCAACTTGGGGGGTCACCTTGTAGCCGCGCGAGGAAAGCTGATTGAACATATCGCGCTCAAAACCCGACTCGCAGAGCTCAAGGAGGTTGCCGGATCGATCGGCTGATGTCGGCATCGGCTCCCGGAAGTGCTGGATCACCTTGGCTTTCAAATCGTTGGGATTCAGGTGTTCGAGCGCGACCGAGCGGACCAGATACATCCGATCGCGGGCGCGAGAGAGCGCGACATTGAAACGCTGCGCATACTGTTGTGCCGTTTGCGACTGCTTGCTATGCGGATCGGCGATCATCGATAAAAATACGATATCTCGCTCGTTGCCCTGCAGAGCGGCGCTGTCACCGCATACGATCTGATGGCGGATGAACGTTTCTTCGCCGAGGCGTTCAAGGAGCTGCCGCTGGATCAGCGCGGCTTGTGGTGCGCCGATTAGCGAGATCACGCCGATCGTCCGGGGTCGTCCCGATCCAGCGACAATCGCCTGCGCTGGATCGTCGAGCAGCGCGGCGATCTCATCGACAATGACCTCCGCTTCGCGTGGATTGATCTTGGTCTTGCCTCTTCTTCGTCCATCACGCACAAAGATATCGATCAGCGGCGGATCCATCCGCTCGCTGGCGGTTGGTACGCGCAAAGGAATCAACGGCTGGGTGTAGAATCTAGTCGAGAAGCGGATGATCGGCTCGACGCAGCGGAAGTGCTCCTTCAGCATAACAAAATTGCCGGGGAACATCACCTTGGCAAGATCGTAAAGTGAACCACCCGGCTCGATCTGCGTGCGGTAAGGCAAATTCCGCAGATGGTTGTTGCGCAGCCGCCGGATGTTGGCGAGCGACACGAATGCGGCAGTTGGGCTGACCTGCTTGTCGTCGCCGACCACCAACAGCTTCTTGCCGCGCAAAATTGCCGGTAAATCCTTGGCATCCGACTGCGATGCCTCATCCAAAATCACCAGGTCGAAGCTGTTCAGCTTTGAGGGCAATTGTTCGGACACACGCCACGCCGGCATAATCCAGCAGGGCACCGCATCGTAACAGTTCTCCATCGCCTCGCGCGCGTCGCGGCGGAACAGCACGGCGCGGCTGCCGGTGCCAGCACCAATGCGATTGACGATATTGGCAAAGATGCCGAGCGCTGTCTTGTGGGCATTGGTCATTAAGGCCGACAAGTTATAGAATGTCTGCTGTTTCACGAGTTCGGCAAAAGTTTCACGCAAGCGCCGCTCGGTATCAGCCCGTTCGCGGTGCAGCTGCTCAAGGCGACGGACCGAACGGTCGACTCAAGATAGCCCATTGAGCAACCCCATGCCCCCATGCCGCTTCGTGGTCGCCTGGCAGACAAGGATCTGCCCCCTCCTCCGTCAGGATCGATAGCAGCCGCTCGGACCAGAGTGGCGCTCCGCCAGCGGCCACCAAGTGCGCGCCGGAAACAAGATCGGTGAAATACGGCGCCAGGTGATGCAAGCGCACAAACTCTTCGCGGAGCGTCGCCCACCGCTGCTCGAGATCCTCGGCGGTCAGGGTCGATGCACCCAAATCCTCATCAACGATACGTTGAGCGTCGGCGACGCAGCGAAGACCATCTTCCATCAATGTCGCGCGAAGCGCTTTGATGCGATCTTTGATCTCGCTCAGTCGGGCTGCGCGCACCGACCTTGAGAGGGCATCCGACAATCCCTCGATGACCGATTGGTCGGCGGTGAGCTTGGTCGCTGCGGTCCTGTCGCGTAGAGCATCGTGCAACGCGTTCTGAACCGTTGCGAGTCGGTTGGGGATATCACTACTCAAACTCTCAAGCTGGACCAGCAAGGTGTCAAGCTCAGCGATCGAGTCCTCGGAAAAGTCGACCGAGGAAGGAAAAGCCAACAACCCGCGTAGCGCATGCCAGCGCGCGCGCAATTCGGGCATCCGCCGGCGCAACTGAACGTACTTGAAGGCGTGTTGCCAATCTTCCGGTGCCGCAGGCGCCCGACCCGCTACCCTCACTTGATCGAAGTGCGGCTTATGGGCCCGGTTTCCAAACGCCAACATTCCAAAGGGATTCTTGCCTTCGCACAACGCTGTCCAGACCGATGCAGTCGGGTCCGCCATCGCGCTGGCGGGGCAACTGACCGGTCGGGCGAAGAACGGCTGGTTGCTGCGCAAGTGATCGCGCACCGCGTTGACAAAATCGAACAGCACCGGGTTGGCTTTGCGCATCCGTTCATCACGGGCCATGTACCGACGGACCAATTCGGCCGCCCAAGGCTCGGAAGCGTTTGCGCGCAGGCTCTGCGCCAGCATCTCCAGTGTCGACGCCAACTCGCCGGCCCTCACGGGGCCAAGATGCGCCAAAACCTTTTTGACCTGCTGATCATAGTCGGAAATGACGGCCGATAGCTCGCTTGCCTCACGCAGATCCAAGTGCCAGCTCGCTAATTCTGCGGCCGATGGTAGGATCGCAACTTCAGGCAGCGCTTTGCCGAGATAATCCAAATCAGCGCCGATTGCGCGGCGTGCGGCTTTCAGCCTCGCGATCACTTCGTTGCTAAGACCGGCATCGGCAAAAGACTTTGTGGGACGGTCCACAAACCATCCCAACCGCTCCTTGCTCTCCGCAAGCTGCTTGGCGAGGTCGAAGGTGGTCAGCTCGGTACCGGGCACATGCTTAAGGTGCACTTCGGCCACCTTCTCGATTTGGTCGTCCAAGAATTTGATGCGCTGCCGGGCTACGATGATCTTCCTTGAGAGCTCGGCAACCAACGCACGCTGCTTGGGCATATTTGCGGTGACGCGGTTGACGACCTCCAGCATCAGCTGCACCGCCTTCTCGATTTGCTTTGCCCCTTCCCTCTCTGAGGTGGTGACGCTGATCGCCAGATCCCGAATGCCTTCGGGCAAATGCTCGCGCACCACACGCAACGCGGTTTCCCCGTGCGACACCACCAGCACGCGCTTGCCCGTTGCCAGCATGTGGCTGATGATGTTGGCGATGGTGTGCGTCTTACCCGTGCCGGGTGGGCCTTGCACCACGATCCCATCGGCTTTCTCCAACCGACGGATAATCTGGACCTGATCTTCGTTGAACGCCTTTGGGAAAAACAGATCGCCATGCTCGGGATCAATCGGCTCCGATACCGTTTCCGGAGCGAGATTACTTGTGATCTTTGGCCCGAGCGGTTCGAACACACCAACGGGCTCGTCGCGCGCTCCCAAGATCAGCGTACGCGCGGCGCCGGTGATCTCTGCGACAGCCCCTTCCTCCGGCGCAACCTCGTTCTTCAAGCGCACGATGTCACGCAGCACCGCGTTCATGGAACGTCGGCGGGCGTAGACGACCCATCGATCATTCAACAGCAGATTCTCGCCCGTTGGTTCAGGCGGCGCCAGGTTACGTGCCAGACCGCGGCGCGATTCAGGCAGGTATTCAAAATCGTTGTCGAGCTGCCCCCCGCAGCGCTTCAACACGGAAGCAAAAGATTCTGGGCGGAATGGGGACATCCCATCGGGCTCATCCCGCTCGACGATTAATAGTGCCTGTTGGCAAGCTTGCTCGGCCAACTGAACCTGGTCTTCGGCGAGGTTGTCGAAGGCGCGCAAACTAACGTTCGGCGAGACATGGCGGGGCCGGATCAGCACGTCCGCGCCTTTGTCGTCGGACACCTCAAGCTCGACGCCCAGCTCGATCAACGGCAAGTCAATCTCGATACCGTTCCTGCGCCACTTGGCGTGACCAATCGCCCAAATGACCTCGATCGACTCGGATGCACCTGATTGTGAAAGCCGCTGTGCCAGATCGAACAGCTTTTGGTATGCGTAGATCGACTGCCTGCGAGGCAGTTCTCTCCCCGCCCACGTTGTCCACGTGCCGTCAATGTACCGGGACGCCGCCGCCTCCGTCTCCGGCCGGTCCTCCAATCGGTAAAAGACATCAAACAGCGGCTCCGCTTGCTTGGCGGACGCTACGTTGAGCTCAATTGAGTCTACTGCAGAGCAATCTTCGGCGCGGAGTCGGCCGGCAGTAATCAACTCGTCCTTGGCCGATTGCGAAATGCGCTCGTGCACCGCTTCGTTCAAGGTTGGAGTTCAACAGGATCATCGACCCAATGACCCATGCTTCGAGATTTTCAGGCACGATTGAGGACGCCGTACGCTGCAACCGCTGAATACGCAGCCAGACCGGTCCTTCATCGTCCACCTTGTTCAGCGTGACCAGGCAGTTTCGAGTTCGTGTTCATGCACGACGAAAGATGAGCCATCCGGAAGTTTATGTTGGCTCAATCGATGCGGGACTCGCTCATCGAGCTTCACAAGCGCATTCACATAGTTCAGGAGCTCTTCGAAGCGTTCGGCAGCCTTCTCGGCTTCAGTTACCTTTTCGTTCAAGCGTCAGCCCCCCGCCTTGCTGTCAAATAGAGTATCGCCTCTCCTCCGACAGTCACCAATTTTCTTCTTAAGCAATGCGTCGCAGCAACCGACGCCTTGTTGCACACCACTCCAATCGCGGCAGCCAATATGCCAGCGATCAGTTCCAGCGTCTGATGGCGGATCGGGGCGGCATCTGTCCGATGAGCTGGTCAGGCAAACATCTCGGACAATGCTTCGATGGAGAGCTTCTTCTCCTCGCTCAACACGGAGAGAATTGCACGGAAGGTCGATCGAACACGTGACGAGGCAAGGGTTGACCTGTTTGACTACATCGAGCGTTTCTAAAGTCCAAAGCGCATGCATTCGACGATTGGACATCTGAGCCCTATGCAGTTCGAGTAGAAGGCTGGAGCTTAAGCCGGTGTCAATGAAACTGGGTGCAGGTCGGACTTCGACGTTGCTGCGGCGAGCGGAATTCGAACCTTGGCAAATTTGAATCCCGTAAGTTCTTATTTTGAAGAAGAAAAAATTCCGCACTCAGACGGTGCAGTACAGAGCTTCGGAGAAGCGCGGCATTTGGAGAAGGAAAATCGACGACTGTAAAAGGACCCGGTACGGACTCGAGGCCCAAAACAGCTGCGATAGCAGCGATATTCCTAGTCCCAATGGATCGCGGGGAGAACCCGCTACGGAAGTTCGCTGGCGGAGGGAGAGGTACCGCCAACACACCTTCTCTGATTCTCGCGGCCAACACGACAAATCTAGCCCCGCATCGCCCGCGACAGCTTCGGACCGTAGGCGCGGCTGACGTGCCCCCCGTAGTTCCTGCCACTGATAAGTTGGGTCCATTGATCGGTGAAGTGCACCCCAAAATTAGGCCAGCCAGCGCTGGAATTTTCCGGGGTTAAGGCTCATGGCGGCGGGGGCGCCGATGAGCCATTCAACAGCGTAATCGGCGCCTTGTTGCCGATTGCGCTATGTGGCCGGACCTCGTTGTAGTCTCTGCGCCAATCCTCCATTTTCATGCGGGCGTCGTCAAGGCTCATGAACCAGTGCGTGTTCAGGCATTCGGCCCGGAGCTTCCCGTTGAACGACTCGATGAAGCTATTGTCCGTTGGCTTGCCAGGCCGAGAGAAGTCGAGAATGACGTCGCGTTGATAGGCCCACAGATCGAGGTCGCGCGAGATGAACTCTGATCCCTGATCGACACGAATGGCCTTCGGGTATCCGGCGATCTTGCAGACACGCTCAAGCGTCTGGACGACATCCTCCCCGCGATAGCTGAACCGTGCATCGACGGCCGGTGAGAACCGCGGTTAAGTATCGAGGATCGTCAGCACACGAATCTTGCGGCCGGTGGCGAGTTGATCGTGAACGAAGTCCATCGCCCACGTCTCGTTGACTTGACGCGCATCGGTGCGGCCTTCCCGCAGCTTGGCCTTCACGCGTCGCTTGGGCGTCTTGTTACGCAATTGCAGGCCTAACTCGCGGTAGAGACGATAGACGCGCTTGATATTGGCTGTCCAGCCATCACGGCCCAGCAACACATGGACGCGGCGGTATCCGTATCGCACGCGTGTCTCGCAGATGTTCTTGATCTGAAGTTTGAGAGCGGCCTGATCGCTGCGCTTCGACTTGTAGACATAAAGCGAGCGATCGATCCGAAGAGTCGCGCGGGCTTTCCTGATCGACACCTTCCACTCACTTCGCAGCTTGTCGACAAGTTCGCGTTTGCGACCAGGCCTCAGAACTTTTTTGATAGAACGTCTTGTAGCATGGCTTTGTCCAAGGAAAGGTCAGCGACGATCCGCTTCAGCTTGGCATTCTCATCCTCCAGCTGGCGAAGTCGCTTCATCTCCGAGGGCATCAGCCTTCTGGTCCTCTTCATCACGCGAATTCAGCGCAATCTTCGCGCGCGCGACGCGCAATCGGCCGAAGAGGATCACATCGTCCGTATGGGCCTTCTGGCCTCCGGAGCCGCGCATGAGCTTGGCACGCCGCTATCGACCGTATTGGTCATTCTGAGCGACTGGCAGCAGATGCCGATGTTCAATTCCGATCCCGCGATTGCCGAAGAGCTCCGGGACATGTTGGGCCAGCTCGACCGCTGCAAGGCGATCGTCTCAGCGATACTGACGTCGTCTGGCGCGACGCGCGGCGAAGGCACGGTCCGAACGACCGTCAACGAGTTTCTTGGCGAGCTTGTCGAGGAGTGGAGCGCAGCAGCCCCCCCTCGACCGACTATTTCGATACATGCGGCTTCGACATCGCAATCGTCTCGGACGCCGTCCTCAAACAGGTAATGATCAACGTATTCGATAATGCCCTTTAAGCTTCACCGCGCTGGATGGGCGTGACAGCCAACCGGAAAGACGAGGACTAGGTGATCGTCGTCAGCGATTCCGGTCCCTTGCAAAAGCCACCAGATCGGCCAGGCGCTGTTTGCGGCGCCTCGTGAGGCCACCTGGGCGACCGTTCTGGGCCTGCCAAACGTCAAGCGCCACGCGCCAAGGAGCAGGCATGCCGGTCATTCGATTCCTCTTTCTGACCGGACCGCGATTTGGTCGGCAGTGTCGGTAGCTCCGGTCATCAGTCCGGCCCCTTTGTGCCCGTTCGCCGGCTCGATCCGGCCAGCGTTCTGAAGTCGCGCCATCGCCAGCGAACACAGGAGCGCCCAGGACACATCAGCTGCTCATCCGGCCAGGGCGTCGCTAGGCCAGTGAACGCCAATATCCACGCGGCTGCACCCCACCGGCAAAGTAAGGATGAGCGCCAGAATGACCAGATGGACTAGATGGACCTTGCCGGTCATCGTGGGCTAGACCCCCGCCAGAAGGGCGCCGAAGGTCACCCCACATCGCCTTCAACGACTTCGTTTTCAATGTTGACGAAGCTAAGGAGCAGGACCGCAGCCGCGGCGATGCCGAGTGACCTGTCGATTGTTGTTGCCCGAGCCGGGGACGACAGGGCCCCGTCAAGCTGCCACACCGAACAAGGCTCCGATCCCGGCGGTCAGGGCCATGGCCAAGGCCCCCCAAAAGGTGACGCGCAAAGTAGCCCTTCCGACCTTAGCACCCCCAGCGCGCGCTCCGACCGCGCCCAGGATCGCGAGGAACAGGAGCGATGCCCCCGAGACGCCAACGATCAACACGGACACCGGCAACAGCAGAACAATGACCAGCGGAAGTGCCGCACCCACGGCGAAGGTCGCAGCCGAGGTCAGCGCCGCCTGGATCGGGCGCGCCGTCGTCACCTCGGATATGCCAAGCTCGTCGCGGGCATGGGCGCCAAGCGCATCCTTCGCCATCAGCTGGTCGGCCACCTGATGCGCCAGATCGGGCGACACGCCCCGCTCGATGTAGATCCGGGCCAACTCCTCGCGTTCGAACTCGGGCTGCGTGGCAAGTTCGGCGCGCTCACGGGCAAGGTCTGCCTGTTCGGTGTCGGACTGCGAACTGACAGAGACATATTCGCCCGCCGCCATCGACATCGCCCCCGCCACCAGCCCGGCCAGCCCCGCGACCAGCACCTCGGGCCGCCCTGATCCCGCCGCTGCGACCCCGACGATCAGGCTGGCCGTTGAGACGATCCCGTCGTTGGCCCCTAGCACCGCTGCCCGCAGCCAGCCAATGCGGGAGACGAGGTGAGACTCAGGGTGGATGTGCAGGTGTGACATGGTAGCACCGAACTTGAGTTCAACCGAACTACAGAAAGACTGGTCTGTCTGGGTGAAGCTTGTGGCCCCCACCTGCGACACCGGTCCCATCCAACCGATCTTGCTGGCGGAGTTCAGGTGAATCATATCAATACAATTAGGCCTCGCAAGTTGTAGTCCTTGATCCTGGACAAGTGCCACGTCGACTCTCATGAAAGATGCGTTGATCCCAAGCTCTCCCATTCTGAACTTCGTCATCGCATTCGCGGTTGGCGCATTGATTGGCGCTGAACGAGAGCGGCGAAAGGAGAAGGTCCGGCACGTTCCCCGCAGGCATCCGGACGTTCACGATTACCTCGATTGCGGGTGCCGTTGCATTCAGTATCGGCGAGGCTCTTCTTCTTTCGGTCCTGACCGCCAGCGTTGCCGTAATGGCCGCAGTTTCCTACGGACGCAGTCGGGCTCAGGATCCGGCCTGACCACCGAAATCGTTCTCGTACTAACGGCACTTCTGGGCGGCATGTGCATGCAGGCACCACAGACCGCCGCTGCGATTGCCGTCGCGGTGACGGTGCTTCTGTACGCGAAGGCCTGGTTGCATAACCTCGTCATCACGGTGATTTCGAAAGACGAACTGGATGACGCGCTGATCTTCGCCGCAGCGACGCTCGTCGTCCTGCCCTTGGTCCCGAACAGTCAGATGGGTCCTTATCTGGCCCTCAACCCCCACTCGATCTGGATCGTGATCGTGCTGGTCATGGCGATCAGCGCTGCAGGCCATGTCGCCATCCAGTTGTTCGGTGCACGATTCGGACTGCCGCTTGCGGGGGCCATTTCCGGCTTCATCTCCAGCACCGCAACTATCGCGGCAATGGGGGCACGGGCGAGCAAGTCCAAGGATCTGCTACCGGCCTGTGTCGCTGGCGCCGTCTTGTCGACGGTCGCCACGATCGCCCAGATGGCACTCGTTGTGGGAACGACGAGTATCTCAACCCTCTCCAGCGTGTCGGGGCCTCTAATCCTTGCGGGGGCGCCGCCGTTGCCTATGGCGCTGCTTTGACACTCTTGGCCGCGCGCACTCAGGGCAGCGACACAATACCTGCCGGAGGCGCCTTCAGCCTGAAGACCGCACTTGCCTTTGGCTCGATCCTTGCGGTCATCCTGGTCATCTCGGCAGGTCTGCAAGATCGGTTCGGCAACGCCGGCGTCCTGCTCGCGGCGGTGGTTGCCGGACTGGTCGATACACATGCGGCGGCGATCTCGGTGGCGTCGCTAGTGGCATCAGGAAAGATCCTGCCCGAGGAGGCCATCATTCCGATCATCGCGGGCCTGACTTCCAACACGCTGAGCAAGATAATCATGGCCGCGACCGCGGGTGGTTGGGCTTTCGCTCTGCGTGTGGTGCCCGGTCTTGTTCTTGTTGCACTGGCCGCTTGGGTCGGCACGTTCGCCGGATTGCTCTGGTACTGATTGGGTGACCCAGCCTCAGCCCGCCGGAAGACTCCCAAGCGACGCGTGAAGGCCAAGCTGCGGGAAGGCCGCACCCATGCGCGTCAAGTCAACGAGACGTGGGCGATGGCCTTCGTTCACGATCAACTCGCCACCGGCCGCAAGATTCGTGTGCTGACGATCGGCGATACTTACTCGCGGTTCTCACCGGCCGTCGATGCACGGTTCAGCTATCGCGGGGAGGATGTCGTCCAGACAGCTTGAGCGTGTCTGCAAGATCGTCGGATACTCGAAGGCCATTCGTGTCGATCAGGGATCAAGAGTTCATCTCGCGCGACCTCGATCTGTGGGCCTATCAACGCGACCTCTATTCTCGACTTCTCTCGGCCTGGCAAGCCAACGGACAATAGCTTCATCGAGTCGTTCAACGGGAAGCTCCGGGCCGAATGCCTGAACACGCACTGGTTCATGAGCCTTGACGACGCCCGATTGAAAATGGAGGATTGGCGAAGAGACTACAACGAGGTCCAGCCGCATAGCGCAATCGGCAACAAGGCGCCGATATCGCTGTTGAATGGCTCATCGGCGCCCCCGCCGACATGAGCCATAGCCCCGGAAAATTCCAGCGCTGGCTGGCCTAGTTTTGGGGTGCACTTCAAATGACGCCGGGACTCTCCCATTCGCTGGATGAAAATTGGGGCTCAGGTCACCCGCGGATGATCGTCAGCGACAACGGTGCGGCCGGGCAGCGCCTTTGACCAGCTTCAGATGCGTCGGCAGCGGCTTGCGGTCGGCCATGTCAGATCTCCTTAAAGAGCACCAGGCAATTTCAGCTCGCTGAACGATTGGTGGAAGGAAAAGTTGACACCACCACCAGCACCCCCTACTGATGGTAATCGATATTTTCTTGCTGAGCTTTGCTTATTGCGCGTCTGGCACCGCGCCTTGAACGAACCCTCCCTTTAAACATCGTTATCGTCATCCGCAACGCTCCTGCGTTCCGGTCCTTTATGCTGCTATGAAAGGGTTCATCATGACCACTGGCACAGTTAAATGGTTCAATTCTACAAAAGGCTTCGGCTTCATTCAGCCTGACAACGGCGGCGCTGACGCCTTCGTTCACATCTCTGCCGTCGAGCGCGCCGGAATGCGCGAAATCGTCGAAGGCCAGAAGATTACCTACGACATGGAGCGCGACAGCAAGTCGGGCAGAAATGTCGGCTTGCAACCTGCAAGCTGCCTAAATCGGTATCTGCTTTCCTTTGACCACGGATGTACTGGCACTGCGAAGGCATAAAACCAAAAAAGGTCAGGCAGTTCGCCTGACCTTTTTTATGGCCGCTCACCGAAGCTCGCCTAGGGAAGCCAACACCGACAATCACATCACTACACAGCAGGTCTTGCCAACGGGCTGAGTCCGCCTTCTCTAAAGTTCAGGCACCCTTTCTTTTCGGGACCCCGTGGACAAAAATGCGACGCGATCGCTCAGGCTCGCCAGGAAAAACACTCCGGTTAAAAGCCACGGATCCGAAGCGACCTGCAAAAAAGCACGCATCGGTCTTGATACCGACATGGCGGGACTCGCGGATGCGTTCAACCCGGCCGAAATGCTGCTAGCACGTCTTGCAGACTGTATTCTGAAAAGGGGCAGAGCGCGTCATTCCCCTGCTGAACTTCGATCTTCGCGAAATCCAAGCTTCGCTGCACGTGTCAGACAAGACACCCCTCCGAAAATGGTGAGGATCGACTATGAGATCGTGCTGTATACCGACGAAACCCACGCGCGTTTGCACCTGCTGATCCGTAATCTGCAGAAGTACGGAACGATCATGAACACGCTTGCGGACGCGACCGAATTGGTCGGCACGATACGCCGAAAGACGGGGTGACTTTGTCGGACTCAATCAGTGCCGACTTTCATTCTCAGAGCGAACTTCGTCGGTTGGTGCAAGTGTCTGTCTGGTCAACGTCCGTCGCACGCCGGGGCATCAGTGAGTCGCTGAATCTATGTGCGTGAGAAGGCCGGCATGGATGACTACGGAGCCTTTGGTTGCAGACATGACCCGCCGCCGCAGCGATCCTCAGCTCAATGCCTGTTCGGGCGCAAGGGCCCGCATTGCGTCGTATTGCGACAGGAACACCTGACCGGTCAACGCACCGAGGAAATGGGATTTCTTCAGCCGGTCCATCACGGGTCCCTTCACTTCCGATAGATGCAGCTTGACGTCCATCGTGTCGAGGCGATGGTTAATCGCTTCAAGGCTTTCCAACGCGCTCATGTCGATCTCGTTGATGGCCGAGCACATCAGCACCACGTTCCTGATGGGGCGATCCGTAGCGACGCGATCTGCAATATAATCCTCTAGAAAGCGCGCGTTGGCGAAGTAGAGGCTTTCGTCGATGCGGATGGTCAGGAGGGTCGGATAGGTGAGAACGCTGTGGCGGTGGATGTTGCGGAAATGCTGCGTGCCCGGAACAAGACCTACCTCTGCAATATGCGGGCGGGACGATTTGTAGAGATGCAGCAGGGATGGACAGGACCACCCCAGCCGAAACGCCTGTTTCCACCCCCAGACCGAGTGTCAGCAGTATGGTGGCGGCAACGGCAGTGAAATCCGCCTTCGAATAGGTCCAGCTGCGCTTCAAGATCGAAAAATCAACCAGCGACAGTACAGCCACGATGATCGTGGCGGCTAGGGTGGCTGTCGGCAGGAAATAGATCAGCGGGGTCAGCGCAATGGCCGCAATGGTCAGGCCAAGGGCTGTAAAGATCCCTGCGGCAGGTGTTTCGGCTCCCGCATCGAAGTTGACGACCGACCGGGCAAAGCCTCCTGTGACCGGGTAGCCCCCTCAGTGAGTGCCGCTCCGAGGTTCGCCGCTCCAAGACCGATCAGTTCCTGGTTCGGGTCGATCCGCTGGCGCTTCTTGGCGGCGAGCGTCTGCGCCACGGACACTGATTCCACGAAGCCTATGACCGAGATCAGCAGCGCGGGCGCAGTAGAAGGCCGATCAGATCGGGCGAAAACGACGGCACTGTAAGCGGCGGAAGCGCCTTGCGGCACCACACCTACGATCCGGACCCCTGTGCATCCAACCCTAGACCCCAGACCGCCACAGTCGTCACTAAGACGGCGAGCACCGGTCCGGCCTTGGTGACCATATCAGCTAGCCTCGGCCCAAGTCCGATTCTGCTCAGTAGCGGTTTCAGTCCCCTGCGCACCCAGAACAGAAAGCCGGTGGCGCCGGTCCCGATCACCAGCGTGATCCATTTCGTAGCAGACAGGTTTCCGGCAAGCGAAATCGCCATTTGCGGCAGGGTATCGCCGCCCGCGCTGATGCCCAGAACGTGCTTGATCTGGCTGGTCGCGATAAGGATGCCGGATGCGGTGATGAAGCCCGAGATGACGGGATGCGAGAGGAAGTTGGCAAGAAAACCCAGCTTCAGCAGGCCCATCGCAATCAGGATCGCGCCGGACAGCGCTGCCAAGGTCAAGGCAGCAACGGCATAGCCCGCGGTGCCCTGGGCGGCGACCTCTCCGATCGCCGCGGCCGTCATCAGCGAAACCACGGCCACCGGCCCTACCGCCAGCGCCCGGCTCGTGCCGAAGATCGCGTAGAGGATGATCGGCACGATCGAGGCATAGAGCCCGGCCTCGGGCGGCAATCCGGCAAGCATCGCATAGGCGAGCGACTGCGGGATCAACATGATTGTCACGATGACCGCCGCCAGCAAGTCGCCCGTCAGGGCATGTCGGTCATAGGTCCGTCCCCATTGCAGGATCGGAAGATAGCGGGCGAGCGATGTGACGTTCATGGCACAGTTCAATTCTGCTTCGTCAGGCTTCAGGTGGGCCGCTGTCGCCACGCCTTATTTCGAAGGCGCAAATCCGAGGTCAGCCCTTCGTTGCGGAAAAGAGGCTTTGCGCCCTTCCGCCCGTGCGGCAATAGGCGAGAACCTTGCCCTGGGCCGTGGTGACAGCCGTGTCGAAAGTCGCCACGTCTTCGCTTGTCGCTTGTCCCGGCTTGATGGGAATGTGGTGCGCCTTCAGCCCCACTTTTTCGGCGGCGGCCCTGATTTCGGCAAAGGTTGGCTGGCCCGGCTCCTCATGGTCAGGCCGGTTGCAGATCACTGTCGAAAAGCCGGCCGCCTTGAGCTGTGCGAGTTGCTCGGCCGTGATCTGCGGACTGACCGCGAATTCCGGCGTCACGTGATTGATGTTGCGCATCGTCGTCTCCTTGTCTGGATTGTCTGGGTTCAGAGCCCGTTGACCGGCACCTTGAGCATCGGACGGCCGTCCTTGTCGGTCGGCACCTCGCCCGCGCGCATGTTCACCTGGAGCGACGGGATGATGAGTTTCGGCATCGCCAGCGTTGCATCGCGTTCCGTGCGGAACTTCACGAACTGCTCCTTGGTGGCCCTGTTCCCGACATGGATGTTGTGCTCCTTTTCGGCGGCCACCGTGGTCTTCCACTGGATGTCGCGACCGTTGGGGCCGTAGTCGTGGCACATGAACAGGCGCATCGCGTCCGGCAAGGCCAGAACCTTCTGGATGCTGTCGTAGAGCGTCGCCGCATCGCCGCCGGGGAAATCGGCGCGGGCCGACCCGCCATCGGGCATGAACAGGGTGTCGCCCACGAAGGCCGCGTCGCCCATGACATGCACCATGCAGGCGGGCGTGTGGCCGGGCGTGTAGATCGCCACGGCCTGCATGTTGCCCACCATGTAGGTATCGCCATCGGCGAACAGCGCGTCGAACTGGCTGCCGTCGCGCTGGAACTCGGTGCCTTCGTTGAAGATCTTCCCGAAGGTGTCCTGCACGATCATGATCTTGTCGCCGATGCCGATCTTGCCGCCCAGGGCGTTCTGGATATACGGCGCGGCGGAGAGGTGATCGGCGTGGACGTGGGTTTCGATGATCCACTCCAGCTTCAGATCGTTACTGCGGATGTAGTCAATGATGGCGTCGGCATGGTCGTAGGTGATCCGGCCGGCCGCATAGTCGATGTCCATGACGGAATCGATCACGGCACAGGCATTTGAGGACGGATCCTTGACGACATAGCTGATGGTGTTGGTCGCCGGGTCGAAGAACGCCTCGACCTGCGGCTTCGTCGACATGTCGATCGGATAGTGGGTCATGATGCTGGTCCTTTCGTCTCAGGATTCACGGCGAAGCAGACGTGCGGTTCGGGCATGGGTCAAAGCCATCAGCCCCTTGGCCGCAAAGATTCCGGCGATCAAAGCGGCCACGAAGGCAAAGACTTCGATCCGGCCCGTTCCAAGGGCAGGCAGCGCACCGCCCGGGCAAAAGCCGGCGATGCCCCAGCCCACGCCGAAAAGGGCCGAGCCGCCGAGCAGGCGCGCATCGATGCGCGGATTGTCGGGCAGGTGGAACCTCGCGTCCATGATTGGTGCGGGCCTGCACAACACAAAGCGGTAGCCGATGAAGGCAACCACGACAGCGCCGCCCATGACAAAGGCGAGGCTCGGATCCCAGGTGCCCGCGACATCGAAGAAGTTGAGCACCTTGGCCGGGTTGGCCATGCCGGAGATGGCGATGCCGACGCCAAAGATCAGGCCGGCGAGATAGGTTGAAACAAGACGCATGGCTCAGCCCCCCAGAACGTGGCGGATGACAAAGACGGTCAGTCCGGTGGTGAGCATGAAGGCCGCCGTCGCTGCGATGGACCGGGGCGACAACCTCGCCATGCCGCAGACCCCATGCCCCGAGGTGCAGCCCGATCCATAGGTGGCGCCTATTCCGACTAGCAGACCACCCACCAGCAGCATCGGCACAGACACCGGCACGTCGACCGCGGGCATCTGTCCGGTGACTGCCAGGACGGCCAGCGGGCCGCTGATCATTCCGGCCAAAAGGGCAAGGCGCCAGCCGGTATCAGGATGCGCGGACGGCGTCAGGATGCCGGCTAGAAGGCCGGTCGCGCCCATGATCCGGCCTAGCGTCAGCATCAGCAGGACCGCAGCCAGCCCGATCAGCACGCCCCCGCCAGCGATGCCCAGGGCGTGAAAATTGTTTCAATGACAATCAGTTCCGGCATGTCTTGACCCCCAGCACGGTGTAAAGCGGGCAGAACCTGAACGCGGCTGTTGCCAGCATCACGAGACCCACGGCGACGGCGCCGTACTTCAGCGCAACGCCGTCGAAGACGGCCCAACCGCTCAGCAGCGCGGCCGCAATCAACGCCACGCCGAGGACGAAGCGAAGCACGCGATCCAGACTTCCTACATTGGCAATCATGGTCCTGATCCCCCGTTGAACATGCGCTCTGACTAGGCCCGTTCGACCCGCCGTTCAGTGACGATGTCACCGAACGAGAAAAAGGGCTGCATACCTGCCGGGGATGGCCGCGGATGAGGAACAGCCGCTGCCCGGACACTCCGAAGATGGACGTCTGCCCCCTGTTGCGCCACCGCCCATGCCGGGAACAATGGCGAAGGCTTCGAGCGTCGTTCAAACAGGGTGCGCCGGTCATCGGGCATTTCCTCTGGCTTCTCGCCAGCCCCGAACGGCGCTAACCAGCATCCAGGTCTGCGAGCCGACCCAGCCCAACGAGGTCTAGCAGTTCGATCGTTCCACGCGACTGCCGGATCCAGCCCCGCCGCTGGAACTCGCCCAACTGGCGCGAGACGACCTCGCGCGCGGTGCCCAATTCGGCTGCCATCTGCTGATGCGTGGCCCTGATCTGCCGGGTGCCGCGCTCCAAATCGATCAACTTCTGCGCCAGCCGGATATCAACACGCTGAAAGGCGATGTCTTCTATCACCTGAAACAGATCGGTGATCCGCCTGGAATAGGCGGTGAAGATGAAATTTCGGAACGTGACAGACTGCGAGACCAGGTCGTCGAAGACAGCGCGCGGGATCGCCACAGCGCGCACATCCGTTTCCGCGATGCCTTCGGCTGAATAATCCTCATGAGCCAGCATGCAGGCAGTGGTCAATACGCAGCTTTGCCCTGCCTCGACACGGTAAAGGACGATTTCGCGCCCCCTTCAGACACCTGCTGCACCCTGACACGGCCTTCGAGCAACAGAAGAAGGTTTTCGGGTGATTTGCCCGGTCCGAAGATGACCGTGCCCTCCGGGAGAGCGACAACGGCACTCTTGCGGATCAGCACATCGCGGACCATGGGATCTAGACGGGACAATCCCGGAAACTGCCTGATCCAGTCTGGCAAACTGTTTCCTCCTTCGTGGGACACTGGAGCACCCTCTCCAATGATTATTAGAACAGGGTGATCTCTGACGCGACCATGGAATATGATCTTATCGGGTGCATAGAGAATTCATCCCATGGAGAATGCCCCTCATCGGTCTCACTGCCTTGAGCTTGAACTAGCGGCTGAATTTCCGTCTCTGCATTCCTACTCTCCAGCGCGGTGTCGCTCCTTATCTCGGTATTCACGAAACCGGCAGCAGGCCAGACAATGAGAGCTTGAGGAGAATGACAGATAGCGTAAGCTTATATCGCTACGTATAACACGGACCGACCGCGACCTTCGGAGATTTCCATGCCACGGCAGCGCGAACGTCACTTGTAAAACGTGACGTGCTCCCCGCAAATTCGGCCAATCTGAACTGGAATTTTCCACTTATGATCCCCGCAGTGGGACGAGGAGAGTTCCGTGAAGGCATCGAAGTTCAGTGAAGCGCAAATCGCGTTCGTGTTGAAGCAGGCGGAGGACGGAACGGCAGTTGCGGAGGTCTGTCGCAAAGCCGGGATCAGCGAGGCCACGTTTTATAACTGGCGCAAGAAGTACGCGGGGCTGATGCCCTCGGAGATGAAGCGGCTTCGCCAGTTGGAGGATGAGAATGCCAAGCTGAAGCGGATCGTCGCTGACCTGTCGTTGGACAAGGCCATGCTCCAGGACGTTCTGTCAAAAAAGCTCTGAGGCCTGGTCGCAAACGCGAACTTGTCGACAAGCTGCGAAGTGAGTGGAAGGTGTCGATCAGGAAAGCCCGCGCGACTCTTCGGATCGATCGCTCGCTTTATGTCTACAAGTCGAAGCGCAGCGATCAGGCCGCTCTCAAACTTCAGATCAAGAACATCTGCGAGACACGCGTGCGATACGGATACCGCCGCGTCCATGTGTTGCTGGGCCGTGATGGCTGGACAGCCAATATCAAGCGCGTCTATCGTCTCTACCGCGAGTTAGGCCTGCAATTGCGTAACAAGACGCCCAAGCGACGCGTGAAGGCCAAGCTGCGGGAAGGCCGCACCGATGCGCGTCAAGTCAACGAGACGTGGGCGATGGACTTCGTTCACGATCAACTCGCCACCGGCCGCAAGATTGTGTGCTGACGATCCTCGATACTTAACCGCGGTTCTCACCGGCCGTCGATGCACGGTTCAGCTATCGCGGGGAGGATGTCGTCCAGACGCTTGAGCGTGTCTGCAAGATCGCCGGATACCCGAAGGCCATTCGTGTCGATCAGGGATCAGAGTTCATCTCGCGCGACCTCGATCTGTGGGCCTATCAACGCGACGTCATTCTCGACTTCTCTCGGCCTGGCAAGCCAACGGACAATAGCTTCATCGAGTCGTTCAACGGGAAGCTCCGGGCCGAATGCCTGAACACGCACTGGTTCATGAGCCTTGACGACGCCCGCATGAAAATGGAGGATTGGCGCAGAGACTACAACGAGGTCCGGCCACATAGCGCAATCGGCAACAAGGCGCCGATTACGCTGTTGAATGGCTCATCGGCGCCCCCGCCGCCATGAGCCTTAACCCCGGAAAATTCCAGCAATGGCTGGCCTAGTTTTGGGGTGCACTTCATCCGATCAATGGACCAAACTTATCAGTGGCAGGAACTACGGGGAGCACGTCAAATTCAATCGGGCTTGAGGTAATAATCGGCGTGGCTTGAATAGATTTCAAAACAAAGGCCTGCTCTCGCTTGACGGTCGAGCCACTCCGCGTTTCCGCCATGCCGGCTGCAAGTGTCGGTCCGACTTTTTGAATTGCTATAAGACCCATCACTACATACTGCCGAAGGCGTTGCACTGGGCACGTTGTCGGAGCGGCGCGGGCGCGGCACACTCGCCATTCTTGTTCGATCAGCCGTGCGCAGCGCCTCAGAGCATGTTCAGCAGCAATCAAGATTGCTGCCAGATCCGCCGAATAGATCGGTACGATGTCGCGCTCTTGGACGAATTACGGATCGCCCTTTCGACCAGCACCACCGGCTTCATCGTCAGGAGCAGACCGTTCTTGTGCGGCTAGTCGAAGAACCAGACACCGTCCATCCAAGCCGTATTTGTCTCGTCGCGCGATGTCTCACTGAAAAATGTCTCGAGACAAGCGATTAACTTGACAACGTGGTCACATCTCTAGTGCTCGACTCCAATCCCTATCGATTGAATCATCGCTATTGGGTACTCCTGTCTACGCTTGAGCCATATCCATTGAGATACTCGGTCCATCACCACTATCTTCAAGTCTTCCGTCACGTAATTGGAAGATGTGATCGAAGCGATCGAAAATCTTCTCATCATGGGTGACGGCAATGATGGCAGCGTCCTGTTCGATGGCGAGCTTGCGGAGAAGATCCATCACAATCTCCGCTCGCTTCGAGTCGAGTGCAGCGGTTGGCTCGTCTGCAAGAATGATGCGCGGCCGGTTCGCAAGCGCGCGTGCAATGGCAACACGCTGCCCTTCACCGCCAGAAAGATTGGCCGGCATCGCGTCTTTGCGGTGGCCCACTTCCAAATAGTCGAGGAGCTCGACCGCCCGCTTACGCGCGTCGGCCCAATCGACACCCGCCAATTGTAGAACAATAGCGACATTGTCGGTCACGTTTAGGAAAGGCAGCAAGTTGTGAAACTGGAAGATGAACCCGATCTTATCAAGTCGCAGACGACGCAGATCGCTGCGCTGCCAACGTCCATCTTGGATGACCAGTTCGCCGTCTAGTTCCATCATCCCTGATGACGGGTCGAGAATGCAGCCGATGACGTTCAGCAGCGTCGTCTTGCCGGAGCCGGATGGGCCAAGAAGCGCGATGAGCTGCCGGGGATAGACCTTAAGCGAAACGTCCCTGAGCGCATCGACTCGGGTTTCTCCTTCACCGAAATGTTTGGAGATTCGATCGAGCCGCACAAGTGGCGTGTCTTCGCTTGGAGTTAGCATGTCAACCTCCAAGCGCCATGGCCGGGTCGACTCTGAGGGCGGCACGCACACCGAGGCCACTTGACAACAGACACACCACAAAAACGATAAATCCAAGGATCAACACGTTGTCGGGCTCTAGCACGACACGACGAGGAAAGTAGTCCTTGATGTTGACAATAAGGGCCACGCCAATCGAGAAGCCAGTGAGGCCCAGCGCCAGGGCTTGCTGCACGATCATGCCAATGATGGTTCGGTCAGAAGCACCAATAAGCTTCAGAGTCGCAATCTGTTTCAGCTTCTCCATCGTCATCGTGTAGATAATGAGCGCGATGATAACTGCAGAGACGACGAGCAGAAGTGATGTGAAGAGACCGATCTGGCGTCTCGCCCGATCGACCAGTGACCGCGACAGAATGGCTTCCTGCGCCTCCTGAGTGATTGCAGACAGGTGCTTCCAGCGCTGGACCGTGTCAGCGATAGCGTTAGCCGATGCGTTGGGCTGCAACCGGGCTACGACGGCATTGACCGTATCGCGACTTGCTGCAGCGGCACCTCGGGCCAACTGCACGCGTTGTGCGGGGGGCGCGAGGTCGAATTGCAGCTTCTGAGCGTCAGGCAAAGTGATGTAGATGGCAGGGTCGCCGCCGGAGTTGACTTGGTGTTGCGTGAGCCCGACGACCGTAAAGGTGCTCCGACCAAGCCGGATTTCGTCACCAGTTTCCAGACCGGCTGTGCGGTCGGCGACCATTTCGTAGTGATTGCGGGCGATGGCCCGGCCCTGCACAATTTCCGGTGGGCCGCCCGGGCGCGTTGGTTCATATCCAATCACGTAGAGCCGCAACTTCGTGCCCTGATGCTGCGCTTCGACGGTCTGATAGGTGATGCTGCCAGCGGCGACAACTCCAGCGATACGGGCAATTGCCTCACGAATGTCACCGGGAATGCGCGAAGCCTCTGCGAACGGACCGCGCGTGTTGGCTTCCACCACCCAAAGGTCAACGGCCGGCGCACGCGCGATAGTGAGAGCTTCGACAACAAGGCCACGATAGATACCGATCATCGCCAAAACTACACCAAGCAAAAGCCCCAGCCCTAAACATGTCAGCAAGAACCGGCCGAGATTGTACCGAATGTCACGATAGGCCAGATTCACTTGGCTCGAGCCCCGATCACTCTTACTGAACGGCCTTCATGGAAGCCGTCTTCTAGGCGTGATACAACGCGCGCCCCTGCGGGCAGCCCATCGATGATCTCGAGCCGCGCGTCCTCAGTACGATGCCGGAATTTGATGAAACGACGCTGCAAGCGCCCGGATTCAACGGTCCACACCCGGCCTTCCCGGCCATTGTAACCTTGCACTGCAGCTTCCGGAACGAGCATGACTTTGTCAAGCTGCGCAACGGTTATCCAAAACTCCGCCTGCTCACCAAGAAAGATTCGCGGTGGAGGATTGTCACCCTTAATGTAGACGCGTCGCTCCTCGCTTACGCGATCGCTCTCCAGACCAATGCGCATCACTCGACCCGTAAATGCATCCTGCGGACGCGAGCGAAGTCGGGCGTCGACCCGCTGGCCTTCCTGGATGAAGCCGGCGCGGGCCTCATCGACATAAGCAAGACCCCAATAGCTGTTGGCCGCAATCAGCGTGAAGATTGGATCGCCAGCCTTGATGACGGTGCCGAGTTCTTTGTGGCGCTCGGTGACCAATGCATCGTATGGCGCTACGAGCGTCCGGTGACGCAGCATGGTCTCCTCGAACTGGAGCTGCGCCCGCCCATCGATCAGTTGCGCTTTGGAGGTCTCCGCTTCGCTCTGCGCTACGGCAACATCGGCTTTAGCCACAGCCTCATCCCTGACGGCCTCCTCCGCAACCTGCTGGGACACGATGTCACGACCGACGAGAGCCTGCTTACGCTGGTTGGCCGCCTGTTTTTGCCCCAACATCGCTTGGGCCTTCTCAAGATTGGCCTCCGCCTTCTTGATATTGGCTTCCAAGATGAGCAGCGCGGCGCGTGCCTTGGCGACTTTCGCTTCTTGCTCGCCAATGTTGAGGCGGGCTAGCACCTGTCCCTTTGTCACACGATCGCCGTGATCGACGTTGAGTTCAACGAGCGTAGCTCCGACCTCGAACCCGATCTTCGAGAGAACACGGGCTTCGACCGTGCCAAGGCCGAATACGCGGACGGGCACGTTCTCCTCTATTGTCGCAACCTGTATAGTGATCGGGCGGTTCGTGTAGATGAAAGCAGCTGCGGCAGCCGCACCAAATATGACGATTGTTACAACCGCGACCTTGAACCAACGTCTACGTGCGACACCAGCGAGCCACGAACGTCGTGCGCCACCGTCCGTTTCCGATTTCATCGGGCCACTAGGCATTTTTCGTAATCCAGCATCCCAGTGCCCGGCATGCGGAAATTGCTATGGCGATCCAGATTCCACTCCGCAATATCATGGCTCCCACGGTTCGTACTTCGAAGGCGCCGCCAGAGGCCATATGCCAGCCAAACGCCGCGAAAACGACAAGAGTTGCAGTAGCGATGACCAGCGAAAGGTGCGCGACCCATCGTCGCCATAGAACAAAGCCAATACCGGCGATCACGTAGAGAAAACCAGCGATAAAATTGAACCAGAGCACGAATGAAACGGCGTTGCCGACTACTGCACGCGCGACTTCATCACGAAAGAGCGCGCGTCCACCCGATAGCACTGTCACGATGCCAAACAGACCCGCGACGACGGCGACAATAAGAGCCCAACGCGGGCGAGCTGATCCTGTATTTGCTCCGTCGACAAAATTGGCCGACATTATCGACATCCTTTGAGCTACTCATTTGAACAAGGCCCATTCGCAGACATCTGCTTCTGCGAGGCAAATACGCCAGAACATGACGCTAGCAACATGTGATTGGAATTCAGGCCCAGTTACTAAGATTATTGTATTTCGCGCGGCGGCCTATTGATCTGAATCAAGCACATTCTCAACGAGCAGGCCTCGATAGCTCCCATTGACCAGCGGAAACGCCCCCGATTTTGAGTTAGGATTTCTGTTCTCCACCCAGGAGACATGACCTGCACCCCTGAAACGCCCCCGATTTTGAGTTAGGATTTCTGTTCTCCAGCCAGG
>JAWKWT010000010.1:0-188437 GCA_041397365.1 Xanthobacteraceae bacterium
TCGACGGCGGAATGGGCCGAACTGCTGAAGGACGCCGATATTCCGGTGTTCCCGATGCACACGTTCGAATCGCTCTTGCAGGACGAGCACCTTGGCGACATCGGTTTCTTCGGCGAGACCGATCATCCGATCGCCGGCCGCATCCGGACGATGGCCGTTCCGAGCGAATGGTTCGGCACGCCGCCTTCGAACATGACGCATGCGCCGGCGCTGGGCCAGCACAGCGCCGAGGTGCTCACCGAGGCGGGCTATTCGAAATCGGAAATCGATGATCTGCTGAAAGCGGGCGTCACGGCCGCGTCCGGTCCACGCTGAAAATTTGAAAGCCGCTTACAAAATTCATGGGAGAAACTGACATGTCGAGTGATCTGCTGTGCGAGGTCCGCCGCGGCGTCATGTATCTGACGATCAATCGCGAGGAGCGGCGCAACTCGATAAGTCCGGGTTTGCTGGAGGGGATCAATGCAGGTCTCAACCGTGCGGATGAGGATCGTTCGATCCGCGCCATCGTCCTCACCGGCAAGGGCGACAAGGCGTTCTGCGCGGGCGCAGATTTGCAGAGCGCGAAATCCTTCACTTTCGATTATTCGAATCCATTCCTGCCTTTTGCCGACCTGCTGAGGCGAACGCGCCGCAGCCCGGTGCCGATGATCGCGGCGGTCAACGGCGCATGCATGGCGGGCGGCATGGGGCTGATGGCGATGTGCGAGATGGTGGTGGCGCGCAAGGGCGTGCTGTTCGGACTTCCCGAGGTCAAGATCGGCATCTTCCCGGCGCAGGTGATGGCGGTCCTCCAGCATCGCGTGCCGGAGGCGATCCTGAACGAGATGTGCATCACCGGCGAGCCGATCACCGCAGAGCGCGCCTATGAGGCGGGCTTCGTCAATCCTCTTGCCGACGATGTCGGCGAAAAGGTCGAATGGCTGGTCGGGCGGATCGTCGACAAGTCGCCGGCTGCGATCCGGCGCGGACTGTACACGATGAAATATATGAAATCGATGCCGTTCGATGAATCGCTCTCCTTCGTGGAAAGCCAGATCGGACTGATGGCGCTGACCGACGACGCCAAGGAAGGCAAGCGCGCGTTCCAGGAGAAGCGCAAGCCGGTTTGGACTGGCGACAAATAATACTTTGTTCGCGAAAAAGGGAGCGGGCCATGACTGAAACAATGGCGGACAAGACCGTACGGATCGGCGGAGCATCGGGGTTCTGGGGCGACAGTTCGGTCGGTGCGCCGCAGCTCTTGCGGCAGGGCGATGTCAAATATCTCGTCTTCGACTATCTGGCGGAGTTGACGATGTCCGTGCTCGCCTCGGCACGGATCAAGGACGAGCGTTTCGGCTACGCGACCGATTTCGTCACGGTGACGATGCGCACTTTGTTGCGCGAGTTGAAGGAGAAAAACGTTCGCGTCGTCAGCAATGCCGGCGGCATGAATCCGCGCGCCTGCGCTGCCGCCGTCGCCGAGATCGCGGCGGAGCAGGGTGTTGATGTCCGCATCGCCATCGTCGAGGGCGACGATGTGGAGGCGCTGCTGCCGCAATTGCGCGCGAGCGTTCGCGAGATCCAGAAGGGCACGCCGCTGCCGGAAAAGCCGGTGAGCGCCAACGCCTATCTCGGCGCGTTGCCGATCAAGCGCGCGCTTGATGAGGGCGCGGATGTGGTGATTACCGGGCGCTGCGTCGACAGCGCGGTGACGCTCGGAATTCTGATGCACGAGTTCGGCTGGGCGACGGACGACTATGAACGTCTGGCCCAGGGCTCGCTTGCCGGGCACATTCTCGAATGCGGCTGCCAGGCCACCGGCGGAATCCACACGGACTGGGACAAGGTGCCGGACTGGGGGAATATCGGCTATCCGATCGCCGAGTGCCGCGCGGATGGCAGCTTCATTCTCACCAAGCCGCCCGAAACCGGCGGGCTGGTCAGCCCTGCCACGGTCGGCGAGCAATTGCTCTACGAGATCGGCGATCCCGCGAACTACATCCTGCCGGATGTGGTCTGCGATCTGACGCAGGTGCGGATGACGCAGGCCGGTCCGGATCAGGTCGAGGTGAGCGGTGCGCGCGGCCGCGCACCGACGCCGTATTACAAGGTGACGACGACCTATCTCGACGGCTATCGCTCCGGCGTTCAGCTCACCATCGTCGGCTTCGACGCCGTCAACAAGGCGAAGCGGACCGCCGAGGCGATCCTGGAGAAAACCAGGCGCATTTTCGCCGAGCACAATTACGGCGACTACACCGACACCAATGTCGAAGTGGTCGGCTCCGAGTCGCTGTTCGGCCCGCATGCCAATGCGGCGCGGGCGCGCGAGGTAATCCTGCGCCTCAGCGTGCGGCATCCGAGCGCGCGGGCGCTGGGCGTTTTTGCGCGCGAGATCGCGTCGGCCGGCACCTGCTTTGCGCCGGGAACGACAGGATCGGGCGGCGGCCGCGCGAAAGCGTCGCCATCGATCAAGCAGTTTTCGTTCCTGCTGGACAAGACGCAACTGAAGCCGACAGTCACCATCGGCAACGAGGCGTTCGATGTCGCGATCCCCACGGGTGTTGCCGCGGCTCCGTCGGACGCCGGCCGCAGCGGGAGCGCCGCACCCCCGCCCGCGGCGGAAGGCGAGACGGTCGAGGTCCCGTTGATCGCGATCGCTTACGGCCGCAGCGGCGACAAGGGCGATACGTCCAATATCGGCCTGATCGCGCGGACGCCGGAGCTGCTTGCCGTGCTGCGCAGGGAAGTCACGGAGGATCGCGTCCGAAGCTTTCTCGCCCATCTCGTGAAAGGCAAGATAACCAGATATGATCTACCGGGGATTCACGCCGTAAACTTCCTGTGCGAAGACGCGCTCGGCGGCGGCGGCATGGCGTCGCTGCGGCTGGACCCGCTGGGAAAGGCCATGGCCCAGATTCTGTTGTCCATGCCGGTGAATGTTCCAAAGGCGCTGCTTCCGCGTGAAGCCGCAGGTTTTCAAAACTGACGAGGGGCAATGCTCAGGTCACGTAAGACGCGGCAGGCTGACCAGCGGGCCGGCCAAGAGGAGGCGTCGGCCGAGAGCATATTCAAGGGAAGCGCGGGCACATCCCGATACAGCCAGCTCGCCAGCGTGTTGAGGCAGCGGATCGTCAGCGGCGAATGGCCCGTGGGTCATCGCCTGCCGACCGTCGAGGAACTGGCGCGCCAGTACGGCCTCGCCAAAATCACCGTGCGGCAGGCGCTGGCGATTCTCGCGCAGGAGAAACTGACCGTCAGCGAACGCGGCCGCGGCACGCATGTCCGCGGCAGCGGCGCAAAAGTGAATTCCGCCATCCGCCGCGCGATCAACGATGTGACGGCTGGGGCTGGGACCTTCGAGATTCGCATTCTGGAAAAATCGCCCGGCGCAAGCCTGCCGCTCCTGCCCGATGACGAAGGCGAGCCGTTCCCGAACTATACACTCCTGCGAAAACTTCATCTGTATGACGGCGAGCCGTTTTGTCTGGCGGAGTTCTATGTCGCCACCGAGATTTTTCAGGACGTTTCCGCGCGGCGCGAAAGCAAGCGCAGGATCGTGCATCTGATCGGTCAGATGGTTGAGGTCGAGGCGTCGGTGTCGCGGCAGACGCTCACGGTCGAGCCCGCAGGATACGAGTTCGCGCGGCTGCTCGGCTATCCGTTTGCGGCTCCGGTCGCCAAGATCCGGCACAATCTGTGCGACCGGCAAAAGCGCATCGTGAGCATCGGATCGGCCTGGTATCGCGGCGACAAGTTCGCGCTGGATATCAAGCGCGAACAACCGCTCGCCGTGAGCCGGCCGCGCGCCAAAGGCTAAAGTGATTCGACCCAGGCAGATTACGCTCTAGAATTAAACGCTGGAAAGCTGGTTCAGTTCGGAGCGCAGGTGGTCGGGGTCCGACAATGTCGCCTCGATCTCCGCATGCTGATGCCGCCAGATCGGCATTGCCTTGGAGAGAAGCGCGCGGCCGTCCGGCGTCAGCCGCAACAATCGCACCCGCTTGTCCTTCGGGTCGGCTGTCGTTTTGACAAGACCGCGGCGCTCCAGCGGTTTGAGATTGGCCGTCAGGGTCGTCCTGTCCATCGCCAGCAGAGTCGCCACGCTGCCGAGGTTCGGCGGCTCCGGCCGGTTGAGCGACATCAGGAGAGAGAACTGTCCGCTGGTGATGCCGACCGGCTTCAGCGCGACATCGAACCGGCGCGCGAGCGCGCGCGCCACCCTCTGCGCATGCAGGCACAGACAGGTATCGCGCACCAATAATGTGGTCTCGAAAGTAAGGTCGGGATGAGTCCGCATGTTGTGGGTTGACATCCGTTGGTCAATTGAGTTGATATCAACGTAGTGGAACGGCGTCAAGCCGCAGTCCGGATTACGAAGGAGACGATGATGAAGATCGTGACCAGCCTCAGCTTTCGGGGCCAGTGCCGTGAGGCGTTCGAATTCTACGCCAAGGTCCTGGGCGGGAAAATCAGCGCGGCGATTCCCTATGGCGATGCGCCGCCCGGCATGCCGATCACCGATGAGAAGTACAAGACATGGCTGATGCATTGCTGGCTCGACGTCGGCGATCAGGCGCTGATTGGCGCCGACATGGATGTCGCGTGGGCGAGCAACATCGACAAGCCGAAGAATGGCTTCGACGTCACGCTGCACACCGAGGACAAGGCCGAGGGCCAACGCTGGTTTGACCAATTGTCCGAAGGCGGCAAGATCGCGATGCCGTTCGGCGAGACCTTCTGGTCGCCGGGCTTCGGCGGGCTCGTCGATAAATTCGGCATTCCCTGGATGATCAACGTCATTCCGTCGGCCGACTGGAAGCCGCAGCAGGGCTGATCGCTGCCGCAACGTGAGGCCGGAAGAATGCGCCCCCGCGTCCACGGAACAGGTGCGTCTTTCGGGTCCTCCCGTTCGGATGTTCGAAAAGCGCGGGCGGTCCATGGAATGCCGTCGGAGAATATCATGAACCATCCCTATCGCTGGGTGATCGTCGCGGCGGGTGGACTCCTGGGCTGCGTCGCGGGCGGCGCCATGTTCTCGTTGCCCGTCTTCCTGCGGCCGATGTCGGAGGAGACCGGCTGGTCGGTCACCGGCATATCCACGGCGATGACGATCGGCTTCCTGGCCATGGCCGGAGCCAGCATGGCGTGGGGCAATCTCTCAGACCGCTTCGGGCCGCGCCCGGTGGTGCTGACGGGGTCGGTCGTGCTCGCCGGGAGCCTCGCGCTCGCAAGCCAGGCGGAAACGCTGATCGCGTTTCAGCTCCTGTTCGGCGTTCTGGTCGGCGCGGCGACGGCCGCGATCTTTGCGCCGATGATGGCCTGCGTGACCGGCTGGTTCGACACGCAGCGTGGGCTTGCCGTCTCGCTTGTTTCCGCTGGCATGGGCATGGCGCCGATGACGATGGCGCCGTTCGCGGCATGGCTGGTGACGGGCCATGACTGGCGCAGCGCCATGCTGATCGTCGCCGGCATCGCCGCCGTGCTGATGATTCCCGCGGCACTGCTCGTCCGCAGTCCGCCGGCGCTAGAGGGCGGACAGGCCGAAATGACGGCGGACGAGTTGCAGGCGGATATGACGGTGGCCGAGGCGATTCGCTCGCCGCAGTTCATCACCTTGATGCTGGCGAATTTCTTCTGCTGCGCCACCCATTCCGGACCGATCTTTCACACGGTGAGCTATGCCGTGACCTGCGGCATCCCGATGATCGCCGCGGTGTCGATCTACAGCGTCGAGGGGCTCGCCGGCATGTTCGGCCGCCTCGGCTTCGGTCTTGCGGGCGATCGCTTCGGCGCGCAGCGCGTGCTGGTGCTCGGTCTGATGGCGCAGGCGTTCGGCGTGCTCGCCTATGCCTTCGTCGACCAGCTTGATGGCTTCTATGCCGTGGCGGTGGTGGTCGGCTTCATCTATGCCGGCACGATGCCCCTTTATGCCCTCATCATTCGCGAGAATTTCCCGCTGAAGATGATGGGCACGATCATCGGTGGGACGGCGATGGCCGGCAGCCTCGGTATGTCGATCGGACCGCTCGTGGGCGGCATGATCTACGACCGTTTCGGCAGCTACGTGCTGATGTATGTCGGCTCATGGGGCATGGGACTCGCGGCCATGCTGATCCTGATGACGTTCCGGCCGTTCCCGAGAAAGCAGGCGGCCTGGGTGGGCGCTTAGGCCGATGAAGCGCGAGGTGAGCGTGCATTCATCGGGGTGGAGGCGCTTCACTTGCTTCAGCCTGAATATCAGCTACGGAGTTATCCTTAAGAACAATCTCCGAATGTCGCGAAGGATGTGGCGGGCATAGCCTTTCCAGCAACGAAAGCGTTGGCGAGAGAGGAGAGACACATGGCGGTCCGGGATATTCTTCTGGCATTGACGACCTATCCGAATCCGTCGCCTGCGTCCGCCATCGATGATGCGGTCGCCATTGCCAGCACATTCGATGCGCGGATCACTGCCGCGGCGCTTGAAGCGAAATTCAAGGTGCCCGGCTCGATCATTGCGGACAGCATCATCAATATTCCCGCACTGGCCGCGACCGAAGCCGCCAAGAGCGCGGCCAACGCCACGGCGCTGTTCGACGCCTTTCAGAAAGCGGCCGGAAATGCCGGCCTGGAGCACGAAACCTTCTCCGAGAAGTGCTATCCGGCGGAGATTCCCGAGCGGCTGGCGGAATATGCGCGTCTCAAGGATCTGACGATCCTGCCGGTCCCGGCGGGAGACGGCCTGGATGATTGGTATGCGGAGTCGATCATCTTCGGCTCCGGTCGCCCGACGCTGCTGCTGCCGCGCGAGTGGAAGAAGAGAGTCCCGTTCGAGACCGTCGTCGTCGCCTGGGATTTCAGCCGGCCGTCGACGCGCGCCGTGGCCGATGCTCTGCCCTTCCTTGAAAAGGCGAAGAGAGTCTACGTTCTGAGCGTATCGAACGACAAGGATTTCGATATCAACCAGTCCGCCACCGAACTCGCCAAGAACCTGGCCCGGCATGGCATCGAGACCGTGCTGGATGTCGTCGACAGGGCCGGGCGCGATGTCGGCAGCGTCATCACATCGTATGCGCGCTCCTGCGATGCCGATCTTCTGGTGATGGGAGCCTATGGTCACTCGCGGTTGCGCGAGATGGTTCTCGGCGGCGCGACCAGAAGCATCCTGTCGACGCCTGAATTGCCGGTTTTGATGTCGCGCTAGAGCCCAATTCCGAAAAGCGGGAAGCGGCTCCGACAACTCCGGAAAAACTTCGGGCCTGATTCCATCAAAAGCAGCCTCGCATGGCCGGCGCCATGCGAGGTCTTTCTTTGTCGGCGGCGACGCCAAAGCGCCTCAACGGACCATCTATGCGAATCTGCCGGGCTCGGTCATAGATCCCGTCGGCCGGATCTCGTCGGGAGCTGTTGTTTGCGATCGTCCGGCGTGATGAATTGACGACATGCAAGTTGCTTGCGTTGGAAAGGGACGATATCCGGATGAACCAGCCGACATCCCGAAGCGGTTCGCGCACCCCGCTACTGGCCGTGGAGGATACGGAATTCTTGCTGCGTGACGAGATGCGTTCGATCCGCTTTGCGCTTGAATACGCCAAGGCCGAGCTTGCGCTTCGCGATTGGGGCATTCGCTCGACCATCATCGTGTTCGGCAGTGCGCGCATTCCCTCGCCCGAGCAGGCCGAGGCTGCGGCCGCCGCGGCGCAGAGCGAGGCCGAGCGAGAGGTCGCCGCGAAATTGAAGCAGCGTTCGGAGCTTTACACGATCGCGCGAGAATTCGGCCGGCTTGCCTCCGAGCGCGGCGGCGCTTTCGCCCCCAGGAACAGGTGGCGTGACAATGTCATCGCCACCGGCGGCGGTCCCGGCATCATGGAAGCCGCCAATCGCGGCGCGGCGGATGTCGATGCGCCGAGCGTCGGCTTCAACATCACGCTGCCGCACGAGCAGTTGCCGAACCCCTATATCACGCCGGAGTTGAGCTTCCGTTTCCATTACTTCGCCATGCGCAAGATGCATCTGGCGATGCGGGCCAATGCGCTCGCCGTCTTTCCAGGCGGATATGGCACGCTGGATGAATTGTTCGAGCTCTTGACCTTGCAGCAGACGCAGAAGGCACCGCCCGCGCCGATCGTGCTGTTCAACGAAAGCTACTGGCGCAGGATCATCAACTTCGAAGCGCTGGCGGAGGAGGGGATGATTTCCCCGCTCGATCTGAAGCTGTTCGAGTTCGCTGAAACGGCGGAAGACGCCTGGGCCTCGCTGGTGCGCAGGGGCCTGCACGCGCACGGCAACGGCTCCCCCATCCAGGACTGAGAAGCTTCGCCGAAACGTCCGGCGAAAACCCTGAGACCTTTGACGTCGCTCAATTCCTGCTCTGCAGATCGGGCTAGGTTCGGCCTGCAACCAGAGGAGACTCGCATGCAGGCGCAGGACGTGATGGCTCGGGGCGTGATCGCCATCGGCCCGGATATGCCGGTTCAATTCGCCGCGCGCGCCATGATTAGCAACAAGGTCAGCGCGCTCGTGGTCATGGGAATCGACGCGAGACTGATGGGCATCATCTCCGAAGGTGATCTGCTTCGACGGGTCGAAACCGGGACGGAACAGACGCATTCCGCGTGGCCGGAGATGTTCGTGTCGTCCGATACGCTGACGAGGGAGTTCATCAAATCCCACGGAAAGCGCGCGCGCGACGTGATGACGCGGGATGTTATCACGGCCGCGCCCGAGACGCCGCTGCGCGAAATTGCCGATCTGATGGAAAAGCACGGCGTCAAGCGGGTGCCGATCCTGAAGGGCGACGTAGTGGTCGGCATCGTCAGCCGCGCCGATTTCCTGCGTGCTTTGGCGAGCGTCAATGAAACCGTCGATTGGAGCGAGAGCGATCGTACGATGCACGAGCGTTTCGTCGACAGCATCAAGGGTCAGCCCTGGGCCAACCGGCCGTTCAATGTCGCCATCGACGAGAGACGCGCCGAACTCTGGGGATATGTTTACAGCGAGGCCGAGAAAACCGCGGTTCGCGTTGCGGCCGAGGCGATTCCGGGCATCGAGTCGGTCGTCGATCATCTGCGGGTGCTGCCTCCCTCGGCCGAGAGCTGGCAATAAAGCCCGTCGCGGCTCGATCGGCGATCCGGATCGCGCGGGGTTCATGGCGGCCGGCAAGCTTGATCGCTCGGCGTCCGATCCTAAATTTTCTGAAAGGGCGTAAGGCCGTTCGCCGTCCCGCAGGGGAGCCGTGCATGTGGTTCGGCCCGCCGCCGCCGGCTCAGGAATTGCCCTTAAGAACAATATCCGAATTTCAAAAGGATCGGGCCGGACTAAATCGATGTCTGACATATCGAACGAAGAGTCCGCGACATGACGTCACTCGCCGCCGAAACTGCCATGACTTCGGCTCGCCATTGCGCTCAGCCGTCGCTTCCTGCCGTGCGTCGCCCCCGGCGCGGAGCCGGTCTTCTTGCCACTTTGGTGGCGATCCTGTGCCTGCCTGTGATGCAAGCGCCGGCGCTCGGCGCTTCGCCGGCCGAAATGCGCGGACAGTTCTTCGCACGAACCAACTGCGCGGGCTGCCATTCGATCGACAAGGTGACGGCGAGTCCGCTCAAGCTTGCGCCGCCGTTTCGCGAACTGCATAAACGTTATCCGATCGAAAGTCTCGCGGAGGCGTTCGCGGAGGGCATTTCCACCGGGCATCCGACCATGCCCGAGTTCCAGCTCGACGCGGACCAGATCAACGATCTTCTTTCGTTCATGCAATCGCTTCAATGAGCTTGGTACTGGAGGACGGAACATGCGTGCTTATCAGATTATGACCCCCAGGCTGACGACCGTGCGGATCGACACCCCGATCGCGAAGGCAGCCGAACTGATGCTTGAGAAGCGGGTGAGCGGCCTGCCGGTTGTCGACGCCAAGGGCCATCTCGTGGGGATTGTGTCCGAAGGCGACTTCCTTCGCCGCGGTGAGATCGGCACGCGGCATCGCCGCTCCGGCTGGCTGGAGTTTTTCGTCGGCCCAGGCAAGCTGGCGTCCGAATTCGTCAAGGAAGAGGGGCGCACCGTCGGCGACGTGATGACGCGCGATCCGGTGACGATCGCCGAGGACGCTACGCTGGAAGATATCGTCCAGATCATGGAGCAGAAAGGCATCAAGCGTCTTCCGGTCCTGCGCAATGGCGATCTGATCGGCATCGTCACGCGCGCCAATCTGCTTCAGGCCGTGGCCAATCTCGCGCGCGACGCGTCGCAGCCCAGCACCGATGACGATACGCTCCGCAAGGAGATTCTGAACGCGATCGAAAGCCAGCCGTGGAGCCCGATGGGCCTCAACGCGGTGGTTCGCGACGGGATCGTGGACCTCAGCGGCGTCATCACCGACGATCGCCAGCGCAACGCCGTCGTCGTCGCCGCGAAGAACGTTCCGGGCGTCAAGGCGGTGCACGATCACATGTGCTGGGTCGACACGATGTCGGGCTTCTACGTCGAGGCCCCGAGCGACCAGAAGTCGTCCTGATATCAGGCCGCCTCGTCCTTCGGCACGGCGCTGAGCATGATGGTCGGCACATTGCAGGTGCCGGAGCGCACGGTGAGAACGCTGCTTCCGGGCCTGCGGCCTTTCTTCGCCTCGGACGTGTCGAGGCCGGCAGCCTGCAACCGGCTCTGGGCATCGGCGGCGTCGGTGACGCGCCAGGCGACGCCCCAGAGCTGGTCCGGCAGGTCGGAGACACCCTTCGCCAGCGAATGGCCGATCTCGACGCGCACGCCGCCGCAGACGAAGAACAACAGCCGCGATCCCCAATCGGCATTGGTGCGGTCCAGCGCGAAATCGAGACCGAGCCGGCCGCCGTAAAGCGCGACCGCCCGCTCCGGATTCGGGCAGCGGATGACGACATGATCGAGGCCGCTGACCGACGACCTCACTTGCGAGATCGCTTGCGCGTCGCGCGCAGAATCGGTTTCGACGACCAGGAGCGGCGCGCCATGGGTAGAGCCGAGTTCGATCGATGCTGCGCGCCGCGTCAGATCGCCGGTGCCTTGCCCCTTATAGGTCTGTTGCACGACCGGCCCCATTCCAAGACCGCGGCGGCCGAGTTTTCGCGCGGTGGCCTCAATATCGGCGGCCTCGAAGCCGAGGCCGATGAGGCCGGCTTCGCCGCCAGTCGCTTGCGAAATCTCCAGCGCCATGTTCGCCAGTTGAAACCGGTAGAACGGCTGGCCGTCCTCCGTCGTGTAGACGGAAGGCCGCTGGTCGAGAATGACGGCGTAGTCGTCGGCGGCCTGCCGCGGGGTGTCGGAGGCCAATGCAAGGTGGCTGACGGCTGTAATCATAATTCTGTCCGGCAATGATGAATTTTAGGAGCCTTTGCCGATCTGCAACGCGGCGGCGATGCCGGCGTCGATGACGGATTGCGACATGGCGCTGTCGCTGATGGCGCGCGACAATTGCAGCGCGCCGATCATCGTCGAGAACACGGCATAGGCGCGCGTCTGCCGGTCGGCGACATGCTCGGGCAGCGCGCTGGCGATGATCTGAAGCGTTTGCGACAGACCTTCGGTGAAGGCTTCGCGCGTCTTGCGCGGGTGGCGGGCGATCTCCGAGCCGAGCGCGGCCACGCTGCAACCGCGATCGGGACGGTCGCGATGCAGCGTCGTGAGATAGGTGCGCACGATCGCTTCGAGCGGATCGCGCCCTTCGGCGCGGGCGGTGTCGATCTGGCGTTGCAGATGCGCGCGGCTTTTCATCGACGCTGTCGCCAGCGCCTCCTTCACCAGCGTCTCTTTCGACGAGAAGTGCGCATAGAAGCCGCCATGGGTCAGCCCCACATCGGCCATCAGGTCGACGACGCCGGTCGAGCCGATGCCGTCCTTGCGAAACCGCCGCGCGGCGGCCTCAACCACCTTCTTGTGGGTTTCCTGCTTGTGTTCCTTGCCGTAGCGCATGGCCTAGACGTCTCCGGAAATCCAAAATGCGCATCGCGATGCCTGTCTCTCGAACCCGCGTCTCAAGCTTTTTTGGGCGCGGGCCGCGACGGCTCCCATTCGGTGAACCATACGGATGCGATCGCGGCAAGACCGTACACCACCATCGACGCCGCCGCGAGCAGGAACAGCGACCAGCCCGGCGCATCGATCGTCAGCAGAATGAAGCCGCCGAGGGCGACCACGATCAGCCGGCAGCTTTGCGCCAGCACCGGGCCGAGAATCTTGCCGGAGCCTTGCGAGGAGAAATAGAGGCTGAGCGCCAGGCCGAGGAAGCCGAAAGCGGGACCGGCCATATGGAAATACTGCCGGGCCGCCTCCAGCACCTGCGGGTTGCTGGTGAACTGCGCGGCCCACAGATCCGGCGCGATCGCCAGCACGATGCCGACCGACCCGACCACGCAGGCGGCGAGAATGCCGGCCGTCCATGCGACCTTGCGCGCCCGCGCGATGTTGCCCGCGCCGACATTCATGCCGACGATGGGCACCGAGGCGACGCCGATCGAGGCCGCGATCGGCACCAGCATGAATTCGAGGCGGGCACCGATGCCGTAGCCGGCGAGCGTCACCGTTCCATAGCGCGAGAGCAGGCGCGTGAAGATCAGGACGGTGGCGACCGATTGCAGCGGGGAAAGGCAGGCGATGGCCCCGACCTTCAGAATGTCGAAGAACATGCCGCGTTGCAGGCGGAACGTCCTGAGATCGAGGCGCAGGCGTGTCCTGCCGCTGAACAGCAGAAACGCCAGGAAGATCGCGGCGAGCGCGTAGGCGATCAACTGGCCGCAGGCGACGCCGCGCATCCCGAATTGCGGCACGCCGAACAGGCCGAGGCCGAGCGTTCCGCCGATGGCGATCTGCAATGCGGCCGTGACGAGCAGCGTGGAGGACGGCATCTTCATGTTGCCGGTGCCGCGCAGGATCGACGCCAGTGTATTGGTCAGCCAGACACCGACCGCGCCGGAGAACAGCACGTTGGAAAAGGCGGTCGCTTCCTCCAGCACGCGTCCCTGTCCGCCGAGCAGGGCGAAGAAGGTCGGCCCGAACGTCAGCAGGACCGTGGTGAAGACCAGCCCGCCGCAAAGGCCGATCACCAGCGCGTGCCCCGCCAGTGTCGAGGCGCGTTCGACATCGCCCGCCCCGAGCGCGCGGCTGATGGCGGAGGAGACGCCGCCGCCCATCGCGCCCGCCGACATCATGCCCATCAGCACGATGAACGGAAACACCAGCGCGATCGCCGCCAGCGGCTCCAGGCCCAGCCGGCCGATGTAACTGGTTTCGGCGATGACGATCAGCGTCGAGGCCGACATCGACACCATGTTGGGCAAGGCGAAACGGATCAGCACGGACAGCACTGGCCCTTCAAGAACCGGATTGGCGGCCTGCGCTCGTGGTGCGGCCGTCAGTCTCGGTGCCGCCTCTGCGGTGTTGTCGGTCATGAGCCTGCCTGCCGCTCCGAAAGAAATGAAGTCAGTAAATATTATTGCTATCATATAAAATGGCGAAGCAGGGCGCGTCTCCCCATGATTTCTCATAGCTTCGATGCGGCGAACCGGGGATCAGGCTTTTGCCGGTCGCGGTGCCCAGGAGGTGGTCCACACCGCGAAGGCGCAGGACAGGCCGAGCAAAACCATCGATGCGGCGGCGAGGAAGAAGAACGCCGTCTCCGAGGCGTCGATGCGCGTCAGCCATAGTCCGCCAAGGACGACGAACACCAGCCGGCTCGTCTGGGAGAGGACCGGGCCGATGATCTTGGCCGCGCCCTGCGAGGAGAAATAGAGCGCCATGTTGAGGCCGATGAAGCCCAAGGTCGGGCTCGAAATGTGCAAGTACCGGCTGCTCGCCGCCCGCACGCCGGGATCGTTGGTGAACAGGCCGACCCAGATTTCCGGGAAGATCGACAGCAGCGTGCCGATCACGCCGAGCACGCCGAACGAAACGGCGGCCGCTGTCCAGGCGACGCGGCGCGCGCGCTCGACGCGGTTCGCGCCGATCGCCATGCCGACCATCGGCGTGGCGCTGACGCCGATGGCGAAGGCGATCGAGGTCAGCATGAATTCCAGCCGCGTGCCGATGCCGTAGCCGGCGAGGACTTCGGTGCCGAAGCGGGCCAGCATCGACGTCAGGATGGTGACGGTCAGCACCGATTGGAGCGGCGAGAACACCGAGATCGCGCCGACCTTCAGGATGTCGAAGAACATCTCGCCATGAAAGCGGAAGCCTTTCAGGGTCAGTTTGACGCGGCTGTTTCCGGACATCAGGAACCAGCCCATGACGAGAATGCTGACCGAGAACGCGATCAGCGTGCCGGAGGCGACGCCGCGCATGCCGAATTGCGGAAACGGTCCGAGCCCCAGCGCCAGCGCGCCGCCGAGCGTGATCTGGATGCCGGCGGAGGAGAACACCAGCGCCGAGGGCAGCTTCATGTTGCCGGTGCCGCGCAGGATCGCGGCGAAGGTCTGCATGATCCAAGGAATGATCGCGCCGCCGAAGAAAATCTGCACATAGGACATGGCCTCGCTCAGCACCCGTCCGCGCCCGCCGAGCAGCGTCAGCAGATTGCGGCCGAATACCAGCATCACGAACATGAAAGTGAGGCCGAAACAGATGCCGATCATCAATGCGTGCATCGCCAGCGCCGATGCGCGGGCGTCGTCGCGCGCGCCGAGCGCACGTGCGATCGCCGACGTCACGCCGCCGCCCATCGCGCCGCCGGACATGGTCATCGTCACCATGATGAACGGAAACACCAGCGCCATCGCCGCCAGCGGCTCGATGCCGAGCCGGCCGATATAGGAGGTCTCCGCGATCACCACCGCCATGCCGGCGCCGAGCGCGAGCGTGTTCGGTGTCGCCATCTTCAGCAGTCGCGGCAGGATCGGATCGTCGAGCAGCGGATTCTTCGGAACGGGGGACCGGTCCTCCGGTTCGGGATCGCCTGCCGCAGGGGCGGTTTGGCGTGAAGCCGCCTGGGATTTCGCCGCTTTGAGATTGACCATGGCAGGTTCCGGATGCACTGCGATGGCCGCGTCGCAGCGCCGATCCGCATATTGGTTTGATTCTAACGGAACAAGGGAAGCCTGCAAACAGGAGGTGCGCATCGCAGGATTGCGCCAGAACCTTTTTTTATTCGAGCATGATCTATTCCGAAAACCGGTTCCCACTTTTCGGGATCATGCTCTAACGGGCCGGCTTCAGGGCGGCGCTCCACGGTGTCCAATGGATGGTTGCGGCCGTAAACAGGCCGAAGGCCGCCATCGCTGTGGCCGCCAGCACGAAAAACCAGATGTACCCGACGCCCATCGAGATCAGCCACCAGCCGCCGAAGATCACCACCGACAGACGGACGGTCTGGGCCAGAACCGATCCGAGCACTTTCGCCGCGCCCTGTGACGAGAAATAGAGCGAAATGCCGACCGCCAGCAGCGAGAAGGTCGGCCCGGCGATCCACAGATATTCGCCGGTGACCTTTCGCACCTGCAAATTGTCGGTGAACAGGCCGGTCCACAGATCGGGAAACAGCGCGAGCGGCGCGACCAGCGCGCCGACGCCGAGCGCGGAGATCGCGGCTCCGGTCCAGGCGACCCGGCGTGCTCGGAAAATCTGACCGGAGCCGACCGCCATGCCGACCATCGGCACCGAGGCGACGCCGCAGGAGAACGCGATCGAGGTGATGAGAAATTCCAGTCGCGCACCGATACCGTAAGCCGCCAGAACTTCCGGTCCGAACCGGGCCAGCATCGATGTCAGCATCGCCGTCGTCAGTACCGACTGGATCGGATAGAGGCAGGCCAGCGCGCCCACTTTCAGGATGTCGAGGAACATCTCCCGGTAAAAGCGAAATCCCGGCACCCACAACGATATGCGACTGCGGCCGCTCGGGATGTACCAGCCCATGACCGCGACGCCGATGGCGACGCCGCCGAGCTGGCCGATGGCGATGCCGCGTAGTCCGAGTTGCGGCAGACTGACAAGCCCGAGACTGAGCCCGCCGCCGATCACGATCTGGCTGATGGCGGAGATAAAAGCCATGGTCGACGGCAGCACCATGTTGCCGGTGCCGCGCAGGATCGCCATCATCGTGTTCATCAGCCAGATCAGCACGACGCCGGAGAAATAGATCTGCGAGAAGGCCAGCGCTTCGGCGAGCACCGCGTCGCGCCCGCCCATCCATGTCAGAATCCGTTCGCCGAAAGTCAGCAGCAGCACGCTGAAGGCCAGGCCGGTGCAGACGCCAATGGTCAGCGCATGGATCGCAAGCGTGGATGCGCGCGTCAGATCGTTCGCGCCGATCGCGCGTGCGATCGCCGACGCAACGCCGCCGCCCATCGCGCCGCCGGACATCGTCATCATCAGGATGATGAGCGGAAACATCAGCGCGATCGCCGCCAGCGGCGCGATGCCGAGCAGGCCGATATAGGTCGTCTCCGCGATCAGCACCGCAATGCTCGCGCCCATCGCCAGAATGTTCGGCAGCGCCAGCCGCAGCAGCGTCGGCGTGATCGCGTCATCCAGAATGGGATTGCGGGGGCGGCCGGCCTCGCTGTCGGGCGCGCCAGTTGCCGGACCAGCGTGCGGATTGGCCGCAGCCGCGTCCGTCCGCTTCAGCACGGCCATTTCACCTCCCCGATCGCGCTCGTTTCGAGCCGGCGTTTGCGTTTGCTGCCGCCACCGCGATGCGGGCGATGCGAAGCAGGTTCTTCCGCTCCCCTATATCATTGGCGGCGGTGCGCCCATGCGCGTGGCGCGCATGTCACCATGTCAGCCCGCGCAGGTCGCGCGGCTTTGTGCGGCGGAACGGTTTCGGACGGTATCGGGGAACGGTTTGACCGCTTCCCATGCGCCGTCTCCGGGGCTAATGTCGGCCCGCATACTGATCTCGCCGGGCCGCGAAACCATGTCAGCGGTGCGGCGTTAATTCAGTCCGTTTCCCCACCATAGCGGATATAGCCATGACCTTCACGCTTCCGAATCTGCCCTACGCTCACGATGCGCTCGGACCTTACATGTCCAAGGAGACGCTCGAATACCATCACGACAAGCACCATCAGGCTTATGTCACGAATGGCAACAACGCGATCAAGGGCACGGAATACGAAGGCAAGTCGCTCGAAGAGATCGTCAAGAGCTCGTTCGGCAAGAACGCCGCCGTGTTCAACAATGCCGGCCAGCACTACAACCATCTGCACTTCTGGAACTGGATGAAGCCGAATGGCGGCGGCGAGAAGCTGCCGGGCAAGCTTGAGGCCAAGATCCAGTCGGATCTCGGCGGCTATGCGAAATTCAAGGAAGATTTCATCGCCGCCGGCGTCGGCCAGTTCGGCTCGGGCTGGTGCTGGCTCGCCGTGAAGGACGGCAAGCTCATCATCGACAAGACGGCGAACGGCGAAAGCCCGCTGGTGAAGGGCGCGACGCCGATTCTCGGCTGCGACGTGTGGGAGCACTCCTACTATATCGACTACCGCAACCGCCGCCCCGATTATCTGAAGGCGTTCGTCGAGAACCTCGTCAATTGGGAATATGTCGAGGAGCTGTTCTCCAAGGCTTGATCGACAAGGCTTGATCCACAAGGGTTGATCGGCAAGGCATGGGCGCGGGGCTTGAGCCTGCGGCTTCCATGAAAAGTCTTTGTGCCCGGCCTTCGCGCCGGGCACTTTCATTCCATTCATCTGTGTCGGAGCCGGGCAGGGAGGGCGCATGCTGAACTTTCTGATCGTCTTTATCGGCGGTGGCGTCGGCTCGATGATGCGGCACGGCGTCAATGTCGCCGCCGCGCGTTTGGCGGGAACGGCGTTTCCGTACGGCACGCTGACCGTCAACATCACCGGCTCGCTGGTGATGGGGCTGTGCGCCGGCTATTTCGCCTTCAAGGGCGATGCGTCGCAGAGCTGGCGGCTGCTTCTGATGACCGGCATTCTCGGCGGCTACACCACTTTTTCGGCCTTTTCGCTGGATACGGCGCTTTTGTACGAGCGCGGCGAAATCGCGCTTGCGTTAGCCTATGTTCTCGCCTCGGTCTGCGTGTCGCTGCTTGGCCTGTTTGCCGGCCTGACGTTGATGCGGCAGTTCGCCTGAGGCCTGATACGAACGTCTTCAAGGACGCTGCCAGTGCTGGACAGCACTATGTTATAATATTACAATGACTGGATGTCCTCGTCCGACGCCCATAGTCACGCGCATTCGCATGGCCACGCCCATGGTCATGCTCACGGCCATGCCCATTCGCATGCGCACGGGTATCATCGTGCCGGGCATCATCATGATGCGTCGTCGCCGCATCCGCCGGCGGCCCTGGCGCCATCGTTTCTGCGGCTGTCGCTTGCCGCGCGGCTCGGCATCGCAGTCCTTGCCAGCGCCGCGCTCTGGGGCGCGGTCTGGCTGGCGATGAGGTGATCCGATGGCTTGCCTCCGCCTCCATGACGTGACGCTGGGTTACGATCGGCATCCGGCCGTGCATCACCTCAGCGGCGAGGTTCCTTCAGGGACGCTGCTCGCCGTGGTTGGGCCGAACGGAGCGGGCAAATCGACGCTGTTCCGCGGGATCGTTGGCCTGCTGAAACCGCTCGCCGGGACGATTGCGATTGACGGCGGCAAGCCGCGTGACATTGCCTATCTGCCGCAGCTTGCCGATATCGACCGCAGCTTTCCCATTTCCGTTTTCGACTTCGTTGGCATGGGGTTGCTGCGGCGGACGGGATTGTTCGGCCGCATCGGCGCGCGCGATCGCGACGCCATCGAGCATGTGCTCGGGCAGGTCGGGCTGACGGGTTTCGAGGCGCGCGCGATCGGCACGCTCTCCGGCGGCCAGATGCAGCGCATGCTGTTCGCCCGGTTGATGTTGCAGGACGCCCGCGTGATCGTGCTCGACGAGCCGTTCAACGCGATCGACGCGAAAACCTCCGCCGATCTGCTGGCGCTCGTCCGCAACTGGCACGCCGAGGGCCGCACGGTTCTGGCGGCGCTGCATGACATCGATCTCGTCCGCGCCAATTTCCCGCAGACGCTGCTGCTGGCGCGCGAGCCGGTGGGCTGGGGGCCGACCGGGGAGGTCCTGACCGCCGACAATCTCGCGATCGCGCGGCGCATGTGCGAGGCGTTCGACGATGCCGCCGCGGCCTGCGCCGCCGATCTTCCGCCCGCGCACGCAGCCTGACCGCCGATGCTGTACGATACGCTGATCGGGCCGTTCGCCGAATTCGAATTCATGCGCCGCGCGCTGGCCGGCGTGCTGACGCTGGCGCTCGGCGGTGCGCCGGTCGGCGTGTTCCTGATGCTGCGGCGAATGAGCCTCGTCGGCGACGCGATGGCGCATGCGATCCTGCCGGGAGCGGCGATCGGCTTCCTGCTGTCGGGGCTCAATCTGATCGCGATGACGGTCGGTGGGCTTGTCGCCGGGTTCGCCGTCGCGCTGCTGGCGGGCCTTGTCGCGCGCGTGACCGAACTGAAGGAGGATGCGTCGCTCGCGACCTTCTACCTGTTTTCGCTGGCGCTAGGCGTGACGATCGTATCGATCCGCGGGACCAATATCGACCTGCTGCATGTCCTGTTCGGCAATGTGCTGGCGCTCGACGATCCGACGCTGATCGCGATCGCGATCAATGCCACCGTGACGATGCTGCTGCTGGCGCTGATCTATCGCCCGCTGGTGATGGAATGCGTCGATCCCTTGTTCCTGCGCTCGGTGAGCCGGGCCGGCGCGCCGGCGCATCTGGTGTTTCTGGCGCTCGTGGTTATCAATCTGGTCAACGGTTTTCACGCGCTCGGCACGTTGCTTGCCGTCGGATTGATGGTGCTGCCGGCCGGCATCGCTCGGTTCTGGACCCGCGACGTCTCGGCGATGATCGTGATCGCCGTCGTCTCAGCGCTGGTCGCCGGTTACGCCGGCCTGGTGGTGTCATTCTTCACGAGGGTGCCGCCGGGGCCCGCGATCATTCTCGCCGCGGCGCTGATCTATCTCGTGTCGCTGCTGTTCGGGCCGGTTCGCGGATTGCTGCGGCAGGCTTTCCCCGGCCGGCATCTGGAGGCTTGAATCATGGACCGTCGTGCATTTTCCCTCGGTCTTGCGCTTGTCGCGGCTGCCGGTTTCCTGAGCGGCGAGGCGCGCGCGCAAGAAAATGCGCAAGGAAAGCAGGACAAATTCAAGGTCATCGCCAGCTTCTCGATCCTTGCCGATATGGCGAAGACGATCGGCGGCGACCGCGCGGAGGTCGCGGCGCTGGTCGGCGCGGGCGGGGATGCGCATGTCTATACGCCGGCGCCGGCGGATGCGCGAAAGGTGGCCGCGGCCGGGCTCGTGATCGTCAACGGCCTCGGTTTCGAAGGCTGGCTGTCGCGCCTCGTCAAATCGTCGAACAGCAAGGCGAGCGTTGTCGTCGCGTCCAAGGGCGTCACACCGCGCAAGCAGAAAAGCACCGCGGATGGCCACAATCACAGCCACGGCCACAAGCATCAGGACTATGACGACGCCGATCCGCATGCGTGGCAGTCGGTCGCCAACGCGAAGATTTACGCCACGAACATCCGCGACGCCCTGATCGCCGCCGATCCTGCGGGCGCGGAGGTCTATCGCGCCAACGCGGCGGCGTATCTCGCCAGCCTCGACGCGCTCGACACCGAGATCCGCGAAGCGGTCGCGAAACTGCCTCCCGAGCGGCGCAGGGTGATCTCGACCCACGACGCCTTCGGCTATTTCGCGGAACGCTACGGCATCGAATTCATCGCGCCGCAGGGCGTCTCGACCGAATCGGAGTCGACCGCGCGGGACGTCGCTCGGATCATCACCCAGATCAGGGCGCAGAAAATTCCGGCCGTCTTTCTCGAAAACATCAGCGATCCGCGATTGATGCGCCGGATCGCCAGCGAATCGGGCGCGAAGCTGGGCGGTACGCTGTTTTCGGACGCCCTGACGGACGAAAAGGGTCCCGCACCCACTTACATTGATATGATGCGTTACAATATAAAGGCCCTGACGAGCGCCCTGGCCGGCTAGGCTGGCGGCGGCCTGTAGGAGTCTCTCTATGTCCGTTTCCGCTTCCGACAAAATTCCCGTCACCGTGCTGACCGGTTATCTCGGCGCCGGCAAGACCACGCTGCTGAACCGCATCCTGTCCGAACAGCACGGCAAGAAATACGCCGTCATCGTCAACGAATTCGGCGAGATCGGCATCGACAACGATCTCGTCATCGGCGCGGATGAAGAAGTCTTCGAGATGAACAATGGCTGCATCTGCTGCACCGTGCGCGGCGATCTGGTCCGCATTCTCGACGGGCTGATGAAGCGCAAGGGCAAGTTCGACGCCATCATCGTCGAGACCACCGGCCTCGCCGATCCGGCTCCCGTCGCGCAGACTTTTTTCGTCGACGAGGATGTGCAGAACAATGCGCGCCTCGATGCGGTGGTGACGGTGGCCGACGCGAAATGGCTGAGCGAGCGGCTGAAGGATGCGCCGGAGGCCAAGAACCAGATCGCCTTCGCCGACGTGATTGTGCTGAACAAGACCGATCTTGTCTCCAAGCCCGAGCTGGCCGAGGTCGAAGCGCGCATTCGCGGCATCAATCCCTATGCGAAATTGCATCGCACCGAGCGCTGCCAGGTGAAGCTCGAGGACGTGCTGGAGCGCGGCGCGTTCGACCTCGACCGCATTCTGGAGATCGAGCCGGAATTCCTCGAAGCCGGCGACGATCACGATCATGACCATCACGGCCACGACCATCATCACCATCATGGTCACGACCACGATCATTCACATGGCGGCCTGAAGCATTATCACGACGAGGACATGCAATCGATTGCGATCCGCACCGACAAGCCGCTCGACGCGAACAAGTTCATGCCGTGGCTGCAAACGCTGGTGCAGCGGGACGGCCAGAAGATCCTGCGCTCGAAGGGCATTCTCGCCTTCAAGGACGATGACGATCGCTACGTTTTCCAGGGTGTCCACATGATGCTGGAGGGCGACCATCAGCGGAAGTGGAAGGACGGCGAAAAGCGCGAGAGCCGCATCGTCTTCATCGGCCGCGATCTGCCGGAGCAGGCGATCCGCGAAGGTTTCGAAAGCTGCTTCGCATCGTGAGCACCGGTTTCGACAGTTCGGGGCCGCGGGCCTCCGTCACATCCGTCACCGATCGCGTTCGCCGTGTCGATCTCGGCGGCCTGGTCGCAGCGGCCTATTTTCTCGGCGACACCGTCGCCTTTGTCGGCACCGAGGAGTCGATGACGTTCGTCGGCGATGGCGGCGAGACGCGAAAGATCGACGCCGGCGGCAGCGGCATTCTGTGTTCCGTCTCCGACGGCAAGCGCATCGTGTTCGGCGGTGACGACGGCAAATTGCGGGCGCTGGACGCCAAGGGCGAGGTGCAAGAGCTGGCCACCGACGCCAAGCGGCGCTGGATCGACAATGTCGCGCTGCATACGGACGGCTCGGTCGCATGGTCGGCCGGCAAAACGGCGTTCGTGCAATCGCCGAAGAGCGAGGTGCGGTCGCTGGATGTTGCCTCAACTGTCGGCGGTCTCGCATTCGCGCCAAAGGGATTTCGGCTCGCCATCGCGCATTACAACGGCGTCACGCTGTGGTTTCCGAACATGGCCGCGTCGAAGCCGGAGTCTCTGGAATGGAAGGGCTCGCATCTCGGCGTGATGTTCAGCCCCGATGGCCGTTTCCTGGTGACGACGATGCATGAATCCGCCCTGCATGGCTGGCGGCTCGCCGACGCCAAGCACATGCGCATGACCGGCTATCCGAGCCGCGTGCGCTCGATGTCATGGAGCGTCGGCGGCAAGGGGCTCGCCACGTCGGGCGCGGATTGCGTGATCGTCTGGCCGTTTGTCGCCAAGGATGGGCCGATGGGCAAGGAGCCCGGCATGCTTGCGCCGATGCAGGGCAAGGTCACGGCCGTCGCCTGCCATCCGAAGACCGATATTCTGGCGGCCGGCTACAGCGACGGAACGGTGATGCTGGTCCGCCTTCAGGACGGCGCGGAAATCCTCGCCCGAGCCAAGGACGACGTGCCGGTGGCGGCGCTTGTCTGGGACGCGAAAGGCACGACGCTAGCCTTCGCCACCGAGCAGGGCAGCGCCGGCCTGCTTACGCTTTAGAGCATGATCTTTTCCGACCCGCAGGGCCGCGAAGCGCAAACCGGTTCCCACTTTTCGGGATCATGCATTAGGCGCGCCCGGCCGCGATCGCGGCGATCCGCCGTTCGATAGTTCGACCCGACACGTCGCCGACGCGTTGATCAAATAAAGGGCCCTTACAACGTCGGCCGCGTGAACACATAGACCAGCCCCGTCAGCATCAGCGCGCCGACGCCGATCAACAGCAGCGGCCCCGGATTGCTCGCGGTCCAGAACAGAACAAAGCCGATGCTGACGCCAGTCAGCGCCATCAGCTTGGCCTTACGCGGGATTGCGCCGTGTTCGCGCCAGGCGCGCAGCATCGGCCCGAATTGGGGATGGTTGAGCAGCCAGCTTTCGAGACGCGGCGAGGAGCGGGCGAAGCACGCGGCGGCGACGATGAGGAACGGCGTCGTCGGAAGCACGGGCAGGAATGCGCCGATGACGCCGAGCGCGACGAAAGTCAGACCCAGGCCGAGATACACGTAACGCATCGGCGGTTATTAGAGCATGATTCCGAAAAGTGGAAACCGGTCTGCGCTGCGCGGCCTTTTCGGGAGCACGCGAGCGCGAACGGCGAAGGCGCGATGTCGCCGCCGCCGTTCAGCGCGGCTTCTCGCGCACGCGCCGCCTCCCGGCCTGTTGCGTGGCCGCGGTGAAGGTCAGGCGCGCGGCGACCGTCCCCGCCGGCCGTTTCGGAGCGGCGGAGGAGGTGGCGCAGCTCGTGACGTTTTTGGCGTCGGACGCATCGCGCTGTATCGTCGCGGCTGATATCGTCATTGATGGCGGCCTGAGCAAGATCAGGCTGGCTATCGCGCCCCGCCGCGGACCGAAAGGACACCGTCATGAGCTTGAAGAATCTGTTCGATCTGACCGGCAAGGTGGCGCTTGTCACCGGCGGCTCGCGCGGTCTGGGATTGCAGATCGCCGCGCGCCGGGCGAGCTTGGCGCGAAGGTTGCAGGATCACCGCCCGTAAACAGAGCGAATTGACGAGGCCGTCGCGCATCTGAACAAGCTCGGCGTTCAGGCGCTAGCGGTGCCGTGCGATCTGTCACGTCACGAGACGATCGATCCCATGGTGTGACGGTGATCGACCGGCTCGGGCCGATCGAGACCGGTGAACAATGCCGGCACGAGTTGGGGCGCTCCCGCCGTCAGCCACCTGCTCGATGGCTGGAACAAGGTCATGAACCCCAATCTGATGGCGCTGTTTCGTCACCCAATCGGTGCCTGTCTTCGCATGCTGCCGCGCCAGCGCGGCGGCAGTCATCAACCTCGCCTCCGTCGAGGGCTCATTGCCGGCAACGCCAAGCTCGGCGGCAATGGCCGCCTATAACGCCTCCGGGGCGCGGCGTGGTGAATTTGACGCGCGCGCTCGCGGCTGAATGGGCGCTGCAGGCATTACGGTCAATGCATTGGCCCGGCTACTCGACCAAGATGACGCAATGGCACCATCGGCGAATCCGATGGAGAATCTTGTCGACGCGATCCCGATGCGGCGCTTTGGCGGCGAGGAGGACCCTCAAATGGCGCGGCGGGCCCTGCTGGCGTCCGATGCGTCGGGCTATATCACCGGCGACGATCGCGTCGATGGCGGGGATGACGGCGATTCGAGCATGATCCCGAAAAGTGGGAACCGATTTGCGCTTCGCGGCCCTTCGGGTCGGACCCGATCATGCTCAAACAAAAAGACAAGTGAAGAGTCTGATTCAACGCGAGTTGAAGCAGCCTCTAGCGTCTCCGCTGCCAGCATCGACGGTCAGCTCCCTGCCTTCCCTCCGTGCCGGATCACTTTGCGCGCGGCGATCGTTGATGTCGTTTTCCGGAGAGCGTGCGGCTCAGGACCTGTCGCATTTCGCCGATAAGGATTTGCGTTCCGATCGACAGCGAGCCGCGTCGCCGGTAGGTCGCGGCGACCTCCCGGTCCCAGGTGACGCCGCGGACGCGAAGGGTGACGATTTCGTTCGGGCGCCCGCGTTCGAAGGCGAGTTCCTGCGGCAGATACGATAGAAAATCCGACGCCACCAGCGCTCGATTGTACGGCGCGGAGTTGCTTTCGATCTGCACGGTCGGGATCGGCAGTCCGGCCTTGACGAACGGGGCGTTGAAGCGTTCGCGGCCATGCACCCCGGGCCGAGCATTACCCAGGGAAACCGAAGCAGGTCCTTCAGCGAGACGGTTTTTCGCAACGCATGGATGGTTCGATCTCGCGATGACGCTGACGGGATCGACATAGACCCCCGGAGACGAATTCGTCGCTCTTTGATCTGGCAGCGCGCCGAACACGATGTCGATTTCGCCGCGGTGAAGCCCCGAGATCAGTTGGTCGTTCAGTCCGGTCGTGATCTGAAGCCCGGCTCCCGGATTTTTCTTCAGGAAAGCGGCGGTGATGCGCGGGAGAAGGGTTTCGGTGATGGGTGGGAGAGCAGCTGACGATGATCTGGCTGTAGAGCCTTTTCTGAACCGCGCTGATTGCCTCGATCGCGTGGCGGCTCGACCGCGATCAGTTTGGCATGCTTCAGCATCACCTCGCCGGCCGGTGTCAGCAGCGCCAAAGCCGTGTCCGCTCGAACAGCTTGACGCCGAGCGTGTCCTCGAAGGCGCGGATGCTTTTGCTCAGCGCCGGCTGCGTCAGCCGCTCCTCTGTTGCGGCGCGCACGAAGCTCTGATGGCGGGCGACGGCCAGGAAATGACGGAGAGAACGTGAGTCAATCATAACTTTTCTTCATGCAAGATACCATGGAATGAATTTGACGGCCTGTGGTTCCTTGTCAATACTTGGGCTGTTGCGGTGAGCCGAAAGAAGACCGGGCCATCATTTGTTGGCCGGGTCTTTTTATCTGCGCCCGAACGCCGCCAAGCAAAGAACAAACACCGCCCTGACGGTCGAAATTGAGGAGGGTTCTGCAATGAAATTCGGGAAAGGTATTCTTGTTGCGCTGCTGTCGCTTGCGACCGTGGGGCTCGCGCATGCGCAGCAATATCCGGACAAGGCGGTGAGAATCGTCGTGCCGTTCTCGGCCGGCGGTCCGACCGATGTCGTCGCGCGCGTGGTTGCGGAGGGCTTGAGTCAGGAATTGAAACAGCCGTTCGTCGTCGAGAACCGTCCGGGAGCGGGCGGAGCGATTGCCACCGATATCGTCGCGAAGGCAAAGCCGGACGGCTATACGCTGGGCGTGATCGGCACGGGATCGTTCACCATCATTCCGTTCATGGACCCGAAACTGTCCTACAAGCCGAGCCAGGATCTGACGGCAGTTGCCATGCTCAGCACGCTCGATCTGATGATCGTTGCGAAAGCCGACTCCAAGTACAAGAACATGAAGGAACTGATCGCCTTCGCGAAGGACAATCCGGGCAAGCTGACCTACGCCACCGCCGGCGTCGGCAGCACCGCGCATCTGGACATGGAGAATCTTTGGAACATCGCTGGCGTCAAGGCGCTGCACGTGGCCTATGCGGGCGATGTTCCGGCCGCTCAGGGGATCATGACCGGCGACGTCGCCATCGGCCTCATCAGCGCGTCGGTTTCAGCCTCGCTTGTCGAGGCCGGAAAGCTGAAAGTGATCGCTTATGGTGGACCGGGGCGGGCGAACGGGTTCCCGGACGCATTGTCGGTGGAGGAGCAGACGGGCTTCAAGGACTACGTCGCGAACTCCTGGAACGTTCTGATCGCGCCGGCCGGCACGCCGCAGGACATCACGAAGAAGCTCAACGAAGCGGCCATGAAGACATTGGCAAAGCCGGACGTTCAGAAGAAACTGCGCTCGAACGGCCTCACGGCCTCGAAGGGTGACGTGAAATATGCGGTCGACTATGTTGCGAAGGATGCCGACAAGCGGCGCCGGGTGATCGAACTGATCGGCCTGAAGCGAGAGTAGTAGTCTTCTTTAGCGACGATGCTCCAGGCACTGCCTGGAGCATCGGATCGTCATGATGTCATCGAATGTGAGCGCGAAGATGCAGATCCTGCCTGAAATTGCCAGTGTGATCGGGGATATCGATTTCGATCCCGAGGCTCTCCACGAAAAATATCTTTTCGAGCGGGACAAGCGTCTCGAATCGGGCGTGCGCGACTATATCGAGGTGAAGGCCGACTTCTCCCGCTATGTCGACGATCCCTATGTGGAGCCCGGCTTCACCCGTGCGCCGGTGTTTGACGAGGTCGAATGCGCGATCATCGGCGGCGGGTTCGGCGGTCTCTTGACCGGCGCGCGCCTGCGGGAGATCGGCTTCGAGCGCCTGCGCGTGATCGAGACCGGCGGCGATTTCGGCGGCACCTGGTACTGGAACCGCTATCCGGGCGCGATGTGCGATGTCGAATCCTATTGCTATCTGCCGCTGCTGGAGGAGACGGGCTACATTCCCAGGCACAAATATTCCTTCGCGCCGGAAATTCTCGATCATGCGCGGCGGATCGCGCGGCACTATCGGCTTTACGACGACGCTCTGATGCAGACCTCGATCACCGCCATGCGGTGGGACGAGACGGACAAGCGCTGGATCATCGAGACCAATCGCGGCGACCGCTTCAAGGCGCAATATGTGGCGATGGCCAACGGACCGCTCAGCCGGCCGAAACTGCCCGGCATTCCCGGCATCAACGAGTTCAAGGGCTACACCTTCCACACCAGCCGCTGGGACTATCGCTACACCGGCGGCGACTCTTACGGAAATCTCGCCAATCTGAAGGACAAGCGCGTCGGCATCATCGGCACAGGCGCGACCGCGGTGCAGTGCATCCCGCATCTCGGCGCGGCCGCCAAGCATCTGTATGTCTTCCAGCGTACGCCCTCGTCGATCGACGTTCGCAACAACGCCGAGACGGATATGGATTGGGCGAAAACGCTTGAGCCGGGCTGGCAGATGCGCCGCATGGAGAATTTCAACAACATCGTCAGCGGCGGCGACGAGGATGTCGATCTCGTCAGCGACGGCTGGACAGATATTTTCCGCAATCTCACCGGCATCGCCATGCAAAACGCATCGAAGCAGCTCGGGCGCAATTTGACCGGTCAGGAGCGCGCGCAATTGCTGGTGCTGTCGGACTATCGGAAGATGAACCAGATCCGCGCGCGGGTGGATTCGATCGTCAAGGACAAGGCGACGGCGGACGCGCTGAAGCCGTGGTATCGGCAATTCTGCAAGCGGCCGTGCTTCCACGACGAATATTTGCAGACCTACAACCGGCCGAACGTGACGCTGGTGGACACGCAAGGCCAGGGCGTCGAGCGGCTCACCGAGCATGCGGCGGTGGTCGATGGCCGCGAATATGAGCTGGATTGCCTGATCTTCGCCACCGGCTTCGAGGTCGGCACCTCCTATACGCGGCGCGCCGGCTACGATGTCGTCGGGCGCGGCGGGGTGAAACTGTCGGAGCACTGGTCGAACGGCTTGCGCACGCTGCACGGGCTGACGTCGGACAAGTTTCCGAACTGCTTCTTCGTCGGCCGCACGCAGACCGGCCTGCCGGTGAATCTGCCGCTCGCTCTGGAACATCAGACCAAGCACGTCGCCTACATTCTTTCGCAGGCGCGGGCGAAAGGCTTTCAGTTTCTCGAACCGTCGGCCGAGGCGGTCGATGCCTATGTCCACGACATCCGCAAGCTGGCGAAGCGCAGCGAGCGTTTCTATCGCGAATGCACACCCGGCTATTACAACAGCGAGGGGACAGAGGGGAACAAGCGCGGCTTCTTCTCCGAAGGATATGGCGCGGGATCGGTGCGTTTCTTCGAGGTGCTGAAGGAATGGCGCGACCAGGGCCTGATGTCCGGCATGACGTTGAGCTAACCGAAAGCACGGCGACAGAGGACGGCACATGACACGACCCTTCGAAGGCCTGCGCATCCTGGATTTTACCCAGGTTCTGGCCGGTCCCTATGCGACGTTCCAGTTCGCCCTGATGGGCGCCAACGTCATCAAGATCGAGCGGCGCGAAGGCGAGGACCTGCGCTACATGGACATGCGCCGCACGCCCGTCAGCAACGCGCTGCGCGAGCAGGGGCTGATGCCGCGCTGGCAGGCCGTCAATGCCGGCAAGCGAAGCCTGACACTGGATTTGCAGAAGCCCGAAGCGGTCGAGATCATCAAGCGCCTCGCGGCGTCGGCCGATGTGGTGGCCGAGAATTTCCGGCCCGGCGTGATGGACCGGCTCGGCATCGGCTATGAGGCGCTGTCGAAGATCAATCCGCGATTGATCTACTGCGCCATCAGCGCGTTTGGCCAGACCGGGCCGGAGCGGCTCGGCGCCGGCTATGACGGCAAGATCCAGGCGATGTCCGGCCTGATGGCGATGACGGGACATGAAGCGACCGGCCCGACGCGCGCCGGCTTCGCGGTGTGCGACGTGATCGCGGGTTCGACGGCGGCGCTCGCCATCGCCAGCGCGCTGCATCAGCGGCACAGCACCGGCAGGGGCCAGATGATCGACGTCTCGATGCTGGAGGCGGCGCTGGCGTTTCTCTCTAGCGAGGTGGCCGATCTGACCATGACGGATGTCAGGCCGACATTGCTCGGCAATCAGGCCGTCAGCCTCGCGCCGACCGCCGACCTGTTCAAGACGGGCGACGGCTATATTCTTCTCGCGGTCAATTTCGACCGCCAGTTCAAGGGACTGATGACGGCCCTCGGACGATCGGACGTGCTCGACGATCCGAGATTTGTCGACGACATTTCACGCGCCCGGAACGGCGACGCGGTTCGCCGGATCATCGAGGAAGCGCTTGCGGCGAAGCCCGCGCGGGAATGGGAGCGTATCCTCAACGATGCGGGCGCGCCCTGCGCGAGCATCTGGAAGCTCGAGGAGGTGATCGAGCATCCGCAAATTTCCGCGCGCAATGCCCTGCACGAGGTCGAAGCCCGTGGCGCGACGCAGCGGCTGGCCGGGCTCGGCTTCAAGCTGGCGCATGGCGGCGGCGCGATCGACCGTCCGGCTCCGAAACTGAGCGAGCATTCGGAAGAAATTCTTCGGGAGGCAGGGTTCGACGCGGCGGAACTTGCGCGGTTCCGGGAGCAGGGTATCGTCTAGAGCGCGGTCGTTTCAGGACAAGAACGGACAAGGTGGCCGATGGAAATCAAGGCGGGCGACCTGGATTACAACGCCACCTACAAGATATTGACGGGCGCGATCGTGCCGCGCCCGATCGCCTGGGTGACGACGCAATCGAGCGCGGGCGTGGTGAACGCCGCGCCTTTCAGTGCGTTCACGCTGGTCTCGCCGGACCCTCCGCTGGTTCTGTTTCTCTCCTCGCAGCGCGAGCGCCGGAAAGATACCGAGCGCAATGTGCGCGAGACCAAGGAGTTCGTGGTCAATATCGGCGATCAGGCTTGCCTGCATGATCTGCATATGACCTCGGCCGAACTCGGGCCGGAGCAGAGCGAGACGGAACAGTTTGCGATTCCGCTGACACCGAGCCTGTCGGTGAGGCCGCCGCGCATCGCCGGCGCGCCGGTCTGTTTCGAATGCCGGCTGGTGCAATTGCTGGAGTTCGGCAACGACCCGCACACGATGATCATCGGCCAGGTCGAGCATTTCTATCTGCGCGATGACATCTACACGAACGGCCGCATCGACCAGTCGAAGTTGCAGCCGATCGCGCGGATCGGTGGCCCGACCTACGCGCATCTCGGCGAGTTCATCCATCTGTCGCCGCCGGCGAGGTGAATCCGACTCCATTTTTTTGAGCATGATCTTTTCCGAAAACCGGTTCCCACTTTTCGGGATCATGCTCCGTCGCTTCGGTCCGCGCGGATCGAGCGCGAGGCGATCACTTCGCCGAGTCGGTCGAAGGCCAGTTCGGTGAAATGAATCGCAAGTCCCGGCGCGCTGGACACCGGTCGCGCGCAGACGCCGGCATTCGCCGCTTTCGTTGCGCTCGCTCAAACTCGGCTCGCACGCCGCGCGTTAAACGGGAATGGCTCATGGCGGCCGTTCGTCCGGGAGTGCGACAATGACGAAACTGAGGGCCTATCAGGGGCCGGCGATTCTTTCCCACGGGTTCAGGCTCTTCTTTCTGGCCGGAGCGATCTACACGGGTTTGACGGTTCTGCTCTGGCTCGGGATGTATCGCGGCGACGTCGTGATCCCGGTGGCATTCACACCGCGCGACTGGCACGTTCACGAAATGCTGTTCGGCTATGTTGCAGCCATCGTCGCCGGGTTTCTGCTGACGGCGGTGCCGAACTGGACCGGCGGCCTGCCGCTTCAGGGCCGACCTCTTGTCGTTCTTTTCTCGTTCTGGATCGCGGGACGCTTCGCGCTCGGCTTCTCCGAAGCTATCGGCTGGATTGCCGCAGCCGTGATCGATTCCGCCTTTCTGCTCGTGCTTGCGGCTGCGGTGGCGCGCGAGATCGTCGCCGGGCGGAAATGGAACAATCTGAAAGTGGTGTATCTGATCTGCCTGCTCGCGGCGACGAACGTCGCGTTCCATCTCGAATGCCGTTTCTGGGGTTCGGCCGAATATTCCGCACGCGCCGGCATGGCCTTGATCGTGACGCTGATCGGCCTGATCGGAGGGCGCGTGATCCCGAGCTTCACGCGCAACTGGCTCGCGCGCCAGCCGGCGGGACGCATGCCGGTTCCATTCAATCGATTCGATGCGCTGACGATAGCGGTGGGTTCGATAGCGATGATCGCCTGGATCGTGGCGCCTGTCGGTCGTGGGACAGCGGCGCTGCTGGCGCTGGGCGGTTGTCTTCATCTGGCTCGACTGGTGCGATGGGCGGGCGAGCGGACGTATCGCGATCCCTTGGTGTTCATCCTGCATCTGGCTTATGCTTTCGTGCCGGCGGGATTTTTCCTGAGCGCGGGAGCGGCGCTCGATTGGCTGCCGCCGGGCGCTGGAATTCATGCATGGGCGGGCGCGATCGCGGCGATGACGCTGGCCATCATGACGCGCGCCTCATTGGGCCATACCGGACGGACGCTGTCGGCGTCACCCATGACCGTCTGCCTCTATCTCGCGGTGTTCGTCGCGGGCTTCGCACGCATCTGCGCGGCGCTCGAACCGACTCTGTCTTCCATTCTTCTGCCGTTCGCCGGCGTGGCCTGGGCCGTCGCGTTTCTCGGCTTCGCAATCGTCTATGCGCCGATGTTGTGCACGCCGCGCGAATGATTGTCGTGCATGCGGGCGTTCGATGTCACCCGCGCGACGTGCGTCGCGCGTGGGCCAGATGTCGCATGCTCGTCGAGCATAAAAATAGTGCTGCAATTTCGTGGCCAAATGCCGTTTGCGATCGCGTGATCGCACCAGAACTATTTGACAATCTCTTGAATAGGGGCAGATACTCAATTTAACAGGCTTCTAAAAAAAGAAGGCCGGGAGGAACTAGCGATGCTCAGCAGATATCTTCTTGCGGGCGCTGTCGGGCTCATGTCGCTGAATGCGACGGCGCAGGCGCAGACCAAGGACACGCTGGTCGCGGCGCTTGCTGCGGAAGGCACGGTGCTCGATCCGGCGCGCTACTCGGCGGGTGTCGATCAGTATTTCATCGGTCAGATGTTCGAACAGCTTGTCCGGTTCGACCCCGATCTGAAGCCGGTGAACTGGCTCGCCGAATCCTGGTCCATCGAAGGTACGGCCGAGAAGCCGATCATCGATGTGCATATCCGCAAGGGCGTGAAGTTTCACAGCGGCGATCCGCTGACCTCGGCCGACTTCGAATTCTCCTATCAGCGTCTGAAGGATCCGAAGATCTCACGCTGGACGCATCTTCAGGCGAATGTCGAAAAATTTGAAATCATCGACGATCATCACTTCAAGCTGCATTTCAGTGCGCCGGACGGCGACTATATCGTCGGCTCGCTGCAACTGTGGGCGATGTCGAAGAAGTATTACGAAAAGGCGGGCGAGGACGGATTCGCGAAGGCGCCGGTCGGCACCGGCCCGTGGAAATTCGTGTCGCGCTCGATCAAGGAGGATCTGAAGCTCGATGCGTTCGAGGATTATTGGAACAAGGATGCGCGGCCGAAGATCAAACACCTCGTACTGAAGATCATTCCCGAAGATCTCACGCGCATCGCCGCGTTCAAGTCGGGTTCGGTCGATTGGGTTGACGCCGTACCGCTGTCGCAGATCAACGAAGTCAAGAAGATGCCGGGCGTGAAGACGTTCACGGCGATGACGCCCAACAATCTGTTCATCAACTTCCCGACCTACAAGCCGGATTCGCCGTTCAGCAAATTGAAGGTGCGGCAGGCGGTGGCGCATGCGGTCGATGTCGACGCCATCATCAAGAGCGTGCTGTTCGGGCAGGGCGAACGCTATGTGGAGGTCGGCCGGGGCTCGACCGGCTACGATCCGAACCTGAAGCCGTATCCTTACGACATGCGCAAGGCGAAGCAGTTGCTTTCCGAGGCCGGCTATCCGAACGGCTTCGAGACACCTTGCTACAATCTGATTACGCAGCGCGAACCGAATGTGAAGGAGATGGGCGAGGCGGTGTTCGCCTATCTCGGCACGGTCGGAATTCGCTGCAAGGTGCAGGGCCTCGAATATTCGGCGTGGATCAATATCGGCCGCCGCGGCCGCGATGCGCCGCCGGAGATGGATGGCGTGCTGATGTGGATGTGGGGACATGGCCTGCCTGGCGATCCCGGCACGCCATGGGCCGGGCACCTTCACAGCTTCGTCAAGGGCAAAGGCTTTGGCAGCTACTCGTTCGACAACGATCCGCAGGCCGACAAGATGGTCGAGGAGCTGAAGCAGACCATGGCTCCGGAGAAGCGCGCCGAACTCATCAAGAAGATCGCGCGTTACAAGCACGAGAACGTGCTCGGCGGCGTCACGACCTATCGTCCGGTGGTCACGCTTGCATGGCGCGACAATGTCGAGTTCCGGCCGTGGCCGTCGCCGGGCTCGTGGCGCGGTTTCCAGGAAGTTAGCTTCAAGAAGTAGGCGTGAGGCGCGCGTGTAACGCATAGGGCGAGTTCTGCGCGGAGCGTGGAATCGCCTTATGCCCGAAACGCTGCTTGCTTCGATGCGACGTTGTATTCGAGGGCGCGTGCATCGAAGTCATCTGCATTCGGCGACGTGCGGTTGGCGACATGCGCTCGGGGTTTTTCGCGTTCGGGGTAGCTCGCAGGCGGGGTCACTCTGACAATATGATTTGTCGTGACGGTATGATTGCGGTTCGTCACCGCGGAAACGGGAACTGATGAAGGCTGTTTTCGCCAAGGGCTTTCTGAATGCGGTCATCAGCATATTGGGTGCGAGCCTGATCATCTTCGTGATCTCGCGATGGTCGGGCGATCCGGTGTCCCTGATGCTACCGATGGATGCACCGCAATCGGCGGTCGATGCGCTGAAGCAGGAGCTTGGGCTCGATAAGCCGATCTGGGAGCAATATCTGATCTTCCTCTGGAAGGCGCTTCAGGGGGATTTCGGCCAGTCGTACCGGTGGCAGATGCCGGCGCTGACGCTGGTGCTGGAGCGCCTGCCGGCGACGATCGCGCTGGCGAGCGCGGCCTTCGCGTTCTCGCTGATGCTGGCGATCCCGCTCGGCGTGCTGTCGGCGGTGTATCGCGGCTCGTGGATCGACCAGATCGGGCGAGTGATCGCGATGCTCGGTCAGGCGGTGCCGTCCTTCTGGGTCGGCCTCATCCTCATTCTGGTGTTCGCCGTCGGCCTGCAATGGCTTCCGGCATTCGGCTCCGGCGGATTGCAGCATCTGATCCTGCCGGCGATCTCGCTCGGCTGGTACCCGGTGGCGGCGCAGACGCGCATCATCCGCTCCGGCATGCTGGAGGTCCTGGACAGCGACTACATCCGCATGGGCCGCGCGGTCGGCACGCCGGAGCGGCTGCTGGTGTGGAAATATGCGTTCCGCAACGCGCTCCTGCCGCTGGTGACGATCATGGGCGTGTACTTCGCCTCCATGCTGAGCGGTGCGTTCGTGGTCGAGACGGTGTTCGCCTGGCCGGGGCTCGGCCGCACCGTGGTCGAGGCGGTGTTCTCACGCGACTATCCGGTGGTGCAGGCCGGGGTATTGATCGCCACCATTCTATTCGTGGTGTCGAACTTCCTGGTCGACCTGTCCTATGGCCTGATCGATCCGAGGATTCGGCTATGAGCGTCGCCTCCGCGCCGGTTGAAGTGCCCGTGGCGGCAACGGAGCGCAAAGCGGGGCTGTTCTCGCGGCTGCGCCTGAAGGGCGCGCCGTGGATTCCGCTCGTCATCCTCGCAATGGTGCTGATCGCGGCGCTCGGCGGCGAGAGTCTCGCGCCGCACGATCCGAACGGCCTGAATCTTGCGGCGGCCTTCAAACCACCGTTCTGGCAGACGGGCGGGACCTACGAGTATCTTCTCGGCACCGACAATCTCGGTCGCGATGTGCTATCGCGCATCATGGCCGGCGCGCGGGTGTCGGCGATCGTGGCGCTCTATGCGATCGTGTTCTCGGGCGCGATCGGCACGATGCTCGGCATCGTCGCCGGCTATTTCGGTGGCATCACCGACGCGATCATCATCCGCATCGCCGAGATCAAGATGGCGATTCCGAGCCTTGCGCTGGCGCTGATCTTCTCGGCGACGATGGAGCCGGGACTGTCGACCGTCATCATCGTCATCGTGCTGACCTACTGGACCTGGTATGCGCGCATCATCCGCAGCGAGATCCTGTCGCTGCGCGAGCGCGATTATGTGGCGTTCGCCAAGGTCGCGGGCGTGGGCTCACTGACGATCTTCTTCCGCCACCTGCTGCCGAACATCTTCAACACGCTGGTGGTGCTGATGACGTTGCAGGTCGGACAGGTGATCCTGTTCGAGGCGTCGCTGTCGTTCCTCGGCCTCGGCATCCAGGCGCCGGAGACGTCGTGGGGGCTGATGCTGGCGGATGCGCGGCAATACATCACCTATGCCTGGTGGGGCATCACCATGCCCGGCATCGCCATCATGCTCACCTGCCTGTCCTCTAACCTGGTCGGCGACTGGCTGCGCGATCTGCTCGACCCGAAGCGGAGACAGCTATGACCGCCCCCTTGCTCAAGGTCGAGAACCTGCAAACCCATCTGCATCTGCGCCGCGGCGTGGTGAGGGCGGTCGACGGCATCTCGTTCGAGGTGAATGAGGGCGAGACGCTCGGCATCGTCGGCGAGTCCGGCTCCGGCAAGACCATGACCTGCCTGTCGATCCTGCAATTGCTGCCGACGCATGGCGGCGCCAGGCTCGACGGCAGCATCCACCTCGACGGCGAGAACCTGCTCGATCTGAACGAGGACCAGATGGCGGCGCAGGTCCGCGGCCAGAAGGTAGCGATGATCTCGCAGGACCCGATGACGTCGCTGAACCCGGTCTATACCGTCGGCGACCAGGTGTCGGGGCCGTTCCTCTACCACAAGCTGGTCAAGACCGCGCGAGAGGCGTGGGCGGCGGCGGCCGAAGGCTTGCGGCGGGTGCGCATTCCCTCGCCGGAGCGGCGGCTGAAGAACTATCCGCACCAGTTCTCCGGCGGCATGCGCCAGCGCGTGGTGACGGCGATGGCGATCGCCTGCTCGCCGCGGCTGTTGATCGCCGACGAGCCGACGACGGCGCTGGACGTGACGATCCAGGTGCAGATCATGGCGCTGCTGCGCAACATCCAGAAGGAGTCCGGGGTCGGCATCATCCTGATCTCGCACGACCTGTCGATCGTCGCCGGCCTCTGCCACCGCATCGCCGTGATGTATGCGGGCCGCATCATCGAGACCGGCAAGGTGCGCGACATCTACCGCAACCCGCAGCATCCCTACACGCAGGCGCTGCTGGAGGCGATCCCGCATCTCGGCCAGAAGCGCCGGCGGCTCGCCGCGATCCCCGGTCAGCCGCCGAACCTGATGAACCTGCCGTCGGGCTGCCGCTTCGCGCCGCGCTGCCCGAAGCGGATGGCGGTGTGCGACGAATATCCGGCGGCTACCGATCTCGGCGGCGGCCATGTCGTCAATTGCTGGCTGGCGACGAAGCAGTGAGCATGATCCCGCAAAGTGGGAACCGGTTTGCGGACAAGATCATGCTCAACAAGAGAATAAGCGGCGCGAGCCAGATGCAACGTGAATTGCATCTGGCTTAAGAATAGGTCTGCCAATGGGTCTGGAACTTCGCGAACTCTCGAAACACTTCACGGTCCGCAGCGATCGCGGCAAGGCGACGGTGCGGGCGGTCGAGAAGGTCGATCTCGACATTCCCGAAGGTCAGACGGTGGCGCTGGTCGGCAGATCCGGCTGCGGCAAGACCACCATCGCCAAGCTGGTGCTGAAGCTGGAAGCGCCGACTGCGGGCGCGGTGACCTTCGACGGCAAGAGCCTGGAGGACATGTCGCGCAAGGAGCTGAAGGAATATCGCCGGCAGGTGCAGGCGGTGTTCCAAGACCCTTACGCCTCGCTCAATCCGCGCCTGACGGTGCGGCGGATCATCACCGAGCCGATCACGGCGCATTACCGGCGCGATCGCGCGACGCTGAACGCGCGCGTCGCCGAACTGTTGGAGATCGTCGGCCTGCCGCCGACAGCCGCCGACCTCTATCCGCACGAATTCTCCGGCGGCCAGCGCCAGCGCATCGCCATTGCCCGCGCGCTTGCACTCGATCCGAAAGTCATCATCCTCGACGAGCCGATTTCGGCGCTGGACGTTTCGATCCGCGCGCAGGTGCTGAACCTGCTGATGGACATTCAGGAGAAATTCGGCCTCACCTATCTCTTGATCGCGCATGATCTGGCGCTGGTCGAGCATCTGTCGACGCGCGTGGCCGTGATCTATCTCGGCAGCGTGGTCGAAAGCGGCGCGAGCGAGCAGATTTTCGCAGAGCCCAAACATCCCTATACGCAGGCGCTGCTCGACGCCGTGCCGAGGCCCGATCCGGATTACATCCCGAAAGCGGCCGAAAGCTTCGACGACACCGGCAGCGCGCTGGAGCCACCATCGGGTTGCAAGTTTCACCCGCGATGTCCTTACGTCATGGACGTCTGCAAGACCGACAACCCCGCGCTGGTCCAGCTTCAGGACAAGCGCCATGCCGCCTGCCATCTGCTTACCGGACCGCATGCCCGTCCGGCGGCGTGACGAGATCCAAGCCACAACAAACAATCTTCAAGAAGCGATCCACATGCACACCGCGCTGTCCGGCCTGACGATCGTCGAAATCCCTTCGGGCGTGGCGACCCGCTATTGCGGCCGACTGTTCGCGGCCCATGGCGCGACCGTGCTGCAACTCGGAGAGCCCGCGGTGGGGGCCATCGGCTTCGGCGGCATGGGCAGCGACGCTTATGCGCGCTGGCTTGACGCCGGCAAGCGCCATATCGCCAGTCTCGCGGACGCGCCGGAGGCCGCTCTCGTCATCGCCGGCCAAACACCTTCGGATGTCGCCGCGATCGACGCGGCGATGCGCGAGGCGGGCTTCAGCGACGCGATCCGGCTCGGCCTGACCTGGTTCGCCGATGACGGTCCGTATCGGAACTGGGTCGGCAGCGACGGCGTCATTCAGGCGCTGAGCGGGGTGGCCTACGCGACCGGCGCGAAGGACGGCAACCCGATGCTGCCGCGCGGGCATGCGCCGCAGGTGATCGGCGGCGCGACCGCCTTCATCGTCGCGCTGGCCGCCATTCTCGGCAAAGAGAACGGCTGGCGCGGCGACAGGATCGACGTCAACATCTTCGAGGCGAATCTTTGCCTCGCCGAAAGCGGCGTCGCCGGCGCGGCCCTGACCGGCGAGCGCACCATCCGGCGCGGCGTCAATCGGTTCACGCCGACTTTCCCCGGCGGCATCTATCAGGCGAGCGACGGCTGGATCGGTGTGACCGCATTGACGCCGCCGCAATGGCGTTCGCTGTGCGACCTGATCGGACACCCGGAGTTGGCGAAGAATCCGGAGCATCTCGTCTCGCTCCAGCGAATGACGGACGCCGATGACCTCGACAAGGTTCTGGTGCCGGCCTTCAAGACCAGGCCGAAAGCGTTCTGGCTGGAGCAAGGCCAGCGCATGCGCATTCCTTTGGCCCCGGTGCCGGACCTGAAGGAACTGCCCGCGACGCCGCATTGGCGCGAGCGCGGCAGTTTCGCGCCGATCGAAGGCATCGCGAACGCCATCGGCCCGGCGATGCCGTTTCATGCCACGCAGCTTCCACCGGTCGGCGGCCAGCGAACGCAGGCGAAAGCCGCGCGGCAATGGCCGCTGCAAGGTATTCGCGTGCTCGATCTGACGATGGGCTGGGCGGGGCCGCTGGCGGCGCGCCACTTCGCCGATCTCGGCGCGGATGTGGTGAAGGTTGAATCCTGCACGCATTTCGACTGGTGGCGCGGCTTCGACGGCTCGATGGAGGGCGATCCGCCGCCTTATGAAACGCGGCCGTCCTTCCTGATGGTCAACCGCAACAAGCGGGGGATCACGCTCGACCTGAAAGAGGAGAAAGGCAAGGCGCTGACGCGCCGGCTTGCGGCCCGCGCCGATCTCGTGATCGAGAATTACGCGCCGGGCGTGCTCGATAAGCTCGGGCTCGGGGCCAGCACACTGACTGCTGAGCGACCGGACCTGATCTATGTGCAGATGGGCGCGTTCGGCGCGAAAGGCCCGTGGTCGAGCTTCCGCGCTTACGGCTCGACGGTCGAGCAGGCGTCCGGCCTGCCGTCCGTCAATGGCGAAGCCGCCGATCCGCCGACGATGCAGCATGTCGCCTATGGCGATCCGATCGCCGGCCTGTACGGAACGATCGCCAGCCTGATCGCGCTCTACCAGCGCAGCAAGACCTCTGCCGGCGCGGTCATCGATCTCGGGCAGGTGGAGTGCCTGTTCCAGCTCTGCGCCGACGCCATCGTCGCGCAGTCGGTGCAGGACGAACCGTTGCGCCGCGACGGCAGCCGCCAGCCGCTCTCGGTGTTGCGGTGTGTGGTGACGACTGCGAGCCAGCATGGCTGGATTGCGCTGACAGTGGAAACGGTGCGGCAATGGAATGCGCTGGCCGATATTGTCGGCCGCCGTGATCTCCGCGCCGACGATGCCGCCGACTTCGACACGATCAAGGCGCGGGAAGCGGAGATGGAAGCCGTCGTTGCAACCGCGTTCGCAAAAGACAGTGCGGACGAAGCGGTTGCGCGATTGCAGGCGGCCGGCGTGCCCGCGGGCCGGGTCTACGCGAATGTCGATCTGGTGGCGGACCCGCAGCTCGCGCATGAAGGTTTCTGGCGTCGCGCCAAGCGGCCGTTCATCGGCGAGCATGTCGTGCCGCATGCGCCCTATCGGCTCGACGGACAACGCCCGCCGCTGAACAATCCGTCGCCCACTTTGGGCGAGCACAATGAATCCGTCCTCGCCGGCGAGCTTGGCCTGTCCGGCGACGAATTGCGAAGCCTCGTCGAAGACGGCATTATCGGAACCCGCGCAGTCGTCTCGCCTCAAGAAAGCAAGTAGCCCGTATGAAGAAGCTTCTGATCGCCAATCGCGGCGAAATCGCCATTCGCATCGCGCGCGCGGCCGCCGATATGAACCTGCCGGTCGTCGCCATCTATTCCGAGGAAGACGCCGCCAGCCTGCATCTCCGCGTCGCCGACGAAACCTTCGCCCTGGAAGGGAAGGGCGCTGCGGCCTATCTCGACATGGCGAAGGTGATCGCCGCCGCCAAGGCGACGAACGCGGATGCGGTCCATCCGGGCTATGGCTTTCTTGCGGAGCGGCCGGATTTCGCCAAGGCGTGCCAGGATGCGGGGCTGATCTTCGTCGGCCCGCGGCCGGAGCATCTCGATCTGTTCGGCGACAAGGCGCGGGCGCGCCAGGCGGCGGCTGCCGCGTCCGTGCCGATCATTCGCGGCATCGACCGCGCGTGTTCGCTCGACGACGTGAAAGCGTTCTTCGCCTCGCTCGGCGCGGGCGGCGCGATGATCATCAAGGCGCTGGCCGGCGGCGGCGGACGCGGCACGCGCGTCGTGACCGACGCCGACGAGATCGAGAGGACCTATCAGCGCTGCGCGTCGGAAGCGAAGGCGGCGTTCGGCCGCGACGAGCTTTATGTCGAGGAACTGGTCGTTCGTGCGCGCCATGTCGAGGTGCAGATTCTCGGCGATCGCACCGGCAAGATCGTGCATCTCGGCGAGCGCGAATGCAGCGTGCAGCGCAGGTTCCAGAAGCTGCTCGAAATCGCCCCCGCGCCGGCGCTGGACGATGCGCTGCGGCAGGAGATCATCGCGGCGGCGGTCCGACTGGCCGAAAGCGTCGGCTATTTCAATCTCGGCACCTTCGAGTTTCTGGTCGACGTTTCGGGTCGCAAGGGCGCGCAGCCCTTCGCCTTCATCGAGGCCAATGCCCGCCTTCAGGTGGAGCACACGGTGACGGAAGCCGTCACCGGCGTCGATCTGGTGCAGAGCCAGATCCGTCTGGCGCAGGGCGCGACGCTGAACGAACTCGGTCTCGACAAGGTCGGCATCGCGACGCCGAACGGCTTCGCCATTCAGGCGCGCGTGAACATGGAGACGATCAAGCCCGACGGCTCGGTGCGTCCGGGCGGCGGCACGCTGACGGTTTACGAAGCGCCGAACGGTCCCGGCGTGCGCACGGACGGTTTCGGCTATGCCGGCTACAAGACGTCGAGCGCATTCGACTCGCTGCTGGCGAAAGTCATCGCGCATTCGCCGTCCGCCGATTTCTCGCAGGCCGTGGCGCGAAGCTCGCGCGCGCTCAGCGAATTCCGCCTGGAAGGCGTCACCACCAATATCGGCTTCCTGCGCAACATTCTGGAGCATCCGGATTTCGTCAACGGGGCCGTCCATACGCGCTGGCTGGACGAACATATCGGCGAGCTTGCGGAGGTCGGCGAGCAGCGGCAGCGTTTCGTGCCGGCGGCGACGCAGGCGAATGCCGGCCGCAATGCCGGACTTGCCGGCGCGCATGTGAAGAGCCGCGATCCGCTGGCACTGTTCGCGCATGACGCCGCGGTCAAGGCGGAGCAGACGGCGCAAGCCGACGACAGCGAGGAGATCGATCTGGCTGGGCCGGACGGCTCGCTCGGCGTCGCCTCGCCGATTCAGGGCACGATCGTCGCCATCGGCGTCAAGGAGGGCGATGAGGTGCGGCAGGGCCAGCAACTGGCCGTGGTCGAAGCGATGAAGATGGAGCATGTCATCGCCGCTCCCCATGCGGGCATCGTTCGTTCGGTCACGATGCATGCCGGCGACGTGGTGCGCGAAGGCTTTCCGATCGTGTTCGTCAAGCAGGCGGAGGTTTCGGGCGGAACCGAAACGAAAACCGAGGAGCTGGACCTCGATCACATTCGCGGCGATCTTCAGGAGAACATCGACCGCCACGCGCTGACGCTGGACGAGAACCGCCCCGAAGCGGTCGCGCGCCGGCGCAAGAACAATTACAAGATGCCGCGCGAAAACATCGAGCGGCTGGTCGATCCGGGGTCGTTCAACGAATACTGGCCGCTGATCGTGGCGCGGCAGCATCAGCGCGCGACGCTCGACGAACTGCGTCGCAACACGCCGGCCGATGGCGTCGTCGCCGGCATGTGCAGCATCAACGGCGACCTGTTTGATGAGTCGCGTTCGCGCGCGGCGCTGGTGCATTACGATTACACCGTGCTGGCGGGCACGCAGGGAAGCCGCAATCATTACAAGCAGGATCGCATGTTTGAGCTTGCGCACCGCTTCCGTCTGCCGATGATTATGTTCGGCGAAGGCGGCGGCGGCCGCCCCGGCGACGATCACACCGGCCCGCGCGTCGCGATCGATACGACGACCTTCACCACCTACGCGCAATTGTCTGGGCTGGTGCCGATGGTCTCGGTGGTGAACGGCCGCTGCTTTGCCGGAAATACTGCGCTCGTCGCCTGTTCGGACGTCATCATCGCCACCGAAGGCTCGACGCTCGGCATGGGCGGTCCGGCGATGATCGAAGGTGGTGGGCTCGGCATCTACACACCCGAGGAGGTCGGGCCGATGTCGTTCCAGGTGCCGAACGGCGTCGTCGACATTCTCGTCAAGGACGAATTCGCGGCCGTCGACACGGTAAAAAAATATCTGTCCTATTTCCAAGGCGCGATCCCGACCTTTGAGGCGCACGACCAGCGCAAGCTTCGCTTCGCCGTCCCGGAAAACCGTCTGCGCCTCTACGACATGCGCGAGATCCTGCACACGCTGGCGGACAAGGATTCCGTTCTGGAAATCCGTCCGAAATTCGGCGTCGGCATCATCACCGCGTTCGCGCGCTTTGAGGGGCGGCCGATGGGCGTGATCGCCAACAATCCGCATCACCTCGCCGGCGCGATCGACTCCGATGGCTCAGACAAGGGCGCGCGCTTCATGCAATTATGCGATGCCTTCGACATTCCTGTGCTGAACCTGATCGATTGCCCCGGCATCATGGTCGGCCCGGATGTGGAGCGCACGGCGCTGGTTCGGCATTGCACGCGCCTGTTCAATGTCGGCGCGAACATGACCGCGCCGTTGTTCACCGTGGTCGTGCGCAAGGCTTACGGCCTCGGCGCGCAGGCGATGCTCGGCGCGGGCTCGCTGGTGGGCTTCTTCTCGGTGGCGTGGCCGACGGCGGAATTCGCTGGAATGAATATCGAGGGCGCGGTGAAGCTCGGCTATCGCAAGGAGCTTGCGGCGATCGCCGACGCCGACGCGCGCGTCGCGGAATTCCAGCGCCGCACGTCCGAAGCCTACGAGAATGCCAAGGCCGTCAACGCGGCGGTGGGCGGTGGAATCGACGACGTGATCGATCCGGCTGCGACGCGGCAGTGGATCGTCAACGGCTTGAAGCGCGTGCCGCCGGTGGCGCCTCGCACGACGAAGAAATACCCCTATATCGACACCTGGTAGATAGCGCAGCACGAGATACGATTGTGGCGGATGCGCCTGCTGCGGCAGATGCATCCGCCATTTTGTATCCGCCGGTTGCAAGCGTGAACGGGTTGGCACGACATCCGTTCGCTTTGCGTGCGTCTTATGTCTCTCCTGGCCCTTGGCATACAGCCGCGGCGTGTTAACGTTCTCCCAACCAAGAAACACCACGGGAGACGGCCATGAGAGTTGCCCTCGCCACCTGCCTTTCCCTGTCGCTGCTGTGGCAGCCGGCGAACGCACAGGACAAGCGCGATACGCTGACCGTCGCCTTCGGCGCTGAATCGACCACGCTGGACCCGAACAAGGCCGCCGCCGGTGTCGATTATTATTTCATCGGCCAGATGTTCGAGCAGCTTCTGCGACGGGACCCGAACGGCAACACGGTCAACTGGCTCGCAAAATCATACGACATCAAACCGGAAGGCGCGGGATATGTCGTCGATGTCGAGCTGCGCGACGGCGTCAAGTTTCATAATGGCGATCCGCTGACCTCGGAGGATTTCGAGTTCGCGTATCAGCGCGCGCGCGATCCGAAGGTCAGCCGGTTGTCGCATCTGCAAGCCTCGGTCTCGAAGTTCGAGATCGTCGATCCGTTGCGCTTCAAGCTGCATTTCAGCGAGGGGGATGCGACCTACATCAGCGACAATCTCCGGCTCTGGGCGATCCCGAAGAAATACTTTCGGTGGGGGAAAACGGGTTCGTCAACCATCCGGTCGGCACCGGCCCGTGGAAATTCGTCTCCCGTTCGGTGAAGAACGAAATTCGCTTCGAGGCGTTCGGCGACTACTGGAACAAGGCGCAGGGACCGACGGTAAAGAACCTTGTCATCAAGGTCATCCCCGAGGATCTCACCCGCGTCGCCGCGCTGAAAACCGGTGCGGTCGATCTGATCGACGCTGCGCCGCTGGCGGCGGTCGCCGAACTCAAGGCCGACCCGAATCTGAAAACCGCGACGCTGAACACGGGCAACAATCTGTACATCCAGTTCGGAACGCATATTCCCAGCTCGCCGTTCAACGATGTGCGCGTGCGGCGGGCGGCGGCGCATGCGATCGACATGGATGCGATCATCAAGAGCGTGCTGTTCGGCGAAGCCGAGCGCTACGAGCAACTCGGCGTCGGCGAGGTCGGCTACGATCCAAGTCTCAAGCCTTATGCCTACGATCCGAAGAAGGCGCGGCAGCTTTTGGCGGAGGCCGGCTATCCTCGCGGCTTCGATACGCCATGCTTCAATCTCATCACGCCGCGCGAGCCGAACATCAAGGAATATGGCGAGGCGGTCTTCGCCTATCTCACTGCTGCCGGCATCCGTTGCCGAATTCAGGGCGTCGAATACAGCGCCTGGCTGACGATGAAGCGGCGCTGGCCGGAAGGCTCGTCCGCCAAGACCATGGAGGGTCTTATCAGCGACATGTACGGTCATGGCGGCTTGCCGGGCGATCCCGGCACGGCATGGCAGGCGATGCTGCATTCGTTCGAGCCCGGCAAGGGATATGGCGCGTCGTCCTACAGCAACGATGCGGAGGTGGACGCGCTGATCCTCGCGCAGCGGCGCGAGATGAATCAGGGCAAGCGGGTCGCAATTCTCAAGAAGATCGCGCGGCTGAAGCACGAGCGCGTGCTCGGCGGCGTCACCACCTACCGTCCGCTGGCGACCTTCGTCTGGCGCAAGAACGTGAAATTCATTCCATGGCCTGCGCCGGCCTATTGGCACCAGATGCAGCAGGTCGGTTTCGAATGAAGGCTGCGGCCGGATTTATTGGAGCGAATACGAGAGGATCATGTCGAGCTATCAACACATCAAATACGCGACCGACAGCTACCGTCATGTGAAGTATGACGTGGCGAACAAGATCGCGCACATTCGCCTGAGCCGGCCGGAGGTCCGCAACGTTCAGAGCACGATCATGCTTGAAGAGCTGGATCATGCGATCGACCGGGCCGGCGCGGACCGTGACGTGCGCGTCATCGTGCTGTCGGGCGAGGGGAAGTCATTCTCGGCGGGGCATGATCTCGGCACGCAGGAGGAACGCGAGCATGTCGAGAAATTTCCGATCGAGGAGGGCGCACGCGGCATCTTCGAGCGGTCCTACCGGCTGTATGTCGACATGCATCTGCGCTGGCGCAACGTGCCAAAGCCGATGATCTGCGCCGTCCACGGGCACTGCATCTTCGGCGGCTGGATGGTTGCCTCGACCGCCGACATCATCTTCGCCGCCGACGATGCGCTGTTTCTCGGCTCAATGTTTCAGTATTTCTCGATTCCCTATGACATCCCTCCGCGGCGTGCCAAGGAGATCCTGTTTCAGGGGCGCTTCATCGACGGTCAGCAGGCGAAGGAGCTGGGGCTCGTCAATCGCGTGATCCCCAAAGAGCGTCTGCTGGAAGAGACGATGGCCTATGCCGCGGACGTCGCCCAGAACGATCCGTTCGATATGCGCACGACGAAGCTCGCGATCAATCAGGCGCTCGATGCGCAGGGTTTCACCGGCTACATCCAGTCCGTTCACTCGACGCATATCGCGCGCCGGATCAGTTGGGCGGACCCCGGCTTCGCGCTGCCGAAGCCGCAGGACAGCGGCGTGAAGCGGCTGCCGATGGTTCAGGTGGCCCTCGAAAGATATGAGCGCGAGCGCGACCGGGATCGCAAGTCCTGAGCGCTATTTCGTCCGTCCTCGCACCGCCGCTCGCCGTGACGCCCGGCGAGCGAAGCCGGCTGCGCCAAGCGGCTCCGGATCAGGACGCTTGTCGCAACTGCGGTCCCAGAAAATTATTCAGTTCGACACCCGAGACGGGAGGCGAGTAGAAATAGCCCTGGACCATGGTGCCGCCGAGCTTCCGCAGCGCGGCCATCTTTTCCTCGGTCTCGACCCCTTCGACAATGCAATCGAGACCCATATCGCGGCTGAGCGCGAGCAATGATTTCACGATCTTCGCGCTGGTCTGATTGCGATGCAGGCCGATGACGAAGCTGCGATCGATCTTGATCTTCGTCAGCGGTAAAGCGTGCAGCCGCGAGAGCGAGGAATAGCCCGTGCCGAAATCGTCCAGGGAAATGCCGCAGCCGAGATACTGAAGCATCTTGGTCGCCTTCCGAACCTGGTCGAAATCGTGGCCGAACGCCGTTTCCGTGACTTCGAGATCGAGCCGCGACGGATCGAAGCCGCTCTCCTCGATGATGCGGATGATCGCCAGCATGCTCTCCGACGAGGAAAGATCGTAGGCCGACAGATTGAACGACAGGCGGATATCGGCCGGCCAGGACCGGGCGGCCGCGAGCGCCTTCGTCAGCAGCGGCCGCGTCAGGCGGCTGATGAATCCGGCCCGCTCCGCGACCGGAATGAACTGACCGGGCGAGACCTTGCCCAGCGTCGGGCTGGTCCATCGCGCCAGAGCTTCGAAGGCGACCGTCTTCGTGCTGGCGACGTCGACGATCGGCTGGAACACAAGCTCCAGCTCGGCGTCGAGATCCGCCATCTTCAACGCCTGCTCGATACGGGCGTCGCGATAGATGGCGGCGATATGCTGGGCGGTGAAGAGCGTCGGTTGGCCGCGCCGGTCACCGTGCTTGCCGTCGTAGAGCGCGTAGTCGGCATGCTCGAAGAGTTCGGCTGGCGTCTTCGCAAGTCCGGGATAGACGGCGAAGCCGATCGATCCGGCGATCTGCACGGACGCCTCGGACAGCTCGAACGGCGCGCGGAGCGCATCGCAAAGCTTTTCGCCGATCGCAAGAAGCCGGTCGTCATCCTGGATATTCGGAACGATGAGCGCGAATTCATCGCCGCCGAGACGCGCGATATAATTGCCGTCCTCCTGGCACAGCAGCGAGAGCCGCCGGCTGACCTCGGTCAGCAGCCTGTCGCCGAAAGGGTGCCCGTAGAGGTCGTTGATCGGCTTGAAACCGTCGAGGTCGATGACGCCGAGCGCAAGCGACGAGCCGTTTTCGGCTGCGGTTTTGACCCGGTTCTCCAGTTCGGCGAAGAAGGCGCGACGGTTCGGAAGGTCCGACAGCGTATCGAGATTGGCGAGCTGGAAATTTTCGTCGCTGAGCGCCTGGGTTCGAATTTGCGCCTCGATCATGCGCGTGAAATCGCGATGGTTGATCTGAATCATGACGAGCAGTCCGATCGACATGGCCGTCATGATGATCGATGCCGCGACGAAGGCCGTCACGCCTGTCGTTCCGAAGTGGACAATGAATCCGGCGCTCGCGGCCAGAAAGACGATGTAGGCGGCGCGCTTGTTGTGCATCAGACAAAAGACGCAAGTCATGCTCGCCGTAGTGAGGAAGAAGGCCAGCAACGACTGGCTATAGGGGTCTCCGTATGGGAAGAGGACAGCGGACCCAGCCGACGAATCCAGCTGCCATCAACGTGGCCAGGACGCGGGTCTTTCTCGCTGCGCGGTTGGCCATTTCGATCGTCGGTTCGGTGTGTCGCTTGACCCACCAATGATGAATGCGGTTCGCGCTCGCCGCAGTCATGATCGCCGGAAAAACAAGGACGTGCGTCAGCGGCGCTTGCGTATAATAGACGAACGCGACCGACCACATGCTCGTCAGCAGCATGACGTACATCATGGGCATTTGCTGCGTGAACGCGCGGTACTGTGCGATCGTGAGATATTGCTCGTCGGCAGGCAGCGGGGTCGGGCCGCTTGCGCGACGAAGCAAAGTTTTCAAACTCGCGCCGAGCTCCGACAACAGCGATCCCGAACCAGCCGACATGTCTGTCCCCTCGATTCTCGCCCGAGCGAGATTCAGGCGAGACAATGTGCGGAGTTTTGCCGGGAACTCCTTAACGCTTGCCTCCATTGCGGAACTATTTGCTGCACGCCTAGGTAGAAATATTTAGCGTTTACTTAACCAAACCCGCTGATGCTGCGGCTCACCGCAATCCTGCATGGGATGGGCTGTCCGCCGGGCGATTCTGCTGGATGGACTAATTTTCTGATACGGTAAAACTTACGAATGGCCATGCATTGTCCTCCGGTCATGAAAGGGTAGCGCGCAATGACGTCAGCGAACGGGAGCGACATGTCGCAAGCAAGGACGGAAAAGCGGGGAGCCCTTGACGGCGTTCGCGTGCTGGAGCTGACGGCCCTGATCGCCGGGCCGTCCTGCGCACGCTACCTCGCCGACCACGGCGCCGAGGTCATCAAGATCGAGCGCTATCCCGACGGCGATGTCGCCCGCGCCGGCATTGACGACGCCGTGGCGCGCGCGCCGATGTATATCCAGCACAATGGCGGCAAGAAGAGTCTGTGTATTGATCTGTCGCGGCCGGAGGGGCTTGAGATTGCCCGCGATCTGGTGCGCAAATCGGATGTCGTGATCGAGGCGTTCACGCCCGGCGTGATGGATCGGCTGGGGCTCGGCTGGGACGAGCTGCGCAAGCTCAATCCGAAGCTGGTGATGTGCTCGATCAGCGGCTTCGGTCAAAGCGGGCCGAACGCGCAGCGGCCCGGTTATGCGCATATCGCGCATTCGATGACGGGCTGGCTGGCGATGCAGTTTCTGCATCGCGATCCGCCGGAAGCGCCGCGGGGTCCCGGCATCGCCATCGCCGACGTGATGACCGGCATCGCCGCTTTCGGTGCGATCTGCGCCGCGCTGTTCCGGCGCGAGCGGACCGGCGAGGGCGAATATGTCGACGTGGCGCTGTTCGATTCCCTGTTCACTGCGAACGACTCCTCGTTGCAGAAATACCTCATCAGCGGCGAGGTGGATGTGTTCTATCACCCTGTGCATAAGACGCGGGACGGCTATGTGACCGCCAATGTCGGCCCGGATTTCCGCGCCTGGCAGAATGTCTGCAAGGCGATGGGCCGCGTGGACCTGCTCGACGATCCCCGGTTTTCGACGCAGGCCGCGGTGCGGACCAATCGCGAGGCGGCGACCGATTATGTCCGCGCCTGGCTCGCCGGACAGACCACGGCGGATGCCGAGCGGATCCTGGTGGAGCACCATGTGGTGACGGGCGTGGTGAAGTCGATCGCGGATGCCGCGCGCCAGCCCCAGGTGGTCGCGCGCGAACTAACCAAGACCGTCGACGATCCGGTGCTCGGCCGGATCGAGGTGGTCAATTCGGCGCTGAAATATCGCAACAGCGAGGCGACCGTGCGCGGTCATGCGCCGACGCTCGGCGAGCACAATGCCGCCGTGTTGCAGAAGTTGCTGGGCTATTCTCCGGAGCAGATTGAAGCGTTGCAGGCGAAGGGCGTCCTCAAGCGAGAGGTGAAATAGGGCGTCCTCGCCTCGGGGCGAAACCGTTTGGCAATTCCGTTTCAGCCCTTCGCCGCCGCCGTGCCTTCCGTCGTCTGACGCGCGAGACCGCCGGCAGCCGCAAATACCGTACGCAGTTTCTTGCGTGTTCGTGTCGCATGTGAAGACCGTCGAATGAAAGCGACGCGAGTCGACGCGGAGTGTGCGGGCAATTTCTTGTTAAAGATTTCTACCTACGCATGATGTCGTGCCGCGCGTGCTTCGCTGTCCGGATGCAGGCTTCCGGCCGCCGTGGCCGGATGGCCGCTCGATGATCTGGCGCTGCTCTGCGAACGAGGGATACGTATTGTGAAACGTCGCGACTTTCTGATCGGCGCATCGGCTCTCGGCCTTGCAGCGCCCTCGCTGTTCAAGGCGGGGGTGCTTCCGTTGCAGGCGCAGGAGGCGGCGCCGGCAGGCGCGCGGATCGTTCGCGCGGCGATTTTTCCGGCGATCGGATTTTCGCGCGTCGGCAATAGCGGCGAATGGTTTCTCGCGCCGGAAGTTCCCGGTCTGATGAACGAGCCCGCCGGCGGATTCAAGCAGGGGCCGAACCACGTCAAGAAGCAGGTCCAGCGCTTTCGTGTGTATGGCTATGACGATCAGGGGCGCGTGGTGCGCGAGCTTGGCGCAGGCGACGGCTTGCGCTGGACGGTGCATGTGGCCAACACCAAGGCCGCCTGGTACGGCTATTCGAATGCGATGGACGGCGGCGAGCATGCACCCGGCATTCCGGGCGCGCTGCGCAACGCCAACATCGAATCCGCCCGCCGCGCGGAGATGCTGGTCATCGATGCGGGCCCGGTGCGGATCGATGGCATGTCGAAGAATGTCGATGGCCGCGATGTCGCCTATCGCATGGCCGGCCAGTTCTGGAAGAAGATTCCTGTGATGCTCGGCCATCTGCGCACCGACGAATCGGGACGGCTGCTGGTGTTTCCCGCCGACGGCGTTGCCAATTCGGCGTTGCCGCAGAACCCGGTGCGCGACTTCACCAACAATGACGGCTGGCATGACGATTGGTGCGACGGCTGGGTGAAGGCCACGGTTCGCGTCGGCGATGCCGATGTGGAGTGCGATCCGGCCTGGGTGGTCTGTTGCGGTCCGAAATTCGCGCCGCAGATCGAGCCGATCGTGACGCTGTACGACGCGGCGCGCGAAGCGATGGTCGCCTCCGGTCACATCAAGGCGATTGCTGCGCCTGTCTCCTTCCGCCGCGACGCGCTGCCGATCCTGCGGCGCTCCGGCATGATGCAGTGGGTCGCGCAGGCGTCCTATCTCAGCACGGCATGGATCGGTATCGACGATCTGTCCGATCCGTCCGTCATCAGATCATTGTCCGATCCGTCGGAAAACACCCGTCCGGCGCGCGAGAAAATTCTTGCAGCGTTCCGCAAGCCCGGCGGCGAAGACGTTCGCGCCGGTGCATTGCCGCCGATGCTGGGCGATGGCGTCAATTTCCCCGGCAGCCCGACCGGCTGGCTCACGCTGACGCCGACGCAGCATAAAATCCTCGACCATTGGGCCAAGGGCGAGTTCGCCAACGATCTCGACGATGCGGCCGCAGACAAGATCGAGAAGCTCGACGACATGCCGCTGTCGCTGCGGCCCGAGGCGCTCACCCGCGCGGCGCTGGATGCGTGCTCCGGCGGCGCGTTCCATCCGGGCGTCGAGATCACCTGGCCGATCCGCCATGCGGCGCTCTATCGTTCGACCAAGGAAACGTCGCTGCCGTTCCGTGTCGCGATCTCGAACCGCAAGAGCCTGATTCAGGATGTCGGCCTGCAACTCAATCCGCAGAACGTCTTCAACAACACGCATCGCAGCGAGGATGGCGCGCCGGTCGGCCCGCAAGCGCCCGGCGATCTGACGCGCTGGATGGGCGTGCCCTGGCAGGGCGATGCGTTCAGCTGCCAGTCGGTGCTGACGGCGGAAGGATTCCCGACGCCGGTGTGGTGGCCAGCGCTGCTGCCGGTCGATGTGCTGCCGGAAGGTTTTTACAAGCAGATGATGCGCGCGGATCTCTCCGCGGAGGAGCGGATGCGGTTTTATCATGCGCGCGTGGCTTGGTCGCGCGGCGCGGCCGGTACGGGCCTGCATGTCGAAGCGAGCTACACCGACGGGCTTCGCCGCATGATCGAATTGTGGACGCAGATGGGTGTCGTCGTGCGGCGCGAGGGACCGAGGGACCTCCTCGGCGTACCGAAGGATATCTATGTCGAAGTGCAGCGCGGCCCGCTGGACCTCGCTGTCCACAAAGACCGTCCCTGATCGCGCATGCACCGTGTCGTGATCCTGGGCGCCGGCATGGCCGGCATGGCCTGCGCCCGCGCGCTGACGCGGCTGGGACATCGCCCGTGCCTCGTCGCACCGGAGCACGACGCCGCCAATCGCGGCGAGACGCTGTCGTTTCGCGCAGCGCCGTTTCTGGAAAAACTCGGCTGGTCCGGCTTTCTTGACGCGGACGCGGCGATTGCGTGTCAGGGGCGCTACTCGGTTTGGGGCAGCTCCGCGCTGCGGCAGGACACTTTTCAGCAGGAGGGCGAATCCGGCTGGCATATCGATCGGCGGCGTCTCGAAGCGCGCATAGCTGAGTCGCTCGTCGGCTGCGTCGAACGGATTTGCGGCGAGGCCCGGCAACTCTCACGCGCGCCGGACCGCATCGTGATCGATCTTGCCGACGGCGCTGCAATCGAGGCTGGCTATGTGATCGACTGTTCCGGCCGCGCGACGGTGACGGCCGGATCTGTGACGCCGCCACGCCGGCTCGACAGGCTCGTCGCGTGTTACGGAATTTACACGCTCGACGACGACGTCGAGGTCGCGCCCGCGACCCTTGTCGAGGCGGTCGCCTCGGGCTGGTGGTACATGTCGGTGATGCCCGGCGCGCGCGTGCTGCTGGGCTTCTTTACGGATTCGGATTTACTGCCGCAGAGCCTGCGCAAGAATCTTCATGCGTGGGCCGACATGGCGTCGCAGACGCACGCGGTGTCGGCGCGGCTTGTCAGTCTCGGCATCGATGCGGCGGCGCTGGATCAGCTCCAATTCGCGCCGGCCAGCACCACGACGATGTCGCGGCTGATCGAGCATCGCATCATCCGCGCAGGGGATGCTGCGAGCGCGCTGGATCCCTTGGGCGCGAACGGTCTTGCGACCGCGCTGTGGGGCGGGGTGCGCGCGGCCGACAGCGTGATCGGCCTGCTTGCCGGCGACGATGCGCCGTCGAGACTTTACGAGCAGCAATTCCTGGAAGGCATTACGTCCCATCTCGTCACGCAGAGGGCGATGTACGCATCGGAGACGCGCTTCATGCATGAACCGTTCTGGCAGAGGCGCCGCGGCGGTCCGGGCTGAGGCAATGCTCGTGCCGGATTGATCTCGCGTTGAAAGTGCGATTTGACGTTTCCTTGCGGCCCGCAATCGATTACGCAGACAATCGGCCGTCGGCTTCGTGATCGGGATTCAACCATCCACAGGACCTTGAGGAATGACGTATCAGCTTCTGAAGGGCGTGCGCGTGATCGAAAGCTCCGCCTTCATCGCCGCGCCGCTGGGAGGATTGACGCTGGCGCAATATGGCGCGGACGTCATCCGGGTGGAGATGATCGGCGGCGGCATCGACTATCTGCGCTGGCCGATGGCCCCGGAGGGCCGCAGCCTCTATTGGACCGGCCTGAACAAGTCCAAGCGGTCGATCGCCATCGATCTGCGCAAGCCCCAGGGGCGCGAGCTGGTGGCGGCGCTGGCGGCTTCGCCGCAATCCGGTATCCTGCTCACCAATGTCGCCGCGCCCTGGCTGACGCATGCGAGCCTTGCCGCGCGGCGCAAGAACATGATTACCTGCACGATCGAGGGAAATCCGGACGGCACCACCGCGGTCGACTACACCGTCAACAGCGCCACCGGCTATCCTTACGTCACCGGCAACGCGAACTCCGAGACGCCGGTCAACCATGTGCTGCCGGCCTGGGATCTCGCCTGCGCGATGCAGGGCGCGTTCGCGGTGCTCGCTGCTTACATGCGGCGGCAGGCGACGGGGGAAGGCGCGGAAATCCGGATCTCGCTCGCCGACATCGCCTTCTCGACGCTGTCGCATCTCGGCGTGCTGGCGGATGCGGAGCTGTTCGATCAGGAGCGGCCGGCGATCGGCAACTACGTCTACGGGTCGTTCGGCCGCGATTTCGCCTGCGCCGATGGCGAGCGGGTGATGGTCGCCGCGATCTCCGCGCGCCAGTGGCAGTCGCTGGTCGAGGCGTGCGATTGCGCGGAAGCGCTTGCCGCCGCCGAGAAAAAGGCGGGGCTTTCGTTTTCCGTCGAGGCCGACCGATATGAAGGGCGCGAGGCGATCGCCGAAATCGTCGGCGGCTGGATCGGCGCGCGCAATCTGGCGGAGGTTGCCGCCAGCTTCGACGCCAAGGGCGTCTGCTGGGGCCGCTATCGCACCGCGCGCGGGCTGGTGCAGGACGATTGGCGTGTCTCGACGCAAAATCCGATCTTCAGCCGCATCGCCACGCCCGGCATCGGCGAGCATCTCACAGCCGGCCCGACCGCGCGCTTCGCCGGCCTCGATCGCGGCCCGGTCGCGCCCGCGCCGCTGCTCGGCGAGCACACCGATGCTGTATTGTCGGAATTGCTGGGGCTGTCCGGCGAGGCGATCGGCAAGCTGCATGATTCCGGCGTGGTCGCGGGCCCCGACCGCGATCCCACCGTTTCGAGGAGACATTCGAGATGACGACGGCTGTAAGTTCCGACCGCGAGGTGATCGCGCAGGCGGCGCGTGCGCTGGGCGCCGCCACGGCGCTGGTCGGTCAGGTGGAGCAGAAAGTTGCCGCCATCTGCGCGCCGAACGGCACGCTCGATACCGGCCTGCTCGACCGCCATCAGATCGAAGGTCACGGCCTCGCCTGGATGGTCTCCTATGTCGAAATCCTGAAAGCGACGCTCGCCTGGGCGCAAAGCCTGGAGGAGGCCGGCAAGCTCGGCCGGCTGCCGACCTTGCTGCTGCAAATCGGCTTTGGCGAATATCTTGCGCAGCTCGGCAACGGCATCGCGATGTCGCAGGACGAGGTCGTGCGGCTGGAGCGGTTCGGTCTCGGCGAGGCCGCGCAGGCGTTCCGCGCGGACAAGGATGTCGCGTTTCTCTGCGGCGTCAGCGTCTCGGCGCGGGCCGAACTCGTCGATCTGTTGCGGCAGGCCGGTCCCTCCGCGGCGGTCGAGGCGAGCGATGCGAATGACGAAACGGCGGCGCTGATCCGCGGCCAGTTCCGATCTTTCGCGGACAAGCAGGTCGCGCCCTTCGCCCAGTCATGGCATGGCGAGAATCGCCTGATCCCGATCGAAACCATCGCCGAACTCGGCAAGCTCGGCGTGTTCGGGCTGACGACGCCCGCGGCCTTCGGCGGTTCGGAGATGGGCGCGGAAGCGATGTGCGTCGTCACCGAGGAATTGTCGCGCGGCTATATCGGCGTCGGCTCGCTCGGCACGCGCTCGGAGATCGCCTGCGAACTCATTCGCCTTGCCGGCACCGACGCACAGCGGGAGCGGCTGTTGCCGAAGCTCGCATCGGGCGAAATTCTGCCGACCGCCGTGTTCACCGAGCCGAACAACGGCTCCGATCTCGCCAACCTCACCACCCGCGCCGAGAAAGTCGGCGACGTCTACCGCATCTACGGCGCGAAGACCTGGATCACCCACGCCTCGCGCACCGACATGATGATCCTGCCTGCACGCACCGGCGCGCCGGGCTCCGGCCATCGCGGGCTTTCGATGTTTCTGGCGGAGAAGCCGCGCGGCACGAGGACAATCCGTTCCCGGCGAAGGGCATGACCGGAAGCGAGATCCATGTGCTAGGCTATCGGGGCATGCGCGAATACGAGCTGGGCTTCGACGGTTTCGAGGTGCCGGCGTCGAGCCTGCTTGGCGGCGTCGAAGGGCGGGGCTTCCAGCAACTGATGACGACGTTCGAGCTGGCGCGCATCCAGACCGCGGCGCGGGCGCTCGGCGTCGCGCAGAACGCTTACGAGCTTGGCTTCGACTATGCGATCAACCGCATCCAGTTCGCCCGGCCGCTGATCGATTTTCCGCGCGTCTACGGAAAGCTTGCCTGGATGGCGGTCGAGCAGAACATGGTGCGGCAGTTCGTCAAAAGCGTCGCCCGGCTGAAGGAGACCGGCGTGCGATGCGACGTCGAGGCCGGAATGACCAAGCTGGTGGCGGCGCGCGTGGCGTGGTCCTGCGCCGACAACGCGCTGCAAATCCATGGCGGCAACGGCTACGCGGTCGAGTTTCCGATCTCGCGGGTGCTGTGCGACGCGCGCATCCTGAACATCTTCGAGGGCGCCGCTGAAATCCAGGCACACATCATAGCGCGCGGGTTGTTGGGGCGCGGGCGGTAGCATCAATCAACGATCGTCATGCCGGGGATAAACCCGGCCATGACGATGTGTTTTCCATCAAGCCTTCGACGGCAGGCCCTGCAACTCCGGAATCACCCAGTTCGGTGACTGGCCGCGATGGACGCGCAGGATGTTGTCGAAGGCGTTGCGGAAGCGCTTTGGGCGATTTTCCCAGGTCGGCCCCGCGAGATGCGCCGTCAGGATGGCGTTCTCCAGCGAGAACAGCGGATTGTCAGCAGGCGGCGGCTCGGTGTCGAACACGTCGAGCCCCGCGCCCGCGATCGTGCCGTCCGACAGGGCTGTGACGAGCGCCGCCTCGTCCACCACCGGCCCGCGACAGGTGTTGATGAGATAGGCGTGCTTTTGCATGAGGCCGAGTTCACGCGTGGAGATCATGTGCCGCGTGTTCGGCAGCAGCGGCACATGCAGGCTTACGATGTCGGATTTCGCCAGCACCTCGTCGAACAGGCGGAAGCGCGCGCCGATCGCGTCTTCCTGCGCCTCGCTGAGACGGAGCACGTCGAAATAGATCACGTTCATGTCGAAGGCCTGGGCGAGGCGGGCGACCTTCTTGCCGATGGTGCCGAGACCGATGATGCCGAGCGTCTTGCCTTCGAGTTCGTAGACGTGTTTTTCCTGCCAATTGTTGCCGCGCCAGCGGCCCGAGGACACGTTCTGATGCTGCCAGATCAGCCGCCGGCAGACGGCGAGCATCAGCATCAAGGTGTGTTCGGCGACCGCGACCGAGTTCGCGCCGCCATTGTTGCAGATTGGAATGCCGGCGCGGCGCGCCGCCTCGATGTCGCATTTGTCGTAGCCGGCGCTGAGGAGCTGGATCAGCTTCAGCTTCTTTGCGCGGGCAAAAAACGCATCGTTCATGGAGCGGTCGCCGAGGCCGACCAGATAGTCCGCCTCCGGCATCGCGTCATGCAATTCGGCGCTGCCGGCATTGACCTCGATCAGCTCGAACCCGTGCGGGACGAGGCCGGTGGCGAACTGGCGGTCGGCGTCTCCCGCCGGCACATAGACGATACGAGGCATCTGACTTCCTTTGCGGAGCGTCGCGGCCGGACCTTGATCTGGGGCGGAGCGCACGACGCGGCTTGAACCGGGGATAATCCCGGAACCCATCGTATGGCTTTGTCCGTGTCGCGGGCAATATGTCCTCGCATACGACCGCGTCCGGAGGCACGCACCGGAGCTGGACCCAACGATCCTGAAAGGAAGTCTTGGTTAATGCTTTATTGAAGCACGATCCCGTGGATCATGCTCAATCCTCGTCTTCGTCGTCCTCGCGGCGGTTGCCGCCGAGCTGCTTGAGCTTGGCGAAGACGGCCGCGTCGTCGACCTCCTCGTCGGACCGCGCCGGCGCGGCCGGTTCGCCATCCTCGTCCTTGCGAGTGGTCTCGGAAGCCGGCAACAGCGTCGCGCCGCCATAGGCCATGGCGGTCGGCTTCTCCTTCGCCGCGCGCTGCACCTCGAAATCGAGGTCGATCTGCGAGCACAGACCGAGCGTGACCGGGTCCATCGGCGTCAACTGGGCGGTATTCCAGTGGGTGCGGTCGCGGATCGAGGCGATCGTCGTCTTGGTGGTACCGACCAGGCGCATGATCTGCGCGTCTTTGAGTTCCGGATGGCTGCGGATCAGCCAGAGAATGGCGCTCGGCCGCTCGTGGCGGCGTGAGACGGGGGTATAGCGCGGCCCCTTCTTGCGCTTCGGTTCCGGGAGGCGGACCTTGCTGTCGCTCAGTTTCAGGCGATAATCCGGATTGGCTTCGCCGCGGGCGATCTCGTCGCGGGTGAGCTGGCCGTTGCTGATCGGGTCCGACCCCTTGATCCCCTGCGCGGCGTCGCCGTCGGCGATGGCGCGGATCTCCAGCGGGTGCATTTTGCAGAAATCGGCCACCTGATCGAACGACAAAGCGGTGTTGTCGACCAGCCAGACGGCGGTCGCCTTGGGCATCAGGGGCGCGGTGCTCATGGCAAATCTCCTTTGCGCTTCGTCCGCCTGTCGGAGGCGAAGCCGGGTCATCTCGGATGACGGGAATTGATGCGTATATAGGCGTTTTTCGGGGGTTCGCGCAATGGTTCACGACGGCTTGAACCGCGACGCTTGACTTCCCGACATATGAAGGCCAAGTGCATAGCAGCAATTTCTTGGCAAACAGGCCCATGTCCGCCAGTTCCAAGCCCGCAGAGGCTTGGGCGGACCGGGCCAAACCCCGTCGCCGGCCGGACCGGCGACCGCAGAGAGCGCCCATGACGGCAGCCAGCAAGCCTTCCCTTCATATCGTACTTTGTTCCCCGCGTGGATTCTGCGCCGGCGTCGTGCGCGCCATCGATACGGTGGAGCGTGCGCTGAAACTGTACGGTCCGCCGGTCTATGTCCGGCACGAGATCGTGCATAACCGCCATGTGGTGGAGAGCCTGCGCACGAAGGGTGCGATCTTTGTCGAGGAACTGGACGAGATTCCGAACACCGACGCGCCGGTGGTGTTTTCGGCGCATGGCGTGCCGAAATCGATTCCGGCGGAAGCCGAACGGCGCAATTTCTTCGCGCTGGACGCGACCTGCCCGCTGGTGACCAAGGTCCATCGCGAGGCCGAAATCCATTTCAAGCGTGGCCGCGAGATCGCGATGATCGGTCATGCCGGCCATCCGGAAGTGGTTGGTACGCTGGGTCAGTTGCCGGCCGGTGCGGTGGTGCTGATCGAGACGGTCGAGGACGCGCGGAATTTCCAGCCGAAGGATGCCTCCAAGCTCGCCTTCGTCACCCAGACCACGCTGTCGATCGACGACACCGCGGCGATCGTCGCGACGCTGAAATCGCGCTTCCCCGATATCATCGGTCCGCACAAGGAAGACATCTGTTATGCGACCACCAACCGCCAGCTCGCGGTGAAGAAGGTTGCGCCGGTGGTCGACGCCATGATCGTCGTCGGCTCGCCGAATTCGTCGAACTCGCAGCGCCTGCGCGAGGTGGCCGAACATGAAGGCTGTCCGCGCGCGGTGCTGGTCAACGGCGCGGCCGATCTCGACTGGTCGATGTTCCAGGGCATCACCCGGCTCGGCATCACGGCCGGCGCGTCGGCGCCCGAGGTGCTGGTCGAGGAAATCCTCGATGCGTTCGCAGAGAAATACACTTTGCATGTGGATTCGGTGTCGGCCGCTTCGGAAGACGGAATTTTCTTCCCGCTGCCGCGCCCCTTGCGCTCGACCGTTGCGGCCGAATAGGCCGCCGCGATGGCGGTCTATACCGACGTTTCCGCTGAAGAGCTTTCAGCCTTCATCGCGCCTTACGGCATCGGCGAATTGCTCTCCTACAAGGGCATCGCCGAGGGCGTCGAGAATTCGAACTTTCTGCTGCACACGAGCCAGGGCGCGTTCTTTCTAACGCTCTATGAAAAGCGCGTGGCGGTGGAGGACCTGCCGTTCTTTCTCGGGCTCATGTCGCATCTTGCAGCAAAGGGCCTGCGCTGCCCGCAGCCGGTGAAGACACAGGACGGCCAAATGCTCGGCACGCTCGCCGGCCGTCCGGCCGCGATCATCGATTTCCTTGAAGGCGTGTGGCCTCGCCGCCCCAATGCGACGCATTGCGCGGCGACCGGCGGCGCGCTCGGCCGGATGCATCTCGCCGGCCAGGGTTTCGGCATGTCGCGCAAGAACGCGCTGTCGGTGGCCGGCTGGCGGCCGCTGTTCGAGCAGGCCGCGGCTTCCGCCAACGATGTGCAGGCCGGTCTGTACGATCTGCTGGCGAACGAGCTTGAGCATCTCGAGCGAAGCTGGCCGCAGGGCTTGCCGCAAGGGATCATTCATGCCGATCTGTTTCCCGACAACGTACTGTTTCTCGGCGATAAGCTGTCGGGGTTGATCGACTTCTACTTCGCCTGCAACGACATGCTCGCCTATGACGTCGCGATCTGCCTGAACGCCTGGTGCTTCGAGCCGGATCATTCCTTCAACGTCACCAAGGCACGCGCGCTTCTGAACGCCTATGCGCGCGAGCGTGCGCTTTCGCGCGACGAGCAGAACGCGCTGCCCTTGCTGGCGCGGGGCGCGGCGATGCGCTTCCTGCTGACGCGGCTGGTCGACTGGCTCAACGTGCCGCCGGGCGCGCTGGTGCGGCCGAAAGACCCGCTCGAATATGTCCGCAAGCTGCGCTTCCACCAGAGCGTCGGCAGTGTGCGCGACTACGGGCTCGCGCAATCCGGCGATGCCGTGACCGCATGACGGCGAAGCGCGCGAGCGGATCGGCGGGTAAGCAGGACGAGTCTGCGTCCGCGTTGCCGCATGTCCTCATCCACACCGATGGCGCGTGCTCGGGAAATCCGGGGCCGGGCGGCTGGGGTGCGATCCTGAAATTCGGCGAGACCGAGAAGGAATTGAAGGGCGGCGAGCCCAACACCACCAACAACCGCATGGAGTTGCTGGCGGCGATTTCCGCGCTCGAAGCGCTGAAGAAGCCGGTCTCCGCCGATCTCTATACCGACAGCCAATATGTGCGGAACGGCATCACGGCCTGGATTCACGGCTGGAAGCGCAATGGCTGGAAAACCGCCGACCGCAAGCCGGTGAAGAATGCCGAACTCTGGCAGCGGCTCGACGCGGCGCTGAAGCCGCATGAGGTGCGCTGGCACTGGGTGAAGGGCCATGCCGGCCACGCCGAGAACGAGCGCGCCGATCAACTGGCGCGGGACGGGTTGGCGGAAGCACGGCAGGCCGCAATCTAAAAACAAAAAGAGGCGACGCCGTTCCCGCAAAGGAGATGGCGTCGCCTCTGATTGCAAGTGTCTGTATCAGCCGATCTCTGTATCAGCCGATCAAAGCTGGCTGAGCAGCTTTTCTCCGCCGGACTCTTCCACCGTGCCCGGCTTGGTTTCCAGATTGATCTGCTTGACCACGCCGTCCTCGATCAGCATCGAGTAACGCTTCGAGCGCAGGCCCATGCCGTTGCCGCTGAGGTCGAATTCGAGGCCGATGGCCTTGGCGAAGTCGGCGCTGCCGTCCGCCAGGAACACGACCTGATCCTTGGCGTCGGTGACCTTCTTCCAGGCGTCGAGCACGAAGATGTCGTTGACGGCCGTCACCGCGATGGTGTCGACGCCCTTCGCCTTCATCGCATTGGCGTTGAGCGTGATGCTCGGCATGTGCATCTTGTGGCAGGTGCCGGTGAACGCGCCGGGAACGGCGAATAGCGCGACCTTCTTGCCCTTGAAGATTTCGCTCGTGTCCTTGGCAGCGGGGCCTTCGGCGGTCATCACGCGGAACTTGGTGTCGGGAATTTTGTCACCAACCTTGATCGTCATCGCTTTTCCTCGCCTCGTGTTTTGAAGAGCTGACTATCTTTGTAACGGACGCAGGCCGGGCGTCAATTCAGCCGGATATTGTATTCGAACGCGCCATCCGGTCCGACCAGCGTGAGTTTCAGTTGCGCGCCTTCGGGGCGCGTGTTCGCGGGCAGGCCGTCGAGTTCGAATTGATAGCGCAGCGTGCCGGCGTCGGGCGAGGCGATCCGGGTCGGCACCGGCAGCGCCCAGTCCGGCGTCGGGCCTTCGGCAAACAGATCGACGCCATCGGCGCTTGCGGCTGCGACATCGATGATGACGCGATTGCCCTCGCGCTTGAACGAACGCAGCGCGAGCGAGGTCGTGTCCGACGTGCTCGCGGGCTTCGGCACCTTGTTGAGCGCCGCAGCGATCAGATTGTCGCTCGAACTGACGGCGCTGGTGAAGGCGAGTTCGGCTTCGGCCTCCGCCGGCACGCACAGCTTCTGGCACACCGCGTAGCTGATCGAGGCTCGGAGCTGCACGGGCTCGCTCGGGTTCTTCAGAACGATGCGCAACGGAAACACGACGTTCCTGTGATAGCCGAACGAGGTGCCGCCCGCGCCGTCGTCGAATTTTCGCGGCGCGGGAAACAGCGGGGTGACGCTCTCGACATTGGTCGATTTGGAAAAATCGAAACGCGGCGGTATGCCGGAATCGCCAGGCGTCCGCCAGTAGGTTTTCCAGCCGGGCTGAAGTTCGATTTCGATGCCGCCCATCAGCACCGAGCCGGCGCGCGAGCCGGCCGCCAGCCGCAACGCCGAATGGCTGTCACGCACCCAGGGCGACGCATCCTCGGCCTTGGCATCGCGCGCGCCCGCGACGAAAGCCGCGACGGCGAGGAGGGCGAGGCACGGGCGGAATGGAACCATCGTGAGCATCTGGATATATAGGCGGCGGAACGCAGCAAAAGCCACTGAATACAATGTGATGGCGGCTTCGAGGCTTGATTGACACCTCCGCAACCCAATATCAGGATAGTGGTTAAAAAGCGAAGGCGGCACAGGTATGACATCACCGCGCAAGACCAAGGGCGACGGCCCCGCAGGCAAGGTTCTCGGCGACAAGTCGACGGCCGATGACACACGGGCGGAAGCCGCGGATCGCGCGCGCGAAAAAGAAAAAGCAGACGTGAGTTATCTCGACGGCCAGATGCTGATCGCGATGCCGGTGATGGATGACGAGCGGTTCGAGCGCTCGGTGATCTATGTCTGCGCGCATTCGCCCGAGGGCGCGATGGGCATCATCGTCAACCGTCCCGCCGGCAGCATCGATTTTCCCGGCCTGTTGATGCAGCTCAAGATCATCGACAAGCACGACCGCATCACCCTGCCGGAGGATGCGGAGGCGATGAAGGTGCTGCGCGGCGGCCCGGTCGAAACCGGCCGCGGCTTCGTGCTGCATTCCAGCGATTTTTTCATTCAGGATTCGACGCTCGCCATCAATGACGAGATTTCGCTCACCGCGACGCTGGATATTTTGAAAGCGATCGCCATGGGCACGGGACCGCGCCGCGCGATCCTCGCGCTGGGTTATGCCGGCTGGGCGCCCGGACAGTTGGAAAACGAAATCCAGCACAATGGCTGGCTGCATTGCCCGGCCGATCCTGATCTGGTGTTCGGTCCCGACGCCGACAGCAAATACGAGATCGCGCTGCGCAAGATCGGCATCGATCTGGCGATGCTGTCGAACGAAGCCGGCCACGCCTGAAGGCGGCTAGCTATGGGTCCCTGCTTTCGCAGGGACGACGACGATAATTGATGTTGTAGGGCGCGATTACTGCGCCGCCTCCAGCCGCTCCTCGGCGAGCAGCCGGCGCGCGGCGTCGGCGCTCATGGGCTCGCCGAAGGCGAAGCCTTGCGCGTATTCGCAGCCGAGCTGATACAGCTCCACCGCATCCGAATCCGACTCCGCGCCTTCCGCAACAACGTCCATGCCGAGATCATGCGCCATGGCGATGATCGACTTCAGCAGCACCGGCCGCGTGCCGCGATTGGTGGTGCGCACGAACGACTGATCGATCTTGATCGTGTCGAAGGGAAAGCGTTGCAGATAGGCCAGCGACGAATGGCCGGTGCCGAAATCGTCGAGCGAGAGGCCCGCGCCGAGTTCACGAATCCGGTGCATCATCTGAGCGGCGTGCTCGGGATTTTCCATCACCAGCGACTCGGTCAGCTCCAGCTTCAGCGTGCCGCGCGCCACGGCCGAGCGTGACAGCACCGAGCGCAGATCGTGGATCAGATCGTGCCGCAGCAATTGCCGAGAGGAGACGTTGACGCTGGCGAAGATCGGCCCGCGATGGCGCATCGATTGCTGCCAGATCGCGAGCTGGCGCGCGGTGCGGTCCATCACGAACATTCCGAGATCGACGATCAGGCCGATCTCCTCGGCGATGCTGATGAATTCGGACGGTCCGACGCGGCCGAGTTTCGGATGATCCCACCGCGCCAGCGCTTCGAAGCCGGCGATCGAGCGGTCTTCCAGCCGCACGATCGGCTGATAGAGAATGGAGATTTCCTCGCGCTCCAGCGCGCGGCGCAGATCGGATTCGAGGCTCAGCCGGTCGGGGCGGCGGGCGCGCATCGCCGGCTTGAACACGTCGATCCGGTCGCCGCCGATCCGTTTGGCATGATACATCGCAAGCTCGGCGTCCTTGATGATCTCGTCGGAGAACGCGGTTTGCGGATCCGGCATGGCGAGCCCGATCGAGGCGGTGAGGAAAATCTCGCGGTCATTAAAAGTGATCGGCGCGCGAATTGTCTTGCGGATGTTTTCGGCGAGGGCGGTGATCCGCGACGGGTCGGTCTCCGAGGTCAGGATCAGGCCGAACTGGTCGCCGGCAAGGCGCGCCAGCGTGTCCTGCGGCTTGAGGACGCGTGTCAGCCGCCGCGCGAGCGTCAGGAGGATCGAGTCGCCGACCGCGATGCCGACGGAATCGTTCACCTGCTTGAAACGGTCGAGGTCGATCACCATCACGGTCGGGCGGAGGCTCACGACCGATTTGCCGAGCTGCGCCAGCGCGCTGATGCGGTCGATGAACAGCTTGCGGTTCGGCAGGCCGGTGAGATTGTCATGCACCGAATCGTGCAGCATCCGCTCTTCGGCGTTCTTGAACTCGGTCACGTCGGACAGCGTTCCGATCACGCGCGCGACTTCGCCGTCGGAGCCGACCACGGGGCGAGCCTTCAGCGAGAACCACATGAAATGCCCGTCCGGCGTGCGCAGGCGGAAATCCTGCACGAGGCGACCGCGGCGCTGGTCGAGAACGCTGTCGAGCGCCGCGCGGAAGCGGTCCTGATCGAGCGGGTGCAGCACCTCCAGCCATTTGGCGGCAGGCCCTTCCAGCGTGCCGCGGCGCAGGCCGAGTAGGGCCTCGGTTTCGGCGCTGGTGAACACCTTGTCGGCCGAGACGTCCCAGTCCCAGATCAGGTCGCCCGCGCCGGTCAGCGCCAGCGCGCGCCGCTCGACATCGGTGACGATGCCGCTGGAGGAGCCGCCGGCGAAGGCGTGCTGCATCACCGTGAAGCCGATCAGCATCACGATCAGCACCAGGCCGCCAAGCAGCGCCGGGCCGATGATGTCGTTGATGACGCTGCCCTGGATGGTGAAGCCGGCGGCGATCACCCAGACCAGCAGCAGGAACCAGCTCGGGATCAGCAGGATCGCACGATCCGAACCGTGCACAGCGAGATAGACCACCAGCGCGAAACCGAAGATCGCGATCAGGGCCAGCGAAATCCGCGCGATGCCGGAAGCGACCGGCGGATCGAACAGCGCCAGCGCGACCAGCGAGCCCAAAAATACCAGCCAGCCGAGCGTGATGTGCGAATAGCGCACATGCCAGCGGCTGAGATTGAGATAGGCGAACAGGAACACCAGCAGCGTCGCCGCGAGGATCGCCTCGCTGGAGGCGCGCCAGACCCGCTCCGCCCCCGACGTCATGTCGAGCACCTTGCCCCAGAAGCCGAAATCGATGCCGATATAGACCAGCACCGCCCATGACAGGCCGGCGGCGGCCGGGAACATGATGCTGCCCTTGACCACGAACAGGATCGTCAGCACCAGCGACAACAGCCCGGCGATGCCGATGACGATGCCCTGATAGAGCGTGAAGGAGTTGACCTTGTCCTTGTAGGCTTCCGGCTCCCACAGATAGAGCTGCGGCAGCTTGTCGGATCGCAATTCGACGACGAAGGTGACGACCGAGCCGGGGTCCAGCGTCACGCGGAAAATGTCGGTGGTCGGGTTTTCCTGCCGCTCGGGTCGGTCGCCGGAGGAGGGCGTGATGGTGGCGATGCGCGAAAGCCCGAGATCGGGCCACAGCAGGCCGGAGGAGACGATGCGGTAATGCGGCGCGACGATCAGCCGGTCGAGCTGGTCATCGGTGTTGTTGGCGAGCGCGAACACCACCCAGTTCGAGCCGCCCTCGCGGGCGCGCACCTCGATGCGGCGGACGATGCCGTCGGTTCCGGGCGCGGTCGAGACCTGGATGCGGTCGGTTTCGCTCTTCTGGAATTCGAGAATGCCGGTGAGGTCGATCGCGGGCGAGTCACTGCGCACGCTGACGGCGTCGACCGCATGCGCGGATGCGATGCCGACGAACAACGCCAGCACGAACGCCATGATGCCGCGCGCAAGGGGCGCGATACGCCTGGGAAAGCGCAATGTCAGCTCCGCTTCTGCCACCCTTGCCGGGTGCGGTTAGATGCCACAAAACGCAAGGAAAACCAAGGGCTTCCGTGTCCGTCAGGCGGTCAGCACAATCTTGCCGATATGATGGCTGGATTCCATCCTTGCGTGCGCCTCGGACGCCTTTGCCAGTGGATAAACGCTATCGATCAAGGGCTTGACCTTGCCGTCCCGGAGCAGCGGCAGAACCTTGGCCGCCAGCGCGCTCGCGATCGACGCCTTATCCTCGATCGGGCGGGCGCGCAATGTCGAGCCGGTGTGCGTCAGCCGCTTGAGCATGATCCGGCGGAAATCGACCTGCGCGCGGGCGCTGCCCAGAAACGCGATCTGGACGATGCGGCCTTCGACGGCGGCAGCCTCGTAATTGCGCTCGATATAGTCGCCGCCGACCATGTCGAGGATGACGTTGGCGCCCTTGCCGCCGGTCGCGGCCTTGGTCTCGGCGACGAAATCCTCGGTCTTGTAATTGATGGCGCGGTCCGCGCCGAGGCTCAGGCAGGCGTCGCACTTGTCCTGCGAGCCGGCGGTGACGATGACTTTCGCGCCGAACGCCTTGGCGAGCTGGATCGCCGTGGTTCCGATGCCGGACGAGCCGCCATGCACCAGCAGCGTCTCGCCGCTTTTCAGCGCGCCGCGCTCGAACACGTTGGACCAGACGGTGAAGAACGTTTCGGGAATGGCGGCGGCTTCCGTCATCGTCAGCGAATCCGGAACCGGCAGCGCGTGGCTCTCATGCGCCGTGCAATATTGCGCGTAGCCGCCGCCTGCGACCAGCGCCATCACCCGGTCGCCCAGCTTGAACGCCGATGCGCCCTCGCCGAGGGCCACCACCTCGCCGGCGATTTCGAGCCCCGGAATGTCGCTCGCGCCCGGCGGCGGCGGATAATTTCCTGTGCGCTGCGCCACGTCGGGCCGGTTCACGCCGGCGGCGGCCACCTTGATAAGAATTTCGCGCTGACCCGGCTTTGGTAGGGGGCGCTGCTCGGCGATCAGCGCGTCCGGTCCGCCGGGTTTCGGAATGCCGATCGCGGTCATCGTCGAGGGGAGGTTGCTCATGCTGCTGTCCTTAACCTGGGCGGGCGATGCTTTCGCGAAACCACCGGAGATGATCTAAGAGCTTAGCGCTTAGTCAGCGCGTGCACCGCTGATAATACCGGACCGACGGCCGGTCCGGCAAACGAAACGCAGGAGGCAGGTTCATGGCAGCCGATGACGAGGATCGCCCGCGCCGAAAAGTGACGCATGATATCGGGCAGGACCTGTCGCTGCTGTCGGTCGGCGAACTGGAAGAGCGCATCGCCCTGCTGGAGCAGGAGATCGCGCGGCTGCGCGCGGCGGCGTCATCCAAGCAGGCGAGCCGGAGCGCGGCCGACAAGTTTTTCAAGTCGTAAGGATGGCGTGCGTTGCCGCGCGAAAATTTTTTTCATGCCCGTTTCGCATTCGTTGAAAATTGTCCCGCATCACGGAATGAACAGCCGGGCAGAATGAAAAGTTTGCACGGCTGACTGCAATTCTTGCACAGGTGCAGGCGTCGAGTGTTGCGCGGCCGATGCCGAATGTTATCATGAACCGAAGGTTCAAAAAGTCGTTCGGCCAGCGGCTTACCTGTGTCACGCAGTCTTGTCTTGCGACGCTGATACAAGCATTGCTGCCGGCTCACAGATACGAGCACGCTTCTCCGGGTGCGGGCGGTCCGCCATCCGGAACCAGACAACAAGCAAGAATCCGCTGAGCGAGGAAAATTTCATGAGCAACATGACGACCTATCAGGCGCTGGCCGAGGCGTTCGCCGCCGAAGGCGTCGACCATCACTTCGCCCTCATGGGCGACGGCAACATGCATTGGGTGACGGCGATGAAGGATCTCGACGGCATGAACACCTATCATGCCCGTCACGAGCACTGCGCCGCCGCAATGGCGATGGGTTACTACAGTGCGACCGGCAAGGTTGGCGTCGCGTCGGTGACATGCGGTCCGGGCTTCACGCAGATCATGACCGCGTTGACCTCGGCGGCGCGCAGCCAGGTGCCGCTGGTGATCTTCGCCGGCGAAACGCCGATCGGCGCGAAATGGTACGGTCAGATCATCGACCAGCCGCCGCTCGCGCATGCCTGCGGCGCGCACTACATCTCCGCGCACAGCCCGCAGCGGATGTATCAATATGTGCGCGAGGCGTTCCATGTCGCCCGTCACGAAAAGAAGCCGGTCGTGATCGGCATTCCTTATGATCTCCAGCTCCAGCCGCTGCCGAACAATATCGGCGAGTACAAGCCCGCTTCGGCGATCACGCCGGTCGTCGCGCCGGTGCCCCCGAATCCGGAGCAGGTCGCGATGGTCGCCGAGAAGATGGCGAATGCGAAATGCCCGATCATCATCGCCGGTCGCGGCGTGATCTGGGCCGATGGCCGCAAGGAGGTCGAGGAGCTGGCGGAGGTCAGCGGCGCGCTGCTGTCCAACACGCTGCTGGGCCGCGGCATGTACGACCACAACCCGTTCTCGCTCGGCATCGCCGGCGGCTTTTCGCGCGCGATCGCCCGTGAAAAATTCCGTGAGGCCGATTTCGTCATCTCGTTCGGCGCCAGCCTGACCTACTACACGCTCGACGGCGACACGCTCTGCCCGCAGGCGGAGATGGTGCAGGTCGATCTCAACCCGATCGGACTGCGGCACGGCAATCAGGCCGCCGACATCTACATGATGTCGGATGCGAAGCTGACCGCGATCGAGCTGACCAAGCAGATCAAGGCGAAGGGCAAGACGGCGGCGTCGGTGCGTTCGCCCGAACTCGCCAAGCACATCAAGGATGAGCCGGCCGATGCGACGCCTTATCCGGTCGCGCCCGGCGAACTCGATCCGCGCAAATTCTTCGAGGAAATGGAGAAGGTGCTGCCGAAGGACTACGATGTCGTGTCAGGCTCGGGTCATCACTCCTATTTCCATACGGTGATGCGCGGCGGCGATCCGACGAAGTATCACGCGATGCGCGACTTCGGTGCGATCGGCAATTCGATTTCCTACGCCATCGGCGTGGCGGCGGCGCGCAAGAACGGCCGCGTCGTGCTGTTCGAGGGCGACGGCAGCCTCCTTATGCACATTCAGGAATTGGAAGCGGTCAAGCGTCACGGCATCAAGCTCTTGATGGTCATCGCCAATGACGGCGCTTACGGCGCGGAAATCCACAAGCTGCGCCACGACGGCATCGACGACAGCGGCGCGATCTTCGGTCGCCCGAACTTCAAGGCGATCGCGGAAGGCTTCGGCCTGCGCGGCGCGACGATCAACGACGTTAGCCAGATCAAGGGCCTGATGGAGGAATACGAGAAGGGCGACACGACGATGGTGTGGGACGTCATCACGTCGGACAAGGTCGTGACGCCGAAGATGGTCGCCGGCACCAAGGCCGGTCACGGCGTGCGGTAATCCATCACGTTGCACAAAAGGAAACGGCGCGGTCATCGACCGCGCCGTTTTTATTTGGCGCGCGCCGCCGTCTCAGAACGCATGCACCCACGCTTCCGGGATCAGCCGGTAGCCGCTGCCGTCGCGCACCAGCCGCGAGAAGGACGGAAAGTGGACATGCATGCCGGCGATCAGCAATTTGTCGGTCGCGACGCGATCGAACATCCGCTTGCGCGAAACGGCGGCCATCGGCACGTCCGTATCCATCGACATGCCGGCGTCGGGAATCGCGGTCTGCACCTCGGGCACATGCACGGTGTCGCCCCAGATCATCAATTGATCGTTGCCGGACGCGATCAGATAGCCGGTGTGGCCAGGCGTATGACCGGGTGACGGAACCGCGGTGACGCCCGGAAAAACCTCGCCCTGCTTGAACAGCCGCGTCCGCGCCTTGTAGGGCAGCACCTGCTCGCGGCCGGCCTCGAAGAACAATTTCTTCGAGCGCTCGTCCGCCTGCGCCCTCGCTGCGTCGTCGAACCAGTGCGCCAGCTCGTTCTCGTGCATCACCAGCTCGGCATTCGGAAACAGCAGCTTTCCCGTGGTCATATCGGTGAGGCCGGCGGAATGATCGGGATGCATATGCGTCAGCAGCACGGTGTCGATGTCTGCTGCGTTGATGCCGGCGGCGGCGAGATTCTGCTGCACCTTGCCCGCGGTCGGCTGAAGATAATTGCCGGAGCCGGTATCGACGATCGCGGTGCGGCCCTTCGAATGGATGAGGAACGAATTGACGCTGGTGCGGCGCGCCGGGCGGAAGGCGTCGGCGAGAATCTTGTGCGCGATGTCGAGGTCGACATTGCGCATCACCTCGAGATTGCCGTCGAGAAAACCGTCGCTGATCGCGGTGACGACGATGTCGCCGATCTTTCGATGATAGACTCCGGGAATCTGCTGCGTCGGTGGCTGGATCATGAATCTGTCTCCGGCTGGGGGCTGGGATGTGAGGCGGCGCGCTCAGGCGCCGACGGATGCGAGGAAATCGTTGACGGCATCGGCGACCAGCTCGGGCGTGGCCGTCGCCATGTAGTGGCCGGTCGGCAGTTCGCGGTAGCGCGCGCCCGGAATGAGTTTCGCGACTGCCTCGGCGGCCGCCGGCGGGCGCACGCGATCATAGGTGCCGCCGATCACCAGCACCGGGCAAGTCAGCGCGCGCAATTCGTCCTCCATGTCGAGGCGGGTGAGCATGCGGTAGATTTCGGCGAAGCTGCCCGGATCGTTGCCGAGCCAGCGCGCGCGGAAGGTCGCGTAGCGCGCGCCGTCGCCGCGTAGCTCAGGCGCATAGCCGGTCAGCATCGAGGATTCCACCGCGCCACTCGTGCCCTCGCGCTCGATCTGCGCTGCGCGTTCGAGCCCGGCCGCGCGCCGGTCGGGCGCGAGCCCGGTCGCCGGACTGCCAACGACGACGGCGCTCGTGCGCTGCGGATAGCGCGCGGCGAAATGCAGCGATGTCGCGCCGCCGACGGCGACGCCGCAGAGTGCGACCTTGCCCTTGATGTCGAGCGCATCGAGCAATGCGGCGATGTCGTCGGCCATCGTATCGATCGACAGATCGCCGCGGATTTTCTGCGACATGCCGGCGCCGCGCGTGTCGTAGCGCAGGATGCGGCGCGCGCCGCTCAGGCGCGGCACGACGTCGTCCCAGCTTTCGAGCGTGCCGCCCATTTCATGCACCAGCACCAGCGTCTGCGCGCCCGCGCCGCTCAGCTCATAGCGCAGACCAGCGCCGTTGACTTCGATGTAATTCACGTTCGTTCCGTCCCCCTGCGCTTGGCGAGCGCATCTTGTTGCTTCTTGCCGATCTGTTTAGCGGATCAATCGCTGTTCGAATAGCGCTGCTCTTTCCACGGATCGCCGCGGTTGTGATAGCCGCGGACCTCCCAATAGCCCGGCGCATCGTTCGGCAGGAATTCGATCGCCTGAAGCCACTTCGCGCTTTTCCAAAAATAGAGATGCGGCACCACCAGCCGGACGGGCCCGCCGTGCTCGGCGTCGAGCGGCCGGTTCGCCCAGGAGTGAACCAGCAACGCGCCGTCCGCGCCGAAATCCGCGAGCGACAGATTGGTCGTGTAGCCGTCATAGCAGTGCAGCACGACGAATCCGGCCTCGGCCTTCGGTTGCACCGTCGCGAGCAGGTCGCGTGTGGCAAGCCCGGTCCAGTCGTTGTCGTAGCGCGACCAGGTGGTGACGCAATGAATGTCGGAACGGACCGCCGTCTGTGGCTGGCTCATGAATTGCTGCCAGTCCCAGAACACCGGATTGTCGATCGCGCCGTAGACGTCGAGGCGCCAGCGGTGCTGTGCGATGTCCGGTGTCACGCCGAGGTCGAGGACCGGCCAGTCCTGCGTCAGATGCTGGCCGGGCGGCAGGCGCTCGGACTCCGACCGGGCGGCGCGTCCGGTCAGAAAGCGGCCGTCGCGCGCCCATTGTTCCTTGGTGCGCGAAAGTTTGGTTTGCGGAGGCGGTTGGTCGTCGCTCATGCGGTTCCAGAGGCAGGAGGCGCTCCCCAATCTCAGGGGACCATGCTCTGACCTTAGCCTTGGCGGAATTCGCTCTGCAATCGCGCAATCAGCCATAGGCGGGTTGCGGAATGGCCGATATCGTCGGCAGGGTGTCAAGGGCGACATGATCGGCTATTGCTTCGCCTGACGACGGAAGGGACGAGAGATGACGGCGGAAGCCGGGATGGCGACGACCAGTGGATCGATGCGATCATGCAGATCGCGGAATCGCTTGCGGGCGACGAGGTTCACGATGGCTACACCGTCATCGGCGCGGCATCGTCCGGCGCGTTCCGCTTCAAATGGATGGCGCGCGAGGTCGAGGACGGACGCTTCATCGTCCATGAAACTGTGGGCGCGGGCACCGTCGCGGTGAGTTCGCAGCCGATGCCGCGCGAGGAGGTGGTGGGCTATATCAGCGAGCGCCGGCAGCGGATTCAGCGGCGGATCGATGACGTGAAGCGCGATGGCGGGCGCCGCCATCGTGTTGCCGCCGGTTCCGCTGAAGCAGGCCGACTGGCCGCGGCCGGTCGATCCTCCGCCTCCGGTTGAAGTTTCGCAGGAGTTCGCGCCATCGGACGTGCCCGACGACGAAACTCCCGCCGAGATCGCGCTCGCGCCGGTATCGAAAGCCGAACCTGCGCTGGCCGAGCCTGCGCCGGCAAAAACGACTTCCGAGACGAAAAGTGCGGCGGCCGGGCAGGCTCCGAAAACCGAGCGCGACCCCGAGGAGATTTTCGAGGAAATCCGGCGAATGCTCCAGGAAAGCTTATAGCTTTCGCTGCGCTCCCGCCGTCCTGCCAAGGACTCGGTCAGCCGATGCGGCGAGCGTTACGTTCGCTGCCATACCGTAGCGTGTCTCATTTCGGGATATTCCGCTGCGGTTGCGCAAATACTGTGGCGAATCAGTGACTTTCTGCGGGCGACTTCCTGCAAAGTCTTAATATTCCTTTCTTCGGTGGTCTGCCGGTATCATTTTTCCGTCGCTGGAGCGGCGTGAGACGGCCTGCGAGTCTGCGAAAAGCGGTCTTGCGGCTAGGGAATGACGGGGGCATTGCGTGATCGGGTCGAAGCGTTTGCTGGCGCTTTTAGGAGCGCTGTCTCTGAGCGCGCTGTCGATGTGGACGGCCGCGCCACAGGCGGCCGCGCAAACCTCCGCGACGCCGGTCGCCGCCATCCAGTATGACTACGATGCGCTGTTCCAGCAAATGTTCCGGGATCCCTCGAACCTGGAAATCAGCTTCAAATTCGCCGAACAGGCGGCCGCACGCGGCGATTACGAAGCGGCGATCGGCGCGCTTGAGCGCATGCTGTTCTTCAATCCGAACCTGCCGCGCGTCAAACTCGAACTCGGCGTTCTGTATTTCAAGCTCGGCTCCTACGATCTCGCCCGCTCCTATCTGCAGGACGCGATCAAGGGCAGCGGCGTTCCCGACGACATCCGCGCGCAGGTCAACGCCTATCTCGCCGAAATCGTGCGGCGGCAATCGCCTTACGAGTTCGCCGGCTTCGCCCAGTTCGGCGGCCGCTGGCAGAGCAATGCGAATATCGGCCCGGACAGCCTGCTGGTGCGCGCGATCGGCCAGGACGCGATCCTCAACAATCAGTTCGCGCGCGCGCCGGACTGGAATCTGTTCGAACTTGCGGCGCTTCAATACATCCACAAGCTCAACAAGCGTGGCGACACGTTCGAGCTGACGCTGACCGGCTACGCCTCGCAGCAGCAGAAATTCAAGCAGTTCGATCTCAGCCTCGTCGAGATGTTGGTCGGGCCGCGCATTGCCATCACCAGCGACACCTCGATCAAGCTTTACGGCATCGGCAACTACGTTGCGCTTGGCGGCGCGCGCTATTTCGAATCGCTCGGCGGCGGTGTTTCGTTGCGCACGCCACTGGCGGGTTTCGGTCTGGCGGAAGCCTATGTCGAGCGCCGTCATCGTTCGTTCTACGATTCGATCAATTTTCCGACCGCGTCCGAGCAGACCGGCAACATTCTCACCGCCGCGCTGAACACCGATCTGCGGTTCGGTTTCGTGCGCTGGACTACGCGGCTCGCCTTCGATCGCAACGAGGCGAAGGGCCTGTTCGACTACAACAGCTATAGCCGCTATTCGGCCGATATCGGCTTGCCGTTCGAATTCAGCGTGCCGTTCGCGGGCACGCAGCGGCAGGTCATCATCACGCCGACGGCAGGTTTCAGCGATACGCGCTACGACATGCCGAATTTCATCGTCGATCCGTTCGTGACGCGGCATGACCGCGAAGTGCGCGTTGGCGGCATTTTCGACGTTCAGCTTTACCAGAATTACGGACTGCGGACGCAGGTGATGCAGACCTGGATCGACTCCAACCTCCCGAATTTCACGATGAAGAACCTGTCGGTGGCCATCGGGCCGACCGCCAGATTCTGAGGAGACCGGCGATGCGCGCGCGTTCCCTTTCGTGGCTGCAAGTTTCCGCAGTTGCTTTGCTTGCTGCGGCGATGCCGTCCGCCGATGGCGCGCAGGCGCAGCAGGTCGGCACCGCGGCCGCCGTCAATCCCGCGGCGCAGGCGCGGGGCACTGGCGGCACCCGCACGATCGCGATCGGTCAGTCGATCTCCCATCGCGAACGCATCCAGACAACCTCGGCGGGGTCGGTGCAGTTGCTGTTCCTCGACAAGACCTCGATGACCATCGGCCCGAACAGTGATCTGGCGATCGACGAATATGTCTACGATCCCAGAACCAATACCGGCCGCATGGCGGCGACGCTGACCAAGGGCGTGATGCGCTTCGTCGGCGGACAGGTCAGCCATTCCGGTAACGCCCAGATCACCACGCCGAGCGCGGTGATCGGCATTCGCGGCGGGGTCGGCATCTTCCGGCCGACGGATGTCTACATTGCCTATGGCGAGGGCCAGGTCCGCACCGGCAGCAATGTCGTGACGCTCGCCGCAGGCGAATACACCCGCACGGCGGCCGGACTGCCGCCGACCGCGCCCACCGAGCCGCCGCCGAATTTCGTCGCGCAGATCGTCGGCTCGCTGCAAAGCCAGGGCCGGCAGGGCGGCGGCGCGCCGGCCACGGCCACGCGCGTCAATCAGGCGCGCGCGATCGCCACAGGCTCCAGCGCCGGCAGCATCGCCACGGCCGCCGCGAGCGCCGCGACGCAGAGCACGAACCGCCCGGCTCCGACGCAGGCCGGCGCGGTTGCGTCGTCGGTGAATACTGCGGTTCAGACCACGAGCGGCCAGACCACCGTCACCGTGATCGCGCAGTCGCCGCCGCCGCCGACCCCCACGCCAACACCGACTCCGACCCCCACACCGACGCCGACGCCTGAGCCAACTCCGACGCCCACGCCGACCCCGACACCGACCCCCACTCCGACACCCACGCCGTCCGGATACCTGAACGGCTATACCGGCGGGGTTGCCGGCACCGGCTCGGGCGCGACGTCAATTCTCGTCGGCGCCACGATCATCGGCACCGATATCGACGGCCGTCCGGTGACAGCGACGGTCGCCGCCGGTACCGTGCCGTTCGACGTCACCACGAGCAGCGCCGCCGATGTCGATGTCGGTGTGGCCTATTTCGACAAATCCTCGGCGCCGACCGGATCGGTGCCTTCGGGCACGAGTTTCGTCGCAGGCCCCTCGGTCGGACCGAACGGCAAGCCGACCTCGTCGATCAACAACACGCTCGTCGACAAGCATAGCGGCTACTTCGTTGCGTTCAGCGGCAATGCCGGCGTGTCGTCCGGCGTGACGGCCTGCGCGTGCGACTATACGAAATGGGGGCTGTGGAGTTCGCAGACCGAGCGCAAGAACGAAGCCGGCGCCACCGTTCAGGAGTCGTTCACCGGTTATTGGGTTGCCGGACAGACGACGCCGAATGTCAGCGACGTTCCGACGACGGGCCGTGCCACCTATGCCGGGCACGTCGCGGCGATGGTCGGTACCGGCAACGGAGCCAGCAACAACGTGACGGCCAATTTCACCAACACCGTCGATTTCGGCAACAAGACCGGACAGGTCTCGGTCAACAATCTCGACCAGACCAACTATACCGGCACGGTGAATCTGGTGCCGACCGATCCGCGGTTTTTTGGCGGGGTGCTGGCCGGCAACACCGGCTCGCGGTCGATGGTGATGACCGGTAATTTCTTCGTCAGTCCGGGCAATCCGGTCGGCGAGATGGGCGGCAGCGTTTTGTTGTCCGGTGCCGGCAATTACATGGGCTCGGGGATCTTCGCGGGCAAGATCCGGTAGAGCATGATCCCGAAAAGCGGGAACCGGTTTTCGGATCAGATCATGCTGAGATAGAAAAGCATGTGTCCGAAGGCAGCATGGATTTTTCAGCACGGCTGAGACAGGCGTTGCGGCGCAGATTCGCCTGGCTGACGGCGCGGCTGCGCCGCTTCGCGCGCAGCAAGCACGGCCGCGCCACCGGCGCCGCGTTCTTGGTGCTCGCCGCCGTCACCTGGCTGCGGACCGAAAGCCCGTGGATCGTCACCGAATTGCAGGAGCGCACCTTCGACGCCTATCAACGATTGCAGCCGCGCGCCTATGCCGATTTCCCGGTGCGGATCGTCGATATCGACGAAGCCTCGATCGCGGCGTTCGGCCAGTGGCCTTGGTCGCGCTCGCGCCTTGCCGCCATTTCCAACCGGCTTGCCGAGCTGGGAGCCGGCGCGACCGCTTTCGCCGTGCTGTTTCCGGAAGCGGACAGGACCAATCTCGGACAGATCGCGAGCGAGCTTGATCTTCCCGACGAGGCCGATCGCGCGCTTGCGAAGAAACTGCTGTCCAGCCTGCCGGATCACGACAGCCGCTTCGCCGTCGCGCTCGGCAGAACCCATGCGGTGCTCGGTTTTGCCGCCGGCCGCGCACCGGGCGCGAACCGGCCGCCGGCAAAAGCCGGAATGGCCTTTGTCGGCGTCAAGCCGACCGAGGTGCTGAAGCCGTTCGCGAGCGCCATCGTTAACCTGCCGATCCTGGATGCGGCCGCCTCCGGCGTCGGCGGACTGAATCTCAGCTCGCGCGACCGCGCCGGCGTGGTGCGCCGGGTGCCGATGCTGTTCTCGGATGGCCAGAACATCTATCCGGGGTTGGCCGCGGAAGCGCTGCGAGTGGCGCAGGGGCAGAGGGGCATCGTCGTGCGTGGCACCGGCGCGAGCGGCGAGGCCGACAGCGGCCACGCGGCACTGCTCGACATGCGCATCGGCGAATTCACGGTGCCGCTCTCATGGGATGGCGAGTCCTGGCTCTATTTCGATCGCGACCGGCCCGAGCGCTACATCTCGGTCAAGGACCTGCTCGACCCGGCGAAGGACGCAGAAGTGCGGCCGAAGATCGAGGGCTCCATCGTTCTCGTCGGCACGTCGGCGGCGGGGCTCGCGGATGCGCGCACCTCGCCGCTCGGCCAGATCATTCCCGGCGTCGCCGTTCATGCGCAACTGATCGAGCAGATTCTCGCGCAGGATTTCATCAGCCGGCCGGATTGGGCCAACGGACTCGAAATCGTCGTGACGGTGCTGCTCGCCTCGTTGGTGGCGATCATGCTGCTGTCGTTCGGCGCTCAGTTCTCGTTCGTGGCCGGGCTCGTCGCGCTGCTGCTGGCGGTTGCGGGTTCGTGGCTCGCCTTCACGCAATTCCGCCTGTTGCTTGATCCGATCTATCCGTCGCTGGCGGCGATCATCATGTACATCGCCATCGAGCGGACCTTGCGCGTCTCGTCCGACAAGGAAAAGAAATTCGTCCGCCAGGCATTCGGCACAATATCTCGCGCCGGAATTGCTGGCGCGGCTGGAAAGCGCGCCGCAGGCGATGCAGCTCGGCGGCGAGGCGCGCGAGATCACCGTGATGTTCATGGACGTGCGCGGCTTCACGCCGATCTCGGAGCGGTTGTCCGCAACCGAGCTGGTCGATTTCATCAACACGTTGCTCGCGCCGTTGTCGGATGCGATCCAGAGCGAACTCGGCACCATCGACAAATATATCGGCGATTCGATCATGGCGTTCTGGAACGCGCCGCTCGACATCGCCGATCATCCGGCGCGCGCCTGCCGCGCGGCGCTGAAGATGCGCGAGGCGGTGCACGAGCTGAACGAGACCGATGCGTTCGGCTTGAGCGAACGCGGACTGGCGGAGACCGAGATCAGGATCGGCGTCGGGTTGAATTTCGGCGTCGCCTGCGTCGGCAATATGGGCTCGGAAAAGCGTTTCAACTATTCGGCGATGGGCGACGTGGTGAACGTCTCCGCGCGCATCGAGAGCGCCACCAAGGCGTTCGGTACCGATATTCTCGTCTCCGAGGAGGTGGCGAAGGCGGCGGCGGGCATCGCGTCCGTGCAGGCGGGAGAGATTCTGCTGAAGGGCAAATCGATTCCGAGCAAGCTCTACGCGCTGGCCGGCGACGAAACCGTGTCCGCCACGTCGGAATTTGCCGAACTGTTGCGCTGTCACGAAAAGCTGCTCGGTGCGCTCGCCGCGAAGGATGCAAATGGCGCAGCCGACGCGCTGTCGGCTTGCCGTGCCGTGGCACCGCTGTCACTCGCGGGACTGTACGATCATTTCGGCGAGCGGGTTAAGGAACTGACGTCCGCGGCCGTGATGCAGGTGCAAGCCGGTTAGTTCTGTCCCCGGCGTTCACGCGCGCTCCGGCAGCCGCCAGTCGGTCATCTGCAAGACGTTGCCGCCGAGTTTCTGGAACGCGCGCTGGCGGCAGGAGAAGACGATGATCTGCTGGTCGCGCGATTGGCGGTGCAGCGCGTCGAACATCTTTTCGATGCGGTCGTCATCGGAATAGACCAATGCGTCGTCGAGGATCACCGGAGCCGGCCGCCCGTCGCGCGCGAGCAGGCGGGCGAAGGCGAGCCGTGTGAGCACCGAGAGCTGCTCGCGCATGCCGCCGCTGAGACGATCGACATCCTCCTCCAGGCCATTGCGAGATATCTTCTGCGGCAGCAGCGTCTTGTCGTCGAAAGTGATCGCGACATCGTCGAACAGTAAGTTGAGCAACGGCCGCAGCTCGGCCATCACCGGCTTCAGATAGAGATCGCGGGCGTCGGATCGCGCGCTCTCCAGCGCCGCCGTCAGTCGCTGCAAGACCGCAACTTCGTTTTCAAAGGCGTCCGCGCGCGCCTCGGCGGCAGCGAGCGCCTCGGCCGTCTCGCGCCATGTCTCCTCCACCGCTTCGTCCGACTTTGTACGAATCTCGGCGTTCAGGCCGGCGCTGGTTTCACGCAGAGTATTGGCTTCGTCGTCGGCGGCGCGCGCGACCGAGCGCGCACGGGCCAGCGCGGCCTCCGCGGAAGCGAGGTCGATGGCGCCGGCGCGCAGCCTGTCGGCTTGCGTCGTGGCATCGACGAGTGCGCGGTCGACGTCATTCAGTGTCTGCGAGAGGCCATGCTCGCGGTCGCTGCGAGCGGCCTCCGGACCCAATATCGTGTCCAGTTGTGCTTGTTCGATCGTCAGTTCGGCGAGCGCTGTCTCGGCGGCGATGAAGGCATTGTCGGCGGCTGTCTGGAGCGGCTCCGCTTCATGCCGGGCAAGCCTTGCCTGCATGCGGCGCTTTTCGGCTTCGGCCAGCGCGATCCGCGCCTGCGCGGGGTCTTGTTCGAGTTCGATTGTCTCGGCTCCGGTCAGGTCGTGCGCGGCGACTTCTTCGCGGAGTTTTGCCAAACCGGCTGGCGCGAGCGTGGACAGCCGGTTTTGCAGCCCGCGCAACTCCGCGGTCATGTCCTGCGCGCGAAGCTGCCGCTCGCGCGCAGCTGAAAGATTGTCGACGCCGATCGATGCGAGCAGGGTACGCCGCTTCGCCTCGGCCTGCTCCAGGCGGTTGTCGCTTCGGGGCGGACGGCTCGCGCGCAGCGTGATCGCAACGATGCCCGGCACGATCAATTGCGCCTGCGCGTCATAGCTGCGCTCGTCTCCGTCAGTCAGCGGCGCTCCGTCCATCGTCACGCGCGGCGCGGCGTCGTTCACATAAGTGATCGCGACCGATGCGCGCGCGGTCTCCTCGATCGCGCGCAGCTTCGCGATCTCGATGTCGATATATTGCAAATCTTCGATGGCGTTCGGCGGCAGCTTTACGAGCGCCAGCTTTGCTCTGCGTCTCCTCGATCGCATGACGGGTGCTCTCCGCATCTGCCAATCGTTTCCGCAATTCGGCGAGGCGTTCGGAGGCTTCCTGCGCGCGCAAGGCGGCATCGAGGCGCGCCAGCAGGTCGCGCGCCTCCTGCTCCGCGGCTTCCTCGCGTTCAACATCCGCGCGCGCCTTCGTGATCGCGTCAGTCGCATCGCGGCGTCTGTCTGCTGCTTCCGCGCGGCGTTGCTCGGCGGCCTGTCGCTGTACCCGCAGCGTCGCGGCCTTTTCCAAAGCGGCCCGAAACGTCTTGAGGGATTGGTCGGCGGTGTCGCGGCGCGCGCGGGCGAGGTTCAATTGGGCTTCGGCCGTCTTCAGCAATTCGCCCTGTGCCTTTGCGGCGTCGAACGTTGCTTGCGCCTTTTCGATTGCTTGTTGCCGCTCCTGCTTCTCCTCGGGCTGATCGAGTTCGTCAAGCCGCTTCACCGCCTGCGCGCGTTTGTCCAGCGCGCCGCGCAGCGCAGCGACATCGTCGGCGAGTTTCTGCTTCTGCGCTGCGAGCCTGTCGCGCTCCTCGATCGCGGCGGCGTAGCGGCCACCGGCTTTCGCACGGCCGGTGGCGGTGACGAGGTCTGCCAGTGCCTCCGCCGTCGCCGCCATGATCCCGGCCATGCGGCGTCCGCCGGTGATGGCCTCGACCTCGCCCTGCACGGATTCGAGCAGGCTCATCCGCACCTGCTTCTCGCTGTCTTCGTCCGCGCGGCTGCGCTTCTCGATGCCGGTCACGCCCTGGCGCACCCAGAGCAGACCCGCAGGTCCCGCGGTGCCGCCCTTGATGAGGCCCGCGATGAAATTTTCCGCTTCGTCCGCCTGCGCGACCAGCCGGCCGGTAGAGAGATCGGTGACGCGGGCGGAGCGGCCTCCATAAAACTGCTTGGTGATGCGGAAGCTGCCTTCCGCGGCCGAGATATCGGCCTCGATCAGCGGATTGCCGCCGCTATAGGGCCGCAGGTTGCGCACGTCGCCGGACGTGCTCGAATGCGGCTGAAAGAACAGCGCATGCAGCGCCTCGAAGCTGGTGGATTTGCCATACTCGTTGGCGGCGCACAGCACGTTGACGCCGTCGCCGATGCCTTCGATCGCGACGCCGCGGCCGGCGAAACGCTTCACATTGAACAGGCGCAGCGCGGAAATCTTCATGACGCGATGTCCTGCGCATAGGCGAACAGGCGCGCCAGCGCCGCGCGCGCGATGTCGCGATCGGCTGCTGCGCGGCTCTCGTCGGCGGCCTCGGTCAGCAGCGCGTTTGCCGCTTCCCGCAGCGCGCCGGCGCGATCGATCCGGTCGAGGTCCTCGATTTCGCAATCGGTCGCAAGCTCCGCATCGTTCAGTTCGAGAAAGGCGAAATCGGGCGCTGCGTTCGCCGCCGCCGCCGCAAGCGCGATGCGTGCGGGCAGGCGGCTGCGCCCCCGAGCCAGCAGGCGGGCGAGCGTCTGCCGGCGCTGTCTTGCGTCCGGCAGCAGCTTATCCATTGCGGCGACCGGATCGTCGCCATCGAGCAGATGCATTTCCAACGTGCGCCAGGCGAAACTTGCGGTCGGCAGCGGCGTCACCTCGGGCAGCGCAGCCGCACCGGTGATGCTCACCAGCAGCGCCTCGCCGGGCCGGTCGTGCTTGAAGCGGTCTGGCTCGGGTGTGCCGCTGTAGCGTGTGCGCGAATCGACTTCGAGCGCGCCGTGCCAGTCGCCGAGCGCCAGATAGGCGAGGCCCGCGCGCCGCGCCCGATCCGGTGCGATCACGTCGGAAGCCGCGGCGTCTTCGGAGAAACTCTGGATCGCGCCATGGGCGAGGCCGATACGAAGTACGCCGTCGGCGGTCGCTTCAGCGTCCATCCATTCGGTCAGGTCGCGGCCGGGGCGGCGCGTCGTGCAGGGCGCCGGCAGCAGCACGGCACCCGCTGCCAGTTCGATCGGCCGCGGCTCCATGGCCAGCACGACATTCGCCGGCAATTCCGCGTGCAGCGTCGTCCACAGCTGCGTCGCCACCAAGGAATCGTGATTGCCCGGCAGGATCACCCATCGGATCGGTGCATGATGCCGCATCTCGGCGAGCGCCTGCCGGCGGACATCCGGCGCGGGCGTCTCGGTGTCGAACGTGTCGCCCGCCAGCAGGATGGTGCCCGCGCCGTGCTCGCGCGCGTGCTGCGCCAGCCGCCCGATCACCGCATGCCGCGCCTCGCGCAAGCGGCCCGGCAGGTCGCCGGAAAAATTGCCGAAGCGTTTTCCAAGATGCAGGTCGCTGGAATGGATGAAACGGAACATGCCTATTCCGGAATCGGAAACTGAAGCGGAAAGCTATCGCGGCTCAAGCCCAAGTTGGGAGGCCGCGGGCGCGTCAATCGAAAAGAGCAGGATGGTGAGAACGGATGCGATGCTCGATCTGGCGATGCTCATGGCGGCCTGCCCCCCATTTTTTCTAAAGTTCCGACAGCGGTACCAGCTAGGCTATTGCCTTGCAATGCTGTGGCCTTGCCGCCGTACGGTGACACGGTTTGCTGCCGGCCAGGCGCTCCTCATGTGGCCGGTATTCTATATCACATGGCTTTTCATCGAAAGACGGCCAGCAACGGCCGGTGTATGTTGACCGCGTGTGCGGAGCGAAGATCGGTCCATCACCGCGAGGGACCATGAGGAACGACATGGCGCATTTCGACAATCACGATCTGACCATCACGACCGCATCGGGCATCGCAGCGGAGGAGTATCGAGCGGGCGTGACGCTGATGCAATCGTCATGGCCGGGCGCGGCGGAACGGTTCGACGCCGCCATCGCGGCCGATCCCGATTTCGCGCTCGCCCACGCCGCGCGAGCGCGGCTTCTCGCGATTTCCGCGCAGCCCGCCGAGGCGCGGGCGGACATCGCCAGAGCGAAAGATCTTGTGGCGCGCGGCACCGAGCGGGAGCGCGAGCATGTGGCGGTGCTGTTCGCGGCGTTGCACGGTCAGCCGAAACTGGCGCTGGAACTTGCGCTGGCGCATCTCGAACGCTGGCCGCGCGATACGATCATCATGTCGCTGCCGCTCGGCGCGTTCGGTCTGTTCGCGTTTTCCGGCATGGCCGACCACGATCAGGCGCGAGAGGATCTCTGCGAACGGCACGCCCGCCATTTCGACGCCGACGATTGGTGGTTTCTGGCCAATCATGGCTGGTCGCTGGTCGAGAAAGGCGATGTCGCACGCGGCCGTGCAATGCTGGAGCGGTCCTTCGCGCTGCGCTCGCAGAACGCCCACGGCGTGCATGCCCTCGCGCATGCGATGTATGAGGCGGGCGCGAGCGAGGAGGCGACGACCTTCATCGACGGCTGGCTTCCCGGCTATGACAATCGCGGCGTTCTGCACGGCCATATCGCCTGGCATGGTGCGCTGGTGGCGCTGGAGCGCGGCGACGTCGCAAAGGCGCTTGCGACCTATGACCGGCATATCCAGCCCGCGGTCACGCACAGCTTGCCGATCAATGTGGTGAGCGACGGAGCCTCGTTCCTGTGGCGCGTGCAGGCCTATGGCCATTCGGTGCCGGACGGGTTGTGGGATCAGGTCGCCGACTATAGCGGGCGCGCCTGTCCGAAGGCCGGTCAGGCTTTCGTCGACACGCATATGTTGATGATCGCGGCGGCGACCGGCAATCGCGCCGAGCTTGATCGGCGTCTTGCCGTGCTGGACGAGCTTGTCGCCGCAGGATCGCTGGGGGCCGGCGCGGTCGTTCCGGCGATCGGCCGGGCGCTCGCCGCGTTCGCCGAGGGAGATTTTCAGCGCAGCGTCGCCGTGCTCGAACCGCTCGCCGACGATGTCGTGCGGATCGGCGGCAGCGGCGCGCAACGCGAGGTGGTCGAAGACACTTTGCTGGTCGCGCTGATGCGCGCAGGCGAGACCGAAAAGGCCCGCGCGCGTCTCGATCGCCGGCTGCATCGCCGTCCATCGTTCCGTGACGGGCGCTGGCTGGCGCAACTTTCCATGTGAAGCGCGGCTTTTTACCGGCCGTCGATATCCGCCGTTTTATCGGCAGATATGCCCGCCGCCTGCTCGAAATTGTCCCGCTGTTTGGCCGCGTTCGCCAGCACGATCAGGCCGATCGGCGTCGTCACCGTGATGAAGACGATGATGAGCCATTCGTGCAGCACCGGCCGCGAGTCCAGCGCGGAAAAGTAGATCATGGACGCGGCGGCGATGAAGACCGTGCCGAGCGTGCTTCCGAGCGTCGGCGCATGCACCCGCTCGTAAAATGTCCGGAGCCGTATCAGGCCGAATGCGCCGATCAGCGTGATCGCCGCTCCGCCGACCAGCAGCATGGAGATCAGGATCGCCGGCACAACAGCGATGTCGTCCGCGCCCGTCATTCGATGATCTCCCCGCGCAGCAGGAATTTCGCCAGAGCCACCGTGCTGACGAAGCCGAGCAAGGCGATCATCAGCGCGGCTTCGAAGTAGAGCGTGCTGCCGGTCTTGATGCCGAAGGCGAGAAGCAGCAGCATCGCGTTCACATAGAGGCTGTCGAAGCCGACGACGCGGTCCTGCGCGCGCGGGCCCCGGAGAATACGATAGGTAGAGCAGGCCATCGCCAGGCCCAGCAGGACCTGCGCGGCCGTCACGGACCATGCGAGCATCGTGCTCATGCGAAAATCTCCAGCAGTTTCTGTTCGTATCGCCCCTTGATGGTGTCGATCCATTCGGCTTCGTCGATCAGGTCGAGGACGTGGACGGTCAGTTCACCGCTGACGGCGTTGAAGTCGACCCATAGCGTGCCGGGCGTCGAGGTGATGATGCAGGCCAGCGCCGCAAGCCCGTAAGGATCGCGAAGCTCCAGCGGGACATGCACGAAGCCGGATGTGATCTTGTTGTGCTTCCCGCTGAGAATGATTCGAGCGACGGCGATGTTCGACCGCACGATGTCGGCTGTGACCAGGCCGGCGAGCGCGAATGTTGCGAAGACGCGTCGCACCCGCGCTTTCGGCGGTTGCAGGGTCGCCAGCACCCAGCCGCCGCCAAGCGCGACAACGAGGCCGAGCAGAAGCTGTCCCGGCGACAGCGACTGATTGAACAACAGCCATGTCACCAGGAGGCCGGCGCTGACAAAAGGAAACGGGATGAGCCGGCTCATTTCGCCGCCCCTGCTTTGGTTTCGGCGACCGGCGCGAGCACGCCGCGAATGTAATCCTGCGGCGCATGCAGCGATTGCGCCGTCGCCTGCATGTAGCGCATCACCGGCCCGGCCTCGATCGTCTGCACGATGCAGGCGAGCAGGAGCACGCCGACCGGAGCCATCTCGATCAGGCGGATGCGCGGGATGGTGCGGTCCGGCGAAGCCCAGAAGGCGCGGATGCCGGCGCGCATCATCGCGATCAGGGCGGCGAGACCCGACAGGATCAGCACGCCGAGAAAAACCCAGGCGGTGGCGGGAATCGTGCCGGCCGGCGGATTGAGCGCCGCGGTGAGGATGGCGAATTTCGCGAGGAAGCCGGACAGCGGCGGCAGGCCGGCGATGACCAGTGCGCAGGCGATGAAAGCCACGCCGAGAATGCCGAGCGTCATCGGAATGGCGAGGCCGACCTCCTCCTGTTCGTCTTCCTCGTCCTCCTCGCCGTAAAGCTCGCGCGTCACCGCGAGCACGTCCGCGCCCGGCTCGCGCCCGCGCTCGACCAGTTCGATCAGCAGGAAGAACGCGCTGAGCCCGAGCGTCGAACTGACCAGATAGAACAGGACGGCCTCGGTCACGCCGACCTGCCCGAAGCCGATCGCCGCCAGCATCGTTCCGGAGGAGACCACCACCGAAAACGAGCCGAGCCGCGCGGTGTCCTGCGACGCAAGACAGCCGATGGTGCCGAACAGGATGGTCGCGAAGCCGCCGATCAGCAGCAATTCGCCGCCGAACTGTGCCGAGGCTCCGGCGGCGTCGCCGAACAGCAGCAGCCACAGCCGCAGGATCACATAGGCCCCGACCTTGGTCAGGATCGCGAAGATCGCCGCCACCGGCGGCGCGACCACCGCGTAGGTGCGCGGCAGCCAGAAGCACAGCGGCCACATCCCCGCCTTGACGAGGAACGCGGTGCCGAGGAGCGCGGCCCCCGTTTCCAACAGCGCCCGATCCTCGCTGCGAATGGCCGGAATACGTTCGGCGAGATCGGCCATGTTGAGCGTGCCGGTGACGCCATAGATCAGGCTGACGCCGACGAGAAATAGCAGGGAGGCCGCAAGATTGATGGCGATATATTGCAGGCCGGCGGTCACGCGGGCCGAGCCCGAGCCGTGCAGCGCCAGGCCGTATGACGCCGCCAGCAGGATTTCGAAGAACACGAACAGATTGAACAGGTCGCCGGTGAGGAACGCCCCGTTGATGCCCATCAGCAGGAACTGAAACAGCGGGTGGAACAGCACGCCCATCCGATGCCAGCGCGCCATCGAGAACACGACGGCCGCCGCGCCGAGGATGCTTGTCAGGAGCAGCATCAGCGCTGAGAGCCGGTCCGCCACCAGCACGATGCCGAACGGCGCGGGCCAGTTGCCGAGCCGGTAGACGCCGGCGACGCCGGTCGGAGCGCTATCCGCCTGGCGGAGCAGCACGATCGCGATCGCCACCAGCGCGAAGGTGCTGACGATGTTCAGCGCGGCGTTGGCGGTGCGGCGCTGCTCGCCGCCGATGGCCAGCATGATCGCGCCGGCGACGAGCGGCAGCACAACGGGCAGGATCAACAGATGGTCGGCGAGGCGGCTCACGCTTCCGGCTCCTGTCCGTCGACATGGTCGGTGCCCGTCAGGCCGCGCGATGCGAGCAGCACGACGAGGAATAGAGCGGTAGTGGCGAAGGAGATGACGATCGCCGTCAGCACCAGCGCCTGCGGCAGCGGGTCCGGCAGCGAGGCCGGGTCGCCGGGACCGTGCGACGTCAAAACCGGCGCGACGCCGAATCTCAGCCGACCCATCGCGATGATGAACAGATTGACCGCATAGGACAGCAGCGACAGGCCGACGATGACCTGGAACGTGCGCGGTCGCAGCAGCAGCCACACGCCCGAGCCGGCCAGCACGCCGATGCCGAGAGCAAGCACGATCTCCATCATCGCACCTCGATCTTCGGCGCGGCCGGGGCCATGTCGGCCGCGCGGCTCGCCGGCGCACGGTGGCTGCGCACGGTCTGGTGCGCGATCGCGATCAGAATCAGCACGGTGGCTCCGACCACCAGCGCGAACACGCCGAGGTCAAACAACAGCGCGCTCGCCATCGGCACCGAGCCGATCCACGGAATGTCGAGATAGGAGAAATAGGTGGTCAGGAACGGCCGTCCGGCTACCCAGGCGGCCGCGCCGACGCCGGCCGCGAGCAACAATCCGCTGCCGATCCAGCGAATGGGCAGGATGCGCAGGCGCTCCTCCACCCAGACGATTCCGCCGGCGAGATATTGCAGGATGAAGGCCACGGCCAGAATGATGCCGGCGACGAAGCCGCCGCCCGGCAGATCGTGGCCGCGCAGCAGCATGTAGGCCGACATCGCGCAGATCACCGGGAACAGCAGCGCGATCATCAGCGCCGGCACCGCCATCGCGCTTTTGAGCGAGTCGCCCCTCTGGCGATCGGGCTGAACTTCATCATAAATGTCCTGGCTGTGCTGCTGCTCGGGCACGGGAATGCTTTCGGCGGCGGGACGGAAGCGGCGCAGCAACGCATAGACGGTCAGCGCGACGATGCCGAGCACCGCGATCTCGCCGAAGGTGTCGAAGGCGCGGAAGTCGACCAGGATGACGTTGACGATATTGGTACCGCCGCCGAGAACATAAGCGTTCTCGACGAAGAAGCTTGCGATGCTGTCGGGCTCCGCGCGGGTCATGACCGTGTAGGCCAGCGTGGCCAGTCCGCCGCCGGCCGCGACCGCAAGGCCGATGTCGCGGAAGCGATACCAGCGGATGCCGCGCGCGGGCAGATCGTCCTCTGCGGTGGCTACTCCCTCGATCCGTTTCGGCAGCCAGCGCAGTCCGAGCAGCAGCAGGACGGTGGTGACGGTTTCGACCGCCAATTGGGTGAGAGCAAGATCGGGCGCGGCCAGCAGATGAAGCTGACGCAGGTCACGAGCCCCGCGCCGCCCATGAAGACCAGGGCCGCGAAGCGGTGGAACTTGCCCTGATACGCGGCGGCCAGCGCGCATGCGCCGCCGACGACCCAGATCAGGGCGAAAGCGTAGTCGAACTCCGTTCGGCCTGCGCCCAGGATTCCAATCCCGCGCGACATGATCGGCATCAGGCCGACCAGCAACGACACCAGGATCAGCAGCCGCAATTGCGTCTGGAGATGTCGCGTGCCGAGCCATTCCTCCAGCCGCCGTGCGAATTGCCACGAGACGGCGACGAGCACGCGGTCGAAGATGCGTGGGGACTTGATAAGGCGCAGAACCGGCGGCCCTTCGGCCGTGCTCAGATAGGAGCGCAGCAACAGATAGATAGCGATACCGCCGGAAATCGCCACCAGGCTCATCAGGAATTCGGCCGTGAAACCGTGCCAGACGGCGAGGCTGTAGGCCGGGATGTTGTCGCCGAGAACGGCGTGGAGCGCGGTCGTCAGCACGGGCGCGATCGTCAGGCCCGGAACGACCCCGACGAGGAGGCAGATGAGCACCAGCAGTCCGGCGGGAAAGCGCATCAGGAACGGCGGCTCATGCGGCGTGCGCGGCAGGTCCTTCGGCGGGGGACCGAAAAACACCTCGACGATGAAGCGCAGCGAATAGGCGACGGTGAACATGCTGGCGACGGTGACGATGTAAGGCAGCGCGTGATCCAGAATCGAGCTGTCGTGGTTCTCGATCGTTTCGGCGAAGAACATCTCCTTCGACAGAAAGCCGTTCAGCAAGGGAACGCCGGCCATGGCGGCGGCGGCGACCATCGCCAGCGTCGCGGTGACGGGCATGTAACGCCTGAGACCGCTCAGCAGGCGCAAATCGCGCGTGCCGCTTTCGTGGTCGATGATCCCGGCCGCCATGAACAGCGACGCTTTGAAGGTCGCATGATTGATGAGGTGGAAGATCGCCGCGACCTGGCCGAGCGGCGAATCGAGGCCGATCAGCAGCGTGATGAGGCCGAGATGGCTGATGGTCGAATAGGCCAGAAGCCCCTTCAGGTCCTGCTGGAACAGGGCGAGAAACGCGCCGAGAATGAAGCTGATGAGCCCGGCCGCGCCGACGAACCACAGCCATTCATTGGTGCCGCCGAGCGCCGGCCAGAGCCGCACGAGCAGGAAGACGCCGCCTTTGACCATCGTCGCCGAGTGCAGATAGGCCGAGACCGGCGTCGGCGCGGCCATCGCCTGCGGCAGCCAGAAATGGAACGGGAACTGGGCGCTTTTCGACAGCGCGCCGATGAGAACCAGCACCAGCGCCGGCACGTAGAGCGAGTGCGTGCGAATCGTATCGCCGGCGGCGAGCACCCGGTCGAGTTCGTAGCTGCCGACGATATGGCCGATGATGAGAATGCCGGCGAGCAGGCAGAATCCGCCGAGCGATGTCACAATCAGCGCCATGCGCGCGCCGTCCCGAGCCTGCGCCGTCTGGTGCCAGTAGCCGATCAGCAGAAACGAAAAGAGGCTGGTCAGCTCCCAGAAGAAAACCAGCTGGATCAGATTGCCGGAGAGGGCGATGCCGAGCATCGCCCCCATGAACGCCAGCAGAAACGAGAAGAACCGCGGCACCGGATCGGTCGGCGACATGTAGTAGCGCGCATACAGAACGACCAGGAAGCCGATGCCGGTAATCAGCGCGGCGAACACCCAGGCGAAGCCGTCCAGCCGCAGCTGGAAATCGAGGCCGAGCTGCGGCATCCAGGTCGCCGTATAGCGGATGACCTCGCCCTCGGCGATGCGCGGGTAGCACGCCGACAGAAAGACCAGGCTGAGAATCGCGGTCGCGCCGGCGAGCCAGGCTTCGGCGTTGCGGGCATTGGACGGAAACATGGCGGCGAAACAGCTTCCGAGGAAGGGCAGTAGGAGAACGGCGACGAGAAACGTTTCATATGGCATCGCCGTTTGCGACCTCTCCCAAGGCAAGTCTGAAGGCAAGTTTCAAAGCAAATTCTCAAAGGAAGACCCCCGGCCAAACTCCGGAGATCCGACAGGTTCGATTTTTACACCGAAAGATCGGAGCGCGTCACGCCATGCGCGACGACGGGCTTCGAATCTTTCGTTGTTATCCTGGATCTTACACGGGCGATCGGATCATCGGCTGACCGGCGGAACCACGAGGATATCGACGCTGACCGTCCGCAGCACCTCCTCAGTGATACTGCCGATGAGCGCCTTGGCGAGACCCGTTCGGCCGTGCGTGCCCATCACCAGAAGATCGGGCTGCAACTGCTCGACGGCCTTGGCGATGATCTCCATCGGGCCGCCTTCCTCGATCCGGAACTGCCACCGTCCGACCAGATCCTTCTCTACGAGGAATTTTGTCAGTTCGTTCGTCTTGGCCTGCCGTTCGTTGGCGACGTGTTCGCTGATCGCGCCCAGCTCCAGCCCGGCGACGAGCATCTGGCCCTTGGCGGCGGCGAAAAAGCCGTGCAGCAGCGTCGCGCCGGCCTCGCCGATCAGCCGGAGTGCAAGCGCGGCCCGGAGCGCGTGCGCCGAGGCGTCCGTCATATCGATCGGAACGACGACACGGCGATAGCTTCGCTGGGCCTCGTGGTTCACCATCAGAACCGGGAACGTCGCCTTGCGGATCACCCGTTCGAGCGTCGTTCCCATGAACATGTCGAGCATCTGCTTGCGGTGCGAGCCCATGACGACGAGGTCCGGCCCGATATCGCCTGCTGCGCGCAAGATTCCGTCGAACGGATCGCCCTCCCGCACCAAAGCGTGGGACGGAACGTTCTCGAGATCGGCGACAGAGGCGATCTGCTCGTTCAGAATGCGCTCGGTTTCGCGCTTTTCGGCGCGGATCATCTCCGGCGGTTGATCGTCATCCACCACATGCAGAATGTGCAGTTCGGCTTTGTTCTGCTGCGCGAGCAGGCCGGCCTGGCGCAAGGCGCGATTGGAACGGGTCGAGAAGTCGGTCGCGACCAGAATCTTCATTCCGCGCCTCCTTCCTGCGAAAAAATGGCTTTTGCGCGCATCATCCAGCCTATATAGGCGGAAAATAAGCCGGTTTCATACAGTCTCCTCGGTGAGACGCAGCGACCATTGTTCGCATCGCTCACGCGCGCGCGATGCGCGCTGGATCATCGCGCTCAACTAGACGAAGTGTCGCATTTGCTTCGGCAGCGCCAATGGCTATCTACACCCGATCATGGTGAGCTTCGCGACATTTTGCCGGGGCCTGCATCGCGCGGGTCATTTGAGAGCAGGCGACTAGCCCGAGTTCGTCGCGTGCCGTCGCGCCCCGAGCTCGGGGACCAGATATTTTCCAATCATAGATCAATCATCGGACCCGCTTGTTTCGGGTCGCCATCGTTCTTTCGATTACGGCTCTTTTCCAACCGCGGCTCTTTCCACTTCTGATGCCGATCGCTCTCCCGGCCAGCCGGTGAGGGCTTTTGCGTGTCGGCACAATGCGCCGGCGATGGTTGGGTGACCTCTCCCGATCCGCCTTGAAAACGCGATTCAACCGGAGGACGGAATGGCAGAAAGACTGGGGGCAAAGGCGGGCATGCGTCCCGTCAATTCGGAACTGAGGCAGTTGGAGCCGCAATCGCGCGATCAGGCGCGGAACAATGCGGCCATCCCGCAGATTCTGCCGGCCCAGCAGGATCATTTTGTCAGCCGTCACGGCATGCATTTCGCGGGCACGCACCTCATTCTCGATCTGTGGGATGCGCGCAATCTCTCCGACAGCGACATCGTCGAGGCGGGGCTGCGGCAGGCGGCCGAGGAGGCTGGCGCGACGCTTTTGATCTCGACCTGCATTGTTTCACACCGAACGGCGGAATCACCGGCGTCGCGATCTTGGCGGAGAGCCACATCTCGATTCACACCTGGCCGGAACGCGCCTATGCCGCCGTGGACGTGTTCATGTGCGGCGACGCCGAACCCTACAAGGCGGTCGAGGTGTTGCGCGAGGCCTTTCAGCCGCGGCGGATGACGGTGTCGGAGCATCGCAGAGGAGTCCTGACGTGACGACGTTCAAGGAAAATCCGGGCGCGCCGCATTGGCAGGGATTTTCCGTCGATGCGGTGCTTCATCGGGGACACACGGGCATGCAGGATGTGCTGGTGTTCGAGAACAGCACGTTCGGGCGCGTGCTCGCGCTCGACGGCATGATTCAACTGACCGCGCGCGACAATCACATCTATCACGAGATGCTGGCGCATGTGCCGTTGATGCTGCATGGATCGGCGAAGCGTGTGCTGATTGTCGGTGGCGGCGACGGCGGCATCCTGCGCGAGGTGCTGAAGCACTCGGTCGACGAGGTGCGGCTGGTGGAGATCGATCCCGAGGTGATCGCGCTGTCGCGACGCTTCTTTCCCGAAATGTCCGGCGGCGCGTTCGACGACCCGCGTGCGAATATCGTCATCGACGACGCCGTGTCCTACATCGCGAACTGCCGCGAGGCGTTCGACGTCCTCATCATCGATTCCACCGATCCGATCGGCCCCGGCACGCAATTGTTCTCGGCTGAATTCTACCAGAGCTGTCGCGAACGGCTGTCGTCCTCCGGCGTGCTGGCGGCCCAGAGCGGATGCGCGCCATATCAGACCGAGCAGCTGGACGCCGTCGTCTCGCGGCTTCGCGAAGCATTCGGTGCGGCGACAGCGTTTGTCGCTCCGGTCCCGAGCTATCCCGGCGGCATGCTACCGCTGATGCTGGCGGCGCGGTCGCCGTCTTTGTTGCGGCTGAGCAAGGCACGCTGCGTCAGCGCTTTCAGCCGCTGCGTGACAGCGTGCGATATTACTCGCCACCGATTCACGAGGCGGTGTTCACGCTCGCCGATGCGCTGTAGCGCTTCGTCTTATCCTTGGCTTACCTTTGGCGGGGCTTTTCCGAACGTTGTTCGGGCGCGTCGCTGTCGAACAGGATGCGTTCGCCCGCGCCGTCGAGGTCCTCATATTGGCCGCTTCGCAAGGCCCAGAGGAAGGCGACCAGGCTGGCCACACCGAACAGCAGCGCCGCCGGAATGAGATAGACGAGGACGTTCATGTCGCGCCCCGCTCCGGATGGAGGCCGATCGCCGGAGCCGTCGCGACGGGGTGTTCGGCGGGCACCTTTCGTCCCGTCCGAAGCAGACGCAGCGCGTTGGCGATGACCAGCAGCGACGAGAGCGACATCGCGATCGCGGCGATCAGCGGCGTGACATAGCCGAGAATGGCGATCGGCACCGCGATCACATTGTAGACGATGGCAAGCGCAATGTTCTGGCGGATCAGTTGTCCTGCGCGCTCCGCTACGTCGATGGCCAGCGGCACGGCTTCGAGACTTTCGTGCAGAAACACGAGGTCGGCGATGTTGCGGCCAATATCGGCGGCGGTCGCGGGCGCCATCGACACATGCGCGGCGGTGAGCGCCGGTGCGTCGTTCAGCCCGTCGCCGACCATCAGCGCCTTGTGGCCGCTGGCGGCGATATCGGCGATGCGCGCGACTTTCCGCGCCGGCAAGAGAGCTGCGGCATAGCGCCGGACGCCGAGGTTTTGCGCCACGTCGCGGCAGACCGCCTCGCTGTCTCCCGACAGGATTTCCACCGCTTTGCCGGACTGTTGCAGCGCCTGGATCGTTTGCACGGCATTCGGCCGCAGCGTGTCCTGGAAGGCAAAGCGCGCGCATTCTCGGCCATCGCGCGACAGGATCGTTCCGGCTTCCGCGTCTGTGGCCGCGGCGTCATCCTGACCCAGCGCCCAGCCGGCCCGACCGAGCCGCCACAGCGATCCGTCGCTCCGGCCTTCGATGCCGAAGCCGGGGACCTCCGTCACCGCATCGAACGCGACCCCTCCATCACTTGCGTTCCGCGAAATCGCTTGCGAGAGCGGATGGCGCGAATGCGCGCCGAGCGCGGCGGCGATGGCGAGCATCTCCGGCGCGATCTCGTCGGTGTTGACCAATCGCGGCCGCCCGAGCGTCAGCGTGCCGGTCTTGTCGAACAGCATCGTGTCGATTTCCGTCAATCGCTCCAGCGCCGAGCCGTCGCGAACCATCACGCCGTGCTCGAACAGGCGGCGCGCGGCCACCACCTGCACGATCGGCACGGCGAGGCCGAGCGCGCAGGGACAGGTGATGATGAGCACGGCGATGGCTATGGTGAGCGCCTTGTGCCAGTCGCCGTCGACGATCATCCAGCCGAGGAACGTGACGAGCGCCGTCAGATGCACGACCGGCGCATAGAGCGCGGAGACGCGGTCGGCGATGCGGCGATAGCGCGTGCGGCCGCCTTCCGCCGCTTCCATCATCCGCGTCATCTCGGCGAGGAAGGACTCTTCCGCGCGCGCGGTTGCTTCCAGCGTCAGGGGACCGGTGAGGTTCAGCGTTCCGGCGCGCACCAGCGAGCCCGGCGCGACCGGCTGGGGCCGGCTCTCGCCATTGACCAGCGAGCAGTCGATGTCGGAGCCGCCGCTTGCGACGCGCGCATCCACCGGGATGCGCTCGCCCGCGGCGATCAGCAGGCGCGTCCCCGGCGCGATCTCGCTCACCGGGCGATAGTCGCGGCTGCCGTCGGGCGCGATCACCACGGCACCGCGCGGGGCGAGGCGCGCCAGCCCGAGCACCGCCGAGCGCGCGCGGTCGCGCATCATGTGGTCGAGCGTGCGGCCGATCAGCAGGAAGAACAGCAGCGAGACCGCCGCATCGAAATAAGCGTGGTTGCCGTGATGGATCGTCTCGTAGAGGCTCATGGCGTAAGCGAGCGTGACGCCGATGACGATCGGCACGTCCATGTTCATGCGCCCGTGCCGCAACGCCTGCCAGGCCGAGCGATAGAAGATGCCGCCGGCGAAAGCCAGTGCGGGCAGGGCGATCAGCGCCGAGATCCAGTGGAACATGTCGCGCGTCGCGCCGTCCGCGCCGGACCAGACCGAGACCGACAGCAGCATGATGTTGCCGGCGGCGAAGCCGGCCACGGCGACGCCGCGCAGAAGCTCGGAGAAGGTCTTGTCGTTCCGCTCGCCGCTTTCGTCGAACAGATGCGGCGGATAGCCGAGCCCGGTCAACGTGTCGACCAGCGGCGGGGGTGCGGCTTCGCGGAAGCGCACCGAGACGCGCTTCGTCGAGAGGTTCACGCGGGCGTCGATCACGCCGTCGAGCTGCGACAGCGCCTGCTCCACGGTGCGGATGCAGCCGCCGCAATGCACCGCGGGGATCGACAATTCGATCCGCGCCGTGCCGTCGCCGAGACTGCGCGCGGCGTGGCGCAGTTCGTCCGCCGACGGTGCGCCGGCTCCGGCGTCGCCCGCGCCTGGTGCGCAGCAGCTCATGGCCAGTCGCTCGTTGCTAGGTCGATCATGGCCAGGCCGCTCATTGAATGCGTCCCTCGCGCAGGATGATGCGCCGGCTGTAACGATAGGGCTGGTCGAGACCGGCTTCCGCCACGATTTGAGCGATCCACACGCCGTCGCGCAGATCGATCGGCGCGGCAAACGAGCCGTCCGGCCGCGGCGTCATCGCGATCTCCAGGTCTTCCGTGGCGGTGGCCGGGCGGCGGAAGCTCGCCGTCGCACGCTTGGCGGCGACCACATTGCCGACGCTGTCGGTCAGGCGATAGCTGAGCGTGCCGCCGGAAATGCCGAGTTCCGAGGTCCAGCCGAGCGCGGTCCGCGCCTGGTGCTCCGCCACTTTGCCGTTGAACTCGCGGCTGGCCACATATCTGTTTTCGACGACGGAGCCGGTCCAGCTCGACCGGGCGAAATACGCCATCGTCAGGTTCACCGACACGACCACCGAGAAGAATGCCACCATGATGGCCAGCATGTGCCAGCCGGTGAACTCGCGCTTGCGCTCGGCCATGCTCATTTGCCTGTCTCCGGTGCATCGAATGTGGCTTCGTAATGGGCGGTTTCATGCGCCGATTCGTCTTGGACGATGAACTTGAAATGCTGCCTTGTGCCGGTGATGTTGCCGCGCGGCTGCCGCACATAGACCTTCAGCGTCTTGAGCTTGTCCGGCTCCGCCTCGACGGCGAACGACCGCGAGGGCCAGTGATCGAGGCCGAGGACGCTCATCTCCGCGCCCGGCAGGCCCTCCAGCGTCACGTTGATGAGGCGCGGTTCGGGGATCATGTTGAGCAGCTTCACGGTGTAGCCGTTGCGGATCGAGCCGTCCGACAGCACCACGAATTGCGGATTGCGGTCGGCCAGCACGTTGACCTGAAGCCGGTCGCGCGTGAGCAGCGCGTAGAGCAGGGCGAGGCCGACCAGCGACCACGCCGCGAGATAGGCGATGTTGCGCGGCCGCACCAGCTTGTTCAGATGGAAGGTCGCGATCCTGCCGGACAGTTTGCCGTCCGCATCGCGCACCTTGGCGGGATCGATGGCGGTGGCGCCGCCGCCGGTCGCGATCATCTTGTTGAACTCGTATTCGGCGAGCGTCGCATAGGAGATCAGGCCGCGCTCCTTGCCGATCTTGTCCATCACGTCGTCGCAGGCGTCGATGCACAGCGCGCAGGTGATGCATTCGAGCTGCTGGCCGTCGCGGATGTCGATGCCCATCGGGCAGACCGCGACGCAGGCGTTGCAATCGACGCAATCGCCGACGGTCTGGCCGGCGGCGGCCATCTTCTTGGCGTGGCGGCTGCGCGGCTCGCCGCGCCAGTCATTGTAGGTGACGGTGAGCGAATTCTCGTCGAGCATCGCCGCCTGAATGCGCGGCCACGGGCACATATAGGTGCAGACCTGCTCGCGCATCAGCCCGCCGAACACGTAAGTGGTGCCGGTCAGGATCGCGATCGTGATGTAGGCCACGGGTGCGGCATGGCCGGTCACCAGATCATGCAGCAGCGTCGGCGCGTCGGCGAAATAGAAGATCCACGCGCCGCCGGTCAGTACGGCGATGATGAGCCAGATCAGATGCTTGGTCACGCGCTTGACCAGCTTGCTCGCGGACCACGGCGCGCTGTCGAGCTTGATGCGGGCGTTGCGGTCGCCCTCGACTGCGCCTTCGACGAAGAGGAACAGGTCGACCCACACGGTCTGCGGGCAGGTGTAGCCGCACCATGCGCGTCCGACGGTCGATGTCACCAGGAACAGGCCGAAGCCGGCCATAATCAGCAGGCCAGCGACGAAATAGAATTCCTGCGGCCAGATTTCGATCGGAAAGAAATAGAAGCGCCGGTTGGCGAGATCGACGAGTACGCCCTGGTCCGGCGCATAGGGGCCGCGATCCCAGCGCAGCCACGGCGTCAGATAGTAGATGCCGAGGGTGACCAGCATCACGATCCATTTGAATCGCCGGAAGCGGCCTTCGGCCTTCTTCGGGAAGATTTTCTTGCGAGCTTCGTAGAGCGGGCGGCGCGCCTGCGCCGAATTCACCGCCGTTGCATCGAATGTTTCGACCTCTGTCCTGTCGATCCTGTCGAGCATGGCGTTGTTCTCCTGCGGCGCTTGCAGGAAGCGCCGACCCTTCGTCAGATGCGACTGTCCGGCTCCACAATCAAGCCGGACGTTCGCGTTTCGGCTTTCGCCGCGGTTTTATTCGCCGCCGCCGAGCGAATGGACGTAGACGGTCAGTTCCTTGACTGTGGTGTCGCCGAGGCGCGCAGCCCATGCCGGCATCACGCCGTGCTTCGGCGCCCTGATCTGGGCGGCGATCGCCGCCGGCGTCGAACCGTAGAACCAGATCGCGTCGGTCAGGTTCGGCGCGCCGAACTCGCGGTTGCCCTTGCCCGCGTCGCCGTGACACGAGGCGCAGTTCTGCGCGTAGAGCTCCTTGCCCGCGGCGATATCTTTCTCGCTCGCGTTGCCGGCCTTGCCCGAGAGTGAAGCCACGAAGGATGCGGTCTGCGTGACTTCGTTCGGCTTCAGGATGCCGGCGAAGGCGGGCATCTCCGAGAGCCGCGTGTCGGGGTCCTCGGCATAACGGATGCCGTGGGCGATGGTCTGCTGGATGTCCCTGGGCTTGCCGCCCCACAGCCATTCGTCGTCGTTGAGGTTCGGATAGCCGGGCGAGCCCTGCGCGCCCGAGCCGTGGCACTGCACGCAATTGACCCTGAAGGCAGCGGCGCCGGCAGCGGCGGCGAAGGTGCGCAGCTTCTCGTCGGCGAGGATTTCGTCCACCGACTTCGCGCCGATCGCGGCGATATAATCGGCCTTGGCCGCGTTCGCGGCGGCCAGCTCCGTCTTCACGTCGGCGCGGCTGGAATAGCCGAGCAGGCCGGTGGTCGCCGTGCGAAGCAGCGGCCAGGCCGGATAGGCGATCACATAGCCGAGCGCCCAAACGATCGTCGCATAGTAGACGATCAGCCACCAGCGAGGCATCGGATTGTCGAGTTCCTTGATGCCGTCCCATTCATGCCCGGTCGTGGAGACGCCGGAAATTTCGTCGATCTGGTTCTGGCTCATGGTCAATCGTCCTTGAACGGAATGCGAGCGGCCTCGTCGGCGCGCGAACGGCTGCCGGGGCGGAACGCGAAAAGCAGCGCGCCGACAAAGAACAGGGCCATGCAAAGGAGCCCCCAGCTATCGGCGAAGTTTCGCATGGCGGTGTAGGTGTCCATCTCTCTCTCCTCAGCGCCTGCCGGCGGCTTCGTCATAAGTGGAGAAGTCGATCAGCGTGCCGAGCATCTGGAGATAGGCGACCAGCGCATCCATTTCGCTCAGCATCTGCTTGTTGCCGTCGAAATTGGCGGTCTTGGCCTTGGGATAGCGGGTCTCCAGCCCCTTGGTGTCGGCGTCCGGATCGGCCTGCGCCTTCAGATCGGCCGCTGCGTTGGCGACCATCTCGTCGGTGTAGGGAACGCCGACACGGCGATTGGCGACCAGATGCGTTTCGATGCCGGAGGTATCGAGCGGCGTGTCTTTCAGGAAGGCATAGCTCGGCATCACCGATTCCGGCACGACCGAGCGCGGCTCGATCAGATGCTGGACATGCCATTCGTTCGAATAGCGCTGGCCGACGCGGGCGAGATCGGGGCCGGTTCGCTTCGATCCCCACTGGAACGAGTGATCGTACATCGATTCCGCGGCGAGGCTGTAATGGCCGTAGCGTTCGACCTCGTCGCGGAACGGGCGGATCATCTGCGAATGGCAGGTGTAGCAGCCCTCGCGGACGTAGATATTGCGCCCCGCCAGCTCCAGCGGCGTGTAGGGGCGCATGCCGTCGACCTTCTCGATCGTGTTCTGCAAGTAGAACAGCGGCGCGATCTCGACGATGCCGCCGACGGTGACCACGAGCAGCGACACGATCAGCAGCAGCGTCGCGTTTTTTTCGAGCGTGGAGTGGTTCTTCAGAATGGACATTGGACCGTAGTTCCTTACTCGGCGGGCTGGGCTTTGACGCCGTTCGACGGCAGCGACAGGCCCATCGGCGCTTCGTCGCGCACCCGGCCACGGATGGTCAGATAGACGTTCCACGCCATCAGGAATCCGCCGGCGAGGTAGAACAGTCCGCCCGACACGCGCATGATGTAATAGGGATGCATCGCGGCGACGGTTTCGGCGAACGAATAGACTAGGAAGCCCTGCGAATCGTATTCGCGCCACATCAGCCCCTGCATGATGCCCGACACCCACATCGAGGAGGCGTAGAGCACGATGCCGAGCGTCGCCAGCCAGAAGTGCCAGTTGACCATGCGGATCGAGTACAGCCGCTCGCGGCCCCACAGCTTCGGCACCATGAAGTAGACGGCGGCGAAGGTGATCATGCCGTTCCAGCCGAGCGCGCCGGCGTGAACATGGGCGATGGTCCAGTCGGTGTAATGCGAGAGCGAGTTGACCGCCTTGATCGACGGCATCCGGGCCTTCGAAGGTGGCCATGCCGTAGAAGGCGATGGCCGCCACCATCAGCCGCACGATCGGATCGGTGCGGATCGCGTCCCACCGGCCCGACAGCGTCATCAGGCCGTTGATCATGCCGCCCCATGACGGCATCCACAGCATGATCGAGAACACCATGCCGAGCGTCTGCGCCCAGTCGGGCACCGCCGTGTAGTGCAGGTGATGCGGACCGGCCCAGATGTAGAGGAAGATGATCGACCAGAAGTGAACGATCGACAGGCGATAGGAGTAGATCGGCCGGTTCACCTGTTTCGGCACGAAATAATACATCATCGCCAGGAACGGGATGGTCAGGAAGAACGCCACCGCGTTGTGGCCGTACCACCATTGCGTGACCGCATCCTGCACGCCGGCAAACGCCGAGTAGCTCTTGGAGCCGGCGAGCGACACCGGAATCGCCAGATTGTTCAGGACGTGCAGCATCGCGATCGTGATGATGAACGACATGTAGAACCAGTTGGCGACGTAAATGTGCGGCTCCTTGCGCCGGAACACCGTGCCCATGAAGACGATGAGGTAGACCACCCAGACGATCGTCAGCCACAAATCGACATACCACTCGGGTTCGGCGTATTCGCGCGACTGGGTGATGCCGAGCAGGTAGCCTGTCGCCGCCATGACGATGAAGAGCTGGTAGCCCCAGAACACGAACCAGGCGAGATTGCCGCCGAACAGCCGCGCGCGGCAGGTGCGCTGCACGACATAGAAGGAGGAGGCGATCAGGATGTTGCCGCCGAAGGCGAAGATGACGGCCGAGGTGTGCAGCGGACGGATGCGGCCGAAATTCAGCCACGGCTCGAAATTGATGTCGGGGAAGGCGAGCTGCGCGGCGATGATCACGCCGACGAGAAAGCCGACGACGCCCCAGAACACGGTGGCGATGACGCCGTAGCGGATCGGCTCGTCCATATAGGTCGATTCATCGACCGGGGCCTGCGGCTCGAAGCTGGTGTTGCGCATCAGGCCGACCGTGAAGGCGGCGATCACGAAGCAGGTGATCCACATATGCAGCCGGAACGGCTCGTCGACGGCGAAGGCCGCGCCTAAAAACGCGATGAAACTCAGTATTGCAGAGAGAATGATCTCTGGGCCGTACTTCATGAAACGGTCTCCCGACGTCTATTCGCGCCCCCACGTCTATCGGGAAGGCAGGTTGTCCTTGCCAAGAAAAGGAACGGCCAAGTGGATTGGTGGAAAGCCCACCGGGTCGCCCATTGTCTTGCCTGACGAAATTCTCTCTCTTGTGACGGAGCCGCCCGCGGAAAGCGAACGGCGGCCATTTAGGCAAGGGATCTCATCCAAAGACAGAGCATTTTATCCTGCCTCGAATGGAGAAAATTGACGCAGCGCAAACAATGCGGAAGGCAACGGTGGGGATCTGTCCACCTTTGTGCCGAATTGGCCGTCGCGGGCGCCCTTGCGGCGTTGCAAACAGACCGGGACGCCCGACATCCGGCCGCCGCCGGATCGTCGTTCCTGTTGATAAGACGGGTGACACACGCGCGGCCGTCATGCTCCGCGAAAGCGGGTATCGGCCTCTCGCCGGCGTAAAATCAGAAGTGGAAATTCACGCCGCCCTTGAGCGTGTGAAAACTGCCGCCGATATCGATGCCGCCGTAATAGACGTTGGTGAGATATGCCGCGCGGCCGAAATCGGCATACATGTATTCGGCCTTGACCGACCATTGCGGGGCGAACATCCATTCCGCGCCGCCGCCGACGGTCCAGCCCGAATGCCAGCGGCTTTCCGTGAACGCCATCGGCGGCGCAGTGTCGGAGAGCCTGAAGCGGTTGTCGGCCCAGCCATAGCCGCCCTTGACGTAGAGCAGCAGCGCGTCGGTGGCGAGAAAGCCCATGCGGCCTGTCACGCTGCCGAGCGCGCGCAGGCGGTTCTCGCTGGTCATGCCCGCAAAGGTTTCAGCGTATTTGATTCCGGAAGCCGCGGCGTCGATCTCGATACCGAAAACGGCTTTGCCGGACTGCCAATTGTAACCGGCCGTGCCGCCGACGAATCCGCCTTTGACGCCAGCGGTGGACAAAGCAGCAGGGCCGCCAAAACCGGCGCGCACTTCGTCGGACCAGCCATAGCCGCCCATCACGCCGAGATAGAATCCGCTCCAGTTCACGCCCGGCGCCGCTGCGATACGCGGAGCCTTTGTCGGCAGATCGGCGGCCAGCGCCGGCAGAGCCAGCGTGCAGAGCGCGGCGGTGGAGAGGAGCAATTTCTTCATGTGACGACCCCGGCCTTTCCAAGCATCATCCCGAACAGTGGAGACCTGTTTTCGGGATCATGCTCAGCAAGGCAAAACACTACGGGCGTCGGACGGAAGCAAGTCCGAAAGCTGCAAACGAGACCGTTGCGCACAGCTCATCTGCGCACAACCCGTCTTCACATCGCAGGCTCGCGGCTTCGGCTTCAGTCCAGGCGATAGAAGTCGCGCGCGGTCGTGCGATAAAGGCTCGCCTTATCGTCGGCGCTCGCGCCTTGGGTGATGCGCTTGAAGGCGTTCCACAGATTCGCGTAGCTGCACGAGGCGCTGTCCGGCGGGAAGTTGCTTTCGAGCATGCCGCGCTTTGCGCCGAAGGCTTCGATGCAGGTTTCGATATAGGGCCGCCATGCTTTCGCAAGCTCCTCGGAGCCGGGCAGCGTGTCGCGCTTCTGGAAATTGAAGCCGCAGACCGGCATGCCGAGCCCGCCGAGCTTGACCCAGACATTCGGGCATTTGGCGAGTTCGGCGATGTCGCGCGCCCATGTCTGGAAAATCTCGTCGCGCTTGCCGGCATAGGGACCGAGGCCGACCGGGCCGCCGACATGATCGAGCACGATCTTCGCCTCCGGCACGGCCCGCGCGAGCGCGATGACATCGGGAAGCTGCGGGTGATACTGCCACGCCTCGAATGAGAGATTGCGCTTCGCAAGCTCCTTCATCCCGGCGCGGAACGAGGCTTCCCCGTAAAGCCCGCGCGGCGGATTGGTGTGGCTTTTGCGGATCTCCGGGCTTTCATCCCACGCGCCCGCGTGGCGGATGCCGCGAAATCGGCCGTTGCCGGCGTGAATATGCGCGTCGAGCACGCGGCCGACATCCGCGCCCATCGTCAGATCGGCGCGCGAGACGATGCCCTCGCAGGCGAGCGCCTTGCCGTAGCGTCCGCTCGCGGCCATCGCGGCGACGCCGTTGACGAATTCGGTCTCGCCGATGAACTTCAACTCCTCCGGCCCGGAGGCGCGATAGAAGGCGGTGCACTCGACGAAAACCGTGCTGGTGACGTTATGCCCGGAATACAGGTCTTCGAGCAGTTCCGGCAGCAGATAGCGGCTGTTCGGGAAGTCCCAGAGATGATGATGCGGGTCGCAGATCTCCAGATCCGGCTCAAGAATGTCTTCGATCGGCGCTGCGGCTGCCATGTGTCGTCCTCCCTGGTGGTTTGCTTTTGAAAGTGCGGCAGGGCCGGACGCTTGTCGAGGGGCGCTCGCTATCGCGCGTTGCGGCTCAGCCGGCGCTGGCGGTCGGGCGGAACGGACGCCGGCGCGGTTCGGGCCTGCGGATCTCGATCGTCGGCCGATAATGCAACAGCGGCCGCTGCGGACGCGGCGGCGGCGCGGCGGACAGCCATGCCGGCTCCGGGCCTGGTTCGGGCTTCGTTTCCGGCTTCAACCAGGGTGCCGGCTCCGGCCGCGGCGTAGCCTCGATCGCCTCGCCGCGCTCCAGCCGCGTCAGCACATCCCGCCCGGCCTCGGTGATCTGCCAGGCGTCGGGCGTGCGCAGAATGAGGCCGGCTGAAAACACGTCGATCCTCGGAGCCAACGCCGCAAGCCGCCGGAGCTGCGCGTTCCACTCGCGCGACGCCAGCAGCGCGAGGTCGCGTTTGATCGCGTCCACGCAGGCACGTCCGTCCGGGTGCGACGACAACACCTTCAAGACACCGATCTGAAATGACACGACTCTTACCTCACACGACGCCCCAAACGGTATCAGGAGGTGATTCGTGGCTCCGTGCGAACCGCATTGCGGGCAGGGAGCTATGCATTTCCCGCCGAGTGTGACCGAAAAGATGCGGTGGCTGGTTTCCGCGTCGGGAACGCTGCGGCGTCTTGTCCATCCCGATATCGCGTACTTTTCATCGCCGCGCTCTAGGGCCTTCGTTCGAATTGTGGCACCAAGATCGCCGCTCAGAACGGAAGGAGCCGGCATGCATGGGGGACGGACGGCCGCGCCGCGCGATACGCTGTCGCTGCTGGACGGCCTGGCGCTCGTGGTCGGCATGGTCGTCGGCGTCGGCATTTTCGCCGCGCCCTCGCTTGTGGCGCAGTTCGCGGGCAACGGCCCGACCTATCTGCTGCTCTGGCTTCTCGGCGGATTGCTGACGCTGGTCGGCGCGCTTTGCTACGCGGAACTGGCGACCCGATTCCCGAATGCCGGCGGTGAATACCATTTCCTCTCGCGTGCCTATGGGCGTCCCGTCGCGCTGCTGTTCGCCTGGGCGCGCTGCACCGTGATCCAGACCGGCGCGATCGCGCTGGTGGCGTTCGTCTATGGCGACTACGCGCAGGCCGTGGTGCCGCTCGGCGCTTACGGCCCGGCGATCCACGCGGCCATCATTGTTGTCGTCTTTACCGCCATCAACATGGCCGGGACCTTGCAGGGAAAAGTCGCGCAACAGCTTTTCACCACCGTCGATCTCGCGGCGATGGGCATGCTGATCGTCGCGGCGATCGTCGTGGCCCTGACGACCGGCGCGCCCGTGGCGGCGACCGCGCCGGCCGCGAGCGGCGCGCCGAGCTACGGCATGCTCGGGCTCGCGATGGTGTTCGTGCTGCTGACCTATGGCGGCTGGAACGAGGCCGCTTACATCTCGGCGGAGCTGCGCGACGGAAGGCGCAACATGGTTCGCGTGCTGGCCGTCAGCATCGTCACGGTCACGGCGATCTACGTGCTGGTCGCCTGGGCTTATCTCTATGTGCTCGGCCTCGACGGCTTGCGCAAATCCAACGCCATCGCCGCCGACGTCGTGCGCATAGCCTTCGGCCCTGCGGGCGCGACGGTGCTGTCGGTGTTCGTCTGCGGCGCTGCGATCAGCACCCTGAACGCGACGATCTTCACCGGCGCGCGCGTGTTCTATGCGCTTGGCCGCGACCTGTCCTCCTTGCGGATGTTCGGGGTCTGGAGCCCACAAGGCGAGAACCCGCGCAACGCCTTCATGCTGCAAGGCGCGTTCGCGCTGGTGCTGGTCGCCATCGGCGCGCTGTCGCGGGACGGCTTCAAGACCATGGTCGAATACACCTCGCCGGTGTTCTGGCTGTTCATGCTGCTGACCGGCTTCTCGCTGTTCGTGTTTCGGCGCAGGACGTCCGCGCCCGCCGGACATTTCCGCGTGCCGCTCTATCCGCTGACGCCGCTGATCTTCATGGCGAGCTGCCTGTGGATGTTTTATTCGAGCCTGGTCTACACTGGCATCGGCGCCCTGATCGGCTTCGGCGTGCTGCTGTGCGGAACGCCGCTGCTGCTGCTCAAACGTGAAGCCGAGACGGACGAGGCAGGATAAATAAAGGCATTCACCGACCGACTTTCTTTCCTTCTCATCGATTCACGACAACGCGCTTCAGGAGGTTTTGTCACATGCGCCATCACATCTTTGGCTGTTTGCCGATGTCCGGTTCGCTCACGCGCGCGCTCGCGCTGTCCGCCGCCGCGTTGATGCTGGCCGGCGGACCCTCGCTCGCCCAGCAGCAGAAGCAAAAGCCGTTCGAACCGACCGTCAGCCAGGCCGGCAAGGACGTGGTGTGGGTGCCGACGCCGCAGGCGCTGGTCGACCGCATGCTCGACATGGCGAAGGTGACGGTCGACGACTACCTCGTCGACCTCGGCTCGGGCGACGGGCGCACGGTCATCACCGCCGCCAAACGCGGCGTGAAGGCGCATGGCATCGAATACAATCCCGACATGGTCGCTCTGTCGAAATACAATGCCGAGCAGGCCGGCGTCGGCGAACTCGCCACCTTCGCGCAAGGCGACATTTTCGAAAGCAAGTTTTCGGACGCCACCGTCATCACGCTGTTCCTGCTCCAGGATCTGAACGTCCGCCTGCGCCCGACGCTGCTGGACATGAAGCCCGGCACGCGCGTCGTGTCGAATACCTTCAGCATGGGCGACTGGGAGCCGGATGGGAAAATCTCGGCCGGCAGCACCTGCAAATCCTTCTGCTCGGCGATGCTCTGGATCATCCCCGCCAAGGTCGCCGGCACCTGGAAGCTGGCGGAGGGCGAACTGACGCTCGAGCAGAAATATCAGAAGCTGACCGGCACGCTGAAATCCGGCAGCAACTCCACCGCGATTTCCGACGCCAAGATGCAGGGCGACCAGATCACCTTCAAGGTCGGCGACCGCATTTTCAGGGGCCGCGTCGACGGCAACAAGATGGAAGGCGTTTTCGCCGCCGAAACCAAATGGGAAGCCACGCGGGGCTAGAGCATGTTCCCGAAAACCATGCTCAAACAAAAAGATAAGCGGCGAGTCTGATTCAACGCGCGTTGAAACGGACTCTGGCGCAACCGCCATTTTCTCGCACGGAACCGGGGGCTCGCAAGAATTTGCGGGCCCCGCCGCATTTTCAGCAACCGGCGATTGACAGGATGTGGCCGTTCCAATAATGCATATGTATTAAATTTCTAATGCTGGCTGTTGCGCCCGCTTGCGATTGGCGAGTGTGGGCGCGTGGGCTGCGGGAGGAGCTTTCGTCGGCTGCGCGCAAGCCGGGCCGAACATCGCCGTGCCGAGAGCGAATTCCCGGCAGGCTTCATCACCGAACAGACGATTGTCCGCGCTCGCTTTTCCGCGCGATCTCTCTGCGAGAGAGCGAGCCCGGAACGATATGCCGGTGCGCGCAACTGAGTGAAACGGCCGCGGCTGGACTGCGGCTAAACAAGGACGCTGGAGCAGGGGTGGAAATATGACGGCGCAGACTCGCTCGCAGGCCGCGTCAGGCGGCAGCCGCCCGCTCGCGGGCATTCGCGTGATCGATCTCGGCAATTACATCGCCGGGCCGGGCACCGCGATGATCCTCGGCGAACTCGGGGCCGACGTCATCAAGGTGGAATCGCTGACCGGCGACATCGCCCGGCATGTCGGCGCGTTCGGCGCGGCCATGGTCAACTCCTACAATCGCGACAAGCGTTCGATCGCGCTCGATCTGCGCAAGCCTCGCGCCATCGAGATCGCCAAAAAGCTGATCGCCGGCAGCGATGTCGTCGTGCAGAACATGCGACCTGGCCTCGTCGACGAACTCGGCATCGGCCCGGCCGCGATGCGCGCCTTGCATCCGCGCCTGATCTATCTGTCGGTCAGCGGGTTCGGCCTGAACGGTCCTTCGCGCGGCCGCCCCGGCCTCGACATTGCGGCGCAGGCCGAAAGCGGCCTGATGTCGGTGACGGGCGAGCCCGACCGTCCGCCGCAGAAGGTCGGCGTGCCGATCATCGATGCGGCGACCACCCATGTCGGAGCCGAAGCCGTGCTGGCCGCGCTGTTCAAGCGCGAGCGCACCGGCGAGGGCGAGACGATCGAAACCTCGCTGCTGGAAGTTGCGATCCATCTTCAGGCGGCCAGTTGGAACCAGTATGCGGCGACCGGCAACGAGCCTCAGCGGCAGGGCTCCGGGCAGGCGGCGAATGCACCGGCAGCCGAACTGATCCCCACCAGCGACGGCTGGATCGTGCTGTCGGCCTATACGCAGGAGCACTGGGCGCGGCTGTGCAAGACCTTGGGGCGCGACGAACTCATCGCCGACGAGAGGTTTTCGACCGGGCCGGCGCGGGTCGCGAACAAGCCGGCGATGCGGGTCGAACTCGAAAAAGTCCTGTCGCCGAAATCCTCCGCCGAATGCGTCGCTCTGCTGAGCGAAAACGGCATCGTCGTCGCGGCGGTCCAGAGCTACAGCCAGGCGCGGAAAAGCGCGGATGTCGAGGCCAGCGGAATTTTCATGCAGGCGACCGGCAGCGGCGCGGAGATTCTGGGTTTGCCATACCGCATGTCAGCCGGCCGCCAGCCGAGCGGGCTGGTGCCGACGATCGGACAGCATTCGCGCGAGATTCTGAGCGAATTCGGTTTCGATGATAAGGAGGCCGACGCGCTGGTCCGCGACGGCATCGTCGGCGGCTAGGGAAACAGATGTGGCGGCGAGTACGGCCGCCCAAGACAAGTACGACAGAGGGTCCAAATGTCCGATAACGAAACGTCTGCCTTCCGCGACGAAGTTCGAAGCTTCGTCGACAAGAATCTTCCCGCTGACATCCGTGCCACCGTTGAGGCGAAGCGGCTGATTTCGCGGGAGCAGGCGCAGCGATGGCAACGTCAGCTCAATGCGGTCGGATGGGCTGCGCCCGGCTGGCCGAAGAAATTCGGCGGCACCGGCTGGCCGCTGGTCAAGCAGGCGGTGCTTCAGGAGGAGCTTCTGCTCGCGGGCGCGCCGGCGGTGGAAAGCCTCGGTCTCGGCACGATCGGCCCGACCATCATCCGTCACGGCAATGAAGATCAGCAGTCGCGCTTCCTCGATCGCATCGTCAATTTCGACGATTACTGGTGCCAGGCCTATTCGGAACCGGGCGCCGGCTCCGATCTCGCCTCGCTGACCTGCGCCGCGCGCCGCGAGGGCGACCATTACATCGTCAACGGCACCAAGATCTGGCAGAGCCACGGGCATTGGGCGAACCGGGCGCTGGCGCTGGTGCGCACCTCCCAGGAGAAGCGCAAGCAGGAAGGCATCACCGTTCTGCTGATCGATCTGACCGCGCCCGGCGTGACGGTGCGCCCGATCAAATTCGTCAACGGCACGCTGTTTCATTCCGAGCTGTTCTTTGACGATGTGCGCGTGCCGGTGGCCGACAGGGTCGGCGAGGAAGGCGAGGGCTGGGCGATCGCCAAGAGCCTGCTCGTCACCGAGCGGCTGTTCACCGGCCGCGTGCCGGAGTGCAAGCGGCAACTGGCGGCGCTGAAGAAACTGGCTTCGGTCGAAGGACCTGGCGGGACCGATCTGCGCACCCAGCCCTGGTTCGCGCGCAAGATCGCCGAACTCGAAATCCGGCTGCAAGCCTTCGACGCGGCCTGGTGGCGGGCCGTGCAGCACGCGCAGGCCGGCGGCGACCTCGGCGCCGAAGTCCTCAAGCTGCGGCTGATCGGCGGCGCGCTGCTTCAGGAACTTCACGGCATGGCGCTGGAGATCGCCGGTTCCGACGGTCTTGCGGTCGACCCGGCCTCGCTGGAGGATGACGGCGCGCCGGTCACGGCGGGGCTTTCGTCGCAGCATGCGGAGAACGTCCACATCCATCATTTCCGCTATCGCGGCATTTCGCTCGGCACCGGCTCGGCCGAAGTCCAGCGCGACCTCGTCGCCCGAGAGATTTTCGAGCGGGGCGATGTCGGCGATCGGCCCATTGCGGAGACGGAAGACCAGCAGATGCTCGCGGAGACGGTCGCGCGCTTCGTCGAGCGCGACTACGCCTTCGACCGGCGGCGCGAGATCATCGCCAAGAACGCATCGTTCGATCCCGCGGCGTGGAAGGGGCTGGCCGATATCGGCATGATGGGCCTGCTCGCCTCCGCCGATGCGGGCGGCTTCGGCGGCGGCGTCACCGACCTTGCCATCGTCAGCGAGGGGCTCGGCGCGGGCCTCGTCGTCGAGCCCTATGCGTGGACGGCGGTGGCCGGCGCGCGCATCGCAGAGGCGCTGGATGCGGGCAAGGCGGAGGCGGCCGGTCTTTCGGTGCCGCAGATGATCGCCGGCGAGCAGCGCGTGGCGGTGGCGTATCTGGAGCCCGGCGCGCGTTTCGACGCGGACCGTTGCGACACGGTGGCGACCCGCTCGGGCAAGGGCTGGACGCTGAAAGGCCGCAAGCACCTCGTCTGGGGCGCGGCCAATGCGGATGTCGTGATCGTCAGCGCGCGGATCGGCGGCGAACCCTCGCTGTTCTGCATCGACGCGAAAACGCTGACCAAGGCGCGGCACCTCAAAGCCTATAATGATCGTGGCATGTCGGAACTGGTGTTCGACGATCTGGCGCTGCCGGAAGCGGCGCTGCTGGTGCAGGGCGCGCGGGCGGCGGAGCTGCTTGCCGAGGTCCTCGACATCGTCACGCTGGCGCTGTGCGCGGAAGGCATTGGAGCGATGGACAAGGCGCTGGCGATCACCATCGACTACATGAAGCAGCGCAAGCAGTTCGGTCGTCCGATCGCCGAATTCCAGGCGCTGCGCCACCGCGTCGTCGAGCATTCGCTGGCGCTGTTCAATGTGCGTTCGCTGGTCCGCGTCGCGGCCGGTGCGTTCGACCGGCAAAGCGGCGAGGCGCACAAGGCCGTCGCGGCGGCGAAGTGGATGACGGGCCGGGCCGCGCGGCAGATCGGCCATGACGTGCTGCAACTTCACGGCGCGATCGGCTTCCAGGACGAAACGGCGATCAGCCACTATGCGAAGTTCCTGGTTTCGCTCGACGCGATGCTCGGCGATTCCGAATACCAGATGACCAACTATCTCGCGTGAATCCGGATGACGTTCCGCTTTTTGAGAACAGGGAGACTTCAATGATTGGCAAATCTGCTTTCGTCGCAAGCGTGCTTGCGATCACGCTCGCGTCCGGTGCCGCGATGGCGCAGGATAAATGGCCGACCAAGCCTGTGACGATCATCGTCAATGTCGCGGCCGGCACCGGCGCGGACGTTTCCGCCCGCGTGTTCGCCGACCGGCTGTCTAAGAAGTTCGGGCAGCCCTTCATCCTCGATTTCAAGCCCGGTGCGAACGGCATCGTCGGCACCGAGGCTGCGGCGAAGGCCCCGAAGGACGGCTATACGCTGCTGTACACCTATACGGCCGCGCATGTCGTCAATCCGGCGCTTTATCCGAAGCTGTCCTACGATCCGGTGAAGGATTTCACCGGCATCGCTCAGGTCGGCGCGGGCGGCAACCTGCTGGTGGTGGCTCCGAATTTTCCGGCCAACAATCTTCAGGAATTCATCGCTTATGTGAAGTCCAAGCCGGCCGACGAACTCTCCTATGCCTCATGGGGTTCGGGCTCTGGCGGTCATCTCAGCATGGAGGCGCTGAAGCAGCAGGCCGGCGTGCAGATCAAGCACATTCCCTACAAGTCCGGTCCGCAATCGCTGATGGACGTGATGGGCGGCGCGGTCGAGTCCGCGTTCACCTCGGTGGGCGGCGGCTTGCCGCTGGTCCAGTCCGGCAAGCTCAAGGCCCTTGCCGTGAGCGGACCTTATCGCGTGCCGCAATTGCCGGACGTCAAGACCATGAGCGAGCAGGGCATCAAGTTCGACGTGGCGGCCTATTACGCATTCGTGGCGCCGGCCGGCGTTCCTAAGAGCATCATCGACCTGCTGAACAAGGAGATCAACGAAACGCTGGTCCTGCCGGAAACACTCGAGAAGTTGCGGGGGCTCGGTTTCTCCGAACTGCCTGTGAAGACGCCTGAGGAGTTCAACGCGACGATCGCGACCGACCGGAAGGTCTGGGCCGACATCGTCCGCAATGGCAATATCAAGGTCGATTGAGAGTCTGACCCAATTCGCATGATCTTTTCGCGATCATGCTCTGAACGACCGGGCGGCGTGTCTCTGATCGGGCGCGCCGCCCGTGAATTTTAGGCCCCCCGCCCTGGCGACTTCAAGCATCGGCAGGCGCAGGCTGACTTGGCCGCGGGGACTTGCTCTCCTTCTCGGCCGGGGTGCCTTTGGTGCGCTGATGCGCGGGCTCCTTCGCCGGATTGAGCGCATGATGAATGTTGTGCGCGGTGTTGATGAGCGCGATATGGGTCAGGGCTTGCGGGAAATTTCCCGTCTGACGCCGCGCTGTCGTATCGTATTCCTCCGCCAGCAATCCGACATCATTGGCGACGGCCGCGACGCGCTCGAACAGTTCGCGCGCCTTGTCGATGTTCCCGGCGAGTACATAGACATCGGCGAGCCATAGCGTACAGGCGAGGAACGCTCCTTCATGCGGCAGCGTCTCTCCGGCGCGCGGCTGGCGCGGATCGTGGCGTAGCAGCAATCCGTCCTGCATCAGGTGCCGCTCGATAGCGTGCATCGTGTTCAGCATGCGCGGATCGTCGGCTTTGACGAAGCCGACCGCCGGCAGCAATAGCAGGCTCGCGTCCAGATAGGACGAACCGTAGGACTGCACGAACGAGTTTCCGTCCGCGGCAAGTCCCTGGGACAGAACGTCGTCGCGGATTTTCCGCCGCAGCGCCTTCCAGCGATCGAGCGGCGCGTCGAAGCCGTATTCCTCCGCGCTTTTTATACCGCGGTCGAAGGCGACCCAGCACATCGCCTTGGACAGCACGTAATGTTCGGGCGCGCTGCGCAGCTCCCATATGCCGCTGTCGGGAAACTCCCAGACGCTCTCGAGATGCTCCAGCAGCGCCAGCTCGAAGGTCCACATCTGCGCGTCGATGTCGATGCCGAAATTACGCGCCTGATGGATCGCGTCCATCAACTCGCCATAGGTGTCGAGCTGGAGCTGCGCATGCGCGGCGTTGCCGAACCGGACCGGCTTGGCGTTCTCGTAGCCCGGCAGCCATGCGGCTTCCCATTCCAGCAACCGGCGTTGGCCGGTGATGCTGTACATGATCTGCATGTCGGAGGGCGAACCGGCGACTGCGCGCAGCAGCCAGTCGTGCCATGCCGCGGCTTCGTCCGTGTAGCCGCCATTGATGAGAGCGAGCAGCGTGAAGGTCGCATCGCGCAGCCAGCAGAAGCGATAGTCCCAGTTGCGCTGGCCGCCGAGCTTTTCCGGCAGCGAGGTCGTGGGCGCTGCGACGATGCCGCCGGTCGGCGCATAGGTCAGCGCCTTCAGCGTCATCAGCGATCGCAGCACCAGTTCGCGATTGTGCCCGTGATAGGTGCAGCGGCTGGACCATTCCTGCCAGAAATCTTCCGTGTCGTGGAGGGCGCGCAGCGGATTGACTGCTTTCGGGATCGGCAGGTGCGAGGCTTCGTAAGCCAGCACGAACGGAACGTCCTCGCCCGCGCGCACCTCGAATTCCGCAGTGGTCGCGAGGTTCTCGCCATGCAGCTTGATCGGGCTCCGCATCACCACCATGTCGGGCCCGGCGATGGCGTGCCAGGTTCCGTCGTCGAGCGTTCGCACCCAGGGGACGTTGAAGCCGGAGCCGAAGCGCACCACCAGATCGAGACGCATGCGCATCGTGCCGCGAACGCCCCGAACGATCCGGACGAGATTGGAGACGCCGTCACGCGGCGGCATGAAATCGATCAGCACCGCCTCGCCGTCGTCGCCGGTGAAGGTCGTTTCGAGGATCAACGTGCCGGGCCGGTAGCGTCGGCTGATCCGCACGGAGCCGACCGGCGAAATCTTCCAGCGGCCATGGCGCTCGTTTCCAAGCAGGGCGGCGAAGCAGGCGTCGGAATCGAAGGACGGCCAGCACAACCAGTCGATCGAGCCGTTCCGGCTGACAAGGCCGCCGCGAGACAGTCACCGATCAATGCATAGTCTTCGATAGGCGTCGTCAATTCGCATCGTTCCCTGTCCCGGACGTCATTGAAGAGGGAACCGACAGGGGGCGACATTGTTCCGCTTGGTTCTGTCCTTCACATGTTTCGCAGGGCCGAAGCAGACGTATTCCGCATCACTTTTTTGCGTGTACGGTGGCGAGCGCTTCGTTCAGGGAATGCCGGTGGAATGGGCCTTTTCGGTTCTAACAGCGATTGCTGGTGGCGCGGTCCGCTGTCATTGACACCCTCAAATTTGCTGTGCCTCTTCACGCCCCCAAAAGGACACGGAGGAGGAAACAATGGCGCAGCAAACAGGCACCAACTGGGCTCACGTCAGGCGCGTCGTCATCTGTCTGATGACGATGGGATTCATTTTCCCCAACGCGCTGACCGAGACATCGGATGCGCGCGAATTGGCGGAAAAACAGGTCAGCGTCGCCAAGAAGTAAGCAAGACACAATCAGATAAAAAGAGGGCGCTGCCGGCCGTTCGTTCTGCGAGCGGCCGGTGGTTTTTCGAACCGGTCGACGCGGGATATCGGCGGGCTGGGCGGATCGGGGTCGTTGTTCGGCGGCGCGCATCGTGGCATCATCGCCGGCCGTTGTCGAAACATGGACCTCATATGATCGCCCGTCTGGCTGCTGTCGCCGCTCTCACATTTTCGCTTGCCGCACCTGCCGTCGCCGCGCAATGCGGCGGCGATTTCCAGACATTCGTCGCGAACATTTCACGCGAGGCGCAGAGCCAGGGCGTGTCGCAAGCGGTCATCAGTCAGGCGCTCGGCGGGGTGACGCAGGATCAGAACGTGCTGGCGTTCGACCGCCGGCAGCGCGGCACCTTCAACAAGACGTTCGAGCAATATGTCGCCACCCGCGTCGGCGCGCAGAGGATCAAGCGCGCCACCGCGATGATGGGCCGGCATGCCGCGCTGCTGTCGCGGATCGAGTAGCGCTTTGGCGTGCCGCGTGAGATCGTCGTCGCCATCTGGACGCTCGAGACCGACAATGGCGCCGATATGGGCAAGCTCAGCGTCTTCCGCGTGCTGGCGACGATGGCGCATGATTGCCGCCGCACCGAATTGTTCCAGCGCGAATTGCTGGCCGCGTTGCAGATCGTGCAGCGCGGCGATCTGCCGTTGAGCGAGATGACCGGTGCCTATGCCGGCGAGATCGGGCAGACGCAATTCCTGCCCTCGTCCTACATCAAATATGGCGTCGATTTCGACGGCAACGGCCACGTCGATCTTCGGCGCAGCATTCCGGACGTGCTCGCCTCCACCGCCAATCTGCTGAAGACGAACGGATGGCGTGCCGGCGCGCCTTATGGTGAGGGCACGGCGAATTTCGAGGTGATGCGGGAGTGGAATCGCGCGGTGGTCTATCGCAAGACCATCGCCTATTTCGCCGACCGGCTGGCCGAGACGCGCGGCCGCTGAGTAAGGTTCGCGCCGTTATTTCTTCTTTATTTCTTCTTGGCGCCGACCCGCTCGATGCTCTTGATGGCGAGCGGGGGCCGTCCGGATTTTTCCGCGATCTCGCGGTCCTGCTCCATGATGAAGCCGCGCGCGGGCTCGTCGCCGTCGAGGCCGCCGAGCAATTCGCTCGGCACGCGCCGGTTCGATCGCTGCGAGCCGTCCTCGTAGACGATGTTGAAGAAGGCGAATTCGCCCTTCGGATTGGTTCCTGGCTTCTTTGGCATGTGCGGCTTCTCGCCGCTCCGCACGCCGCTGTCAAAGTAAAAATCCGGCGGCGAACCGTAAATCGCGGCCTTCCGGCCGTTTCGCTTGGGCGAGCCGGAACCGGATCGGCCGTGGCTCGTTTGCACCGGGGGCTTATTCGGAGATCGATTCACAATGAAAATATTCACCGTGGCCGCGCTCGCGGCTGCCATGTTCGGTGGGACTCTCGCAGTCTCTGCATCGCAGCCCGCATTCGCACGCATGGCCGATCCGGGTCTCAGCGTTCCGTCCGCGGCCGAGACGGTCGCCTGCCGCACGGTGCGCGAGCGTATCAGGCGTCCGAACGGCTCGACGGTCTGGCGCACGCGGCAGGTCTGCGACCGCGTGGTGCGTCCGCGACCGCGCTGCACGATGGAGCGGCAGCGGATCGTGCGCCCGAACGGCGCTGTCGTCTTCAAGACGTGCGGCGCTGTCGCTGACGGACGCCTTTCCCGCAAAGCGTTGATCCTGCCAAACCTTGCCGGCTCGCGCCGGCGGGTTTGTTTGGCGCAATCTTCGCCTGCCTCTTGTCCGCGCGCCGCCGCTCGCCCTAAATTCGCTTGAGAGGCTTCCGCCTCGCAATGACGAATGTTCGGCGATATAAAGCGCGGGACGTGCAAAGAGGAGCAAACACCCATGCCGCAAACCATCACCCGCGGTTACAAGGCAATGCTGGACGAGGCCAACGCCCAGATCGAAACCATTCCGGCCGCGGACGCGGCAAAGCAGTTTCCGCAAGGCGGGGCTGACCTCAAGGATGTCGTGATCGTCGACCTGCGCGATCCGCGCGAGATCGAGCGCGAAGGCCGCATTCCAGGCGCGTTCTCCTGTCCGCGCGGCATGCTGGAATTCTGGATCGATCCGGCGAGCCCCTATGCCAAGCCGATCTTCCAGGAAGACAAGAAGTTCGTCTTCCATTGCGCGAGCGGATGGCGTTCGGCGCTGGCCGCGAAGGTCGCGCAGGAGATGGGCCTGAAGCCGGTCGCGCATATCGGCGGTGGCTTCACCGCGTGGCGCGAGGCGGGTGGCGCGATCGAGAAGGTCGAGCCGAAAAAGCCGAAGGCGTAAGCTTTTTTGCCGCGACCCGGTCCCTGCCGGCATCGGGTCGCGCGCTTCCCTTTATTATTTTGTCGCGTATCAGTCTGCGGGGTCATCCATGACAAGCGATCCGCTCGTTTCGACGCAATGGCTCGCCGAGCACATGCGCGACAAGAACGTGAAAATCCTGGATGCGACGTTCAAGCTGCCGGGCATCACGCCGCTGCCGAAGGAAGATTACGAGCGCGCGCACATTCCCGGCGCGCATTTCTTCGATGTCGACGCCGTCGCCGATCATGCAAGCGACCTGCCGCATATGTTTCCGGACGCCGAGCAGTTCGGCCGCGATGTCGGCGCGCTGGGCGTCAGCAATGCGGACACGGTGGTCCTCTACGATTCGGGGAGCTGGGTGGCGGCGCCGCGCGCCTGGTGGATGTTTCTGGCGTTCGGTCATGACAAGGTGCGCGTGCTCGACGGCGGGCTGAAAAAATGGATGGCGGAGGGCCATGCGGTTCAGGGCGGCAACATTCTGCCGGTGCCGGCGGCCTTCAAGGCCAGTTTCGATGCGCGGCGTGTCCGCTCGCTCGAACAGATGAAGGCGAATCTCGCGAGCAAGGCCGAACAGGTGGTCGATGCGCGCGCGGCCGATCGTTTCGAGGGGCGCGCCGCCGAGCCGCGTCCGGGCCTGCGCGGCGGCCATATCCCCGGCAGCCGCAATCTGCCCTATGGTGGTCTGATCGATCCGGCGACCGGGGTGATGAAGCCGCTGGACGAGCTTCGCGCGGCGTTTTTCGCCGCCGGAATCGATCTGCAAAAACCGATTGCGACCAGCTGCGGCTCCGGCGTGTCGGCGGCTGTGCTGACGCTCGCGCTCTATCGCCTGGGAATCGAGAATCCCGCGCTCTATGACGGGTCCTGGTCCGAATGGGGCCTTCCCGATGGCCCGCCCGCCGAGACGGGGAAAGAGTAACCCGCTGGCGGGTTCGGTCGCTCGAGCGATTTGCGATCTGATCGGATCGGGTGGGCGTTGATCCATTCTCCGTCGCGCTCGGGGCATGACGGAGCTTCCATCGAACGGAAGCTGATCCAGATTACCGCTGAGGGGCCGGAATCGTAGTCGATGGATTGCCGAATGGATCGGTGGTCGCCGCCGCGCGGGCCTGCGCAGCGGCGCGCGCGCGGATGGCGGCGACGCGCCGGGCTTTCGCCGCTCGGGCCTTGCGCGCCTGCTGCTGAAGGATGAGTTGCTTGCGCCGCGCTTCGAGCACCGACGGATCGATGCGCGGAGCGGGAATCCTCACTTCGCGCGCCGGCAGCGGCGTGACCTCTGGGAGCGCGGACTCCGTCACCATCGCGGTCTTGATCTGACGGTCGTCCAATCTGAGCGTATCCGTCCCCGGCGAGGGCGCCGCGACCGGCATCGTCTTCTCGCCGTCCTGCGCGGTGACGGGAGGGGCCGGTGTTTTTTCGACCGCCGGTGGGGTTTCCGTGGTGGCCGGAGTCTTTGCATCCGGTTTGGGCTCTGCTTGAAGATTCTCAGGCGTCGGTTCGGTCACGAGCCGCGTCACCATGGTTTCGGTGGCGGTCGGCTCCGACGCGGCTGCGGCCGGCGCGCTGTCATCGGAGGTTGGCGCAGCGACCATTGCGGGCGGAAGGGGATCGATGGCCGGCGCGGCCGTTTCAACGGCGACCGCCTCGGCCGGGCTTGTGCCCGGCTCGGCCTCCGCCTGAACCGGCGCGACCTGCTTTTCAGGCTCGGCGGAAACCGGCGACACCGCTTCTGTTCGAGGCGGCACAATCGGAGCCGCCTCGGGCAGCGGCATGGCCACAGGGACGGCCTCGGTTGTCGCCTCATTCGTCGTGGCCTCCGAAGCGCCCGGCTCGGCCGCAGGCGTAGGGGGCGCCGGTTCGGGCTCGATGCGCAGCATCGCCAGCGTCGGCGGGGCTGGCTCGACGCGCCCGGCCAGCGGGTCGTCGATGGGCCGCCAGATTGTTGCACTTGCGAGATTCTCATGCGCCGCCCGCAGGAACGCCGCCGCGCCCAGGCCGAAAATGACGACCGAGACGGCGAGTACCGTCGCCGCGAAAACAAACCGAACCCCTGGCAGCATGACTGCGAACTGTCCCCTGGCCGACCGGATCGCGAATCGGCATGATTCGTCGCGCAAGAGACTTGACCCGAGGTTCCTGGCGCAAGACTCTTGATTCTTGGCTTAAGATTCTCGGCGAAAGTATATCCTGCGGGTGATGACGCAGACTTGAACGCGGACTGCCTGATCCGCCTTTTGGCGTCGGACCGGCGAAAGCGGTCTCGAATCAGGTTCTTGGAGGATAGCGCAGGCGTCCCGTGGCGTCTCGAATAAGTGGTTTCAGCCAATGACTTGGCGGCCATTCGACGCGAATCTGAGGCTTTTGCGCCACGCCGGCGCAAGTTCGTGTCCGCAATCGGTCGATTTCCGGCCGGATGTCTTGAATGCGCCGCGATCGTAAGGTGAGTGCGACGTTAACGGGTTGGTTGTGGCCGCAGAGATACCTTTAGCTCATCGAAGGGATGACGATGGCTCAGCGTGTAAATTTGTTTTTCTTGCGATCTCTGGCACCACGGGTGCGGCTCTCGCCAGTTCCGCCTCTGTTGCTCAGGTCTGCGCCGCCGATGCAGCAGGCGTATCCGGAGTCGCGCAATTATCCGGGCGACCATCGCGGGACGATGCACGTCCGCAGCCGAATTTCGACGTGCTGGAGGATGATGACCGACCGGCCACGGGGTTCGGTCGCGCTGTCGCCGCCGGGGCCGGTGATGTCGCCGGACGACCCGCGCTATGGCCGGCCGATGGGGGCGCAGCCGTCCTATTCGGATCGTCCGTCCGGTCCGCCGCCGGCCTATTCCGACCGCGGCCCGCCGGCCGGCTCGGCCGTGCAGGATGCGATGATGCGTCCGCCGCAGGGCGTCGCAGGGCAGCAGGGCATGGCTCCGCAGGAGCGCCGGACGACGGTCGCGGCGCTGCCGCCCGAAGACCAGCCGGAGACCGACGCGCCGAAGGAACTGCCGCCGCATCTGCGACGGCAGGAAGTCTATTACGAGACGAAGGAGCCGCCGGGCACGATCGTCGTCGATACGGCGAACACGCATCTCTATTTCGTCCTCGGCGGCAACCGCGCGGTCCGTTACGGCGTGCGCGTCGGTCGCGACGGCTTTACATGGTCCGGGGTTCAGAAAGTGACGCGCAAGGCCGAATGGCCGGATTGGCATCCGCCGGCGGAAATGATCGAGCGTCAGCCCTACCTGCCGCGCTTCATGGCGGGCGGCGACGGCAATCCGATGGGCGCACGGGCGATGTATCTCGGCTCCACCGTTTATCGCATTCACGGCACGAACCAGCCCTCAACCATCGGGAAGTTCGTCTCCTCCGGTTGCGTCGGCATGCTGAATGACGACGTGTCCGACCTCTATGAGCGCGTGAAGGTCGGCACCCGCGTCGTCGTGCTGCCGGGCGGCAAGCCGGCCACGCCGGTCGCCGCCATGCGCGAGCCGACCAATCTCGCGCCCGCCGGTCCGCAAGGCGCGGCCGGCTATTCGCCGGTGTCCGCCCAGCCGGGGCAAGCGCCGCTCTATCGCGGCGACGGCCGTGGCGATGCGACGTCGGTCCAGCCTCTGCCGCCGCCGACCAACATCCGCTGATCCGAAACGCTTCCGTTCAGCCCGCAGCGATCGTCTCATGCACGCGCTGCGGGCTTTTCATTTTCCTGGAGCCGCACGGTTCAAGTGGCGCTACAGTGCTTTCGGAGACACGCCCGTCCGGAGCAATGATGATGACCAAGACATTTCTGATTTTGGCGATGGTTATGGGATTGATCGCGCCCGCGGTGGCGCAGGGGTTTGGACGCGGCATGCAAAATCAGCCTCAGGCCCAGGATCCGGCCAGGGCCGAGAAGGAGCGGCAGGAAAAGGCGCGTCAGGAAGAAGCTTACCGACGGGCGATGAAGAACATCCCCGATGCCGCTGCAACGAAGAACGCCGACCCGTGGAAGGGCGCGCGCTAGAGCGTGATCCTGAAAGGCGGAAGCCGGCGACAAACGCCTTCCGTCTTACCCGATCACCCGCACCGGCTTGCCGTCCAGCCATCCGAGAATGTCGGCGACCATGTCCGCGTAATATTTGCGGTAGCCTTCCTCGGTGACGTAGCCGAGATGCGGCGTGAGGACGACATTGTCGAGCTTGCGGAACGGATGATCCAGCGGCAGCGGCTCGACCGAGAAGGTGTCGAGGCCCGCACCGGCGATCTTCCTCTGTTGCAGCAATTCGAGCAGCGCGTCCTCGTCCACGATCGGCCCGCGCGCGGTGTTGATGAGGTAGCTTGACGGCTTCATCCGTGAAAGATCGGCGCGCGAGATCAGCCCGCGCGAGCGCTGGCTCAGAATCACATGGATGCTGATGACGTCGGAAGTCGCCATCAGTTCGTCCTTCGGCAGATAGCCGACGCCGACCTCGTCGCATTTCTCCTTGGTCAGGTTCTGGCTCCAGGCATTGACCTTCATTCCGAACGCCTTGGCGATCTGCGCCACGCGCGTGCCCAGCTTGCCGAGGCCGACGATGCCCATCGTGCGGCCCTCGACGTCCTGCCCGAGCGTCACCTGCCATTTTTCCCCGGCCTTCATCCGGGCGTTTTCGAAGCCGATTTTCCGCGTCAGTTCCAGCATCAGGCCGATGGCGATGCCCGCGGTCGGGTTGCCGAATCCGCCGGTGCCGCAAACGGTGACGCCGCGCTCTTTCAGCGCTTCCATGTCGAAGGAGGCGTTGCGCGCGCCGGAGGTCAGCAGCAGTTTCAGCTTCGGCAGCCGCTCCACCGTTTCGCGCCGGAACGGGGTGCGTTCACGCATCGCGCAGATGATGTCGAAATCCGCCAGCGCCTTGACCACATTGTCCGGATCGCCGAGATGCTGGTCGAAGACGGTGATCTCCGCCTTGCCTTTCAGCGGCGACCAGTCCGCGATCTTCAATGCGACGTTCTGATAGTCATCGAGAATTGCGCAACGCATCGTCATGGATATCGACCTTTTCCGCACGGCATTTCCAGAGCCGCTTTGAGGCCATGGTGGCGCGCAGGCGCGCTGCCGGCAAGGTCGGAAATGGTGCGCGAGCTACGCTTTGCTTTTCGTGGGCATGCTCTTGGCCCGCTTGGCGGCACAGGCCGGTCCGGGGCCCCGCATATAGTGCTGCTCCGGGCGGTAGGTGTCGAACGCGACGGCACGGAAGTCGGCGACGAACCTGCGGATGGGGGTCAGCCATCCGGACGCGCGGGCCTGCGAGCGGACCGGCGTGGCGTGGCTTGCGGTCTGAAAAACGGACATCACTCGTACTCTGCGATTTCTTCGCCTTCCCGCACGGTGTGTCGCAATCGATTAAAAAGCCTTGCTGATCGGACGAAAGCGTCGGCTTTCGGCGAGTAACCTTGACGAATTCCTAAAGCTGTCGCCGAAACGCCTCAGGATGAGGGCTCCATGCCTTGCCCTTTCGGTCCCGCGCCGCTACATCAGCGGTTCATTCCAGAACATCGCGGGAACGGGAGCGAGATGGCGCGGCAGTTCGTCTATTTCATGCAGGGGTTGTCGAAGACGTATCCGGGAAACCGCAAGGTTCTCGATAACGTCCACCTGTCGTTCTATCCGGATGCGAAGATCGGCGTGCTCGGCGTCAACGGCTCGGGTAAATCGACGCTGCTGAAGATCATGGCCGGCCTCGACAAGGATTACACCGGCGAGGCGTGGGTCGCGGACGGCGCGCGCGTCGGCTACCTCGAACAGGAGCCGCAGCTCGATCCGGCCAAGACCGTTCGCGAGAACGTCATGGAAGGCGTCGCCAAGCAGAAGGCGATCCTCGATCGCTACAACGAGCTGGCGACGAACTATTCCGACGAAACCGCCGACGAGATGACGAAATTGCAGGACGAGATCGAGGCGCAGGGCCTGTGGGATCTCGACAGCAAGGTCGATCAGGCGATGGACGCGCTGCGCTGTCCGCCGGACGATTCCGACGTCAGCAAGCTTTCCGGCGGCGAGCGCCGCCGCGTTGCGCTGTGCCGGCTGCTGCTGGACCAGCCGGACCTGTTGCTGCTCGACGAGCCGACCAACCATCTCGACGCCGAGTCGGTGTCGTGGCTCGAAGGCCATCTGCGCAACTATCCGGGCGCGATCCTGATCGTCACCCACGATCGCTACTTCCTCGACAACGTGACGGGCTGGATTCTCGAACTCGATCGCGGCCGCGGCATTCCTTACGAGGGCAATTACTCCTCCTGGCTGGTGCAGAAGCAGAAGCGGCTGGAGCAGGAAGGGCGCGAGGAGGCCGCGCATCAGCGCACGCTCGCCCGCGAGCAGGAATGGATCGCGGCCTCGCCCAAAGCGCGGCAGGCGAAATCCAAGGCGCGTTATCAGCGTTACGAGGAACTGCTCCAGAAGGCCGGCGAGAAGCAGACGCAGACCGCGCAGATCATCATTCCGGTGGCCGAGCGTCTCGGCAACAACGTCGTCGATTTCGAGGGGCTCTCGAAAGCGTTCGGCGACCGGCTGCTGATCGACGATCTGACCTTCAAGCTGCCGCCGGGTGGCATCGTCGGCGTGATCGGCCCGAACGGCGCCGGCAAGACGACGCTGTTCCGCATGATCGCCGGACAGGAGAAGCCGGATTCCGGCAGCATCACCATCGGCGACAGCGTGCATCTCGGTTATGTCGACCAGTCGCGCGACGCGCTCGACGGCAAGAAAACCGTCTGGGAGGAAATTTCCGGCGGCAACGACCAGATCCTGCTCGGCAAGCGCGAGGTGAATTCGCGCGGCTATTGCTCCTCCTTCAATTTCAAGGGCGCCGACCAGCAGAAGAAGGTCGGCCAGCTCTCGGGCGGCGAGCGCAACCGCGTGCATCTGGCCAAGATGCTGAAGTCCGGCGCGAACGTGCTGCTGCTCGACGAGCCGACCAACGACCTCGACGTCGATACGCTGCGCGCGCTGGAAGAGGCGCTGGAGGATTTCGCCGGCTGCGCCGTCATCATCAGCCACGATCGCTGGTTCCTCGACCGTATCGCCACCCACATCCTCGCTTTCGAGGGCGACAGCCATGTCGAATGGTTCGAGGGCAACTTCCAGGATTACGAGAAGGACAAGCTGCGCCGGCTCGGCCAGGACGCGGCGATCCCGCACCGGGCGACCTACAAGAAGCTGACGCGGTAGGATCGGGCCGCCTCGGGTGAGGCGACTGGGGAGGGGGAGCCGGCGCGCCGCCTTTGCGGGCCGTCTCCGGCTTCCGGTTCGATGTCTTGAAGGCGGCCCTGAACGCGACCGTGTGTCGTCCGGACGCAATCGTACGGTCTCGACGTGGCCGCAAATCATCGGCTAGATGCTTGCCGTTGATTCTGATTCCGGCCTTTCCGACCCTTCAGAGACCCCTCCCATGTCCATGGCTCCCGAGACCCCGCTGCCGCCTCGCGGCTCGCGGCTGCGCCCTGTTCCCATGCTCATTTTCGGCTCGCGCTGGCTGCAACTGCCGCTCTATGTCGGGCTGATCGTCGCGCAATGCGTCTATGTCGTGCTGTTCCTGAAAGAGCTGTGGCACCTCATCCTGCATTCGTTCGATTTCTCCGAACAGCAGATCATGCTGGTCGTGCTCGGCCTGATCGATGTGGTGATGATCTCCAACCTCTTGGTGATGGTGATCGTCGGCGGCTATGAGACCTTCGTGTCCCGGCTCAATCTGCGCGGGCATCCGGACGAGCCGGAATGGCTGAGTCACGTCAACGCCAGCGTGCTGAAGATCAAGCTGGCGATGGCGATCATCGGCATTTCGTCGATCCACCTGCTGCGGACCTTCATCGAGGCCGGCAATCTCGGCGGCACCGGTCGCACGACGAACTACACCGAGGCCGGCGTGATGTGGCAGACCATCATCCACATCGTGTTCATTCTGTCGGCGGTCGGCATCGCCTATGTCGACAAGCTGTCGAACGGAATTCCGGCGCTGACGCATGGCAAGCCGCACAAGGGCGGAGGGCGTGACGAGGCGGCGCATTAAGACACCGCCTCGCGCCGCTCGGATGGAATTCAATATCCCATCTTTTTCTTCAGCGCCTGATCGATCCAGAGCCGTGCGTAGATCGGTCCCGGCTTTGTCGCGCCGGCGCGCAGTTCGCCATTGTAGTTTTTCACCCACGGCCACCACGCCATGAAGGTGCGTGGCGCGGGCAGGAAAACGCCGGGCACGGCGCGCAGCCCTGTGCGCGCCATCTCCTGAAACATCGCGTGCCTTTTGGCTTCGTCGCGCTCGGCGGAAGCTGCGTCGAATTTGTCGGAAAAGGTCGGATCGTTGAACTGCGAAGGATTATACCTGTTGCTGACGAAATTCACGCGGGTCGTCGTGAACGGGTTGGCCATGCCCACGGTGTGCAGATAGCCTGGCGCGTTGGTGTTGTTGTTCATCATCGACAGATGAGCGGCGTACTCCATCACCTGGACGTCGAGCTTGACGTCGATCCGCTCGTAATAGCCGGCGAGCAACGACAGCAGCTCCATGCCCACCGTATTGCATGAGCAGGCCTGCACCTTGAACGTGAAGCCGTCGGCATAGCCCGCTTCGGCGAGCAGTTGTTTCGCCTTAGCGACGTCGTATTTGAACAGGTCCTTGATATCGTCGGGCATCGCGGAGAGCGGCTGGTAATATCCGGTCCAGTCAGGATGGAAGGGATAGCTGAACATCTCGGCATTGCCGCCGAAGAATTCCTTGACGACGGCTTCCTTGTCGACGGCGTAATTCAGCGCCTTGCGCACGCGAATGTCATCGAAAGGCTTCGTATCCATGCGCAATGCGAGAACGAACGGGCTGCCGATGATGCTCGACCATTTCAGCTGCGGCGCGCTTTTCTTCAGTGTCTCGACGTTCTCCCAGCTGATGGTTTCGAGGATGTCGAGCTTGCCGGTGCGAAGTGCTGTGATTTGCGTCGAGGGGTCCTTGAGAATCCGGAAATTGACCTTGTCGACGAACGGAAGCTTGTATTCCGTTTTCTGGATCGTTTCCTTGCCCCAATAGATTGGGTTTCTCTCGAAGCTGTACGAGTTGCCGGGAAGGTAATCCACGAGACGAAACGGCCCGGTGCCGTTGGCGTTTTTCCAGTTGTTGGCGCCGGCGTCGACGACCTCCTTGGGCTGGATCGCTGCCGTGAAGCCATAGCCCAGACGCAGGTCCCAGTCGGCCACATAGTCCTTCAGATCGTAGACGAGCGTGTGCTTGTCCCGCGCGGTGGTCTTGTCGATGAATTCGTACAGGTCGCCCGTGCGTTTGGGACTCGTGGCCATCCGGTTCTGGGCGAAGATGACATCGTCGGCGACCAGTTCGCGTGACGCCATGACGCCCGGCTTTTCGGGGAACATGACGCCCTTGCGCAATTTGATGACCAGCCGCATCGGAGTTTCCCACTCCCACGATTCGGCCAGTTCGCCGCGCAGCGCATCGGTCGGCAGGAACGCGAACGATGTGAACGGATATTTTCCTCCGCGGCCGATGCTCTTGTTCAGATCAGCGGCAATCAAGCTCTCATACATCTGCCCGGCATCGTGGTTGAACTTCCAGGCCCAATCGCGTTGATCCCATGAGAGCGCGCTGATGGTCACGTACACGGTGCCGACTTCGAGCGTTCCGCCATGGTGAGGTTTCGCGGCTTGTTGCGCCGCCGCAACGCTTGTGAACATGCCAAGGCCGCAGCAAAGCAGCAGACTCTTGAGAACTCCCTGTCGCACGTTGCCCTCCTTTGTATTGTGTTCCTTTATTTTTCAAACTCAGCAAGCAGATACGCGACGGCGATCATTCGATCATGTGCCTCGCATGGTCCCTTGTGCGTGCGCATCGAACGGGCCCGATCGAACAGATTGAACGCCAATTCGGCGATTATCCCAAGCGCCGAAAAGGTCTGCGTCACTTGGACGCGACGATCGGACGCGATGAGCTGGCTCGGTCGCGAACGCTGCGAGCGTCGATTCTTCATGTCCGAAGGTCCTGCCTTGCGGATCGACATTGCCGGGTGAATGACCGACACTGCGGCGATGGTTTTCAATCGCAGTCGCGCGATTCGCAGGCGCTTGTCGCTATGGGTCGGGATCGTCATCGCGGTATCTGTTGCGTCCGCGCAGGCCACGCCGGATGCGGCCTTCACGCGCTTTGTTGAATCGCTCTGGCCGGACGCGCAGCGCGCCGGTGTGTCTCGCCCGATTTTCGATCAGGCGACGCGCGGGCTGGAGCCGGACCTGAAGCTGCCCGATCTGGTGTTGCCCGGCCGCAAGCCGTCCTCCGCGCCGCAGCCCGAATTCGTGCAGGTGCCGGCGGACTATCTGAAGGAATCGAGCATCGCCCGGCTCGCCGCCACCGGGCAACAGATCCGGCAGAAGCATCGCGCCACGCTCGATCGCATCGAGCGCGAGTTCGGTGCGCCGGGAACGATCGTGCTCGCCATCTGGGCGCGTGAAACCGATTACGGCCGTTTCCGCGCGACCTTCAACGCCGTCCGCACGCTGGCGACGCAAGCCTGGGTCGGCCGGCGCAAGGAGCAGTTCCGCGACGAGTTCATCGCCGCGCTGAAGATGATTCAGGACGGCCACGGCAATTTGCAGATGCGCTCCTCATGGGCCGGGGCGATGGGGCTGACACAGGTGTTACCGTCCGAGTTTTACAAGAACGCGGTGGATTTCGACCGCGACGGTCGCATCGATATTTTCAACTCGGTGCCGGACGCGCTGGCGATCACGGCGAAGCAGTTGCGCGCCAAGGGCTGGCAGCCGGGCGTGCGCTGGGCCTACGAGGTTGTCGCGCCGCGCCACGCCGATTGCACGCTGGGCGTGCCGGAGATCACCCGCAGCATCGGCGAATGGGTCCGCGCGGGGTTCGTGCCGGTGCGCGGCGCGCGGCTGTCGGCGGCCGAATTGGCGCAGCCCGCCTCGCTGCTGCAACCGGAAGGAATCTATGGTCCGGCCTTCCTGACGACAAAGAACTACTTCGTCATCAAGGAGTACAATTTCTCCGATCTCTATGTGCTGTTCGTCGGCCATCTGGCCGACCGGATTCTCGGTCCCCAGCGGTTCGCCACGCCCTGGTCGGCGACCGAGCAGATGCGCACCGCCGATGTCGAGGCGATGCAGGCGCATCTGGCTCGCATCGGCCTCTACAAGGACAGGATCGACGGCAAGGCGGGCATGCAGACCCGCGCGGCGCTCGGCGCGTTCCAGAAGCAGGCGGGGCTGAAGCTCGATTGCTGGCCGAACAAGGAGAGCCTGCGGGCGATGAGCGTGCGCCGCTAACGGAGCGGCGCGCCGGCCGGGAAGGCGCATTTCTTCGGCGGGGGCCTTCATAAAGGCGGGCAATGCGTGTATCGCATCGTCAATTCCTTAGCGATTCAAGCAGTTCCCTTGAGATGACCGGCCGCCCCAAACTCGTTCTTGCCTCAGGCTCGCCGCGCCGCTTGGCGCTGCTCAATCAGGTCGGCATCGAGCCCGACGCCTTGCGGCCCGCCGAGATCGACGAGACGCCGAAGAAGGGCGAGCTGCCGCGCACCTGCGCGACGAGGCTCGCGCGCGCGAAGGCCGAGGCGTCGTTGCAGGCGGTCCGACTCGACGACGATCTGCGTGGCGCTTTCATCCTCGCCGCCGACACCGTGGTCGCCGTGGGGCGCCGGATTCTGCCGAAAGCCGAACTGGTCAACGAGGCCGAACAGTGTCTGCGGCTGCTGTCGGGCCGCAATCACCGGGTCTATACCGGCATCTGCATCGTCACCCCGAAGGAAGGCTTCCGCCAGCGGCTTGTGGAAACGCGCGTGCGCTTCAAGCGGCTGAACGAGGAGGATATCCAGGGATATGTCGGCTCCGGCCAGTGGCGCGGCAAGGCCGGCGGCTATGCGGTGCAGGGCATCGCCGGATCGTTCGTCGTGAAGATGGTCGGCTCGTACACCAATGTCGTCGGCCTGCCGCTCTATGAAAGCGTCAGCCTGCTCGGCGGGGAGGGATACCCCACCCGGTTCGGCTGGCTGACGGCGAGCTAGGATTACGATGGCCGGGCGACCGCGGCGAAAATCGTGCCCGATTTGCGGCAAGCCGGCGGTCGAGGCAGTGCGTCCGTTCTGCTCCGACCGCTGCAAGGATGTCGACCTGCATCGCTGGCTTTCGGGCGCCTACGCGATCCCTGCGTCCAGCGATGACGAGGACGAGGACGGCGCTCCGCCGAAAGACTGACGGCCTCCCGGATTCTCGCGCATTGCTTTTGGCGGTGCGGGTCTGCACACTCGGTTCCGCTGCGAAGACCAAGACCCGACGGAATCGGGCGGATCATACCGCACAGGGGAAACCGTCCATGCTCAATCGGCGCCGCTTCACCGGGCTCGCCGCGGCTTCGCTCGCCGCGCCGGCCGTCTTCACCTCGCATGCCTTCGGCCAGGCGTGGCCCAACCGCACCGTTCGCATCATCGTGCCATTCGCGCCCGCCGGCGCGACCGACATCACCGCCCGGCTGCTCGCCAACCGCTTGCAGGAGGTTTGGGGCCATCCGGTCGTCGTCGAGAACAAGCCGGGCGCGGGCGGCAATGTCGGCGCGGACGCGGCGGCGAAGGCGGACGCGGACGGCTACACCATCTTCATCGTCGGGCCGGGGCAGGCCACCAACAAGTTTCTCTATCCGTCGCTCGCTACGATCCGGTCGGCGATTTTCAGCCGGTGTCGCTGCTGCTGACGCAGCCGAACATCATGTGCGTGCCGAACTCCTCGCCGGCGAAATCGGTGAAGGAGTTCATCGATCATTGCAAGGCGAATGCCGGCAAGATCACTTTCGCATCCTCCGGCAACGGGACCTCGCTGCATCTGTCGGGCGAATTGTTCAAGCGCATGGCCAAGGTAGAGATGACGCACGTTCCCTATCGCGGCTCGGGGCCGCTGATGAACGACCTGATCCTGGGCGCGTCGATGTGGTGTTCGACAATGCGCCGTCGATCTCGCCGCATGTGAAGGCGAATGCGGTGCCGGGCTTGCGGTGACGACGGCAAAGCGCGTGGCGATCGCGCCCGATCTGCCGACGATCTCCGAGGCGGGGGTGCCGGGCTTCGATGTCGCCTCGTGGTTCGCATTCTTCTATCAGGCGAAGGTGCCGAAGGAGATTGCCGCCAAGGTGCATGCGGACACCGTGGCGGCGCTCGGCCACGCCTCCGTCAGGCCGCGGCTGCTTGAGCTTGGCGCCGATCCGGTCGGCTCGACGCCGGAGGGACTGGCGAAGCACCTCAAATCCGAAATGGACAAATGGGGGCCGGTCATCACGGAGGCCAAGATCCAAATCGCGAACTGACAGGCAACGGCTTTCGGCGCTGGCATGCCGATGAGAGGGGAGGCGCCGGCTGCGCGGCGGGAAGTCGTTGCCATCGAGGCGACCCGGCAGGGCTGTTTTGAGAGGCTGCGGTTGCAAATCCTGTGACCCCGGCCCCGGAGCCTGCCGATGAAGACCTGCGGGAATGCGCGAAGGAGGCCCTAGTTCGCCGGCTTATCGTGGATCGCTTGACGCACGGCTGGAGCGCGTATCGGCGGCGTCTGCCGCCGGCGCAAGACACGGAACCGTTGGCTCCTATCGTCAGCCGGTTTTTACAAGAGGCGTTTCGCAAGGGGATCCGGAGGTGGCTTCGCAGCCCGGTTTTTCCAACGCGCGCAAGGCTTTGGAAGAAAATGAGGAAGTCTGGCTGACCGGCTGGACAGCGCCGCTTCTGCAACCTATAAACCGGCGCGCGTCCGGCTCGGCCGGCTCGGCACGCCCAGGTAGCTCAGTTGGTAGAGCATGCGACTGAAAATCGCAGTGTCGGTGGTTCGATTCCGCCCCTGGGCACCATCATTTCAATGACTTAGCCTGCCCGCCGAGTTCACGTTAGACATTTTTCGCGACGAGTTGGACACTTATGTCGCGATTTGCTCCCTAACGGGTCAAGTCTCGCAACCACCTCCCGCATGCGTTGCGAAGTGTCAGCTGTCTCCGTGTAGTGGATCGCCGTTGCGAGGGTCTTTTGACCCAGCCACCGCCGCGTGATGACGACACGGTGCGTGATCGAGGAACTGGCGCGGCAACTCCCGCCCGGCTGGCAGGCGACGGCGCAAACTTCCCGAATTGCCGACTGACAAGCAAACTCAAAAACCCTATTAGTTGCCGCTACGCATCCGAATGGCGACAACCGACGTTGTCCGGCAGAAATTCGCGGACTATCTTTTCGGTCCGCGAGGATCGAGCGCAAGGCGTATCACCTCGCCAAGGCCATTGAAGGCGAGCGCTGTAAGCAGGATCGCAAATCCCGGCGCATACATCTGCTCGGGTGCAATTTCCATGTAGTTGTACGCGCGCGAAAGCATGCCTCCCCAACTCGCGTGAGGCGGTTGCAGGCCAAGCCCGAGATAGCTCAGGCTGGATTCGGCAAGCAATCCGATCGCGAGCAGCAGCCCGGCATTGACGACAGCGGACTGAACCGCATTCGGGAGAATGTGGCGGAGGATGATCCGCGACGTCGTCGCGCCGAAAGCGCGAACGGCGTCCACATAGAGCTCTTGCCTGACCACCATCGTTGTCGCGCGCGTCAGCCGGGCAAAGCCTGGCATCATCAGGATGCCGACAGCGATCATCCCGTTGACCAGACCCGGCCCCAGAACACCGGCGATGCCAACGGCAAACACGATGGCGGGAAACGACAGCAGGGCGTCCAGCACCCGGCTGATGCAGGCATCAGTTCGGCCGCCGATATATCCGGCGACGAGGCCGATGGGAACGCCAAGAATCGAACCGATGGACACAGCAAGCAGGCTGGCGAACAAGGAGGGGCCCGCGCCCGCCATCAGGCGAGAGACGACGTCGCGCCCTAGGTCGTCCGTCCCCAGCCAGTGCGCGGCGCTGGGCGGCGCCATGATGTTCGTCAGATCCTGAAAGTTCGGATCATAGGGAGATATCCACGGTGCGAACAGGCCGACGAAGGCCAGCGCGGCCAGATAGAGGATACTGGCGACCGAGGCCGGATGACGGACGAAATAGCGCCATTTGGTCGGTCGCCGCCGTGTCGAGCTTGTCTGCGGAATAGCGGAAATGGTCAGCTCTCCACACGCGGATCGAGCAGCACATAGGCGAGGTCCGTGAGCAGATTGACGGTGACGACGATCAGCGCAAAGACTAGGATGATGCCCTGAACGACGGCGTAGTCCTTGTTTATCGTGGCGAAGATGACGGCGCTGCCGGTTCCGGGAATCGCAAAGACCGTTTCGATCACCACGGTCGCGCCGAGCTTCCTGTTGAAGACCAGCCCGATCACGGTGACCAGCGTGATACCGACATTCCTCAGTCCGTGCCGCCACAGGATCGCGCTCGACGACAGGCCTTTTGCCCGCAGCGTCCGCACGTAGTTCGAACTCAACACCTCGAGCAGAGATGCGCGAAGTTGTCGGACGATCTCGGCGATGCCGCTCAGCGACAAGGCAATCGCCGGGAGGGTTGCCGCCTGAATCGCTCCGAGAGGATCCTTGCTGAACGGTATGGCCCCGGTGGCGGGAAACCATCCCAGTTGCAGAGCAAATACAAGAACGAGAACCATCGCCACCCAGAAATAGGGCACGGCGACGCCGAACGAGGCCACGGCGGTGGCGATGGTGTCGGCGTAGGAGCCGGGCTTTGCCGCCGCCCAGATGCCAAGCGGCGCGCCGACGGCGACGGCAATCAGCATCCCGTAAACGACGATGAGCAGGGTCGCCGGAAATTTGCTGGCGATGGTTGTCGCCACCGGTTCGCGCGACAGGATGGAGATCGACAGATCGCCATGGAGGACGTTCAGGAGCCACTTGCCGTACTGAACCACCATCGGCTGATCCAGTCCGTGCAGTTGGCGGATCTCCGCAATTTGCGATTCGGTTGGATTTTCGCCGGCGAGCAGCAGCGCCGGATCGACCGGCGAAAGATGCAGCAGCAAAAACGAGAAGAAGGTGACAAGAAGCAGGACGGGAACGACCTGCAGGAGCCGCTTGCCGATGAGCTTTTGCCGTTCGCGCCGGGTCATAAGGCGGTGCTCCTTTCGCGAACCGGAAAGTGGCACGCCACGAGATGCTCCGGCGCGACCTCGCGAAGCGGCGGCGCGTCGCGCGCGCAGACCGGCTGCACGATCGGGCAGCGCGTTCTGAAACGGCACCCCGATGGCGGTGAAATCGGGCTTGGAATCTCGCCTTGCAGAATGATCCGCTTCTCCGACTGTAGCCGCTTTGGCAGCGCTACAGGTTCGGCGGACAGCAGCGCGCGCGTGTAGGGATGCGCGCTCGTCCGGCGGATGATGTCGGTGGGAGCGAATTCGACGATCTTGCCGAGATACATTACGGCGATCAGGCGGCTGACATGCACGGCGACTGCCAGATCGTGCGTGATGCAGACGAATGTGAGATCAAGATCGCGTTTCAGGTCCGTGTACAAATTCAGGATGTCAGCCTGAATGGAGACGTCGAGCGCAGCCGTCGCTTCGTCGGCGACGAGCAGCTTCGGAGCCAGAATGAGCGCGCGGGCGATGTTGATCCGCTGCTTCTGACCCCCCGACAATTCGTGCGGATAGCGCTGTGCAAGCTCGGAATTTATGCCCACACGCTCGAGCATGTTGATGGCCTGGTCGTTGCGATCGGCCTTCCGCCCACCAAGACCTGCAATCTCGAGCGGTTCGCGCACGCTGTTCAGGATTTTGACGCGCGGATTGAGCGCGGCATGTGGGTCTTGGAAGATGATCTGGAATTGCCGATGCTTCTTGCGCCGTTCGGCGCTCGAAAGTGCGTACGGATCGACTCCGTCCTGCAAAAGAGTTCCCGCGGTCGGACGCAGAAGCGCGACGAGCACGCGCGCCAGAGTCGATTTTCCCGAGCCCGACTCGCCGATGATCCCGATGCTGTCGCGCTGGGCGAGCGCGAATGTCACGCCGTCGACAGCTTTCACGGTTTCGCTGCCGGTGCCCACCTTGAAGTGCACCTTGACGTCGTCAAGGCTCAGAATGTTGTCGTTGCCGGGCTTCATGCCGTCACACCCGGCAGATTCAGTTCCGAGTATCGCAGGCATCGTGCTTGTCGATCATCCGCCTGTCGGAGCGGCTGCGGAGAAAGGCAATCGTCGATCGCGTGCCTGCACCTTGGCTGAAAATGGCAGCCGGGCGGCATTTCCTGCGGTGCCGGGACGCGGCCGCCGATCGATGGCAGCCGCGCGCCGGGCTGCGCGAGCGTCGGCATCGAACGCAATAGGCCGGATGTGTAAGGATGGTAGGGGCGCTCGAGAACATCGTCGATCGGGCCGTTCTCGACCACCTGGCCCGCATACATGGTTACCATTCGCGTGCAGCATTGGGAGACGACGCCAAGATTATGCGAAATGAAAATGAGCGAGGTTTTTCGTGCCTGTACCAGCTCCTGTAGCAACTCGATGATCTGCGCCTGAATGGTTACATCCAGCGCCGTCGTCGGCTCGTCAGCGATCAACAAATCCGGCTCGCACGCCAAAGCGATCGCGATCATCACGCGCTGGCGCATTCCGCCCGAGAGTTGGTGAGGAAACTCATCGATGCGGCGCTCCGGCAGGGAAATGCCGACCTGTCGGAGAGCTTCGATCGCGCGTTCGCGCGCTTCCTTTTTCGAAATGGTGTGATGGGCCCGCAGGGTCTCGGCAATCTGGTCGCCGATCGTGAAAACCGGATCGAGCGCGGTCATCGGCTCCTGAAAGATCATGCTGATGTGACGCCCGCGAATCTTTCGCATCTCGGATTCGGGGAGGCCGTTGATTTCCTTGCCTAGAAATCTGATCGAACCTTGCGTGCGAGCCTGACCGGGAACGAGGAGCCCGAGGATCGAGAGCCCGGTCACTGTTTTGCCCGATCCGCTCTCGCCAACGATTCCGATTGTCTCGCCGCGCGCGATGTCGAACGAAGCGCCGTCTACGACCTGAACCCAGTCAGTCCCGCTTCTGAAAGAGATACGAAGATCATCGACCGAGAGCAGGGGCGCGGTTGGCTGCCTCTCCGGCATCTGCGCTGAAGGACTCATCGCTGCACCTTTGGCGATGGATTGCGAGAGTCGATGGTCGGCCGGCGGGCGATCAAAGCCAGGTCTCGATCTTGTCGCGAAGCGCGATCAGCTTGGGTCCAGCTTCCTTGCGAAGCGCATCGACGGAATAGACGTTGGTGATGACGCCGATCGACAGGATGAAATAATCGGCCTGGTCCTGCGACCAGACCGGAACGGCGATCCCGTTGATATGCGGATGGTCCTCGCCGCTGGCAGTCGTGATGCCATGAGCCTTGAACAGGGCCTCGTTCTTCTTGAGCCATGCCGAGAGTTTGCGGGCGTCGGCGGGAGATTTGCGTCCCAGTTCGTTGAGGAATTGCTCGCGCTTCGGCGCAGGCTGCGCAAGCAGATAGGCGCGGCCCGAGGCCGTATGCGCCACCGAACGATGGCTTCCGACTTCGGAGAATACGCCGATCGTATTTTCCGAGCGGCAGCATTCGATCAGAACCATGTCGAAGCCGTTGCGAACGGTCATCGCAATGATGCCCGGAACTTCTTCCGCAAGCTCCATCATCAGCGAGCGTATGACCGAGCGCGATTTCAGGCCGCGCAGCCACGACGAACTCATCGCCAGCGCCGCCGTGCCGAGCTGATATCTCCGCTCCTTCGGCGAATAGGAGAGCTGGCCGATCGCCGTCAGTGTTTGCGTAAGCCGGGAAACCGTCGATGGAGGCAATTGCGTGATTTGGCAGATGTCTCCATTGGCGAGGCTTCGATGCGACGCATCGAAGCAGCGCATCACGTCGAACGCGCGGGCGACGACCTGCACGACATCCGAGAGCTGTTGCCCGTTCGCGGATGCATCCTGCATGGCGACGAGCTTTTCGGAACGACGTCCCATTTTCCTACAAAATCCTAGCTCTGGATGGTGACGCCGTCGAAACGCGGCTTGCCCAACAAATTGGGTTTGTAGCCGACCACATTCTTTGCGTGGCCGGCGATCTCGGGCTGGAATACCAGCGGCAGATACAGCGCGTTTTCAGCGACGAGAACTTGCGCGCGATCGAGCGCAACCTTGCGCTTGTCGAGTTCGGTGTACTTGCGTGACTCCAGAATCGCCTGCGTCAGTTCCGGTGAAACTTCCACCCGGCCGGCATTCAGGAAGCTTTCCTTGTTGAACATCAGCGCGAACGAGACGCTCGGATCGGGGCGGCCGGTCCATGCCGCGAGCGTGCCGTCGCCTTTCTTGTTCGTGAAATAATCCGCCGTCACGACAGCGAGCGCGCCGGTCGTGAATTTCGCGCGCGCCGCATTTGGCGAGCATCGAAATGATGACTTCCTGCACCTGCACGGATCTCTGGTCGCTGTAACCGGAAAATGCGAGGTCAATGCCGTCCTTGTAGCCGGCCTCGGCGAGCAGCGCCTTTGCGCGGTCGGGATCGTATTTGTAATAGCTGGTCACGGCCTTGTTGCAGGCCCAGTGCGACGCCGGCAGCACGGTGTGCGCCGGTGTTCCGAGGCCCATCATGATCGCCTTGTTGAAGGCGTCGCGATCGATCGACAGATTGAGCGCCATGCGCACGCGCGCATCGTTCAGCGGTGGCCGGCTGTAGTTGAAATACATCACGACCGAATACAGGCCCTGGGAAACGCCGACCTGGATATCCTTGCTGCGCGCGAGCGCCTGCTGCTGCGCCGGGCGCAATTGATAGATGAAATTGTTCTGACCCGACACGACGGAGCGGACGCCGGTGACCACATCGGTAATGATGTTGAATTCGATCGCATCGAGCTGGGGCTGGCCCTTCTGCCAGTAGTTTTCGAAGCGGGTCATCTTGATGCTGTCATTGGCGGCCCATGACACGAATTTCATCTGTCCCGTGCAGACAGGGTTTCTGTCGGTTTCCGCTCCGTGCTGCTGGATGGATTTCGGTGACACCATCATGCCGGCGCGGTCGGCCAGGATCAGCGGCAGCGCCGAGTCGGGCTGCTTGAGCTTCAGTGTGACCTGCAAGTCGCCGGTCGCCTCGATGCTCGCGACCGTGCCCAGCTCCGTCTTGATGACGGAGCGCGCGTCGGAACGGACGCGCTCGAGATTGAAACGAACGGCTTCGGCGTTGAGCGGCTCGCCGTCATGGAAGGTAATTCTGGGACGGATGGTCAGCACCAGCGTGAGCGGGTCCGGATAATTCCACGCTTCCGCCAGCGACGGGCGCGGCTGCAAGGTGTCCGGATCGAAGCCGATCAGCGTGTCGAACATCGGATAAAGGACGACGTGATCCGAACCGGCGCTGCCGGTGTGCGGATCGAGCGTCGATGGATTGTAGGGTGCGCTGATGCGCAGGACCTTGCGTGCGCCTTGCGCCTGCGCGGAGACGTCGCCTGTTGCGGCGGTTGCCGCGGTCGCCGCCATCAGCGCCAGAAGGGACCTGCGATCGAGAGGCATCGTGTCGTGCGTCCTCATGCGTTCCTCCATTTTCCGTATTACGGAATTTGTTTCCATTGCTAAAAAACTAGCGCATGTCATCAATGGCCGCAAGTCAATGGAGGAAACGCATGGGGAATGCCGCAGCGGCGTCGAACACGCAAAGCGAGCCTGGTTGGGATCAACTGAATGTCGGTCTGCGGGTCGGCCCTCTGACATACGAAGTGACGCAGGAAATGGTGTCGGCGTTCTGCGACGCGATGCCGTTCGAAGCCGATCCGTATCTCGATGGCGCGCTCGATGCGAAAGGCGTCATGCCGCCGACGATGCTGGCGACCGATTACATTCCTCTGCTGAAGGGGCATCTGCATCTCGGATGGGGATTGATGTCCCGACACTCCATTCGGAGCCTGAAGCCAGTGAGGATCGGCGACACCGTCACCGTGACCGGCACCATCACCGACAAGTTCGAGAAGAAGGGCCGCCATTACTGGACTCTCGAATACTTTGTTTCGAACGCGTCAGGCGAGCGGTGCCTCGAGAGCACGATCACCTGCTCCGTCGATTGATGCGGAAGGAGAACATTGATGTCTGACGCGAACATGATCTCCGAATTTGAAATGACGCAGGACGCGATCAACGCGTTTGGCGCTCTGCTCGGCTCACGGATGCCTGCGTTGAAGCGCAAGCCCGGCGGCCATCACTCCGATGTCGAGGCAGCAAAGAGCGTGGGCTTGCGAGGGCCGGTGGCCTACTCGCTGCACTATTACGGCCATGTGTCGCACATCATGACCAAGGTGTTCGGCAAGAAATGGCTCGAGTCCGGTGAGATGTCGGTTGCCTTCATCAAGCCGGTTTGCGCGGGCGACAGCGTTGTCGTGAAGGTCGGCGATCGTCCGTTGCAACGGCCGGTCGCGGTGCCGCGCGAAGATCGGCAGAGCTTGCAGGTCGACGTCTACAACCAGCTCGGAGAGCTTGTCGCCGCCGGCGAGGCGTCGGTGTCTCGCTGACCATCGGCCGATACCGCCAACGTCGACTGGATAAGCGGTCTCGGCTGTCGTCGGCCGCCGGTCGTTCCTAACAATCAAACCTGCAAGGAGAGACACGATGACGGCCAGCGAACAGCCGCTTCTCTACGAGGTGAAGGACGGAATTGCCTACGTCACGATGAACAGGCCCGATCGTCTCAATGCCATCAATGGCGAGATGGCGGAGCGCATGCACGACGCCTGGGAACGATTCGAGGCCGATCCCAACGCGAGAGTCGCGATCCTGTCAGGCAGCGGGCGCGCGTTTTGCGCGGAGCAGGACATTACGCCGGGCGCGCTGGATACGAGCGTTCCGCATCAGTCGCATCGCGCCTATCCGGAGAACGGCAAGAAGGTTTTCAAGCCGATCGTAGCCGCCATTCACGGCCATGTCGCGGGCTCCGGTTTTGCGCTCGGAATTCGCGGCTCGGACATTACGATTGCGGCAGATACTGCGCTGATCACGTTTCCCGAGCCACGCAGCGGCGTGCCCGTTCCGCCGATCCAGTACCAGCCGTATCTGCCGTTCAAGATCAGCATGGAGTTCATGCTGCTTGCGTGGCGCGGCGGAAAACCCATCGGCGCACAACGCGCGTATCATTTCGGGTTGGTCAACGCCGTCGTGTCGGAAGCGGAACTGATGAACGAGGCGCGAGACTGGGCGCAATTGCTGATGAAGATTCCATCCCAGTACATCAAGTCGCTCAAATACGGTCACTATCAGGCGACCGAGACGCGCATGATTACGCATGAGCGCGAATATTTCGACTATGTGCATCCGCAAGTGACGAGTGGCAATGCGCGGGAAGGCTTGCAGGCCTTTCTGGAGAAGCGAGAGCCGAATTTCACCTGATAACAACAGAGGTTTCTGAGGAGCGTCCCATGAAGCTTGTCTTGAGGAGTTTGACCGCCTTTCTCGTTGCCATGGCCGTCACGTTGACCGCGCCGTTTGCGAAGGCGCAATCGCTGCCCGACAAGGTCCTTACGCTGATCGTGCCTTATCCGGGCGGCGGATCGGCCGACACCACGGCGCGGATCATCGCCAATGAAATGAGCAAGAAGCTCGGGCGCAGCATCATCGTTTTGAACAAGCCGGGTGCTGCGACGATGGTCGGAACGGCAGAGGCCGCGAAGGCCGCGCCGGACGGAACGACCATGCTGTTTGCGGCCAACACCAATCTCATCAACAATATCGCGCTGTTCGACAAGCTGCCTTACGATCCGGTGAACGATTTCGCGCCGGTCGCGCGGCTGGTCGCGCTGCCGTTGATGATCTCCGCGAATCCGAAGGCGCCGTTCAAAACGCTGCCCGAAATGGTGGAGTATGTCCGGAAGAATCCGGACAAGGTGACGCGCGCATCGGCGGGTGTCGCCAACATCACCAATATCGGACTTCTGTATTTCGAGGACGTCGCCAAGATCAAGATGTGGCATGTGCCTTATGCCGGCGATGCTGCGGCCATGCAGGCGCTGATCAGCGGCGAGGTCGATGTTTACACGACGACAGTTGCGCTCATGCGGCAGCACGTTCAGTCCGGACGTGTGCGCGGCCTTGCGATCCTCGGCAAGGATGCCGTGCGGGACAGCGAAGTGCCCGACGTTCCGACCGTGACCGAGGCGGGCTTTCCGGAGTTCGATGTCGATTCCTGGTATTCGATCGTCGTGCCGGCCAAGACCCCCCAGGCTGCCATCGCGGAGTTGAACAAGGCTGCGAACGATGCGCTCAAGACGCCAGAGGTCGCATCTCAATTGTCGAAATTTGGAGTCGTCCCGACGGGCGGGACGCTGGCCGATTTGCAGAAACTGATCGACGATAATCGCGCACGATGGGTGCCGGCGATTCGGAAGCTGAACATCAAGGCCGAGCAGCAACCTTAGATCGTGCATGCTTGATACGAGGTGCTGCGCTGTTGGTCCGCCAACGGCGAAATGACGGCGCATGGGTTTCGGTCGATGGCGTCGGTTCGTCTGAACGAGCCGGCTTATTCTCCGCCGATGCAATCGGACGACAGCTCGCGCATCGTACCAATGATGACGTGGTGGGCGAATTATCTCGACGAACTGCCACAAGGCGGGAAGGTCATTCCGTTGCGAGCTTGAATAAACGCCCCGCCGGAGCTGGAACGCCGGCGGGCTAACCATACCGGCACGGATCAAACCAGCGGGTGTCACCCGCGCGGTGGTCCGGTTTGGTGTTTTTGCCGAGGATTCTGGTGCGATCATCGCGGCGGTCAGCGGTGCTCGTCGACCGAACTCATTCGTGTCGAATTTGGTCAACCTGTCAGAACCCTCGCTATCTTCTCGTACCTGCGGGATTTGCCCTAACCTGTTTCCTCAACGCAGATTGAGGCAACGAGCAGGAGAAAACGCCATGGCTTCACTCGTCGAAGCTCCGGACCAGTTGCGCCCGGATACGATGATTGCGAAACCCGTCTGGATCGATCCGGCCTACGACGATCCTCATGCCCTCGTCGATCTGGTGCGGAAATCCTCGCCCTTTCCGTTATCGGCCCGCGTCCACAAGAGAGACGATCTCGGGCAGGATCAGCCCTGGTTCCGCATTTTCTGGGCGCACAGCGGAGAACTGAAAAACGAAGCCGCAAAGCGTTTCTTCTACAACGATCGCTTCGTGACGGCGGCAAAAGAATCCTTCGGCGCGCAGGTCATCATTCCGAACGCGCTGATGATAAATCTGAACGCGCCGATGGCGGGCGGGCCACCCCATCTCGATCTTCCGTTCTTCCGCGGCGCCGAGAAATTCCCGTTCTGGCTGTTGAGCTGCATGGGCTATTCCGGCCTGTTCCATCGCTGGGCGATCCCGATCGCCTCGACGATCGGCTGGTTCTACGATGGCGTCGGCGGCGATTTCGAATACTGGCCGGAAGGACCGGATCAACCTTCGAAGCTGATCCAACCGCCGCTCTGGAACGTCGCCGTCGTCAGCGACAACGAGTATATGTGGCACAGGGTCGGCCCCATCGGCGAGGATGCCGAGCAATTGCCGCCAGGCGCGATTTCACGCGAAGCCAGACTGCACGCCAAGGGCGCGGGCTGGGAAATCATCGACCGAAATCAGGTAACGCATTCCTACAGCGACAAGCAGGTGCGGCTGTCGCTGCTGTGGAAAGCCTACGCCTTCGCCGACGAAAATGCTGCGGAAGAATATCGCAGCCGCAGGAACGATCTGACGCCGGCGCTCGCCGCTGAGGTTTTCGATGCGGATCTGCGCAAGAACGGCAAGGCGGTCCGCATGCCCGCCGATCCGCTGAACGATCCCGACTGGAAGCGTCTGATCCAGTCGACCTATCAGGCCACGTTCAAGGGTTCAAAGGCTGCTTAATTCGATCCAACTCCGGATGCCGGCTCGCGATTCAGGGGCGGCATCCGGATATTGACGACACGACCGACCAAGGAAGATAAGGATCGTCGCGGCGGCAGGACTAAGCCTCATGTTCGATCTGGATTTGCTACGGCTGTTCATCCGCGTGGTCGAACTCGGAACAATCACGGCGGCCGCCCGCGAGAAGAACATTTCGAGTTCGTTTGCCAGCCGGCAGATCGCGATGCTGGAGCGGATTTTCGAGAAACGCATCCTGATAAGGACCGGCCGAAACGTTGTTCTGACCGATGCGGGTCGCGCCTGCTTCGCGTGGGCCAGGGAAAACCTCGCCGCTCACGAGAAGCTGCTGGACGACATCGGCGCGATCGATCGCGAACCGCAAGGTCTTGTGCGGTTCGCATGCTACACGCCGGCCATCGACAGCTATATGATGGAGGCGTTGCAAACCTTCAACGAACGATATCCAAACATTGTTATCGAGGTTGCGATCTCGGACCGACCGGTCCGGTTCATTCAGGACGGGTTCGACATCGCAATTCATGCCGGTCCGATGCCGAAAGGCAGCTTCGTGACAAAAACCGTGAGGCGGTATCAGCGGCTGATCTGCGCCGCCCCGGCTTTCTTGGAGAACCATCCGTTTCCAAACGACCCCCATGACATTGCCCGCCTGAAATGCCTCACCCATGTCCTGAACGAGGGAGATATCTGGCGTTTCGCAAAATCCGGCGAGAGCCATGTTTCTCTGAAGGTATCGCCGTCCCTGCGAAGCAACTCGTATCTGCTGCTGCGCGACCTGGCCATTCGCGGCATGGGTGTCATCTGCATTGGCGAAAATCTCGTCCGACGCGATCTGAACGAAGGCCGGCTCGTTCAGCTTCTGCCGGAATATCGCTGCCTCCCTACGGAGGGTAACGAGTATTCGATCCGCCTGATCTACCCGTCGCGAGAGCTTCCGCATCGCGTCAGGCTATTCGAACAGCATCTTTCACGACATCTCAAGGATCATTGGACCAGGCTTGACGCGCTGGAAATCGACTGAAGTCGCATTGCTCCAATCAGCAGGATGTATCCTTCCCAGCCGCTCCGCCGGATGAAGATCGCAACGTTCAATATCAACAACGTCAACGAGCGGCTGCCGAACCTGCTCGCCTGGTGGAAGACCGTGAAGCCGCATGTTGTCTGCCTTCAGCTCCGGCCGCAGTATTCGAGAGCAGACCGAAAGTTGGCGACATAATCCAGAAAAAGAACTTGGCGCTCCCTAGGGGAATCGAACCCCTGTTTCAGCCTTGAGAGGGCCGCGTCCTAACCGCTAGACGAAGGGAGCATGCGCTAGCCATTAGCCGCTCGGCCGCCGGATCGCAAGATGTAATGCACTCCAATCAGGGAACCTGCGAACCCGGCCGGCATCGCGGCGCGCCGCCGCCTCGCCGAACGTGCCGCCTCACGGCTGATTGGCGAATTTCAGCCGCCCCGCGCCTTTCAGCGTCCGCGCGTCGAAGGTGCGGATCTCCAGCGCGCCATCGGCCTCGATGGTGACGACGATGCGCTCGCCCGCCACCTGCGTCGAGACGATGCGCGCGCCTTTCGGCAGCATTTCGGTCAGGTCGGTCGGGGCGACCACGCCGTCGCCGCGGAAGATGCGGTAGCCGACCACGACCAGGATCGCCGACATGCCGAGCGCGGTCGTCAGCGCTGCGATCAGCATCATCCGGCGTACGCGTGCCATCATCTCCGCGGTCTGTTCGGGCGTCGGTTCGGCTGCAACGGGTTCGGTCATGACGGTGGGCCACCTCTGCGCCGCCTGAGCGTGAACGGGGTCGGCGGCGGCCGCGTCGCGCTTACCACGGCTGCCATGGCGACAGCAATTGCGTCGGGATGTCATAAGTCGGGGCCGAGCGGCTTGTGACCGGGGACATTCTCATGCGAAAGCGGGCCGCATGACCGATGCCGAACGATACGAAACGCTGATCGTCGCCCCCGAGGACGAAGGGACGCGGCTCGACCGCATGCTCGCGATCCGCATTCCGGACCTGTCGCGTTCGCGGCTGAAGGTGCTGATCGTCGAGGGCGGCGTCAGCATTGCGGGCGAACCGGCGCGCGATCCGGCGCGGCCCGTCCGGGCCGGAGAAACGATTGCCTTGGTCGTTCCCGCCGCCGCGCCCGCAGGGCCCGAAGCGGAGGCCATCCCGCTGGATGTGGTGTTCGAGGACGAGGCGATCATCGTCATCAACAAGCCGGCCGGGCTCGTTGTGCATCCCGCCGCCGGCCACGCCAGCGGGACGCTGGTGAACGCGCTGATCTCCCATTGCGGGGCGAGCCTGTCTGGAATCGGCGGCGTCAAGCGGCCCGGCATCGTCCATCGTCTGGACAAGGACACCACCGGCGTCATGGTCGTCGCCAAGACCGACCGGGCGCATCAGTCGCTGACGGCGCAGTTCGCCGATCACGGCCGCACCGGCGCGCTGCGGCGCATGTATGCGGCGCTGGTCTGGGGCGCGCCGAAAATGCCGAGCGGCACCATCGACCTCCCGATCGACCGGCACCGCACGGCGCGCGAGAAGATGGCGGTGCGGCAAGGCGGCCGCGAGGCGATCACCCACTGGCAGATCGCCGAACGGTTTGCCGGCGAAACCGGGGAGACGGTCGCAGCCTCCTTGATCTGCGAGTTGGAAACCGGCCGGACGCACCAGATTCGCGTCCATCTTTCGCATGTCGGCCACCCGCTGCTCGGTGACGAGGTCTATGGCTCCGGCTTCAAGACCAAGGCCGCGCGGCTGAACCCCGCCGCCCGCGACGCTCTCACAGCCCTGAACCGGCAGGCGCTGCACGCCTTCCACCTCACCATCGAGCATCCGCTGTCCGGCGAGGAGATGTCCTTCGAGGCCGATTGGCCGGCGGATATGACGCAGCTCGCGGAGGCACTCCGCCGCGCAACTTAAGGTCCGTTCAACCGCTGAATCCGAAATTTCATGCTGTTGCATGCACTTACCGGATGCCGAGGTTTATGAAAAACGACCAAGATTACAACAATTTAACCCGCCGTAACGGCAACGTGACGCACCTGAATCCTTCCCTTTTCAAGCGCTTATGGTGTATGGTGCTCCTGCGTCGGGGATGTCTCCGGCGCGGAACATCGCAGCGCTCTCGGCTCTTATCGAGCGAGGGTCTGCCTGGCTCGCCGCTATCGGGAGCCTGAACAAAAGGAGGGCTCAAACATGGCCCGTGCTGTTGCTCTGCCGGTTCTGTCGAGCGAATCCGGCCTTGCGCGCTACCTGTCCGAAATCCGCAAATTCCCCATGCTGGAACCGCAGGAGGAATACATGCTCGCGCAGCGTTTTCGCGAGCACGAGGACCGGGACGCGGCACATCAACTCGTCACCAGCCATCTCAGGCTCGTGGCCAAGATCGCCATGGGCTATCGCGGCTACGGCTTGCCGATTTCCGAGGTCGTCTCGGAGGGCAATGTCGGCCTGATGCAGGCGGTGAAGCGGTTCGAACCCGACAAGGGGTTCCGTCTCGCCACCTACGCCATGTGGTGGATCAAGGCGTCGATTCAAGAGTACATCCTGCGTTCCTGGTCGCTCGTGAAGATGGGCACCACCGCGAACCAGAAGAAGCTGTTCTTCAACCTGCGCAAGGCGAAGAGCAAGATCAACGCGCTGGACGAGGGTGATCTCCACCCCGACCAGGTGAAGCTGATCGCCAAGCGTCTCGGCGTGACCGCGCAGGACGTGATCGACATGAACCGCCGTCTCGGCGGCGATGCGTCGCTCAACGCCCCGATCCGCGACGACGGCGATCCGGGCGAATGGCAGGACTGGCTGGTCGATACCTCGCCCAATGCCGAAATTCTGCTGGCGGAAAGCGAGGAGTTCGATCATCGCCACGATGCGCTGGTCAACGCCATGAAGGTGCTCAATGCGCGCGAGCGCCGCATCTTCGAGGCGCGGCGTCTGGCCGAGGACCCGATGACGCTGGAAGACCTCGCGGCCGAGTTCGGCGTGTCGCGCGAGCGGGTCCGCCAGATCGAGGTGCGCGCGTTCGAGAAGGTGCAGGTCGCCGCCAAGGCGCAGATCGCGGCGCAGGCCGCGGCCGTCGCCAAGAACGTTGCCAGGACCACCGCCGCCGCGCAGATCGCCGCGCGCTGACCGCGTCCTCATGAGGTTACGAAAGCCGGCCCAAGGGCCGGCTTTTTGTGTTTGGTGTTGCGGGCGCGGGAGACGGCGTGAGCCCGGAGAGGCAACGCCAGCGTGCCCTCACTTCAGCGGCGAATGCGGCGCGGGCAGCATGATGGTCGAGTTCATCTCTTCCAGCAGCGGCGAGGAGTCGGCCAGAAATTTCTGCCAGCCGGCGTCCTTCAGCGCGTTGGCGCGTGCCTCCGCACGGGCGTTCAGGCTCGGATAGGCCCAGATGTGGCAGACCTCGTTCGGCTGGCCCGCCTCGCTCTGCCACAGCCCGACGATCTTCGAATATTTTTCCCGGTGCGTCATAGCGGCGGTGAACAGGTCCAGCCATTGCCGCACCGCGCCGCCGGTCTTGGCGCGATAGTTGCGGAACTCGTAGACATTGCCGCTGGTGGCCGGCGCGACCGGGGCGATGACGCCGTTCAGGAGGCGGATGTCCTGCCGCACCAGCAGCGGGCGGATCAGCGGCGTGTATTCCTTTCTCCAGTGCGGGTTCTTCGAAAGCTCCGCGCGCAGCCGCGCGCGCTCGTTGAGGTCGGCATAGCTCCACAGATGCATCACCTGATTGAGCGGGCCGATCTCGGTGGTCCAGTAGCCTTCGAGCTTGCCGTAACTGTCGCCGCGCACGTCGCGCGAGACGGTGCTTGCCGCCTTCACCATCTCGCCGATGGTGCCGGGGCGGACGGTGTAGGTTCTGAGTTCGTAGATCATCGTTTTCCCTGCCTGCTGGATCGATTGGCCCGACGCCGCGCGCCGGTGCATGGTGATTGTTGGAGACGATCTTCTAAAACTCGCCGCTGCGATAAGCCTCGTTCAGCTTCTTCGCGAGTTCCTCGGACGGCTCCGGCCATGGCTCGCCGCGCTTGCGCAGCGTACCGTCGAAGTTCGGCGGCCGCTTCTCGTTGAACGCCTGCCGGCCTTCATGGCCGTCCATCGTCACCTGGATAAGCAGCGAGTTGATGAGGTTCTGGATGTGCCACGCCTGGTCCGTCGGCAGGTCGCCGAAGCGCACCACGAACTCCTTCATCATGCGCACCGCGACCGGCGGCATCTTGACGATCTGCCGCGCCATCTTCTCCGCGCGCTCGAGCAGTTGCGCGTGCGGCACCACCTCGTTGATGAGGCCGACGCGCAGCGCCTCGCGCGCGTCCAGCGGCTCGTCGGTCAGCAGCATCTTCATCGCGTCGATATAGCGGAGCTGCTTGATGAGCAGGCTCGCGCCGGGGCCGTGCCCGAGCCAGCCCTGGCTGGTCAGCGCGAATTTGAACTTCGCGTGTTCCTCGCTGGCGATGCGGATGTCGGTCGAGGCCAGCAGGATGTAGAGGCCCGCGCCGGCCGCCCAGCCATTCACCGCGGCGATCACCGGCTTCCAGACGCGCGGATAATGGTCGCCCATGCGGCCGTCGACGCCGGTCTTCTGGCCGTGCACCGTGCCGGCGAGCGGCCAGAAAATCCGCTGCGTGCGCAGATATTCGCGGTCGTCCTCGGTGAGGTCCGGCCACGGCGCAAGATTGTGGCCGCCGCAGAAATGCCGGTCGCCTTCGCCGGTGAGGATCGCGCAGCGGATGTCGCGGTCTTCCCAGAGATCGGTCCATGCCTCCGAAATGGCGTCGGAAGTCGGCTTGTCGAGAATGTTGGCCTTCTCGGGATTGTTCAGCGTGATGTAGGCCACGCCGTCCCGTTTTTCGTATTTGAGCGTCAAGGCCGTCTCCTCCGCCGTTGTTGTTGTCCGGCGGATTGTGGGTGCGATCCTGCCGCGAGGTCAACGGGCGCGGCAGGAAGCACAGCCTTGCAGCAGGCGTACTCAGTTGGCGGTGATGTTCGCCGTCTTGATGATGTCGCCGTAGATCTTGGTCGTGTCGGAAATCAGCTTGGCGAAGTCCTCCGACGAGCCGCCGGTGAGCACCGCGCCCTGCTGCTTGACCTTCTCCTTGACGGCGGGGTCGGTGAGGATCTTGTTGATCTCCGCGTTTAGCTTGGCGACGATCGCCGGCGGCGTGCCGCGCGGCGCGAGATAGCCGTAATAGCTGGTGGAGATCAGTTTCGGATAGCCGGCCTCTGCCGTGGTCGGCACGTCCGGCAGCAGTTCGGCGCGCTTGTCCTGCAAGATCACCAGCGGCCGCAGCTTGCCCGCCTGGATCGCCGGCAGCGTGGTGATGACGCCGTCGAAGATCATCGGGACGTGGCCGCCCATCGCGTCGTTCAAGAGCGGCGCGCTGCCGCGATAGGGGATATGCGTGAATTTGGTGCCGGCGAGCTGGTTGAAATATTCGCCGGCGATGTGGCCGATGCTGCCGGGACCTGCGGTGCCGTAGGAGAGCTTGCCGGATTGCGACTTCTCCCAAGCGACGAGTTCGGCCAGCGTCTTCGCCGGCGTCTTTTCGGCGACGGCGATGAGGCCGATCGACTGGCCGATATTGGCGATCGGCACGAGGTCCTTCGCCGCATCATAATCGAGGTTCGCCATCAGATGGGGATTGATGCTCAGCACCGTGGTGCCCATCAGCAGCGTGTAGCCGTCCGGCGGCGCGGTAACGACGGCGCGCGTGCCGATCGTGGTGCCGCCGCCGGGGCGGTTCTCGACGATGAATTGCTGGCCGAGCGAGCGCGACAGTCCCTCGGCGACCAGCCGCGCCAGCACGTCGGTGATGCCGCCCGGCGCATAAGGCACGATCACGCGCACGACCTTGTTCGGATAGTTGTCCTGCGCCTGTGCGGATGTGGATAGCAGCAACGCCGCGAAAACCGCGGCAATGGTACGTGTCGTCATGATAGAACGGTCTCCCATTGTGCTTGCGCGGACTTGTCGGCGGCCGCTTGCCTACGTGAAGTTGCCCGGATCGTCGCGCTATGCGGTGCGGTCAGGAAGCCGACATAGCCGTCGATCAGCAGCTCGGTCTCGTCCTCCAGCTCGATCTTGCGCGACGACCATGGTCCCTCGGCGCAGCGCGCCTCCAGATGCGCCGACAGATAGCTCGTGGCGCGCAGCATCGTCGCGATGCGCTTGTTGGCGATCTCCGGCGGAAGGTGATGGGATCTCCTCGCGGATCAGCGGCGCGGCCTGCCGCAGGCCGCTGTCGAAACGGTCGCGCACGATCGGCACGAATCGGGTGGACGGATTGTTGATCGCCTGCGCCAGGAAGCGGCGAAAATAACTCTTGCCCTTGGCCTCGACGATCAGGATCAATCCCGGCCGGTAGAGAATCCCGGCCAGCGTGCGCACGCGCGAAGCGGGTTCCGGCCGGTCGGCCAGATAGGTGGCGATACGCTCGATGCGATCGTTGTTGATCGGCGTCATCCGCAATTCGCAGATCGCCTCGATCAGCGCCTCGCGCGTCTGGAAATAATAATTGAGGGCGGATGCGTTCTTCTGTCCGGCCTCGGCGACGATGCTGCGTGCCGATGCGCCGTCCGGCCCGTGCAGGGCGAACAGCCGTTCGGCCGCGAGCAGCAGCTTCATGCGCGTGTCCATGGCCGGAGGTTATCGCGTATAATTGACATATTCAACATTTTTAATGTAATCGTATTAAGTATAAACGGGAGAGCGCCATGAGCATGCGAACATCCATCTGCGACCGCTTCGGCATTGAGCAGCCGATTTTCGGATCTGTCCATAGCGTGCAGGCGGCGGCCGAAGTCTCGCGCAGCGGCGGTTTCGGTATTTACGGCGCGACCCGCGATACGCCCGACGAGATTCGGGCAGATCTGAAGGAGCTGCGCCGGCTCGTCGGCAATCGCCGCATCGGCGTCGATCTGGTGCTGCCGCCGAACATGCCGGACCATGACGACCGCGACTTCATCGAGAAGCAGCTGCCGCAGGCCCATCGCGATTTCGTCGAGGGGCTCATCAAGAAATACGAGGTTCCGAAGGCATCCAAGGCGGGCATGCGTTCGCGCTTCGTGCGTTCGAAGGATATGGCGATCGCACAGATCGAGGCGGTGCTCGACTCCGATGTCGACCTGCTCGCCTGCGGCATCGGCGCGCCGCCGGAGGTGCTGCGCCGCGCCAAGGCGCAGGGCAAGACCACGGCCGCGCTGGTCGGCAACCGCAATCACGCGACCCGCGCGCTGGCCTCGGGCGTGGACCTTCTGGTCGCGCAGGGGCATGACGCCGGCGCCCATACCGGGCCGATCGGCACCTTCTCGCTGGTGCCGCAGATCGTCGAGGTCGCCGGCAATACGCCGGTGCTGGCGGCGGGCGGCGTCGCGACGGGGCGGCACATTCTCGCCGCTCTCGCGCTCGGTGCCGAAGGCGTCTGGATGGGCACCGCCTGGCTTGCGACGAAGGAATACGGCCTGAGCGAATCCATCATCGAGAAGCTGCTCGCGGCCGGCAGCGAGGACACGGTGATCTCGCGCGCCGACAGCGGCAAGACGCTGCGTCAGATCCGCACCGCCTGGAGCGAGGAATGGGCGAAGGCGGATGCGCCCGCGCCGTTGAAGATGCCTTTCCAGGACATTCTCGTCGGCGATCTGCTCGGCGCGATCGACGAGCACGACGTCAAGGCGCTGGTGCATTACCCGGCCGGGCAGAGCATCGCCTATGTCAACGAACGCTCGACCGTCGCCGAGGTGATGGCGCGGCTGGTGAAGGACGCGGATGACGCGCGCGGCGCGCTGGATCGCCGGCTGAAAGCGGCGGGCAACTAAGCGCCATCCCCGTCATAGAGGGCTTCCGGCTCTTCGAAAGCGCCGGAAGCAAACTGTCCGAGCGGGGCTTAGCGCCGCCGGCCGAAGCGGAAGCTGCGGCGAGGTTTTGCCGGACGTTCGGCATGGGAGCTGACGCCGTAACCGACATAGACGACGCGGGCCGGCTTCGATTGAGCCTGTGAAGGTTGAGGCTCGGCCGCTTGCGCCGCGGGACTTGCGGCCGCCCGGACTGGCATCGGAGCGGCAACCCGGACGGCGGCCGGCGCGATCGGGGTCGCCTCATGCGGCTGCACATTGGCCAGGCCGCGAAGGTCCACGATCGAGCGGAATCCATCACGTTGAGGCGCGCTCAGGTCGATGATCTCGGCCATGGCCGGACTCGATAGGATCAGCAGCAGTGCGATAGCCCACGGCATTCGGGTGCCCCTTGTTTGCACCGAAGAGGCTAGCTTCCATCCGCTGCGATCGGCCTAAGCCGTTCCGTTCAATTTTACCGATCGATCGCCGTACCGTTGGCGCGTCCTGACGGGGGCGCTCCGTTCGGATGCTGCGGCCGACGCTCTAAAGGATCGGCCGATGTACCGTCACCAGCGAATCCAGCAGGATGTCGCGGCGCTGCGCGAACAGCCCGCCCCAGACATTACGGTTCGGCTGCTCCTGGCCCGCCGGCTTGGGCTTCCAGTAGCGGCTCGCGTCCCAGGCCGCGAGGTCCGGATAATAGACGATCATCAGCACCAGCGCCGATCCGTCCGCGTTCAACTCGCGGCAGCGCCAGAAGCCCGCGACCCGCATCTCGGTATCGACTTCCGAGGACTTCCATGCCTCGATGCTGTTCTGCGTGAGCGGGCCGACATTGTCGGGCGTCACGGTGAACCAGCGATGCGTATAGATGCCGTCGCGCGTGCAGGGTTCCTGACCGCGGGTGAGCGTGTCGAACAGGCGGGTGCGGACCGAGACGATCCGATCGTCATTGAATGCGGGCGCGGCCGGCTCGCCGGTCCAGTTCGTGGCGATCGTCACGACGTTGACGCTGACGCCCATCATCGGCAGCCAGATGCCGAGCGTCTGCGAGTCTGCCACGCCGTCGGTACGCAGCTTGCGCGCGACGTCTTCGTTGTGGTTGCGCTGAATGGTGAGTTCGTCGAGCCGCAGCACGCGGTATTTCAAGTCTGACAAAACGGCTCCTTTGGGAACGATTAGACCGACGCCCGCTGCTCGACCTGCGCGAAACCGAGCGGATGGTGGCAGGCGGTGAGGTGGTCCGGCTCGGATTCGAGCAGCGCCGGGGTCTCGGCCGCGCAACGCTCGGTGGCGCGGGTGCAGCGGGTGCGGAAGCGGCAGCCGCTCGGCGGATCGATCAGCGAGGGCAGGTCGCCGCTCAGCACCTCTTCGTCCGGCAGCTTCTGCCCCGGCGCGAGCACCGATCCGAGCAGCGCCTTGGTGTAGGGATGCTGTGGGTTGCGATAGACGTCCTCGGTGTTGCCGATCTCGACGATGCGCCCGAGATACATCACCGCGACGCGGTCGCAGATGTTGCGGATCACCGCCAGATCGTGGCTGATGAAGATCATGCTGAAGGAGCGCTTGCTCTTGATGTCGAGCAGCAGGTTCAGGATCTGCGCCTGCACCGACACGTCGAGCGCCGACACCGGCTCGTCGAGGACGAGAACGCTCGGCTCCTGCATCAGCGCACGCGCGATCGCGACGCGCTGGCACTGGCCGCCGGACATTTCGTGCGGCCGGCGCGACCAGACGGTTTCCGCATCGAAACCGACTTCGTTCAAGGCGTCGGCGACGCGCTTGCGGTTTTCCTCGGCCGTGCCGCCGCCCCAGATCGAGATCGATTCGGCGACGACGTCGCCGATGCGGCGGCGCGGATTGAGCGACGAAATCGGGTCCTGAAACACCATCTGCAAGCGGCGGCGCAACTGGCGGCGGGCGCTGGCGGTTTGTGTGGAGATGTCTTCGCCGGAAATCCGCACGGTGCCGGAGGTCGGCGGCGGCAATTGCATCAGCGCGCGGGCGAGCGAGGATTTGCCGCAGCCGGACTCGCCGACGAGACCGAGCGTCTCGTCATGGGCAAGCGTGAAGCTCACATTGTCCACCGGGGTCACCGTCTTGCGGTCCGGCCGGCGGAAGGTGCGGACGAGGTTTTTGACTTCGAGAGCGGGAGGGTTCGTCATGCGACGCTCGCGATCGGGTGGAAGCAGGCATAGCGACGGTCGCCGACTTCGGTGAAGGCTGGAATTGTTTCGAGGCAGTCCGGCTGTTTGCGCGCACAGCGCGCCGCGAACGAGCAGCCGGGCGGCAAGGCGGTGAGATCGGGCGGGCGGCCGCCGATCGCTTCCAGCCGCGCGCCGCGCGGGGCGAACGGATCGGGACGGGCCTTCAGCAGCGCCTCGCTATACGGCATCAGCCGGGTCTTGAAGAATTTCTCAGTCGGCGCCTGTTCGACGAAGCGGCCGCCATACATCACGGCGACTTCGTCGGCGATGCCGCCGACGGCTGCGAGATCGTGGCTGATGAAGATCATCGCCATGCCGGTCTCGCGCTGCTGGCGCTTCAGCAGCACCAGAATCTGCATCTGGATGGTGACGTCGAGCGCGGTGGTCGGCTCGTCGGCGATCAACAGGCGCGGCCGGCAGGCGAGCGCCATCGCGATCATCACCCGCTGGCGCAGGCCGCCGGAGAGCTGATGCGGATATTCCTTCAGCCGCTGTTCGGCGGCGGCGATTCCGACCGAGCGCAGCAGCTCGACGGTGCGCTGCTTCTGCTCCGCTGGATTCATGCCGAGATGCAGCTCCAGCACCTCGCCGATCTGCTGGCCGATCGTCAGCACCGGATTGAGCGAGGACATCGGGTCCTGGAAGATCATCGCGATGTCCTTGCCGCGCACCTTGCGCAGGCCCGCTTCGTCAAGCGCCGCGAGGTCCTTGTCCTCGAACAGCACCTGTCCGGTGCGGCGCGTCGTCGCCTCCGGCAACAGCCGCAGGATCGCGCGCGACAGCACGCTCTTGCCTGAGCCGGACTCGCCGACGATCGCCATCGTGCGCCCCGGCATCAGGTCGAAGGAGATATTGTTGACCGCGTGGACGAGGCCACGCGGGGTGTCGAACCGGATCGAGAGATCGCGGACTTTGAGGATCGGATCGGTCATAGCGACTGGGCCCGGATATCGAAGAGCCGCCGTGTCGCCTCGCCGAGCACGTTGATGGCGAGCACGGTCAGGAACATGACGGCGGCAGGGATGAACACGGCATGCGGCGCATCGGCGAGGTTGCCGCGCTCGGCGGCGACCATGCCGCCCCAGCTCGGTTGCGGAGGCCGCACCGACAGGCCGAGGAAGCCCAGTGCTGCTTCGGCGAGGATGGCGACGCCGAGCATCACCACCGCGTAGGACAGCAGCGCCGGCATCAGATTGGGGAGGATTTCGCGGATCAGGATGCGCGGTGTCCGCGCGCCGAGCGCCTGCGAGGCGAGCACGAATTCGCGGTTGCGTAGGCTCAGCGTATTGGCGCGCGCGATCCGCGCGAAGGCGGGAATGAAGATCACGCCGATGGCGAAGGTGACGTTGCCGACGCTGGGACCGAGACTGGAGACCAGCGCGATCGCCAGGATGATGCCGGGGAAGCAGAGCAGCACCGTCATCACGCCCATGATGAGGCGGTCGGAGAGACGGCCGAAATAGCCGGCGGTCAGCCCGAGCGCGCCGCCGAAAGCGAGGCCGATCGTGACGCTGCCCAATGCGACGATCAGCGACACCTGCGCGCCGTAGACCGCTCGTGCCAGCGTGTCGCGCCCGAGCGAATCCGTGCCGAGCCAGTGCTCCGCCGTCGGCAGCGACAGGATGTTCAGAAGGTCGCCCTCGTCGGGATTCTGGATGCCGACATAGGGAGCGAGGACTGCAAGGCCGATCACCGCCGCCAGCCAGGCGATCGCAAGCGACAGGCCGATTTCCAGTTTCTTACGCTTGCGCGGCGGGGCAACGGTAATAGGTGAAGTATCAGTTATCGACGCCATGACGGACCCGTGGATCGAGCAGCGCGTAGGCCACATCGACGGCAAGATTGATGAGAACGAAGCCCGTCGCGACGACGAGGACGACGCCCTGAATGGCAAAATGATCGTGCTGATAGACGGCGTTCACCAGCATCTGGCCGATGCCGGGGATCGCGAACAGCGTTTCGATGATGACCGCGCCGCCGACCAGGCGGCCGAGATTGATGCCGATCACCGTCACCAGCGACAGCGACGACGGCCGCAGCGCATGGCCGACCAGGATCGAGCGGACGCCCAGTCCCTTCGCGCGCGCGACCAGGATGAAGTCCTGTTGCAGCGTGGCGATCATGTCGGCGCGCAACAGCCGCATGTAGACGGGGAATTCGGCGAGCGCCAGCGTCAGCGCCGGCAGGAACATCGAGTGCAGGTTGTCGAGGATGCCGTCGCTCGGCCGCACATAGCCCGACGCCGGAAACCAGCCGAGCGCCACCGACAGCGTGTAGATCAGGCCGATGCCGATGACGAAGGCCGGCGTCGACAGCAGCCCGATCGAGAGGCCGCCGAGCGCATGGTCGATGCCCGAGCGGTTGCGATAGGCGGCGATGATGCCGGCCGGCACGGCGAGCCCCAGCGCGATGATCTGGGTCAGGATGATGAGTTCGATCGTCACCGGCAGCCGCTGGGCGATCATCGTCGAGATGCTCTCGCGCGTCCGGTAGGAGCGGCCAAGGTCGCCGGTCAAGGCGTTGCCGAGCCAGTCGGCGTAGCGAACGACCAGCGGACGCTCGAGACCGAGTTCCTCGCGCAGCGACTTGATGTCGGCCTCGGTCGCGGTTTCGCCGAGGATGGCGACCGCAGCGTCACCGGGAAGAATCTCGGTGACGGCGAAGGTGAGCGCCGTCGCCGCGAACACGATCGCGACGAGCGTAAGTATCTGTATGCGGAGACGGCGTCCCACGAGTCCTCTCCGTTTATTTGTCTTTCCAGACGGTCTGCATTCGCAGCAGTCCGTCCGGGATAGGCTTGAGGCCCTTCACCTGCGGATTCACCAGGGCCACGTTATCGAAATACCAGAGGAACAGATACGGGAGATCCTTCGCGAGCAGGTTGTTGACCTGGCGATAGATCTTCAGCCGTTCGGCCTTGTCGGTGGTGGCGCGGCCCGCGTCGAGCAGCTTGTCCATCTCCGGATTGCTGTAGTTGGGCCGGTTCATCGTTCCCTTGGAATGGAAGAACTGGTGAACGTTCTTGTCGGGATCGGCACCGCCAGCCCAGCGATACAGCATCACTTGATAGTCGCGCGCGGCTGCGGCCCGGACAAGCTGCACCTGCTCGAGCGGAACGATCTCGGTCTCGACGCCGATTTTCTTCCACATCTGCTGGATGGCCTGGCCATTGATTGCATTCTGTGGCGAGGCGTTGATCGACAGCTTGACCTTGACCGGCTTGCCGTACTCTTCGATCAGCTTCTTGGCCTTGGCCGGATCGTAGCCCGGATAGCCGTCCACCGCTTCGTGCGGGAACAGACCGGTTCCGAACGGCGTGTTGGCGATCTTGTAAAGGCCGCGATTGAGCGCCTTGTTCAGGGTCGGGCGATCCAGCGCCAGCGCCAGCGCCAGCCGCACACGCGGGTCGGAGACATCCGGCGATTTCATGTTGATCTGAATGAAGCTGGTCGCGAGGCTGCCCGGATTGGAAATCTGGAACTTCTTGCCCTGCGCAGCATCGACGCGGTCGCGCGCAGCCGCGTTGGTGACGATGTCGAGATTCCCGGCCTTGAGGCTCGCATAGCGAGTCTGTTCATCCGGCATGGGGCGCAACACGACCTCGTCGAGATAGGGCTGCGGCTTTCTCCAGTAGTCGGCATTGCGCTCAAACACCACCTGCGCGCCGCGCTGCCATTCCTTCAATTTGAAGGGGCCGGCGCCGATGCCGTGGGTGCCGAAATCCGCGCCGTATTTCGCGGCGGCGGTCGGCGAGACGATCATGCCGGGCACGTCGGCGAGCGTGGCCGGAAAGTGTGCGGAGGGCGACTTCATCTTGATCGTGACTTCCAGCGGGCCGGTGGCCTCGATGGTGTCGATTGTCGACAGATCGGAGATGCAGCGGCAGCGGTTCTTGGGGTCCCGGATGCGCTCGAAATTCTTGACGACCGCAGCGGCGTCGTAAGGCGTGCCGTCAGTGAACTTCACGCCGTCGCGCAAGGTCAGCTTGAACGAGGTCGCGTCCTTCGCGGCGTCGATCTTCGCGATATTGGGGATGATGTTGCCCTTCTCGTCGATGTCGAGCAACGTGTCATACATCAGCAGACCGGCGTTGCGGTCGTTGTAGGACGCGAAGGAAAGCGGATCGAGCGACGGCAGATCCGACTCCAGCGTGATGCTGACGGAGCCACCCTTTTTCGGCTCCGCCGCCTGTGCGCCCGACGTTGCGAGCGGCAACGTCAACGCGGCCGTGGCGACGAGACCGGAGATAATATTGATGAAACCTATGCGCCTGGATATGGCCATTGTTTCTCCCTCGATAAGTTTAGTGGTGATTTTTGTCGGCGGCGTTGTACGCCATTCTCGCCGGCGGAAAATATTAAATTTCATAAAGAAATGCAAATAGATTGATGCCGGCCTTGAAGGCGCTCCATTGCCGCAGTATCTGAAGGCCATCGGCAAAGGGGCAGAACTCGTTCCCGCGAATGGTCTCTCGAGGATCACGCGGCCGTTATCCAATTGATTGCAGGGTCGCCACGATGTTTTGGGTGCGCACCATAGAAACGTTGACCACCAGGCTCCGGGCCGCTGTCGGCTCCATGAGATTACGCGACGGCTACGAGCCAGCAAGGCATTATATGCGTGGACCGGGCCCGAAATCCCGCGAGGCACAGCGCCGGTCGGAGCGGTCCGTCCGTCATCGGACAGACTCCGGCTCGCACGCCTGACTTTGCAAGTCTGACAGGGGAGGCCTGACAAGTCAGATCCGGCAAGTCCCGTCCGGCAAGTCAGGTCTGAGAGGGAACGTGCTCCGGCGGGATGTTCGCATCCGCCCGGTCGATTGAGCGTGGCTGTTTCCGCGCGCTATTTTTTCCCGCTGGTTTTCCTGCGCTCGGGCTTGCCGCGGGCTTCCTCCTCCATCTGCCGCAGCGCGGCGCGCAACAATAGCGCAAGCGCCTCGCGCGCCTCGGCGATGCTGCGCGACGGATAGGTCCGCAGCGACTGCCACATCTCCCAGTCGGCCAGGGTCGCAATCGCGACCAGCCATTTGCGCCGGCTTGCCGCTGTCAGCGCGTCAAGCTCGGTTGCGAACCACGTCTCCACCACGTTGCGATATCGCTGCCGTACCTTGATCCGGTGTTCCTGCAACAGTTTGGACGTCGCGATCATCGAATTCGCAGCGCGCCGATGCGGCGTCAGCGCTTCAAGCTGGCGGCAGCGGATCCGCAGGAATTCCTGCATCCTTGCTTCCAGCGCGTTGTGCTCGGCCAGCGCCGGAGGCGGCGGATCGACGCGGTTGAGATGCGTCAATTCGTCGAGAACGGCATGCGTCAGCTGGTGCTTTTCGGGGAAATGCTGGAATGCGGTTCGCAGCGAAACGCCCGCACGCTGGGCGATCTGCTGCATCGAGGGGCGCATGTGTCCGTCGTTTTGCAGCGCGATGGCGGCCTTGACGATGTTGGCGCGCGTGACTTGCGTCCGCTGACGGCGTCCATCGATGCGTTCGGTAGGGGCAGACTCGGTCGACATGCAGTGCTCTGGTATCCTCACATTCGGAGCGCCTTTACAAGGCCGGGATGCGGCGATTATATTGCATAAAGAATGCGATAATATCAGGAAACATCCAAGATGAACGAGCCGGGTCGTTACCGCGTGATTGGTGGGCCAGGTTCACCATACAGCCTGAAGATGCGGGCTGTCTTGAGATATCGGCGTCTTCCACACAACTGGGTTGTGCCGCCAAAGTTTCAGGACCCGGAAGGGGAACTGGCGAAGGCGGGCAAGGGCATCATTCCGGTGATGCAACTGCCCGACGGCCGCTATTGGGCGGATTCCACGCCAATGATTCTGGCGCTGGAGCAGATGCATCCGGGGTTGCGCAGCGTGCTGCCGGACGATCCGGCGGACCGCTTTCTGGCGCTGCTGCTGGAAGACATCGCCGACGAATGGCTGGTGTTCGCGATGTTCGACTATCGCTGGGCCGAGCCGGTCGACCAGGAATTCTGCGCCCGTCGGCAGATGGCCGGCTGGTTCGGCGCGATGCCGGGTCCGGAGTTCGACAAGATCGTGGACTTCTTCCGCAATCGCCAGATCAAGATGCTGTCGCGCGCCGGCAATCTCGCCGCGAACCGGCCGCTCTGGCAGGAGGGCTATCGCCGCGTGCTGGCGGCGATGGAATTGCAGGTCCAGCACAGCCGCTATTTGTTCGGCGGCCGTCCGTCGATCGGCGATTTCGGCATTTACGGCCAGCTTTCGCAACTGGCGATCGATCCGACGCCGGCCGAGATCATCCGCCGCGACGCGGTGCGTACCTATCAATGGGTTCATGATCTCGACGACGCCTCCGGCATCGAGGGTGAGTGGCGCGACCCGCATAAGCCGCTCGGCGCGAGCGTCGTCGCCTTGCTCGAACTCGCCGGCGACACCTACCTGCCGTTCCTGGCGCAGAACGCGGCGGCGATCGCGGCCGGGACCAATCCGTACGAGTTGAAGCACGGCGGCAACAGCTATCCGAATCCGACGCGCTCCTACAAGCGGCGCTGCCTGCTCTGGCTGAAGGCGGCGCTGGCCGAGGTTCAGGGCGAGCCGCGCGCGCGTCTCGAAGAAATTCTGCGGCGATATGATTGCTGGGAGCCGCTGCAATTCGCGCCGGGCGAGGAGAAGATGGTGCCGCCACTGGCGCCGTTGTAATCAAGCCTCAAACTCAGGTTTCAAAAATCTCAAGGGATCGGTCATGCATTTCAAATTCTCCGACGACAGCCTCGCGCGCCAGGCCAAGGTCGAGGCGTTTTTCCGCGAGCGCGTCCTGCCGCGCAATCATGACTGGAACGAGCACATGGCCAAGGGCGAGGGCACGATGCCGCCGTTCCTCGAAGGGCTGAAGGCGGAAGCGCGGGCGCAGGGCCTGTGGAACATGGCGCTGCCGGAACTGGAGGACGGCCAGCCCGGCACGCGGCTGACCAACATGGAATTCGCGCCGCTCGCCGCGATCATGGGCCGCCTGCCCTGGGCGCCGATCGTGTTCAACTGCAACGCGCCGAACGTGCCGACGATGCAAATCCTCTTGAAGTTCGGTACGCCCGAGCAGAAGCGGCAATGGCTCGATCCGATGCTGGAAGGCAAGATGTGGGCGGGCTTCGGCATGACCGAGCCCGACGTCGCCTCCTCGGATGCGCGCAACATCGCCACCACTATCCGCCGCGACGGCGGCGACTACGTCATCAACGGCCGCAAATGGTTCACGTCCGGCTCGACCCATCCGGACTGCAAGCTGATCGTCGTGGTCGGCGTCACGGATTCGGAAGGCTCGACAGCGGCGAAGCATTCGACCGTGCTTGTTCCGATCGATGCGCCCGGCCTCAAGATCGTGCGCACGCTGCCGATCTTCGGTCGCGGCGAGGCCGCCGGTCCGCCGGTCGAACTGGTGCTCGACAATGTGCGCATTCCGCGCTCGAACTTGCTCGGCGAAGAAGGCAAGGGTTTCGCCATCGGCCAGTCGCGGCTTGGCGTCGCGCGCATCCATCACTGCATGCGCAGCCTCGGCAGTTGCGACGTGCTGATCCAGCTGATGCGCGAGCGGGCGATGTCGCGCCGCGCTTTCGGTCGCATGGTCGGCGAATATGCCAACATTCAGGACTACATCGCGCTGTCCCGTATCGAACTCGAACAGGCCAAGCTGCTGGTCTACAAGGCGGCGTGGCTGCTCGACGAGGGCGGGCCGGACGCCGCGCGCCGCGAGATTTCCATGATTAAAGTCGCCGTCGCGCGCGCCTACAGCGCGATTGCCGATCGCGCGGTGCAGATCTTCGGCGGCGCAGGCGTGACCGACGATACGCCGGTGGCGGCCGCCTATACCGCGGCGCGGGCGATGCGGATTTACGACGGCCCGGACGAAGTGCATCTGCGCACGCTGTTCCGCCTGGAGCCGACTGACGTGGCGGGTGACAGCGTGCATTATCTTCGCGGCATGCGCGGACGCTGAGAGGCAAACATGGCGACAGAAACCGTCAAGGGCTCGCTCGATTCCCTGTTCCGGCCGGCATCGATCGCGGTGGTCGGCGCGTCCAGCACGCCGACCAAGATCGGCGGCGTGCCGGTCGATTATCTCAAGCGTCTCGGCTTCAAGGGGGACGTCTATCCCGTCAATCCGACGGTGCCCGAAGTGCAGGGCCTGAAGGCCTATCCGACTGTCGCGGCGATCAGGCAGCCGGTCGACATGGCCATCGTCGCGGTGCCGGCGAAGCAGGTGAAAGCCGCGATCGAGGATTGCGCGGCGTCGGGCGTGAAAAGCGTTGTGCTGTTCTCGTCGGGCTTTGCGGAAGTCGGCGAGGAAGGCGCAAAAGCACAGGCCGAACTGCGCGAGATCGCGCGCAAGAGCGGCATGCGCATTCTCGGGCCGAACTGCCTCGGCGTGATGAACGGCGCGGACGGGGTGTTCGCGACATTCAGCCCGGTCGCCAATACCGGCATCGTCAAGCAGGGTGCGGTCGGCCTCGTCAGTCAGTCCGGCGCGTTCGGCGGCTTCGCCTATTCGCTGGCGCGCGAGCGCGGCGTCGGCCTCAGCCATTGGGTCACGACCGGCAATGAGAGCGATATCGAGCTGGCCGACTGCCTTGACTGGCTGGTCGATGACGCTTCGACCAAGGTGATCCTCGCTTACATCGAGGGCTGCCGCGATGGCGGCAAGCTGATCCGTGCGCTGGAAAAGGCGCGTGCCGCGAAGAAGCCGGTCATCATCGTCAAGGTCGGACGCACCGATCTTGGCGCGGCGGCCGCCGCCTCGCATACGGCGGCGCTGGCGGGTGCGGATGCGATCTATGACGCGGTGTTCAAGCAGTTCGGCGTCTATCGCGCCACGACCATCGAGGAGGCGTTCGACATCGCCTATGCGGTGTCGATTGCCGGCCTGCCGCGCGGCAACACCATCGGCATGCTGACCGTCTCGGGCGGTGCAGGCGTCCTGATGGCCGACGTTGCGGCAAGCTCCGGTCTCGATGCGACGCCGATGCCGGAAGACGCGCAGAAGAAGATCTCGCGCGCATTTCCTTCGCCTCGGCGCGCAATCCGGTCGACGTGACGGGCTCGGCCGGCGGCGATCCCGAACTGATGCCGCTCGCCTACGACCTGATGCTCCAGCAATACGACAGCGTCGTTTCGTTCCAGGCGGCCTCCGGCCTGTCGGCGAAAGGTCCTGAAGTGGTCGAACTCGCCACCAGCATGCGTGCGAAATATCCGGATCGCGTCATTGCGCTGTCGACGCTGTTTACAAAAGAGCTTCACGCGAAGCTGGACGAAGGTCACGTGCTGACCTTCGCCGACCCGAGCCGCGCGGTGCATGCCGTTTCGGCGCTGGCGTATTTCGCCAGAACTGCCGCGCCGTCCAAACGCGAGACGCTGGCGCGGGTCGATCTGCCGGCCGGGACGGTGAGCGAGGCCGGTGCGCTGGCGCGGTTTAAGGACGCCGGCATTCCGGTGATGCCGCATCGCGTGGCGACCAGCGCGGCCGAGGCGGCAGAAGCCGCTGAATCCTTCGGCTTCCCCGTCGTCGCCAAGATCGTCTCGCCCGATATCCTGCACAAGACCGAGATCGGCGGCGTGATGCTGAACTTGCAGGACAAGGCGCAGGTCGCCGCCGCCTACGACGAATTGCGCGCGCGGGCGGCGAAGGCGAAGCCGAACGCCAAGATCGAAGGCGTGCTGGTCGCGCCGATGATTAAAGGCGGCGTCGAATGCATCATGGGCGTGCAGCGCGATCCGGTGTTCGGCCCTGTCGTGATGTTCGGCCTTGGCGGCATTCTGGTCGAGGCGTTGCGCGACGTGAGCTTCCGTCTCGCGCCGTTCGACAAGGCCGAGGCGCACCGGATGATCGACCAGATCAAGGCGCGCGCGGTGCTGGCCGGCTGGCGCGGCCAGCCGAAGGCCGACATCGACACGCTCGCCGACGCGCTGGTGGCGCTGTCGCGCTTTGCGGCGTCCGCGGGCGACAAGCTTGAGAGCATCGACATCAACCCGTTCGTGGTTTTGCCGCAAGGCAAGGGCGCGATGGCGCTCGACGCCGTGCTGGTCGTCGGCGACTGATCGAGGAGAGAGACAGTGACGGTTCATCAATTCAAGGGAACGATCGGGCGGACCATTCCGGACTCCAAGCCCTGGTGGCCGGATTATCCGCGCCCGCGCGAGGGCGCGCCTAATGTCGTCGTCATCCTGTTCGACGATCTCGGCTTCTCGCATCTGGGCTGCTACGGCTCCTCGATCGAGACGCCGAATATCGACAAGCTCGCCGCCGGCGGCTTGCGCTACACCAACTTCCACACCACCGCTCTGTGCTCGCCTACGCGCGCGGCGCTGCTGACGGGGCGCAATCACCATTCGGTCGGCATGCGCGGTCTGGCCAACTGGAACACCGGCTTTCCGAACTGCACCGGCACCGTCGCCAAGAATGCAGGCACGCTGGCCGAAATGCTGCGGCCGCAGGGCTACTCCACCTTCGCGGTGGGCAAATGGCATCTGACGCCGATGGAGGAGACATCGGTCGCAGGTCCCTTCGACCAGTGGCCGCTGTCGCGCGGGTTCGACCGCTACTATGGCTTCCTCCAGGGCGAGACCGATCAGTTCTCGCCGGAGCTTTACTGCGACAACCATCCGGTCGAAGCGCCGCGCACGCCGGAGCAGGGTTATCACCTGACCGAAGACCTGATCGATCAGGCGACGTCGATGCTGCGCAGCCAGAAATCGGCGGTGCCGGAAAAGCCGTTCTTCCTGTATCTCGCCTTCGGCGCCACGCATGCGCCGCACCAGGCGCCGCAATCCTATGTCGACAAGTACAAAGGCCGGTTCGATGCCGGCTGGGACGCCACGCGCCAGCAATGGTACGAGCGGCAGAAGCAACTTGGCATCATTCCGCCGAACACCGAGCTTGCGCCGCGCAATGACGGCGTCGAGCCGTGGGACAAGCTGCCGGAGTCGCAGAAGAAGCTGGCGCTGAAGCTTCAGGAGGCTTTCGCCGCCTTCCTCGACCACACCGACGCGCAGATCGGCCGGCTGGTGTCGTTCCTGTCGGAGATCGGTCAGCTCGACAACACGCTGATCCTGCTGATGTCCGACAATGGCGCGAGCCAGGAGGGCGGGCCGCTCGGCGTGATCGACACGTTCAAATATTTCAACGGCATTCCGGAGACGCTGGAGGAAATCACCGCGCGCATGGGCGACATCGGCGGGCCGAAGTCGCAGACCAATTATCCGTGGGGCTGGGCGCAGGCCGGCAACACGCCGAACAAGCGCTACAAGCAGAACACCCATGGCGGCGGCATCCGCGATCCGCTGATCGCGCATTGGCCGAAGGGGATTTCCGACGCCGGCGGTATCCGCGACCAGTTCCATCACGTCACCGACATCACGCCGACCGTGCTGGACATCGTCGGCGTCACGCCGCCGGAGTCGGTGAACGGCATCGCGCAGATGCCGATCCATGGCGTCAGCCTCGCCTACACGTTCCCGAAGCAGGCGAAGGCCGAGAAGTCGCGCAAGGGCGTGCAGTATTTCGAGATGTACGGCCACCGCGGCATCTGGGCGGACGGCTGGAAGGCGGTCGCCTATCATCCCGGCGGCAAGCCGTTCGATGAGGACAAATGGGAACTGTATCACCTCGCCGAGGACTTCTCCGAATGCAAGGATCTGGCGAAGGAGAAGCCTGAGAAGCTGAAGGAGATGGTCGATCTGTGGTGGTCGGAGGCGGAACGCTACGGCGCGCTGCCGCTCGACGACCGCAAGGCCGAACTCTGGCGGCCGACGCCTCGTTCGCTGACGCCGCGCAACCGCAGGCGCTACGTGCTGTATCCGCCGGTGGCGCATATGACCGGCGAAGTCTCGCCCGCGCTTGGCAATCGCAGCTTCGTCGCCACGGCGGAAGTGGAGCGGCCGCACGCCAAGGCCGAAGGCGCGATCTTCGCGCTCGGCACCGGCAATAACGGCATGGCGTTCTATGTGCTCGGCGACCGGCTGGTGTTCGACTACAATCTGTTCACCAACCACTGCAAGGCGGTGTCGGACCGGCCGGTTCCGGCCGGCAAATCGACGCTGTCGGTGTCGGTGGAGAAGCTCGGCGACAAAGGCCGCGCGACGGTGATGATCGACGGCGTGGCCTGCGGCAGCGTCGAGATTCCGAAAATCCTGCGGATGATCTCGTCCAATGGTATGGACGCCGGCTATGATGGCGGCTCGGCCGTCAGCGACGACTATCAGGCGCCGTTCACGTTCCAGGGCAAGATCACGCGGCTGACGTTCGACATGCCCGGCCGTCCCGCCAAGGACGAAGCCGAGGCGCAGGCGGTCGAGGCCAAGGTCGAGATGTCCCGGCAATGAGCAAAGAGGTTCGGCCGTGAGCGGCGATGGCGCATCCTGTTGCGGACCCGGTGCAGGACCGGGAGCACAGCCGGATCCCGCGTCGTCGTCATCAGGACCGAACCAGACCGATCGCCCGGCGTCCGCGCCGGGTGAAACCGATGCTCAAAACGATGCCGACATGGCGATCGTGCCGGCCGGCACCTTCGCCTATGGCTGTGACCGGCGCGAGGGCCATCCGTCCGACGGCGAGGGCCGTCGACATCGTCCAGCTTGAAGCCTTCGCGATCGATCGCTGCGCGGTGACGAATGCGCGGTTTCTGCGCTTCGTCGAGGCCACGGGCTATGTGACCGACGCCGAACGCATCGGCTGGTCGTTCGTGTTCGCAGGGCTGCTGCCGGACGATTTCGAGGAAACGCGCGGCGTCGCGGCCGCGCCATGGTGGCGGCAAGTCTTTGGCGCGAACTGGCGGCATCCGGACGGGCCGCAGTCGGGTCTGGCCGACCGCATGACGCATCCGGTGGTGCAGGTCTCGCACAATGACGCGCTGGCGTTCTGCGCCTGGGCCGGCAAGCGACTGCCGACCGAAGCCGAGTGGGAGAAGGCCGCGCGCGGCGGGCTGGAAGCAAAACGCTTTCCGTGGGGCGACGACGAGGTGGTGGACGGAGAGCACCGCTGCAATGTCTGGCAGGGCACGTTCCCGAGCGACAACAGCAAGAGCGATGGCTTCTATGGCACCGCACCGGCGGATTCGTTCGCGCCGAACGGTTTCGGCCTGCACAACATGGCCGGCAACGCCTGGGAGTGGTGCGAGGACTGGTTCACCAGCCGCCGCTTCGCCGGCGTGACTGAATCTCCGATCGTCGATCCGCGCGGCGCGCCCACCGGCACGCATCGCGTGATGCGCGGCGGCAGCTATCTGTGTCATCCGTCCTATTGCTGGCGCTACCGCAACGCGGCGCGCTCCGCGTCAACCCCCGACACGACGACGGGCCATGTCGGCTTTCGTTGCGTTCGGGATATTTAGAGCATGATCCCGAAAAGTGGGAACCGGTTTTCGGACGAGATCATGCTCAAACAAAAGATAAACGACGAGTCTGATTCAACGCAGTTGAATCAGACTCTAGCCAACTGAAGGAGACCACCATGCGGCCGCTCGAAGGGATGCGCGTCATCGATCTGACGCATGTGCTGGCAGGCCCGTTCGCGACGCATCAGCTCTGCATGATGGGCGCGGAGGTCATCAAGATCGAGAAGCCCGGCGAGGGCGATCAGACCCGCGGCCTCGCGCTGCGGCCCGAGATGAAGGGCCTCGCACCGGGTTTCGTCGCGCTCAATTCCGGCAAGCGGTCCGTCGTCGTCGATATCAAAACCGATGCGGGACGCGAGGTCGTCGAAAAGCTGGTGGCGACGGCGGATGTGTTCGTCGAGAATTTCCGGCCGGGCAAGGCCAAAAAACTCGGACTGACGCCTGAGCGGTTGCAGGCGATCAACCCGAAGCTGGTCTATTGCTCGATCTCCGGCTGGGGCCAGTTGGGGGTGAACTCGCCGCGCCCGGCCTATGACCATGTCATTCAGGCGGCGACCGGCATGATGTCGCTGCAAGGCGACGATCCGAAAGCGCCGCCGATCAAGGTCGGCTTCCCGGTGATCGACATCGCCACCGGCATGTCGGCCGCGCAGGCCATTCTCGCGGCGCTGCTGCGGCGTGCGCGCGGCGATGTGGGCCGGATCGTGCTCGACGTGTCGATGGTCGATGCCTCGGCGCTGCTGATGGGCGGCATGGTCGCCAATTACTGGCTGGCGGGTGTTGCGCCCGCGCGGGTCGGCAATCGCGGTTTCGTCGGCAGTCCCGGCGCGGACACGTTCCCCACCTCCGACGGCTGGATTTCGACGGCCGCGAACACGTTCGGCCAGTTCGGCGCGCTGTGTCAGGTGCTCGGCCGCGCCGACATTCTCGACGACAGGACGCTGATGCCGACGGTGCCGCCGAGCCGCGACAGCTTCCTCACCGGGCTTGCGAGCGACGCCCTGCGCGAGCAGCTCGTCGCCGCCTTCGCCAGGGACACCTCGGCCGCGTGGGAGGAAAAGCTCACCGCCGCCGGCGTGCCAGCATCCAAGGTGCATACGGTCGCGTCCTATCTCGACGGTCCGTATGCAGGAACGGGTGGGGTCGCTGCGAAGCTGGCCGACCATCCGTTGCAGCCAGGCAAACCGGCGCAGATCCTGAACGAGGGATTTCGCTGGCTGGGCGAGGAGCCTGTCGCCCCCGGCGCGCCGCCGCTGCACGGCCAGCATACCAAAGACGTGCTGCGCGAACTCGGCTATTCCGACAGCGACATCGCCAGGATCGCCGGCTGAGGGCACCCGGCAAGCCGCAGGTCTGGATGGCGTATGCATACGCTTCCGCGCCGTGCGGCGCGATGCTAGCTTCTCTGCGAAGTTGCCGGACGTGCAACGGATCAGCGCTTCGGGAGGCGCCCAATCATGAAACTGATGTTCTTCAACGATTTCCGTCTCGGCGTGCTGAAGGGGAGGACGTCGTTGACGTCACCTCGCTGACCGAGGCGCTGCCGCGTACCGGACCGCACGACATCATCGCCGGTGTGATCGAGCAGTTCGACACGTTCCGGTCGCGTCTCGAAGAGGCCGCAGCCAAGGGCAAGGGCTCCGGTCAGCGGCGTGACGGTGCGTCCGCCGCTGCCGCGTCCGCGCAACATCGCCTGCATGGCCGTGAACTACGGAGGACGGCACGCGCAAGGAGCCCGCGCCGATCAACGCATTCACGAAATCACCGAATGCGATTATCGGACCCGGCGAGGCAATGGTGCTGCCCGATGTGCCGGCGAGCGATGTTCGAGGGCGAGGCGGAGGTCGCGGTCGTGATCGGCAAGCGCGCGAAGAACGTGAAGGCCGCCGACGCGATGTCGCACATTTTCGGCTACGTCAATTTCGTCGATGGCTCGGCGCGCGGTCTGCCGCCGCCGGGCAATGTGTTCTTCCAGATGAAGTCGCGCGACACCTTCGCGCCGATCGGCCCCTACATCGTCACCGCCGACGAAATCGCCGATCCGCACAAGCTGCAAGTGAAGCTCTGGGTCAATGGCAGCTGATGCAAGAACTTCAACACCGACGATATGGCGCACAAGATTCCGCTGCATCGAGTGGGTCAGCGCTATCCACACGCTCGATCCGGGCGACATCCTCGCCACCGGCACCAACCATCGTGGCCTCAACGCGTTTCAGGACGGCGACACTGTCGAGCTTGAGTCGGAAGGACTGGGACGCCTGTCGTTCAAGGTGAGCGATGCGCTGAAGCGGACGTGGTCGCGCGAGACGCGGCTGGAGCGCACGGAGAAGGGACTTGAAGGACTGACGCCGCAACTGACCGGCAAATACGCCAAGGGAGCGTAGTTAACGGAGCGTAAACCCAAGCGGGGAAGCTTGGTTGGTTGGGCTAAGCCGTTTGAAGAACGGACGTAAGGTTAACAAGCGGATACCCGCGACATAGGCGTTCGGCAGAACCGCCGTTCTTCGAACGGCTATGCGCGGGTATGATGGAGATCGATCAAGCGCCATCCAATTCTATCGAATTGGAAAGTGTAAACCCGCCCCAGCTTTTTGGGATCATGCCTCAGTTGGTGGCGATCCAGCCGTCCGGAAACGGAAGATGCGGCCACGCGCCATCATTGTCGTTTCTGCGGCGATCGGCACAAGCATCAGGTCGTCGATTTCGATATAGTCACTGGTCGGCATGTCGAATGCAGCGCCGTGGCGACGGCGTCCAGCATTCGATCGTAGTTGTTCTGGCCCATGGCTCCCTCTCGATATGGGGCCACCATGGCAGTTGCGGGTTGTCGTCCGGTTCAGCAAACCGCCAAAATTCGATCGAACCGGCGACATCGAGGCCGGCGACGCGGCGCGATTGGTGCTTTTATTCCGATAGAACGCTCTCATGGCCGGATTTCGTCCGGCCATGAGAGATCGGAGGCTGCGCGGTTCCGGCGGCTTCCTCCGCCGCCGTCGCCCGCTGCTTTTCCGCGGTCAGCGCAAAGCCTTCATAGCCCTTCGCCGCCACCTCGTTGCAGGTGTTGCGATAGACCTGAACGCCGCCGATATAGGGCATGAACACCTGCGGCTTGCCCGGAATGTTCGCGCCCATGTACCAGGAGTTCGCCTGCGGATAGAGCGTCTTGAACGCGACCTCGTTGACATGCGCGACCCAGCGGTCTTCCGCCGGCTGTGTCGCCTCCATCGCGCCGACCTTGTGCTTGCGCAGATAATCGAGGCAGGCGGTGATCCAGTCGACATGCTGCTCGATCGAGACGATCATGTTGGAGAGCACCGACGGGCTGCCGGGTCCGGTGATGAAGAACAGGTTCGGAAAGCCGGTGACCATCAGCCCGAGATAGGTCTTCGGGCCGTCCGCCCATTTCTCCTTCAGCGTCAGCCCGTCGCGGCCGCGAATGTCGACCTTGGCGAACGAGCCGGTCATCGCGTCGAAACCGGTGGCGAACACGATCGCGTCGAATTCGTATTCCTTGCCGCCGGTGATGAGACCCTTTGGCGTGATCTCCTCGATCGGCGCGTTGCGGATATCGACCAGCGTGACGTTGTCGCGGTTGAACGTGTCGTAATAGTCCGTGTCGAGGCAGATGCGTTTGGTGCCGATCGGATAGGTGGTCGGCTGCAATAGCTTGGCGACGGCCGGGTCCTTCACCATCTCGGCGATCTTGCCGCGGACGTATTCCGCCGCCGTGTCGTTCGCCTCCTTGCTCAGCGCGAGATTGTTATAGGACGACATGAAGTGCAGGCCGCCGCGCTCCCATTCATCATCATAAACCTTTTGCCGTTGCTCCGGTGTGTCCTCCAGCGCGCCGTTGCTCGGCAGCGCGCCGATGACGCCGTTGCGGGTTTCCTCGCGCGCGCGGCGGCGCAGCTCGGGATAATTGTCCTTCCAGGATTTCTGATAGTCCGGCGTGAGGTCGTGGTTGCGCGCGGGGATCGAGAAGTTCGGCGTGCGCTGGAACACGGTGAGGTGCTTGGCCTGCGCCGCGATCACCGGAATCGACTGGATTGCCGACGAGCCGGTGCCGACCACGCCGACGCGGAGACCCGTAAAGTCCACGCCCTCATGCGGCCAGTGGCCGGTGTGGTAGGTCTTGCCCTTGAAGCTGGACAGGCCCTTGAAGTCGGGCGTGCGCGCGTTCGAGAGCGAGCCGGTCGCCATGATGACGTGATGCGCCGAATAACGCTGGCCGTCGTCGGTGGTGACGGTCCAGCGGTCGGTGTCCTCGTTGAACACGGTCGAGGCGACGCGGGTGTTGAACTGAATGTCGCCGCGCAGATTGAACCGGTCCGCGACGTGGTTGGCGTATTTCAGGATCTCGGGCTGCGCCGCGAAGCGCTCGGTCCACTCCCATTCCTGCTGCAACTCGTTCGAGAACGAGTAGGAATACTGCATGCTCTCGATGTCGCAGCGCGCACCGGGATAGCGGTTCCAGTACCAGGTGCCACCGACGTCGGAGCCCTGCTCGAACACGCGGGTCGATAGCCCCAGGCCGCGCAGGCGATGCAGCAGATACATGCCGGCGAAGCCCGCGCCGACGACAATGACGTCATAGCTTTTGGCGATCGGCGAGGCGGCTTGTCGCGTTGCGCGTCAGTCATTATTTTCTCCACGTTTCTTGCCGGCCTCTTGGGCAGAACCGCAACGGCCGATGCTCTATTTCATGCCAATGTCCCCTTGCATCGCCGAAAGCGCAAGTGACAATCCGCGCAGGCGGCCCCGCTTTTGCGGAAAGGCGGCGGCGGAACAGCCGCCTTGACGTGGCCGGCGCGATGGTTACGTCAGATCGACGGCAGCAAACGACAATGCAGGGGCACCTCCGACATGGCCAAACGTCAGCTCAAGCTCGGCGCGTTCATGCGCCCGATCAGCATCCACACCGGCGCGTGGCGCTATCCCGGAGCATATCCGGACGCCAATTTCAATTTCCAGCACATCAAACGTTTCATCCAGAAGCTCGAACATGGAAAATTCGATGCGTTCTTCATGGCCGATCATCTGGCCGTGTTGAACATGCCGATCAACGCGCTGAAGCGAAGTCACACGGTGACGTCGTTCGAGCCGTTCACGCTGTTGTCGGCGCTGGCCGGCGCGACCGAGCGGATCGGCCTGATGGCGACCGCTTCAACGACATTTGATGAGCCCTATCACATCGCAAGGCGCTTCGCCTCGCTGGATCACATCAGCGGCGGGCGGGCCGGCTGGAATGTCGTGACGACGTCCAATCCGGACGCTGCGCTGAATTTCGGTCTCGAAGATCACATGGAGCATGACGAACGCTACGTCCGCGCGCGCGAATTCTTCGACGTGGTGACGGGGCTGTGGGATTCGTTCGCCGACGATGCGTTCGTGCGCGACGTCGAATCCGGCATCTATGTCGATCCGTCGCGCATGCGCGCTTTGAACCACAAGGGCAAATACCTGTCGGTGAAAGGCCCGCTGAATATCGCCCGGCCCATTCAAGGCTGGCCGGTGATCGTGCAGGCCGGCGCGTCGGAGCCCGGACGGCAGCTTGCCGCCGAGACGGCGGAGGCGGTGTTCTCGGGCGGCGGGTCGTTGAAGGACGGCCAGCGGTTCTATGCGGATGTGAAGGGGCGCATGGACAGGGTCGGTCGCCCGCGCGATCACATGAAGATTCTTCCCGGCTGCTTTGTCGTCGTCGGCGATACGGTCGAGGAGGCGCGGAAGAAGCGCGCGCATCTCGACAGTCTGGTGGACTACGCCAATGCGATCGCCTCGCTGTCGATCGCGCTCGGCCACGATGCGTCGAAATTCGATCCGGACAAGCCGCTGCCCGACGATATTCCGGAAAGCAACGCCAGCCAGAGCGGTCGCGAGCGCGCCATCGCGCTCGGCAAGCGCGACAATCTCACCGTGCGCCAGCTCGCGCAGCGGCTCGGCGGCTTCGCCGGGCTGGCGATGGTCGGCACGCCAAAGACCATCGCCGACGAGATGGAGGAATGGCTGGAGACGGAGGCCAGCGACGGTTTCAACATCATGTTTCCGTATCTGCCGGAAGGGCTCGACGATTTCGTCGACAAGGTGGTGCCGGAATTGCAGCGGCGCGGGCTTTTCCGCAATGAGTATGAGGGCGCGACGTTGCGGGAGAATCTCGGCCTGCCGCGTCCCGAGAACCGCTTCTTTCCGAAACAGCAGGCGGCGGAGTGATCGTCGATCTTGCGCATCCTGCTCGTATTGATTGCAGTCTCTCCCCGTCATGCCCGGCTTTACGCCGGGCATCCACGTCTTTGGAATTTCAACGCGGAAAGACGTGGATGGCCGGGACAAGCCCGGCCATGACGATGGGAAGTCAGTTCGGATCAACCCTCAGGATGACGACAGCTTCCGCCGCGACAGGAACGACGTCGGCGTTTCGCCCGTTACCTCGCGGAAGGCGAAGCTGAAGGCGGCGGCGGAGGAAAAGCCCAGCGCGGCCGCGACCTGCTTGATGGACATGCCCGGCTGACCGAGCCGTTCGATCGCGGCGATGATGCGGGCGCGCTGCTTCCACGATTTCAGCGTCAGCTTGGTCTGCTCCGGAAACAGCCGCGTCAGCGTGCGGCCCGAGACGCCGACGGCGGCGGCGAGCGAGTCGAGGTCGTTGTCGCCGGCGGGGTCGGCGAGGATGATATGGCGGCGGCGCGGGCCTTTTGTCCGGCATTGGCATGAAGGTGGAGGCGTCGCCGGCGTCGCGCAGATCCTGATGACGAGTTGCGCCAGCATCGACAAGCGCGGCGTCGCATTCGGGTTCGAACATCGCCAGCACCGCCTCCCGCATCAGCGCACCGACGCGCACCACGAATTCGACCGCCAGCGAGACATGTGCCGTCTGCCGCGCCAGCCAGGCGGCTCGAAATAGACGGTGCGCATCTCGATGTCGGACAGCACGTCGATTGCATGTTCGAGGCGCGGCGGCACCCAGACGGCGCGTTCGGGCGGCACCAGCCAGACGCCGCGCGGCGTCTGCACCTGCATCACGCCCTTTGCCGCAAAACCAGCTGCGCTCGCGGTGCATGTGCAAATCGAGCTGCGTGCCGCCTGGATAGGACCGCGCCAGCGCGTGAACATTGGCTGCGGCGGCCTTATCAACGGGAAGCAGTATTGGCATTTTGGCGATGTTCATTGGCAATACATCGATGAAGCGCCAGACTACACCTCAAACCCGCTGATTGCAAGCTGGAAGCCAAACCGAGCGCATTGTCATGAACCGCCCACAGACCGTCATCACTTACGTCAACATCGCGCATTTCATCGACCATTACGCGATGCTGATCTTCGCCGCCGCGGTGATCCTGATGGCTCCGGCCTTCGGCCTCGGTTACGCGGAGATGCTGCCTTATGCGACGCCGGGCTTCGTGCGCCTTCGGCGCGGGCTCATCGCGACCGGCTGGCTCGGCGACCGCTGGAGCCGCCGCCACATGATCGCGATCTATTTCGTCGGCATCGGCCTCAGCATGATCGGCGTCGGCTTCGTGCAGACGCCGGTGCAGCTCGGCGTCGCGCTGTTCGCGATCGGCATCTTCGCCTCGATCTACCATCCGGTCGGCACCGCGATGATCGTCTCCTACGCGGAGAAGATCGGCCGCGAGGTCGGCATCAACGGCGTCTGGGGCAATCTCGGCGTGGCGCTGTCGGCGCTGGTGACGGGCGTGCTGGCGCAATATCTCGGCTGGCGCTGGGCGTTCATCCTGCCGGGAATCGTCACGGTCGGGATCGGCTTCGCCTTCATGAAGGCGGTGCACCACGAGGTGCGGACCGGCCATGCCACTCAGCAGGCGACGGTGCGGATTGCGAAGAACGACATGTGGCGCGTGTTCCTTTCGCTGCTGCTGGCCGTCGTCGCATCCTCGACGACCTTCAATGCCGTGACCGTCGCGCTGCCGAAGCTGTTTGCCGAGCGATTGTCGGACCTGACCACAAGTCCTGCGATGCTCGGCATCATTACCGCCTGCGTCTATGTGTTCGGCGCGCTGACGCAGTTCAATGTCGGAAAACTGCTCGACAAATATTCGCTGAAGCAGATTTTCCTCGTGCTGGCGCTGCTGCCCGCGCCGCTGCTCTATGGCGCGGCCGTGTTCAACAATGTGCCGCTGCTGGTCGTCTCGGTCGGCCTCGTCATGGGCATGTTCGGCCTCGTCACGGTCAACGATGCGATGGTCGGCAAATACACGGCGGATGAATGGCGAGCGCGCGCGTATTCGGTGCGTTATTTCATCGGCTTCACGGCCGCCGGCGTCGCGGTCGGGCTGATCGCCTGGCTGCACGAGATGGGCGGCTTCGCACTGACCCTGAAAGTCTTCTCCGCTCTCTGCGTGCTGATCGTCGTGGCCGCGCTCGTGTTCCCGGCGGAACAGCGCAAGCCGGAATTTTCCGCGCAGCCGGCGGAGTAGGGCAGGGGCGGGTTGTCGGTTCGTGCCGTGGCGGCTATTTTCCCGCCCATGAATCGTTCGCGCCTCATGGGCCTGGCCGCTCTGGCCGCATCGATCGCAGCGCCGGCCGGGGCCGTCGAGCTGAGCCCGGCGGTGGCGCAGCTCTATGAGAGCGTCTCGATCTATCCGCCGAAAAACAATGCGATGACGGTCTGCTACGGCTTCGTCTGCCGCCGCCGCGCGCTGTTCGATTTTACGGCCGCTGACAAGCGGGCGCTGGGTGCGATCATGGCCGCGGGCAAGGCGTCGCCGGCGGCGGAGCGGGCGGCGCTGAAGAAGGCCGTGGTCTGGTTCGACAAGCGCGTCGCGCCGCTGATCGGCACCGGAGTCCGCGTGGCGCGGGCGGATTCCCAGCGTGGTGGCGACGCGACGAATTTCGATTGCTGGGACACGACGCGCAACGTCACCGCCTTGATGGTCATCTTGCAGGATTGGAACATGCTGCGCCATCATACGGTCGGCGATCCCCGCTATCGCGGCAATTTCCTCGTGCTTCAGAACGCCCACAACACGGCGGTGGTGAAGGAGCGCGCGTCGAACCGCGAATGGGCGGTCGATATGTGGACGGCGGCGTTCGCGCAGCCTCCCGATGTGATGCCGGTAGCGCAATGGATGACCGAAAAGTGAAGCCCGTGACATCAAACGATCACATCGCCCGCTCATCGTAAAAATGCGCCGGCGGGTGCCGGTCGCGATGTCTTCATTCGGGCGCGGCAAACTCCGTTCATGGCGATCTTCCGCTTCAAGCAACTTCCTCGAAGTCTCCTGCACGGCGTGCCACCCGGCATCCGCTGGAATTACGACAGGCACGAGATCATCGCCGACGGCGTCGTGCATGCGATCGGGTGCTGGCCGGGATGATCGCCGCCATCGTGCTGATCGTCACGGCCTGCACTTTCGCCACCGCCCCCGACATCGTCGTCGTCTCCATCTATGCCGCCGGCCTGCTGTCGATGCTGGGGCTGTCGGCGGCCTACAATCTGTTGCCGGTGTCGCGCTGGAAATGGATCCTTCGCCGGTTCGATCATTCGGCGATCTACGTCTTGATCGCCGCGACCTATACGCCGTTCATCGCAAGGATGCCGCTCGGCGCGACGTCGGTCGGCCTGATGGCGGGCGTTTGGGGCGTGGCCATTGTCGGCATCGTCCTGAAACTTTTCTTTCCGGGGCGTTTCGACCGGCTGGCGATCGTCCTTTATCTGGCGATGGGCTGGAGCGGGATCGTGGTCTACGACAACATCGCGGCCGCTCTGCCTCCGGCGACGCTGTGGCTGATCGCGACCGGCGGGCTGCTCTATTCGGCCGGCGTCATCTTTCATGTCTGGGAACGGCTGCGGTTTCAGAACGCGATCTGGCACGGCTTCGTGCTGCTGGCGGCCTCATGCCATTATGCGGCGGTGATCGATCTCGTTCTGATTTGAGCGGCCGCGCCCCTTTCTTTCCTGCCGCGATTGCGCGTAACCTCGCCTCCTCAACAAAGAGGCGCGAATGCGCCTCGCCGGGAGGAACGAAGTATGAAGCTCTATGATTCCGCAGGCCCCAATCCGCACGTCGTCCGCATGTTCCTTGCGGAGAAGGGGATCAGCCTGCCGGCCGAGACCGTCGATCTGCGCGCGGGCGACAACCGCAAGGAAGCGCATCTGAAGCGGAATCCGCATGGCCAGATGCCGACGCTCGAACTCGACAATGGCGGCTATCTGTCGGAGATCATCCCGATCTGCGAATATATCGAGGAGAAGCATCCGACGCCGCCGCTGATCGGAACGACTGCGGAGGAGCGCGCCGAGTGCCGCATGTGGACCCGCCGGATCGATCTCAACATCTGCGAGCCGCTGGGACACGGCTTCCGCTACGGCGAAGGTCTGAAATTCTTCCAGGACCGCATCGTCACGGTGCCGGAGGCGTCGGCCGGCATGAAGAAGGTCGCGGCCGACCGCCTCGCGTGGCTGAACGGTCAGATGGCCGGCAAGCAATACATCTGCGGCGATCGCTTTACGATGGCGGACATTCTGCTGTTCTGCATGGTTGCGTTCTTCGCCAAGGTCGGTCAGCCGCTCGATCCCGCCAATGAGAATATCACCGCGTGGTTCGAGCGCGTGAAGGCGCGACCGTCCGCTGCCGCATGATCTTTGCGGCGCAAGTTTTCGGCAGATGCGGCGTGTCGTCCCGCGACGCGGCACGGCGCGCGCCCTTAGCGGTTGCGCGCCGAAAGCGTTGATTGTACGGATTCGTCTGCGCCGGGGACGGGCGCATGAACGACAAGAAAAGTGCGACGCGGTTTTTGTGGTGCGGCGGAGGTAGACGAGCGCATCGCAGGCCGCGCTTCGCAAGCCGATAACGGCAAGCCAGGGGGGGGGGCAGCATGAGCGTGCGGGTGAGAAGGCAAGCAGGATTTCGCGACCGGCGTGTTATTTCTGCTGATCGGGCTCGGAGCGTTCTACATAGGCTCCACCTACAGTATGGGAACCCCGCAACGGCCTGGCACCGGCGTCCTGCCGGGAATTCTCGCCTGGTGCCTGATCGGCTCCGGCCTGCTGCTGGCGATCAAGGCGTTTTTCATCGACGGTCCGGAGATCGAGGCGGTTCGCATGGCGGCCGCTTGCGATGGTGACGCTCGCCGCGATCGCGTTCTCGCTGCTGATCGATAGCGCTGGCCTCGTCGCGGCGATGATCGTCTCGCTGACGATCGCTGCGTGGGAACGCCGGAGACTCGCTGGAAGGAGTCGCGGCGTTCATGGTGCTGATGCTGGCCATCGGCCTCGGCCTTTTCATCTACGGCCTCGGAATGCCGCTCAAAGGAATTTGCTGCCATGGAACGGCCCATATCTTCGACAATCTTGCGCTCGGATTTTCCGTCGCCAATCTCATCAAGTGTTCTGGTGCTTGTGCCGGGACCATCATCGGCCTGGCGATCGGCGTGCTGCCCGGCGTCGGTCCGGTCGCGACGCTCGCTACTGTTGCTGCCCGTCACCTATCACCTGACGCCCGGGCGCTCATCATGCTCGCCGGCATCATTACGGCGCTTCAATATCAGCGGCTCGGCCACGGCCATTCAGTGGGTGCCGGGCGAAGGCACTCGGTCGTCTGCAATGCCGACGGCTATCAGATGGCGCGCCAGAACCGCGGTCCCGGCGCGCTCGTGCATCGCGGCCTATAAACAATTTGTTGCCCAACGGCTGTGTCATACAATCATCATCACGCTGGCGGCGCCGCCGCTGACGAAGGTGGCGCAGCAATTCGCGGCCAACCGACTATTTTCGCTGATGGCGCTGGGCCTGATCTTCGCGATCGTGCTGGCGCGCGGCTCCTCGGTGATCAAGGCGCTCGGCTCGATCTTCATCGGCATGCTGCTGGGGCGCAGTCGGCACCGACGTGAACACCGGCAACACCCGCTTCACCTTCGGCATAGGCTCGCTGTTCGACGGCATCGGTTTCGTGCCGCTGGTGAGCGTCTTCGGCGTAGCCGAAATCATCTCAATCACCAACACCGAGCGGCGCGATCTTCTCACGTCCAGGTGACCGGCCTGATGCCGTCGCGCCAGGACATCAAACAGTCGATCGGCCCGGTGCTGCGCGGCACCGCGCTCGGCAGTTTCCTCGAACGCTGCCGGGCGGCAGCGACGCTGTCCTCGTTCTCGGCCTACACTGGAAAAGAAGCTGTCGCGGACGCCGGAGCGCTTCGGCAAGGGCGCGATCGAGGGCGTCGCCGCGCCCGAAAGCGCCAACAACGCCGCGGCGCAGACGTCGTTCATTCCGATGCTGACGCTCGGCATTCCTTCCAATGCAGTGATGGCGCTGATCGGCCCCAGCATGACAGTGATCCCGGCATCATTCCGGGCCCCGCAGGTGATGGAGCAGAGAAGCCGGCCTCGTCTGAGGCTGATCGTCTCGATGTGGATCGGCAACCTGATGCTGATCGTGCTCAATCTGCCGCTCATCAGCGTCTGGGTCCTATGCTGCTGAATTGCCTTATCGGCTGCTGGCCATCGCGATCCTGTTCTTCTGCCGCATCGGCACCTACAGCCTGAACAACGCTGCGGAGGAAGTGATGCTGATCGCCTTCTTCGGCGTGTTCGGCTATCTGCTATTGAAACTGGATTGCGAGCCGCTTTACCCGCTGCTGCTCGGCCATCCTCGGGCCGTTGATGGAAGTCTATATGCGGCAGACGATGCTTCTTGTCGCGCGGCGATCGATGGTATTCTTCGAACGCCCTCTTTCGCTGACCTTCCTGATCCTGGCGGCATTGTTGCTGATCGTGATCGCGCCGAATATTCGCAAGAAGCGGAGAGTCGCTTTCCAGGAATGAGGATTTGCAATCGGCTGCGCGCCGCGGCAGCGACCAGCCGTCAAGACGGCAACATCAAGCTGGAATGACATCCGCCAGCAAAGCAAGAACACTAACCGAGGAGGATCGATCATGAAACGAAGGGATTTCCTGAAACTGTCGGCGGCGGCCGTCGCCCGCATCAGGCCACGCAATCAGTCGGCTTCGGCGCAGGCGGCTGCATGGCCGACCCGGCCGGTGAAGCTCATCATTCCCTACGCGCCGGGCGGCGCGGCGATCATCGGCCGTCCGTGGGCCGATGCGCTGAGCCAGGCGTTCGGCCGGTCGCCCTCCCGAAAACCGCGGCGGCGCGGCCGGCATGATCGGCGTCGAGGCCGCCTCGAAGTCTGCGCCGGACGGCTACACCTTCCTGCTCACGCCGTCCGCGGCGATGTCGATCCTGCCGCTGCTGCGCCAGACGCCATATGATCCGCGGAAAAATTTTTTGAGCCGGTGGCCCGCATCGGCGACAGCATCGCCGGCTTCGTGATCCACCCGTCCGTCGGGGTGAAGACCATGGAAGAGACGGTCAAATACGCCAAGGCGAATCCCGGAAAGCTGGTTTACGGCTCCGCCGGTCTCGGCAGCATCCAGCACCATATGCGGATCGAGATGCTGAAATACCGCGCGGGCGTCGATATCCTGCATGTGCCCTATCGCGGCGCGGCCGACGCTCTGAACGACCTGCTGCCCGGCAACATCCATATGATGTGCGAGATCAACGGGCTGCCGCATGCCAAGGCCGGCAAGCTGAATCTTCTGTGCATGAACTCGCCGGAGCGCTCGCCGGAATTCCCGGACACGCCGACACTGACCGAATGCGGCTACCCGAATTCCGATCTGCCGAGCTGGTATGCGATCTGGGCGCCTGCCGGAACGAACCGCGAGATCATCGAGAAGCTTAACGCCAAGGTCACCGAAATCACGGCGACCGATTCGATGAAGGCGAAGATGCGTCAGGTCAGTGCGGCGCCGCGTTCCGGCACGCCCGCCGAAATCAAGGCGTTCATGGACAACGGTATGAAAAACAACGAAGAACTCATCCAAGGCCGCGAAGGTCAAACTCGAACAATGACCGACATCGTCCACACGCGACTTTCGCCTCGTCTCTTATCGGTCCGCGTCTATGGCGAGCAGGATGCGCTGGAGAACCTGCCGGGCGAAGTCGGGCGTAATCGCGCCAAGCGCGCCTTCATCATCTGCGGCCCGTTCGGTCTCGCGCAACGCCGCTCGTGGCGCGCGTGCGCGAAGCTGCTCGGCGAACTTTGCCGGCATGTATGACGAGATCGGCAAGGACACGCCCTATGCCGACGTCATGGCCGCGCTGGCACAGGCGCGCGATGCCAAGGCGGATATTCTGATCGCGATCGGCGCCGGCAGCATCATTCAGGGTGCGCATCGTCTCATCTCTGCGGAAGGAGCCGGTCGAAAAGCTGATTACGCAATATCCGCCGGCGTACCGTGTTGAGCTGATGGCGCCGAAAATTCGATCATCAACATCCTGACGGCCGGCTCCTCGGCGCAGAATCGCTGCAGGCTCGCCGATGAAATCGCCGCAGCCGGGAGAAAGCGGATGGAGTTCTTCGATCCGAAAGACGCGCCCGGTCGCGCTGTTCTGGGATCAGGACGCGCTGTTGACCGCGTCGGTATCGATGGTGCTCGCCAGCGGCGGCGTCTATTGGCGCGTCATGAATAGGTGACCGCACGCGCGACGGCGCTCGCCGATTTCAACCGGCAGCGAAGGGCCTTCGAGATCGTCAATGAGGCGCTGCCGCGGCGCTGAAGGACCCTGCTGCGACGCCGGAGCCCGGATCGATCTCTGCCTCGACCTTCCTTCAAGGCCGCGAGGTCGATGACGGCGCGTCGCCGGTCCCGCGGCGACCCGAACCAGCCGCGTGGTCTATGCTTACGCCGCCGCGCTGTTTCGAAAGCTTGCATGAGAGTCTCCGCAAGGCGCGGCATGCGCGTGACCGGTGGTCATGCGCAAACCGGCTCGCGCGATCCGGAAGCGGTAATCGCGATCCTTGAGAGCGCTCGGCTGGCGTCTGCTGGAAGGATAACCGATCGGTCGCCACCGCGCCGGACCGAGCTGGCGCGGACGAGCTGGGCGCGTGTGTTCGCCTCGATCGGCATACCCGACCAGCTGTCATCGATATCCGCAGCACGCTTGCCGAGACGATCCTGCGGCGTCAGCGGCGTTTCAACGCGATCCGAAGCAGGAATTCGTCAGGAAAGAACTCCTGCGCGAGGTGCTGGACGCGACCTGAAGTAACAGCGGGTCGGGCGGTCAGCGATGCCGCTGACGTGACGTTGAGAGGCAATACCGTTGACAATGCCGGACGCGAATGGTGCGATCCGGCCAATAAGCAGCGGCAGCCAAGCCGTCAAACCCAAACCGTCAGAACTTTGGGAGGGATTTGATGAGCGTCGTGATTTTCTGAAAGTCAGGCGCTGCTGCGATTGGCGGCGTTTCGCTCATAAGCGGTTTCTCGACAAGAACGGCGTCGGCGCAGGCGGTCCGGCGAACCGGCCCGGTAAACTGATCCTGCCTTATGCGCCGGGCAGGGCGACGACCGATCGAGCGCCGACCTGAGCTGGCTGAAGCTCAACCAGGCATTCGGAACGCGCAACCACTTCGTCGCCGAGGAACAGGGGCGGCGCCAGCGGCATGATCGGCACCGAGGCGGCGGCGAAATCGCCCGCCGATAACCACCCATTCTGCTGACGCCATCCGCCCGCGACGCTGAACATCTTCCGGCGGCCCACTTGGTGCCTGACTGATGAAGAGTTTCCACCGGTGTCGCGCGCTGCCCACCTGCCGCGTGATCCGGCGATCTGTTTCAGTTTCGTCGTGCATCCGTCGGTCGGCGTCAAAACATTCGCCGGAAACTTACTCGACTACGCCAAAGAACCGGAAAATTGTCGGCTCGGCCGGCGCAGCAGCTTTATCCACGCACCGTATGCAGGTCAGATGCTGTTCTGCGGGCGTGGAAATACCATCATGTGCGTATCGTGGCAGCGCCCGATCGCTCAGCGACATCGCCAAAACTAACGCATCAGATGATGAACAAGATCAATCCGCTGCCTGTGCGGGCCCGGAAAACTGATCCTGCCTGAACCACCGAATTCGCCGCGGCGCTCGGCCGAATGGCCCGGCATTCGGCGCGACCGGAAAACAGCTATCCCAACTCCGACGTACCGAGGAAAGCTGGTACTTTCGATCCAGAGCGCAAACGGAGCACGCCCGCGCCGATATCGTTCAGAAATTCTAACGCCAAGGTCGGAGATCGGCAAGGGCGAATGCGAACAACTGCAGAGCCAGCTCGGCGTCGATCCTGCTGACGCCGGACGAAATGCTGGGATTTCCTGAAGAAGGACATCGCTCAACGCCGAGGTTATCAAAGCGCGAAGATCAAGCTGGAGTGAGTTGCCGCCATGATACCGACATAAAACAACGTCGGACGACTTTACCCGGGAGAAATTTGAAATGAAACGTCGCGAGTTTTTGACGCTGGCCGGCGTCGCCGGCCTCAGCGGGCTCTCCGCTCCTTACGTGTCGGCGCAAGAGTCCGTGTGGCCCAACCGGCCGGTCAAGCTCATCGTGCCTTATGCGCCCGGCGGCGCGAGCGACCTGATCGCGCGTCCATGGGCGGACAAGCTCAGCCAGGCGTTCGGTCAGCAATTCGTCGTCGACAATCGCGGCGGTGCCGGCGGCATGATCGGCACCGAGGCCGCCGCCAAGGCGGCCAACGACGGATACACCTTCCTTGTGACGCCGAACGGAACGCTGACTGTGCTTCCGCATCTGCGGCAGGTGCCCTACGTGCCGGGCAAGGATCTGATCCCGATCGCGCGGGCGGGCGATCTTGTCTGCGGTTTCGTCATTCATCCGTCGGTCGGCGCCAAGACATTCGGCGAAATGCTCGACTATGCGAAAAAGAATCCCGGCAAGCTCAATTACGGCTCGGCGGGCCTCGCGACCGGCACGCATATGCGGTTGGAAATGCTGAAATACAGGACCGGCGTCAACATCGTGCATGTGCCTTATCGCGGCAGCGCGGATGCATTAAGCGATCTCTTGCCCGGCAACATCCAGATGATGAACGAGATCAATCCGCTGCCGCATGTGAAGGCCGGCAAGCTGATCCTGCTCAACGTCAACAACCCGACTCGCTCGCCGGATTTCCCGAACGTTCCGACGCTGACGGAACTGGGGCTGAAGGATTCGGATGCGCCCCTCTGGTATTCGGTTCTCGCGCCCGCCGGCACCTCGAAGGAGATCATGGCGAAGCTGAACGCCAAGATGCTCGAAATCGCAGCGACGGACGACATGAAGAAGCGGATGCGGGACATCAGCGTCGAAATCCCGTTGCAGAAGCCGGACGAGGTTGCGGCCTTCTGGAAAGAGGATTCCGACAGAAGCGCGGTTCTGATCAAGGCGGCGAACATCAAGCTGGAATGACGCCGCGACTGGAAAGCTTCCGGACCTCAATTCATTTGCAAGGAGCCGATCATGAAGCGTCGTCAATTCCTGAAGCTCTCCGGTGCTGCGGCCGTCAGCGCCCTCTCGATCCCGAAGGTCTCGGCGCAGACGTCGGCATGGCCCAACAAGCCGGTGCGGCTGATCCTTCCCTATGCGCCGGGCGGCGCGACCGATCTGATCGGAAGACCCTGGGCGGACAAGCTCAGCCAGGCGTTCGGGCATCCCTTCGTCATCGACAACCGCGGCGGCGCGGGCGGCATGATCGGAACCGAAGCCGTCGCGAAGGCGCCGGCGGACGGCTATACCTTTCTGCTGACGCCGAACGGTCCGCTGACCGTGCTGCCGAGCCTGCGTAAGTTGCCCTATGATGCGCAGAAGGATTTTACGCCGGTCGGCCGCGTCGGCGATCTCGTCTGCGGCTTCGTGATTCACCCGAAGGTGGGCGTGAAGACCTTCAAGGAGATGATCGACTACGCCAAGAAAAATCCGGGCAAGCTCAATTACGGCTCAGCCGGTCTCGGCAGTTCGGCGCATATGCGGATCGAGATGCTGAAATACAAGGCCGGCATCGATATCACCCACGTTCCTTATCGCGGTAGCGCCGACGCCCTGAATGATCTCTTGCCAGGCAATGTTCAGATGATGAACGAGATCAACGTGCTGCCGCATGTGAAAGCCGGCAGGCTGATCCTGCTCAATATCAACTACCCGACGCGCTCGCCGGACTTCCCGGAAACGCCGACCTTGACGGAACTGGGTCTGTCGAACGCGGACGTTCCGATCTGGTACTCGATCAATGCGCCGGCGGGGACGCCGAAGGACATTATCGAGACGTTCAATGCCAAGATCGTCGAAATCGCCAACACCGATGACATGAAGAAGCGCATGCGTGAGATCAGCGTCAACGTTCCGCTGCAAACCCCCGCGGAGATGGCGGCTTTTCTGAAGTCTGATTTCGCGGCGAATGCCGAGGTGATCAAGGCCGCGAATGTGAAGTTGGAATGACGCCGGCCCTTATGCGCCCGTAGGCGCTGAGCGCCGATGGCGCGGCTCTTGCGTGCGGCATTGCCCGCAGCTTGACGCCTGCACAAATATCAAGCGAATGCTGCGAACGATCTCTCGCCGGCCGCAGACGGATATCCGAACCGATGGACAGTGTGTATCGCCTCGATGGGACGCAGGTGCTGACGGGCCCGATGGCCGGCGGCCCGTGGGACATCAATTTGCAGCACGGCTCCGCCCCGTCGGCGCTGGTGGTCGCGGTCGCCGAGCAGATGCCGACGCCCGCGCCGATGCGGATCGCGCGGCTGACGGTCGACCTGATGCGGCCGCTGCCGGTCGCGCCGCTGGAGGTGAGGACGGAAATCCGGCGCGAGGGCCGTAAGATCCAGCTTTGCAGCGTCGACCTGCTGGCGGGCGGCAAGCTGGCCGTTCGCGGCTCGGTGCTGAAGATCCGGCGCGAAGCGGTCGAATTGCCCGACACGGCTGAAAATCCGGTCGTCACGCTGCCGCCCCCGGATCAAGGGCATCGGGCGCTGGGAAAAATCACCGACAACCCGTTCATGGGCTGCCTGAGCATGCAGGTGGTGAAGGGCGGGTTCAACAAGCCCGGCCCGGCGGCGGTTTGGTTTCGGCTCGAACGGCCGATCGTCGAGGGCCGGGCGAACTCGCCGGCGATGCGCGCGGTGGTGGCCGCCGATTTCTGCAACGGGGTGTCGTCGGTGCTGGATTTCCGCGCCTGGACCTTCGTCAACGGCGATCTGTCGGTGAATCTGGCACGAGACCCGGTCGGCGATTGGGTGCTGCTGGACGCCGAGACATGGCTCGGGCCGGACGGCAGCGGCATCGCCTGTGGAAAACTGGGCGATTCCCAGGGTTATTTCGGCCGGGCGGTGCAGAGCATCCTGATCGAGCCGCGCGTGGGCTAGGATCCCGATCCGGGACAGTGCGGGCGCTCGCCCCGCGCAAGCCGGCCCTGAGAAAAAGCAGTCCTCCGCCTCTTGAAAATCCGCGCGCTGCGCGGCAAATCACCCTGGACATTCCTCAAAATCGGTAACGACAGGTAATGGGCTTCAAAGACCCGAAATTTGACGATCGCCAACGCGCGGCGATGGACGCGAAGAAAGCGCTGCTGGAGAAGTTCAAGGCCAAGCCGGGGCCGGGACATCCCGAATACGAAGCCAAGAAGAAAGAGCGCGAGGCTATGCTCGCCGCGCGCGCCGAGCGCGAGGCGGCGAAGGAAGCCGCCGCGGCCGAGAAGGCTCGGCTCGACGAGATCGAGCGGCAGGAGGCCGCCCGCCGGCTTCAGGAAGAGCTGGATCGCAAGGACCGCGAACGGATCGAGCGCGAGGAGCGCGAGAAGGAAGAAGAAGCGCAGAAGAAGGCCGAGCGCGATGCGCGCTACGCTGCCCGCAAGGCGCGCGTGAAGAAGCGCTGATTTTCTCTTTTCGTTGATGACAGGCCATCGCCCCGGCGCGGTGGCTTTTGTCGGTCTGAAAACGCTACGCCTGAAGATCGAATCGCAGGCGCGGGAGAAACCGTCCGGGGATGCTGCCGGACGGTACTGAGCCGGCGTCAGTCGCGCCCATTCGCCGATAGAACGCCGCCGCATCCGGATCGGCCTCGATCCATAGCTGCATCGCGCCGCCGGCGCGTGCTTCATTGACGGCCCAGGCGAACAGGGTTTTGCCGACGCCGGTGCCGATCGCGCCCGGCGCGATGAAGAGCTTCGCGAGTTCGGCGTCGTCACCTGTGACCGCGATCTGGGCGACGCCCACGATCTCGCCGTCGATCATCGCCACGCGAAAGGCGCTTTGCGCCAGATCCGCCGGCCGGATCGTCAATTCCGCGCGGCACGCCTGCATGAAGTCGGCGTCGTAGCCCCACACCGCCTTCGAGCGAAGGCAGAGTTCGGTCAGCCGTTCGGCTTCGTCCGGGTTTGGGGCGCGCAGCTGCATGCCGGCATTCTATCTTCGCGAACCGGCAAGACAATCGGCCCGGCCTCGCCGAACCCGTCGCCGAAATCGCTTGACCTGACGGATGATGGTCATCATTCTAAAGAAAACGGGTTCAGGGAAACACCATGGCGGATCGACAAGTGGTCAATCGACAGGCGTCAGCCGCGATCGTCGGCGCGGGCGATTTCATCGGCGCTGCGATCGCGAAGAAATTCGCCGCCGAAGGGTTCACGGTGTTCGCAGGCCGACGCAACGGCGATCAGCTCGCGCCGCTGGTGGCGGAGATCGAAGCCGCGGGCGGCAAGGCGTTCGGGCGTTCGGTCGATGGCCGCAAGGAGGAAGACGTCGCCGCCTTCCTGAAGGAGGCCGACGAAACCGCGCCGCTCGACGTCTGCATTTTCAATGTGGGGGCCAACGTCAACTTTCCGTTCGCCGAGACCACTGAGCGGGTGTTCCGAAAAGTCTGGGAGATGGCCTGTTATGGCGGCTTCTTGACGGGGCGCGAGGCGGCGCGGCTGATGCTTCCACGCGGGCGCGGCGCGATCTTCTTCACAGGCGCGACGGCGAGCCTGCGCGGCGGCATAGGTTACGCGGCGTTCGCCAGCGCCAAATTCGGCCTGCGCGCGGTGGCGCAGAGTGCCGCGCGCGAACTGGGGCCGAAGAACATCCATGTCGCGCATCTCATCATCGATGCCGGCGTCGACACGGCCTTCGTGCGCGAGCGCATCAAGGCGCGCGAGGGTGAGGCGGCGCTGGAAAACCTGCCGCCGGGCCGGCTGATGCGACCTGAGTCGATCGCCGACGCCTATTGGCAGCTCTACACGCAGCCGCGCGACGCCTGGAGCTTCGAGCACGAAATCCGTCCATTCGGCGAGAAATGGTGAGACCATGCCCAAGGTAGAATTCCACTTCGATTTCGGTTCGCCGAACGCGCTTATCTCGCGCATCTGGTGATCCCGGAGATCGAGAAGCGCACAGCGTGACCTTCGCCTATGTGCCGGTGCTGCTCGGCGTGTTCAGGCGACCAACAACCGCTCTCGCCGGGAGAAGCGAACGCCGGCATCAAGAGCCGTCGAATATGGCCGGCTGGAGATGCAGCGCTTCATCCAGCGTCACGGCTGCCTTCAAGTTCAACCCGAACTTTCCGGTCAACACGCTGATGATGATGCGCGGCGCGGTCGCCGCCGAACAGCTCGGCATCTTCAAACCCTATGTCGATCAGATGTATCGCTTCATGTGGGCGGAGCCGCGCAAGATGGACGATCCGGCGATCGTCACGGCGACGTGGAAGGAGCGCGGCTTCGACGCCGACAAACTTTCGGCGCTGATTCAGGATCAGGCGGTCAAGGACAAGCTCGTCGCCAACACGCAGAACTCGGTGGAACGCGGCACCTTCGGCTCGCCGACCTTCTTCGTCGGCGACGAAATCTTCTTCGGCAAGGACCGCTTGCGCGATGTCGAGGACATGATCGTCGAGAGCAAGGCGGCATGATTTCGGGCGGGCGGTGACATCCGCCTGTCTGTGTGCGGTTGCGAAGACGATTTGCGCCACGGGGCGGTCGCAAAAGGGGAAACGCTTTCATTGACGAAAGCGGCTTGCAGCCGCATCCTTCGGGGCACGGTCAACAAGCATCCGAAAGAAGCGCCATGCCCGTTGCAGCATCCCCCGAAACGCCAATCGAATTCATCGGTTTCATCGGAAACAATAACGGCTCGGAAACGACGCCGCGCACCGGGCCGCTGCTCGATGTCACCTATATCGAGACGCTGGCGAAGGCGCACGAAAACGCCGGCTTCGACCGAGCGCTGCTCGCGTTCCACTCGACATTGCCGGATTGCTTGCAGGTCGGCCAGCACGTCGCCTCCGTGACCGAGCGGCTGAATGTCTTCATCGCGCAGCGGCCGGGTTTCACCGCGCCGACGCTGCTCGCGCGGCAATTCGCGACGCTGGATCATCTCACCAGGGGACGGATTTCGTTGAACGTCATCACCGGTGGCGATTCGGTGGAACTGGCGCAGGACGGCAACACGATCGACGACAAGGACGAGCGCTACGCGCGCACCAGCGAGTTTCTCGACGTGGTGCGCGCCGAATGGACCAGCGCCGCGCCGTTCGACTATGACGGCAAATATTATCAGGTGAAGCGCGGCTTTTCGCAGCTCAAGCCGTATCAGACAAACGGCATTCCGGTGTTCATCGCCGGCGCGTCGGA
>JAWKWT010000011.1:0-136341 GCA_041397365.1 Xanthobacteraceae bacterium
TTCACGCTCGAAGCCGCGCTCCGTCGGATCGTAATAAGTCTGCCGCCCCATCGCTTCGGGGAAGTAATCCTGCCCTGAAAACCCGTCCGGCGTGTCGTGATCGTAGGCATAGCCGTCGCCATAGCCTTCGGCTTTCATCAGCTTGGTCGGCGAATTCAGAATATGCTTCGGCGGCAGCAGCGAGCCGTTATCCCTCGCCGCGCGCTTCGCAGCCCCGAAGGCCTTATAAGCCGCGTTCGATTTCGGCGCGGTCGCAACATAAAGCACAGCCTGCGCGATGGCGAGTTCGCCTTCGGGCGATCCAAGAAAATCGTAAGCATCCTTGGCGGCGTTGGCGACGACCAGAGCCTGCGGATCGGCGAGGCCGATATCCTCGACCGCCATACGCACGATCCGCCGCGCCAGGAACAGCGGGTCCTCGCCGGCGTCGAGCATGCGCGCGAGATAATACAGCGCGGCATCGGGATCGGAGCCGCGCACGGATTTATGCAGCGCCGAAATCAAGTTGTAATGGCCGTCGGCCTTCTTGTCGTAGATCGGCGCGCGCCGTTGCAGCACGCCCTGCAATTGCTCGGCGGTGAAGACCTCGCCCTCGCGCGCGGCGCGCCAGACTTCCTCCACCAGCGTCAGCGCCGCCCGACCGTCGCCGTCGGCCATTCGCGCCAGCGAAGCGCGCGCTTCGGCGTCGAGAGGCAGCTTGCGCCCCTCCTCGGCTTCGGCGCGGGCGAACAGCCGCTCCACCGCCTCCGCATCCAGCGACTGGAACACCAGCACGCGCGCCCGCGACAGCAACGCCGCGTTCAGTTCGAACGATGGATTCTCGGTGGTCGCGCCGACCAGCACCACCGTTCCGTCTTCCATCACCGGCAGAAACGAATCCTGCTGCGCGCGGTTGAAGCGATGCACCTCGTCGACAAACAGAAGCGTCCCCTTGCCCATCTCGCGCCGCGCGCGCGCCGCGTCGAAAACCTTCTTCAGATCGGCGACGCCGGAGAAGACCGCCGATATCTGCTCGAACGCCAGATCGGTCGCGTCCGCAAGCAGCCGCGCCACCGTGGTCTTGCCGGTGCCCGGCGGTCCCCAGAACACCAGCGAGCCCAGCGTGCGCGTCTCCAGCATGCGCGTGAGCGCGCCGTCGGGACCGAGGATGCGCTCCTGGCCGACGACATCGGCCAATGTGCGCGGCCGCATCCGGTCCGCGAGCGGCCGCGGCGCGTCGTGCTCAAGACCGGCCGCGGAAAAAAGCGAGCGGCTCTCCTGGTTCGATCGCTTCGTCATCAAAAATCCCGACGCCCGGCACATCGCGACCAGGCAAAGACGGCGTCCCGTCAGCGCGTCATCCGTTCAGGGCGGATTAGTTTAACCCCTGATATTCTTGCCTGAGCATAATCGTTCCCGAAAACCGGTTCCCACTTTTCGGGATCAGGCTCTATCCGCCGAGGGTCACGGAAATCTGTTGCCCCTCGCGCAGCACCGTGATCCGCCACAGGCGCGATGGTTCGCGTGCGATCCGCTCCAGATCGCCCGTCGTCAGCATCCGCTGTTGTTGACGTTCAGAATGACGTCGCCCTTGCGGAAGCCGACGCCGACTGCCGGGCATCATCCTCAAGGCCGATGATGACCACGCCCTCAATGCTGGAATCCAGCCGCAGTTCGTCGGCGACGGCCGGCGAAATGTTGGACACCTTCGCGCCCGGAACGGCGAGCGCGGATTTTATGACGATCTCATCGCGGCCGAGTCCGGCGCCGTCTCCAGCGCGATCGTCAGCCGCTGCGGACGATTGGCGCGAACGATGGCCATTTTGCGCCGTGCCGCCGAGCGGCCGCGTGGCGAAGCGGGTAATCGACCGTATTCGGATCGTCGATCACCTGCCCGTCGATGGCGGTGATGAGATTCGCCGAGGCGAAGCCCGGCCTTCGCCGCCGGGCTCTCCTTGCGACGTTCGACACAAGCGCTCCGGCCGGCCGCGGCAGCCCGATCTGGCGATCTCCGACGTCACCGCCTGCAAGCGTGCGCCGACACGGCCGGCGCACGGCGCTGCCGCCGCTCTGCCGAGGCGACGACGACACGGACCATGTTGGCGGGGATGGCGAAGCCGATGCTCTATGATCCGCCCGAACGCGAAAAGATCGCGGTGTTGATGCCGATCAGCTTGCCGGTCAGATCGACCAGCGCGCCGCCGGAATTGCCGGGATTGATCGCCGCATCGGTCTGGATAAGAACTGATAGTCGGTGATGCCGACCTGCGTGCGTGCAAGCGCCGCGAGACGATGCCGTGCGTGACGGTCTGGGCTGACGCCGAACGGGTTGCTGATCGCCAGCACCACGTCGCCGACCATCAGTTCGTCCGAATTGGCGAATTCCAGCGCGCGAATTTTTCGCGCGGCGCTTTCAGGCGCAGCACGGCGAGATCGGTGCGGCTGTCCTTCAGCACGATCTCGGCCTCGAACTCGCGCTTGTCGGCGAGCGACACCTTCGCACCGTCCGCGCCCTCGATCACATGGTTGTTGGTGACGACGAGGCCGGACGAATCGACGATGACGCCGGAGCCGAGCGAGCGCTGCATCTGCTCGGGCGATTGGTTGCCCGGAATGCCGAAGAAGCGACGAAAGATCGGATCGCCAGCAGCGGGTTGCGGTTCTGGACCATCTGGCCGCATAGACGTTGACGACGCCGGGCGTCGTCCGCTGCACAATGATCGGCGGAAGACAGTTTCAGCTCAGCGGGCGAGGACGGCACGCGCCGGTCCTGGAGCCTCGGCGGAGCCAAGCGCCGCGACAAGCATGAGGGCCGCAACGGACAAGCGCGATGCGAATGACATGGCGAACGGTCTCCGGGAAGCGGCTGCGGCGAGCCGCGATCCTGGCTCAGATATAGCGGCGCATGACCCTATTTGAAGGCGGGATCGGCCGCGAAACCCACGCCTATTCACTCGGCAACGGCCGCGATCAGAGCGGCAAAACAAAAAAGGCGGCTCGACAGCCGCTCGCAAACCCTGGTTGGGTGCGGCCGATCAGGCCGCGTCAGCGTCCGCGGTCTGCACCGAATCCTGCCCTGGCGTCCTCGTCGCGATCGACGAACTCGATCACGCCATCGGCGCGCTGTCGCCGTAGCGGAAACCGGCCTTGATGATGCGGGTGTAGCTGCCCTGACGGTCCTTGTAGCGCGGAGTCAGCACGTCGAAGAGCTTCGACCTGATCGTGGTCGCGCAACTCGGAAATCGGCCTGACGGCGCAGCGAAAGGCCGTTCTTCTTGCCGAGCGTCACCAGCTTCCTCGACGATCGGGCGAGCTCCTTCGCCTTCGGCAGCGTCGTGACGATCTGCTCATGCTTGATGAGCGAAGCCGACATGTTGGCGAACATCGCCTTGCGATGCTCGGCGGTGCGGTTGAGCTTGCGGTGAACTTTTCCCGTGACGCATTTCTCTATCCTCAATCTCTCGACCGACCGCGGTCGGACCTGTTCAGGTGGGCTGCCTGCGTTCGCCCATATTGGCGAGTGGTGAATTGGCGAATAGAGTTCATTATTCGCCACTCCCTATTCGCTTCCTCAGTAGTGATCTTCAAACCGCTTGGCGAGTTCGTCGATGTTCTCCTGGCGGCCAGCCCGGCACTTCCATGCCGAGATGCAGGCCCATCTGCGCCAACACTTCCTTGATCTCGTTCAGCGACTTGCGGCCGAAATTCGGGGTGCGGAGCATTTCCGCTTCCGACTTCTGCACGAGGTCGCCGATATAGACGATGTTGTCGTTCTTCAGGCAGTTGGCCGAGCGAACCGACAGTTCGAGTTCGTCCACCTCTTGAGGAAGGCCGGGTTGAAGGCGAGATCCGGAATGATCTCCCGCGCGACTTCCTTGCGCGGCCTCTGAAGTTCACGAGCGATGACGTTCAGCTGGTCCTGCAAGATGCGCGCGGCGCTTTGCTGCGCCTTCCGGCGTGACCGCACCGTTGGTTTCGACCGTAAGCGTCAGCTTGTCGTAATCGAGATCTGGCCTTCGCGCGTATTTTCAACGCGATACGAGACCTTCTTTGACCGGCGAATAGAGGCTGTCGACCGGGATCAGTCGATCGGCGCATCCTGGGGCGGTTGCGCTGGCGGCAACACAGCTTTGCTGCGGGCGACGGTGAACTCCATGCGGATCTCCGCGCCCTCGTCCAGCGCAGATCTGCAATCCTCGATTGAGAATGACGACATCGCTGACGGTCTGGATGTCGCCGGCGGTGACGACGCCGGGACCCTGCTTCTTCACGACCATCCGCTTCGGGGCCTTCGCCCTGCATCTTGATCGAGATGTCCCGATGTTCAGCAATGATCGGTCACGTCCTCGCGACGCCGGCGATCGAGAATTGTGCAGCACGCCATCGATGTGAACTGACTGTACCCCGCTGCGCCTTGCAGCGACGACAGAAGGACGCGGCGCAGCGCGTTGCCGAAGCGTCTGGCCGAAGCGCTCAAGCGGTTCAAGTACTCCGGCATGGCTGCGACGCGCGACGGATCGTTGCCGGCTGTCACCTGAAGCTTGTTCGGACGGATCAGCCTTTGCCAGTTTTTCTCTGGGATCGTCACTCTGTTCACCCATCACGTTGAGGCCGCGGACAAGCCCGCGCAATATGCAGAATTCGCGGGCGCGAAATGCCCGCGAGGAAAAATCAGACGCGCGCCGGCGCTTGCGCGACATCGGCATCCGTTCAGTGGGATCGGTGTCACGTCGGTGATCGACGTCACCGTGAAACCCGCCGCCTGCAAGGCGCGCAGCGCCGATTTGCGGCCAGAACTCCGGACCCGCAAACCTCGACTTCGAGGGTGTGCATGCCGTGTTCCTGCGCCTTCTTCGAAACGTCTTCCGCCGCCACCTGAGCGGCATACGGCGTCGACTTGCGCGACCCTTGAAACCCATCGTGCCGGCCGCATCGACCAGGCAATGGTGTTGCCCTGCGCGTCGGTGATGGCGGATGGTCGTGCTGGCGAACGACGACCTCATGCGCAACGCCGGAAGCAATGTTCTTGCGCTCACGGCGACGAACGCGCGCGACAGCCTCTTTAGCCATTTCAAAACCTTTCTTACGATCTCGACGCTGCCGTAATTCCAGCGGCTCCACCCAGATCTCTTAAGCATGATATTTTCCCGGAAACTGTTTTCCACTCTTTTCGGATCATGCTTCGAGCGAGTAGTGAATGATGAATAGCGAATAGAAAAATCTCTTATTCGCTCTATTCGCAATTCCTCCGCCCGCTTACTTCTTCTTGCCGGTACTGCCTTCGCCGGCCCCTTGCGGGTGCGGGCGCTTGGTGGGGCGCTGGCCGCGCACCGGCAGGCCGCGACGGTGACGCAGGCCGCGATAGCAGCCGAGGTCCATCAGCCGCTTGATGCTGATGCCGACTTCGCGACGCAGACCGCCCTCGACGAGATAGTCACGATCGATCACTTCGCGGATCTGAAGCACTTCCTGGTCGGTCAGTTGCGAGACGCGGCGCATCGAGAGGGAATGTTCACCTTCGGGACGATCTCGGCCGCGTCTTCTGGCCGATGCCATGAATGTACTGGAGCGCGATCAGCACGCGCTTGTTGGTCGGAATGTTAACGCCGGCAATACGGGCCACGGCCTTGTTTCTGCTGCCGGCAATCCGGCGATGTTTCTTTCGGTTTCAGCCGCCGTGTCACCAAACGCGAACACGACGCCTTCCCCTCGTTGACTTTGGGGCCCGGCATCGTCTGAAACAGTCCGACTGGATGTCCGGGTATTAAAGGGATCCAGCGGCGTTTCGTCAACCGATCCTGGCCTCGCTCGCGCATTGGTGACCTTTTCGTGACTTTCTTCGCCGTATTCCGGGCTTTGGAACCAGTCCGGGAACCTGCGGAGGCCGTCTTCGCGGCCTTCTTGACCGACTTCTTGGCTGTTTTCTTGACTGTTTTCTTGGCGGCCTTAGCAACGGTTCCCTTGCGAGCCTTCACTGCCTTACGGCCAGCCTTGGCCGTCTTGGCTTTGGCCGCTTTAGCTGATTTTCCGGCCTTGGACGCCTTCCTGGCTGTCTTTTCAGACTTTTCACCGTCTTCGCCGCTTTGGCCTTGGCAACCTTGGCCTTACGCGGCGGCTTGGTGGCGGACGTCTTGCGCGCGACCTTCTTGCAGCGCCGGCGCGGAGCGATCTGGCGCGGGCTTGCGCTCCAGAATCCGGGCGATCTGCACCGTCATCCTCGTCGATCGAGGCCATGCCATCGACCGGCGCCAGCTCCCGCTTGTCGCTGTAATAATCCACCAGCGGCTCGGTCTGCGCAAATGATAGGCGTCCAGCCGCTTCGCCAAAGCTTCTGCATTGTCGTCGGCGCGAATCGTTTCGCCGCGCGCGGTCATTTCCGCGATCTGGTTTTCGACCCGCGGCAGCGCCGCCTCGTCGACCCGAAGCTGGATTACCGAATTGAGCTTCAGCCCCTTGTCCTTAAGCAGGCGATCCAGCGCCTCCGCCTGCGGTACGGTGCGCGGAAATCCATCGAGGATAAAACCGTTGGCGGCATCGGGGCTGGCCGATCCGGTCCGAAATAATGCCGATGACGATATCGTCGTTGACGAGGGCCGCCATCGCCATGACGTCCTTGGCCTTCATACCGATCGGCGTTCCGGCGGCGACGGCGGCGCGCAGCATGTCGCCGGTAGAGAGCTGAACGATCCCGTATTTCTCAACGAGACGCTGAGCCTGGGTTCCCTTGCCTGCCCCCGGGTGGCCCGAGAAGAATCAGCCTCATCTGCGACGGCCTTTCAGTTTCGAGCGCTTGATCAGACCTTCATACTGATGCAAGAGATAGCCCTGCACCTGCGCCACAGTATCCATCGTGACACTGACGACAATCAAGAGCGAGGTTCCGCCGAAATAGAATGGGATCGGATGCATAGGAAATCAGGATTTCCGGGATCAGACAGGACGAGCGCGATGTAGGCTGCGCCGACGACCGTGATGCGCGACAGTACATAGTCGATATTCCGCCGTCCGCTCGCCGGGGCGAATGCCGGAATGAAGCCGCCATGCTTCTTCAGGTTGTCGGCCGTCTCGGTCGGGTTGAACACGATCGCCGTGTAGAAGAAACAGAAGAAGATAATCATGCTGATATACAGGATCAGGAACAGCGGACGGCCGTGGCCGAGCTGGGTCACCAGCCACTGAAACCACTCCGGCCCCTTGCCGGCGCGTTGAAGCTCGCGATCGTCGTCGGCAGCAGCAAGAGCGAGGACGCGAAGATCGGCGGAATGACGCCGGAGGTGGGTTGATTAGGGCAGATGCGAGGACTGGCCCTCGAACATCTTGTCGCCGACCTGGCGCTTCGGTACTGGATCAGCAGACGTCGCTGCGCGCGCTCCATGAAGACGATGAAGGCGATGACGACGATCGCCATCACGATCACCAGCAGGATCAGGCCGGTCGACAGCGCGCCCTGACGGCCGAGTTCGAGCGTGCGCCGGCGATGGCCGACGGCAGCTCCGCGACGATGCCCGCCAGATGATGAGCGAGATGCCATTACCGATGCCGCGCGCGGTGATCTGCTCGCCCAGCCACATCAGGAACATGGTGCCGCCCGTCAGCGTGATGACGGTGGAAATGCGGAAGAACCAGCCGGGATCCGCGACCATTGCCGGAGCCTTCCAGCCCGATCGCGATCCCATACGCCTGGAACAGCGACAGCAGGACGGTCAGATAACGCGTGTACTGGTTGATGGTCTGGTGGCCGGCCTCGCCTTCCTCTTCAGCCTTCGAGCTGCGGCGAAACCGTGGTCAGTAGTTGAATGATGATCGACGCCGAAATATACGGCATGATGTAGCGCAAAAGATCGCATGCGGTTGATGCCGCCGCCGGCGAACATGTTGAACATGCTGAAATGCCGCCCGCCTGCGAGCGGAACACCTGGTCCCAGATGTTCGGGTCGATGCCCGGAAGCGGGAATATAGGTGCCGAGGCGATAGACCAGCAGCGCGCCGACTGTGAACCAAATCTGTTTTCAGCTCATCCGCCTTTGGCGAACGAGGAAAAATTGAGATTCGCTGCGAGTTGTTCTGGCCGCTGAAGCCATCTTCGTTCCGGCTGTCCACCCGTCCGCCGCGCCGAATATAGGCACTGCTGAAGCATTCGCCTACACTGCCCGAGGCCGGCGACATTGCCGCCATCGGCAAGCCTTCCGGCGGACAGGGCTTCGAGAATGACCCAAAATTCCCGAAGACAGAAAATCACCTCATGGTGAGGATGGATATTTTCACGCAAGTCCGTCAGACGGCTCGGTAAAAACATCCGTCCTCTATGAGGCAATCAGGCCGCCTCGCCTTTCAGTGCACCGAGCGCCAGGATCTTGACTGAGCCGCCGGCCTTCGACCGCCGCGATCGCGGCCTCGAAGCGCCATGCACCTCGAACGTGACCTTGGCCTTGATCTCGCCGCGGCCGGGCAGCCGCACGCCGTCGCTGAGCGGCGCAGCGCGCCGGAGTTCACCAGCGTCTCCTGCATTGACAACGCTGCTGGCGTCGAGCTTGCCGGAATCGATGGCGTCCTGAACGCGATCGGTATCGATCCCGGCCAGGTCCAGCGCAAAGATGTTGTTGAAGCGCGCTTCGGCAAGCGGCGATGCAGCGGCATCTGGCCGCCTTCAAAGCCCTTGATGCGAACACCCGAGCGCGCGGTCTGGCCCTTGCCACCACGGCCGGACTGCTTGCCCTTGCCGGAGCCGATGCCGCGGCCGACGCGGATGCGCTTCTTGCGCGAGCCGGGATTGTCGGCGATTGCGGTGAGTTTCATTGCTCTCGTCCTTCCTCTGTCCGTCGTCCCGAGATACGCCCCGCCCCTGCGGCGCGACCTCAAAGGGCGCGGGCTGGCGTCATCATCCGGGAGCGCCTGCGCGCCCCCTTAACGACGACGTCCGATTACTTCCCGTCCACGATGCGGACGAGATGCTGAACCTTGGCGATCATGCCGCGAACCTCAGGCGTATCCTGAAGCTCGGCGACCCTGCCGATCTTGTTGAGTCTCAGGCCGACCAGCGTCTCGCGCTGCGAGTGATGGCGGCGGATCGCGCTGCCGGTCTGCTCGACCTTGATGGTTTTCGTGGCCATGCTTCTCTACTCCAAACCGCGCCGCTTAGTCGGCAGCGGCTTCAGCGTCGCCGCCGACGCGGCGCGACTGCAATGTGGACACCTTGATGTTGCGGCGGGCCGCAACCGAACGCGGCGAATCCTGATGCTTCAGCGCATCGAACGTCGCCCGCACCATGTTGTACGGATTCGACGAGCCGAGCGACTTCGCCACCACGTCCTGCATGCCGAGCGTCTCGAACACGGCGCGCATCGGACCGCCGGCGATGATGCCCGTGCCCGGAGGGGCCGCACGCAGAAACACCTTGCCGGCGCCATGACGGCCCGCAACGTCGTGATGCAGCGTCCGACCCTCGCGCAGCGGCACGCGGGTCAAATTGCGCTTGGCGGAATCGGTGGCCTTGCGAATGGCCTCCGGCACCTCGCGCGCCTTGCCATGACCGAAGCCGACGCGGCCCTTCTGGTCGCCGACGACGACGAGCGCGGCGAAGCCGAAGCGACGGCCGCCCTTCACAACCTTGGCGACGCGGTTGATGTGGACGAGCTTGTCGACGAACTCGCTATCGCGCTCCTCGCGATCCCGGTTCCGCTCGCGTCCGCCGCGTTCGCGATCTCTGTCACCTGCCATGGTGTCAATCCTGTCCGGAGAGCCGCAGCTCTCAATCCTTCAAAAGTTAGAAACTCAATCCGCCTTCGCGCGCCGCATCCGCGAGCGCCTTGACGCGCCCGTGATACAGATACTGGCCGCGATCGAAGATCACTTCCTTGACGCCGCCCTGCACCGCGCGCTCAGCAACCAGCTTGCCGACGGCGGCTGCCGCATCCTTGTCCGCGCCGGTTTTGGAGCGGAGATCCTTCTCCATCGACGAAGCCGCCGCCAGCGTCACGCCCTTCAGGTCATCGATCACCTGCGCATAGATATGCTTGGACGACCGGAACACCGAAAGCCGCGGCCGCCCGTTCGCAGACCGCTTCACCTGAAGCCGCACGCGCGTCTTGCGCCGGGCGTTGGTCAATTTCTGTTTCGACATGACACCCTCACCTTTTCCTAGGCTGCTTCAAGGCGATCAATTCGCGCAGCAGCTTCGACGACCCGCGACCGCCCGATGGCTCCTGCATGGTCACATGATCCAATGCATGCGCCACCGTGCGCAGGAACGAGCCGTCCGTGCAACGGACGAGAAGCTCGCCCGGCTTGAGCTGCTCGATCAGCGTCAGCGTCGTCATTTCTTCTTGCCTTCCTTGCGGAAGATAAACTCATCCGAATACTTGACGCCCTTGCCCTTGTAGGGCTCCGGCGCGCGGTAACGGCGAATCTCCGCGGCTACCTGGCCGACGCGCTGAATGTCGTTGCCCGCCACAATGATTTCGGTCGGCTTCGGCGTGGTGATCGCGATGCCTTCCGGGATCGCATAGTTCACGTCGTGGCTGTAGCCGAGCGAGAGCTGAAGCACCTTGCCCTGCACTGCAGCGCGATAGCCGACGCCGTTGATTTCGAGCTTCTTCTCGAAACCCTTGGTGACGCCCTCGACGAGGTTGGCGATCAACGCGCGTGACGTACCATACAGCGCACGCGAGCGCTTGGTTTCGTAGCGCGGCGCAACGCTGATCGCACCCTGATCGAGCTTCACATCGACATCGTCGTGAACGACGAGTTCGAGCTGGCCCTTCGCGCCCTTCATCTTGACCGTCTGCCCATCGACATTGGCGGTGACGCCGGACGGAATGGAGACTGGTTTCTTGCCTACACGGGACATGACAGCTTCCTCAGAACACCGTGAAGAGAACTTCGCCGCCGACATTCGCATCGCGCGCGTCGTGGTCGGCCACCGATTCCCTTCGGCGTCGACAATACCGAAATGCCAAGTCCATTGTTCACGCGCGGCGGATTCTTCGCCGACACATAGACACGACGGCCAGGCTTGGAGACGCGGTCGATCTCACGGATCACCGGCTCGCCATCGGCATATTTCAACTCGATCTCGATCTCGCTGCGGCCGCCGGCATGCTCCATCGTGGCGTAACCACGGATATAGCCTTCCGACTTCAGCACCTCGAGGACGTTGGCGCGCATGCGCGAGCCGGGCGTCGAGACCTTGGACTTGTTGCGCATCTGCGCGTTGCGGATGCGGGTGATCAGATCGCTGATCGGATCGTGTGTGCTCATTGCTCGATCCTCCTTACCAGCTCGACTTCACAAGACCAGGAACAAGCCCCTTCGAGCCGAGGTCGCGCATCGCGATACGGCTGAGCTTGGTCTTGCGATAGACCGAACGCGGACGGCCCGTCAGCTCGCAGCGGTTGCGGATGCGGGTCGGCGACGAATTGCGCGGCATTTCCGCAAGCTTCAGCGTCGCCGCAAACCGCTCTTCCATCGGCTTGGTCTTGTCCGCAATGATCGCCTTCAGCTTCGCGCGCTTCGGCGCAGCGTTCTTGGCCATCTTCTGCCGACGGTTGTTCTTCTCGATCGAACTCTTCTTCGCCATGCGTCTCTCCAGAGGTTCCGCGTTTGAAAGCAGTTTTAGGCTGCTCTCACTGCCGGAACGGGAAATTGAATGCGGTCAACAGCGCCCGCGCCTGCTCGTCGTTCGGCGCGGTGGTGCATACGGTGATGTCCATGCCAGGGATGCCCGACGTCGAAGTCGATCTCGGGGAACACGATGTGCTCCTTCAGGCCGAGCGAGTAATTGCCGCGGCCGTCGAAGCTCTTCGGATTGAGGCCGCGGAAGTCGCGGACGCGGGGCAGCGCGATGTTCACCAGACGGTCGATGAACTCATACATGCGCGCCTTGCGGAGCGTGACCTTGCAGCCGATCGGCTGGCCTTCGCGCAACTTGTAGGTCGCGATCGCCTTGCGGGAATGCGTGACAATCGGCTTCTGACCGGCGATCAACGCGAGATCGGCCGCAGCCAGCTCGACCTTCTTGCGGTCGTTCACGGCTTCGCCGATGCCCATGTTCAGCACCACCTTGTCGAGGACAGGCACCTGCATGGGATTCTGATAGCCGAACTGCTCGGTGAGCTTGGTCCGGATTTCGTTGTCGAACTGCGCGCGCAGCTTCGGAATATACGCGGTCTCAGCCATCGATCTCGGCTCCCGAGCGCTTGGCGACGCGCACCTTCTTGCGGTTCTCGCCTTCGCCAATGAATTTGAATCCGACACGGGTCGGCTTGCCGTCCTTGCCGACATAGGCAAGGTTCGACAGGTGGATCGGAGCCTCTTTCGAGATGATCCCGCCTTCCTGCTGCGCAGACTGTTTCTGATGACGCTTGACCAGGTTGACCCCGCGCACCAGCGCGCGGTTCTCGTCCGGCCGCACCTCGAACACTTCGCCCGTACGGCCCTTTTCACGGCCGTTGAGCACGATCACGCGATCACCCTTCCGGATCTTGGCAGCCATCACAGCACCTCAGGCGCAAGCGAAATGATCTTCATGTGGTTTTTGGCGCGCAGCTCGCGCGGCACCGGTCCGAAGATACGGGTACCGACCGGCTCCGACTGATTGTTGATCAGCACGGCTGCGTTGCGGTCGAAGCGGATGACCGACCCGTCCGAACGGCGAATGTCCTTCGCCACTCGCACGATCACGGCCTTCATCACGTCGCCCTTCTTCACGCGACCGCGCGGAATGGCTTCCTTGACCGACACGACAATCACATCACCGACGCTGGCGTATTTACGCTTCGAGCCGCCCAGCACCTTGATGCACATGACACGGCGCGCGCCGGAATTATCGGCCACGTCGAGGTTGGTCTGCATCTGAATCATTGATGCACCTCGTCCTCTTTTATCTGAGCCTTTAAGCGCAAAGCGCTCAGGCGGTTACTTTTTTCTCGCCCTGGGTCACAACCCAGCGCTTGAGCTTGGAGATCGGCTTGCTTTCTTCGATCCACACCACATCGCCCGGTGCGTACTCGTTATTCTCGTCGTGCGCGTGGTAGTTCTTCGAACGGCGGATCGTCTTCTTGTAGAGCGGATGCGTGAAACGGCGATCGACTCGCACCACGACCGTCTTGTTCTGCTTGTCGCTGACGACGACGCCTTGAAGAGTTCGCTTCGGCATCTTGACCTCTTAACTCTTCTTGCTGTCGGCCTGGCTCTTCTGCCGGGCGATTGTCTTGATACGGGCGATGTCGCGGCGAGCCTGGCGCAGGCGAGAGGTGTTCTCAAGCTGCCCCGTCGCGCGCTGGAAGCGGAGGTTGAAACGCTCCTTCTTCAGCTTCAGGATCTCGTCGTCCATCTGGTCGGCGGTCATCCGCCGAATATCCTCGACCTTGTTCTCGGCCATCATCCTACTCCGCGATGCGCGCGACGAAGCGCGTCTTGATCGGCAGCTTCGCAGCCGCCAGATCGAGCGCCTCACGCGCCGTCTGATTTGTCACGCCGTCGATCTCGAACAGGATGCGGCCGGGCTTTACCCGCGCCACCCACAATTCGGGCGAGCCCTTGCCGGAGCCCATTCGCACTTCGGCGGGCTTCTTCGACACCGGCACGTCCGGGAAAATGCGGATCCAGACGCGGCCGGCACGCTTCATGTGACGGGTCAGAGCGCGGCGAGCCGCCTCGATCTGACGCGCGGTCACGCGCTCCGGCTCCATAGCCTTCAGGCCGAACTGACCGAAGGCCAGCGTCGCGCCGGTGGAGGCCACGCCGTGAATCCGCCCCTTATGGGCTTTGCGGAATTTGGTGCGCTTGGGTTGCAGCATGATCTTACGCTTTCAATTCCTTAGGCCGCGTCGCGACGCGGACGGCCACCGCCCTCGCCCTCGGCCATGCGCTTGTCCTGCGCCATCGGGTCGTGCTCAAGGATTTCGCCCTTGAAGATCCAGACCTTCACGCCGCAGGTGCCGAAAGTGGTGAACGCGGTCGCGACGCCGTAATCCACGTCCGCGCGCAGCGTATGCAGCGGCACGCGGCCTTCGCGATACCACTCCATGCGGGCGATTTCGGCGCCGCCGAGACGGCCCGAGCAGTTGATACGGATACCTTCGGCGCCGAGACGCATCGCCGACTGCACCGCGCGCTTCATCGCGCGGCGGAACGCGACGCGGCGCTCAAGCTGCTGCGCGATCGATTCGGCGACCAGGGTCGCGTCGAGTTCGGGCTTGCGGATTTCGACGATGTTGATGACGACGTCGGACGAGGTGATGTCGGCGACGCGCTTGCGCAGCTTTGTCGATGTCCGCGCCCTTCTTACCGATCACGACACCCGGCCGCGCCGAATGGATTGTCACGCGGCACTTCTTATGCGGACGCTCGATCACAATGCGGGCGACGGCCGCCTGCTTCAGCTCCTTCATCAGGATCTTGCGGATTTCGACGTCCTCATGCAGCAGCTTGCCGTACTCGTTCTTGCCGGCGAACCAGCGAGAATCCCACGTCCGGTTGATGCCAAGACGCAGTCCGATCGGATTGATCTTCTGACCCATCGTTCTCTCCCGCGTTTAGGCGGCTGCCTCGACCTGGCGAACGACGATCGTCAGGTTCGAGAAGGGCTTCAAAATGCTGCCGGCGCGGCCGCGGCCACGAGCGTGAAAACGCTTCATCACCAGCGCCTTGCCGACATACGCCTCGGCGACGATCAGATCGTCGACCTCAAGGTCGTGATTGTTCTCGGCATTGGCGATCGCCGATTCCAGGCACTTCTTTACATCGACCGCGATCCGCTTGCGCGAGAATTGCAGATCGGCCAGCGCCGAAGCCACCTTCCTGCCGCGGATCATGCCCGCGACAAGGTTCAGCTTCTGCGGGCTGATGCGCAGCATCTTCGCAATGGCTTTCGCCTCATTGTCGGCCAGCGCCCTGGCGCGTTTCTCTTTGCTCATCGCCTCAATCCTCAAGCCTGTGTTGTCGCTTCAGGCTCACAAAACTCACGACCTTTTGGCCTTCTTGTCGCCGGCGTGACCATGAAAGGTCCGGGTCGGCGAAAACTCGCCGAACTTGTGACCGACCATTTCCTCGTTCACCGACACCGGCACATGCTTCTGTCCGTTGTAGACGCCGAAGGTCAGACCCACGAACTGCGGCAGGATCGTCGAGCGGCGGCTCCAGATCTTGATCACGTCATGCCGGCCGGACGAACGCGCGGCGTCCGCCTTCTTCAAAATCGAGGCCTCCACGAAGGGGCCCTTCCATATCGAGCGAACCATGCGTCGCGATCCTTACTTCTTCTTCCGCTTGTGGCGGCTGAGCAGAATGAACTTCGTGGTCGACTTGTTCGTGCGGGTCTTCTTGCCCTTGGTCGGCTTGCCCCACGGCGTGACCGGATGACGACCGCCCGAGGTGCGGCCTTCACCGCCACCATGCGGATGGTCGATCGGGTTCATGGTGACACCGCGGTTATGCGGCTTGCGGCCGAGCCAGCGGCTGCGACCGGCCTTGCCGATCGAGGTGTTCATGTGATCCGGGTTGGACACCGCGCCGATCGAACCAGTGCAGCGGCCGTGAACCAGTCGCTGTTCGCCCGAGTTCAGGCGGACGATCACATACTCGCCGTCGCGACCGACCACCTGCGCGTAAGTGCCCGCCGAGCGCGCGATCTGACCGCCCTTGCCGATCTTCAGCTCGACATTGTGGACGATCGTTCCGACCGGCATGTTGCCGAGCGGCATCGCATTGCCCGGCTTCACGTCGACATAGCTGCCGGAAATGACCGTGTCGCCGACCGCCAGACGCTGCGGCGCGAGGATATAAGCCTGCTCGCCGTCCTTGTACTTGATCAGCGCGATGAACGAGGTGCGGTTCGGATCGTATTCGATCCGCTCGACCGTCGCCGGAACGTCCTGCTTGGTGCGCTTGAAATCGATCGTGCGATACGACTGCTTGTGGCCGCCGCCGCGGAAACGCACGGTGATGCGACCGGTCTGGTTGCGACCGCCCGAACGGTTCTTGCCTTCCGTCAGCGCCTTGACCGGCTTGCCCTTGTAGAGCTGCGACCGATCGACAAGCACCAACTGGCGCGTGCCGGGCGTCTTCGGATTGTAGGTTCTCAGTGCCATCTGACTTGCCCTTACAGTCCGGTCGTCACGTCGATGCGGTGACCTTCTTCAAGCGTCACGACCGCACGCTTGGAGTCCTGCTGCATGCCGATGCGACCGCGAAAAACCTTCATCTTGCCAGGGCGGTTCAGCGTGTTCACGCTCTTGACCTTGACATCGAACAGCTTCTCGACCGCTTCCTTGATCTGCGGCTTGGTCGCGGTGCGCGCGACCTTGAACACGACCTTGTTGAACTCGGACGCGACCGTCGCCTTTTCGGTAATCACCGGCGAAACGATGATGTCGTAGAAACGCGGATCAATGCTCATTTGAAACGCGCCTCCAGCGCTTCCACCGCAGCCTTGGTCAACACCAGCTTCTGACGGCGCACGATGTCGTAGACGTTGATGCCCTGAACCGGCAGCACGTCGACATGCGGAATGTTGCGGGCCGCCGCGGCGAAGCCGGTATCCACCTGCGCGCCGTCGATAATCAGCGCGTTGGTCAGGCCGAGACCCGAGAACTGCGCGATCAACGCCTTGGTCTTGGCGTCCTTGACCTCGGCATTCTCGATGACGATCAGCGCACCGTCCTTGGCACGCGCCGACAGCGCATGCTTCAGCGCCAACGCACGGACCTTCTTCGGCAGGTCGGTCGCATGGCTGCGCACGACCGGACCGAACGCACGACCGCCACCACGGAATTGCGGCACGCGGGCCGAACCGTGACGGGCGCCGCCGGTGCCCTTCTGCTTGTACATCTTCTTGCCGGTGCGCCAGATCTCGGCGCGACCCTTGGTCTTGTGCGTGCCGGCCTGGCGCTTGTTGAGCTGCCACTGGATGCAGCGCTGGATGATCTCCTTGCGCGGCTCAAGACCGAAGATCGCGTCGGCCAACTGCACCGAACCGCTATCCTTGCCTTCAAGGGTTGTGACTTTCAGTTCCATGTCACGCACCTTCCTGCTGAGCCGGAGCCTCGGCAGCCTTGCCGTCGCCATTGGCGACCCGGAACTTTCCGGGCTTCGGAGCCGCCTCGGGGAGCGGCTTCTTCACCGCGTCGCGCACCATGATCCAACCGCCCTTCGAGCCGGGGACCGCGCCTTCGACCAGCACGAGGCCGCGCTCGACGTCCGTCTGCACGACGCGCAGGTTCAGCGTGGTGATGCGATCGACACCCATATGTCCGGGCATCTTCTTGTTCTTGAAGGTCTTGCCGGGGTCCTGACGGCCGCCGGTCGAACCGATCGAGCGATGCGACACCGACACACCGTGCGTCGCGCGCAGACCGCCGAAGTTCCAGCGCTTCATGCCGCCTGCAAAGCCCTTGCCGATCGAGGTGCCTGTCACGTCGACGAACTGGCCGGCGACGAAATGATCGGCAGTGATTTCCGCGCCGACCGGGATCAGCGCATCCTCGGTCACGCGGAACTCGGCGACCTTGCGCTTCGGCTCGACCTTCGCCAGCGCGAACTGGCCGCGCTCGGCTTTCGGCATATAGACCGACTTGCGCGAGCCCGAACCGAGCTGGAGCGCGATATAGCCGTTCTTGTCCTTGGTCCGATGACCGAGCACCTGGCAGTTGGATAGCTTCAGCACAGTCACGGGCACATGCTCGCCGGCGTCCGTAAACACCCGCGTCATCCCCAGCTTCTGTGCGATCACACCGGAACGCATCTTCGTGCTTCCTTGTCCTAGTCGTCGAGTCCTCGCGGACCTTTCCTCAGAGCTTGATTTCGACGTCAACGCCGGCGGCGAGGTCGAGCTTCATCAGCGCATCCACCGTCTGCGGCGTCGGATCGACGATATCGAGCAGACGCTTATGCGTGCGCATTTCGAACTGCTCGCGGCTCTTCTTGTCGACGTGCGGCGAACGGTTCACCGTGAACTTCGATGCGGGTGGGCAGCGAATCGGTCCGCGCACCTGGGCGCCGGTCCGCTTCGCGGTGCTCACGATCTCGCGGGTCGACGTATCGAGAATCCGATGGTCGAACGCCTTGAGACGGATGCGGATATTCTGGCCGTTCATTGCCGTTTCTTTCTCTAGTGAATGGTGAGCAGCGAGTAGCGAATAGTCCCTACTCGCCACTCCCCAATCGCTATTCGCTTCTACTCGATGATGCTGACGACGCCCGAACCCACCGTGCGGCCGCCTTCGCGGATCGCGAAGCGGAGCTTCGTCCATCGCGATCGGCACGATCAGATGCACTTCCATCGACACGTTGTCGCCCGGCATCACCATCTCGGTGCCTTCCGGCAGATGAACGACGCCGGTCACGTCGGTCGTGCGGAAGTAGAACTGCGGACGATAGTTCGTGAAGAACGGCGTGTGGCGGCCACCCTCTTCCTTGGTGAGGATGTAGGCCTCGGCCTTGAACTTGGTGTGCGGCTTGACCGAACCCGGCTTGCACAGCACCTGGCCGCGCTCGACGTCCTCGCGCTTGGTGCCGCGCAGCAGCGCGCCGATGTTGTCGCCGGCCTGGCCCTGATCGAGCAGCTTGCGGAACATCTCGACGCCGGTGACGGTGGTCTTCTGCGTCTCCTTCAGGCCGACAATCTCGATTTCCTCGCCGACCTTGACGATGCCGCGCTCGACACGGCCGGTCACGACCGTACCACGACCCGAGATCGAGAACACGTCTTCGACCGGCATCAGGAACGGCTGATCGATCGGACGCTCCGGCTGCGGGATGTAGGCGTCGACCGCGCTCATCAGCTCCAGGATCGCATCGTGGCCGAGCTTCTGATCCTTGTTCTCGAGCGCGGCGAGCGCCGAGCCCTTGATGATCGGAATGTCGTCGCCGGGGAAGTCGTACTTCGACAGCAGCTCGCGCACTTCCATCTCGACCAGCTCGAGCAGTTCCGGATCGTCGACCATGTCGCACTTGTTCAGGAACACGACCAGCGCCGGAACGCCGACCTGACGGGCCAGCAGGATGTGCTCGCGGGTCTGCGGCATCGGGCCATCGGCGGCCGACACGACCAGGATCGCACCGTCCATCTGGGCGGCGCCGGTGATCATGTTCTTCACATAGTCGGCGTGGCCGGGGCAGTCGACGTGGGCATAGTGGCGATTGGCGGTCTCGTATTCGACATGCGCGGTCGAAATCGTGATGCCGCGAGCCTTCTCTTCCGGCGCCTTGTCGATCTGGTCGTAGGCCGTGAACGTCGCACCGCCCGTCTCCGCCAGAATCTTGGTGATCGCCGCCGTCAGCGACGTCTTGCCATGGTCGACGTGACCAATGGTGCCGATGTTGCAGTGGGGCTTTTTACGTTCGAATTTCTCTTTGGCCATGACACTCTCCGTTCGGGCTTCGACGTTCCGTCAAAGACTGATCAAGCAAACTTCTTCTGGACTTCCGCCGACACATTGGCCGGCGCTTCTGCGTAGTGGTCGAACTGCATCGTGAAGGTCGCGCGACCCTGGCTCATCGAGCGCAGGTTGTTCACGTAACCGAACATGTTCATCAGCGGCACCATCGCATTGATGACGTTGGCGTTGCCGCGCATGTCCTGGCCCTGGATCTGGCCACGACGCGAGTTCAGATCGCCGATGACGGAGCCGGTATAGTCCTCCGGCGTCACGACCTCGACCTTCATGATCGGTTCGAGCAGGATCGACTTGCCCATCTGCAACGCTTCGCGGAAGCAGGCGCGGGTCGCGATTTCGAACGCCAGCGCCGACGAGTCGACGTCGTGGAATTTACCGTCGATGAGCTGCACCTTGACGTCGACCACCGGGAAGCCGGCGACCACGCCAGCGCCGAGGACGCTTTCGAGGCCCTTCTCAACGCCCGGAATGTATTCCTTCGGCACCGCGCCGCCGACGATCTTCGATTCGAACTCATAGCCCTTGCCAGCTTCGTTCGGCTCGACGATCAGCGTCACGGCCGCAAACTGGCCGGTACCGCCGGTCTGCTTCTTGTGCGTGTAGCTGTGCTCGACGCGCTTGGTCACGCGCTCGCGGAAGGCCACCTGCGGCGCGCCGATATTGGCGTCCACCTTGTAGGTGCGCTTCAGGATGTCGACCTTGATGTCGAGATGGAGTTCGCCCATTCCCTTCAGAATGGTCTGGCCCGACTCGTGATCGGTCGACACACGGAAGGACGGATCCTCGGCCGCGAGCTTCGCCAGCGCGACGCCGAGCTTTTCCTGGTCGGCCTTGGACTTCGGCTCGATCGCGATTTCGATGACCGGCTCGGGGAATTCCATCTTTTCGAGAATCACCGGATGATCGGCGTCGCACAGCGTATCGCCGGTGCGCGCTTCCTTCAGGCCGGCCAGCGCGACGATGTCACCGGCATAGGCCTCCTTGATGTCCTCGCGGTTGTTCGCATGCATCAACAGCATGCGGCCGATGCGCTCTTTCTTCTCGCGCGTCGAATTGATGACGCCGGTGCCGCTTAGCAGCACGCCCGAGTAGATGCGGCAGAAAGTGATGGTGCCGACGAACGGGTCATCCATGATCTTGAACGCCAGGAGCGACATCGGCTCCTTGTCGTCGGCATGGCGCACGATTTCGTTGCCCTTCTCGTCGGTGCCCTTGATCGCGGGCACGTCGAGCGGCGACGGCAGATAAGCGACGACGGCGTCGAGCAGCGGCTGCACGCCCTTGTTCTTGAACGCGGTGCCGCAGAGAACCGGATAGAACGCGCCGGTGAGAACCGCCTTGCGGATCAGCCTTTTCAGCGTCGCTTCGTCCGGCTCGGTGCCGTCGAGATAGGCAGACATAGCGTCGTCGTCGAGTTCGACGGCGGCTTCCACCAGCTTCTCGCGGTATTCCTTCGCCTTGTCGGCGAGGTCAGCCGGGATCGCCTCGACATCGTACATCGAGCCGAGCGAGTCCTGATTGTAGACCAGCGCCTGCATGCGGACGAGGTCGATCATGCCCTTGAAATTGTTCTCGGAGCCGATCGGAAGCTGGATCGCGACCGGACGCGCGCCGAGACGATCGACGATGTCCGAAAGGCACTTGTAGAAGTCCGCGCCGGTCTTATCCATCTTGTTGCAGAAGACGATCCGCGGCACCTTGTACTTGTCGCCCTGGCGCCAGACGGTTTCGGTCTGCGGCTCAACACCCTGGTTAGAGTCGAGCACGCATACCGCGCCGTCGAGCACGCGCAGCGAACGCTCGACCTCGATCGTGAAGTCGACGTGGCCGGGGGTATCGATGATGTTCAGACGCTTGCCATCCCAGAACGCGGTCGTCGCGGCCGAGGTGATGGTGATGCCCCGCTCCTGCTCCTGCGCCATCCAGTCCATCGTCGCGGCACCTTCGTGCACTTCGCCGATTTTGTGGCTCTTGCCGGTGTAATAGAGGATGCGTTCCGTGGTCGTGGTCTTGCCGGCGTCGATATGCGCCATGATACCGAAATTACGGTAGTCCTCGATGGCATGTTGGCGTGGCATGGGGCTGTCCTTGAATGTCCGGTTGTTTCGCCGTTACCAGCGATAGTGCGAGAACGCACGGTTGGCTTCCGCCATCTTGTGCACGTCTTCCCGCTTCTTGACTGCGTTGCCCCGGTTGTTCGACGCATCGAGCAGCTCGGCCGAGAGCCGCTCCGTCATCGTCTTTTCGTTGCGCCCCCGCGCAGCCGTAATCAGCCAGCGAATGCCGAGCGCCTGACGGCGCGTCGTACGAACTTCCACCGGCACCTGATAGGTCGCACCACCGACGCGGCGCGAACGCACTTCGATCGACGGCATCACATTGTCGAGCGCCTGCTCGAACACGCCGAGCGGATTCTGCTTGGTCTTGCCTTCGATGATTCCGAGCGCACCGTAGACGATGCTTTCGGCGACCGACTTCTTTCCGTGATGCATCACGGAATTCATGAACTTGGTGATGACGATGTTTCCGAACTTCGGATCCGGAAGCACTTCGCGTTTTTCAGCAGCGTGACGGCGTGACATGGAAACCCTCCCGCTTACTTCGGACGCTTCGCGCCGTACTTCGACCGGCGCTGTTTACGGTTCTTGACGCCCTGCGTATCGAGGACGCCGCGGAGAATGTGATAGCGAACGCCCGGAAGGTCCTTCACGCGGCCGCCGCGGATCATGACCACCGAGTGCTCCTGAAGGTTGTGACCCTCGCCCGGAATGTAGCCGATCACCTCGAAGCCGGTCGTCAGACGAACCTTGGCGACCTTACGCAGAGCAGAGTTCGGCTTCTTCGGCGTCGTCGTATAGACGCGGGTGCAGACACCGCGCTTCTGCGGCGACTGACGCAGAGCCGGCACCTTCTTGCGCGACTTCTGAACGACGCGCGGACTTGCGATCAGCTGGTTGATCGTCGGCATGCTTCGCCTTCATCCTTCGTTCGCGCGAAACCCGTCTGGATTTCGCAAATTCAACACGGCCCGAGAGCCAAATTCCGTTTGGGCATACAAAACGAAACAACGCCAACCACTCGATCACCGAGCGGGAAGCGTTCGATCTCCGCAGAGGACCTCCACAGGCTCGCGCCCATCAAGGTCATGCACTCAGGATCGATCTCATGAACAGTGTCGAGAGACCGACGATCGTTCTGGTATTGCCTGGCTTTGATCGACAGCGTCTGAGCAACATTGGTCGAGGTTGGTGCCCGCTTTTCCGTCCGGAGATGCTCTCCTTGGGAAAAAGGGGTGGTCCGTTCCGACGCCGCGAAGCTCACCGCCTGTCGTAAAGTGCGCGGTTTCTACCCAGCGCGTGGCGGCAAGTCAAGGCATAAAACCGGCGTCAGACAAGCACTTCCTGACCGCCCCGAACAGCGCAAAGAGCGGACCGGCGCCAGCGATTCCGCCCGCTCCACACCGGCGGTCCCTGCGGCGGGGTCCCAGTCGAGACGTCGGCTCCGAAGATCACGCATTGTGCGTCGCAGTACAAAACATTGCGACGCAATGAGATAAATTCTTTTATATTCAATAGCTTACGGACGCCTGTTGAATCAATCACGCTGACGGCGACACGCCCGCCTTTTTGCCTGAAGAGGCTTGCAGTCCGCGAATCCAATCCCGCAGGTCCAACACCCGCACGCGAAGCGCCTCGCCGAACCTCTCGATCACAAAGCTGGCCGACCAGTGCGGATCGACAGCAACCAGCATATCGATGACCGCGCGGCGGCCCGTCCAGAGCCCCGCCATGAACCCTTCGACCGCGGAACACGAATCGATCTCGGAGATATCCGATTCTCCGAACAGCCCTTCAGTCACCTTGCCGACCAGCAGCGCGCCGGGCGAGAATTTCGAAAACTCGGCATCGAACGCCGTTTTCCAAGTATAGGCCGTCGATCCGCAATAGAGCAGCACCTGCGCCGCGATCGGTCGCCCGTCGATGATGAGCAACGCCACCGACGCGCTTCCATCGGCCGCCAATTGCGCAAACCATTGCCGGGTAAAAGCCGCGTCACGCTTGTTGCAGAGCAAGGCCGTGCCCGCCTTGCCCTTCCAGCTTCTCTCCTCAAGCGTGAGAAAGGTTTCAAAAGCGTCGCAGGCTTTAAGCCCGTCCCGCTGATTCTCGACGTAAACCTCGCCGGCCGCGCTGAGCCGATTCCAGTCCTGCCGCAGCTTCTTGCGCGTGGATCCGGATTTCTTCACCCCCTCCTCCCGCGACGCCGCGGGCCGCGAATACCGGGCGAGATACAGCTTGCGGTCGTTTCGCGAGACGAGCGCGCCTTCCATCGCGCCAAGCAGATTCGCGTCTGCCCAGAATTGCTTCAGGCGAAGGACCTTCGGCAGCGACACTGACGTTTCGATCTTGCTCAGGAACGCCGCGATCGCCTCGCCGGCGAAATCCGGATCGACGACCGGGCTCGACAGGAAGGCGTAGTAATACGGGAGCCCTTCCAGAACGGCCGGCAGAAACGGCAGGAGGCGACGCTCATGCAACGCCCACAGGCCGACCGGCCGCCGCGGCTCGCATCCCTCGTCGAACGCCACCAGGACGTGGATTTTGGCAAACCCGGTTTCGTTCGCCGCTCTCAGGGCCGCCGGATTCATGAAAGCGTTGGGGGTCGCCCGCGCGCAAAGCGAATGCCAGATGTCCGAGAGATCCGCAGTAGGTGAATAAATCGTTACCGTAATCATCTCGAACCATGCACCTGCAACACGCGAGCCGGCGACACGATGTCGCCGCTGCGCACCGTGTCGCACCTGCATTGCGGTTCCGTTAACCCGATCGCACACGCCCGAAACGCATCACAGGCAGAAACAGCAGCCATGTACCGGAGATCATTCACCTTCGCCGAAATGTAAGTAATCCCTGCAAGAGAGGGTTAACTGTCATAGATCGATGTTAGTTTTATAAATCGTACAAATGCTATCATTTCCGGAACCGGAGATGCGCATGCGTGCAGATATCGCGATCATAGGCGGTGGACTTGCAGGATCAACCGCAGCAGCCATGCTCGGTCGCGCGGGGATCGACACGATCCTGATCGATCCTCACGAGACCTTTCCGCCGGACTTTCGCTGCGAAAAACTCGATAGCTCGCAGGTCAGCGTTCTGCGCAAGACCGGCATCGCCGACGAGGTTCTGGCCGCGACGACCGCCGACCGGACTTTCTGGAGCGCCCGCTTTGGTCAATTGATCGAGAAGCGCGCTGGCGACCAGCACGGCATCATGTATGACGATCTCGTCAATGCCGTGCGTGCGACGATCCCAGCGAACGTCACGCGCGCGAAAGCGATGGTCACGCATATCGCCACGAGCGCCGACAGGCAGGAGCTGCGTCTGTCGGACGAGCGGACCGTCTCCGCAAGACTGATCGTGCTGGCGAGCGGATTGAACATCGGCTTGCGGCATCTGATCGGCATCGAACGCAAGGTCCTCAGCCCCTGCTTCTCGATCACCATCGGCTTCGACATGAAGCCGGTCGGACGGCCGGCATTCGATTTCGACTCGATGAGCTATTACGCCGAGCATCCGTCGGACCAGACCGCTTATCTGACGTTGTTTCCGATCGGCAGCAAAACCCGCGCCAATCTCTTCACTTATCGCAAGCCCGACGATCCATGGCTTCGGGAGATCCGCAACAACACCGTCGAGACCTTGCACCGGCTGATGCCAGGACTGATGCGATTGTCCGGCCCGTTCGAGGTCACAAGCCAGGTCCGCGCGCGCCCGGCCGATCTGTATGTCAGCGAGGGGCACGTCCAGCCCGGCATCGTGCTGGTCGGAGACGCCTTCTGCACGACCTGCCCTGCCACGGGTCGGGGAACATCGATGGTGTTCACCGACGTCGAGCGGCTTTGCAACATCCATCTGCCGAGTTGGCTTTCGAGCCCCGGCATGGACACCTCGAAGATCGCTGCGTTTTACGACGACCCGGTCAAGCGCGCGTGCGACGCAGAAGCGGTCGCGACCGCCCATCGCTTCAAATCGATTTCGATCGACGAAGGGTTCAAGTGGACGATGGAGAGGTGGGCGAGGTTCGGCGTTCGCTACGCCGCCGGCATGGCCCGCAATCTCCACGAGCGCGGCACAGCCAGGATCGGCCGCGCGACCTGAGACGCCCGGCGAATTGACAACGCCTATTCGTCGTCGTCCTCGTCTTCGTCATCCGCCTCGCTGACGGCATGCGAGCGGTGGACCTGATCCTCCCACAGCGCGGCATAGGTGCCGCCCTTGGTGAGAAGCTGCGCATGCGAACCGCGCTCGACCACGCGGCCGCCGCTGACGACGATGATCTCGTCCATATCGACCACCGATGTCAGGCGATGGGTGGAGAAGATCATGGTCCGCCCTTCGCCAGCGTCAGCAGCGTTCGGTTGATCGCCGCCTCCGTGGTCTGGTCCAGCGCTGAGGTCGCCTCGTCCAATAGAAGCACCGACGGATCGCGAACGATGGCGCGCGCAATCGCGATACGCTGGCGCTGGCCGCCTGACAGCGTGTCGCCGCGCTCGCCGACGATCGTGTCGTAGCCCTCCGGCAGGCTGACGATGAAATTGTGAATTTCGGCCTTCCGCGCGGCCTGCTCCACTTCCTCGTCCGTCGCGCCTTCCTTGCCGAGGCGGATGTTTTCGCGCAGCGACATGTTGAACAGCATGTTCTCCTGGAACACCACCGCCATGTTCGCGCGCAGCGAATCCCGCGTGACGCGGCTGATGTCGACGCCGTCGATCGTGACGCGTCCCTTGGTCGGCACATAAAGCCGCAGGATCAGGTTCAGAAGCGTGCTCTTGCCGGAGCCGCTGGGGCCGACCACGGCGATGCTGCGCCCGACGGGAATCTTCAGCGACAGATTATCGATGACCGGCTGGTCCGAGCCCTCATAGGTGAAGCTCACCCGGTCGAAGGTGATGTCGTTCACGATCCGCGGCATCACCGGCGCGCCCGGCCGGTCGGCACCGCGGGCGGCTCGTCGAGCAGTTCCTGCATATGGCGGGTCGCCGCCGCCGCCTGAATCGCCACCGGAATGAAGTGCATCAGATGGGCGATGTTGTAGGAGATTTCCCAGAAGGCGCTCTCGAAGGTGACGAACGTTCCGATCGAAATCTGCCCCGTCGTCGCGAGATAAGCGCCGATGGCCAGCACGACGAGATGCAGCAGCAGCACCGAGATCGTCACCGTGCGCTCGACCATGGTGGACAGGAAGATCGCGCGCACCATGCTGAGGCGTGCGGCGTGGTTGCGCAGCGAGAACCAGCCGAACGCGCGCCGCTGCAAGCCGAAGGCTTTCACCACCGCCTGCGCCGCGACGTTCTCCTGCACCACGCCGAGAATCGCGGCTTCGTTCACCTTCTGCTCGTAATTGGCCTGCACCGCCTTCGGCGTAATGATGCGCGGGCCGATCAATGTGATCGGGAAGATCAGAAGCGCCACCACGGCCAGTTGCCAGTTCAGCCACAGCATCAAGCCGATGCCGGCGATCAGTTCCATGAATGGCAGCAGCGCGCCGTTCGCGAATTGCCTGACCGAACTTTCGTAGGCGGCGATGTCGACCGAGAAGCGCGACAGCACCTCGCCGCGCTTGGTCCGCGCGAAGAACGCGGACGGCAGGTTCTGGACGTGCTCGAACAATCTTGCCCGGACATCGGCAACCAACGCCGAGGCCGTCCGCGCATCCCAGATTTCGTACCAGATCGCCACGATCGAGGTGACGATTCCGGCCACCGCGAGGATGCCCAGAATGTAATAGAGCGTTTGCAGGTCTTCTTCGTTGAAAGCGTCGTCGATCAGGAATTTCAGGCTGAGCGGCATGATGACGTTGAACAACGTCTCGATCACCAGGCCAAAGCCGATGATCGCCAGCCCCTTCTTGTAATTGCGCAGCAGCGGCAGCGTGAAACGATAGACGGTCGCGAATGCGCCGGCCGCCTCGCTCGCGGTAAAGACGACCAGTTCCTCGTCATCCTCGTCGTCGTCGAGATCGACGGCGGCGGAGGCCGGCGCGAGACCTTCGGCCTTGAGCGCATCGTCGAGGTTCTGCGGCGCGGCAGCGCTCAGCGGCTCCTCGCCGGCGGGCTTGGCGCTCGATTCAGAGGGGATTTGGGCGGCGACGCCATGCGTCAGAATACCGGTAAGAGCTGACCGCAACATGACATGATGCGCGCCGGCGGCGTATGGCCGCCGACGAATCGCAAACGATCACTCGTCGGTTTTATCGAAGAACGAATAGCGCAGCGAGTCCGCGTCCGCGTACCAGTAGCCCGGCCCTTGTTCGCGGCGATCGTCGCCTCCCACAGCGCGTCGGTGACATCGCGCCGGTTCATCGACAGGTCGAAGCCGCTGTTGAAGAACAGTTCCGACCACTCCCACCATGTTCCGAGCTTCTTCACGCCGCGCAGCAGGTTGTACTGGTCGATCAGCGCCGCCGGCAGATCGCTCGTCACCGAGCCGAAGACCAGCCCGGTCTTGACGACCCGATGCAGTTCGGCGATGGCGGTCGGGACTTGCGCATCGCTGAGATGGCACAGGCTCGTCTCATAAACGAAATCGAACTGGCCGTTCTTGAACGGCAGATCGATGATCGAACCGAGAATATTGTACCTTTGCAACGCTTTCGGCGTGCGCGCATGCGCGGCGCGATTGTTTTCGACGCCCCAGGCGTCGATGCCGCGCGCGCGAAGCGCACCGACCAGTTCGCCGCTGGCCGAACCCGCCACCAGGAGCTTGTAGTCCTTCGCCCGGTTCCAGACGAGCTTGATCGTGCGCAGCAGATAATCGGGGTCGGTGAACTGGCTCCAGACCTCGCTATACGGCCCGACGCCGCGGTAGTCGTCAAAATAACCGCGGTCTATCTTGCCGGAGATGGGCTGCGCGCCCTGCCCCTCGCATAGCGGAGCTTCACGGTTTCAGTCAGGATCAGATCGGTCGCGGCATCCGACGAGTCCAGCAGGCCGTTCAGCGTCGAATCGAACAGATAGTCGCCGACGACCACCAGCCCGGCGTGCTCCTTCGGCTCGGGCCGGTGATTGGTCAGCACGTCGCGCACCGGAAGGCCGCCGGGAATCGCATTCACCGACGACAGCCAGCGATGCACCTTGCCTTCCACAAGATGTTCGCGCGCATTGCCGATCTCGGCCGGCAGCGATTTCAGCGCGGTGTCGATCAACTGATCGTCGCGCAGATTGACGAACGCCAGAGCGTCCGAGCCCGCGATCAGGAAATTCAGCACGCCCTGACGGCCGACATCGTGGCGCGCGCCCTCGACATAGACGCAGCAGCCGCCGAACGCCTCGGACATGAACCATGCGCCGGGAATCTTGTCGCCCCAGAACGGCTCGTCGAACAGCAGCGCGACGCGCAGATAATGCGCCGGCCGGTCGAAATAGGCGACGTGCTTCACCATCGCCTTGCGAAGCTGCTCGTTCCCCCAGTCGACGGTGGCGAGCCAGTTGTGCGGCAGGCACATCACGACCAGATCGAAGTCGCGGGTTTCCGGCCCCTTGCCGTTCATCATGTTCAGCTCATAGCGGCCGGTCGCGGTCTTGCCGACCTTGAGGACGCGATGGTTGAACTGAATGTCGGCGTCGATCTCCCGCGCAGCCGCTCGACGATCTGCTCGTTGCCGTTCTGGATGGAATAGAGGCCGATATAGCCGTCGATATCCATCACGAAATTCTTCAGCGCGTTGAGGCCGTTGGTGTTGTAGGTCTCGGTGGCGATATCGGAGCGGGCCATTACCTTGAAAAACCGCTTGGCGACCGGGTCCTTCACCTCGCGGTCCAACAGATCCTCGGCGCTGATGTTCGCCCAGGGATGCTCGTTGTCCTGCGCGCCGATGCCTTCGTAATATTGTTCGAGCGAAATCATCTGCGTGCAGCGCTTGCGGAACGCCACGATCGCATCCGCGGTCTTGTCGCCGTATTTGCGGCGCATGCCCTCGACGTCGTTCAGCAATTCGCCGTCCAGCAGCACCTGCTCGGCGTCGATCGGAATCGTTTGCAGGCCGAGATGCTGCACCAGTTCGCGCATCGGGTCGGGCCCGAGCATGGAGTAGTCGTAGATTTCGGCAACGCCCGCTTCGTACAGCGCAGGGGAGGAATCGAATTTGCGCGACATCACCTTGCCGCCGAGCCGCTCCGTCGCCTCGAAAATCGTCACCTTGCAAAGCGGTCCGAGTTTCTTGCGCAAATGCCACGCGGTCATCAGGCCGCCGGGACCCCCGCCAACAATAGCCAAATCGAGCATTTTGCCCCTTCCTTCGGACGCGACCGCTTCACATCCCTGCCGCCCGCGCGGACTCCGCCCGGTCGCTAAAGAGAAAAGCGTTTTGCACCTGAAAGGAAGATGAACAAACCGGGGGTGAAGGGTAAAAACATGGACGAAAGTTAAGAATGGCCCGGATTCTTTCGTCCTCCTGCTGAAAATCTCGAAAACTGGACCGAGATGCGACGAAATGGCTCGGGCCACGGCATTGCAGCAACCGCCCGACCGACCAACCCACGCGCGAACGGACACGGAAACCAAAACACAAAAGGCCGGGTTTCCCCGGCCTTTTGCAGTTTTCATGACGCCTTTTGCGTTCCGTCACTCCGCCGGCGGCAGCGCCACCGGTTCCGGCTGCGGCGCGTCGGGGACGATCGCCGCGGCGGCCTGCTTCTCGCGTTCGTCGAGGATCAGTTTGTCGCGCTTGGAGGCGACTTCGCGGATCTTCGTCATCGAGGCGCCGGTGCCCGCCGGAATCAGCCGGCCGACGATCACGTTCTCCTTCAGACCCTCGAGCGCATCGGCCTTGCCGTTGACCGCGGCTTCGGTGAGGACGCGCGTGGTCTCCTGGAACGACGCCGCCGAAATGAACGATTTCGTTTGCAGGCTCGCCTTGGTGATGCCGAGCAGAACCGGCACGCCGGAGGCGATCTTCTTGCCTTCTTCCTTGGCGCGAAGATTGACCTGATCGAACTCCTTGCGGTCCATCTGCTCGCCCTGGATCAGATCGGTCTCGCCGGAATCGGTGATCTCGACCTTTTGCAGCATCTGACGAACGATCACCTCGATGTGCTTGTCGTTAATCAACACGCCCTGGAGCCGATAGACCTCCTGGATTTCGTTGACCAGATAAGCCGCAAGCTCCTCGATGCCGCGGATCGCAAGAATGTCGTGCGGCGCCGGATTGCCCTCGACGATGAAGTCGCCCTTCTCGACGATGTCGCCATCCTGCAAATGCACGGTCTTGCTCTTCGCGATCAGATACTCGCGCGGCTCCTCGGTCGGGTCGACAGGCTCGATCGAGATGCGGCGCTTGTTCTTGTAGTCGCGGCCGAAGCGCACGGTGCCGGCGATCTCGGCGATGATCGCCGCATCCTTCGGCTTGCGTGCCTCGAACAGTTCCGCGACACGCGGCAGACCGCCGGTGATGTCGCGCGTCTTGGCGCTTTCGGTCGAGATACGGGCGACGACGTCACCCGCCTTCACCTTGGCGCCGACATCGACCGACAGGATCGCATCGACCGCGAGCATGTAGCGGGCGTCGCCGCCGCGCGCGACCTTCAGCACCTTGCCGTCCTTGCCCTTGACGACGATCGCCGGACGCAGATCCTGCTGGCCACGGGCAGAGCCCGCGCGCCAATCCGTGACCACGCGCTTGGCGATACCGGTCGACTCGTCGACCGTTTCCGACATCGACTGGCCTTCGACCAGATCCTCGAAGCCGATCGTGCCCTCGACCTCGGTCAGCACCGGGCGGGTATAGGGGTCCCACTCGGCGATGCGCTGGCCGCGCTTGATCGTGTCGCCGTCATCGACGCGCATGCGCGAGCCGTACTGAATACGGTGCGTGGCGCGCTCGGTGCCGTCGGCATCGACGATCGCAACCACCATGTTGCGGACCATCGCGATCAGGTCGCCTTCCGAATTGCGGGCGATCGACTTGTTCTTGATCCGCACCGTGCCGTCGAAATTCGACTCCACGAACGACTGCTCGTTGATCTGCGCCGCGCCGCCGATGTGGAACGTGCGCATCGTCAGCTGCGTGCCCGGCTCGCCGATCGACTGGGCGGCGATGACGCCCACCGCCTCGCCGTGATTGACCGGCGTTCCGCGCGCGAGATCGCGGCCGTAGCACTTGCCGCACACGCCGTTCTCCAGCTCGCAGGTCAGAACCGAACGGATCTTGACCTCCTGAATGCCGGCCTGCGTGATCGCATCGAGGTGCTGCTCTTCCAGCAGCGTCCCCTGCGCGACGACAACCTTGCCCGACGTCGCATCCTTCAGATCCTCCGCCGTGGTGCGGCCGAGAATGCGGGACGCGAGCGAAGCCACCACGGTGCCCGCGTCGATGATCGCGCGCATCTTGATGCCGTTGTCGGTGCCGCAATCGCTGGACGTGATGATGCAGTCCTGCGCCACGTCGACCAGACGGCGGGTGAGGTAACCGGAGTTCGCAGTCTTCAATGCGGTGTCGGCGAGACCCTTGCGCGCACCGTGCGTCGAGTTGAAGTACTCGAGCACCGACAGACCTTCCTTGAAGTTGGAGATGATCGGCGTCTCGATGATCTCGCCCGACGGCTTCGCCATCAGGCCGCGCATGCCGGCGAGCTGACGCATCTGCGCCGGCGAACCGCGCGCACCGGAATGGGCCATCATGTAGATCGAGTTGACCTGCGCCTCGCCGCCCTTCGGCATCTTCTTGACGGCGGAGATCTCCTTCATCATCTCCTCGGCGATCTTGTCGGTCGCCTTGGACCACGCATCGACCACCTTGTTGTACTTCTCACCCTGGGTGATCAGGCCGTCCTGATATTGCTGCTCGAACTCCTTGGCCTCGTTGCGAGTCCGCTCGACGATCGACGGCTTCGAATGCGGCACGACCATGTCGTCCTTGCCGAACGAAATACCCGCCTTGAACGCATTGTAGAAGCCGAGCGCCATGATGCGATCGCAGAAGATCACGGTGTCCTTCTGGCCGCAGTGACGGTAGACGAGGTCGATCAGGCCCGAGATTTCGCGCTTGGTCATCAGCTTGTTGACCGCGTCGTACGAAACCTTCGTTGTCTTCGGCAGCAACTGGCCGAGCATCACGCGGCCGGCCGTGGTCTCGTACCACTTCTTGACCATGTTGCCGTTCTCGTCGAGGCCCTCCCACCGGTATTTGATCTTGGTGTGGAGATGGATCACCTTCAGTACAGCGCGTGCTCAAGCTCGGCCATGTCGCCATAAGCCTTGCCCTCGCCCGGCAGACCTTCGCGCAGCAGCGTCGCGCCAGCCAGAGGCCGAGCACGATATCCTGCGAAGGCACGATGATCGGCTGCCCGTTGGCCGGGTGCAGGATGTTGTTGGTCGACATCATCAGCACGCGCGCTTCGAGCTGCGCGCCAGCGACAGCGGAACGTGCACGGCCATCTGGTCGCCGTCGAAGTCGGCGTTGAACGCGGCGCAGACCAGCGGGTGAAGCTGGATCGCCTTGCCCTCGATCAGCACCGGCTCGAACGCCTGGATACCGAGGCGATGCAGCGTCGGCGCGCGGTTCAGCAGCACGGGATGCTCGCGGATCACCTCGTCGAGGATGTCCCAGACCTCGGGACGCTCCTTCTCGACGAGCTTCTTCGCCTGCTTCCGTGGTCGACAGACCCTTGGCGTCGAGCCGCGAATAGATGAACGGCTGAACAGTTCGAGCGCCATCTTCTTCGGCGAGCCGCACTGATGCAGCTTCAGTTCGGGGCCGACCACGATCACCGAACGGCCCGAATAGTCGACGCGCTTGCCGAGCAGGTTCTGGCGGAAGCGACCCTGCTTGCCCTTCAGCATGTCGGCGAGCGACTTCAACGGACGCTTGTTGGCGCCGGTGATGACGCGGCCGCGGCGGCCGTTGTCGAACAGCGCATCCACCGCTTCCTGAAGCATGCGCTTCTCGTTGCGATGATGATGTCCGGCGCACGCAGCTCCATCAGCCGCTTCAGGCGGTTGTTGCGGTTGATGACGCGGCGGTACAGGTCGTTCAGGTCGGAGGTCGCGAAGCGGCAGCCGTCCAGCGGCACCAGCGGTCGCAGGTCCGGCGGAATCACCGGCACCACCGTCAGCACCATCCATTCCGGCTTGTTGCCGGAAATGCGGAAGGCTTCGACGATCTTCATGCGCTTGGCGAGCTTCTTGCGCTTGATGTCGGAATCGGTCGCGTTCATTTCCGCGCGCAGGTCAAGCTCGAGCTTCTCGAGCTCCAGCCCGGCGAGCAGATCGCGAATGGCCTCAGCGCCGATCTTAGCGGTGAAGTTGTCCTGGCCGTATTCGTCCTGCGCGCGCAGATACTCTTCTTCCGAGAGCAACTGGCGGTCCTTGAGCGCGGTCAGGCCGGCTCCAGCACGACGTAATATTCGAAGTAAAGATCCGCTCAGATCCTTCAGCGTCATGTCGAGCAGAGGCCGATGCGCGACGGCAGCGACTTCAGGAACCAGATGTGCGCGACGGGAGCGGCCAGTTCGATATGGCCCATGCGCTCGCGCCGGACGCGGCTGAGCGTGACTTCCACCGAGCACTTCTCGCAGATGATGCCCTTGTACTTCATCCGCTTGTACTTGCCGCACAGGCACTCATAGTCCTTGATCGGCCCGAAGATGCGCGCGCAGAACAAGCCGTCACGCTCCGGCTTGAAGGTGCGGTAGTTGATCGTCTCGGGCTTCTTGATCTCGCCGTAGGACCACGACAGGATCTTTTCCGGGCTCGCGATCGAAATCTTGATCTGGTCGAAGACCTGAGCAGGAGTCGTCGGGCTGAAAAGATTCATGATCTCTTGGTTCATCGTCTTCTCCCTTCAGAGAGCGAATAGCGAGTGGCGAGTGGCAATAGTTTCGCCGTCTCGACCACCTGCTTTCATTCGCTTCTTTCTATTCGCTATTCGCCACTCACTATTCGCCGATGCGCAGCCAACGGCTGCGCATCACTCGGCCGCCTCCGCCGCCGGGCCCTGCTTCGAATTGTGCAGGTCGACATTGAGGCCGAGCGAACGCATTTCCTTGACCAGCACGTTAAACGATCCGGAATACCGGCCTCGAACGTGTCGTCACCGCGCACGATCGCCTCGTACACCTTGGTGCGGCCGGCAACGTCGTCCGACTTCACCGTCAGCATTTCCTGCAAGGTGTAGGCGGCGCCGTAAGCCTCCAGCGCCCAGACCTCCATTTCGCCGAAGCGCTGGCCGCCGAACTGCGCCTTGCCGCCCAGCGGTTGCTGGGTAACGAGCGAGTACGGACCGATCGAGCGCGCATGGATCTTGTCGTCGACGAGATGGTGCAGCTTCAGCATGTAGATGTAGCCGACCGTGACGTTGCGATCGAACGGATCGCCGGTCCGGCCGTCATACACCGTGGACTGTCCCGAAGCGTCGAGACCGGCCAGCTTGAGCATCTCCTCGATGTCGCTTTCCTTCGCGCCGTCGAACACCGGGGTCGCGATGGGCACGCCGTGACGCAGATTCTGGCCGAGTTCGATCAATTCGTCGTCGTTCAACGTCTTGATCGTTTCTTCCTCGCCGTAGATCTTCTTCAGCGTCTCCTTCAGCGGCTTGACATCCTGCTTCGACAGATACGCATCGACCACCTGGCCGATCCGCTTGCCGAGGCCGGCGCAGGCCCACCCCAGATGCGTTTCGGAATCTGGCCGACATTCATGCGCGACGGCACGCCGAGCGGGTTCAGCACGATATCCGCGTGCGTGCCGTCCTCAAGGAAGGGCATGTCCTCGATCGGAACGATCTTCGACACAACGCCCTTGTTGCCGTGACGGCCGGCCATCTTGTCGCCCGGCTGAATCTTGCGCTTCACCGCGACGAAGACCTTGACCATCTTCATCACGCCCGGCGGCAGCTCGTCGCCGCGCTGAAGCTTCTCGACCTTGTCGAGGCGCTGCTCAAGGCCCTTCTTCGACTCGTCGTACTGCTTCCGCATGGCCTCGATTTCGGCCATCAGCTTGTCGTTCGCGGTCGCGAACAGCCACCACTGCGACTTCGGATACTCGTCGAGCCCGGCTCGCGCGATCTTGCTGTCCTTCTTGAAGCCCTTCGGACCGGCGATGCCGACCTTGCCGTCGAGCAGTTCGGCGAGACGGTTGTAGACGTTGCGGTCAAGGATCGCCTGCTCGTCGTCACGGTCCTTGGCGAGACGCTCGATCTCTTCCTTTCGATCGCCAGCGCACGCTCACGTCCTTGTCGACGCCGTGCCGGTTGAACACGCGCACCTCGACGATCGTGCCCTGCACGCCCGGCGGAACGCGGAGCGACGTGTCGCGCACGTCCGACGCCTTCTCGCCGAAGATGGCGCGCAGCAGCTTTTCTTCCGGCGTCATCGGGCTTTCGCCCTTCGGCGTGATCTTGCCGCAGAGGATGTCGCCAGCGCGGACTTCCGCGCCGATATAGACGATGCCGGCTTCGTCGAGGTTCTTCAGCGCCTCCTCCGACACGTTCGGAATGTCGCGGGTGATTTCCTCAGGGCCGAGCTTGGTGTCGCGCGCCATCACCTCGAATTCCTCGATGTGGATGGAGGTGAACACGTCGTCCTTGACGATCAACTCGGAGAGCAGGATCGAGTCCTCGAAGTTGTAGCCGTTCCACGGCATGAACGCGACCAGCACGTTGCGGCCGAGCGCCAGTTCGCCGAGATCGGTCGAGGGACCGTCGGCAATGATGTCGCCCTTCCTGACGATGTCGCCGACCTTCACCAGCGGACGCTGGTTGATGCAGGTCGACTGGTTCGAGCGCTGGTACTTCATCAGGCGGTAGATATCGACGCCCGACTTGGTCGGGTCGAGGTCTTCCGTCGCGCGGATGACGACGCGGGTGGCGTCGATCTGGTCGATCACGCCCGAGCGGCGCGCGGCGATCGCCGCACCCGAATCGCGCGCGACCACGCCTTCCATGCCGGTGCCGACGAACGGCGCTTCGGCCCGCACCAGCGGCACGGCCTGACGCTGCATGTTCGACCCATTAGCGCGCGGTTGGCGTCGTCGTTCTCAAGGAACGGGATCAGCGCCGCGGCGACCGAAACGAGCTGCTTCGGCGACACGTCCATGTAGTCGACCTTGTCCGGCGTCACCTGCAACACGTCGCCGGCATGGCGCGCGACGACGAGTTCGTCGGTGAAGCGGCCCTTGGCGTCGAGCGGCACATTGGCCTGCGCGACATGGTAGCGCTTTCCTCCATCGCGGAGAGATACTGCACCTCGTCGGTGACGCGGCCTTCCTTGACGCGGCGATACGGCGTCTCGACGAAGCCGTATTTGTTCACGCGCGCGAAGGTGGCGAGCGAGTTGATAAGGCCGATGTTCGGACCTTCCGGCGTCTCGATCGGGCAGATGCGGCCGTAATGCGTCGGATGCACGTCGCGCACCTCGAAGCCGGCGCGCTCGCGCGTCAGGCTGCCGGGGCCAAGCGCCGACAGACGGCGCTTGTGCGTGATCTCGCTGAGCGGATTGGTCTGGTCCATGAACTGCGACAGCTGCGAGGAGCCGAAGAATTCACGCACGGCGGCGGCGGCGGGCTTCGCGTTGATCAGGTCCTGCGGCATCACCGTGTCGATATCGACCGACGACATACGCTCCTTGATCGCGCGCTCCATGCGCAGCAGACCGATGCGGTACTGGTTCTCCATCAGTTCGCCGACCGAACGCACCCGGCGGTTGCCGAGATTGTCGATGTCGTCGATCTCGCCCTTGCCGTCGCGCAGGTCGACCAGCGTCTTGATGACCGCGAGGATGTCCTCCTTGCGCAGCGTGCGATGGGTGTCGGGCGCATCGAGATTGAGGCGCATGTTCATCTTCACGCGGCCGACGGCCGACAGGTCGTAGCGCTCCGAATCGAAGAACAGCGACTGGAACATGTTCTGCGCCGAATCGATCGTCGGCGGCTCGCCGGGACGCATCACGCGATAGATGTCGAACAGCGCGTCCTCGCGCGTCATGTTCTTGTCGGCGCTGAGCGTGTTGCGGATATAGGGACCGACATTGACATGGTCGATGTCGAGCAGCGGCAGTTCCTTGTAACCCAGCTCGATCAGCGCCTTGATCGACTTCTCGGTCAGCTCTTCCGCCGCCTCGGCGTGAATCTCGCCGGTCTTCGGATTCACGAGATCTTCGGCGAGATACATGCCGACGAGTTCGGCGTCCGACAGGCGCAGCGCCTTGAGGCCCTTCTCCTGAAGCTGGCGCGCGGCGCGCACCGTGAGCTTCTTGCCGGCCTCGAGCACGACCTTGCCGGTGTCGGCGTCGATCAGGTCGTTGACGGTCGAATAGCCGCGGAAACGGCTCGCGTCGAACGGCACGCGCCAGCCTTCCGCATTGTTTCCGGATTTGGCGCGCTTGTAGATGATCTTGTTGTAGAAGGTGCTGAGGATTTCCTCGGCGTCGAGGCCGAGCGCGAACATCAGCGACGTCACCGGAATCTTGCGGCGGCGGTCGATGCGCGCGAACACGATGTCCTTGGCGTCGAACTCGATGTCGAGCCACGAACCGCGATACGGAATCACGCGCGCGGCAAACAGCAGCTTGCCCGACGAATGCGTCTTGCCCTTGTCGTGATCGAAGAACACGCCCGGCGAGCGATGCATCTGCGAGACGATCACGCGCTCGGTGCCGTTGACGATGAAGGTGCCGTTCATGGTCATGAGCGGAATGTCGCCCATATAGACGTCCTGCTCCTTGATGTCCTTGACCGACTTCGCGCCCGTCTCTTCGTCAATATCGAACACGATCAGGCGCAGCGTCACCTTCAGCGGCGCGGCGAAATTCATCCCGCGCTGGCGGCACTCGTCGACGTCGTATTTCGGCGCCTCGAATTCGTAGCGCACGAACTCCAGCTGCGAGGTGTTGGAAAAATCGTTGATCGGGAAGACCGACTTGAAGACTGCCTGAAGACCCTCGTCGAGACGCCCGCCCGACGGCTCGTCCACCATCAGGAACTGGTCGTAGGACGCCTTCTGAACCTCGATGAGGTTCGGCATCTCCGCGACTTCCTTGATCTGCCCGAAGAACTTGCGAACACGCTTGCGGCCGGTGAATGTCTGTTGCGCCATTGTGTCCTCTCATCTCGCCGCCCCGGAGGCAGGAACGTCCGGAGCGCGACCGCCGTCGGCTCCAGGCCAAAACTGAAACGCGCCGGGATTGGCGCCCAAAACTCAGGAAACTTTTCCTGAATCGACGGGTCCCAAAACCGAAACGCAAAAGAACGCGCCGGACGCGACCTTGCGCCCCGCACGTTCCGGAACTGCCGTCACGGACTCAAAAAGCCCGAAATGACCTTGTCTCCCAACGACTCGCGCGAAATCACAGTGACTTCGTGCACGATTCGTATTGTCTGCTGCCGCCCCGATATAGGGGAATACATACAAAGATCGAGGGGGAGCCCCTCGATTCTTCACACTTTTTCTTGTGTCCGGTTCCCGTCGGGCGCCGGAGCGGGCCGAAACGGCCCGCAAGCCACAATTACTTGAGCTCGACCTTGGCGCCGGCCTTTTCGAGCTGGGCCTTGAGCTTGTCGGCCTCGTCCTTGGCAACGCCTTCCTTGACGTTCTTCGGAGCGCCTTCGACCAGGTCCTTGGCTTCCTTGAGGCCGAGGCCGGTGATCGCGCGGACTTCCTTGATGACCTCGATCTTCTTGTCGCCGGCCGAGGCCAGGACGACCGTGAACTCGGTCTGGGCTTCCGCCGCAGCCGCACCGCCGCCGCCAGCACCCGGAGCCGCAGCAACGGCAACAGCCGCAGCCGCCGAAACGCCCCACTTCTCTTCGAGGAGCTTCGCGAGTTCCGCCGCCTCGAGCACGGTCAGGCTGGAGAGGTCGTCAACAATCTTTTGCAGATCAGCCATTTGTCTTCATTCCTTCGTTCGAACCAGTTGATGGGATTGAGAAGAGCGTTACGCCGCTTCGTTCTTTGAGGCATAGGCCTGAACCACACGCGCGACCTTGGCCGCGGGCGCGTTGGTGAGCTGGGCGATCTTGGTCGCCGGCGCGACCAGAAGGCCGACCAGCTTGCCGCGCAGTTCATCCAGCGACGGCAGCGAGGCAAGCGCCTTGACGCCGTCAACGTTCAGAACGGTCTTGCCCATCGAACCGCCGAGAATGACGAACTTTTCGTTCGCCTTGGCGAATTCGACGGCGACCTTCGGTGCCGCTACAGGATCGTCCGAGGTGGCGATCACGGTCGGCCCCTTCAGCAGGGGACCGATGGCAACGACATCCGTGCCTTCAAGAGCGATTTTGGCGAGACGGTTCTTCGAGACCTTCACCGACGCACCCGCCTGCTTCATCTGCGTCCGCAGTTTCTGCATCTGGGCCACGGTCAGGCCGGAATAGTGAGCAACGATCGCTACGCCGGTCGCCTTAAAGACGCCATTGAGCTCTTCGACTGCCTGTTCTTTTGCCGCCCGTTCCACAGCAAGCTCTTTCCGGTTGGCGTCCTGGCCGAAGCCAGCCCGCCGGGTTGCACCCGCCGCTGATCGTCGCTCCGCGCCGGATAACCGGAACGGCGTTTCGACCAACAGCTCTCAGAAGCCTGCCCTTCCGCCGCCGCGAGGTCCGGAATGCCGGATGCGGGGCGAAGCGTCGAGGTTCGAACCATCATGCGGCCCATCGTGGCGATGGACCTGAAATCCGGTCTTCACCCGTCTATGTAGGCTGTGCGATTAAGCCGTTGTCGGAACTGACGTTCGTCCATTGGCGCCTACAGTCTCGGACAGGATGGGGATAGCCGGTTAGGGCACCCCCGCGCAAAAAATGCGCACAAGCGCACTGGCTGGAAGCCGGCACGCTTGATGGCGGCTGTTTAGTCGCTCCGGACCGGCTTGCCAAGAGGAAATATCCTCCTTCAGCCTGGAGGAAAAATCCCCCTCGCCTGCGCAAGAATCGCGGCTTCCGCCTCCGCCACCATCCGCCGGACGATGTCGCCGGCCGGCCGCTGCTCGCGCACGAGATCGACGGCCTCGCCGACGATCGGCGGCGCGATGTCGGTGTCGCCCGCATCCCGCGCCGCCAGAAAACGCGGCCCCTCGACCGCCGCGGCCGCCCGCAGCCCGGCGATGTCACCCGACCAACGCTCGATGAAGGAATTGCGCAGCGTGCGGATGTTCCAGCCGACTGGCCAGTCGAGCCCGCGAGCGATGTCGATGACGGAATTGCGCGCGGTGTGATCGCCTGAGGCGGCCAGCACCGCCGGCTTGGCGTTGGCGGGCGCGGTCGCCTCATTGCTCGTATAGAAGACTGTGCCGCAGACTACACCGGCAGCCCCCAGCATCAGTGCGGCGGCGAGCCCGCGCCCGTCGGCGATTCCGCCCGCCGCCAGCACCGGGACGGTGCCGGCGATGTCCACCACAGCCGGAACCAGCGGCAAAGTCGCACGGGTCGCGCCATGGCCGCCGGCCTCCGCCCCCTGCGCGACCAGCACGTCCGCACCGGCATCCAGAGCCGCTTGCGCCTGCGCCAGATTCTGGACCTGCGCGATCAAGGGATCGCAGCCTGCCTGATCTTCGGCGCGAAGGGAGCGATGTCGCCAAACGACAGGAACAGCGCCCTCGGCGCACGCTCCAGCGCCATATCGAGCAGAGCCGGCTGCTTGGCCAGCGACCAGGTGATGAAACCAATCCCGACCGGCGCATTGCCGGCCGCGGCAAGTTCCTGCGTGAGTTGCGCGGCATCGCCATAGCCGCCACCGATGATGCCGAGGCCGCCGGCTCCGCTGACGGCCGCCGCCAGCGCGCCGCCGGCGACGCCCGCCATCGGCGCGAGCAGCACCGGATGCTCGATCTGCAACAGCGAGGTGATTGCGGTCCTGATCGCCATGGCGAAGTCCCCTTCCCGCCGCCCAGCATAGGAAGTTAAAGCGACACGAAAAAGGCCCGGACGGTGCCGGGCCTTTCGATTGTTCTTGCGATTGGTCTAGAGAGTCCGATCAGCTTGTGACGCTGCCCGGCTCGACCTTGACGCCCGGTCCCATCGTCGAGGAGACGGCGACGCGCTGGACGTAGGTGCCCTTGGCGCCCGCCGGCTTGGCCTTGATGACCGCGTCGGTCAGCGCCTTGATGTTCTCGACAAGCTTGTCCTCGGCGAACGACGCCTTGCCGACGCCAGCCTGAATGATGCCGGCCTTCTCGACACGGAACTCGACCGAGCCGCCCTTGGCAGCCTTCACCGCTCCGGTGACGTCCATGGTCACGGTGCCGATCTTCGGATTCGGCATCATGCCGCGCGGGCCGAGCACCTTACCGAGGCGGCCGACCAGCGGCATCATGTCGGGGGTGGCGATGCAGCGATCGAACTCGATCTTGCCGCCCTGCACGATCTCGACGAGGTCTTCCGCGCCGACCACGTCAGCGCCGGCGGCCTTCGCCTCGTCCGCCTTGGCGCCGCGCGCGAACACGCCGACGCGCAGCGTGCGGCCGGTGCCGTTCGGCAGCATCACAACGCCGCGCACCATCTGGTCCGCATGGCGCGGATCGACGCCGAGGTTCAGCGACACCTCGATGGTTTCGTCGAACTTTGCCTTCGCACGCTCCTTCACCATCTTGATCGCTTCCGCGACCGGGTAGAGCTGTTCGCGGTTCACGCCTTCATAGGCCTTGGTCAAACGCTTTCCGGTTGCCATGATCCGTTACTCCGCCACCTGCAGACCCATCGAACGCGCCGAACCCTCGACCATTTTCATGGCGGCTTCGACCGTATCGCAATTCAGGTCCTTCATCTTCTTCTCGGCGATCTCGCGCACCTGCGCGCTCGTCACCTTGCCCGCCGAATCGCGGCCCGGCGCCTTGGAGCCGGACTGGATCTTCGCCGCCTGCTTGAGGAAGTACGACATCGGCGGCGTGCGCAGTTCGAAAGTGAACGAGCGATCCTGGTACATGGTGATGACCACCGGGATCGGCGTGTTCTTTTCTTCCTTCTGCGTCTGCGCGTTGAACGCCTTGCAGAATTCCATGATGTTGAGGCCGCGCTGACCGAGCGCGGGACCGATCGGAGGCGACGGATTCGCCGCGCCCGCCGGCACCTGAAGCTTCAGGTATCCGGTTATTTTCTTTGCCATGCTTCTCTCCTGTTGGTGGTGCGGCTCGAACGGCTGGCAACCGCTCTCACCTCCCACGGTGAAGCGAATAGTAAGTGGCGAATGGCGAGTAGCCGCCCGCCGCTTCCTCTATTCGCTATTCGCTAGTCCCTACTCGCCCCTTACACCTTCTCCACCTGGCCGAACTCCAGCTCGACCGGCGTGGCGCGGCCGAAGATCGACACCGCCACCTTCACGCGCGAACGGCCCTCGTCGATTTCCTCGACGACACCCGAGAACGAGGCGAACGGGCCATCGGCCACACGGACGTTCTCGCCGATTTCGAACGAGATCGACGGCTTCGGCCGCTCGACGCCCTCCTGCACCTGATGGATGATGCGCATCGCCTCGGCTTCCGAGATCGGCATCGGCTTGTTGTCCGCGCCGAGGAAGCCCGTCACCTTCGGCGTATTCTTGATGAGATGGAACACCTCGTCGGTAAGTTCCATCTTCGCCAGCACGTAGCCGGGAAACAGCTTGCGCTCGGTGTCGACCTTGCGGCCGCGGCGCACTTCCGTGACCTTCTCGACCGGCACCAAAATCTGGTCGAACTTGTCCTCAAGCCCGCGCTGCTTGGCCTGCTCGCGAATGGATTCGGAGACTTTCTTTTCGAAGTTCGAATAAGCGTGAACGATGTACCAGCGTAGGCTCATGATGTCGGTTTCCGAAAGCTCAAGCCTTGATGCCGAGAATGAAGGTGACCAGCAGGCGGATGACCTGATCGGCCGCGAGGAAGAACACCGACGACACCGCGACCATGATGAACACCATGACCGTGGTAATGACCGTCTCGCGCCGGGTCGGCCACGTGACCTTGGCGGTCTCGGTTCGCACTTCCTGCAAGAACTTGAACGGGTTCGCCATTGCTCTTGATACGGTCCTTGGCGGACCCGGCGACATGCCAGGATCCGGATAAGCCTCTAGCGCCCAACCTCAGCTTTTGAGGATGAGGCCGACAAAGGGAGCCTGTTTTGGGAAATCAGAGCCGTGTCGAAGTCCGTCGAGCGGGCCGAACACGGATGGCGCTTGGTACTTCGCCGGCGGCAAAACGTCAAGCTTTCCGCAAGGGTGAAACCCGCCGGAGCGCCGCCCGCCCCGTCCGGACCTTGCCGGGAATGCGGCTCGGGCGCCGATTCCCGTCGAGCGTCCCCTGCAACCGTACGCAAAATCGGGCAGATCGCTCAAATTTTAGCGACATCCGGGCCGAAAAGTCAGGATTTTGGCCCCATTGTGTCGTGCAAGGCCGCGGGACGACACAAACCGCCCTCGGACGAAACCATTTTCTCCCTGTCACGGAGAAATCCCGAAACGATGAGGGCCTAGAACGCCATCCAACGAAGCGGCGCAAAGCCGCAAGACAAACAGGGATGACGATGATGCGCGGCCTGACCCTCAGCTTGATCCTCGGTTTTACGCTCCTGCTTTCGGGCGCGTCCGTCGCCGGCTCGTCCGACAACGGCCTTCCGAATGCCGGTCTGTTCCAGATCAACCTCAACCACACGCTGCTGGCCGGCCGCTGAATTCCGACGGGGGCGGAACCGGGCATCAGCTCTGAAACTTAAAACCAGCGCTAAGAAAACAAGGGGACGACAAATGACCATCACTTCCTTCACCAAGATCGCACTCGCCGCCGCCGCCTCGCTGGCCATGATCTCGGCCGCCAATGCCTATACGCAGGATCAGGAAGCGATGTGCACCAACGACGCTTTCCGCGTCTGCTCTTCTGAAATTCCCAATGTCGATGCCGTCACCGCCTGCATGATCCGCAACCGCGCGCAGCTCAGCGCCGGCTGCCGCGCCGTGATGGACGCCACCCCGGATACGCGGGCCGGCTATCAGCCGATCTCCTCCGGCCGGGCGTCGAAGCCGATGAACCTCGTTCCGCAGAAGCCGCGCCGCCCCGGCGCGTGAGCTGCAAGCTTTTCCACTTTCCTCCCAGCCTCCACACGGCAACCCGTCTTTCGGGTTGCCGTTTTTCTTTTGCGGACGAGAAGGATGACGAACTCAGGCGTCCGCCCACATGCGCATCAGATTGCTGAACGATTTGGAAAGAAGATCGAATTCCGCCGTCTTGCCGTCGCGGGCGTAAAGCGTCCGCCGCACGGTTTCGAGATCGAACAGCAATTCCCGCTTTGAGGCCGAGCGAACGTAGCTCTGAGCCCAGCCGACGACGGCGTCGCGCACGCCGCGCGTGACCGGAGCGACGCGATGCAGCGTCGTCGCCTCATAGACAATCATCGATCCAGCTTCGAGCTTGAAATCGTCCTCGCCTGCCGCGCTCTCGATGACGAGTTCGCCGCCGTCATACTGCGCCGGCTCGTTTAGAAATACTGTAAATGCGACGTCGGTCCGCAGGCCGTTCATCAGCGCGTCGTCGACATGCGCGCCATATTCCATTCCGGGTTCGTAACGCGAGATCAGTAGAGGACTCAGCGCCTTGGGCCGCACCGCCGCACGAAACAGATCGTGTTCGTTGAGACGCTTTGCCACAAGTGACCTGATGGCGGTTCCGACTGTATCGGTCGCCTCCGCCTGCTTGTTGTTTTTGACGTGGCGTGCTGCAAATCCGGCGGTCTTTCGACCATCGACGAATCGCATCTCCTCCAGCATCTCGCGGACGGTCTGGAGATCGGTCGATGTCAGCACGTTGCTGAGAATGATGCGCATGGTGAGATGTTCGCTTGAGATGTTGAGTGTGCGGATTTGTCCGCACTCATGATGGCAGGATCGCGGAATGAGAAGAAGAACTAAAATCTGGCTGGGCGTCGGCGCTTTCGTTCTAACCGGACATGCAGCTGCGGATGCCGCGGAATGGTCTCGGACTCCCGCACGTGATTTCAATGTCGGCGATCATGCGATGTCGGCCGGCGATCAGCTTCGCACGACCTTCGGCAACAGCTTCGCGCAAGCAGGCGAAGCCGGAGAAGGTGGCGAGGGCGGCGAAGGCGGCATCAACCTGGAAACTGTCGGCAACGACGCGGCCGAATACGCGATCGCGTTGCAGGTCATCGTCGCGCATTACGACGCCGGGCTTGCGGCCTATGCCGGCGGCGAAACGGAGGCCGGCGCGCAGATGTTCGCGCACGGGCTCTCTGAGATCTACATATCGATGGAAGATCTGTTCAAGAAACTGGGCGTGACGACGCTCGGCGAAAAGCTGGAAGCGGCTGTGGGGGCCGCCGCCGAGGGCAAGCCGCTGGCAGAAATTACCAAGCATGTCGAGGACGTCCGGCAGGCGTTGCGGGAGGCGGCGCGGCGCGGGCCGCAGCCGACCTCGCAGGACAACATGCAGGCTTATCTCGTCGGCGAGTTGATCGAGCGCGCGGCCGCGCAATACACGACCATTCAGAAGGACGACACGCTGGAGCCATATCTAGACGGACTCGGATTCGCGATCGCCGCGCGGCGGGAAGCCGCTCCCGTGCTGAAAGCGCTTCAACAAACGAACAAGCCGGCGGCGGCGGCGATCGAGAAGGCTCTCGGTCTGCTGGAGCGCGCCTATCCCGGCATCAAGCGTCCCGAAAAGACGGCGGTCGCCGAATCCGAACTCTTGGTGGCGGCCTCCCGCGCGAGGCTTGCCGTCGCCGCCTATCGATAAGAAGAATCAAGGCGCGCCAGCGGATCGTGTATTCGCTTGCGCCCACCTCTCTCTGCCATGAAGTGGCGCACGTCGGCGGATGAAACCTTCTATTCGTCCGCGCCAGGCGCCTTGCGCTCGCAAGCGGCGAGGATCGCCGTCAGCGTATCCCTGTCGATCTGCCCTTCCGGGCCGATGAAGACCAGCCGGGAGTGGCCGTCGATCCACTCCGGAGCAGGCTCCGTCCGGACCCGGCGGCCGACCAGGTGAAACGACACGAAACGGCCGGTCGGGTCTTTCACAAACCCTTTCGCACGCAACAGGCCGGTCTCGGGCTGGCTCAGACGCTGCGACAACAATTCGATATCGAAGAAGCGATCGTCGAGGGTCAGACTGATCGTGCGGAGCGCCGCAAGCTCGTGCTTCTGGCGCGGACGCTTGCCGCCCCGTTGAGCGCCTCGATCGAAGATCAGTTCGACGGGCGCTTGCCCGAACCGGACCGGAACGATCGGTGCCTGAACGAACTGTTCGATCACTTCCCTCGCCGCCGACAGCCCGTTTTCGTCGAGCAGATCGATTTTGTTCAGCAGAACGATATCGGCATCCGCAAGCTGTCGCCGCACGGTATCGGCCATGTAACGCTCATTGATGAGCGTGCGGATCGTCTCGCCATCCACGAGGACGAAGGTGCTGCCGATCGTCAGGCCCGGCATCAGTTGCAGCGAGCGCTCGACGCCGCCGGGCAACGCGACCCCGCTGGTCTCGATGACGATCTGGTCGATCTCGCCTGCCTTGCCCTGAAGCTCGATCAGCGCCCCCATCAGATCGCTGCCGAAGCTGCAACAGATGCAACCGCCGGCGATGCTGATGACTTTGTCGGATCGCTGCTCGATCAAGTCCGCATCGATTGGCAGATCGCCGAAATCATTGACCAGGATCGCCAGACGATGACCGTCGGCATTCCGGAGCAGGTGATTGACGAGCGTCGTCTTGCCTGCCCCAAGATAGCCGCCGATGATGGTGACCGGAATCCTGTTCACGGTCAAATCGTGGCCGCCGCGAATTTGCGGCCGCCATGCACCGTGCCCCAGATCTTGATGTCCTTCAGGCGCTCGGAATCGACCATCGTCGGGTCCTCCTCCAGAACCGCGAAATCCGCCTGCTTGCCGCATTCGATCGAGCCGACTTCTCCGTCCATCCCGAACGTGTAGGCTGCGCCGAGCGTGATGGTGCGCAGCGCGTCGGCTACCGAAATGCGCTCGGCCAGGCCGAGGGTGCGGCCGCTGGCCGTCCGCCGGTGGATCGCGCACCACGCGGTGAACAACGGTCCGAGCGGCGTGACCGGCGCGTCGGAATGGATCGCCAGCGGAACGCCGTTGGCGAGCGCGGTGGCGCAGGCATTCATGCGTTCGGCCCGCTCGGGACCGACCGTCAGCGCGTAGTGCTGATCGCCCCAATAGAAATGATGGTTGGGGAACAGGTTCACGCACATGCCGAGCTTCTTCATGCGGCGGAATTGATTGGCGTTCGCCAACTGGCAATGCTGCAAGGTGAAGCGATGATCGAGCCTCGGATATTTGTGAAGCGCGGCTTCCATCGTGTCGAGAACAAGTTCGGTCGCCTCGTTGCCGTTGGTGTGGCAATGCACCCGATATTCGCCGCCAGCGCGCGCTCCAGAATCTCCCGCAATTGTTCGGGCGCGACGTACCAGAGGCCGTTCGGCGCACCGTTGAAATAGCCGGGATCAAGGATGCGCGCGGAGAACCCCTGAATCGAGCCGTCGACCACGATCTTCACCGTTCCGAGCCGCAACCGATCCGTGCTCATGCCGCGCAGCTCCAGTACCCGATCGATCAGCTCGGCGGGACCGATATTGCGGGCGATGCGAAGCGACACGATCCGCGCCGGAAAATTCGCGTCTGCCGTCACGCGCGTCATCATCTCGACGATGCCGGGCTCCAGCGGGTTGGCAAGATCGGCCGCGGTCGTGACGCCGGCCCGCACGCACAGCCGCGCGAAGGCGCGAAGGCCGAACTCGTCCGTGAGCATCTTGGCGCGATCGAGGCCCACATGCGGAAGGATCGGGGTCATCACCTCCGGCCCCTTCATCTCGCCATTGGGCAGCCCTTCCTCATCCAGCGTCACGCCCGGGTGATTGATCGCGCGCAACATCCCGGCCAATTCCAGCGCCTTGGTGTTGACGTTCAGAATATGCCCGCTGGCATGCATGACGCCGATCGGGCGTTCCGCGGACACGCGATCCAGATCCTTGCGCGTGACGCGCTTGTTATCGAAATAGATCGGATCGAGGCCCCATGCGGTCAACACCTCGCCCGGCTTGAGCTTCGCTTCCGCCTGTTTCAGCCGCTCCAGAATGTCGTCGATCGATTTCGCGCCCTTCCATGTGGTGCCGTCGGGATCGGTGCGGTCGAAATAGCCGCAATAGGTGAAGCGCCATTGCGCGCCTTCGCTCATATGGCTGTGCCCTTCGACGAATCCGGGCATCAGCACCTTGTCTTCGAATTCCGTATCAAGCCGGTATTCACCCCACCCCTTCAGTTCGTCGAGCGAGCCGACGCCGAGAATGCGTCCGTCGCGCACCGCCACATGGCTCGCGGTCGGCTGGCTCGGATTCATGGTGTGAATCTGACGCGCCTGATAGATGGTAATCATGGACGGACCTGCCTTGGTTCGATGCGTCATTTATCGTGGAGAAAACATAATCGGGCGTTGCGGGGCGTCGCCGCTCTCCGTCACGAGGTGACAGGCAACAGAGTGGTCCGGCGCGATCGCGCGCAAAGGCGGCGGCTCCTGCCGGCAGATCGCCTGCGCGTAGGCGCAGCGCGCGGCGAAGCGGCAACCGACCGGAAGATCGACCGGGCTTGGCGGATCGCCATCCAGCACCGTCGTGCCGGTCAGAGCGCGGCGGCCGACCTGCGGCACCGACGACAGCAAGGCCCAAGTGTAGGGATGCAGCGGATTGGTGAAAAGCTGCTCGCGCGAGGCCGCTTCCACGACCTGACCGAGATACATCACCAGCACATCGTCGCACAGATGCTGCACGACGGCGAGATCGTGCGAGATGAAGAGATAGGAGAGCTTGTATTCGCGCTGAAGCTCGGCGAGCAGATTGAGGATCTGGGCCTGGATCGCGACGTCGAGCGCGGAAACCGGCTCGTCGCAGACGACAAGTTCCGGCTTGGTCGCGAGCGCGCGCGCGATCCCGAGCCGCTGGCGCTGGCCGCCCGAGAATTGATGCGGGAAAAGCGAAAGCTGATCGGCTCTCAGTCCCACCTGCCGAAAGACCTCGGTGACGCGCTCCTGCCGTTCGGACGGAGTGCCCACCTTCATCAGATCCAGCGGCTCCGCCACGATGTCCTTCGCCCGCGATCGCGGATTGAGCGACGAATACGGGTCCTGAAACACCATCTGAATGTGTCGCCGCTGGACCCGCAAAGCGTCGCCTCGCAGCGCGCCGAAGTCGGAGCCGTTCAGTTTGATCGAGCCGGCCGTGGCGTTCACCAGCCGCATGACCGACAGCGCCACCGTGGTTTTGCCCGAGCCGGACTCGCCGACGATCCCCAGCGTCTTGCCCTGCGCGACCTGAAACGACACGCCGTCGACGGCATGCACCATCGGCTTGCGGCCGAACCCCTTGCGCGGCAGCGCGAAGCGAACCTTGAGGTCGGAGACTTCCAGCACGGGGCCGTTCATTGCAGAGCTCCCTGCTCGCTCTTCGCTTCGACCGCAAGCCAGCAGCGCACCGAGTGATCGTGATCGACGATCGTTTCGGGAGGACATTCGCTGAGACAGCGATCGAACTGCGAGCTGCAACGCGACGCGAAGGGACAGCCCGCGCCTTCATTGCCGGGCGCGGGCACGATGCCCGGAATCTCCGTCAGCCGCTGCCGCGGCGTCAGCCTGCCCAGTTCCAATCGGGGTCGGCATTCGAGAAGCGCCCTCGTATAGGGATGCGCTGGATGTTGCAGAACCCGCTCCGCGCTGCCCTCTTCCACTTTCCGCCCCGCATACATGACGAGAACGCGATCGGCCATCTCGCCGACGGCGCCCATGTCGTGGGTGATGAGGATCGTCGCCGTTCCGTTCTTTCCTTTCAGGTCGCTGAGCAGATCGAAAATCTGCGCCTGCACGGTGACGTCGAGCGCCGTCGTCGGTTCGTCGGCGATCAGAATTTCCGGCTGGCAGGCAAGCGCGATCGCGATCATCACGCGCTGGCGCATTCCGCCGGAGAACTGATGCGGAAAATCGGTGGCCCGCCGCTCTGCGTCGGGAATGCGGACGGCGCGCAGCATCTCGACGGCCGCCGCCCAGGCGGCCGCGCGATCGAGATCGCGATGCTGCCGCAGCACCTCCGAAATCTGCTCGCCGACCGAATAGACCGGATTCAGCGACGTCATCGGCTCCTGAAAGATCATCGAGATCCTGTCGCCGCGGACCGAGCGCATGCGCCGGTCGGATGCGGTTACGAGATTCTCCCCGTCGAGCAGGACATCGCCGCCGGCGATGTGTCCGGTGGGCTTCGGCAGCAGCCCCAGCACCGCCAATGCGGAAATGCTCTTGCCGCTTCCGGACTCGCCGACGATGCACAATGTTTCCCCCCGCGCCAGCGAGAAGGACAATTGATGCAGCACCCGGACGCGCCCGTCGTAGGTATCGAAATCGACCGTGAGGTCCTTGACCGCGAGCAGATCCGTCATCGGCTTCGGAGCCTCGGATTAAATGCGTCGTTCAATCCATCTCCGACCAGGCTGATGGCGAGGACGGTGAGGAAGATGGCGGTGCCGGGAAGCGTGACGGTCCACCACGCTTCGCGCAGATAGGGTCGCGACGTTCCGATCATGAGCCCCCAGCTGACCGAATTGCGATCGCCCAGACCGAGAAAGGACAGCCCCGCTTCGAACAGAATGGCGGAGCCCGCGGCCAGCGTGGCGGAGACGATGATTGGCGGCAGCGCGTTCGGCAAGATCGTCGCGAGGATCAACCGCAGATGCGAAGCACCGGCGCTTCGGCTGGAGCGGACATAATCCAGCTTGCTGATCCGCAGAAATTCGGCGCGCGTCAGCCGCGCCATGCCCGGCCAGGCCACCACGCCGATCGCGGACGCGACGACGAGCAGGCTCGGCCCGAACAGGCTGATGATGACCATCGTGAACAGCAGCGAGGGAAGCACCTGAAAGAATTCGACCACGCGCCCCAGCATCGCATCCACGCGCCCGCCGAAATAACCCGACACAGCCCCGATCGTCACTCCGATCAGAACCGATATCGCGGCGGCAAGCCCTCCGACCAGCAGCGTCGGCCGTCCGCCCTGAATCAGTCCCGCCAGAATGTCCCGGCCGAGATAGTCGCTCCCTAGCGGAACGTCTTCCGATCCCGGCGGCTGATGCGGAGCCTGCACGATCTCGAACGGATCGACGTGATAGATCAACGGACCGAGGAGAACGAAACTCACGATCGCAAACAGCAGCACCAGACCGAACAGCGCCGACAGGTTACGGCGGAACACAGTCCAGGCTTCGGCCCACGGGCTTCGCCCTTCCGCCGGCGGGCTTGCGCCAATGGCTGTTTGCGGAGATGCCTCAACCGACGTTACTGTCACGACCGGGCTCCCACGCGCGGATCAATCAAACGATAAAGCAGATCGGTGAGGATGGTCCCGACAATCACCAGCACCGCCGAGGCGACCAGAATGCCGAGAATGAGCTGATTGTCGCGCCGCGAGATCGCGTCATAGGCGAGCAGCCCCAACCCCGGCCAGGTAAAAACGGTTTCGACGAGCACGGCGCCGGCGAGCATTCCCGACAGTTGCAGGCCCGCCATCGTCACCACCGGCATCAGCGCGTTCCGAAGCCCGTGCTTGAACAGCACCTTGCCTTCATGAAGGCCCTTTGCGCGCGCGGTTCGGACGTAGTCGGAGTTCATCACCTCAAGCATGCTGGCGCGCGTCAGCCGAGTATAGAGAGCCAGATAGATCAGCGCGAGCGTCGTCGCCGGGAGGATCAGGTGATGCAGAACGTCGACGGCGAACGCCCAGCCGGACAGATCCGCCGCAACATCGTACATCCCCGAGGTCGGCACCAGCGGCACGATGATCGCGAACATCAGCAGCAGCAGGAGTCCGCTCCAGAACACCGGCGCGGAGAAGCCGAGCAATGCGACGACGTTGACGACCGCCGCGAACCAGCTTCGGGAAAAACGCGCGGAGATCACGCCGAGAATGACGCCGAGCCCTAGCGCGATCGCAAGCGAGGTGAAGACCAGCAGCACGGTCGCGGGAACACGATCCAGGATCAGGTCCGCGACCGGCCGGTTGTAATAGGCGGAGATACCGAGGTCTCCCGTCAGGGTACGGCCGATATACAGGAAGAACTGCTCGACGAAGGGACGGTCCAGCCCGAATTGATGGCGCAATTCGCGGACCGTTTCCTCGGTGGCTCCTCCCATTTCGCCGACGATCGTCTCGACGATGTCGCCGGGCGCTGCGTGCAACAACATGAAGTTCAACGCGGCGACCGACGCAATGAGAATGAGCGCCAGAAGAAATCGCCCTACGATTTCCCTTATGAGCGGCATGACGTTCGCCTATTCCCAGCTCAGTTCGTCGATCGGCGCATGCGAGCCCCAGATCGACATCGGCAGCCCCTTCAGCCGCTTGTCATAGGCGCTGTAGTGCGGCACGACGTTGATGAACGCCACCGGCGCGTCACGAACAACGATTTGCTGAAACTCCTTGTAGAGCTGCTTGCGCTTGTCCTCGTTCGTTTCCACCGCGGCCTTTGCAAGCAGCTCGTCCACGCGCGGATTGCTGTAGCTCTGGGTGTTCGACCAGACCACGCCCTTGCGGATGTTGGACGTGAGGTAGGTGCGATGTACGCCGATCGTCGGATCGCCCCAGTTGAAGACGTTGTCGGTCGTCATGTCGAAATCATGCCCGCCGACCCGTTTCGCCCATGACGGAAAATCCGGCATCGGAACCAGTTCCAGATCGACGCCGATGCGCTTGAGCTGCGCCTTCAGATACTCCGCGACATTCTGGGAATAGTCCCGGCCCGCCGGCGTGAAGAGGATTGACGTCTTGAAGCGGATGCCCTGGGCATTCTTCTTCAGACCGGCTTCATCGAGCAGCTTTTCCGCTTTCGGCAGATCGACCTTATAGTGCTCGACATCGCTGGTGTAATAAGGCGAGGACGGCGCGATCGGGCCGGTGGCGATCTGCGTACGTCCACGCTGCAACCGCTTGGTGATGAATTGGCGATCCAGAACGAACGAGATCGCCTGCCTCACTTTGACATCGTCGAACGGTTTTTTCGCGGTGTTGAACGCGATCCAGATGAGCGGGCCAACGCCACGGCCGCCTTCGTCGGACACCACGAGATTGGGCAGCTTCGCCAGATGATCGATCGACGAAATATCCGTAATCAGGGGGCTGAAGTCGGCTTCCTTGGCTTCCATCGCCAGCGCCCGCGCGTTGGCGTCCTTGTAGATCTTGATGACGACCCGATCGAGCTTGGGGCGGCCCGGAAGGAAGAAGTCGGGAAATTTTTCCAGAATGATGTGCTGCTCGGGATTGAAGTCCACGAGCTTGAACGGACCGGAGCCGACGGGGTTCAAGTTGCGTGGATGGGTCGGAAGCGGCTGCCCGTCATCGAAGATGTGTTTCGGCAGGACCGGACAGAAAGGAGGCGTCAGGCTCAACAGCAGCGCCGGGCTCGGCTGGGAAAGGTGAACAATGACGGTGTTGTCGTCCGGCGTGTCGATTTTCTCGACCTCCGACAGCAGCCTGAACGGATGGTACTTCTTGACCACCATGAGAGAGAAGGCGACGTCCGCGGACGTGATCGGCGCGCCATCGTGAAACTTCGCGCCCTTGCGCAGTTTGAGCGTGAGCGTCTTGTTGTCGCTGCCGAACTCCCAGCTCTCCGCCAGATAAGGCTGGATCTTCCAGTCACCGTCGACGCGCAGCGGACTGGCGAAAATCTGAGCGCCCGGCTGCATCGTGTAGACGCCGGACTGCACCGCGGGATTCAAATGGCGCGGCGTTCCGACCGACGCCCATATGACGCTGTTGTTTTCTTTGCCCGCATAAGTCGGCGAAGAGATGATCCCACAAGCGAGGGAGCCCAAAAGAACCATCGCAAAACGAATGCTCTGCTGCACACCCACCTCCTCATCGGTTACGGGGGACACTTTTATTTCTGCGTGCGCAGCCAGAATACACGGCGCGTCACGCAGGCGATCCCCTCAAGTCTGACGATCTTGGCAGCCGGCAGTCGCCACGATAGTGCCAGAAGTTCCTAATAAATAGGACCAGCCGAGCGTACTGCTTTCTCCGAATGCATCTGCACATTTCCACAGCGCGGATTGCTTATTGTTTGTCTCGCAGAACCTCGGAGATGCATCTTGAATCCAGCAGTGGCGACTTCTCGTCGCAGGAACTGCAACGCAACCGATCGCCTCCGCATTTGGCGAAATGCACTAAGGGCGCCCTAAGCCGCACCCGCCTCCGGGATGATGCCGCGATCATGCAGCATTTTCTCGAAAGCGACAGCGGCCGGCGCGGCGATCCTGCCAGGCAGTTTCAGTTGCCATAGCGTGCGTTCGATAGTCATCTTCCGGATCGGAACGGTCTTCAACTGGCCCAGCTGCAATTGGTCCGTGATCGCCGCGGCGGAGACGATGGAGATGCCAAGCCCGGCCACCACTGACTGCTTGATCGCCGCGGTGCTGCCGACCTCAAGCGTCCGGCCCGGCTCGATGCCATGCGCAGCCAATGCGCGCGCAACCACCTCGCGCGTTCCGGACCCCGGTTCTCGGACGATCAGCGTCTCGCTTTCGATTCCTTTCGGATCGATGGCGTCGGGCGCTTCCGAAAAAGGATGATCCGCCGCAACGATCAGCCGCATAATGTCCGTGCGCCACGGCTCGGCCACCAGGCCCCGTTCCTCCACGGGTCCCTCCACCAGGCCGATATCGATATCCTGCGCAAGCATCAGCGCCGCGATATCGCGGGTGTTGGCGCTCGTCAGATAAAGGTCGATGCCGGGATGTACCCGGTGAAACGCCCCGAGATAGCGCGGGATCATATAGGTCGCGATCGTCGTGCTCGCGCCGATCCGCAACGATCCGTTGTCGAGGCTTCGAAGCGCAAAAAGCTCGTCCTCGGCGGCGCGCTCGGCCGCGAACAGCGCCTCCGCATGGCGCGCCAGCGCCGCCGCCTCGGTCGGAACGACCCCTTCGGCAGCCGGTCGAGCAGGCGGCAAAGCTGACCTGAAGCTCGAAATCGCGCACGCCTTTGGGATATGACTGGCTGATGTTGAGAAGATCGGCGGCGCGGGAAAAATTTCCGGTTCGCACCACGGTCGCGAACATCCGGAGCAGATGAAGATTGAGCGGCATAACCCCTCGCTATCCGGCATTCGAAACGATACTTCCAGTTTACGATCCGTTCCGGCGGCGCTGCAGCCTCAAGAAGGAATTCGATGTGTCCGACAGAGCCGATCATCCGAACCAGAGAGTGGCTTCGCGCATTGCCGCCCTCGTTCCCCGGATCCTCCTGTATTCTCCTGAGCCTCGCCGCGACCGGCCTGCAATGGACGGAGGGGCCCTTGTCGGCTTTCCCTATATCGAGGCGCTTGTGGTGCCCGATCCTGCTCGGCATCGCCGTCCGCATATTCTGGACGCCGGGGCCGACATGGCAGCCTGGCATTGCCTTCACTGCGAGGCAATTGCTGGAGCTGGCCGTCGCCTTCCTCGGCGCGTCGATTACATTTTCGTCGCTGGTCGCCTCCGGCCCCGCCCTGCTCGGCGCGATCGTGGGGATCGTGCTGCTCATGCTCGCGGTCAGCTACGGCATCGGCCGTGCGCTCGGGCTGCCGACGCGGCTTTCGATCCTGATCGCCTGCGGCAACTCGATCTGCGGCAACTCGGCGATCGCAGCCGTCGCCCCGGTGATCGGCGCGACCTCGGACGAGATCGCTTCCTCGATCTCGTTCACCGCGCTGCTCGGCGTGATCGTCGTCATCGGCCTTCCGCTGTGATCGATCGTCGGTCTCGGCCAAACGCAATATGGCTTTCTTGCCGGAATGACCGTCTACGCCGTGCCGCAGGTGCTGGCGGCGACGATGCCGGTCGGGGTGGAGCACCCAGATGGGCACGCTGGTCAAACTCGTCCGGGTCATGATGCTGGGTCCGGTGGTCACTGGCGCCGCGATCCTCGCCCGCCGTCTTCGGACCGACCGGAACGAGGCTGCTTCCGGCAAGCTCGGTATCCTCAAGATCGTGCCGTGGTTCATCATGGCGTTCCTTCTCTTGGCGGCGCTGCGCTCGCTCGACCTGCTCCCCCACAGTGCGGTGCTGTATTCGCAGAAGGCGGCGACGCTTCTCACGCTGCTGGCGATGGCCGCGCTCGGACTCGGCGTCGATCCGCGCGTGATCGGACAGGTCGGCGGACGGGTGACAGCGGCGGTGACGCTCTCGCTCACCTGTCTCCTCGGCCTCAACCTGATCCTCGTCCGGTTCGTTCTCCCCATTGACGCATGGAGGAAGAATCTCGCGGCGCACTCAGCTTCACGCCGTTCGGCTTGCATTCACGAGCCACTTTCGTCGACACTGCGCGCGGCACGGAGGGCTGTTTATGGATGGACGTCCGCAACATGAGCAGCCTCAAGGAAAAGGAAGGCGAGAGGGAGAAAGGTTCGGGTGCAGATCCGACTTCCCTTGAACAACCGTCTCCCGGACAAGCCCCTCCCCCGGAACCGACGACACCCTTTTTTCTGGGCCTCCCTGTCGCATAGACTTCGATCAGCGCAGCCGCTAACGCAGTTGCAGATCCGTCAACTGATCGTCCGGGCGATCGACGACGGCCGGCTGCCCGCTCGGCATGCGCATGCCCGCCCAGCCGCAGCTCGCCACGCATCTGAAAGTCTCGCGCAACACCGTCGTCATCGCCTACGAACAGCTGGTCGATCAGAACTTCCTCGTCTCGCGAGAGCGCAGCGGCTACTACGTGTCGGGGTTGCCCAAGCATGTCGGCGACCGCGCTCCCGCCGCCCCTGTCCCGACGGAGGACGATGCGGATCGATGGTCCGCGCGATTTGCCCACAAGGTTTCCGCCTACCGCAACATCGTCAAGCCGCTCGACTGGCAGGACTACCCCTACGCCTTCATTTTCGGGCAGTTCGATCCGGGAATGTTTCCCACCAATGACTGGCGCGAAAGCGCGCGCGCGGCACTCAGCGTCGGCGAGATCAACAATTGGGCGCGGGACATGATCGACGAGGACGATCCCGCACTGATCGAGCAGTTGCGCCGCCAGGTGCTTCCGCGCCGGGGCATCCGCCCGCGGCCTGACGAAATCATGATGACGATCGGCGCGCAGCACGCGCTCTATCTGATCGCGAACCTGTTCATCAAGCCGACCACGCGCGTCGGCATGAAGGAGCCCGGCTATCCCGATGCGCGCAACATCTTCGGGATGCTGACGGAGAATCTCGTCCCGCTGCCGATCGACGCGCACGGGCTCATTCCGAACACGGCCTTCGGGCAAACCGAACTCGCCTATGTGACGGCCGGCCATCAATGCCCGACCACCGTCGTCATGCCGCTGGAGCGCCGGCAGGAGCTGTTGCGCATGGCGCGGGAGCACGACATCGTTCTGATCGAGGACGATTACGAAAGCGGCCTGATCCCGGACGATTCCGACCCGCCGCCGCTGAAGAGCCTCGACCGCGACAACCGCGTGCTCTATGTCGGCAGCCTTTCCAAGGCGCTCGCGCCGGGATTGCGGCTCGGCTATGTGGTCGCGCCCGCCCCCGTCATCCGCGAACTGCGGGCGCTGCGAAGGCTGATGATGCGGCACGCACCTTTGAACAATCAGCGGGTCGCGGCGCTGTTCATCGGCCTCGGCCACTATCGCACTCACATGCAGCGCGTCTCCAGCGTGCTCACCGAGCGCGCGCGGATGCTCGACCGTCTGCTCCCGGAGGCGCTGCCCGATTGCACATGGCTTCGCGGCGCGGGCAGCACCAGCTACTGGATCACCTGCCCGCCGGGCTGCACGTCGGCCGCCCTCGCCAAGGCCGCGCGCGAGGAAGGCGTTCTGATCGAGCCCGGCGACGTCTTCTCGATTCACCAATCGGAAGGGCGCTGCTTCCGGCTCGGCTTCTCCTCGATCCGGACCGACCGGATCGAAGCCGGCATCACCCGCCTCGGACGCCTCATCGCGCGCATGGCCTCGGCGCGATAACCGCTCGCCCCGCCGTCTGGCCAATGACTCGGACCAGACTGGCCCTAGAAGGATAGAGCCGCGCTTGTCAGCCTGACGATCTCTTCATCGCTGGCCCACCGGAAACGGTGGACCGCAGCCTTCTGGAGATCGCATGCACAATCCGGACAAGCAGCGTCTTATACTTCTTGAGAGTTTGTTCGCGGCGTTCAATCGGCACGATGCGGCGGGCGTCATGGCCTGCATGACCGATGACATCGTGTTCGAAACCGCAGCCGGACCGGAAGCCTATGGCCGCCGCATCACTGGCGCAGCCGCGGTGAAAGCTGCGTTCGAACAGGTCTGGACCGACCTGCCCGATGTCAGCTGGACATGCAGCGCGCACACGGTGAGCGGCGATCGCGGACTGTCGGAATGGGTCTTTCGCGGGACCCAGCCGAGCGGCGCGCGCATCGAGGCCGAAGGCTGCGACATCTTCATCTTTCGCGGCGACAAGATCAGCAGCAAGCGCGCCTTTCGCAAGGATCGCCCGCCAGTGCCTCCACAGGAAAGTATGGGCACGGCCGCGTCATGAATCTGAGAGCGAATATCTCCGGGCCGTTCGCCGACTACGACCCGCATTATGATCCCCTCGTCTCCAGCGGACCGGGACGGAACCGGGACTACGCGCCGACATACTGGATCGATACGGCCGGCGCGGCGCCGGAAGACGACGGCCCTATCTGCAATGACCGCGACGTCGACGTCGCGATCGTCGGATCGGGCTACACCGGGCTTGCTTGCGCGATCTTTCTGGCGCGGGAATTCGGCATCAAGGCCACCGTGCTGGAAGCCAATCGCGTCGCCTGGGGATGCAGCACCCGCAACGGCGGCCAGGCGCAGAACGCCGCCGGCCGGCTGTCGCGCTCGCAATGGATCAAGCGCTGGGGGCTGGATGTCGCGCGGCGCATGCATGCGGAAGTGACCGAAGGTTTCGAGACTTTCGAAGACCTCATTCAGAGAGGCGACATCGATTGCGAGCCGCAGCGGGGCGGCCATCTCTACATCGCGCACCGTCCGCGACATCTCGCCAAGATTTCGGCTGAATCGCAGGTTCTCAACGACATGTTCGGCTATGCGAGCCGCGTCGTTCCGTTGGAGGAAGTCCGCCGCGACTTCGTCAACGACGCCGAAGCCGTCGGCGCGGTTCACGAACCGCTCGGCACGGGCATTCATCCCGCAAAGTTCGCCTTTGGTCTTCAGCGAATGGCCCGGAAATTGGGAGTGAAGATCAATACGGGAAGCCCGGTCGAGGAAATCGCCTTCGAGAACGGTCGCCACATCCTTCGCACGCCCGGAGGAACGGTGCGCGCGGGCGCGGTCGGCGTGGCGACCGGGTCCTATACCGCGCCAAGCCTCAGCCCCTTCTTGCGCGGGCGGCATATGCCGATCCTGTCCAATTCGATCGTGACGCGACCGCTCACGCCGGACGAAATCGAGGCCACCGGCTTCAAGACCACGCAGGTCATCACCGACACGCGGACGCTGAGATTCTACTATCGCCGACTGCCCGACAACCGGATCCAGATCGGCAGCCGCAGCGCGATCACCGGCGCGGACGCGACGCATCAGCGGCATCTTCAGCTTCTCATCGACGGGCTTCACCGCAAGTTTCCGCCGCTGCGCGACATTGCCATCGACTACTCGTGGTGGGGATGGGTCGACGTCAGCCATGACATGATGCCGCGCATCTTCCGTGCCGACCCGAAGCAGGCGCTCTATTACGCCATCGGCTATGGCGGGAATGGCGTCTCCTATTCGGCCCAGGCGGGGCGGCGCATGGCCGAGATGATCGCCGGCCGCACGTTCAAGGCGCACGATCTTCCGATCTTCACCTCGCCCTTGCCGCGCCACCCGTTCTCGCCGTTCCGCCGCCTCGGTCAGCGCATGCTCTACCAATGGTACTTTATGCGCGACGAAGCCCTCTGACGCGCACATCCAACCTTTTGAAAAGAACAATGACGGGAGAACGCTCCACATGAAAATGACCACCGAAGAAGCCTTCGTGAAGGTTTTGCAGATGCACGGCATCCGCCATGGTTTCGGCATCATCGGTTCGGCCATGATGCCGGCGTCGGACCTGTTTCCCAGAGCCGGCATACGCTTCTGGGATTGCGCGCACGAAACCAACGCCGCGCTGATCTGCGACGGCTACACGCGCGTCACCGGCGAAATGGCGATGGCGATCGCCCAGAACGGACCGGGCGTGACCGGCTTCGTCACCTCGATCAAGACCGCCTACTGGAATCACACGCCGATGCTGCTGGTGACGCCGCAGGCGGCCAATCGCACCATCGGCCAGGGCGGCTTTCAGGAAGTCGACCAGATGGCGATGTTCGAGGAGATGGTCTGCTATCAGGAAGAGGTGCGCGATCCTGTTCGCATCGCGGAGGTGCTCAACCGGGTGATCGAGAAGGCGCGGCGTGGATCAGCGCCGGCCCAGATCAACATCCCGCGCGACTACTGGACGCATGTCATCGATATCGAGCTGCCGCAGATCGTCCGGCTCGAGCGGCCGCGCGGCGGCGTCGAGGCAATCGCGGCGGCCGCGAAACTGCTGTCGGAGGCGAAGTTTCCCGTCATTCTCAACGGCGCGGGCGTCGTCATCGGCAACGCGATCGAGGCGTCCAAGGCGCTGGCCGAACGCCTCGACGCGCCGGTGTGTTGCAGCTATCAGCACAATGATGCGTTTCCGGGAAGCCACCGGCTTGCAGTAGGCCCGCTCGGCTATAACGGCTCGAAGGCAGCGATGGAGATCATCGCCAAGGCCGATGTCATTCTCGCGCTCGGCACGCGCCTCAATCCGTTCTCGACGCTTCCCGGCTATGGCATCGACTATTGGCCGAAGAACGCGGCCGTAATTCAAGTCGACATCAATCCGGACCGCATCGGCCTGACCAAGAAGGTCACGGTCGGAATCTGCGGCGACGCCAAGCAGGTCGCGCAGCAGATCCTTGAGAAGCTTTCGCCGACGGCCGGCAATGCGGATCGCGAGAACCGCAAATCGCTGGTGCATCAACGCAAGTCGGCCTGGTTGCAGATGCTGTCCTCGCTCGACCATGAGGATGACGATCCCGGCACGGTGTGGAACGAGGAAGCGCGCACGCGCCAGCCGGATCACATGTCGCCGCGGCAGGTGTGGCGCACGATCCAGTCGGCGCTGCCGGCGGATGTCATCATCTCCACCGACATCGGAAACAATTGCGCGATCGGCAACGCCTATCCGTCGTTCGAGCAAGGCCGCAAATATCTCGCGCCGGGCATGTTCGGTCCCTGCGGCTACGGCTTTCCCTCGATCGTCGGCGCAAAGATCGGCCTGCCCGATATGCCGGTGGTCGGCTTCGCCGGCGACGGCGCTTTCGGCATCTCGATGAACGAGATGACATCGATCGGCCGCGAGGGCTGGCCGGCGATCACCATGGTGGTGTTCCGCAACTATCAATGGGGCGCGGAAAAGCGCAACACGATCCTCTGGTACGACAACAATTTCGTCGGCACGGAGCTGAACCCGAATCTCAGCTACGCCAAGGTGGCGGAAGGCTGCGGCCTGAAAGGCGTCGTGGCGCGAACGACGACTGAACTTTCGGACGCGCTCGCCAAGGCGATCGAGGATCAGCGCAACGGCGTCACGACATTCGTCGAGGTCATCCTCAATCAGGAGCTTGGCGAACCGTTCCGCCGCGACGCGATGAAGAAGCCGACGGTCGTCGCCGGCATCAGCGCCGCGGACATGAAGCAGCAGGTTTTGGCTTAGCTAAATTTAAGCGCGGCGCTTCGCCTCCCGGAGACAGAGATCGCCGGGAGGACGCTCGGGCCAAGAAATGTCCCGTCGCCAACAAGCGGGTTGCAATCGTCGATGGTCAAGCCACTCGAACGGATCATCTCCACCGCGAAGACGATCTCGGCGCACATCGCTCTGGCGGAAGCGGAGGACCCTCGGATCGTTCAGGGCGCGCTCCGCGCGGCGCGCGAGCGCATCGCGCGTGTCACGCTGGTCGGCAATCGCGCGGCGATCATGCGCCACCTCGCCGGCTTTGAAGACGCATCGCTCCGCATCGAGGACCCGGCGGATTCGCCGCTGGCTGCCGCCTACGCCGCCGCCTACCAGACGCTGCGGCGGTCCAAAGGCGTCACCGCCTCGCAGGCGCAGGAAGCGATGAGGTCCTCGCTCAGCTTTGCCGCCATGATGGTCCGCCAGGGCGATGCCGACGGCAGCATCGGCGGTGCGGTCTCGACCACGGCGGAGACCGTTCGCACCGCGTTGCAGATCATCGGCCGCGCGCCCGGCAGCAACCTCGTTTCCAGTTTCAATCTGATGATGCTCTGCGAACCGCATCATCCGAAGAGCGGCGCGTTCGTGTTCGCCGATTGCGGCCTCGTCGTCGAACCGAGCGCCGCCGAGCTTGCCGAGATCGCGATCGCCTCGGCCCGCTCCTATACCGCGCTCGTCGGCCAGCCGGCGAAAGTCGCGATGCTCTCATTTTCGACGCATGGCAGCGCCGCGCACGCCCACGTCTCGCGCGTGGCCGAGGCCACGCATCTGGCCCACGCCGCCGATCCGGACCTCATCATCGATGGCGAAATCCAGTTCGACGCGGCCTTCGTCGAAGCGGTCGGCACGACCAAGGCGCCCCACTCCGCTTTGCGAGGCGCTGCCAATGTCTTCGTCTTCCCCAATCTGGAAGCGGCGAATATCGGCTACAAGATCGCTCAAAGGATCGGCGGCGCGACGGCGATCGGGCCTATCCTTCAGGGTCTCGCAAAGCCCGCGAACGACCTCTCGCGCGGATGCAGCGCCGACGACGTCTATTACGCGATCGCCATCACCGCGCTTCAGGCGGCGGAGCTTCGCTCCGGTCAGCGGATGAAGGCCGACCCGGCCGCCCACGCGCCGGACAGATTGTTATTCTGAGATCGGGCGTCCTGAGGCTCTCTTCGGAGAGAAAACGCCAGAAAAATCAATCAGATGAAAAGGAAATGGCAGGAGTGGCAGGGCTCGAACCTGCGACCCCCGGTTTTGGAGACCGGTGCTCTACCAATTGAGCTACACTCCTACGCGGGACCTCCTATAGCGAACGCATTCGCGCCCGTCACCTCCGTTTTTGCCGAAACTTTCCACGACGTCAGATCGGCTCGGCGTAATGTTCCACCAGCGGAAACGGGTCGTAAAAATCGTGCAGCAGGTTCCGCCACGCCTGATAGCGCTCGGAGCCGCGAAACCCGTGCGTATGCGCCTCAAGGCTGTCCCACCAGACCAGCAGCAGATAGCGGTCGCCAGTCTCCATGCATGGCCGCACCTCGATGCGCTGGAAACCGGCGGTTGCGGCGATCAGCGGCCGCGCCTGCGTCATCGCGGCCTCGAAGGCGGCCGACTGGCCCGGTTTGATGCTGAGAATCGCCGTTTCCAGAATCATTGTCGCGCCCTTCCCTAAATGTTCGCCCACAAGACCACGCGCGGACGTGCAACGCACCTGCGCAAATCGCGGCTGTTCAAACGCGGCGTTCTGGGCGAAGCTTGCAAGACCTTATCGCGGCTCGTGCCGCAATCCGGACCCATCGCAAACAATCGCACAAACGCGAATCTCAAAAACGCTCGGGAGGACTGACAATGCCAGCGCGCGCACCGCAAAAAAGCCGCACCGAAGACGAACGGCCTGCACACGCCCGCTTTGCCGAAAGGCAAGGCCGAGAGCCTCGGTTTCTCGCCCGCGCGCCTGAAGGTCCTGTCCGAGACGCTTCGCCGCGAGATCGACAAGGGCACCCTGCCCGGCGCGGTGGTGATGATCGGCCGCAAGGCGAAGGTCGCGCATTTCGAGGCGCTCGGCCGTCAGGGTCCGGCCTCGGATGCGGCGATGCGCCCGGACTCGGCGTTCCGCATCTTCTCGATGACCAAGCCGATCGTCTCGGTCGCGATCATGCAAATGGTCGAGAACGGCCAGCTTCTCATCAACGATCCGCTGTCGAAATACATCCCCTCCTTCGCCAAGGCGCAGGTCGGCGTGCAGCGAGACGGCCGGCTGGAACTGGAGCCGCTCCAGCGGGAGATCACGATCCACGATCTGCTCACCCACACCAGCGGCATCTCCTACGAGATCACCGGCCCCGGACCGATCCAGACGCTCTATTCGGAGGCGAAGATTTTCCGCCGCAGCATGAGCAATGAGGAACATGCGGAGGTGATCGCCGGCCTGCCGCTGATGTGCCAGCCCGGCGCGGAATGGAATTACAGCCGCTCCACCGACATTCTCGGCCGCGTCGTCGAGGTCGTCTCCGGCAAGACGCTCGGCGATTATCTCACCGACCACATCTTCGCGCCGCTGCGCATGATGGATACCGGCTTCCATATCGACGAGGCGCGTGGCGGCGACCGCCTCGCCGAACCCTTCGCCAACGATCCATGGACCGGCAACAAGGTCGTCTATTTCTCGATGCTACAAAAGCCGATCTCCGAATCCGGCGGCGGCGGCGGCATCTCGACCGCGCCGGACTATGCCCGCTTCGCGCAGATGCTGGCCAATGGCGGCACGCTCGACGGCGAGCGCATCATCGGCCACAAGACGCTGCAATGGATGGCGTCGAACCATCTGCGCCCCGGCACCAAGGTCGTCGGCACGCAATTGCAGCCGGGCCACGGTTTCGGCCTCGGCTTCGCGGTGCGCACCGAGATTGGCATGGCCCCCTATCCGGGATCGGTCGGCAGCTATTTCTGGGGCGGCGCAGCCGGCACGCAATTCTGGATCGACCCGCAGGAAGACCTTTGGGCGCTCATCATGGTGCAGGCCCCCGGCCAGCGCGACTACATCCGCGGCGTCTATCGCAGCCTCGTCTACGCCGCGCTGGACAAATAACCACCGGGGTTCTGTAGACCAGCCTTTCCGGCAGGGACCGCCACGGCTTTACAGCGCCGTTCGCGGTCCCTAATCACATGCGCATGGGAATTTTTGCAGGCATTTCATGAACAAGGTCGAGTCCGTCGTCGATCCGCGCTATCTGCTCGCTCCGTTTCACGGCGACATACCGCCAGCGCCGCCATGGTTCGACACCGCGATCGCCCATAAGCCGGAGCGGACTTTTACCGATGTGCGCGGCGCGGCCATCGAGACGCTGGCCTGGGGGGAGCGCGGCAAGCCTGGCCTCCTGTTCCTGCACGGCAATGGCGCCTGCGCCGACTGGTGGAGTTTCGTCGCTCCATTTTTCACGCAGACGCATCGGATCGCGGCCTTCTCGATGTCCGGCATGGGCGGCTCCGGCTGGCGCGACCGCTACAGCTACGATCTGTATGTCGACGAGGCGTTCGCAGTGGCCGAAGCCACGGGCCTGTTCGCGGCGGAGACGAAACCCGTCATCATCGGCCATTCGTTCGGCGCGTTCATCACGTCCGGCATCATCGGCCGCGCCGGATCGCGCATCAGCGGCGCGATGCTGCTCGACGGCCCGTTCTTTGGCTCGGCCGCGCGAAAGCGCCAGCGCGAAATGCGCGGGCCGCCGAAGCCGAAACGCATTTACGACACGCTGGCGCAGGCTCTGGCGCGCTTCCGCTTCTCCCCCGATCAGGGCTGCGAGAATCTGTTCATCGCCGACTGGATCGCGCGATCCTCGATCCGCGAGTTTTTACGCAGCGACGGCAGCATCGGCTACACATGGCGTTTCGATCCGATGCGCTTCACCGGCTTCCTGCACGGCTATCCGGCGAACGATCTTGCGGCCGGGCAATGTCCGATCGCGGTGATCGGCGGCGCGCGCTCGGGCTTCGTCACCGAGCGGCGGATGAACGACATCGTGCCGTATCTTCCGAAGGGATCGCCGCTCGTCGTGATCCCGGATTCGGACCATCACATCATGGCCGACCAGCCGCTGGCGCTGGTTGCCGCGATCCGCACGCAGCTTGCCAATTGGGGCACGTAAGGGCTCGCGCGATCCGTCGTGGCGGATCGCGTCAGCGTCAGGCGAATTTCTTGGCGCGGATATTTTCCGGGTCAATGACTGAGCCTTCGCGCGCCGACGTTCCCGAGACCTTGCGAATGGGATCGTTCAGCAGCCGCAGGCCGTTGAGGACGACGAGAACCGTGCCTCCTTCATGTCCGATCACGGCCAGCGGTAGCGGGAGATCGAAAAACGCCGCGCCGGCGACGAGAAGCAGCATCGCGCCGATGGCGAATATCAGGTTCTGGCGAATGACGGACGCCGTGCGCTTCGACAGACGGTGGGCGGCAGCCAGCCGCCCCATGTCTTCGGCAAGCAGCGCGACGTCGGCCGCCTGAAGCGCGACCTCCGAGCCCGCCGCGCCCATCGCGACGCCGACATCGGCGCGCGCGAGCGCCGCCGCATCGTTCACCCCGTCGCCGACGAACGCGACTTTCCGCTCCTTCGCCATCCCTGCGACCAGCCGCACCTTGTCTTCAGGCAGCATGTCGGCGTGGATTTCGTCGTCGCGCAGGCCAAGCTCGCGTCCGATGCGCAACGCGACGGGACGGCGGTCCCCGGTCATCATGACGATCGTCGCGATGCCGCCTTCCCGGAGCGCCGAGAGCGCGCCTGCGGATGTCTCGCGCAGCCTGTCGGCAACAGTGACCGCGCCGAGCAGCCGATCGGCGCGCCCGAGATAGACGATCGTTTCCTCCCTCGCCTGAAGGTCCCGCAGCGCGCTCTGCTCGACCGACGCCCCCATGGTCTCGGCCATTCTGCGGTTTCCCGCCCAGATCGTCCCCGTAGCGTCCTCGCCGACGATGCCGGCGCTGGGCAGCGCCGTGACGCCGTGCATCTCACAGACAGGCAAGCCGCGGCGGGAAGCTTCGCGCCGCAGAGCCTCGGCGACGTGATGCTCGGATTGCGCCTCCAGGCCGGCGAGCTTTGAGAGAAAACCATCCTCGTTTCCGTCCAGGGCGACGACGCCCGTCACGGCGGCGCGTCCCGCTGTCAGCGTTCCCGTCTTGTCGAAGGCGAAAACCTCGACGTCGGCGAGCGTTTCCAGCGCCGCGCCGCCCTTGAACAAGACCCCGCCACGCGCCGCCGCCGAAAGCGCCGACAGGATCGCGGCCGGGACTGAAATGACGATGGCGCAAGGGCTTGCTGCCACCAGAATGGTCGCAGCCCGGTAAAGCGCCGTCTCCCAATCGTTTCCGAGCCAGAGGAAGACGCCGAGCGCGAGAGCCGAGCCAAGCAGCACGGCGATCGTGTAGCGCTGCCCGAACCATGCGCTGAAGCGCTCCGAGGGCGCTTTCGCCGACTGGGCCTCGGTGACGAGCGCGATCATGCGGGCGACCGTGCTCTGCTCCAGGGTTTTCGTGACGCTGACCTCGAAGCACGCCGTTGAGGTTCACCGTCGCCTCGAAAACCTGCTGGCCCGGCTCCTTGCGCACCGGCATGGATTCTGCCGGTTATGGTCGACTCGTCCAGCGAGCCCTGCCCGGCGACGATCACGCCATCGGCCGGAACGCGCGCGCCTGGGCGAAGGATCACCACGTCGCCGACGCCGAGACGTGCGGCCGGCACGTCTTCGATCGTCCCGTCGGACGTTTTGCGCAACGCCGTTTCCGGCCGCAGCGCCATCAACGCCTCGATGGCACGTCGCGCACGCCCCATCGCCCGCTCCTCAAGCGTCGTCGACAGGCTGAAAAGGGTCAGCAGCACGGCCCCTTCGATCGCCGCGCCGACGATCGCCGCAGCGATCGCGGCAACGATCATCAAGAGGTCGATGTCGAGGGCGTGCTCGTTCCACAGCGTCCTTCAGCGCCCGCCAACCGGTCGGCACGCCGCCGGCGAGATAGGCAAGCACCACACCCGCCGAAGCGACTTGCCGGCCAAGCTGGCCGTCGAGAAGCTACGCGCCCGCCAAAGCGGACAGAAGACCGGTCACGGTCGCGGCCGTCAGAACGACAGAAATATTCGACAAAAACCGTGACAGCATGGCTCTTCCGCCCGCGACCGATGGGTCCGCACTTGGATTAATTTAGAATTATTCTAATTCTAAATTGCGTCCGGCGAAAGAGCCCTCAGGCGGCGTTCGGATGGGCCTGAATTATTCCCACTCGATGGTGCTTATCAGCCTTAGCTGTTTGATTTATATGGAAAAATTTTCTTCGCTCTGAAGATTTCCGTCGCTGAGACCGTCAAACGGGTATGGCTCTTGATTTCAAAAAGGAATTTGGGCGATTTGCAAATTTCTCGCTTTCGCAGACAATCGATATCAATCGGTCAACTTCTTCCAATCCGCCATCAGCCGTAGGTCTACCGACGTAATCAAAAACTACCGTCAGGCTTTAGCGGTGACAACCTAAAGAGATCCGGTCAACGATTAAGGTCCGCTCATCTCTGAGCAAAAAAACTCACAGCCCTTCACTCGATTCCAGAAGCGCCATTTACTCGAGTTGGCATCATCGATATCGACCAACTCGGCCAGCCTTTCAAAAGTCGCGATCAAGAACTCCTATGAGGCGATCATAGAGATCGGTCAGGCCCACGCTGGCTTCGATGCCCAGCCGATCCACCACGGTTCAAACACGGCACGCTGCCTCGGCCGAGGTCAGATGCGAGTAGGCGACCCGCAGGTCGTAGAGCACGTAGAGTGGGCTCAACAGGCTGTTGATGTCTTCCCCGGGTAGCGCACGCTCCAACAAGCTTTGAAGGCGCTTGAGGCTGCCGAGGCTCTTAGGTCACCGCCCAACGACTTGAGCACTTCTCCTAGCGCGGCGTTGTCGAAGGACTCGATGTAGATCTTGTTGAGGGTGTCGGCGACGTGGCGCCGCTCCTTCTCGGTGTCGACGACGGGCCCATTGAACGCAAGGGCTAGGTTCATGACCTCATCGTCCAGATGCGCGATCTTCTTAGTGAAGCGCTTGACATTAGCTTCGATGAAGGCCGACCTAGCCTTAAACAGGCGATCCTCCCGCGAGATCGCTGTGAAAACGCATTCGATCTGGCCTTCATAAAACTCACTGCCGATCGAATGGTCGGAGGGGACGTTCTCCGAGCGGAGATAATACTGCTCGGATCCCGGCATCTTCGCGATGTCGCCCAACCACATTACCACCAGGCCGTTCTTGTTGATGCCGAACGAGATGTATTCCTCACCGGTATAGATCGTCCCATAGGTCGTGGACGCGAATTGCACCCGATACGACGGCGAATTATCGTACTTAAGCAGAACGTCCCGCTTGAAGAATACGGGCGTCAGAAACCCAACGTCGAACGGTCGATGGAGGCCGGGGATGTAAAAATAGTCGTCAGGGTCATAAAGGAACGGCACCTTGGCGAATTTGAACTCGTTTTTGCGCTTCTTTCGCACGCAGGCGAAAACGGACGAACCGGCTTCGACCGCGCGTTTATGGCAATCGATCAGCGCCAAACGGGATAAATCCGGTAGGTGGTCCTTACTGCAGGCTGAGCACCTAAGGACCGGCAGCCCATCGATTTGAATGCGAACGCCGGAGATTTCCTCGTCGTATCGGGAAAACTCCAAGTCGAGCAGCTTGCCGCAGTCGTCGCAGTAATTTCTCTGAACGAAGCCCGCCTCGGGGATGAGGTCTTTGATGTGCATCGCTTATCAGCTCGTCATAGGGTTTCGCGCAGGCGCTCGTTCACCGGTTCCGGTTTCATGAGGGCAAGAACGCGTCAGATCCACGAGCAGAAAGCGTGATCATTTTGCCGACTTCCGGCGTGTGCGCGGGCAGTTTCTCAATTTGCTTTTTAGCCTTCATCGACCATGATCTCATTCCTATCCTCTGCGTTTGGGCATATGCTTCCAAGAGGGGCACACCAGGGCTTGGTCGCTAATCAACTTTTGGCTTAGCCGCTTCGCTCCGGACAAGATAGTAAGTCATGAAGGGCCCGCCGTGCCCGGGATTTCGACCGTCGCATTTTTTTGCGCAACAAGATTCAACTCGGCGAGTGCGGGACTAACGGCGTCATAGACGGTTTGTGTACATCCGAGCTCGTCGCGGTCGAAAACTTTCTCGATTTTGAACGTCTGACTCACTGCCAGACTCAAAGGATCAATTTGTTCTTTGTAGGAAACCTCCCCAAGATGGACAAGCCGACGCGCTTTAAGATCGAAATCCGACAACCGCTCATCTAAGGAATCATCCTCAATATCGATCCCGCGGCTCTCGAGATTCTCAGGATACTCGTCCCGAAGGCCCTCCAGATTGCGGGTCAGTTGTTGCGACCATCTAAAGACATCGCGAAACGCCGAAAAAATCAGAAGGGCGGCGTCACCGATAGTCTTGCTAAACGCAACATAGTTCTCTGGAGAAATTTCACCGATCGACTGTATAACTGCGGTCTGAAACCATTCCACACGTACATCACCTTCGGCATTGCCATATTTGGCGTTGAAGGCCGTGTTCCCGCGCAAATCAGCAAGCACGATATAATAAAGACCGGGTCGGAAGAGGGTTGAAGCTTCCATTTGGCGGACGCGCTTAATTGCATCGACCGCTGGCACGCGAGCATAAATCGGAATGTTACTGAGAGCACCTTTGGGAAGATTGAGATATCGCTCCAACCCTTCGACATCATCGTAGAGATCAAAATTGCTCGTCATCGCCACCCCCAGCTCCGTATAAAACTACCGTCAGACCCAGCGTTTCAATCTGACGGTAGTTTTCTCGACCGCTCGTTTCGGCCCACAAACTACCGTCAAAAACACCGTCTAAAGTTTTTGCTGCCCCGGATGCATTTTCGCAGTTCGGAAGACATTCTACGGGAAATCAATAACTTAGAAAAAAGGCGACAGGTCAATTGACGATGCACCGTGGATAGTAACTGAAACATCCCATAACCCTCTATTTTTCCTACGCTATTCCTCTCCAGAGCCCTCCTCAGTATCCCACACCCTCACTCCCACTCGATCGTACCGGGCGGCTTGCTGGTGACGTCGTAGACGACGCGGTTGACGCCCTTCACCTCGTTGATGATGCGGGTGGCGGTTGCGCCGAGAAAGCGCATGTCGAACGGATAGAAATCCGCCGTCATGCCGTCCGTCGAGGTGACCGCGCGCAGACCCACCACATAATCGTAGGTGCGGCCGTCACCCATCACGCCGACGGTCTTCACCGGCAGCAGGACGGCGAACGCCTGCCAAATCGTGTCATACAAACCGGCGCGGCGGATTTCCTCGATATAGATCGCATCCGCCAGCCGCAAAATGTCGAGCTTCTCCACCGTGATCTCGCCCGGACAGCGGATCGCCAAGCCCGGCCCCGGAAACGGGTGGCGGCCGACGAACACGTCCGGCAGCCCCAGCTCCTTGCCGAGCACCCTCACCTCGTCCTTGAACAGTTCACGCAACGGTTCGACGAGCTTCATGTTCATGCGCTCGGGCAGACCGCCGACATTGTGGTGCGACTTGATCGTCACCGATGGACCGCCGGTGAACGACACGCTTTCGATCACGTCCGGATACAGCGTTCCCTGCGCAAGAAACTCAGCGCCGCCGATCTTCGATGCCTCCGCCTCGAACACGTCGATGAACAGCCGGCCGATGGTCTTGCGCTTCTGTTCGGGATCTGTGACGCCGGCGAGTTCGCCGAGAAACTGCTTTGAGGCATCCACATGCACAAGCGGGATGTTGTAGTGATCGCGGAACAGGTTCACGACCGTTTCGGCTTCCGCCAGCCGCAGCAGGCCGTGATCGACGAAGACGCAGGTGAGCTGGTCGCCGATCGCCTCGTGAATCAGCACCGCCGCGACGGCCGAATCGACGCCTCCCGAAAGGCCGCAGATCACGCGTCCCTTGCCGACCTGAGCGCGGATCTTGTCGATCGCCTCCTCGCGGAACGCGCGCATCGTCCAGTCGCCTTTCAGGCCCGCGACCTTGCGCACGAAATTGCCGATCAGTTTTGCGCCGTCCGGCGTGTGCACCACCTCGGGATGGAACTGCATCGCGTAAAATTTCCGCGCATCGTCGGCGATGACGGAGATCGGCGAGCCGGCCGCCTTGGCCACGCCGCGAAATCCGTCGGGAAGCTGCGTCACGCGATCGCCGTGGCTCATCCAGACATCGTGGCGCTCGCCCTTCGCCCAAACGCCGTCGAACAGGATGCAGTCATCGGTGATCTCGATCGTCGCGCGGCCGAACTCGCGATGGTGGCCGGCCTCGACCTTGCCGCCCAATTGCTGCGCCATGGTCTGTTCGCCATAGCAAATGCCGAGCACCGGCACGCCGGCAGAAAAAATCGAGGCGGGCGCGGACGGCGCATTGGCGTCGAGCACGGAGGCCGGTCCGCCCGACAGGATCACGGCTTTCGGCCGCATCTCCCGAAACGCCTGTTCGGCTTTCTGAAAAGGGACGATTTCCGAATAGACGCCCTGCTCGCGCACGCGCCGCGCGATGAGCTGCGTCACCTGACTGCCGAAATCGACGATCAGAATCTTGTCATGCGCCGATGCCGGAAGCGGCTCGGAGCGGGTCTTTTCAGGGGCTGAGGTCATGGAAAGCCAATACGCGGAACAGTCAGGCGCGGCAATATCGGCCCGAGATTCCGCGCGACTTCCGGCGGATCATCCACATCTAGCAAAATAGATCAGTATTATTGACCTACATTGCTCTCCCGGAATGCCAGCACAAATGTGAGGGAAACTCATATCTGAGACAGCTACGGCATACTCCGCCTTGGCGGAGCATGCCGGTTTCGGACGAGAGACCCCGAAACGGATTTCAGTCGGCGAGTTGAAACTCAGACACCGTTCTGGCGCAGCACCGCGTTGCAGGCTTGCGAGATTTTCGTCCGGTTCTGCTGGAGGCAGTTCAGAATCGTCAGGTCGCTTTCGTTGATGAGAGCCTTGCAGTAGCGCGACACATCGCGGCCGCATGCCCGCTCCTCGATTTCCCGTCCTGTCGGGGCCTGACGCTGCTGCTGCTGGGCAAGCGCCTGCGTCGCGAACGAGAAACCAACCAGGGCCGCGAGCAACACCGGCTTCAACATCTTACCCTTCAGCATCATATTCCTCTTCTTGCGCGCGAATGAACTGTCGATTCCGACACTACAGCACAAGAACCGGGGCCTAATGAGGTCTTTTCAAGACAGAGACGAAGAACCCATCTGTTTTCGTGCGGTGTGGCGTCATCAACACACCCTCGTTCGAGAGCCGCGCGGCGGCCTGGAACCCAGGCGCCTTATCCACAAGGGAACAGATCACATCCGCCGCAGGAACAAGCTGAAAACCCGCACAGCGCGAAAGGAACGACCGAATCTGTTCGCCGTTCTCGCTCGGCAGCACCGAGCAGGTGATGTAGGCCAGCCGGCCGCCGGGCTTCACCAGTTCGGCCGCGCGGTCGAGAACCTCGCTTTGATCCTTGCGCCGCTGCTCCAGCGCGCCGGGACGCATGCGCCACTTCGCATCCGGATTGCGGCGCCAGGTGCCGGCTCCCGTGCAGGGCGCATCGATCACGACGAGATCGGCCGAGCGCCTCAGATCGGCCAGCGGATCGTCCCCCTTCGGCGTGCGGACATCGGCATTGTGAACGCCGGCGCGCGACAGCCGCTCGTGGATCGGCGCAAGCTGACGCTTGTCACGATCGGTCGCGATCAGGCGGCCGCGACCGCCCATCATCGCAGCCAGCGCAAGCGTCTTGCCGCCCGCGCCCGCGCAAAGATCGATGACCTGCTCGCCGGGCTTCGCCTGCGTGAACAGCGCCGCGAGCTGCGAGCCTTCGTCCTGAACCTCGACCGCCCCTTTGAGGAAATCCGGCTCGGACTGGATGCCGGGGCTGCGCGCATCGACATCGAGCGCGATGCGAAGTCCCCATGGCGACCACGGCGTCTGCTTCGCGCCGAGATGCTTGAGCGATCCGAGCACCTTCTCGCGATTGGATTTCAGCAGATTGACGCGCAGGTCGAGCGGCGCGCGGTTGGCCATCGCCGCGGTCTCCGCGCGGCAACCGTCGCCGAACGCGGCATGAAGCTCCTCCTCAAGCCATTTCGGATAATCGCCCGCGACATCGGCCGGCGCGCCGTCAAGATCGCGCGTTTCCAGCGCGAGCCGTTCGGCGTCGGTCAGCGGCGCGGGCGCAAAGCGTCCGCCGTCGCAAAGCGATGCGATGCGAGCCGCATCCAGTCCACGCTGAAGCTTCAGCATGCCACAGAGCCGCGCGCGCGGCGTGTCGTCATCCATGATCCAGGCGGACGACGCGCGCCGGCGCAACACGTCATAGACGAGGCCGGCGATCGCCGAACGGTCGCCGGAGCCGGCGAAGCGATGAGCTGTGCCCCACTCCTTCAACGCGTTGGCCGCCGGAATGCGCTGCGCGTCGATGGCGGCCATTACCTCGATGGCCGCGGACAGGCGTGCCGCTGGTGTCATGAACAAGCATCCGGATCGGTTGAAAACATCAAAGGACAGACAGGATCTTCAGGGCGAACACGATCCACATGACGAGCAGGACGATGACGCCCGCCGAGAACGCAAGCGAGCGCTGCTTGACGTTGTTCGACGTGACGAAGATGCCCGCATGCGCATATCGCGTGACCACGAACACCCACGACAGAAGAACGAAAAGCAGATCAGCCTGGCGCAGCGGCAGCGCCAGCGCCACCAGCACGTAAAACAGCACCGGAAACTCGAACTGGTTCTTCAGGCAGTTTGCGAGTTGCGTCGCTTTCGTCGGCCAGTTCGGCTCGCCCAGGGCGATATCGCGCAGATGCACTTCGCGCGAGACGAGCGCGCCGCGACGCTCCTTGCCCATCCAGAACAGGAGAACGAACACCAAGAGAACATGCACGAAGACCGGCAGAAGCACCTCGGCGACAGACATAAGACCCTCCGGCGCGCCGGGCGTGGCGCGGTCATCCGCTATATAGCGTTTTCGAGCGAGGTGGATACCGGTTCGCGTGAAGAAAAGGCGTCAAAACAAAAAGCGGGAGCTTCGGTTCTGATGGAAACAGAATCGAAACTCCCGCGGGCCGGATTCAGCGAAGCAAATGCGATCCGAGGATCGCCTTTCCGAAGGCGAGAGACCCTCCGAGCGAGCGCGGCACTCACGCGCGATCCTATCGAAGGATGGAACCGACGCAGAGGGAACCGGCCGGTCGCCGCAGAAGTTCGGCTCCGGCTTTCCGGCTCAGAGCCGATCCGGGCCGACGCGCACGAGTTGCTTGCCGAAATTCTCGCCGCGCAGCATGCCCATGAACGCGGCCGGCGCATTGGCAAGACCTTCCGCGACGGTCTCGCGGTGCTTGATCTTTCCGGCGGCGAACCAGGTGCTCACGTCGCTGACGAAATCATTGTAGCGCGAGGCGAAATCGCTGACGATGAAGCCGCGAATGGTCAGGCGTTTGGTCAGCACGTTGCGCATCAGGAACGACATCGCCGTGCCGCCCTTCTCCTCCTCGAAGGCATTGTACTGGGCGATCAGGCCGCACACCGGAATCCGCGCAAACGGATTTAGCAGCGGCAGCACCGCCTCGAACACCTTGCCGCCGACATTCTCGAAGTAGACGTCGATGCCTTTCGGGCAGGCGGCGCTCAGCTTCGCCGCCATGTCGGGATCGCGGTGATCGATGCACGCATCGAAGCCGAGAACGTCGGTCACATATTTGCATTTCGCAGGCCCGCCGGCGATGCCGATCGCCCGCGCGCCCTTCAGCTTGGCGATCTGCCCGACCACCGAGCCGACGGCGCCGGACGCCGCCGCCACCACGACGGTTTCGCCGGCCTGCGGTTTGCCGATATCGAGCAATCCGGTGTAGGCGGTCATGCTCGGCATGCCGAGCACGCCGAGCCCCGTCGAGAGCGGCGCGATCTTCGGATCGATCTTTCGCAGGCCGCGTCCGTCGGACACCAGATGCGTCTGCCATCCGGCGCGGCAGACGACGTAGTCGCCGACATCGAACCCATCGACGCCGGATCTGACGACCTCGCTCACGGTTCCGCCTTCCATCACATCGTCGATACGAACCGGCGGCGCATAGGACGGCGCATCGCTCATCCGCCCGCGCATGTAGGGATCGAGCGACAGCCACACCGTCCGCAGCAGCATCTGTCCAGGTCCGCGCACCGGCAGCGGAATATTTTCCAGGCGGAAATTGTCGGGCTTGGGTTCGCCGACGGGGCGCGACGCGAGAACGATACGTTGTGCCTGGGTCATGTCGATATCCTTCTGTCTGCAATACTCAGCCGGCTGGTTTCTCCTCTCCATAAATTGCCAGATCATTGCAAGCGCTAATGCGCAGGCCATCAATGCATATGTGGAGGTGTAGCCCAGCGAGGCCACGCCGACCGTACCGAAAAACGCGCCGCAGGCGAGCCCCACATCGGTCCATGTGGAATAGGACGCCAGCGCGCCGATGCGGTCGGCCGATTTTTGCGCCGCAAGAACAGGCCCCACGGTTTGCAACAGCGCGCGGGAGAAAATCACGATCACGGCCCCCGCATAGACGAAGCCGCCCGCGATTACCGCGAGCCCGAGAATGACGACCATCGTACACGGGATCAGCAGCCGCGCAGCTCCGATCCGGTCGGTGATCGAGCCGCTCGCAAAGGCCAGCGTGATGCCGACGACGCGCTGAAACGCGATGATGAGCGCCGCGCCGATGATCGCCTGCGAGGCGGGCATGAAGCCGGACAGCAGCACAGAGATCGTCGTTCCGAGAACGCCGTCGGCCGCGAAGGCGAGGCCGAAAAACAGCACGTTCAGCGGCGTCGGCGTCCAGCGTTTCGGGGCGCGCACCTCGTCTTTGGATTGGGACGGCAGCGCCGGCAGCAGGAAGGCGAGCGGAACCGCGGCAAAACTCAACAGCCCGTACAGAACGAATGTCTGGTGCGGACCGATCGTGATGCAGAGCGGCCCCACCGCCAGCAGCGCGAGGAACGGACCGGCGATGCTCGCGGCGCGGCTGACGCCGATGCGCTTGCCGGCGCCGCGGCCGTCGCCATAGGCGTAGGCGGTCATCGTCAAATTGAGGACGCCCCATGACGCGCCCCAGATGCAGCGGGCGATGAACAGCACGACGAAGCTTCCCGCCAGCCCATAGGCGATCGTCGTCAGCGCCGCCAGCAGACACGCGGTCGCCGTCAGCATGTTCGCGCCGAACCGCCGCGCCAGCGGCCCGACCCAGCCATAGCCGAGAATCCGCACGACGCGGTTCACCGACAGCAGCACGCCGACCAGAAACGCATCCAGCCCGAACGACGCCGCATACAGCGGAAGCACGATGTAGATGACGCTATCGCCGAACCACGCAATGCTCAGGCACGCGCCGGAGATGATGGTATTGCGATAGCCTTGCTCGGCTGGAGCGGTTTCCTGCGGCTCCCTGTCCTGTTCCTGTGCCGCCACCGGCCGCAAAACTCCCGAAAGCCCGCGCAGTTGAATTTGCGCTGCATCGTTTTAGAAGATGACATCTTTGGCACGATGGCATTCGAAAGCAAGGGCGACGAATGGAGGTAAGCTCGGAGTTCTAGAACACCCGCCGCTTGAGCAGCCATGCGGCGCGCAAGCCCGCGCACAGCGCGAAGTTGGTCCATTGCGCGAGCGTCTCGCCTCGCCGGTTCGACGCATAATCCGTCTTGATGAACCGCCAGAAAATCTCGTGCGCCTGCCCGAACGTCTGCGGCGGCAGACGCACACGGGCCTGATGCGCCAGAATCATATCGACCAACTCGGGCGCGCGTGGCTGCACGACATCGCGAATGTCCTCGGCCGACAGCCGGTCGCGCGCCAGCGCCACTTTCAAAAATGGCACGCCTTCATTCTCGATCAATTCCCGCCAGAGATAATAGGTCGGGTTGAAGGGAATGTTGCGCGCGACCGGGCCGGAGCGCTCCGGCCGATAGAGCGCGCGATAGACGAAGCCGGCTTTGTTCAGCGCCACCGACAGGCCGACCTCGCCCCTGCGGATGATCTCCGGCTTCGCAAAACTCTCGAAATCCTGAAACAGCACGTTGCGAAAGGCCGCGCTCTGCGCAACGTGATTTTCGAACAGCAGAAACCAGCTTTGCAGATGCGGCGCGACGTCGAGCGACTCCGCCATGCCGTAGAAATCGTAAGGCTGCGCCGTCAGCCGCCGCAGCGCCGCATGCAGATCGCCGATCGGCCCGTAGACGCTGTCATTGGCGAGCAGCAGCCGCCCCGTCACCACATCGCCGTGCTTTCGCAATCCGTCGCGCCATGAGGCGAAGTCCAGCCCCGCATTCGGCCGCAGCATGATGTCCGCGCAGTAAGGCGCGATCTCGCGCTGCTCGGCGGCTCCGAGCGGCGACGTCGAAATCAGCACCGTCGAGAAGGACAGCTCCTTCAGGATGCGAAGGTAGCGTTTGACGTAATCGTCGACTGTTCCCTGAACATCGAAATGCGCGAACAGGCAGACGTCAGTCATCGGCGGCCTTCACCGGTGCGCGCATCACACGCCGCCGGGATAGTTCGGCGCCTCGCGCGTGATCGCGACGTCATGCACATGACTCTCGCGCAGGCCGGCGCCGGTGATCCGGACGAACTCGGCCTTCTCGTGGAGCTGTTCGAGATCCTTCGCGCCGACATAGCCCATCGCCGCGCGCAAGCCGCCGACGAGTTGGTGCACGACATTGCCGACCGGCCCCTTGTAAGGCACCTGTCCCTCGATGCCCTCGGGCACGAGCTTCAGCGAGTCCTTGATGTCCTGCTGGAAGTAACGGTCGGCGGAGCCGCGCGCCATTGCGCCAACCGATCCCATGCCGCGATAGGCCTTGTAGGAGCGGCCCTGCCAGAGAAACACCTCGCCCGGCGTCTCGTCGGTGCCGGCAAGCAGCGAGCCGACCATGGCGACATTCGCGCCGGCGGCGAGCGCCTTGGCGAAATCGCCCGAAAATTTGATGCCGCCATCGGCGATCACCGGCACGCCGGCTTTCGCGGCCGCCTCCACCGCATCCATGATCGCGGTGAGCTGCGGCACGCCGACGCCGGCGACGATGCGCGTCGTGCAGATCGAGCCCGGCCCGATACCGACCTTGATCGCGTCCGCGCCGGAATCGATCAGCGCCTGCGCGCCCTCCGTCGTTGCGACGTTGCCGGCGACCACCTGCACGGCGTTCGACAGGCGCTTGATGCGGTTCACCGCCTCCAGCACGCGCGAGGAGTGGCCATGCGCCGTGTCGACGACGACCACGTCCACGCCGGCGTCGATCAGCCGCTCGGTGCGCTCGAAGCCGGTGTCGCCGACGGTGGTGGCGGCGGCGACGCGAAGGCGGCCCTGCTCGTCCTTGCTGGCGTTCGGATGGGTGACGGCCTTCTCCATGTCCTTCACCGTGACCAGCCCGACGCAGCGATACTGGTCGTCGACGACCAGAAGCTTCTCGATCCTGTGCTGATGCAGCAGGCGCTTCGCCTCGCTTTGGCTGACGCCCTCGCGCACCGTGACGAGATTGTCCTTCGTCATCAGTTCCGAAACCTTCTGCTCCGGATCGGTGGCGAAACGCACGTCGCGATTGGTCAGGATGCCGACCAGCTTGCCAGGCCTACCGGCGGCACCGACGACCACCGGAATGCCAGAGATGCCGTGCGTCTTCATCAGGTTCAGCGCATCGACCAGCTTTTCCTCCGGCCCGATGGTGAGCGGATTGACCACCATTCCGGATTCGTACTTCTTCACCTGCCGGACCTGGGCGGCCTGCCCGTCGATATCGAAATTGCGGTGGATGACGCCGATACCGCCCGCCTGCGCCATGGCGATCGCCATCCGCGCCTCGGTCACGGTGTCCATGGCGGAGGCGATCAGCGGGATGTTCAGCGAAACGGTCCGCGTCAGGCGGGTGCGGACGTCGGCGTCAGACGGCAGGACTTCCGACAGGCCAGGTTTCAGCAGGACATCGTCGAAGGTGAAAGCTTCACGAATACCGTTACGCCAGTCCCGTACCATGGCCATGCCATACCCTCTAAATCCGCGCCCTTGCGCGAAACGATGATAGGGCTCTCCCCCGTCCGCGGCGCACCGCGACCGAATCGGAAAACCCTTCGTTTGGATTGGCGCCGGTGGTTAGCACGCCTCTCCCCGGATGCATAGCCCCGGCCGTTCCGTGGCGCGAAATAGCCAAGCCATTCTGCGGATGGCTGGCTTGCGGCCTATGCCGATGACAGCATGTGGCATAGACAATAAGCCGGGTCCCGGACGGGCGGCGTCGCCTTAGCGCGTGAGCCGTCCCGGTAAACCCGGCCCGGCCGCGACTTTACGCAATTTCCGTTTTACCGATCGATGCGCAAAGAAAGAATCATTCCCCTGATCGTCGCGGCCGCCCTGTTCATGGAGAACATGGACGCGACCGTCATCGCGACGTCATTGCCGGCCATCGCCGCCGATATCGGCACCAGCCCGCTGACACTGAAGCTGGCGATCACCTCCTATCTGCTGGCGCTGGCCGTCTGCATCCCGGCCAGCGGCTGGGTCGCCGACCGGTTCGGCGCGCGGCGGGTGTTCACCTGCGCCATCGTCGTGTTCATGACCGGGTCGATCGGCTGCGCGCTCGCGCAATCGATCGAGCATTTCGTCGTCGCCCGCACGATCGAGGGCATCGGCGGCGCGATGATGACGCCGGTCGGGCGGCTGGTGCTGTTGCGCTCGATCCCCAAGCGCGAGCTCGTGAACGCGATGGCCTGGGTGACGACGCCGGCGCTGATCGGCCCGGTGGTCGGCCCCGCGCTCGGCGGCTTCATCACCACCTATTTCTCCTGGCACTACATCTTCCTCATCAACATTCCGATCGGCCTGCTCGGAATCTACATGGCGCAGCGCTACATCGATCCGATCAAGAGCGACGACATCCAGCCGTTCGACTTCAAGGGCTTCTTCCTGTCCGGGTTCGGTCTGGGCGGCATCGCCTTCGGCCTTTCGGTCGCGGGGCTGAACATCCTGCCCTGGCCGGTCGTGATCGGCTTCATCGTCGGCGGCGCGATCTCCATGACGCTGTATGTCCTGCACTACAAGCGTGCCGTATCCGGTTCTCGACTTCAGCCTGCTCCGCCTGACGACGATGCGGGCGACGATCTTCGGCGGCTTCCTGTTCCGCCTCGGCATCGGCTCCCTGCCCTTCCTGCTGCCGCTACTGTTGCAGGTCGGCTTCGGACTGACGCCGTTCCGCTCCGGCCTCATCACCTTCGGTTCCGCCGTCGGTGCTCTTTTCATGAAGACGCTGGCCGCGCGCATCATCGACCGGTTCGGGTTCCGCAGCGTCATGACCGTGAACGCGCTCATCAGCGCGGTGTTTCTTGCCGTCTGCGCCCTGTTCACACCGCAAACGCCGCTGACGCTGATCCTGATCCTTCTGATCGTCGGCGGCTTCTTCCGCTCGCTGCAATTCACCGCGATCAACACCATCGGCTACGCCGAAGTCGATCTGCCGCGCATGAGCCGGGCGACGACGCTGGTGAGCGTGACGCAGCAGCTTGCGATCTCGGCCGGCGTCGCGGTCGGCGCGTTCTCGGTCGAACTCACCATGCTGCTGCGCAAGACGCACGAACTGACGGCTGCGGATTTCAGCCCGGCCTTCCTCGTGGTGACGCTGATCTCGGCGTCATCGGCGATCGTCTTCTTCCTGATGCCGGCCGACGCCGGGCATCAGGTTTCGGGACGCCGGGCGAAGGAAATCTCCAGCACGGAGGAGACGAGGAAGGACGAAACGAACGCGGCCGAAACCGCCGCCAGCGGGGACCCCAAGGATACAAGCGGCCAGCGGCGCGGCTAATCCTCCATCTCCGCCTCTGCGCCGCGCCGTCCGCGGAACCCGGTCGCGAGCAGATAGCGCTCGGACGAATCCTGCCGGCTGGCCGCCGGCTTGACGTGGCGGATGGTGGCAAAATCCCGTTTCAGTTGAGCGAGCAATGCGGCGTCCGCGCCGCTCTGAAACACCTTCGCCAGAAACGCCCCTCCCGGATTCAACACTTCACAGGCGAACGCCGCCGCCGTCTCGACCAGACCGACGATGCGCAACTGATCCGTCTTGCGGTGGCCGGTGGTATTGGCGGCCATGTCCGACATCACAAGATCCGCGCCGCCGCCGAGCATCGCCCGCAGCTTCTCCGGCGCATCGTCGGCGAGGAAATCCATCTGGCTGAAGGCGACGCCCGGTATCTCCGGCATCTCCAGAAGATCGATCGCGACCACCTTGCCCTTGCCGTTCACCGCGCCGACTTTCGCCGCCGCGATCTGGCTCCATCCGCCGGGGGCGGCGCCGAGGTCGACCACCGCCATGCCCGGCTTCAGCAATTTGTACTTGTCGTCGATTTCCTTCAGCTTGAAAGCGGCACGCGAGCGAAAACCCTCGCGCTTGGCGCGCAGCACGTAAGGATCGTTGAGCTGCCGCTCCAGCCAGAGCTTTGAGGACAGCTTTCGTTTGCCGCCGCTCTTGACGGTGACATGCAGGCGGCCGGTGGTGTCCTTGGCCATCTCAGGCGGTCCGCATCAGGCCGTCCTCGCGCATCATCTGCACGAGCATGCCCTCGCGCAGACCGCGATCGGCGATGCGCAGGCGCGGGCACGGAAAGGCGGCGCGGATCGCATCGAGAATGGCGCAGCCGGCCAGCACGAGATCGCCGCGCTCGGAGCCGATGCAGCCATTGTTGACCCGCTCCTGATAACTCATCGCCAGCAGTTTCTGCACGGTCTGGGTCACATCCTCGTCGTCCATCCAGATGCCGTCCACCTGACGCCGGTCGTAGCGCGGCAGATCGAGAAACACGCCGGCGACCGTCGTCACCGTGCCTGACGTGCCGAGCAGATGCATGCCGTCGAGCCGCCCGCCATGGTCGCGCGCGAACGGCGCGAGCAATTCGGCCACTTCCGCGACCATCGCCGCGTAAGAGTCCGGCGTGACATCGACGCCGCCGCGCCGCTCCGCCAGCGTCACGACGCCGACCGGCAGCGACGTCCAGCCGCTGATCTTGGGAACCGAGGTCTGCGGATCGCGGTCGAGGCGGATCAACTCGGTCGAGCCACCGCCGATGTCGAACAGGATCGCGCCCGAGGCGTTCGGATCGAGCAGCGGCAGGCAGCCGGTGACGGCGAGCATCGCCTCGGTCTCGCGATCGATCACTTCGAGGCGGATGCCCAGTTCATGATCGACCCGCTCGCGAAACGCATCGGCGTTGGCCGCCGCGCGGCAAGCCTCGGTGGCGATCAGGCGGGTGCGGAAGGCGCGTTTCGCCACGATCTTGTCGCGGCAGATTCGCAGCGCCGCGATCGCGCGCTCGATGGCGGCGTCGGAAATCCGTCCCGACTGGGCGATGCCCTCGCCGAGCCGGATGATCCGCGAGAAGGAATCGACGATGCGGAAACCGCCTTCGGTCGGCCGGGCGACCAGAAGCCGGCAATTGTTGGTGCCGAGATCGAGCGCCGCATAGGCGGTGTCGTAAGGGTCCCGGCGTCGCGAAGCGTGCCTGTGAGGGCCATCGCGCGGGCCCGCGCGCGTGCGCGGCCACGGCTGCTGTTCCATTCGAAGTCCTGCGGCCGCGGGCCTGCGCCCGTGCGGCATTAAATGTTTCTATTCGAGACCAAGTCTAGCAGTGCGCAAATCCGGTGCAAGGAGCGCACGGCCTTATGTTCCGATTGTCGTTGTGAGGGGTTTGGCGATTGGATAGCCTACGCTTCATCGGCCATGCGCCGTCTAATTCCTCATTATCTCACGGACTGTGCAATGCAACATCTGTCGTCGCGCGCCACCGAGAACGCTATCGCAGCGCAAAAGTACGGCATCGGACAACCCGTGCTCCGAAAAGAAGACGACACGCTCGTCCGCGGCAAAGGCCGCTACACCGACGATCTGAGCCTGCCGGGACAGGCCTATGCGGTGATCGTGCGAAGCAGCCACGCGCATGGCGTGTTGAAGCGTGTCGGCATCGACGAGGCGAAGGCCATGCCGGGCGTGCTCGGCATCTGGACCGGCGAGGACATGGTCGCCGCCGGCTACGGCGCCTTCGTCAGCCGCATGCCGCTGAAAAACAAGGACGGCTCGCCCCTCGCCCAAACGAACAAGCCGATTCTGGCGGTGGACCGGGTTCGTTTCGTCGGCGATCCGGTCGCGGTGGTCGTGGCCGAAACGCTGGCACAGGCCAAGGACGCCGCCGAAGCGGTCGAGATGGATATCGATCCGCTGCCCGCCGTCACCAGCGCCGCCGAGGCGATCAAGCCGGGCGCGCCGCAGCTTTATGACAGCGTTCCGAACAATCTGGTTCTGGACTTCCACTTCGGCGACACCGCCAAGGTGGACGAGGTCTTCGCCAAGGCCGCGCACATCACCAGGCTCGATCTCGACAACACCCGCGTCGCGGTGGTGGCGATGGAGCCGCGCTGCGGCGTCGGCGACTATGACAGCAAGAAGGATTTCTACACGCTGCACGTGCCGACGCAGGGCGTCGCCGGAAACCGCGTGCTGCTCGCCACGCTGCTGAAGGTGAAGGCCGACAAAATCCGCATTCTGACCGGCAATGTCGGCGGCTCGTTCGGCATGAAGTCGGTGAACTATCCCGAGTACCCGTGCATCCTCTATGCCTCGAAGATGCTCGGCCGCCCGGTGAAATGGACCGACGAACGCTCGGGCAGCTTCCTGTCGGACAGCCAGGGCCGCGCCAGCGAAGTGACGGCCGAACTCGCGCTCGATACGGATGGGAGTTTCCTCGCCGTGCGCGTTGCCGGTACCGGCAATGTCGGCGGCTATCTTTCCGGCGTGATGCCGAGCCCGCTGTCGCTCGGCATCGCGAAAAACATCACCAGCGTCTACAAGACGCCGCTGATCGAGGTTGGCATCAAATGCGCGCTGACCAACACCAGCGTGATGGGCGCGTATCGCGGCGCGGGCCGCCCCGAGGCCAATTACTTCATGGAGCGGCTGATCGATCGCGCCGCCGACGAGATGGGCATCGACCGCATCGCGCTTCGCAAGAAGAACCTCGTGAAGCCCGGCCAGATGCCCTATATGGCCTCGTCCGGCCTGCAATATGACAGCGGCGATTTCCCCGGCGTCATGGCCGACGCGCTGAAAGCCGCCGACTATGCGGGCTTCGCCAAACGCAAGAAGGACAGCCGCAAGCAAGGCAAGCTGCGCGGCATCGCGGTCGGCGCATATCTGGAAGTGACCGCCCCGCCGAACAAGGAACTCGGCAAGATCACCTTCGACAAGGACGGCGGCGTGACGCTGATTACCGGCACGCTCGATTACGGCCAGGGACACGCCTCGCCCTATGCGCAGGTGCTGTCGCAATATCTCGGCGTCCCTTTCGAGAAGATTCGCCTCGTGCAGGGCGACAGCGACGTCGTGCATATGGGCAACGGCACCGGCGGCTCGCGCTCCATCACCGCCAGCGGCCAGGCGATCGTCGAAGCGTCCGCGCTGGTCGTCGAAAAGGGCAAGCAGGCGGCGGCGCATGTGCTCGAAGCCTCCGCCGCCGATATCGAATTCTCCGGCGGCCGCTTCACCATCGCCGGCACCGATCGCGGCATCGACATCATGGAGCTGGCGCAGTCGCTGCGCGACGATCCGCCGAAGGACGGACCGGACTCGCTCGACGTCGATCACATTTCCGGCGACGTGCAGTCCACCTTCCCCAATGGCTGCCATGTCGCGGAGGTGGAGGTCGATCCGGACACCGGCACGGTCGAGATCGTACGATACACCGGCGTCAACGATTTCGGCGTGGTGGTGAACCCGATGATGGTGGCGGGTCAGATTCACGGCGGCGTGGCGCAGGGCATCGGCCAGGCGCTGATGGAATGCGTCACCTACGATTCCAGCGGTCAGCCGGTGACCGGATCGTTCATGGACTACGCGCTGCCGCGCGCCTCCGACATTCCGAACATCACCGTCGGCGACCACCCCTCGCCCGCCACGACCAATCCGCTCGGCACCAAAGGCTGCGGCGAGGCCGGGTGCGCGGGCAGCCTCTCGACCGTCGTCAACGCCGTGCTCAATGCCTTGAGCGATCTGGGCGTCACCCACATCAACATGCCGCTGACATCGGAGCGCGTCTGGCAGGCGATCCAGCAGGCGCGAAAAGCCGCGTGAGACGGAGGCCGGCATGAGCGAGGCGCGGCAGGAACGACGCAACCCGGAGCCCAGCGCCGCGATGCGCGAGGCGATGGCGATCGAGCGAAGCTGCGCAGCGGCAAGCCCGAGCCGAAGGACATGGCCGAGGAACGGGCGCTGCGCGCGAGCCTCTGTCCCTATTGGTGCGACGGCGCGCCGGCGATGCACGCAACCACCGATGTCAGCATTCCGGGCGAAGCGGGACCGGTGCGCGCGCGGGTCTATCGCCCGACCGCGCAGGATGGCGCGCCGATGATGCTGCTCATCCATGGCGGCGGCTGGGCGTTCGGCAGCATCGAGGAGACCGAGCCGATGGCGCGGCACCTCGCCGCCATCTCGGGCGCGGTCGTGGTCTCGACCAGCTATCGCCTTGCGCCGGAGCATCCGTTTCCCGCCGGCCTGAATGATTGCGAGGCGACGTTGCGCTGGATTCTCGCCGAGGGGCGCAACCATGGCGGCGATCCGTCCCGCCTCGCCGTCGGCGGCAATTCGGCCGGCGGCAATCTCGCTGCCGCCGTCGCGCTGCGGGCGAAGCCTGCGACGTTCAAGGCCGCGCTCTTGTTCTACGGCGTGCTCGGCAATTCGTTCGATACGCCGTCCTATCTGCATTTCGGCGACGGCCGCTTCGGTCTCTCGCGCGACCGCATGAAGATGTTCTTCGACATCTATGTGCCGAAGGCAACCAGCGCCGGCGATTCCGCGATCACGCCGATGAACGGCGATCTGAAGACAATGCCGCCGACATGGGTCTGCGCGGCGGAAGTCGATGTGCTGCACGACGACTCCGTGCAGTTTTACGAGAAACTCCGCGGCCTGCGCGGCGGCGACCAATTCGTGCTGGCGCAGGGCCTGACCCACGGCTTCGTCAACCGCGTGCGGCATCTGCCGCAGGCCAAAACCATGATCGACAGCGCCGCTGCCTTTCTCAAGGCGACAGTTTAGGCGGCGCGTCGTTATTGCGTTGAACTACGATCTTTCTCCGTCATGCCCGCGCTTGTCGCGGGCATCCACGTCTTGACGGAATCTCAGCGAAGAAAGACGTGGATGCCCGGCATAAAGCCGGGCATGACGAGCTACTGATCCTGTCTAAAGCAAACTTACCCTAAGCCGCTTCGCGCGCCTGCCGCGGCTCGTAGATCGCCGCATGCGCGACGCGGGCGATCGGCGTTTTGCCATTGGCGATCACGAGCACATCCAGCTCGACGATCTTGTGGCCCTTGTTCTCGAAATTCTTCGTCACCTTTGCACGCGCGGTAATTTCGTCGCCGACATGGCCGGGCGCGAGATTCTGGATGGTGCTGCCGACGTGAATCCACGGACCCATCTTGGCGTTCTGCGTCAGCGCCCAGTTGCAGGCCCGCAGGATCGTGCCTGAATGGATGATGCTTTCCTTCGCGTAGATCGGATCGGCCTCGCAGATGTCCTTCAGATATTGCGCCTGCTGCTCCGCCGAGAACGAGAACGGGCGGATGTTCAGCCACGCGCCAACCTTGTAGCTCGTCTCGTCGGCCGGCGGCCTCTGCTCGTGCTCGGGCGGCGTCGACAGCTTGAAATCGTCGAGCGAAACCATCGGCGCGGCTGAAGGAAGCGTCGCGCGACCCGTCCCGCAGATGATGCCGCGGCTCTCGATTTGGATGTCGAGCCCGTTATCGCGCTCGGCGGCCGTCACCGTCGCGGTTTCGCCGTCATAGAGCGGCTTGCCGAAGCGGCCCTCCATCTGGCCGCGTTCGAGAAACGCCTTGCCCCACAGCGTCAGCGGAGCGTGGCTCATATAGGCGAAGACATCGACGCCCGGAACGAGGCCGCCGGTGAAGCCGAATTTCTTCGCCACCGTGTCGTCATGCATCTTGTTCTCGGAGAGCTTCGCCGCGTTGAAGGCGACGATGCTGTAGGGCTCGAATTTTGGCATGACATCTCTCCCCAAACTGTTTTGTCAGTCGTCCGCCGGTGCGAGACCTCCCGCATCCGACAGCAATTCCATGTGGTGATCGAGATCGCCGAACATGGTCTGGATCGCCAGCAGGCGGCGGAAATAGTGCCCGGCCTTGTATTCCATCGTCATGGCGATGCCGCCATGCAGCTGGATCGCCTGCTCGCCGACATAGCGCGACGCCTTGCAGACATGCACCTTCGCCCCCGAGATCGACTTGCGGCGCTCCGAATTGTCCGACTGGTCGGACATCGTCGTCGCCAGGATCGACATGCTGCGCGCCTGCTCGACATTCATCAGCATGTCGACCGCGCGATGCTGAAGCGCCTGGAACGTGCCGATCGGCCGTCCGAACTGTTCGCGCGTCTTGAGATACTCGGTGGTCGTCGCCAGCAATTCGTCCATGCAGCCGACCGATTCGGAAATCGTCGCGGCGATCGCGCGGTCGAGCACGCGCTCGATCAACGGATAGGCCCTGCCCGGCTCGCCGATCACATCCTCCGCGCCGACCTTGACGCCCTTGAGGTAAATGTCCGCGCCCTGATGGCTGTCAGCCAGCTTCATCGGCTTGCGGGTGACGCCCGCGGCCTTCGCGTCGACGATGAAAATGCCGATGCCGTCCTTGTCGCGCTGGTTGCCCGACACGCGCGCGGTCACGAAAATCTTGTCGGCGCTGTCGCCATGCCAGACCAGCGCCTTCTCGCCGTCGAGCACCCAGCCGTCGCCATCCTTGCGCGCCTTGGTGGCGACGTCGTTGAGATCGAAGCGCGATTGCCGCTCGGTGTAGGCGAACGCCAGCAAAAGCTTGCCTTCCGCGATCGCGGGCAGCATCTCCGTCTTCTGCTTGTCGGTGCCGGCGGCCTGAATGAAGCCGCCGCCGATCACCACGGTCGGAACGTAAGGCTCAAGCGCGATGGAACGCCCCAGCGCCTCCATCACGATCGAGGTTTCGACCGGGCCGCCGCCGATGCCGCCATGTTCTTCCGAGAACGCGACGCCGAGCAGGCCGAGTTCGGCATACTGGTCCCACATCTCGCGGCTCCAGCCGAGCGGGCTCGCCGAAATCTGCTTGCGCTTGTTGAAATCGTATTTTTCCGCCAACAGCCGATCGACGCTGTCCTTCAGCATCTTCTGTTCGTCGTTGAGACCGAAATCCATCACTACCCTCACCGCGGCGGATGCCCGTTGGCCGGCGTGCCGCCCTCATCGAATCTGGAAGATTTTTCAGGCTGAAAGACCGACGCGGACGGCTTCAAGCCGCCCGCGTCGCTGAGTGCTCAGATCAATCCGGCGCGAAAGCCGGAATCGGCGGGCCTTCCTTGGCCGGCTTGAAGACGACATGCACCTTCTGGCCGATCTCCAACTTGTCGAAGTCGCAGTCGACGATGTTGGTCAGCATCTTCGGCCCTTCCGCGAGCGTGACATAAGCCAGCGCGTAAGGCTCCGGAACGCGGCGCATGGTCGAGTGCGAGTAGATCTCGCCCTTGCCGGACGCTTCCTTCCAGACCGTTTCCGCACTGGCGCAGAACGGACAGATCGTCCGCGGATAGAAGAACGCCTTGTTGCACTTCGTGCAGCTCTTAATCATCAGCTTGCCCTGCGCGGCACCGTCCCAATACGGCTTGCTTTCGGGGTTGATGACTGCCGCGGGAAATTGACGTTCGGCCATTACTCACGCTCCATGATGAGGGTTGCGCTGCCGTGACGGACGCCGAGCGAGCCGCCCGTTCCGTGAGCCAGCGCGATATCGCAGTTCTTCACCTGCACCTTCGGGTGGGCTTCGCCGCGCAACTGGCGCACGGCCTCGATCACCTTGGTGATGCCGCCGCGATTGGCGGGATGGTTGTTGCAGAGTCCGCCGCCATCGGTGTTGAACGGCAGCTTGCCGACGCCCGAGATCAGGTTGCCGTCGGAGACGAACTTGCCGCCTTGGCCCTTCTCGCAGAAGCCGAGATCCTCGATCTGCATCAGCACCGTGATGGTGAAGCTGTCATAGATCGAGGCGTATTTGATGTCGGACTGCTTCACGCCGGCTTCCGCGAACGCGATCGGACCGGACCAGCGCGCGCCCGAATAGGTCAGGTCGGTGTCGCCGCCGGCCTGTCCCTTCGGCGATTCGCCAGCGCCCATCACCTTCACCTTCGGACGGTTGAGCGATTTGGCGACTTCCGGGCTGGTCACGATCAGCGCGCCGCCGCCATCGGTGATGACGCAGCAATCGAGACGATGCAGCGGGTTGGAGATCATCGGCGAATTGACGACGTCCTCGACCGTCACGACGTCGCGCAGGAACGCATGCTCATTGTATTGCGCGTGATGAGAGGCCGCGACCTTGACCCAGGCGAGTTGCTCGCTGGTGGTACCGTATTCGTACATGTGGCGCGCGGCGCACATGCCGTAGGAATTGGCGACGACGATGCCGTAAGGCGATTCATACGACGCATCCGGCGCGGTCGGAATCACGGCGCGCGGCACCGACGAAGTCAGCGGCTTGCCGGCCAGCGTAATCAGCGCCACCGAGCACTTGCCCGCCGCGATCGCCTGGGCGGCGTGCGAGACGTGGGCAATGTAGGTCGAACCGCCGAAATCGGTCGAATCGACGTGGCGGGCCTTGATGCCCATGTAGTCGACCATGCTGAGCGGGCCGAGACCCGGCGCGTCGCCGGCGCAGAAATAGCCGTCGACATCCTTCATCGTCAGCCCGGCGTCTTTCAGCGCACCGACAGCCGATTCAGCGTGAATTTGCGGAACGGACTTGTCCGGCGCCTTGCGCGTGGGGTGCTCATAGGCCCCCATGATGTAAGCTTTGCCCTTAATACTCATTCAGGTGTGTCCTGCCCTTTTGGATTTAACGCTTGCCCGACGATTTAATCACGGCAGATGCGCCGCATGCAAACCGCGACATGCGTTGTGAGGTTCGACCTCGGGTCCTGAGCCGCAGCTGAGCCTTGACCTTAGCCTTGGCATGAGCCTTGGCGGCATTGTCCCTTCGGACATTTGTCACGCTCGCGCATGAAGGCACGAGAGCGATATTTGCCTTAGGCTCGTGCAAAAAAGGAATGGCTTGGCGAGACCGCAAGGAGTGGCCGGCGGCGACTTCGCGTGTATAGTCGAGGCCGTGTTTCGGACAGGCGCTGGTTTTCCACTAGAGTTCAGCGCGGTTTGTGCAAAGCAGCGAGAACGGGCGGCCGTCGTCGGCCGCGAGACCGTTCCAGAATACGTAACGCGGCGCTTGGTCGCGCATCGGGGAGACAACGCGATGGACATGGGCTTCACCGCTGAAGAACTGGCGTTCCGCGACGAGGTTCGCGCTTGGATCAAAGAGAACCTGCCGGCCGAGTTGAAGCAGAAGATGATCGACGGCGTCGTTCCGAACAAGCAGGACATCGTCTCCTGGCACCAGAAGCTCAACGCCAAGGGCTGGGCTGTGCCGCACTGGCCGGTCGAATGGGGTGGACAGGACTGGACCCCGACGCAGCGCTTCATCCTGCGCGAGGAGCTGGAGATGGCGCCGGCTCCGCTGCCGAACGGCATGAATGTCGGACTGTGCGGCCCGGTGGTGGCTCATTTCGGCACGCCCGAGCAGAAGAAGCGCTTCCTGCCGCGGATGGCGAATTGCGACGACTGGTGGTGCCAGGGATTCTCGGAGCCCGGCTCAGGGTCCGACCTCGCTTCGCTGCGCACCAGCGCCCGGCGCGAAGGGGACCACTACATCGTCAACGGCTCGAAGATGTGGACCACCAACGCGCAATATGCCGACTGGATTTTCTGCCTGGTCCGCACCGACCCGAAGGCGAAGAAGCAGGAAGGCATCTCGTTCCTGCTGTTCAGCATGACGAGCCCCGGCGTCACCGTGCGCCCCGTCCACACGATGGAAGGCGGCGCGGAAGTCAACGAATGCTTCTTCGAGAACGTCAAGGTGCCGGTCGATCAGCTGATCGGCGAGGAGAACAAGGGCTGGGACTGCGCGAAATTCCTGCTCGGCAATGAGCGCACGGGCGCGGCCCGCGTCGGCGCGATGACCGAGCGGCTCAGGCATCTGCGCAAGCTGGCGATGGCGGAGATCAAGAACGGCAAGCCGATCATCGAGGACCCCGCCTTCCGCGGCCGCCTGCTGGCGCTCGAAGTCGAGGCCAAGGCGCATGAGATCACCACCATGCGCATTCTCGACAGCGATTCGCGCAAGGATCGCGGCGACGCGCCGAATCCGCTGTCGTCGCTGCTGAAGCTGCGCTCCAGCGAATTGCGGCAGGAGCTGACGCATCTCTACATGGAGATGGCGGGACCGTTCGCGATGCGGCTGGCGCTGGAGACCGAGTCGGAAGACGAGGCGATCGGCCCCGATTGGGCCGGCGTCGCCACCGGCGTCTATCTCAACAACCGCAAGGTCACGATTTACGGCGGCACCAGCGAGGTGCAGCACAACATCCTGGCGAAGGCCGTCCTCGGCCTCTGAGCGATGGCGGCCTTCCCTCTGGACGGATTGCGGGTCGTCGAACTCGGCTCGCTCGACGCGGTTGCGTATTGCGGCAAGCAGTTCGCCGATTTCGGCGCGGAGGTCATCAAGGTCGAGCCGCCCGCCGGTGACGTCGGCCGCACCTACGCGCCGCTTGTGGATACAGGCGCCGGCCACCGCGAGAGCGCCTATTTCGCGTGGCTCAACACCAACAAGTCCAGCATCACGGCCGATCTCGACAACGCCGACGACATCGCGCGCATCCGCAAGCTGCTGAGCACGGCCGACCTGCTGCTGGACGGCCGCCACCCGCAAGAGATCAAGGCTTCGCCGCTCTCGCATGAGAGTTTGCGCGAAACCGATCCCGGCCTCGGCATCACCGCGATCTCATGGTTCTCCGACACCGGCCCCTATAGCGGCTACCATCCGAGCGGGGCGGTCGCGCGCAGCCTCGCCGGAATGGTGAAACTGATCGGCGCGGTCGAAGGGCCGCCGATGCTCGGACGCGACGGCCAGGCCGCCGTGTTCGCCGGACTGACCGCCTTCATTCCGAGCCTCGCCGCGCTCTACAACCGCGAGCACGGCGCGCGGCGCTATCGCACCAACGTCCACGAAGCGCTGTTGCAGGTGACGGAGTTCGACACCTTGAATGCGCTGGAAAGCGGGTTTTCGCGCACGCGCGCCGGCATCAATATTTTCGGCCGGGGCTATCCGTCCGGAACGTGGGAGACGCAGGACGGAATCCTCGGCGTCAGCGTGGCGACGCCAGCGCAATGGACCGGCTTCTGCCAGATCATCGGCAAGCCGGAGCTGGCGCATGAGCCGAAATACTCCAAGAGTCTCGACCGGTTCATCCATGCGGCCGAGCTGAAGCAGATTTTCACGCCGATCTTCAAGACGCGCCCGGCGCGCGAATGGTTCGAGCCGGCATCGAATTCCGGGTGCCGCTGGCGATCGTGCCGAACATGCGCGAATTGCTGGAGCAGCCGTTCCACCGCGAGCGCGGCTCGTTCGGCTCCGTGCGGATCGGCTCGGCGGAATTCGAAGGTCCGGTGCTGCCGCAGCACCTGTTGCGGACGCCGCCGAAGCCCAACGGCCCCGCGCCGCTGGCCGGAGCCGACAACGACAAGACGTTCGTCGCGCATGCGCGAAAAGCCAAGGGCGCGGCGTCTCCCACGGAACTGCCGCTGAAAGGCGTGCGGATCATCGACCTGACGATGGGCTGGGCCGGACCGACGACGACGCGGCAGCTCGCCGATCTCGGCGCAGACGTCATCAAGGTCGAATCGATCCAGTATCCGGACTGGTTCCGCGGAACGGACACGCGTCCGCCCTATCACGAGGAACAGACCTACGAAAAAACCTACTGGATCCAGGCGATGAACCGCAACAAGCGCGGCATCACGCTGGACCTGACCTCGCAGGACGGCCGCACGCTGCTCAAGCGCCTGCTCGAAACCGCCAATGCGGTGATCGACAATTACGCCGCCGACGTTCTTCCCCGACTAGGACTTGGCGTCGAGACGATGCTGAAGATCAATCCGAAGCTGGTCGTCGTCACCATGCCCGCCTTCGGCATGAGCGGCCCGTGGCGGAACGGCCGCGCTTACGGCTCGACGCTGGAGCAGGCGTCGGGATTGCCGACCATCCAGGGATTCGAGGGCGATCCGCCGTCCATGAGTCATGTCGCCTTCGGCGATCCGATCGGCGGCCTGAACGGCGCGACATCGCTGCTGCTCGGCCTGATGCACCAGAAGAACACCGGCGAAGGCCAGCATATCGACCTCGCGCAGGTGCAGTGCCTGCTGCCGATGGCCGCGCCCGCGATCGTCGAACAATCCGCGACCGGCGCCACTTCGCCCCGGCTCGGCAACCGGCACGCGCGTTTCGTGCCGCAAGGCTGCTTCCCGGCGCTCGGCGAGGATCAGTGGATCACCATCTCGGTGCGCGACGACGACGAATGGCAGGCGCTTTGCCGCGCCATGCGCCGCCCCGATCTCGCCGCCGACCCGCAACTGAAGACGGCGCATGGCCGTCGCCAGCACGAGGACATGATCGAGGCGGAGATCAGAAAATGGACCGGCATCGTCCGGCCCGATTCGGCGATGGTGAAGTTACAGGCCGAAGGCGTTCCGGCGGGAATCGCGAAATTGCCGATGGACCTCGCCGCCGATCCGCATCTGTGGTCGGTCGGCCATTGGCAGGCCGTGGACAAGGCGTTCATCGGGCCGCACCTCATTCCGCTGGCGGCCTATCGTGAAGGCGACGCCGAGACGCCCGCGAAGGTACGCATGCTCGCGCCGACGCTCGGCCGCGACAACCATGGCGTGCTGCGCGAAGTGCTCGGTCTGACCGACGCGGAAATCAGGCGGCTGGAGGATACGGAGGTTATCGGCACGGCGGCGCTGCCGCCGAAACCCAAACCGAAGAGACCCGCTCCGGCGGCTGGCGCATGATCTGCGAAAAGCTTGGTCCGTGTCCGGGAACAGGTTTGCGCTTCGCGCCCCCTCGGACGGGACCGCATCACGCGCGAACAAGAATGTTAGAGTTGAAATAATTCGACTTGAACAAAACGTACTCCAGCGCGGACAAGATCGCTTCCGGACATCGGAAAACTGATTTAGACGATGCGTCGGATTTTGGGGAATAAGGAGGTCCGTGTGTCGGAACGAGTGTTTGACGGTCTGAAAATCATCGATTGCGCGAGCTATATCGCAGCTCCCGTCGCGGCGACGGCAATGTCCGATTTCGGCGCGGAGGTCATCAAGATCGAACCGCTGACCGGCGATCCCTACCGAACGCCCGGACAGCCGGCCCCCGGTCGCGACCCGAATGCGATGAACCCGAACTGGATCGTCGATTCCCGCAACAAGAAGAGCCTGGCGCTCGACCTCGCATCCAAGCAGGGATACGCGGTGCTCCAGAAACTGGTCGCCGACGCCGACGTGTTCATCACCAATTTCCCGCCAAAAGTGCGTGAGAAGCTGAAGCTCGCTTATGGCGACCTCTCTCCGCTCAACGACCGCCTGATCTACGCCTCCTTCACCGGCTTCGGCGAAACCGGGCCGGACGCCAACAAGCCCGGCTTCGACGCCACCGTCTGGTGGGCGCGCTCGGGGATGATGGATCTGACCCGCGAGATCGGCGGCACGCCGGTGCGCCCGCCGCCGGGCGCCGGCGATCATCCCTCCGCAATGGGCTTCCTCTCGGCGATCCTCGCCGCGCTCTACAAGCGCGAGAAGACCGGCAAGGGCAGCCATGTCGGCTCCTCGCTGCTGATGAACGGCTACTGGGCCAATGCCTGCTCGCTCCAGACCACCATCTGCGGCGAGGAGGTGCATCGCATCCCCGAACGCACCAAGCATCTGATGCCGTGGCGAAACAGCTATCAGTGCAAGGACGCCCGCTGGATCATCCTCAACATCGTCCATCGCGAGGATCGCTGGGACGGCTTCCGCAAGGCGCTCAACTCGCCCTTGATGGATGACCCGCTGCTGGCGACTGTGGAATTGCGCCGCGCCAACCCGCATGTGCTGGTCGCAGCCCTCGACAAGATCTTCGCCTCGAAGCCGCTCAGCGAATGGGCGGCGATCCTCGACGCGCACAAGGTCATCTTCGGCACCGTCACCTCGATGGACGAGGTTCCGAACGATCCGCAGGCAAAAATCGCCGGCGCGCTGGTGCCTGCTGCCGACGGCACGATGACCATTTCGAGCCCGTTCTGGATCGAGGGAGAAGAAAAGGTCGTGCCGCAGCGCGCGCCCGAGATCGGCCAGCACAGCGACGAAGTGCTGGCCGCCGCAGGGTTCAGCGCCGCCGACATTCAAAAGATGCGCGCGGACGGCGTGGTGCGGTGACACTCCGCAGCATCGGCGACAAGACATCGCCGACAAGCCAGTGAAAACAAAATGCCCGGCTGTTGAGCCGGGCATTTTTTATTCAGGCGGCGCTTCGCCGAAAAATCAGACCTCGATCATCACGATCTCGGACAGCTTGCCGCCCTTGGCAGCGACCTGCTTCAACAGTTCGGACGGACGCCAGCGCGGGCCGAGTTCGTTGTGCCAGCGCACGATCTGCTCATAAATGTCCTTCGAGCCGATCGTGTCCGCCCAGAACATCAGGCCGCCGCGATAGCGCGGGAAGCCGAAGCCATAGAGCCACATGATGTCGACGTCGCTGGCGCGGCGGGCCTTCTTCTCCTCGAGAATCTTGCACGCCTCGTTCACCGACGCGAACAGGAGCCGGCGCAGGATTTCGTCCTCGGTGAAGCTGCGCTGCTTGATGCCGAGGCTGGACGTCACCTCCTTGATCGTCTGCGCGACGATCGGGTCCGGATGCGGCGTGCGGTCGCCCTTCTCGTAGCGATACCAGCCCGCGCCGGTCTTCTGACCGAACCGGCCCATCTCGCAGAGCTTGTCGGCGATCGGGTTCTTGCGGAAGTTCGGGTCCTCCGCCGCCTTGCGCTTGCGCACGGCCCAGCCGATGTCGAGGCCGGCGAGATCGCCGACCGCGAACGGCCCCATCGGGTAACCGAAATCGGTCAGCACCTTGTCGACCTGCTCCGGCAATGCGCCGTCCTCAAGCAGGATGCTCGCTTCCGCCGTGAACGGACCACGGCTGCGGTTCGCGACGAAGCCGTCGGTATTGCCGGCCCAGGCGCTGACCTTGCCGATCTGCTTGCCAAGCTGCATCGTCGCCGCCATCGTCTCCGGCGAACTCGGTACCCTCGACGACTTCCAAGAGCTTCATCACATTCGCCGGGCTGGAAGAAATGCGCGCCGGCGACGTCAGCCTTGCGCGTCACATGCGCGCCGATCTTGTCGATGTCGATGGTCGAGGTGTTGGACAGAATGAGCGCGCCCGGCTTCATCACCGCGTCGAGCTTCTTGAACACCTCCTGCTTGACGCCAAGCTCCTCGAACACCGCCTCGATCACCACGTCGGCCTGGCCGATGTCGTTATAGTCGAGCACCGGCTCGATCAGCTTCAGCCGCTCGTCCATCTGCGCTTGCGTGATGCTGCCGCGCTTCACCGCGATCGCGTAATTGTCGGCGATGCGCTTCATGCCGCGGTCGAGCGCCTCCTTCGAGGCTTCGAGCACCTTCACCGGCACGCCGAAATCGGCGAAGCTCATGGCGATGCCGCCGCCCATCGTGCCGGCGCCGACCACGGCGCCAGTCTCGATCTTTTTCGGCTTCGCGCCCGCCGGCAGCGCCGGCAGCCGACCCGCCTGACGCTCGGCGAAGAAGGCGTAGCGCAGCCCCTTCGCCGCATCGGAATTTTCGAGCGGCGCGAACAGCTCGCGCTCGCGCACGATGCCCTGCTCGTAGGGAAGCGTCACCGCCGCCTCGACAGCATCAACGCAGGCGAACGGCGCCGGCTGCCCCTTGAACTTGCGCTCAAGGCTCTTGCGCATCTTGTCGAAAATGCCGGGGTCGTTCTTGTATTCGTCAAACTTGGTCGTCATCTGGCTGACGACCGGCATCGGCCGCTTGTCGGCGATGCTCTTGGCGAACTTGATCGCCTCGGCGCGCAGGTCGGCCTTGTCGTCGACCAGCGCGTCGAGGATGCCGTAGCCCTTGGCCTCCTCGGCCGGAACGTGGCGGCCGGAGGTAATCATGTCGAGCGCGATCTTCGGACCGACGAGGCGCGGCAGCCGCTGCGTCCCCGCTTCGCCCGGCAGAATGCCGATCAGAACTTCAGGCAGGCCGACCTTCGTGGACTTCTTGGCGATGCGATAGTTGCAGGCCATCGCGGTTTCGAGCCCGCCGCCGAGCGCAAAGCCGTGGATCGCCGCGACGATCGGCTTCTCGCTCTTCTCCAGCACGTCCACGGGACGCTCGCCGATGCCGAGGCGCTTTGCGCCCTTGCCGAACTGGCGAATGTCCGCGCCGGCGATGAAGCTGCGGCCGGCGCCGATCAGCACCATGGCCTTGACGTTCGGGTCCTTGTTGCCCCTGGCGACGCCCTCCAGAATGCCCTCGGGCACGCCCGGACTGAGCGCATTGACCGGGGGATTGTCGACCGTAATGACGCCAATTCCGTCTTCGACTTCAAACCTGACAAGCTCGCTCACGACGCTTCCTCACTCTGTTTGCACCGATAGCCGGCGCGGCCATTTGGCGGCGACCTTGGCGGCGCGAGCCCGCCTGCGCAAGGGCGATTTTGGCGCATGGCCCTGAGACGGAGGAATGCCTTGTGTCCGCTTCGATGCGCGCTAGAGTCCCAGCACAAACCCTGTCGAAAATCCTGCTGGAGGAGGCGTCGTTGAACCGGACCGAGATCATGGCGGCCGCAGAGCTTTTCGCCGAGGCACGGCGAACCGGCGCCAAGCGCGCGCCCCTGCCCGCCGCATTGCAGCCGGCCTCGATCGACGACGGCCACGCGATTCAGGATGCGACGGTGACGCTGCTGGGCGAAACGATCGGCGGCTGGAAGACCGGCCTCGACAAGACCGGTGCGATGTCGCGCGCGCCGATTTTCAAGCGCTTCATCTACCAGACGCCGGCAAGGATGACCGGCAGCGCCGCCCTGCTGCGCGGGATCGAGGCCGAGATCGCCTTCCGCTTCGTGCAGGACCTTCCCGCCCGCGACAGCGATTATTCGCGTAGCGAGCTTGAGCAGGCGGTGGAAGCCTTCGCCGCCATCGAGCTTCTGGACTCGCGCTATGCGGAGAACGGTCCGCGCTCGACGCTGGAGAAACTCGCCGACTGCATCGTCCAGGGCGGGATCGTGTGTGGTCCTGCGCGCGCGGACTGGCGCGGCATCGATTTTTCCAAACTCGGCGTGGTTCTCACCGTCGACGGCAAGGAGATCGCGCGGAACACCGGATCGCATCCGACCGGCGATCCGATCGCACCGCTGCTGGCGCTCGTCAACACGCTCCGCACGACCGGCGGCGTCAAAGCCGGCCAGATCGTGACCACCGGAACCTGGACCGGCGTGAATTTCGTCGGGACCGACAGCCTTGCAGTCGCCGAGTTCGACGGCTTCGCGCCGGTATCGGTTCAATACGCCTCCTGACGCCGGAACATTGTCGAAGGCTGGCGGCCACGGTCGCGTCATCGTCACAATCTGCCTGATTTTAGGACAGGATGACGCGCCCGTCCGGTTTGCGCCGGGTGCGATGAACCTTATATTGAACGCTGACGACAGACGGGTGCATCGCAAGAGACCATAAGACGGCCGCTTTTTCTTAAAAGTTTCCGGGCCACGTAAGCGGCGGCCGGGACGGACACGAAACTTTGGACGCCCTGGCGCGTATGCCAGTTGGAACGACAACACGACGGTATTGAAACATGACACTTCTCGCTGATTCTTCCCGACAGCTCATTGCAGGCATGGTCGCGGCAGCCGCACTGCTGCTGGCCTCGCCGGGCCATGCGCAGACCGGACCGTTCTCGGCGCTGGGCGGCAACTGGACGGGAACCGGCAAAATTCTCATCAAGGACGGCGGGAGCGAACGCATCCGCTGCCGGGCCACCTACACCGTCGCGTCGGCCGGCTCCGGCCTCACCCAGGCGCTGCGTTGCGCCAGCGACAGTTACCGCTTCGATCTGAACACCAACGTCACCGCATCGGGCAGCTCGATCTCGGGAATCTGGAGCGAGATAAGCCGCAACATCAACGGCACGATCGGCGGCCGGCTCTCCGGCGGCGACATCGATGCGCTGGTGGAAGCCAACGGCTTCGCGGCGACGCTGGAGATGCAGACGCGCGGCAACAAGCAGACCATCGCGATCCGCTCGAAGAATACCGATCTGCGCGGCGTCGACATCACGCTGTCGCGCTGAATATTTTTCACATCCATGTAAAAAGGGCTTCGCCTGATCGGGTGAAGCCCTTTTTTCGTTCGAACGATATCTTCTAGAGACTGATCCAACTGCGTTGAATCAGTCTCGCCGCCTATCTTTTTGTTTGAGCATGATCCTTTCCGACCCGAAGGGCCGCGAAGCGCAAACCGGTTCCCACTTTTCGGGATCATGCTCTAGATCGCCGCTTTGGGCTTGCCCTGCCGCTGCCGGATTTTCTCGGCGATGCCGAGCAGAAACGTCGCGGTCGGCCGCAGGATGAACAGGTCCGCGATCAGTGCTGCCACCATCGAGAACGCGCTGAGCCAGCCGAACAGCCGCAGCGACGGCAAGTCCGAAAACACCGTCACGACCAGCCCGCAGGCGAGCACCACCGTCGTCAGTATCAGCGCCGGGCCGACCAGAACGGTGGCCTTTTCGACCGCGGCCTCGGCGGTCGTGTCTGGCGTGTTCTCCAGTCGCAGCCGATTCAGGAAGTGAATGGTCGCGCTCAGGCCCAGCCCGAATGAGACGATCAGCGCCACGACACTGGCGAATTGCAGCCCCTCGCCGATCGCCCACAGCACGGTGCCCGACAGCACCACCGGGAAAATGCCGGGCAGAATGCTGACCAGCATGACGACGAAGGAGCGGAACGCCAGCCCGATGAAGGCCGCGACCAGCAGGAATTCGACCGTCAGCGCCGCGTTCAGCTTGCCGATCATGTCGGCGCTGTTGCGCGCGGCGATCGCCGACAGGCCGGTCACGGCGATCTCGTAGCCCGGATGCTGCTTGCGCACGTCCGCAAGCGCCGCGTCGAGCTTTTCGACCACCGGCAGGATGTCGCTCGAATCGAGGTCGGGGACACGACCGGAGACGAGCACGGCGTCGAGCTTCTCGGCGACGAAGCGGCGGACCAGATAGGTCGGCAGCATTTCGATATATTGCTTCAGCGTGCCGACATCGTCGCGGCCGACCTTCTCGGCGAGCCAGCGGCGCAGCGTTTCGACCGACCAGACATTGCCGACGCCGGCCGTCTTCTCGATGATCGCATGCACCTCGGCGATGGTCCGCAACGCCTCCGGCGCATAGAGGTCGGTGCCTTTCGGAAATTCGATCAGCACGTCGATCGGATTTGCGCCGGTCAGCTTGGCGTCGAGCCGGCTGCTCGCCTCCACCGCCTGCTTCTTGTCCGGCACCTGATCGGCCAGCCGGTAGCGCGGCTCCAGATTGACATAGACCAGCATCAGGGCCGTCACGACGACCATGCCGGCCAGACTCCAGAGCGCGGGGTGGCGCGTCATCCGCACGGCGATCCAGGCGCAGAAGCTGCGCAAGGCGTTCACGCCCCAGTCGGCGGCCTTGATCTTCTCGGCGAACACCTGCTCCTTGCGCACCAGCAGCACGCCGAACAGCGGCACCAGCGACAGCACCGCCACCAGCGCGATCACCGTCGCCGTCAATCCGGCCTCGCCGAAGGCACGGATGAGATCGGAGTTCGAGAACATCAGCGCGACGAAGGACAGCCCGGCGGTGCAATGCGTCAGCACGCAGGCGGGTCCGACGACCAGCACGGCGTTGCGGAAGGCGCTGACCTTGTCCTCGCCGGCGATCAGCCGGTCGCGCGCGGCGAAGGTGAGCTGCATCGAGTCGGAGAAGGAGATAACCATGATGAGCGGCGTCATCACGTTCAGGAACATGTTCAGGCTGAAATTGAACCAGCCCAGCGTGCCCAGCGAAAGCAGGATGGCGAGGATCGGCGGAAACGCCGCGATCACCATGAAGGAGACGCGACGGAAGAAGACGATCGCGATCAGGCAACCGGCCAGAACGCCTGCGACATTGTAGATGACCCCGTCCCGCGCAACCGCGTTACGGATTTCGAGCTGCATGATCGGCACGCCGGAGAGCTGGCCGACCAGATCGGTGCCCTGCACGGTTTTGGCCAGCAGCTCGCGAATCTCGCCGACGACGGTGCCGAGCTTGCTGGAGGAGACGACCGCCGGATCGAGCGCAAGGACCGCCAGCGCCAGCGTACCGTCATCCGACAGCAATTTGCCGCGCAGGATTTCGTTGCTGCGGACCGTCTTGATGAATCCGTCATAGGCCGCGCCCTCGGGCGGCAGTTCCTCGGGGAACAGCGCCGCCGGGAGCTTGCCCGGTTCGGGTGGCTGCCGGGCCGAGAACAGCGAAATGATGCCGCGCGTGCCGTCGACGAGCTGGAGGTCGGTGACGAGGTCGCGCATTTTCTCCAGAGAGTCGCGCGACAGCAGCGATTTGCCCTCGATCACCACCAGAACGTCGAATTCGGTGGCTGGAAAGCGCTTCGTCACCTCCTCATATTGGCGGAATTCCTTGGTGTCGGAGCGAAAGAGCTGGCTCAGCGAATCGTCGATCTTGATCCGCTCCAGCCCGAAGCCGGCCAGCACGCACAGAAGCGCCAGCACCACCATCGAAAAGATCGGCGTCCGCATGGCGAAGAGGCCGAGGCGTTCCGCGCCGAAGGCAATGCTGAGCGGCGCACGGGGTTTCGGAGCGGGGCCCGTCGTCTTCGAGGTCTGATCCAGCATTCCCGATCCGCTTTTCGAATGTCCGTCCAAGTCAACGATGTGAGAATCGGATCACTAGCATGTTTTGGGGAACACTTCAGACGCGGCGGCGCCGCGCATGCCCGCCGGGCCGGAAAGCAGGCATTTTTGCGGCAAGCACCCCCACCGGGCGGGGATTGAACCGCAACCCGCGATCGCAGGCTATTCTGCCGCAACCGCCGCTTCGCGCAGCCTCGCCGAGTAATGCGACGCGTTCTGCTGCCCGACCGACGCCGCCCGCGAGAACATGATGAGGTGATGGGACACCAGCGCCACCGCGATTACGCTTTCGATATCGCCGCGGACGAGGCGCGGCAGCGCGAAATTCCAGAACACCCGCTTGTAGTCGCCGCGCATGCCGATCTTCCAGAGGATCTTGCCGAGCATGGTCAGGCCGCGCCTGATGTCGCTCGCTGCCACCTTGCGCTCGGATGACGCGATCTGCCGCCGGTTCGGGAAGGTGTGCTCGACCTGATGCTGGAAGCGCCGGTAGAGTTTTGACGGCTCATAGGCGCTCTGCATGCATTTGCGCCAGCTCGTCACCACATGCTCGTAAGGCAGCCGGAATTTGACGTTGGAATCGAGGTCCTCGTCCTCGATCAGCCGCCCCTCGCGCTTCAGCCGGTCCCACAGCGGCGTTTTCGGAAGCGCCTGCAACAGATTGATCGTCAGCAACGGAATCTGCGATTCCTCGATGAAATGCATCAGGTGCTTGCCGGTCTCCGGCGTGTCGGTGTCGAGGCCGAGAATGATCCCGGACACCACTTCGATACCGAAACCGTTCAGCGTCTCGATCGCCTCCATGATCGGGACCATCATGTTGTGGTCCTTGGAAATGGCTTTCAGCGCCGTCGGGTCGGGCGTCTCGATCCCGCAGAAGATCGTCGCGAAATAGGCGTCGCGCATCAACGTCAAGATTTCCGGGCGCTTGGCGATGTTCAGCGTCGCCTCGCAGGACAGGCGGAGGCGAAAGCCCGTCCGCTCCTGCCATTTGACCAGATGCGGCAGCAGTTCGAGCGCCGCCTTCCTGTTGCCGATGAAATTGTCGTCGACAAAATAGACCGAGCCGGAAATCCCGCATTCCAGCAGCTTGTCGAGTTCGGCAATCACCTGCTCTGGCGTCTTCAGCCGCGGATTGCGGCCGTAAAGCCCCGGAATGTCGCAGAATTCACACTGATACGGGCAACCGCTCGAATACTGGATGCTGCCCAGGAAATAACGGCCGATATCGGCAAGCTCATAGGCCGGCACCGGAAACTTCGCCATGTCCAGGCGGTCTTTGGTCTTCAGCACCACCTGCTGCTCTGGACGCGAGGTGTCGCGCGCGAGGGTGGCGATCAGTTCGTCGGTCGCGTCGCCGAGTTCGCCGACATGGAGGTAATCGAAGGACGGATAATAATCCGGGCAGGCGCTGACCGACGGGCCGCCGATCGCCACGGGCCGGTCGAACGCATGCGCGCGGCGGCAGATGTCGTTCATTTGCTGGCGCTGGATATGCATGCCGCTGACGAACACCGCGTCCGCCCATTCGAAGTCGGCATCCGTCGCCGATTGCATGTTTTCGTCGATGAAGCGAACCTGCCAGTCGGCCGGCAGGTAGGCCGCGATCAGCAGCAGCCCTTGCGGCGGCATGAAGGCCCGCACGCCGTCCGTCAGGGGGTACGCATGCTCGAAAGTCCCGAACGATGACGTATAACGAGGAAACACACAAAGGATACGACGCTGGCCGAACCTGCCTTCACCTCTCATCAGATATCCTTTTCCGTCCCCTAACGGTGGGTCCTGCCCAAAACCGAACGGAGCAAGCGGGGCCTGCCTCCGGGGTGGCAAGTCCTCGCCGGCCATTTGGTCCCATCGGCAAATGTGGTGACAGAAAAAGGCGAAAAATCGGAGGACCTCGCAAAGTTCTGCGTCGGATCATTATTCCGGCGGTCAGGGACGCGGTCGCCGGCACTGGTATGCGGTTACTGCGTCTTCTTTTTTCCGCTTGAATCGAACTGCTGGAGATAGGCGATGATGTCGTCGATCTGCTGCGGCCGCTTCAGCCCCGCATAGACCATCTTGGTTCCGGGAATTTTTCCGCGCGGGTCCATGATGTATTCGCGGAACGTCGCAGCGTCCCATGTGATGCCGGAATTCTTGTTCGCCGGAGAATAGTTGTAGCCTTCGGACGTGCCTGCCTTGCGGCCGAACAGACCGTTGAGCACCGGGCCGACCATGTTGCGCGCGCCTTCTCCGACCTGATGGCAGGCGCGGCACTGCGCGAAGACCTTTTCGCCGGCCTCCGCGCTCTGCGCCCGCGCATGCGACGTCACCGCAAGCAACGCGGCCAGCGCCGCCAAAATCATTCGCATTCCCAAATTCCTTCGCATTCCGTTGTCTCATGACATGCCGCGAGACTATGCTGCGCAAAACACGTATTCAAGGTGAGGCCCGTCATGACGCCGCTCGAGAGGATCAACAGCTTTCCCCTGCCCTTCGCAGCATTGATGGGAATCAGATTCGTCAGCGCCGAACCGGATCGCGTGGTCGCCTCGCTCGAGATCCGCGAGGACCTTTGCACGGTCGGCCATTCCATCCATGGCGGCGCGCTGATGGCCTTCGCCGATACGGTCGGCGCTGCTGCGACGGTCATCAATCTGCCCGCGGACGCGAAAGGCACGACCACCATCGAAAGCAAGACCAATTTTCTTGGCGGCGCGCTCGCCGGCACCACGCTCACCGCCACCGCGACGCCGGTGCATCGCGGCCGCCGCACGCAGGTCTGGCAGACCCGCATCGAAACCGCCGACATGAAACTGGTTGCGCTCGTCGTTCAGACGCAGATGGTATTGTAGGCCGCCGCGAACACGCGAAGATGACATATGGTTGCAGCGCCGCATCAAGCTGCGACCTCAGGCACGTTGACGCGCCCTGCCCAAAGGGCGATGATTTATGGCTTTCGGACAATCAGGAACGGCAAAAATGAACCATCCCCGACCGATCGATCTCGCGCAGCGCGATCTCGCTTATGTTGTCCATCCCTACACCAATTTCCGAAGCAACGAGGCGAACGGACCGTTCATCATCGATCGCGGCGAAGGCGTGTATGTCTATGACGCCGATGGCCGGCGCTATCTCGAAGGCATGGCCGGTCTGTGGTCGACATCACTTGGCTTCTCCGAGCCGCGCCTTGCAGACGCCGCGGCGCGCCAGTTCGCCCGCCTGCCCTATTCGCAGATGTTCGGCGGCCGCTCGCACGAGCCGGGCATCCTGCTCGCCGAAGAACTCGCGCGCATCACGCCGGAGGGCCTGACGCATACGCTGTTCGCCAATTCCGGCTCCGAGGCCAACGACGCCGCCTGCAAGATCGTCTGGTATTACAACAACCAGATCGGGCGGAAGGCGAAGAAGAAGCTTGTCGGCCGCTATTTCGGCTATCACGGCATCACCGTTGCCTCCGGCAGTCTGACCGGGCTTGCGCCGGTGCATGCCGATTTCGACCTGCCGCTCGATCGCATGGTGCATGCGGACGCGCCGAGCTACTATCACTTCGCCAAGGGCGACGAGACGGTCGAACAGTTCGTCGATCGTCTGGCGGAGAATTTCGAGGCGCTGATCCTGAAGGAAGGCCCGGAAAACATCGGCGCGTTCATCGCCGAGCCGGTGATGGGCGCGGGCGGCGTGATCGTGCCGCCGCCGGGCTATTTCGACCGCATCCAGCCGATCCTGCGCAAATACGACATTCTCTTCATTGTCGATGAAGTGATTACCGGCTTCGCCCGCACCGGCGAGATGTTCGGCTCCTACACCTACAATCTGAAGCCGGACATGATGACGATGGCGAAGGCGCTGTCGTCGTCCTATCTGCCGATCTCGGCGCTGATGATGATCGACAAGATCTATCAGGCGATTGCCGACGGCAGCGCCAAGAACGGCGCGTTCGCGCATGGCGTGACCTATGCGGCGCATCCGGTCTGCGCCGCGGTCGCGCTGGAGACGCTGGCGATCTACAAGGAGCGCAACATCGTCGAGCACGTCAAGAAAGTGTCACCGCGCCTGCAAAGCGGCCTCGGCGCCTTGCAGAATCACCCGCTGGTCGGCGAGACGCGCGGCGTCGGCCTGATCGGCGCGGTCGAACTGACGCAGAACAAGAAGGACAAGAAGGCGTTCGAGGCCAAGCTCGGGCTCGGCGCTTACGTCCAGGCGCGCGCCGCGCAGCACGGCGTCATCCTCCGCAACGTGCGCGATGCGATCGCCATCTGTCCGCCGCTCATCATCACCGAGGACGAAGTCGAGGAGCTGCTTCAGGGCCTGCACCGCGCGCTCGACGACGGGCTCGACCACGCCCGCAAGAACGGCTGGGTCTGACTCCTACATCGTATTGGCGGGCGCGAGCGGCCGCCAAAGCTCCTCGCGCCAGCGCAGCGCGATAACCAAGGTGAAAAACAGACCGACCGCGGCATAGGCGCTCGCGGTCGGGACGAAACCGAACCGCTCGATCAGCGGTCCCGCCACCAGAAGCCCGATCGGCAGGCCGTAGATCGCCATCATCCGCACGCCCATCACCCGGCCGCGCAGGCGTTCGCCGGCCGAGCGCAGCAGAATGACGGCGAGCGCGATCATGCTGAGGCTTTGCGCGAAGCCCGTGACCATCAGACAGGCGATCGCCGCCGTCATCGACTGGGTCTGCGCGAAGACCATCAGCAGAACATACCACACAGCGGTCGACAGGATCATCATCCGGGCCAGCTTCACGCCGGAGATGTTGCTGAGCACCATCGACGCCAGCAGCGCGCCGAAAGCAAAGCTCGCCGACATATAGCCGACGCCGGTCTGGTCGGTGTGGTGGATGTTGCGGGCGATGTAGGGCAGCAGATTTCCGGTGAACGGATAGGCGGTGAGATTGACCAGAAACGCGATCCACATCGCCGCGCGCATGCATGGCGAGTTCCAGATCGTGCTCACGCCGTCGGATAGATCGCGCCAGAGCGACAGCCGCTCGGCCTTCGGCGGCTGCGCGGTTTCGGCGGCCGGCGAGATGCACAGGGTGAGAAGCGTGCTGGCGATATAAAGCGCGGCAATGGCGACATAGGCCGCCCCCATGCCGAGCGCGGCAAACATCGCAGCACCCGTCAGGGCTCCTGCGATGCGCGCCGAATCCATCGTCGTGCGGGAGACGCTCATCGCCGCGACGAGATGTTCGTGCGGCATGGTGCTGGCCACCAGCGCGCCGCGGACGCCGAGATCGGACGGGCGGACGAAGCCGAAGATCGCCGACAGGATGAAAACATAAACCGGATTGATGAGGCCGGTGAGGATCAGCGTCAGCATGGTGCAGGCGAGCACCGCATAGACGGCGCGCATCCCCGCCAGCAGGTTGCGGTGGCCGATGCGGTCGCCGAACACGCCGAACATCGGCGCGACCAACGTTCCAAGATACATGAGCGAGCCCCAGATGGTGAGGATCACCACCGAGCCGGTCTCGACCAGCATGTACCAGCCGAGAATCAGGAACTCCATCTCGAACGCCCACGACGTGAACGTGTCGGCCGGCCATTGCAGGCGGTAGCTGCGAATCCGGAACGGAGCGAGCGCGGAGGAGCGTGCAGGCGCGGTCATGGCTCACGGCCGCGTGTCATCGCGCGCCCGTCCTTCCTTGTCGTTTCCCTGCTTATTCTGTAGCCGCCGCGCGGGGAGCCCGCCACCCCTTCCCGCGCACGGCCTGCATAGGGCGGCGGCATGGCTCGGCCTTTTTGGTTTGTTTGTCAGGGCGCGAAGGAGGAGCGGATCTTGATGCCCCAATGTCCGTCCTGCTTGGTAACGACGTAGATCGAATCGAACGCGCCGAGCACGCTGCCGTCATGGCGGTAGCGGACGAAGCGGGTGTTGATATGCACCTTGTCGGCGCTGGCGTGCAGGATGTCGCGCTTGTCCCAGTCCGAGCGCGCCCAGTCGGAGAAGCTTCCGGTCTTCTTGACCCAGGCCTTGTCGCGGCCGCGCTCGAACACCACCAGATTGTTGGAGGCAAGCCGCACGCTCGGGAAATTGAAGCAGTCGTCGTGCCCGTCGGCATCGCCCGCATTCATCGTGGCGATGAAATTGTCGAGGCACTGCATCGCAGCCGCGATCTCGGCCTTGAAGTCGTCCATGGATGTGGTGTCTTTCTCTGTTGGAATGTTATCGCGCATCGGCAAGGATCATGTCGCTCGCCTTCTCTGCGATCGCGACGATCGGCGCATTGGTGTTGCCGGAAACGAGATCGGGCATGATCGAGCCGTCCACCACGCGCAGACCCTCGACTCCCTTCACCCGCAATCGCTGATCGACGACCGCCAGCGCATCGCTGCCCATGCGGCAGGTCGAGGTCGGATGATAGATCGTGCCGCCGCGCTGCCGGCAATAGGTCAGCAGATCGGCGTCGCTGTCGATCGCCAGCCCCGGCTCGACCTCCGCCGCGACGAACGGCTTCAGCGCCGGCGCGTGCAGGATTTTGCGCAAGATTTTCAGGCCCTCGACACTGGTCGCGCGATCCGTCTCGGTCGCCAGATAATTGATGCGGATTTCCGGCGGAATCGACGCATCCGCGCTGCGGATTTTCACGCTGCCCCGGCTCTCCGGGCGCAACTGGCAGATCGAGGCGGTGAAGCCGGAAAAATCGTGCAGCTTCTCGCCCATCTTGTCGGTGCTGAAGGGAATGAAATGCACTTGCACATCCGGCGTCGCCAGCCGCTCATGCGTCTTGAAGAACGCGCCGGCATAGGCGGCGGCGATCGTCAGCGGTCCCTTGCGGAGAAAAGCGTAGCGCATCGCCATCATCGCCTTGCGGCGCAGGCTCATCACGTCGTCGTTGAGCGTGATCGCCTGCGAGCAGCGCATCACGATCCGCACCTGCAAATGATCCTGCAAGGAGCCGCCGACGCCGGCCGCCTCATGCACCACATCGATGCCGTGCTGGCGCAGCAGATCGCCGGGGCCGACGCCGGACAACTGGAGCAGTTGCGGCGAGTTGAACGCGCCGCTCGACACCAGCACTTCCCGGCGCGCACGCGCGCTCCGCAACTGTCCGCCCATCCGGTATTCGACGCCGGTCGCGCGTTTGCCGGCAAAAACGATCCGCTGCGCCAGCGCGTTGGTTTCGATCTTCAGATTGCGGCGCTGGCGCGCGGCGCGCAGATAGGTGCGCGCGGTGCTGCCGCGCCGGCCGTGGCGCGTGGTCGTCTGGTAGTAGCCCGCGCCCTCTTGCGCAGCCCCATTGAAATCCGCATTCGCGGGAATGCCGACCTCGCCGGCCGCCCGGATGAACGCATCGCTCAGCGGGTCGGCCTGGCGCTGGTCCGAGACGTTCAGCGGGCCGCCGGTGCCGTGATAGTCGTCCGCGCCGCGCTGCTGATTTTCGGCGCGCTTGAAGTAAGGCAGGATGTCGTCATAGCCCCAGCCGACATTGCCGAGCTGACGCCAGCGGTCGTAATCCGCGTGCTGGCCGCGGATATAGATCAGGCCGTTGATCGAGCTGGATCCGCCCAAAACCTTGCCGCGCGGCTGAAAGATCGAACGGCCCTCCAGCTCCGGTTCGGCCTCGGTCTGGTACATCCAGTTCAGCTTCGGATTCTTGAACAGCTTGGCGTAGCCGATCGGGATGTGAATCCACATGTTGCGGTCGCGCGGACCGGCCTCCAGCAGCAGCACCGAATATTTGCCATCGGCCGTCAGCCGGTTCGCCAGCACGCATCCGGCCGATCCAGCGCCGACGACGATGTAGTCGAACTCGCCTGCGTCAGCCGCACTATTCGCCTCGGCCATCGCCGCCTCCCAGCCATACCGTTTTTGGCCGGCGCGTCGTCGCTCGCCGGCGTCGCATTGACCATGCCGTCTCATCCCCGTTAAAGCAATCCGGTCGCGGTCGCCCGGACGGCACCTTGGATCGGGAGTTTTCAGTTCATGTCGAACCCGTTGTTTCAGCCCTTCAGCTACAAGTCGCTGACCCTTTCGAACCGCATCGTCATGGCGCCGATGACCCGTTCGCGCAGCCCGAACGGCATTCCGGGGGAGGACGTCGCCGAATATTACCGGCGGCGCACGGAAGGCGGCGTGGCGCTGATCGTTACCGAAGGCACGACCGTCGACCGGCCCGGCGCATCCGCCAATCCCAGTATTCCGAATTTCCATGAGGCGGCGAGCCTCGCCGGCTGGAAGCGCGTCGTCGACGTCGTGCATGCGGCCGGCGGCAAAATCGCTCCGCAATTGTGGCATCAGGGCATGGTCCGCAAGCCCGGCACCGGCCCGCATCCGGAGGCGAAGTCCGACGGCCCCTCCGGCCTCTCCGCCACCGGCAAAGAGGTCGGAGAGCCGATGACGGACGCCGACATCGCCGACACGATCGAGGCATTCGCCAAGGCCGCCGCAACCGCGAAGGAGATCGGCTTCGACTGCGTCGAGTTGCACGGCGCGCACGGCTATCTGATCGACCAGTTCTTCTGGGACGGCGCCAACAAGCGCACCGATACCTGGGGCGGCGACCTCGTCAAGCGCACGCGCTTCGCAGCGGAAATCGTCAAGGCGGTGCGCAAGCGCGTCGGTCCTGACTACGTCATCATCCAGCGTTTCTCGCAGTGGAAGCAGCAGGACTATGCGGCCCGCCTCGCGCTCACCCCGGACGAGCTGGCGAAATTCCTCGAACCGCTGACCGACGCCGGCGTCGACATCTTCCACGCCTCGACGCGTCGCTTCTGGGAACCGGAATTTCCGGGCTCCGATCTCAACCTCGCCGGCTGGACCAAGAAGATCACCGGCCTGCCCGCGATCACCGTCGGCTCGGTCGGCCTGAAGGGCGTGGATTTCGTTCACTCGCTCCGCAATCCCGGCGACGCCTCGGAGGTCAGCGACCTCGGCGAACTGGAGGCGCGGCTGGCGCGCAACGAATTCGACCTGGTCGCGGTCGGCCGCGCGCTCATCAGCGACGCGAACTGGGTCGCGAAGGTTCGCGACGGCCGCACGACCGAGTTGCAGCCATTTTCGCCCGAAGCGCTGAAGGCGTTCGCCTAGACATCCTGCTGCATTGCGACGGTGCGTTCTCGCAGGAGGACGCACCGCGGAGCATCTGACAGCCACTGTCCGCGACAGGCGCTGCCGATCGCCCGCACATGCTTGCCCCGCGCGAATTCATGTTGACAGTGCCCGCGCTTGCCGCGAACCTTTGCAATAACAAACAGATATCCCGCAACTGCGAAGGATGTCGCGCGGTCCGCTGCTGCTTGGGCGGATGACCGAAGGGAACGACGCAACGGGACGGGAGAGGCGCGATGAAGTTCGGCATTTTCTACGAATTGCAACTGCCGCGCCCGTGGAACGCGGAGAGCGAATACCAGCTTTTTCAGGACGCACTCACGCAGATCGAACTGGCTGACCATCTCGGCTACGACAATGCGTGGATGGTTGAGCATCACTTCCTGGAGGAATATTCGCACGCCTCCGCGCCCGAGGTTTTTCTCGGCGCGGCGAGCCAGCGCACCAAGAATATCCGCCTCGGCCACGGCATCATCCAGCTCACCACCAACCAGCCGCATCGCGTCGCGGAGAAAGTCTCGACGCTGGACCTGCTGTCAGGCGGCCGCGTCGAATTCGGCATGGGCGAAGGCGGCGGACCGGCCGAGCTGCATCCGTTCGGCACGCGCGTGCGCGACAAGCGCGACCGCTGGGAAGAAGCGGTGCGCGCCATCATGCCGATGTTCACCAAGGATGACTGGGAGTTTCACGGCAAGTACCATGACTTTCCGGCGCGCAATGTCATTCCGAAGTCGCGGCAGAAGCCGCACCCGCCGCTGTGGGTCGCCTGCTCCAGCATCCAGACCATCGCCAATGCCGGCGAATGGGGCATCGGCGCGCTTGGCTTCTCGTTCGTATCGCCGGAGGCGGCGCGAGCCTGGGTGCATCGCTATTACAACAGCTTCCTGCACAACAAGAAGCGGCTCGGCGACTACAAGGAAAATCCGAACATCGCGATCGTCTCCGGCTTCATGTGCGCGCCGACCGACGAGGAGGCGCGCGAACTCGCCGCCGGCTGGACGTTCTTCATCTTCGCGCTGCGCCACTATGGCCGCGCCGGCATCGATGCGCCCGGCAAGAGCGACCTGTGGAAGCTCTATCAGGACTGGCGCACCACCGAGGCCGCGCAGACCGCGCTGAACAACGGCCTGATCGGTTCGCCCGCGACGCTGCGCAAGAAGCTGCATCAGTTCGCCGAGTCGCATGTCGATCAGGTGATCCTGCTCAACCAGGCCGGACAGACCACCCACAAGGCGATCTGCGACAGCCTGCAACTGTTCGCGAAAGAGGTCATGCCGGAATTTCACGCGATGCGGCCGGCGCAGGAAAAGTGGAAGGCCGACGTACTCGCGGGGCGGATCGTGCTCGAAGACATCGCCACCGACAGTTACAACATCTACGAGCATCAGCGGGCCGAGGACGCGCGCATGACGCCGGAGCAATTGAAACAGGCGATGGCGCAAAAAGAGATGGCTGAAAAAGAAAAAGCTGCCGCAAAATAACCCATCCCGTTCGCGTCGCTTCAGGAAATCCGCATGCCCATCGTTCAAGCCGACCGCCTCACGCAAATTGGCGCCGCCCTGCTCCGCGCCGCCGGAGCTTCAAAGGAGGAAGCCGACGCCGTCGCCATCGGCTGCATCAACGCCAATCTCGCCGGCCATGACTCGCACGGCATCATCGCCATCCCGACCTACATCGACCGCGTGAAGGTCGGCCACATCGTGCCCGGCGCGAAATGGACCATCGTCCAGGAATCGCCGGCGACGACCGTGATCGACGGCCATTGGGGGTTCGGCTTCTATGTGAATGCCAAGGCGATGGAGCTGACCATCGAGAAGGCGAAAAAAACCAACGTCGCCGCCTGCACCGTATTCCGGCAAAGCCATGTCGGCCGCCTCGCCGCCTATCCGCTGATGGCCGCGCGCGCCGGCATGATCGGCATCGCCACCGCCGATTCCGGCCGCTCGACCAAGGTGGTCGCGCCGTTCGGCGGCCGCGAGGCGCGGCTCGGCACCAACCCGATCTCGATCGCGGTGCCGTCCGACCTCGACGGGCCGATCTATCTCGACATGGCGACTTCCGCCGTCGCCGCCGGCAAGGTGGCGCTCGCGGCTGCGCGCGGCGAGGAAATTCCGCAAGGCTGGGTCGTCGGCAAGGACGGCAAGCTCACCACCGATCCGAAGCAATTGCGCCAGGGCGGCGCGCTGCTGCCGCTCGGCGGCACCGAGGGCTACAAGGGCAGCGGCCTCGCGGCGATGGTCGAGATTTTGTGCGGCATTCTCACCGGCCTCGGCTTCGGCGTCGAGCCGACCGGCCGGCACAATGACGGCACCTTCATGGCCGTGTTCAATGTCGAGGCGTTCCGCCCGCTGAAAGATTTCAGGAAGGAGGTCGCCGAGTTCGCGCGCTATCTCAACGCGACGCCGCCGTCCGAAGGATCGAAGGGCGTGCTGTACCCCGGCGAAATCGAAAACCGCACCGAGAAGGAACGGCGCGTTGCCGGCATCGATGTCGAGGACGCGACCTGGGAGAAGCTCAAGCAGCTCGCGGGCGAATACAAGCTCGCGGGCGAACTTGGTCTGACCTAATCGTCGCGCGTCCCAGCGGCAGCAGCAGGAGACAGGCATGACGCGGCAAATGGTAATGGTGGCGTTCCTCCAGGCCCAGAACTGCACCAACCTTCCGCTGTCATGGCGGCATCCCCTCTCCCGCGACGATTCCAGTTCGGCGGATTACTATCAGGAGATCGCCCGCATCCTCGAAGCCGGCAAATTTCACATCGCCTTCTTCGACGACCGGCTGGCGATGCCGGACCGGCTCGGCAACGATCACGCTCATACGGTCGAATACGGCATCCGCTGCGTGAAGATGGACCCGATCGTCGTGCTGACGATGATGGGCGCGGTCACGACCAAGCTCGGCCTCGCCTCCACCGCCTCGACGACTTACTTCGAGCCGTTCGACGTGGCGCGCCGCTTCCAGACGCTGGACCTGATGAGCAACGGCCGCGCCGCGTGGAACGTCGTGACCTCGGTGAACGATGGCGAGGCGCTCAATATGGGCCGCGACGCGCATATGGAGCACGACCTGCGCTACGACCGCGCCGACGAATTCATGGAAGTGGTGCTCGGCCACTGGGATTCGTGGGACGACGGCGCGATCCTCAACGACAAGGCCGGCGGCCGCTTCGCCGACCCGGCGAAGGTGAAGCGGCTCGACTACAAGGGCAAGTTCTTCCAGTCGCGCGGGCCCTTCACCGTGCCGCGCTCGCAGCAAGGCCATCCGGTCATCATCCAGGCCGGCGCGAGCGGCCGCGGCCAGCGCTTCGCCGGCCGCTGGGGCGAAGTGATTTTCGCGGCGGGCCGCAACACCGACATCGCCAAGGAAGGCTATGACGCGGTGAAGAACGAGGCGATCCGTCTCGGCCGCGACCCGGATCAAATCAAGATTTGCAACATGCTGCTCACTGTCGCCGGCGCGACCAAGACCGAAGCCGAAGACAAGATGGCGCTGATCTCGAAGCTGCCGACCGAAATGGACGCGCTGTCGCTGCTCGCCGAAGGTCTGAATTTCGACTTCGCCGCAAAACCGCTCGACGAGCCGCTGACGGACGAGGAACTCGCCGGCATGTCCGGCATCATCGGTATCCGCGACGGCGTGGTCCGCAAGAGCGGCATCAAGAATCCGTCCGCGCGCGACTTCATCGTTCACAGCGGCCGCGGTCAGGTCGAAGGCGCGATCGTCGGCGGGCCGAAGGAGATCGCCGACCACATGGAGGAGATGTTCGAGCGCCGCGCCTGCGACGGCTTCGTCGTCGCCGCGACCTATGTGCCGGGCGCTTACGCCGATTTCGTCAAGCATGTCATCCCCGAGGTGCAGCGGCGCGGACTGTTTCACAAGGATTACGCCGGCACGACGCTGCGGGAGAATCTCGGCCTGCCGGTGCCGCCGGTGGGCGCATGGAAACTGCCGCCTCAGATGGCGGCCGAATGACAATGATGGAGTGAGAGTCAAACGATGCGTTTTGCAAAAATTACGGCGGGCGGAAAAACCAACGCGAAAACCACTTGGGCGCTTGTCGAGGGCGACCGGGTCATCGAGATTTCCGGCGAGCCTTATGGCGAGTGGCAGACATCCTCCGTCAAGCACGAGCTGAAGGACGTCAAGCTGGAAATCCCCGGCATTCCGCGCACCTTCTACTGCGCGGGACTGAATTACGTGAAGCATCTGACCGAAGCCGCCAATCGCCGCGGCGAGGTGCCTGACGTGCCGAAGCGCGCGGAGATCGGCTATCGCGCGCAGAGCGCGTTGTGCGCGCATGACGAGGACGTCATCATCCCCACCGACGCCACGGACAAGATTCATTACGAAGGCGAACTGGTCGCCGTTATCGGCAAGAAGGCAAAGCATCTCAGCGAGGCAGATGCGATGTCGTGCGTGTTCGGTTACACCATCGGCAACGATGTGAGCGAGCGCACCTGGCAGAAGAACGACCGCGGCCTCTGGCGCGCCAAGAACGCCGACACCTTCAAGCCGATGGGGCCATGGATCGAGACGGACGTCGATCTCGACAACATGGAGACCGTCGTCCGGTTGAACGGCAAGCAAAGCAACCACTTCAAGACCAACGACATGGTGTTCGGCATTCCGCAATTCATCGCGGCGATGACGAAATATTTCACGCTGTGGCCGGGCGACGTGATCTGGATGGGAACGGACGGCTCCTCGCCCGACATCAAGGCCGGCGACGTGGTGGAAATCGACATCACCGGCATCGGCACGCTGCGCAACCGTTTCGTCGCCGAAACGCCTGCGTGATGCGCGCGCCATGCGCCGGGGCCGGTCCGCGGCCTCCGGCATCGCGCCCGGTGACGAATGAAACCGCCTGAATCGACTGCGCCGCCGCCGGGCGGCGCAGGACGTGCGGCCTGCGTGACGGCGCTGTGCCTCGGCACGGTGTCGATTCAGTTCGACGGCGCGGTCAATGTCGCGTTTCCTGATCTCGTGCGCGCATTCGCGCTGCCGATTCCGGACATTCAGTGGATCGTCATCGCCTACACGCTGACCCACGCCGCGCTGATGCTCGTCTTCGGCCGGGCCGGCGACATCGTCGGTCATCGCACGATCTTCCTCGCCGGCGCGGCCACCAGCATGCTGGCGTTCACGCTCTGCGCGCTTGCCACCGATTACGGCTGGCTGCTCGCCTTCCGCGTGTTGCAGGGCATTGGCGCTGCGCTGACGCTGAGCTGCGGCCCGGCGCTCATCACCAGCCTTTATCCGGAGGATCGCAGGGCGCAGATTCTGAGCGTGTTCACGCTCGTCATCGGCATCGGCGGCGCGCTCGGTCCGATCCTCGGAGGGCTTCTGGTCGAACGCTTCGGATGGGCCGCCGTGTTCGCCTTCCGCGCGCCGATCGCGCTAGCCGCGCTGACGCTCGGATGGGTGCTGCCGAAGGGCCGCGCAGGCGCCAATGGCGGCGGCTTCGATGCGCCCGGCGCGCTGGTGCTGGTGCTGGCGGTCGCCGCATTGCTGCTCGCCGCCAACCGCCTGCAAGGCGACGGTCAGGTCCTGGCCAGCACGGTGCTGGCGCTGGTGTCGCTTGCGCTCGGCGTCATCTTCTGGCGGCGCGAGTCGCGCGTACCAAATCCGATCATCGATGTCGGCGTCTTCCGCAATCCCGATTTCGCGCTGCTGAACGTCGCGCACATGCTGCTGAACCTCGCCGGCTTCGCGATCTTTCTGCTGGTGCCGTTCTATCTCAGCGCCTTCACGCAGCTCTCAGCCCCGCTCGCCGGACTCATCCTGTCGGCGTCGCCGGTCGGCATGATCCTCGGCGCGCCGGTCGCCGCCCGCCTCGTCACCAAACTGAGCGCGGAACAGCTCGCGACCCTGGGAGCCACCTCCTCGGTCGCCGGCCTGTCGATGATCGCGCTGCTGAGCGGCCAGTTCGGGCCGGCGGTCATCGTCGCCGCAGCCCTGCTCCAGGGCTTTGGCCTCGGCCTGTTTCAGGTCGCCTATTTCGACATCGCCACGCTGACGATCCCGAAGGAAAGCCGCGGCGTCGCCGGCAGCCTCGTGCTGATGACGCGCACGGTCGGCATCGTCATGGGCGCGAGCCTCTTGATGCTGGCGTTCCAGAGCATGAGCGGGCACGCGGACCAATCCTCGGCCGGCGCGGAACTGCTGCGCGGCTTTGAGGGCGCGTTCGGCCTCGCCGCGATGCTGTCGCTGTCGTTGCTCCTCTGCGCGCTGGTGCGAGGGTGGGGCTGGCGCAAACCGCAATAACAACCGTTTCCTGACGCGCCAGCTCCTGCTAAAGCGCGCCGCATGAGCCTGAAAGTCGCCGCGCTGTATCAGTTCGTCCCGCTGCCGGATTTCCGCGCGTTGCGCGAACCCTTGCGCGCGCGGCTCTCCGATCTCGGTGTCAAGGGCACGCTGCTGCTGGCGCATGAAGGCGTGAACGGAACGCTGGCGGGATCACCGGAGGCGATCGATTCCTGCATCGACGAGCTTCGGCACGGCGCGCTGTTCGCGGGCCGGCTCGACAATCTCGAACTGAAGTTTTCCACCGCCGCCGAGATGCCGCTCGGCCGGCTGAAAATCCGGCTGAAGAAGGAAATCGTCACGCTCGGCGATCCGTCGGCCGACCCCGCCGCGCGCGTCGGCACCTATGTCGATCCGGCGGCGTGGAACGAGTTGATCCGGCAGGACGACGTGCTGGTTCTGGACACGCGCAACGCTTTCGAAGTGGCGCTCGGCACGTTCGACGGCGCGGTCGATCCGAAACTGTCGAAGTTCAGCGATTTCCGGACATTCACGGAGCGCCGGCTCGATCCGGCGAAAGACCGGAAGATCGCGATGTTCTGCACCGGCGGAATCCGCTGCGAGAAGGCCAGCGCCTTTCTCCTCGCGCGAGGTTTCGGCGAGGTCTTTCATCTCAAGGGCGGCATCCTGAAATATCTGGAGGACATTCCGCAAAGCACGAGCCTGTGGCGCGGCGAATGCTTCGTGTTCGACGACAGGATCGCGCTCGGACACGGCCTCGCGCAGCGGCCCTCGCAGGGCAAGGACGCTGCGGAGGACGGATCGCAAGCCGTCATGCAGGAAGCTCTTGCCCCAAGGCGGCGGCGCAGCTAGATAGCGGGGCAACCGCTCGACGCAACGCGCTTCCTCAGCGCTGTCCCGCGGCCACAATCGGCTCTATCTTATTGGAAGATAACGCCTTTTGGGGAATGGTGTAACGGTAGCACAACAGACTCTGACTCTGTTTGTCTTGGTTCGAATCCAGGTTCCCCAGCCAACCCGTCAAATTCAGCAAAACCCAGCGTCCGATCAGCCGTTGCCGCAACGCGGTCATCACCACGACCACGCCTCCGCATGTCACCGGCCAGGCTTTGTCCTGCCTGACCTGGTGGATGCGCTCACTCGGGCTTGATGCCGAGGTTCGTCAACGCCGCGATCAGCGCGACGGAATCGCTGGCGAACCGCTTTTTCGCCTCCGCGATCGGAATCGCCGGCTCCAGATAGAATTGCGACGCCACTTTCTGCACGGTCGGGTCCTTGCCGCCGAGAACGAGGGCCTCGGACAGCTTCTGCAAAATGTCGGGCGGCGTGTGGGCCGGAGCCCAGAGACCGACATAGCCGCGAATGTGCGACGCCGTCGACTTCAGGCCCTGCTCGTTGAGCGTCGGCACATCGGGAAACGCGCCGTTGCGCGCGCCGATCGAGGCGATCAGCTTGCCGCGGCCGGTTTCCAGCACCGGCATCGTCGGCGCGGTGCTGCCGCCGGCGATCTGGAGCGAACCGGCCATGAAGTCCGACCACATCGGCGCTTCGCCGCGATAATGGATCGGCTCGATATTCAAGCCATATTGGGCGTTGAGTTCGGCGGCGACCAGATGCGGCGTCGAGCCGATCGAATAGGTGCCCATGCTCAGCTTCTTGCCCTTGCCGTATTCAACGAACTCCTTGAGATTCGTCACGCCGATATTCGGCTGCACGACGATCAGGCCACCGCTGCCGGAGACGATCGTGACGATCTCAAAATCCTTCTCCGGATCGTAAGCGAGGTTTTTGATCGTCACGCGATTCTGGATCATCGCCGTCGAGATCGTCGCCATCAGCGTGTAGCCGTCAGGCTTGGCCTGCTTGACGTCGAGCGCACCGACCGTTCCGGAGCCGCCGCCCTTGTTCTCGACGATGAAGGACTGGCCGAAATGACGGCTGAGAAACTCCGAATAGGAGCGCGACACGACATCGGTCGAGCCGCCGGGCGGGAAGCTGCACACCACCCGCACGGGCTTGTTCGGCCAGTTCGCCTGTGAAATAGCCGGTGCGCCCAGCAAGGTCGAACCGGCAGCAGCCGCCCCCGATGCGATGAACGTCCTGCGATTCAGACGTATCCTCATGTCACGTCTCCCCAATCTGTTCCGCGCGCGTTCTGATCGACGGCGCTTGCATCGATGGTAGACTAGACGTCCCGCTCGTCCAGCGATCTTCGCAAATGGCAGCCGCGCGTCAGCACGCGCCGCCCTTTGGCGCGATGTTTGCCGCGATGGTTATCGGCGAGCTTTCCGAAGCAATCGAATGCGATGCCCATTTGTGGCGTTTTCTCCGGAATTTTCAGAACAAAACAATGCGATGCGGACGCCGGCATGCGGATCGGGCATGAAATGCACCGGTTTGCCGTCCCTTTGCCGTGCAACCCTTCCGCGCCGGCCGAGCGCCGCTCGGGCACACGGCGGCCGCTCGGCCTGGTCCCGATCCGGGCTTTCTTGCCCGCATCGGGAAAGTCTTAACCCTTTGTGCAGCAAGGCATCCGCATAGTCCTCCGAACCTTGTGAATCCTGCGACAGATGCCGACCGAACCGCCTCCGATGACCTCCGCTCCGCCGCCTTCGGCGACGCCGTTCGGCCGCGTCATTTCCGTGCGCGGATCGTCGGCGCGGATCGGCATCCTGATCGCGCCGCGGATGAGCCAGTTCGAAGCGCGCGCCACCGTCGGCCGGTTCATCAGCATCCGCTGTAACCGTTCGCACGTCATCGCCATGGTCACGGAAGTGTCGTGCGAGGGCCTCTCGCCGCAGGACAAGGAGCTGTATATCGCCACCGCCTCGGTCGATCTGCTCGGCGAAATCAACCCGACGCCGAACGGCGAGCGCTTTCAGCGCGGCGTGACGATCTATCCGGCCATCGGCGACGAGGCCGACCCGATCACCAATCAGGAGCTGCGGACAGTCTACGCGCCAGCGCACAAGGACGCGATCTTCGTCGGGCATCTGCAACAGGACCCGACCGTCTCCGCCTATATCGACATCGACGAAATGCTCAGCAAGCATTTCGCCATTCTCGGTTCGACCGGCGTCGGCAAATCCAGCGGCGTGTCGCTGGTGCTGAACGAAATCCTTCAGATGCGCCCGAACCTCCGCCTGTTCCTGCTCGACGTCCATAACGAATATGGCCGCTGCTTCGGCGAGCGCGCGCTGGTTCTCAACCCGCGCAATCTGAAGCTGCCCTTCTGGCTGTTCAACTACGAGGAATTCGTCGACGTCATTTTCGGCGGCAGGCCCGGCGTGCCGGACGAACTGGCGATCCTGTCCGAGGTCATCCCCTACGCCAAGGCGATCTACACCCAATACCAGAACGTCGAATCAGCGGGCCTGAAGCGCGTCGATCCCAAGATCAACGGCTATACCGTCGATACGCCGGTGCCGTACCGGCTGACCGACATCGTCTCGCTGATCGACGAGCGCATGGGCCGGCTGGAGAACCGTTCTTCGCGCGCGGTCTACAACAAGCTGCTGTCGCGCATCGAAACGGTGCGCAACGACACCCGCTACGCCTTCATGTTCGAGAACGCCAATGTCGGCGGCGATACGATGGCCGAGGTCATCAGCCATCTGTTCCGCCTGCCGGCGCATGGCAGGCCGATGACGGTGATGCAGCTTGCGGGCTTTCCGGCGGAGGTGGTCGATTCCGTCGTATCCGTGGTCTGCCGCATGGCGTTCGATTTCGGCCTGTGGAGCGACGGCGCCTCGCCGCTTTTGTTCGTGTGCGAGGAGGCCCACCGCTATGCCTCCGCCGACCGCACGATCGGCTTCGGTCCGACGCGAAAGGCGATTTCGCGCATTGCCAAGGAAGGCCGCAAATACGGCGTTTTCCTTGGGTTGGTGACGCAGCGCCCGGCGGAACTGGACGCCACCATCATCTCCCAGTGCAACACGCTGTTCACGATGCGCCTCGCCAACGAGCGCGACCAGTCGCTGTTGCGCTCGGCGGTGTCGGACGCCGCGGCCAATCTGCTCTCCTTCGTGCCTTCGCTCGGCACTCGCGAAGTCCTCGCCTTCGGCGAAGGCGTGGCGTTGCCGACACGTTTGCGTTTCAAGGAGATGCCGCCGCATCAATTGCCGCGCAGCGAGGCGACGCTCGCAGCCGTCACCGCGTCCGCTGACGGCCACGACATCAATTTCGTCGGATCGGTGCTGGAGCGCTGGCGCGGGGCGACGACGCATCGCGACTCCAAGGCGTCCACAGGCGCGTCCGTGACGTCGGAGCGGCGGCCGCCGCGCGTCGCCGATGCGCCGCTGCTGCAACCATCATTGGGTCTGGACCCCGACCGCTTCTCGTTACTGAAGAAGCCGCTGCGCTGACTTAGCCCTTCTCGCGACCGGCGCGATGCAATAACCTCGGATGAATTGTCGCCGAGGCCCATGCATGAACGCACGTCCAATCAGCCGTTTCCCCGTTCCTCGCCTGGAGGACATGCCGGAGGATATCCGCAGCCGCATCCTCGCCGTGCAGGAGAAGTCGGGATTCATCCCGAACGTCTTTCTCGTGCTGGCGCATCGGCCGGACGAATTCCGCGCCTTCTTCGCCTATCACGACGCGCTGATGGACAAGGACAGCGGCCTGACCAAGGCCGAGCGCGAGATGATCGTGGTCGCGACATCGAGCGCCAATCAGTGCCAGTATTGCGTGGTGGCGCATGGTGCGATCCTCCGCATCCGCGCGAAAAACCCGCTTGTGGCCGACCAGATCGCAACGAATTATCGCAAGGCGGACATCACGCCCCGGCAGAAGGCGATGCTCGACTTCGCGATGAAGGTCAGCCAGACCGCGCAGACCGTGGGCGATGCCGACATGACGGCGCTGGCGCAGCACGGCTTCAGCGAGGCCGACATCTGGGACATCACCGCGGTCGCGGCCTTCTTCGGGCTGTCGAACCGGATGGCCAACGTCACCAACATGCGCCCGAACGACGAATTCTACCTGATGGGCCGGACGGCCAAGGCGTAAGCCCTTCACGGGCGAATCTGGCGCAACGGCGGGAATGCAGGCGAGCCATGCTCGCGCCTGCTGGGCCGCCCCGGCCGGTCATGGTACTCAAGGCGAAGTTGGACCCTGCCGCGGACAACGCCCATGACCAGCGAGCAACCGAAGGTTCCGGACGACGAGCACGTCGTCATCAAGTTCCGGCCGCGCACGGCCGCGAACGCGCAGAAGCCGCCCGCCGATCGCGAGGCGACCGCCTCGTTCGGCCAGCCGCCGGACCTGTCGCGCTTCGAGCGGACCGGGGAGCCCGACGATTATCGCTACCGCATGCGGGTCAACATCGCCGCCGGCCTGTTCACCGTGGTCCTGATCGGCTTCGGGGTGTGGCTCGCGACCAGCATCGCCGACCTGCGCCGCACCCAGGACTGCCTGCTCATGGGGCGTCGCGACTGCGGCGCACCGATCTCCGCACCCGTCAAATGATCCGGATCAAATGATCCTGTCGAGCGATCCCGCCAGGCGCACGCCCGACTTATCCCGGCCGACGGTTTCCCACCCTGTTCGACCGCCTGAGCGCCATTGAACTCAGGGTCTTGCTCCGATATACGGGCATCTGACCCTGATCTGGCCGCAGCGCTTCGCCCGGTCTCGCCGCTGAGGATCGCAAGCCTTCGCCCTGCGAAGTTCCTGAAGCTCAATCAAAGGCTTAAGATGTCGACTTTCGATCAAGTTGCCAACATCATCGCAGAGACCTGCGATATTCCGCGCGATACCATCAAGCCGGAAAGCCACGCCATTGACGATCTCGATCGACAGCCTCGACTTTCTGGATATCGCCTTCGCCATCGACAAGGCTTTCGGCATCAAGCTACCGCTCGAAAAGTGGACGCAGGAGGTCAATGACGGCAAGGCCACGACGGAACAGTATTTCGTCCTCAGCAATCTGAGCGCGCGGATCGACGAACTGGTTGCCGCCAAAGGCGCGTAACGCGCACGCGCCGGGGACATGGGCTCGAATATTTCCAGCTTATCGACCGGGTGACGGCTCTCGATCTTGCCGAAGGCCGAATCGCGGTCGAGGCGGACGTGCCGCAGACCAGCACGATCTTCGAGGGCCATTTTCCCGGCCGCCCGCTGATGCCCGGCGTGCTGCTGATCGAGGCGATGGCGCAAACGTCCGGATGGCTGCTGATCGCTCTGAATTTCGAGCGGATGCCGTTCCTCGCCGCCGTCAAGGAGGCGAAGATGCGCAGCTTCGTCCAGCCCGGCGAAAGGCTGGCGATCAATGCCCGTATCGAGCACCAGGGCTCCGGCTACGCGATGACGCAGGCGGACATCAGCGTCAACGGCAAGAAGACCTGCAACGCGACGCTGACCTTCAGCCATGTCCCGTTCCCCAACGATGAGTTTCGCGCGCACATGACCGCCGTGGCCCGGCGGGTCGGCGTGCCGGAACCCCGCAAATAGTGAAGGACGACATCGTGTCCGCAAACGACATCGAAACGTGGATCACGGGGATCGGGCTCGTCTCCTCGCTCGGCGAGGGGCTCGACGCGCATTGGGAGGCGCTGCAAAGCCGCGCCGTCAACGCCGACACGGAAAGCTTCGCGCCCTACGTCATCCACAAGCTCGCCCCCCTCTCCTACGACAAGCAGATTCCGAAAAAGGGCGATCAGCGCCAGATGGAAGCCTGGCAGCGGATCGGCACCTACGCGGCCGGTCTCGCGCTCGACTCCGCCGGGCTGAAGGGCAATGCGGACGTACTCGGACGGACCGACATGATCGTCGCCGCGGGTGGCGGCGAGCGCGACCTCGCCGTCGACAGCAGCATTCTGACGGCCAGCGTGCAGGGCGATGCAGCCCCCGGCCTTCTCAACGAAAGGCTGATGAGCGACCTGCGCCCGACGCTGTTCCTCGCACAATTGTCGAACCTGCTCGCAGGCAACATCTCGATCGTTCACGGCGTCACCGGCTCGTCCCGCACCTTCATGGGCGAGGAAATGGCCGGCTTCGACGCGCTGCGGATCGCGCTCGCGCGGATCGCCTCAGGCCAGAGCGAGATCGCTCTAGTCGGCGCTGCGCAGAACGGCGAGCGCAAGGACCTCTTGATGCTCTATGAGTTCGCGGACCTGAACCTGAAGGGCAGCTATGCGCCGGTTTGGTCGCGCGGCCCTGCCGGCGGCTTCGCGCTCGGCTCCGGCGGCGTGTTCCTGGTGCTGGAATCGAAACGGCATGCCGAGGCGCGCGGGGCGAAACCTTTCGCGCGCCTGTCGGCGGTCGAAACCGACCGGGCGCGGCGCGGCACCGACGGCGCGATCCGCGACACGCTGGACAAGCTTTGGGACAAGATCGGCGCACCGGCCGCAAACACCGCGCTGCTGACGGGCGCGACGGGCGCGGCCCCCGCCACCGGCGAGGAACGCGCGTTTCTCGCCGCGCACAAGGATATTCCGGCACGCGCCACCGCCAGCCTGACCGGCCACACGATGGAAGCGCAGGCGCTGTTCGGCGTCGCCTTCGCGGCGCTATCGCTGTCGCGCGGCGCGCTGTTTCCGCCCGACGCCTCCTCCGATGTCGAGCGCGCGAGCAGCGAGCCGCTCAAGCGGATCGCGGTCGCGGGCGCCGGCCACTGGCGCGGCGAAGGAATGGCGCTTGTCGAAACTGCGAACTGACGCTCATTGCGGCGGGAGAAGCTCATGACCACCACTCGCGACCACGCCGGCCGGCCGATCGTCGTCGTCACTGGCATGGGTGTCGTCACCTCGCTCGGCGCGGGCAAGGCCGACAATTGGGCCAGGCTGACCGCCGGCGAATCCGGCATCCGCACCATCACCCGCTTTCCGACGGACGGCCTGAAAACGACCATCGCCGGCTCGATCGATTTTCTGCCCACCGACGACAACCGCGCGCCCGAACTCTCCGACCGCTTCGCCGATGTCGCGACCGAGGAAGCGGTGGCGCAATCCGGCATCGGCGCGAAGGGGAATTTTCCGGGACCGCTGTTCCTGGCCGTCGCCCCGGTCGAGATGGACTGGCAGCAGCGCCAGCTTCTCGCCGCCGCGCTCGGACCGGACGGCCCGATCGATTACGACGCGATGCTGCGCATCTGCGGCGGCGGAAAATACAGGGCCGCGCACAGCCGCTTCCTGTTCGGCTCCACCGCCGACATGCTGGCCGACAAATACGGCACCAAAGGCTCGCCAATCTCGCTGTCGACGGCCTGCGCCTCCGGCGTCAGCGCGATCCAGCTCGGCGTCGAGGCCATCCGCCGCGGCGACACGGAGGCCGCGCTCTGCGTCGCCACCGACTCCTCCATCAATGCGGAAGCGCTGGTGCGCTTCTCGCTGCTGTCGGCCTTGTCCACACGCAACGAGACGCCGCATCAGGCGTCGAGGCCATTCTCCAAGGACCGCGACGGCTTCGTGATGGCGGAGGGCGCAGGCGCGCTGGTGCTCGAAAGCCTTGAGCACGCGACCGCGCGCGGCGCGAAGATCCTCGGCGTCGTCGCCGGCTGCGGCGAACTCGCCGACTCGTTCCACCGCACACGCTCCAGCCCGGACGGCAAGCCGATCATCGGCTGTATCCGCAACGCGCTGACCGACGCCGGCATGACGCCCGAGCGGATCGATTACATCAACGCGCACGGCACCAGCACGCCGGAAAACGACAAGATGGAGTATCTCGGCATCTCCACCGTGTTCGGCGAGCGCGCCGCGGCGATCCCCGTTTCGTCCAACAAATCGATGATCGGGCACACGCTGTCGGCGGCCGGTGCGGTCGAGGCGATCTTCTCGCTTCTGACCATCGCCAGCCAGCGCATCCCGCCGACCATCAATTACGATACGCCCGATCCGTCGATCCCGCTCGATGTCGTGCCGAACAAGGCGCGCGACGCGAAGGTGACCACGGCCATGTCGAATTCGTTCGGCTTCGGCGGTCAGAACGTTTCCATCATCATGACGGCGGAGCCCGGCTGAGCCGTCCCGGCTCGCCCGGTCCGGTTGACGCGAGCCGCCGAACCGGCGAATACGCTGACTCAATCGTCTTCAAAACCCACGCGGAACCATGCGCGCGCTCAGCCTTCTCAAGGAACGCCAGCTCGAAGTGATCGAGTCTGATCCGCCCTCGCCGCCTCTGCCGGGCGAGGTGCAGATCCGCGTGCGCGCCGTCGCGCTCAACCATATCGATGTCTGGGGCTATCGCGGCATGGCCTTCGCCAAGCGCAAGCTGCCTCTGGTGGTCGGCGCTGAAGCCTCCGGCGAGATCGCGGCCATCGGCGACGGCGTCACGCGCTTCTCCGTCGGCCAGCCGGTGGTGATGTATGGCGCGCTGACCTGCGGACAATGTCAGGCGTGCAGGCAAGGCCGCGACAATCTCTGCGAGAACGTCGCCGGCATCATGGGCTTTCATGTCGACGGCTTTGCCCGCGAGCTTCTCAACATGCCGGAACGGCTCGTCATTCCCGTTCCCGGCGGCGTCAGCCTGCGCGATGCGGCCTGCGCGCCGATCGCCTTCTCGACCGTGCAGCACATGCTGTTCGACAACGCAAAACTGCAACCGGGCGAATCCATTCTGGTGCATGCCGGCGGCTCCGGCATCGGCAGCGTGGCGATCAAGATGGCGAAGGCGATCGGCTGCACGATCATCACCACCGTCGGCGACGATTCGAAGATCGAGCGCGTGAAGGCGCTGGGCGCCGATCATGTCATCAACTACCGCAAGGACCGCTTCGAGCACGAGGTGCGGAAGCTCACGAAGAAGAAGGGCGTCGACGTCGTGTTCGAACACGTCGGCGCGGACACTTTCAACGGCTCGCTCTTGGTACTGAAGCGCGGCGGCCGGCTCGTCACTTGCGGCTCGACGTCGGGGCCGACGATCACGCTCAACCTGATGCAATTGTTCCAGCAGCAATACCGAATCTTCGGATCGTTCGGCGCGAGCATGAAGAACATCGCCGAAAGCCTCGACAAGATGGCGGCGGGCATGTCGCCGGTCATCGACATGGAAGTGCCGCTGTCGGATGTCGCCGCCGCGCTCGCGCGGATGGAAAGCCGGCAGGTGTTCGGCAAGATCATCGTCCACTTCTGATGCGCCGCCTGCTTCGCCGCACCGGCCGCCGGCTCGGAACAGCGATCAAGCCGGCCGGCGACAAGGCGATCGGCGCGATCGCGGTTACGGCGCTGCGCACGATCCGCCGGTTCGATGCGGATCGCACCGCGGCCTTCACGGGGCGAACGCTGCGCACGGTCGGCCCGTGGCTGCGCGAAAACCGGATCGGCCGCGATAACCTGACGGCCGCGTTTCCCGAAAAGACTCGGGCGAGATCGACGAGATTCTCGGCCGCGTGTGGGAGAATCTCGGCAAGGTCGGCGCGGAGTTCGCGCATATGGACCGCATCTGGGACTACGATCCCGCGCAAGGCGGCAGCAAGCGCATCGAAATCGACGCGCGATCCGAGGCGATCTTCAACACGCTGATCGACGACAACAAGGGCGCCCTGATTTTTTCCTCACATCTCGGCAATTGGGAATTGCCGGCGCTGGCCGCCGCCGCGCACGGTCTGAAGTCAGCGGTGCTGTTTCGCCGCCCGAACATCGCCGCCGTCGACAGGGCCGTGCAAAACATTCGCGCGGTGAATATGGGCGAGATGGTCGCCACCACATTTGACGCACCGTTGCGCCTCGCGGAGAAGCTGCGCGACGGCGTCCATGTCGGCATGCTGGTGGACCAGCATTACGGCAACGGCGTCGATGTGACGTTCTTCGGCCGGACGGCGAAAGCCAACCCATTACTGGCGCGGCTGGCGCGGCAGGTGGAATGCCCGATCCACGGCGTGCGCGTCGTCCGCCTCCCCGACCAGCGTTTCCGCTGCGAACTGACGGAAGAGATCGCGCCGGTGCGCGATCAGGACGGCATGATCGACGTGCAGCAAACCATGCAGAAGATTACGTCGATAATCGAGGGCTGGGTGCGCGAACACCCGGATCAATGGCTCTGGCTGCACCGCCGCTGGCGGTGAATCTCCCAGGAGTCTGCTCTCTTCATTTGAGCATGATCTTTCCCGCAAACCGGCTCCCGCTTTTCGGGATCATGCTCACCGCCCCGTCTTCGCGCGGGTCCAGATGCGGTTGACGATCCGCTGCGTCGCCTGATCGCGCGCGGTGATGACGAAAAGCCGCTGCATCGTCGCCTCGTCCGGATAGATCGTCTTGTCGCCGATCACCTTCGGACTGATGAGCTTCTGGCTGGCGAGATTGCCGTTGGCGTAAGACAGATAATCCGAATTCTTCTCCGCAACTTCCGGGCGATAGAGATAGTCGATCAGCGCATAGGCTTCGTCGACATTGCGGGCATCGGCGGGAATCGCGAGATTGTCGAAAAACATCTGCGCGCCCTCGCGCGGCAGCGCGTAAGCAATCTCGATGCCGTTCTTCGCCTCAAGCGCCCGGCTCTGCGCCTGCTTGATATCGCCCGACCATCCGAACACAAAACAGATTTCGCCGCTGGCGAGCGCGCCGAGATATTCCGACGAATGGAATTTGCGCACGAACGGACGGATCTTGCTGACAAGCTCCGCCGCCTTTTCGAGGTCGGCCTGTTTTGCCGAGTTCGGGTCGAGCTTCAGATAGACCAGCGCCGCAGGCAAAATATCGTCGGCGGAGTCCAGCATGTGAACGCCGCAATCCTTGAACTTCGACAGCAGTTCCGGCTTGAACACAACGTCGAGCGTGCTCATCGCCTCGTCGAGCCTGGCGTCCGCGCCGAGCGCTTCCTGCGCCTTCTTGACATTGTAACCGATGCCTGTCGTGCCCCACATATAGTTCACGCCGTGCTGGTTGCCCGGATCGTAGGCGGCGAGCTTCTCGGTGATGAGCGGCCAGGCGTTGACGAGATTGGGAATCTTCGACTTGTCGAGCCTGGTGAAAACCTTCGCCTTGATCTGCCGCTCAAGGAAGTAGGCTCCCGGCGCCACCAGGTCGTAGCCGGATTTTCCCGCGAGCAGCCGCGTCTCCAGCGTCTCGTTGGCGTCGAACGTGTCGTAGACGACCTTGATGCCGGTCTCCTTGGTGAAATCCTCCAGCACACCGGGCGCGATGTAGTTCGACCAGTTGTAGAAATTCACCGTCCGCTGCTGCGCCTGCACCCGCACGCTCATCGTCGTCAACGCCAGCGCACCGGCCAGCAACGCCACAGCTTTCGACAGCATCACCAATCTCCGTCAACCTCCGCCAACAACAGGTTTGAGGCGCTCCAGCGCCGCATCGATCGTCGCGTCCTTCTTGGCGAAGCAAAAACGGACCACCGACGTTACCGGATCGTCCTCATAGAACACGGACACCGGAATGGCGGTGACCTTGTGATCGATCACCAGCCGCTTGCAGAACGCCTCGTCCGTCTCGTTCAGCCCGAGCGGTTTCAGATCGACGTTCAGAAAATACGTGCCCTGCGACGGCAGTACCGGAAACCCGATCGACGACAGGCCGGCGGCGAGACGGTCGCGGCTGCGCGCGAGATCGCCGCGCATCGCCTCGAAGAATTCGTCGGGCTTGCCGAGCCCGTAGGCGACCGCGGCCTGCAAATTCGGCGGCGTCGTGAAGGTGAGGAACTGATGCGATTTCGCCAGCACGCGCAGGATCGGCGGCGCGGCGCAGACGAAGCCCACCTTCCAGCCGGTCAGCGAAAAAATCTTGCCCGCGGAGCCGATCTTCACCGTACGGTCGCGCATGCCGGGGATCGCGATCAACGGAATATGCGCGCGGCCGTCGAACACGACATGCTCCCACACCTCGTCGCAGACGGCGATGACATCAAACTCCTGGCAGAAGCGGCCGAGCAGTTCGAGGTCCTCGCGCGGATAGACGATCGCGGCCGGATTCAGCGGGTTGTTGAAGATGACGAGTTTCGTCTTCGCGTTGAACACCTGACGCAGCGCGTCCTCTGTCAAACGCCAGTCCGGCGGCTGCAACCGCACCAGCCGCGGAATGCCGCCGGCGCGGCGGATCAGCGGCAGATAGGCGTCGTAAGCCGGCGCGAACACCACCACCTCGTCACCCGGCTCGATCAGCCCGAACAGCGCGCCGGCGATCGCCTCGGTCGCGCCGGACGTCACCATCACCTCGCTCATCGCGTCGAGATCGACGCCATGCCAGCGCCGGTAATGCGCGGCGATCGCTTCGCGAAGCTCGGGGATGCCCATCATCGACGGATACTGGTTGTAGCCGTCCAGCGTCGCTCGGCCGCCTTGCGGCGAACGTCCTCAGGTCCCGGATCGTCCGGAAAGCCCTGCCCGAGATTGATGGCGTCGTGATCGCGCGCGAGCTGCGACATCACCTCGAACACGGTGACGGGAAGATTCGCGAAGACGGAATTCATCGCAATCGTCAGCCCGTCTTGGTCGGCAGTCCGGCCGCTTTCCAGCCGATGATGCCGCCGGCGAGATGCTTGTCGTAGGCTTGCTGGCGGCCTGCGCGGCGAGAGAAGCTGTCACCGAGCGCTTGCCCGAGCGGCAGGCGAACACGACCTGCTTGCCTTTCGGATCGGGAATGGCGGCGGCATCGAAGGTGGAGAGCGGAACGACGACGGAGTCCGGATAGGATTCGGCGGCGACTTCGTTCGGCTCGCGCACGTCCACGAGAAGATATTTCCCGTCCGCGATGCCCTTCGCCACCTCGTCCGGCATCAAATCTTCAACGCGATTGCCTTGGTGCGTCACCTGTGCCTCCTTGAATTTGCTGTCGCCAAGGTCGCCTCTGGCGCAGCGAAAATCAAGCGGCCGCCAAACCTAAATCGCGGCCCTAGAGACCGATTTAACTGCGTTAAATCAGTCTCGCCGCTTATCTTTTTGTTTGAGCATGATCTTTTCCGAAAACCGGTTCCCACTTTTCGGGATCATACTCTAGATCGTGACCTGCGTGCCGACCTCGACCACGCGGCCGGTCGGAATGTGGAAATAATCAGTGGCGTCGTTCGCCGTCTGGCTGAGCTTGATGAAAAGCGCGTCCTGCCAGCGCGGCAGGACGGAGTGCGGCGCGGGCTTGAGCGAACGGCGCGACACGAAGAACGAGGTCGACATGATGTCGAACTCCCATCCGAGCGAGCGCGCATGCGCCAGCGCCAGCGGCACGTTCGGCGATTCCATATAGCCGAAGCGCAGCGTCACCCGCGTAAACCGTTCGCTGAATTGCTCCAGCTTCACCCGGTCGGCGAGATCGACGCGCGGCAGGTTGTCGGTTTCCACCGTGAGGATGATGTTTTGCTGGTGAAGCACCTTGTTGTGCTTCAGATTGTGCATCAGCGCGGTCGGCACGAATTCGGGATCGCTCGTCAAAAACACCGCCGTTCCCTGCACGATGTGCGGCGGCCGCTTCTCCAGGCTGCGAACGAGATCCTGCATCGGCACCTCGATCTTGCGGGTTTTCTTGAGCAGGATCGAAGAGCCGCGCATCCAGGTCCACACGATCACGACCATGGCGAGGCCGAACAAGAGCGGCACCCATGCGCCATCGAGCAGTTTCAACAGATTGGCGCTGAAAAATGTCAGGTCGATCAGGGCGAACGGAACGATCAGCGCGGCCGCGGCCGCCATCCGCCAGTTCCAGAGCTTCCAAACGACCACAAACGCCATGACCGCATCGGCGACCATGGTCGTCGACACCGCGATCCCATAAGCGCCGGCAAGCCCGCTGGACGTGCGGAACAGGCCGACCAGCAGCAGCACGCCGATCAGCAGCATGAGATTCACCCGCGGCAGATAAATCTGCCCGGCATTGGTGGCGGAGGTGTAGCGGACCTCGAAGCGCGGCAGCAGACCGAGTTGCACCGCCTGACGGACCATCGAGAACGCACCGGTAATCACCGCTTGGCTGGCGATCACGGTCGCGACCGTCGCCAGCACCACCAGAGGCAGCAGCAGCCAGTCCGGCGCAAGACCATAGAACGGATGCTCGATGGCTTCCGGATGCGCCAGCACCAGCGCGCCCTGACCGAAATAATTCAGCAGCAGCGCCGGCAGCACGAAGAACAGCCAGGCATTCTGGATCGGCTTCCGGCCAAAATGCCCGAGATCGGCATAAAGCGCCTCGCCGCCCGTCGCCACCAGAAACACCGCGCCGAGCGTGACCATCCCGACGGTTCCGTGATTGAAGAGGAATTTGAGCCCGTACCAGGGATTGAGCGCGGCCAGCACGCCCGGATCGTCATTGATGTGCGAAAGCCCGAGCGCAGCGAGCGCCAGGAACCAGACGATCATCACCGGGCCGAACGCCGCCGCGACCATCGCGGTGCCGCGGCTCTGCACGGAAAAGAGCAGGACGAGGATCACCACCGTCATCGGCACGACATAGTGCGAGAGCGCCGGCGTCGCGATTTTCAGGCCCTCCATCGCCGAGAGGACGGAGATCGCCGGCGTAATCATCGAATCGCCGATGAACATCGCTCCGCCGACGATGCCGAGCGCGAGCAGCGGCACCGAGCGGCGGCCCAGCGCGCGCCGGCCGAGCGCCATCAGCGACAGCGAGCCGCCCTCGCCATTGTTGTCGGCGCGCAGCAGCAGCAGCACGTATTTCGCCGTCACGACGATCAGCAAGGCCCAAACGATCAGCGACAGCACGCCGAGCACGATGTCGCGCGTCACCGCGCCGCCATGGGCCGCAGCGTGGACGGCCTCGCGAAAGGCGTAAAGCGGCGAGGTGCCGATGTCGCCATAGACGACGCCGATGCTGCCCATGAACAGCATGGCGAAGCTGCCATGCGGACCTGTTTCGGCCGGAGGATCGGCAGGTGTCGCGCTCGCGGTCATGGCTTGAACAACGTCCCAGATGATGCGTCGATCGCCCATCGCGCGACCTGCCCCGGCGTTTCGGGGTTGCGACGATTAACGCATCGGTTTGGGAAACGCCAGCCGCAAAAAGGTATTTTTATACCGCAATCAGGGTTTCAGATCCGGCGGTAGCGGCGGATCTTCGCGCATCAGCGTGATCGTCACCCGGCGGTTCGCCGCCAATGTCGGATCGTCCGGAAACAAGGGCTGGGTGTCGGCCTTGCCGGCGACCATGAAGAAATGTCCGGCCGGCAGCCCCTCTTTTTGCAGGATCTGGCGGACGGCGTTGGCCCGATCCGCCGACAGGTCGAAGGCGTTGTACTCGGACGAACCCGGAACGGTGGTGGCCGCCGTGTGGCCGACGACGGCGACACGCAGCGACGAGGAGCGCAGCGGCGCCGCCAGCTTTTCGATCAGCCGTCGCGTGCGCTCGTAGGGGACCTTCGAGCCTTCCGGGAACATCGAGCGGCCGTCCTGATCGACGATTTCGAGGTTCAGCCCCTGCTTGGTCTCCTCGAACATGATGTGCTTCGACATCTCGGTCAGTTCGGGCAAATCCTGCAACGCCTGCCGCAGCGAGGCGGACGCCAGCGCGAATTCGCGATCGACCTTGGTGCGCTGGCCGTCGAGCCTGCCGCGCTCGATCTGTTCGGGAAGCGCCGGATTGGTCGCATCGTCCGAATTGTTCTGGACGTGCTTCAGCTTGCTGCGCATCGGCAGACCGTGGACTTCGACGACGCCGGAATAGCGCGACTCGGTCTGCACGCCGAACGCCTCGCGCATCGAGCCGGCGACGATCTTCAGTTTCTGCTGATCCTGCGTGGAGAACGCGGTAAGCATGACGAAGAAGCTCATCAGCAGCGCCATCAGGTCGGCGAAGGTCACGAACCAGCCGTGACCGCCGTGAGCTCCTGCGCGTTTCTTCTTCGCCATCTGCTGCGATCCGACTGGCCCGCGGCGCGCCCTTAAGCGGCGGCCGCCTCGCCCTCCTCGTGACGATGCTTCTCAGGCAGATAGGCCAGCAGCATCTCGCGCACGAGCGCCGGGCTCTTCGAATCGCGGATCATGAGGATGCCGTCGATGATGAGCGTGCGATTGGTTTCCTCGTCCAGAAGCTTGACGTGCAGCTTGTCGGCGATCGGCAGACACACGAGGTTGCCAACCAGCGCGCCGTACAACGTCGCCAGCAGCGCGACCGCCATGAACGGGCCGAGCTTCGAAGGGTCGGACATGTTGGAGAACATCTGCACCATGCCGATCAGCGTGCCGATCATGCCGAACGCCGGTGCGCAGTCGCCGACGGCGCGATAGATTTTCGAGCCTTCGTCGAGGTGCATCAGGAAGTTGTCGCGATCGCGCTCGAGATTGTCGCGAATGAAGTTCACGTCGTAGCCATCGGCCACGTAACGAATGCCCTTGGCGAGAAACGGATCGTCCGTCTCGACCTTCTCCAGGCCGACCGGCCCCTGCTTGCGGGCGATCTCGGCGATCGAGGCAAGTTCATCGACCAGATCGCGCGCCGTCGTCCGGCGCAGCGTAAAGGCGAATTTCGCGCCGAGCGGGATTCCGTGCACCATCGCCGACAGGGGAAAGCGAATGAGCGTCGCCGCGAACGAACCGCCGAAGATGATGATGACGGCGTGGACGTCGTAAAACATCCGGAAGTCGCCGCCCATCAGGATCAAGGTGACAAGAACGATGACTCCGGCGATGAATCCCAGACCGGTGGCGATATCCATGAGTAACTCCGACGCATACTCACTCGTCGGCCGAAACAGGCATGACGGCCAGAACCTTCTGGTCCTGACGATCCGACCGTAGCGGAACTGCCATTAAAGTTGCGTAAAGCTTACCGGCCTCGGCGCAATTGTTGGCAAAACGTGCTGGTTTCCGTGAACGATTAGGCAGCGCGCGGGCGTGGGCGCGCGCTGCCCCGCCATCAGTTCAGCCGGTGCGGCCGGTCTTGCACGGATGAAGCGGGCTTCGCGTCGCCGGTTGCTGGAGTATCCTCGGCCGTCACAGCAGCACCAGCGGCGTCTGTCGCCGGGGCTTCGGCCGCCTTGCGCGCCTGTTCCTGGTAGGACCGCCAGCCGAGCGGCAGGCTGCACAGGAACAGGATCGTTCCGGCGCTGAGGACGTGCCACGGATAAGC
>JAWKWT010000012.1:0-108286 GCA_041397365.1 Xanthobacteraceae bacterium
GATCTGGTGGTCGTGCCGGGCGGCTTCTCCTATGGCGACTACCTGCGCTGCGGCGCGATCGCCGCCCGCGCGCCGGTGATGGACGCGGTGCGCGCGCATGCGGCCAAGGGCGGGCTGGTGCTCGGCGTCTGCAACGGTTTTCAGATCCTGTGCGAGTCGGGGCTTCTGCCCGGCGTCCTGATGCGCAATTCGAAGCTGAAGTTCATCTGCAAGGACGTGCATCTGCGCGTCGAGCGATCGGACTCGGCGTTCACGCGCGGCTACAATGCGGGGCAGGTGATCCGCGTGCCGGTGGCGCATGGCGAGGGCAATTACATCGCCGATGACGAGACGGTGAAGCGGATCGAGGCCGAGGGGCGGGTGCTTTATCGCTACTGCTCGCCGCAGGGCGAACTCGGCGAGCCGTCGAACATCAACGGCACGACCAACTCCATCGCTGGCATCGTCAACGAGTCCGGCAATGTGCTCGGCATGATGCCGCACCCGGAAAACCACGTCGAGGACATCATGGGCTGCACCGACGGCCGTGGCCTATTCGCCGGGCTGGTGGAGCATCTGAAGAACGCGGCGTAGGCGGCTGCGTGCCGCCAACGGCTTGCCGCATTCTCGTGGCCGATTTGCACGATCGCGTCGAAGCGGCTGCACGCTATCGATTACAAACGCGCCGCGCACAATCCAAAGGCTAGGACAAGTCAAGGTAAGGACAAATCATGGCCAAGAACACGATCTGCCTATGGTACGACAAGGACGCCGAGGCCGCGGCCCGCTTCTATGCCGAAACCTTCCCTGACAGCGCTGTCGGTGTGATCCATCGCGCGCCCAGCGACTTTCCGTCCGGCAAGCAGGGAGACGTCCTGACGGTGGAGTTCACCGTCGCCGGCATCCCCTGTCTCGGCCTCAATGGCGGGCCCGCTTTCAAGCACAACGAGGCATTCTCGTTTCAGATCGCCACCGACGATCAGGAAGAAACCGACCGCTACTGGAACGCCATCGTCGGCAATGGCGGGCAGGAGAGCGCCTGCGGCTGGTGCAAGGACAGATGGGGAATCTCCTGGCAGGTCACGCCGCGCGTGCTGACCGAGGCGATGGCCGCAGGTGGTGCGGAAGCCAAGCGCGCGTTCGAGGCGATGATGACGATGACGAAGATCGACGTCGCCGCGATCGAGGCCGCGCGCCGCGGCTGATCCTGTTGACGACGGTCTATTCCGGCTCGAGCAAGCAACCTTCCAGGTCGTATTCGTCAAAAACCATTTCCAGCACGCCGTAGGGCGGGCCATTGAACCAGCCCATTTGCTCCGCTTCCTGCCGCCCCATGATTCTTTCGGTGGTGACGCCATCGGAATGTGTGGCGATAGTCACTTCGTCGATACGAATAGCCACCACCACGCGCGAGCCGACATCCGTGCAGCGGTAAAGATTTCCGGAGCACCAGAATTCCAGGCCGATATGAAATTCGGAAACGTCCATTGCGTGCTTCCGCGCAATTTATTCCGTCATCTTCCGCGGCGCGTTGATGCGCTTCACCGTGCCGGAGAAGGTGAGCACCGGCTTGCCCGCGTTGGTCAGCGTGCCGCGCAGGAACACGATCGAGCGACCGGCGCGCACCACCTCGCCGCGCCCCTCGATCAGGTCGCCCTCATAGGCCGCATCGACGAATTCCGAGGAGAAGGAGAGGGTGACGCCGCGCCCGTCCAGCAGCACCGTGTTGCCGATCGCGAACAGGCAGTAATCGGCGAAGGCCATCAGGCAGCCGCCATGCACCGCGCCGCTGCCATTGATGTGCTTCTTCTCCAGGCGGAACGCGCAGCGGACCTCGCCGTTTTCCTCGCGGTGCCAGAACGGGCCGTTATGGACCTCGAAATTGTCGCGGGTCCATGTCCACCAGCCGGCGAATTCGCCGGAGGTCGCCTGCACCGCGCCGTCATGGCGGGGAACGGCATTTGCGGGCACTGCGACGTTCACGCGACAAACCTCCGATTTCCAGCCGCCGGGGCGGCCCCGAGCCATGTCTTTAGGAAGCCAGGCTGCGAAGCGCAACCCGCCCATTTTCGGGTGTGATTTGAGCCGGTTGCGGGTTGCAGGTTGCGCCGCCTGCGTGCAGTAAGGACGCTGAATGTCCGCCCATCCCGCTTCATCTCCCCGCCGGCGGGGCGAGGGCGCAGAGCAGCTTGCATCGATGATCCCAAACGAGCCCGCCATCACCCCCGATCTCGTCGCCGCGCACGGCCTGAAGCCGGACGAGTATCAGCGCATTCTCGACCTGATCGGCCGCGTGCCGAGCTTCACCAGCTCGGCATCTTCTCGGCGATGTGGAACGAGCATTGCTCGTACAAATCCTCGCGCGTGCATCTGCGGGGCTTGCCGACGAAAGCGCCGTGGGTGATCCAGGGGCCGGGCGAGAACGCCGGCGTGATCGACATCGGCGACGGGCTGGCGCGTGGTCTTCAAGATGGAGAGCCACAACCATCCGAGCTTCATCGAGCCGTATCAGGGCGCGACCACCGGCGTCGGCGGCATCCTGCGCGACGTGTTCACGATGGGCGCGCGCCCGATCGCCTGCCTGAATGCGCTGAGCTTCGGCGATCCGAAGCATCCGCGGACGCGGCATCTGGTGTCCGGCGTCGTCGCCGGCGTCGGCGGCTACGGCAATTCATTCGGCGTTCCGACGGTCGGCGGGCAGGTGCGGTTCCACACTCGCTATGACGGCAACATCCTCGTCAATGCGATGGCGGTGGGACTTCGCGAAACCGACAAGATTTTTTACGCGGCGGCGTCCGGCGTGAACATGCCGATCGTCTATCTCGGCTCGAAGACCGGGCGCGACGGCATTCACGGCGCGACCATGGCGTCGGCCGAGTTCGACGATTCGTCGGAGGAGAAGCGGCCGACCGTGCAGGTCGGCGACCCGTTCGCGGAAAAACTGCTGCTGGAAGCCTGTCTCGAAATCATGGCCAAGGATTGCGTCATCGCCATTCAGGACATGGGTGCGGCGGGCCTCACCTGTTCGGCGGTGGAGATGGGCGCGAAGGGCGATCTCGGCGTCGATCTCGACCTCGACAAGGTGCCGACGCGCGAGACCGGCATGAGCGCCTATGAGATGATGCTGTCGGAGAGCCAGGAGCGCATGCTCATGGTGCTGAAGCCGGAGAAGGAAAAAGAGGCCGAGGCGATCTTCCGCAAATGGGGTCTCGACTTCGCCATTGTCGGCTACACGACGCCGAGCAAGCGCTTCGTCGTCAAGCATGGCGGCGACGTGATGGCCGATTTGCCGATCAAGGAGCTTGGCGACGAGGCGCCGGTCTACAATCGCCCGTTCAACGAGACGCCTGAACTGCCGATGCTGCGCGCGCATGACATTGCGGCGCCGATGTCGAATATCGATGCGCTTGAAAAAATTATCGGCGCGCCGGACATGTGCTCGCGGCGCTGGGTGTGGGAGCAATACGACCACGTCATTGGCGGCAACACGGTGCAGCGGCCGGGCGGCGACGCCGCCGTCGTGCGCGTGCTTGACGGGCCGAAGGGGCTCGCGCTCACCGCCGACGTGACGCCGCGCTATTGCGAGGCGAACCCGTTTGAAGGCGGCAAGCAGGCGGTGGCCGAAGCCTGGCGCAACATCACCGCGGTCGGTGGAAAGCCGCTGGCGCTGACCGACAATCTGAATTTCGGCAATCCCGAGCGGCCCGAGATCATGGGCCAGTTCGTCGGCTGCCTGCGCGGCATTTCCGAAGCCTGCACGGCGCTGGACTTCCCTGTCGTGTCCGGCAACGTCTCGCTCTACAACGAGACCAACGGCCGCGGCATCCTGCCGACGCCCACCATCGGCGGCGTCGGCCTGCTCGATGATTTCACCAAATCCGCGACGCTCGCTTTCAAGGCCGAAGGCGAAGCCATCCTGCTGATCGGCGAGACGCAGGGCTGGCTCGGCCAGTCGATCTGGCTGCGCGACGTCTGCGGCCGCGAGGAGGGCGCGCCGCCGCCGGTCGATCTCGTCGCCGAGAAGCGCAACGGCGACGTGGTGCGCGGCATGATCCATGCGGGCACTGCGACCGCCGTGCATGACCTTTCGGACGGCGGCCTGCTGGTCGCGCTCGCGGAAATGGCGATGGCCGGCGATCTTGGCGCGACGCTGGATGCCGTGCCCGCGGCGCTGGTGCCGCATGCGTGGTGGTTCGGCGAGGATCAGGCGCGCTATGTCGTCACGGTGCCGGACAGCGAATTGCTCGGCGTGCTGACCAAGCTGAAGACGGTGGATGTCCCGGTGACGCAGATCGGCAAGACCGGCGGCCGCTCTCTCGTCATCGAGGGCGAGGGCGAGATCGCCGTCGCCAAGCTCCGCCACGCTTTCGAGCACTGGCTGCCCGCTTACATGGGGGGACAGGGCTGACGCGCTCGACCGCCATTCCCGCTTTCGCGGGGATGACAACGGCGAACTTACGCCGACAACTCCTCGATGCAGTCGACCTTGTTCGGATAAAAGGCGAGATACTCCTTGATCGCATTCATCGCCGGAAACGGTGTCTCGTAACTCCAGACGGCGTTCTCGATGGTCTTGCCGTCGATCTCGATGCTGTAATAGCTGGCGTCGCCCTTGTAAGGGCAATGCGTCGTGTGCGCGGTGCGCGTCAGCCGCGTCATGTCGACGTCCTCGCGCGGGACATAATTCACGACCGGATAGGACGCCTCTTTCAGCGCCAGGGCCGAGGTCGAATTGGCGATCACCTTGTCGCCGATGATGACGCGCACGCGGCGCGGATTCGGCGTGATGGCGATCGGATGATCGGGGCCGGGAATTTTCATGGTGCCTCCTGTCTTCCTCGCCCTATATAGTGGGGCCGAGACGGCGACGACAGGAGCTTAGAACCGATGCCGATGGATGCCCGGACTATCGAAACCATGATCAAGGCGGCGATCCCGGACGCGGAAGTGGAAATCCGCGACCTTGCCGGCGATGGCGACCACTATGCCGCGAGCGTGATTTCCGAAACGTTCCGCGGCAAATCCCGCGTGCAGCAGCACCAGATCGTCTATCAGGCGCTGAAAGGCCAGATGGGCGGCGACCTGCACGCGCTGGCGTTGCAGACCGGCGTGCCCGAGAAATAGCTGCCCTTATATTATTTGAGCATGATCTGATCCGAAAACCCGTTCCCACTTCGGGATCATGCTCTCAGCGCGTGGACCGAAAACATCCCGTCCTTGTCGGTCCACGAGGTTTCCAGCTTCCAGCCGGAACGCTCGGCGAGCGCGCGCAGCCGCGCCACGCTGTATTTGTAGCTGTTCTCGGTATGGATGCTTTCGTTCGCGGCGAAGCCGATCGTCCGCCCGCCGAGGTGAACCTTCTGCGGCTTGTCGCTGACCAGATGCATCTCGATGCGGTGCGCGTCGCGATTGTAGATCGCGTCGTGATGGAATGCCGCCAGGTCGAAATCCGCGCCAAGCTCCAGATTCATGCGCGCGAGCAAGTTCATGTTGAATTTCGCGGTCACGCCGGCCGCATCATTATAGGCGGCGTGCAGCACATCCTCGTCCTTCTCCAGATCGACCCCGAGGATCATCAGTGCGCCTGACCCAAGGATCTGTGCCGCACGTGCAAGAAATCGTGCGGCGTCGTCGGGATCGAAATTGCCGAGGGTAGAGCCCGGAAAGAAGCCGACCTTCGGCATCGCCCGCACGGCTTCGGGAAGCTCGAACGCTTGCGTGAAATCCGCGACGACGGGATAAACGCCGAGTCCCGGAAAGTCGTCCCGCAGCGCTGCCGCCTGGCGTTTCAGAAAATCGCCGGAAATATCGACCGGCACATAGGCCGCAAACGACGCATGCTCCAGCAGCAGGCGCACCTTCGTCGTCGCGCCCGCGCCGAATTCGACCAGCGCCGCGCCTTTCGGAACGAGCGCCGCGATCTCAGCCCCGCGATCGCGCAGGATGCCGAGTTCGGTGCGTGTGGGGTAGTATTCCGGCAGCCGCGTGATCTGTTCGAAAAGGTCCGAGCCCGCGGCGTCGTAAAAATATTTCGGCGACAGGATTTTTGGCGTCTGCGTCAGCCCCGCCAGCGCGTCGCGCGCGAACGCGGAGGAGGACGCGGAAACCTGTGAGGTGCGCGACGGCTTGAAATGGATCGTCATGGCGATATCCCGGAAAAAGCAGGTTTTGTCCGCGCGATGATCTAGCCGGCATACTCCGCGAGGCGCAGCCCCGTGAATTGCCAGCGATGATGCGGATAGAAGAAGTTGCGATAGGTGAGGCGGCTGTGGCCTTGCGGCGTCGCCAGCGACGAGCCGCGCAGCACGAGCTGGTTGACCATGAACTTGCCGTTGTATTCGCCGAGCGCGCCATCGACGGCACGATAGCCCGGATAGGGCGAATAGGCGCTGCGGGTCCATTGCCAGACGACGCCGAAGGCGTCGTTGAGTTGTCCCGCGCGCGCGGCGACTTCCCATTCCATCTCGGTCGGCAGATGCTTGCCGCTCCAGCGCGCGAACGCGTCGGCTTCGTAATAGCTGACGTGGCAGACAGGTCCGTCGAGGTCGAGCTTGTTCAAGCCGCCGAGCGTCATGACGTGCCACTCGCCGTCGATATTGCGCCAGTGTTCGGGCGCATTCCATTCCTCGGACGTGGCCTTCGCGAACCCGTCCATCAGCCACAGCGTCGCGGTCGTGTAGCCGCCGTCGTCCATGAAGGCGAGCCATTCGCGGTTGGTGACGAGATCGCGCGCGAGCCGTACCGGGCCGACCAGCGCGCGATGCGCCGGCCGCTCATTGTCGAAGCAATAGCTGTCGTCGTGATGTCCGATGCTGTGAATGCCTTCCGCCAGATCGACCGAGCCGCCCGAGCACGTCGTCTTCGGCCAGCGCCACGCCGGATCGTAGGCCGGCGACAGCGGATTGCGCGAGAAGGCGTGAAGGATATCGGTCAGCATCAGTTCCTGATGCTGCTGCTCGTGATTGGTGCCGATCTCGATCAGCGGCGCGAGCGTCGCCACCAGCGCGTGGTCGCCCGAGAGCAGCGCTGCTTCCATCGCCGCATCGACATGGGCGCGATAGGCGGTGACGTCATCGGCGGACGGGCGTGTCACCACGCCGCGATGGCCGCGCGCATAGCGCGGTCCGGCCGAGACGTAATAGGAGTTGAACAGAAAGGCGAAGTCCGGATGAAACGGCGTGTAGCCCTTCACATGCGGGACCAACAGAAACTGCTCGAAGAACCAGGTCGTGTGCGCGCGGTGCCATTTCGCGGGGCTGGCATCCGGCATCGACTGGACGAGCTGGTCCTCCGCCGAAAGGAACGCGGCGCGCCGCTCAGTTTCGTCGCGAACGGCCCGGTAGCTCGCATGCAAGCGGGTCGCCAAGGTGCTCTGGATGTCGTTTTTCGCGGTTGCTGCTGTCGTCACGCCAAATCCTGCATTTGAGAAACAACGTTAGTCCGAAAGATGCGTTCCGAAGAACGGTTGATTTAGGACGCTAACGGTCCAAAATCCTTCAGCCACCGTTCCGGATGTCGCGATAGAACCGCAAGAAAGGGCGGGGCCGAGCGATTTCAGGAAGTGAATCCGCTCTCCAAAGCTTGAATTTCGTACGGGACCTCGGGACTGTTTCGCGCTAAGATGAGGCCTATATGGTTATCGTGACATAAATTGTCAGCATCATGCGAGGCCCGGCCGGGCGCAGAAGGACGAGATCATGAGCATCGAGCAATTCATCGACAACGAAGTGAAGTCCAACGACGTGGTGCTGTTCATGAAGGGCACCCCGCAATTCCCGCAATGCGGGTTCTCCGGTCAGGTGGTGCAGATCCTCGATCACGTCGGCGTGTCGTACAAGGGTCTGAACGTGCTGGACTCGGACGAACTCCGCAACGGCATCAAGACCTATTCGAACTGGCCAACCATTCCCCAGCTCTATGTAAAGGGCGAATTTGTTGGCGGCTGCGATATTGTCCGCGAGATGTTCCAGGCCAGCGAGTTGCAACAATTGTTCGCGGACAAGGGCATTCCGACCCGCCAGGCCGCCGAATAATCTTTTCACGCGGCGAGCCGCGTCATGGACATTCGGATCGACAGCGTCCGGCCTTTCGCCGAGGGCCATCCCTTCGGCGAGGCTGGCTCTTATGAACGCCTGAAGGGCGTTGCGCGCGGGGCGCTCGACCCGGCCCATCCGCAGAATCGCGACATCGTCGATCTCGACAAGGCTCCGCGCAACGCCGCGGGGCTGGTGGAATACGAGATCGATCTCGACATGCTGCGCCCGTCCGATCCGGCGTGCAGCAGCGGCGTGCTGTTCTATGAAGTCACCAATCGCGGCAACAAGCTGGCCGGACGGCTGAACGGTGTCGTCAATCCGGACCTCGCCGTGACCAACGAGCCTTTGTCGCGCGGCGACGCCGGCGACGGCTTCACATTCGAGCGTGGCATGACGCTGATCTGGTCCGGCTGGGACCCGACCGTCGCAAGCCGCAACGCGACGCTGGCCGCGCGCTTTCCGCTCGCGTTGGAAAACAACCGGCCGATGGTCCGCCGCATCCGCGAGGAATTCGAGGTCGGCAAGCGCATTCCCTCGTCCGAGACGATCGTGCTGACCTATCCGGCCGCGAGCCTCGACAAGAGCAAGGCGCGGCTGATGTCGCGCCGGCGGGAGGGCGATGCTCGCACGGAAATCCCGCGCGAGCGCTGGGAGTTTGTCGATGCTCGGCATATTCGTCTGCTGCCCGAGGGCACGCCGCTGGAGCCGCTGACCATCTACGAATTCTGGTACGAGGCGACCAACTCGCGCGTCGCCGGCATCGGCTTTGCCGCGGTGCGCGACCTGATGTCGTTCCTGCGGAACGATCCGGCCTCGCCGCTGGCGGCATCGAAGCCCCGGCACGCGATGGCGTTCGGCATTTCGCAGAGCGCGCGGTTTCTACGCCAGTTCCTCGATCTCGGGATGAACCGCGATCTGTCGGGGCGGCGGGTGTTCGACGGCATGCTGGCGCATACCGGCGGCGCGGCGAAGATTTTCGCCAATCATTCCTTTGCCGAGCCGAACCGAACCGCCTCGCAGCATGAGGACCGGCAATATCCGGAGGCGACGTTTCCGTTTTCTGTGGCGACCACGTGCGATCCGTTCTCCGGCAAAACCGGCGCGCTGTTTCGCGGCGACGGAAGCGATCCGCTGCTGATCCAGTCCAACACCTCCGCCGAATATTGGCACAAAGCGGCGTCGCTTTTGACGATGGACCCGCTCGGCCGGTCCGACCTTGCGATGCCGGGCACCACGCGCACCTATCTGATCGCCGGCACACAGCACGCGGCCAGCGCCATCGACGCGCCGCGCGGCCCGAACGCCAACCGCAACAACTGGCAGAGCCCGCTGCCGGCGCTGCGCGCGTTGGTCGCTGCGCTGGAGGACTGGGTGGTGCGCGGCGTACCGCCGCCGCCGAGCCGGGTCCCGTCGTTGTCCGACGGCACGGCGATCGACTCCGCAAAAATCCGCTTTCCGAAGATGCCGGACTTCCAGCCGGCGGGGCGGGGCGGCAATGTGGTGACGACGCCGGTGGACTGGATCGATCCGCCCGGCGCGCCCGGCCGCGAGGGCGAGACGCCGGACGGTGTCTATGCCGGCCTCGTTTCCACGGTCGATGCCGACGGCAACGAACTCGCGGGCATCCGCCAGCCGCCGGTGGCGGTGCCGCTCGGCACGTTGACCGGCTGGAACGTCTATCGCGATCTGCCCGGCGAACTGGCGGACCGCGACGGCTCATGGGTGCCGTTCGCGAAGACCGAAGCCGAGCGTCTTGCGTCCGGCGATCCGCGCCCGTCGCTGGAGGAGCGTTACGGTTCGCTCGATGCCTATGTGGCGCGGGTGAAGGCGTGCGTCGCGCAGCTGGTCGCGAACCGGCTGCTGCTGCAAGCCGATGCCGACGCCTATGTCGCGGCCGCGCAAGCGTGCAAGGATTTCGCGCCGGTGCCGGCGGCGGCGGACTGACCGGAGGGGCGAAGGTCGAGGTGATCGTCGCCGACATCACCACGCTCGCCGTCGACGCCATCGTCAACGCCGCCAATGAATCGCTGCTCGGCGGCGGTGGCGTAGACGGTGCGATCCATCGCGCCGCCGGCCCGGACCTTCTGGCGGAATGCCGGACGCTCGGCGGCTGCGACACCGGAGATGCGCGCATCACTTTGGGCTACAACCTGCCGGCGAAGCATGTGATCCACTGCGTCGGCCCGATCTGGCGGGGCGGCCGCGCGGAGGAGCCGGCGCTGCTCGCCTCCTGTTATCGCCGCGCGCTGGAGATCGCGCATGCGCGCGAATTTCAGTCGATCGCTTTTCCGGCGATCTCCACCGGCGTCTATCGCTTTCCGCCGGAGCGCGCCGCGGCGATCGCTGTGCAAACCTCGACTGAATTCCTGCTTCGATTTCCATCGATGCGGCGCTTGATCTTCTGCTGTTTTTCGGGCGAGAGTGCCGAGCTACACCGGACAGCGCTCGCGCGAATGAACGCCGCCGGCATGCACGTACAAAAATAACAATGAGCCTGCGCCTTTGCAGCCGGGATGGGGCGTCTCACTCCGACGTCATCGTTGCAGGGCCTGAACATCGGGGGAGGTCTGCATGTTAAAATATGTCCGAAGGCTTGCGTTCGCGGTCGTCGCACTCGCGCTGATTGCGCAGCCATCGATGGCGCAACAATATCCGACGCGGCCGATCACCTGGGTCGTGCCTTATCCCGCGGGCGGAAACCCCGATATCATCGTCCGATACCTGGCGAAAGGCGTGGGCGATGCGCTCGGCCAGCCGATCATCGTCGACAATCGAACCGGAGCGGCGGGCATCGTCGGCACCGAATATGTCGCGGCGGCGAAGCCGGACGGCTACACGGTTCTTTACGCCGCGTCTTCGATCATGACGGTGATCCCGCTCATCAACTCGAAACTCACATTCGTACCGCTGCGCGACTTCGTGCCGGTGCATGGCCTCGGCTCCTACGACATGGTGCTGGTGACGAGCACCACGCGTTCGCCTCAGTTCAAGGATGTGAAATCGCTGATCGACTTCGCCAAGAAAAATCCCGGAAAACTCAACTACGGTTCGACCGGCGTCGGGACCACGTCGCATCTGGCGACCTCCTATTTCGAGCGGCTCGCCGGCATTCAGTTGACGCATATTCCCTATCGCGGCGGCGCGCAGTCCATTCCGAGCCTGATGGCGAACGATCTCGATCTTCTGTTCGATTATCCGGCGGCGACGAAGTCCCTCATCGAAGCCGGCAAGCTGAACGCGCTGGCCACCACCGGCGGCACTCGCGTCGCCAGCCTGCCGGGCGTCGGCACGCTCCAGGATGCCGGTTTTCCGAACGTCACCTTCTCGCCGTGGGATGTCGCGCTGGTGCCGGCCGCCACGCCAAAGGATATTCGGGACAAGCTCGGCAACGCCTTGCGCGAGGTGCTGAGCCGGGACGAAACGCGAAAATTTTTCGCGGAAAGAGGCGCGAAACCGCTTGCGGACTTTGCGGATGCAAAGCTGATGGATTTCATTTCCGCGGAGGCCGCGAAGATGAAGGAGATCGTCGATCGCGCCGGCATGAAAGCCGAATAGCAACTGCCGGGGGGGGGGCTGTCTGCTGCCTTTGCAGCCCTGCGGCCGGGAGCTATTGTTCGTGGCGATCGAACAACCGGCGGGAGAGCGTCATGAAGTCCTTGTGCGCCTTGGCGTGGGTCGCGGCTTTTGCGGCGCTGACGGCCGGCGCCGCATCGGCGGAGAGCATCGGCAGGAGCCAGCCGGAGCAAACGGGCTTCTCCCGGACGAAGCTCGAAAGGATCGGCGACTTCTACAAAGGCGAGGTGAGCGCCGGCAGGATTCCCGGCGCGATCGTGCTGGTGCAGCGGCGCGGCCAGCCGGCCTATTTCGAAACATTCGGTGTCCGCGATCAGGCCGCAAAGATGCCGATGACGGCGGACACGCTGTTTCGCATCTATTCGATGACGAAGCCGATCACCTCCGTCGTCGCGCTGATGCTGGTGGAGGAGGGCAAGCTATCGCTCGCCGACCCCGTATCGAAATACATTCCCGCCTTCGCCAGATCGCAGGTCGGCGTGGAGCGGACTGGCGAGGACGGCAAGCCCGCGCTTGATCTCGTGCCGGCGATGCCGCCGATGACCGTGCATGATCTCTTCCGACACACCTCCGGCATCACCTATTCGTTTTCCGGCCGAGGCCTCGTTCATCAGCAATACGCAGCGCTGCGTTTCGAGCGCGCGCGCGTCAGCAATGAGGAGTTCGCCGACAAGGTCGCCGCCCTGCCGCTGTCCCGGCAGCCGGGCACGACCTGGGAGTACAGTCATTCGACCGATGTGCTCGGCCGCGTCATCGAAGTGGTCGAGGGCAAGCCGCTCCTGGCCGTGTTCAAGGAGCGGCTGCTCGATCCTCTCGGCATGAAGGACACGTCGTTCTACGTGACCGATCCCGGCCGGCATGCGCTGATCGCCGAGCCGCTGCCGAACGACGGCGCCGGGATGTTCGATCCGCGCATCGAAATGAAATGGCAAAGCGGCGGCGGCGGTCTGGTCTCGACCATCACCGACTATGCGCGATTCGCGCAGATGATCGTCAATGGCGGCGAACTCGATGGCAGGCACTATCTCAGCCCGAAAACGTTCGCGTGGATGGCGTCCGATCATATCGGGCCATCGACCGGGATCGCGAAGACGCGGGGCTACCTGCCCGGACCGGGCTTCGGGTTCGGGCTTGGCTTTGCCGTGCGGCTGGAGCAGGGCGAGAGCGCGTTGCCGGGGTCGGTCGGCGAACTCAACTGGGGTGGCGCGGGCGGCACGTATTTCTGGGCCGACCCGAAGGAACAGATGTTCGTGGTGATGATGATGCAGAGCCCGGCGCAGCGGCTTCGCGCCCGCAACGCGATCAAGGCGCTCGTCTATGGCGCGCTCGACAAGCCGAACTGAAGGCGACTTCATTTCCGAAGTCTGATCCGGTTTACGTTGAATCAGACTCGTCGTTTATATTTTGTTTGAGCATGATCCATTCCGACCCGAAGGGCCGCGAAGCGCAAACCGGTTCCCACTTTTCGGGGGTCATGCTCGGGTGATCTCGCGGGTGAGGGCGATCACCTCATCCACCATCGACGCGGTGACGTCGAGATGCAGGCAGGCGCGGATGCGGCCGCCGAGCATCGACACCATCACGCCGCGCTTGCGCAGTTCGGCCTGAAATTTTGCCGGCGTCAGTGCGCCGGTGGTGCCGATATAGACGAGGTTGGTTTCGGGCTGCTGCACGGTGAGACCGTCGATCTGGCCGAGGCCGCGCGCGAGCGTGCGGGCATTGGCGTGGTCGTCCGCAAGGCGCTCGACGTGATGGTCGAGCGCATGGAGGCAGCCGGCCGCGGCGATGCCGCCCTGCCGCAGCGCGCCGCCGAGTCGCTGCTTCCAGCGCCAGACCCGATCGATGAAGTTGTGCGAGCCGGCGAGCGCAGCACCGATCGGCGCGCCCAGCCCCTTGGTGAAATCGATCCAGACCGAATCCCACCCCGCAGCCATCTCCCGCGCGGAAATGCCGGTGGCGACGCAGGCGTTGAGCAGCCGTGCGCCATCCATATGCGTAGCGAGTCCCTGCGACTTCGCCAAGGCCGCAACCTCGTCGAGCCTTGCCTTGGGCCAGATCGTGCCGCCGCCGATATTCGCCGTCTGCTCCGCGCACAGCAGCGTCTGCGGCGGTGCGTAGCGGCTCGGCACGCGGAACGCGGCGCTGAGCGCATCGGCTGAAAACTGTCCGCCGTCTCCGCGCAGCGGCGTGATCTGGAAACCGCCGAGCGCCGCATGCACGCCGCCCTCGCTGGTGAGGATGTGCGCCGTTTCGTGCGCGAGAATTTCGTCGCCGGGCCGGCAATGGGCGAGAATGCCGGCGACGTTGCACATCGTGCCGGAGGGCAGGAACACCGCCGCCTCCTTGCCCAGCAGATCGGCGACGCGCGCGCACAGCGCGTTGATGGTCGGATCGGCCCCGATCTGTTCGTCGCCGACTTCGGCGCGCGCCATTGCCTCGCGCATCGCGGGCGTGGGTTTCGTTTGCGTGTCCGACAGCATGTTGATGCGGACGGGCGGCAGCGTGCTGTCGGGAGGAACGGGCGTGTAGACCATCAGTCTTCTCCTTCTCGACAAGCCGTTGTTCCGTCATCCTGAGGCGGCCGCGCATGCGCTGCCCTCGAAGGGGGACGGCGTCGTTGTCCTGATATTCGTTTTTCTCGATCAAAACAAAAAGGCCCCGGTTTGCGCCGGGGCCTTTCGCATCAAAACAGCGCGGAAGATTAGCGCGAATAGAATTCGACGATCAGATGCGGTTCCATCATCACCGGGAACGGCACTTCCGAAAGGCCCGGCACGCGGACGAATTTCGCATTCTGCTTCGAATGATCGACTTCGAGGAAGTCCGGCACGTCGCGCTCGCCGAGCGCGTTCGCCTCAAGCACGATGGCGAGCTGGCGGGAGGATTCCTTCACTTCGATGACGTCGCCGACCTTGACCTTGTAGCTGGCGATGTTGACGCGCTTGCCGTTCACCAGGATGTGGCCGTGGTTGATGAACTGACGGGCTGCGAACATCGTCGACACGAATTTGGCGCGATAGACGACGGTGTCGAGGCGGCGCTCCAGGAGGCCGATCAGGTTCTCACCCGAATCGCCCTTCAGGCGGGTCGCTTCCACATAGATGCTGTGGAACTGCCGCTCGGAAATGTTGGCGTAGTAGCCCTTGAGCTTCTGCTTGGCGCGGAGCTGCACGCCGAAATCGGAGAGCTTGCCCTTGCGGCGCTGGCCGTGCTGGCCGGGGCCGTATTCGCGCTTGTTCACGGGGCTCTTCGGGCGGCCCCAGATGTTCTGGCCCATGCGGCGGTCGAGCTTGTATTTCGATTCACTGCGCTTTGTCATCGCGTCCTCGCAAGATGTTGACAGATATGAGGAAACGCGCCCTCCTGCTGCTTTGGACAGAGCCCTCGGCCGACAGATCCCAACCCCAAGCTGAGGCCGGAACCACGGGTCGCGAAACGCAACGCGGGCCGAAACCGGCCCGCGAGCAGGGGGCTTTTAGGTCAAAAGGCCCTAGCGGTCAACGGCTTGAGGGGCGATTTCATCAGGTGGGCGAGGTCGCGGCGCGCGCCTCGGCGGATGCTCGGATTTCGTCGGCGATCGCCCCGTTCAGGACCCGCTCCAGGCGGGTCAGCAGGGCGGCGATCTGCGCAGCATCTGTAACGTTGTGATCCCAGCGGATCACCACGTCGACCCGATGGTCCGTGTCCACCACGCCGTAGCTCAGGATGAAAGGGCCGGGACTGAGCGCGTGCAACTCGCCGGGGCCGAACGCCGAAACCGAGGTTACGCCGAGATTGCCGAAATGATTGCCGCGCTGGCGGCCGATATTCAGGCCAATCCACCAGATCAGCCGGCGGAGCGGCAGCGGAAAGCGGCTGATGAGCAGCGAGCGGCGGAAAGCGGCGACGGAACCCGCCGGCGCCGTGCCGGCGTTTTTGAGGTCCGCATGAATCTCTGCCAGCGTGCGGTCTTCCGGCGCGCGGATCGTCTGCATCAGCACACAGTCCTCGCCGTCGTCGCGGCGGGCGACCGCGATGGAGGCGACGCTGCGGTGCAGCTCGTAGAAATGCGGCCACGGCCAGCGGATATGCAACTGCCGGAACACCGGCTCGTCGCGGGCGACCAGACAGAACGCCTTGGTGAAGATCGCCGCCCATCCGGGCGGAGAGTCGGCCAAAGCGCGGGCTTGGGCCACCGTGGCGACGGAGATGGTACGCCGCAGGGTGATGAACGGAACATGCCGCGAGGCGTGCATCAGGTCGATAATCAGCCGCCGCCGCAGCGAAATTCGTCGAAAGTTTCCGCGCATCCCAAAATCCCGTGAGCCGGGTGCATGGTGCGACACGGCGGGCGGTGCGTCCAGCGGGGGAGCGGATCAGGCGGCGGCGCGGGCGTGGAAAAACGGGGTGAGGGCATCGTCCGACAGGCTTTGCCGTCCGGACGTGAACAGGAAACGCGGCCGCAGCACCTCGTCCTCGACCATCGGGGGGCCGAGCAGATCGGAGGTCCGCCGGGCGATCGCCGGCGCGGGGTCGATCCAGTCGACCGGCCAGGGAGCAAGCGCGCGAAACCGCTCCAGCAGCAGCGGGTAATGCGTGCAGGCCAGAACGACCGTATCTGTGCGTTGCGCGCCATCGACGAAGCAGGGCGCGATCTCGGCGGCGATGGCCGCGTCGCTGATGGCCTCGCCGCGCAGCCAGGCTTCGCCCATCGCCGCGAGATTGGCGGAGCCGACCAGCGTCACTTCGCAGCCTTGGCCGAAGTCGCGGATCAGCCGCTGGGTGTATTCGCGCGCGACGGTGCCTTTGGTGCCGAGCACGGACACGCGCTTGCTCCGCGACGCCGCGCAGGCCGGCTTGATCGCCGGGACGGTGCCGACGAAAGGCACGGTGTAGCTCGCGCGCAGGTGTGTCATCACCAGCGTCGAGGCGGTGTTGCAGGCGATCACGACGAGCCGCGGGTCGAATTGGCCGATCAGGTCGCCGATCAGCGGCACAACGCGCTCGGCCAGCGTCGCCTCGTCGTGCTGGCCATAGGGGAAAAACGCATCGTCGGCGACATAGACGTAGCGCGCCTCCGGCCGCGCCTTGACGATTTCTCGCAAGACCGTCAGTCCGCCAAGACCGGAGTCGAAAACCAGGATCATGGGCCGATTATGCACGCCGCATGTTACGAAAATCCTGCCGGCGAGAGAAGGCTTGGATTTGGGGCGGTCGTTTCACCCACACCCGTCATGCCCGCGAAAGCGGGCATCGAGTACGCCGCCACGTTGGCGATAGAATCGCGAAGGTCGGCGTTTACTGGGTCCCCGTTTTCGCGGGGACGACGGCAGAGGAACGGCCTCACGCCGTACCGAACACCCGCCGAAAAATCGTATCGACATGCTTTAAGTGATAGCCGAGGTCGAACAGCTCTTCGAGTTCGGCGTCCGACAGGCGGGCCTTTACCTCGGAATCCTTTTTCAGCAGTGCGAGGAAGTCGCCTTCGCCGCGCCAGACCGGCATCGCGTTGCGCTGCACCAGCCGGTAGGAATCCTCGCGGCTGACGCCCTTCTGCGTCAGCGCCAGCAGCACCCGTTGCGAGTGGACGAGGCCGCCGAGCCGGTCGAGGTTCTTCTGCATGTTCTGCGGATAGACCAAGAGCTTGTCGACGACGCCGGCGAGCCGCATCAGCGCGAAATCGAGCGTCACCGTCGCGTCCGGGCCGATCATCCGCTCCACCGAGGAATGCGAGATATCGCGTTCGTGCCAGAGCGCGACGTTCTCCATCGCAGGCAAAGCATAGGCGCGGACCATGCGAGCGAGGCCGGTGAGGTTTTCGGTCAGCACAGGATTGCGCTTGTGCGGCATCGCCGACGAGCCCTTCTGGCCCTCGGAGAAGAACTCCTCCGCCTCGTAGACTTCGGAGCGTTGCAGATGGCGGATTTCCGTCGCCAGCCGCTCGATCGAGGAGGCGACGACGCCGAGCGTCGCGAAATACATCGCGTGGCGGTCGCGCGGGATCACCTGCGTCGAGACCGGCTCGACCGCGAGGCCCATCTTGGCGGCGACGTGTTCCTCCACGCGCGGATCGATATTGGCGAAGGTGCCGACCGCGCCGGAAATCGCGCAGGTGGCGACCTCCTTGCGCGCGGCGATCAGGCGCTGCTTGCAGCGGTCGAACTCGGCATAGGCTTGCGCGAGTTTCAGGCCGAACGTCACCGGCTCGGCATGGATGCCGTGCGAGCGGCCGATGGTCGGCGTCATCTTGTATTCGAAGGCGCGCTTCTTCAGCGCGGCCAGCACCGCATCGACATCCCTGATGAGAATGTCGGTCGCGCGCACGAGCTGAACGTTGAAGCAGGTGTCGAGCACGTCCGAAGACGTCATGCCCTGATGCACGAAGCGCGCCTCGGGACCGACGATTTCGGCCAGATGCGTCAGGAAGGCGATGACGTCGTGTTTGGTCTCGCGCTCGATCTCGTCGATCCGGGCGACGTCGAACATGGCGTCGCGCGCCTTATCCCAGACGGTCTTGGCCGCGTCCTTCGGGATCGTGCCGATCTCGGCGAGCGCGTCGGCGGCATGCGCCTCGATCTCGAACCAGATGCGGAAGCGGGTTTGCGGCTCCCATATGGCAGCCATTTCAGGTCGGGAATAGCGGGGGATCATGGGCGCGGCCTTCTCGCTTAAAAGCAGGCTCTACCAGACCGCAACCGGCGCTGCAATCGCAACGAAACGGCTATCCGCTTCTCCATGGAAGGCTTTGGAATAGCGTCACTTTCCGGCCGGGAGTTGACGCGTCACCGCCATGAAGCGGCGGTTGGGCCCGGCGTGAAACTCGTGCGCGTCGACGGTTTCGATCAGGACCGCGAGCACCTGCGCTCCGTTCGGCGCAGCGTAAAGATAGGCTTCGGCGATTCCGTATTCGGTGACGCAGCGGCGGCTGCGGGGCAGGCGGGCGTCCGCCTGTAGCGTGACCGGTTCTGCATCGCCAAGCGCGAGCGTCAGCGTCAGGCCCTGAACGATGACGTCGCCGAACGTGCCGCGCCCGCCCGCGCCATCGCACGACGCCTTGCCGAGCGCCTTTTCCTCAATCTGGAGGACCGCCTTGCGGCCGTCCGGCAAGGTGAAGGCCTGCTGCTTCGCCAGCGGCTGATCCGCAAGCTGATAGATTCCGATCTCGTCGAGCGCCATCGACGGCTTGCCGGGAAAATGCTTTCCCGGTTCGCCGATCTGTAGCGCGCCGATCGAAGGCCGCGCCTTGCGCATCAGTTCGTTGCGTGCTTCGGGCAGGTCGTGGCTGTTCTTGCCTTCGTCCGCGCGCAGGCGGAACGGCGAGCCCTTGATGAATCTGTCGGTGCGCGTGTCGATCACCTGAAGCTCGACGATATGTTCCAGCGAGTCGTAGAGCGTCGTATATTGCTCGAAGGCGAACGTGTTTCCGTCCGGCGAGAAGCCGAGCACGCGGCGCGCGGCGGCGTCGCCGGCGGAGACAGGTAAAGCGGTCATGAAGATCGCGGCGGCGGCGAGTATGGGGCGGAACAGGGACATGTTGCTTGGTCGCAGCGGATGCAAAAAGTTCGCGACGTTATAGTTCTACAAACCAATTCCGAGCTGACGGGTCGCGTAGCTGTCGAATATTCGGGTAGGGTGCGATGCATCTCCGCCGGTCTAAGCGAGTGAAGTTTTGTGACAGGCAGCTCACTAACCAAAATAATTCTGGAACGAGAGCCAGATGCCAGTGTCTGGCAGGCGGCAACCGCTCTGAGTGAGCAGATAGGGCAAAGCAGCGGGAGCGTTTGCGCGGAGACTTTCGAAGCCCTTGCCTCCGCGCGGCATGAAGACACTATTTCGGCGATATCGACTTGCCTTCTCGAGCATCTACTAGAGCATGATTTTTCAATCTTCGATGCATTGGAAAAGGGAATCCGTGACGGTAACGACAGGTGGCTGTTCGCCTTGTCGCGCTGCGCTAAATTTGGCCAATCGAAATTGTCTTCTAACAGCAAGCGATGGGATCGCCTGCTCGACGATCACCAGGTACAACTGCGTGCTTACGCCGCCAGTGTGGAAAACAACGGCGGCCCTCTACCTTAGCACCTAGACCGCTTCGCCCCGCGCGCTCGCCCCGGCATGGCGGATCGCGGAGATGTTGGCCTTGTAGGCGGCCTCGGTGCCGCCCTTGAACACGGCCGAGCCCGCGACCAGCGCATTCGCGCCGGCGGCGACGATGCGCGCGGCGTTGTCGGCGGAGACGCCGCCATCCACCTCGATGTCGATCGGTCGCCCCGCCACCAGCGCGCGGGCGGCCGTGATCTTGTCGAGCGCCAGCGGCAGGAACGCCTGGCCGCCGAAGCCCGGATTGATCGACATGATGAGGATCAGGTCGAGCGTGTCGATGACGTTTTCGATCGCCGAAATCGGCGTCGCCGGATTGAGCGAGACGCCGGCCTTCTTGCCGAGTGCGCGGATCGCCTGCAGCGAGCGATGCAGATGCGGGCCCGCCTCCGCGTGAACCGTGATGATGTCCGAGCCCGCCTTGGCGAAGGCTTCGAGATACGGATCGACCGGCGCGATCATCAGATGCGTGTCGAAGATCTTCGTTGAATGCGGCCGCATCGCCTTGATGGCGTCCGGGCCGAATGTGATGTTCGGCACGAAATGGCCGTCCATCGGGTCGAGATGAATCCAGTCCGCGCCGGCTCTATCGACCGCGCGGACCTCCTCGCCGAGTTTGGAAAAATCGGACGCAAGAATGGACGGGGCGATCACCAGCGGGCGCGACATTTGGCTCTCTTTCGCGGCTCTCTCTTTACGAATTCGGCTCCGCGTAACACGCAGGGTCCGCAGGGGCAATGCGCGAGCCTGTCAGAATGAAGTGAACTTCGAACCTACCTTTTGGCGAACCGATCCTTCCACGCCGGCAGCGCGCCGGGGAAGGGCAGCGCGGTTGCCTCATGGACGCCGCGGGCGATCGCGCGCGACAGCGTGCTGGCCGCGAGCGTGCCGATCTCGGTCAGCTCCGCCAGCCCGTCGACCGGTTTGACGCCGGTGGCGGCGGCGAACAACAGGTCGCCGTCGAGCGGCGCATGCACCGGCCGCAGCGCCATCGGGAAGCCGGTGTTGGCGATAATCGCGAGCCGCTTCACGTCCGCCTTGGTCAGCCGCGCATCGGTCACGACCATGGCGATGGTGGTGTTTTCGCCCGCCCGCGCGCTTGCCGCGCCCTTCATGCGGACCGCGAGCATGTCCGCGGTGTAGGCGTCAGGATGATGTTTTCCGCCGAACTCGCGGTTCGTCTCGAACGGCGCGGCCCAGAACCACGGCCCGTCGCCGACGACGGCGCTGCCGACAGCGTTGACGACGACGATGGCGCCGACCCTGATGCCGGAGGCGGTGACGGCGGAGGCCGAACCCAGCCCGCCCTTCAGATTGACCGTGGTTGCGCCGAGCCCCGCGCCGACGCTGCCGAGCGCGAAGTCGGATGAGGCCGCCGCGGCCGCGGCGTAACCCAGGTCCCGGTAAGGCGCGAAGCGGCCCCAATCCTTGTTGCCGCCATTGATGAGGTCGAACACCGACGCGCCGGGCACGATCGGAACGATGGCGGGACCGATGACGAAGCCGCGGCCCTGTTCGGCCAGCCACGCCATCGCTCCGGCGGCCGCTTCCAGTCCGAAGGCGGAGCCGCCCGACAGCGTCACGCCGTTGATGGTCTCCACCGTATTGCCCGGCTCCAGCAGGGTCACGTCGCGCGAGGCGGGTCCGCCGCCACGAATGTCGATGGAGGCGACGGCCGGTTCGTCGAAGATGATCGCGGTGACACCGGAGGCGAGCGCGGGATCGTCGGCGTGGCCGACTTTGACGCCGGCAATGTCGGTGATGAGGTTCTTCATCGTGTCGCCCGGTGGTATGATTCCGTGTCGCGTCCTCCTTGCAAATGACCGCAGACGCACGAGACGGTCAACCGCCGGTTTGCGATCACGGCTGCGTCACAACATACGGAGCATGGCATCAGGCACTTGCGCCGGCGAGCGAATACGTCGCATTAGAGCAGGCCATGGGCTCCGAAATCTCCATCTTCGCCGCGCTGGTGGCGGGAATCATCAGCTTTCTTTCTCCCTGCGTGCTGCCGCTGGTGCCGCCTTATCTCGTCTATCTGACGGGCGCGACAATCGAGAATGTCGCGGCCGATCAGTCGCGCAACACCTCGCGCCGGGCCGTGATGATTTCCGCATTGGTGTTCGTGCTCGGCTTTTCCACCGTGTTCGTCGCGCTCGGCGCGAGCGCGAGCATCATCGGCGGACTGGTGCGCGCGTGGTCTGCGGAGCTGTCGATCGTCGCCGGCATCGTCATCATCATCATGGGACTGCACTTCCTCGGCCTGACGCGCATCGGCCTGTTGATGCGGGAAGGGCGGCTCGGCATGTCGAAGCCGGTCGGGCTGTGGGGCGCATATGCGATGGGGCTCGCTTTCGCCTTCGGCTGGACGCCGTGCATCGGACCGATCCTCGCCGCGATCCTGGCTGTGGCGGCCTCGGAAGCGACGGTGGCGAAGGGCGCCGGCCTGCTGGCGGTCTATTCCGCTGGCCTCGGCATTCCGTTCCTGCTCGCGGCGTTCGCGGTCGAGCGGTTCTCGGCGCTGTTCGCGCGTTTCAAATCGCAGCTCGTCAATGTCGAGCGCGCGATGGGCGTGCTGATGATCGTCACCGGCATCGCGTTCCTCACCGGCACTATCACCCATGTCAGCATCTGGATGCTGGAGACGTTCCCGGCGCTGGCGAAATTCGGGTAGGCTGAACCGCCCACAAATACAAAAAAGGCCGCCCTTAGAGGGCGGCCTTCGTTGTTTGAGCAATCGCTTGAGCGATCACGAAGCCGTCGTCAGCTTGACGCCCTCACGAGCCCTTGCCGGGATTGATCTCTGCGTAGTTGCCCTTGGCGTCGAACTTGTAGACGACGTAGTCGATCACCTTGAGATCGCCCTTGGCATCGAACGAGAGCTTGCCGAGCACGGTGTCCCATTCGCCGGCCTTGGCGGTTGAGGCGACTTTTTTCGGGTCGGTGGTGCCGGCCTTGGCGGCGGCCTGCGTCCACACCTGCATCGCGGCGTAGGTGTAGAGCGTGTAGCCTTCCGGATCGATGTTCTTCGCCTTGAATTTTTCCACGACGGCCTTGGCGGTCGCCTTGTTGCGCGGGTCGGGGCCGAAGGTGAACAGCACGCCCTCGGCGGCGGGGCCGGTATTGGCGAACTCCTTGTCGTTCAGCGCGTCGCCCGCCATCAGCACGGTCTTGAGACCCTGATCGCGCATCTGGCGCATCAGCAGCCCGCCTTCCTGATGGTAGCCGCCGAGATAGACGAGATCGATATTGTCGCGCTTCATGCGCGAGACGATCGCGGTGAAATCCTTGTCGCCCTTGTTGTAGGACTCGAACATCTTCTCCTTGACGCCGGCCTTGTTCAGCGCCTTCTTGGTTTTCGTCGGCGAGGCCTTTGCCGTAGGTCGACTTGTCGTTCAGGATGGCGATGTTCTTGCCCTTGAAATTCTTGGCGATGTATTCGGCGGCGACGAGACCCTGCTGGTCGTCACGGCCGCAGACGCGCATCGTGTTCCAGAGCTTGCGTTCGGTGAAGGTCGGGTTGGTCGAGCCCGGCGTGATCTGCAACACGCCGCTCTCGGCGTAAACTTCCGAAGCCGGAATCGACGACGAGGAGCAGAAGTGACCCGCGACGAAGGGGATCTTCATGCTGGAAAGTTTTTCAGCGACCGAGCGCGCCTGCTTCGGATCGCAGGCGTCGTCGCCGATTTCCAGCTTCAGCTTCTTGCCGAGCAGGCCGGGGCCGGCATTGAAATCGGCGATGAACTGCTCCGCGCCGTTCTTCATCTGGCGACCGAACGCGGCTTCGCCGCCGGTCATGGGGCCCGCGACCGCGATGGTGATGTCCTGCGCCAAGGCCGGCGTCCATCCGCCCGCGGCCAGCGCGACCGACGCGCCGAAAGCCAGACCCGCCAATGTGAAGTGTTTCATCCGCTTCTCCTTGCGACAGCGGCCGGAGCGAGGTCCGGCGTGATTGTGACGGCGCGCATTCTCGACCGGATTCCGGCTCAAGTCACCGCCAAACTTGTATTTTACGGGGTTTTTGCCGGTACATCTTGGCGCAGCCGCCAGGCCAGCGGACCGGCCAGCTCATACAACCAGTAATATTGGCGCACCATCTGGCGCGCCCGCGCGCACCGCCACGACACCAGCGCCGTGGCGGTCAGGCAGGCGGTTTCGAACAGATAGGTGAGGGGTTCCAGCAGCGGCTCGTCGAACAACGCGAAATGCAGGAAGCGCGCCAACCCCATCAGGATCATCGCCGCGACGGCGACCACGCGCCGGTCGCCATGTCCTGGGCGATGGCTACGGCCCGCGAGCCAGGCGCAGCCGCATCCCAGAATGAAGGTGAGGAACACGACGTGCAGCAGCGCGCCCACTCCGAATAGAGTTGGGGCATCGGTGCCGCCCCCCTTCGAGATAGGCGGCGCGGATTTCCGGCCGGCGCAGCAATTCCTCGCCGGGGCCGCTCAGCGTGATGCTGCCATTGACCATGACATAGCCGCGATGGGCGAGCCGCAGCGCATGATTGGCGTTCTGCTCGACGATCAGCACCGTCAGTCCGTCGCGGCGGTTGAGCTGGCGGATCGCGTCGAAGATCTGCCGGGTGATGAGCGGCGCGAGCCCGAGCGACGGCTCGTCGAGCAGCAACAGGCGCGGCCGGCTCATCAGCGCGCGGGCGATCGCGAGCATCTGCTGTTCGCCGCCCGACAGCGTGCCGCCGCGCTGCGTCAGCCGCTGCCTCAGGATCGAGAAGCAGCGTCAGCACGCGCTCCAGATCGTCCGCGTTGCCTGTGCGGTCGTCGCCGGCGGCGTCCGCGCCCATTTACCAGGTTTTCCATCACCATCATGCGCGGAAGATACGGCGGCCTTCCGGCGACTGGGCGATGCGCAGCCGCGCGATCGCATGCGTCGGAACGTCGGTAATGTCCTGCCCGTCATAGACGATGCGTCCGGCCTGCGCGCGCGGGCGGCCGAAGATGCTCATCATCAAAGTCGATTTGCCCGCGCCGTTGGAGCCGATCAGCGCCACGATCTCGCCGCTGCGGACTTCGAGGTCGACGCCTTTCAGGGCAACGATCTTGCCATAGGCCGCGCGAAGTCCGGTGATCTGGAGGAGCGCCGTCACGGCTGTTCCTCCATCACCGCTCCGGCGGTTTTCCTCGTCGGTGCCGAGATAGGCGGCGATCGCCGGATCGTCGCGCACATCCCTTCCGAGGTACCGTCGGCGATCTTCACACCATGATCCAGCACCACGACATGGTCTGAGATTTCCATCACCACCGACATGTCGTGCTCGATCAAAAGGATCGAGGTGCCGTGATCGGCGCGGATCGCCAGCAGCAATTCGTTCAGCGCGCCGCTTTCGCGCGCGTTCAGTCCGGCCGCCGGCTCGTCGAGACAGAGCAGCACCGGTTCCGAGCACATCGCGCGGGCGATTTCCAGCCGCCGCTGATCGCCATAAGCGAGATTGCCGGCGGCGTCGTCGGCGCGGTCGAGCAGTTTGATGCGGTCGAGCCAGTAGCGCGCGCGCTCGATCGCCTCGCGCTCGGCGCTGGCGAAGCCGGGTGCGCCGATCAGGCCGAGAAATGTCATGCCGGAGGCGCGCATCAGCGTGTTGTGCTGCGCCACCAGCAGGTTTTCCAGCAGCGTCATGCCGGCGAACAGGCGGATGTTCTGGAAGGTGCGGGCGACTTTCGCCAGTTTCGAAATGCGATAGTCGAACAGCCGTTCGAGCAGGAACGTCTGCCCGTCGGCATGCGTGAGTTGCATCATGCCGGTGGTCGGCTTGTAGAAGCCGGTGATGCAGTTGAACGCCGTGGTTTTGCCCGCGCCGTTCGGGCCGATGATCGCGGTGATCTTTCCGCGGCCGGCCGAAAAGCTCATGTCGCCGATAGCGACAATGCCGCCGAAGCGCATCGACAGATGCGTGACCTCAAGGATGTTGTCGGCGGCGTCCGTCATCCGTGCCCCTCCTTGACGAGGGAGGAGGAGATCGTCGTCCTGGTGTCGTGAAGAAAGACGGTCGGCGCGCGGTGTCCGATCAGGCCGCGCGGACGCCAGACCATCAGCAGCACCATCGCCATGCCGAACACCATCATGCGGTATTGTTCGAGGCCCCGGAACAGTTCGGCGCCACCGACCATCGCCACCGCCGCCAGCACCACGCCGAGCTGCGAGCCCATGCCGCCGAGCACGACGATGGCGAGGATCAGCGCGGATTCGAGGAAGGAGAAGGATTCGGGGCTGATGAAGCCTTGCCGGGTGGCGAAGAACGAGCCCGCGAAACCGCCGAACATCGCGCCGACGGCGAGGCGGTCAGCTTCGTCGTGGTGGTGTTGATGCCGAGCGAGCGGCAGGCGATCTCGTCCTCGCGCAACGCCTCCCAGGCGCGTCCGATCGGCAGGCGGCGCAGGCGGATGGTCGCCCAGTTGGTCAAGAGCGCCAATGCGAGAATGATGTAGAACAGAAACACGATACGATGCGTCGACGAGAATTCGAGGCCGAATCGCGCGGCGAAGCCCTCGTCGGACGCATCGAACGGAAGGCCGAAGAAGGAGGGGCGCGGAATGCCGCTGATGCCGTTCGGCCCGCCGGTGACGTTCGACCAGTTGATGAGGACGAGACGGATGATCTCCCCAAAGGCCAGCGTCACGATCGCCAGATAGTCGCCGCGCAGGCGCAGCACCGGGAAGCCCAGCAGGATGCCGCAGAACGCGGCGAGAATGCCGGCCAACGGCAGGCAGATCCAGAACGACAGATCGAAGGTGGTCGCCAGCAGCGCATAGGAATAAGCGCCGACCGCATAGAAGGCGACGTAACCGAGGTCGAGCAGGCCGGCGAGACCGACGACGATGTTCAGCCCCCAGCCGAGCATGACATAGGTCAGCACCAGAATGCCTAGATCGAGGATGTAGCGCTGATCGTAGAAGATCACCGGCATCAAGAGCGTGAAGCCGAGCAGCGCCGGGCCGATCCACTGTCCGAGCGCCGCCAGCGGGCGTTCGAGCGAGGCCGGAACGAGACTCGCCGGCTCGACATGGCGAAAGCGGTGGCGCAGCAGCTCGATCAGGATGCTGCCGCCGAACACCGCCGCGACCACGGCCGCGAGCTGGCCGAAGCGCGTCCAGTAGATCAGTTGCGCCGACGGTCCGGCATCGGTGCGGATGCCGATCATCAGCACGAACAGGAAGAACGCGACCAGCGCGCTGATGCCGGCCTTTTTCAGGATGAAGGCCGCGCGCGGCGCGGCGGCGGACGAGGCCGGGGCGGGCGCGGTCGCGTCGCTCGCCATCAGACTTTCTCGATCTCGGGACGGCCGAGAATGCCGGTCGGCATGAAGATCAGCACCACGATCAGGATCGAGAACGCCGCGACGTCCTTGTACTCGACCGAGAAATAGGCCGACCAGAACGTCTCGATCAGCCCGATCGCGAGGCCGCCCAGCATCGCTCCGGGCAGCGAGCCGATGCCGCCCAGCACCGCCGCGGTAAAGGCTTTGATGCCGGCGATGAACCCCATGTAGAAATCGACGACGCCGTAATAGAGCAGGTACATCAGCCCGGCGACGGCGGCGAGCGCAGCCCCGATCACGAAGGTCATCGAGATGGTGCGGTCGGTGTCGACGCCGAGCAGCGCGGCCATCGTCTTGTCCTGTTCGCAGGCGCGCATGTCGCGGCCGAACCGCGTCTTCGCCACCAGGAACGAGAACAGCGTCAGCAGAACGATCGTTGTGACGACGACGATGATCTGCACGTTGGAGAGCTGCACCGCGAAATTGTTTCGCTCCAGCAGCGTGTAGCCGCCGCTGACGATCGGTGGCACCGCCTTGACCTGCGCGCCTTGCGACACCTGCGCGAAATTGCCGAGCACGAACGACATCCCGATCGCCGACAGCATCGGCGCGAGGCGGAACGACTGGCGGAGCGGGCGGTAGGCGATGCGCTCCACCGTCCAGCCGTAAAGCGCGGTCGTTGCCATCGCCACCAGCAGCACCAGCAGCAGGATGAGAGGCACCGAGGTCAGGCCGATCGATACCAGAACGAGAAACGCGATCAGGGAGATGAACCCGCCGATCATGAAGATGTCGCCATGGGCGAAATTAATCATGCCGACGATGCCGTAGACCATCGTGTAGCCGATGGCGATCAGGCCGTAGATGGAGCCGAGCGCAATGCCGTTGATGAGCTGCTGAGCAAAATATTCCATGCGCCGCCGCGAAACCGATCCGGCAGTCGCGACCGCGCCGCCTGTAAACTGGTAGCAGCGGGAACCGGCAGCGGCAACCGGGGCAGGGGACCGGCGCATTGCTGTCCACGGTCATCATGACGCGGCGGCGGACGGTTCCGCCGCCATGCGGCGGCCGCCGCTTCGCCGCAGGAATACCTCGCCGGAACTCGCGCTTTCATGCAACCCGGACGCCAGGACTGGCGTTGAATGGATGTTCACTCAAACAGGAGTTGGTCATGAACCAGCAGAATCAGCAGAACCAAAATCCGAATCAGAATCCGAACCAGAAGCCCGGTCAGCAGCAGCAGGGCGGTGGTCAAAAGCCCGGTCAGCAGCAGCAGGACCAGAGCAAACCCGGTCAGCAGGGCCAGCATCGGCCGGACCAGAAGTGATCGGAGCGGTCCGACGCGCCTTATAATATGGAGAATCGGACCCGACAGAGGCCCCGCGCGAGCGGGGCTTTTGCCGTTTCGCGGCCGGTCTCCGGAGTTTGCGATTTGCAACGAAACGCAGAAATCCGGGGGTATTAAGGTAAACGAATGGTTTAAATTGCGCGGCCAATTCGCTCCGCGTTAGCTCGCCGTCTTGAACGGGACGGCGATGATGGCGAACGGCTGGCGCATTACGACTTTCAACGGCCTCCTGCTGGCGGTCTATTTTGTGCCGGTGTGGATGTCGGCGCTGTTGAAGATCGTGATCTTTCCGCTGCGCGGCATCTATGACCGGGCGAATATCGGCCCGGCAATGTTCGCCAACGACTATTTCGCTTTCACGACACTCGGCATGGTGCGGTTCGCCTGGCTGCTCGCACTCGCGAAATTTCTGGTCGTGACCTATTTCGCGCTGTTCGCGGTTCTGTCGCTCGGCCTGTCGCGGCGGGAGTCGGGCGCGAGCGACGAGCCGCTCGCCTTCGCGCTGGCGGTCGGGGGGCTCGTGAGCGGCGTCAGCATGATTCTGGCGGCGAAGGTCGGCGAGACGGCGGCGATGCAGTTGCACGCGACCGAGACGCTGATGCTTGTATCGGGCCTCGTTCTGCTGGTGGTCGATTCGCGCAGCTACGGCGTGCCGCGGCGTGTGCCCGCGCAGCAGCCGGCCTGAGCCGCGGGGCGAGGCCGCCCTCTCCACTTGATGACTTTGCAACCGGCCCGGTCTGCTCTAATCATGGAGGCGACGCATGCGGCCCTTGCTGCCGGCGCGTCCAAGACGTTGGAGGGTCTTCCCATGGCGATGACGATGAGCGGCGCGTATCAGTTGAGCGCGCCCCGCGAGGTGGTGTGGGCGAAACTCAACGACGCCGAGGTGCTGAAAGCCTGCATTCCGGGCTGCGAGGAACTTGAGAAGGTTTCGGACACCGAATTCCGCGCCGTCGCCAAGATGAAGGTCGGGCCGGTGTCGGCGCGCTTCAAAGGCCGCGTCACGCTCAGTGAACTCGATCCGCCGAACGGCTACAAGATCGCCGGCGAAGGCGAGGGCGGCGTCGCCGGCTTCGCCAAGGGCGGCGCGACCGTGGCGCTGGCCGAACAGGATGGCGGCACCGCGCTCACCTATAATGTCGAGGCGCAGATCGGCGGCAAGCTGGCGCAGCTCGGCCAACGGCTCATCAATGGCTCCGCCAAGAAGCTGGCGGACGAATTCTTCTCCAATTTCGCCGACGCCGTGCAAGGCAAGCAACCGTGACCCGCGGTTGCTAGGGACCGAATTGCTCCCTATCATACGCTTTAGATCGTTTCCAAAACCCGGATTGCCGGGCGATCAATTGCCGTGCCGTAAGCATCGCAGGAGGAAATTGGGTGGCGAAAGTTTCGATAACCGTCAACGGAACGGCGCATTCGGCGAACATCGATCCGCGGATGCTGTTGGTTCAATTCCTGCGTGAAAACCTGCGCCTGACCGGCACCCATGTCGGCTGCGACACCTCGCAATGCGGCGCGTGCGTGGTTCACCTGAACGGCCGGGCGGTGAAATCCTGCACCACGCTGGCGGTGATGGCCGATGGAGCGGAGGTCCTGACGATCGAAGGGCTCGCCGCCGATGGCGCGCCGCTGCATCCGATGCAGGAGGCGTTTCGCGAAAATCACGGCCTGCAATGCGGCTTCTGCACGCCGGGCATGATTATGACCGCCGTGGATATGGTCAAGCGCAAGGGGCACGATCTCGACGATCACACCATTCGCGAGGAGCTGGAGGGCAATCTCTGTCGCTGCACCGGCTATCACAACATCGTCAAATCGATCGCGGCCGGCGCGAAGGCGATGGGACAGACGGCGTAGGTTCGGGGATACGACGATGTACGAATTCAAGTTTGTCCGTCCCGGCACGGTTCGTCAGGCCGCCAATCTTCTCGCCAAGAGCGAGGACGCCAAGCTGATCGCGGGTGGTCATACGCTGGTGCCGGTGATGAAGCAGCGGCTGGCGCGGCCGACGCAGCTCGTCGATCTGTCGAAGATCGAGGGGCTCGACACGATCGAGATGAAGGGCCGCGCGCTGGTGATCGGGGCGATGGCGCGGCATGTCAGCGTCGCCAACTCCGATGTGGTGAAGGCGAACATTCCGGCGCTCGCCCATCTCGCCTCGCTGATCGGCGATCCGGCCGTCCGCCATATGGGCACGATCGGCGGCTCGCTCGCCAACAACGATCCGACCGCGGATTACCCGGCCGCCGTGCTGGCGCTGGACGCGACCATCGTCACCAACAAGCGCAAGCTGAAGCCCGAGGAATTCTTTCAGGGCCTGTTCACGACGGCGCTGGAGCCTGACGAGATCATCGTCCGCGTGCAATTCCCGCTGCCGAAGAAGGCGGCCTACGTCAAATTCCGCAATCAGGCTTCGCGCTATGCTCTGGTCGGCGTGTTCGTCGCGCGCCGCCCGTCCGAGGTGCGCGTCGCGGTGACGGGCGCTGGCGGCGACGGCGTGTTCCGCGTGCCCGAATTCGAGGAGGCGCTGAAGAAACGTTTCTCGCCAAAGGCGCTCGACGGTCTCGCCGTTTCGCCCGACGGGCTGAACAGCGACCTGCATGGCAGCGCCGAATATCGCGCGCATCTGATTGGCGTTCTCGCGCGCCGCGCCGTCGAAGCGGCGAACGCTTGAGCAGGCCCGGCACGGATCGGGGGCTGCCATGACCACCATTGCGATCCCGGATTCGGTCGATGCGACGCTCGAACTGCTTCTGAGCCATGGCTATCTCGCCGAGCGCGCGCTTGCGACCGTCACGTTTCTGTCGCTGAAGATGGGGCGGCCGCTGTTCCTGGAAGGCGAGGCCGGCGTCGGCAAGACCGAAATCGCCAAGGTGCTGGCGACGGCGCTCGGACGCAAGCTGATCCGCCTGCAATGCTATGAAGGGCTCGACGTCTCGTCCGCCGTCTATGAGTGGAATTCCGCCGCGCAGATGATCGCGATCCGCCTTGCGGAAGCCTCCGGCGAAACCGATCGCGAGCGCCTGTCGCAGGACGTGTTTTCCGAGCAGTTCCTCATCAAGCGGCCGCTGTTGCAGGCGCTCGAAGCGGATGTCGCCGGTCCGCCGGTACTGCTGATCGACGAACTCGACCGTGCCGACGAGGCGTTCGAGGCCTTCCTTTTGGAAATCCTCTCGGACTTTCAGGTGACGATCCCGGAGTTCGGCACGGTGAAGGCTCAGAAGCCGCCGATCGTCATCGTCACCTCCAACCGCACGCGCGAAATTCACGACGCGCTGAAGCGGCGCTGCCTCTATCACTGGGTGGATTATCCGTCCGCCGAGCGCGAGATCGCCATCGTCAAATCGCGCGTCTCCGGAATCTCCGCGAAATTGTCGGAGCAGGTGGTCGCCTTCGTTCAAGCATTGCGCGGAGAAGATCTGTTCAAGCCGCCGGGCGTCGCCGAAACCTTGGACTGGGCTACGGCCCTGCGCGAACTCGATGCGAAAACGCTGACGCCGCAGGTGGTCGGCGATTCGCTCGGCGCGCTGTTGAAATATCAGGACGACATCGCCCGCATGCAGGGCGACACGCTGGCGAAAACGCTGGAAACGGCGACCTCGACCAAAACAAGATAGGCCGCGCATGCCTGACGGCGTCGCAGAACCGCAACCAAGGGCGCCATCGCCGACAACATCATCGGCTTTGCGCGGGCGTTGCGCGCGGCCGGCCTGCCTGTCGGTCCCGGTGCGACGATCGACGCCTTGAAGGCGCTGGAAGTGGTCGGCCTCGACAATCGCGCCGATGTGTTCGCGGCGCTGGAGAGCGTGTTCGTCAAGCGCCACGAGCATGCGGCGATCTTCGCGCAGGCGTTCGACCTGTTCTTCCGCGTCGAGCAGAACTGGGACCAACTCGTCGACGCCGTGCCGTTGCCGGGCCAGCCCGAGCAGAAGCCGCCGCCGCCCGCCTCGCGCCGCGTGCAGGAGGCGCTGTCGCAGCGCGACCTGGTGCAGGAGCGCGAGACCTCGGCGCGCGAAATGCAGCTTTCCGTCTCCGACGAGGAAGTCTTGCAGAGCAAAGACTTCGCGCAGATGAGCGCGGCGGAGATCGACGAGGTGAAGCGCGCGATCCAGCGCATGACGCTGCCGCTGGCGGAGCGGCCGACGCGTCGCTTCCAGCCTTTGCGGACGGGCCACAAACTCGATCTGCGGCGCACGCTGCGCGGCAGTCTTCGCACCGGCGGCGAGATCGTCAACCTGCATCGGCTGGGTCACATCGACAAGCCGGTGCCGATCGTCGCGCTGCTCGATATTTCCGGCTCGATGAGCGAATACACGCGGCTGTTCCTGCATTTCCTGCATGCAGTGACGGACGCCCGCAAGCGCGTCTCGGTGTTTCTGTTCGGCACGCGGCTGACCAACATCACGCGCGCGTTGCGTGCCCGCGATCCGGACGATGCGCTGGCGCGCTGCTCGGCGCTGGTGGAGGACTGGTCCGGCGGCACGCGCATCGCGCCCTCACTGCATGCGTTCAACAAGCTGTGGGCGCGTCGCGTGCTGGGACAGGGCGCGATCGTGCTGCTGATTACCGACGGGCTCGAACGCGAGGCCGATGACCGGCTCGGTTTCGAGATGGACCGGCTGCGCAGATCCTGCCGGCGGCTGATCTGGCTGAACCCGCTGCTGCGCTATTCCGGCTTCGAGCCGAAGGCGCAAGGCATCAAAATGATGCTGCCGCATGTTGACGAATTCCGCACCGTGCACAATCTAAAGTCGATTGGCGACCTGATCGATGCGCTGTCATCGGCCCCGTCCCGCAATCGCATCGATAACCGCTTCGCAGCCTGAGGGGAGGCGACCATGCTCAGCCGCGACGACGACATTCTCAAAACCGCCGAAGACTGGACCAGGGCCGGACACGGCGTCGCCCTGGCGACGGTGGTGCAGACCTGGGGCTCCGCGCCGCGGCCGACCGGCTCGCATCTCGTTATCAACGACGAAGGCGCGTTTCTCGGCTCCGTCTCCGGCGGCTGCGTCGAAGGCGCGGTGGTGACGGAGGCGCTGGAGGTGATCGAAAGCGGCGCGCCGAAGATGCTGGAGTTCGGCGTCGCCGACGAGACGGCGTGGCAGGTCGGCCTGTCCTGCGGCGGCACCATCCGCGTCTTTGTCGAAAAGGTCGGGCCGTGAGAACCGAAACGCTGGCCGCGCTGAATGCGGAGCGCGCCGCGCGACGGCCGGCGCTGCTCGTGACCGACATGGAGAGCGGCGAACAGCGGCTGGTGAAGGCTGCCGACATCGCGCACGATTCGCTCAGCGGCGAACTCGACAAGCATCTGCGCATGGGCAAGAGCGGCCTGGTCGAGATCGACGGCCGCAACCTGTTCATCACCGTGCATGCGCCGACCGCGCGGCTGGTGGTGATCGGGGCTGTCCATATCAGTCAGGCGCTGGCGCCGATGGCTAGCGCGCTGGATTACGACGTGACGGTGATCGATCCGCGCACCGCCTTCGCCAGCCCCGAACGTTTCCCCGACGTGCCGCTGATCGCCGAATGGCCGGAGGTGGCGCTGCCGCCGCTGAATGTCGATCGCTACACGGCATTCGTCGCGCTCACGCATGATCCGAAGATCGACGATCCGGCGCTGATCCACGCACTGGAGCGGGACTGTTTCTATATCGGTGCGCTCGGATCGCGAAAGACGCATGGGCGACGGCTGGAACGGCTGAAGCAGCAGGGCCTGTCGGACGCGCAGCTCGCGCGGATTCATGCGCCGATTGGCTTGAATATCGGCGCGGTGTCGCCGGCTGAGATCGCGGTTTCGATCATCGCCGAGATCACCGCGCAATTGCGTATGCCGAAGACGGTAACCGCTCCTCTTGCGCGGGAGCCGGCATGAAATTCGGCGCGATGACACCGTTCGAGGCGATCGGCGGCGTGACGGTTCACAGCATCCGCCAGAACGGTCTCGTTCTGAAGAAGGGTGTCGTCATCGGCGAAGCCGAAGCCGAGGCGATGACCAAGGCCGGCGTCGCCGAGATCGTCGTCGCAAAGCTCGACGCGGGCGATGTGTCGGAGGACGAAGCTGCGGCCGACATTGCGGGCGCGATCGGCGGTGACGGCGTGATCGTCGAGCGCGCCTTCACGGGCCGTTCGAATCTGTTCGCGGCGAATGCCGGCGTGCTGGTGGTGGATCGCGAGGCAGTCGACAGTATCAACCGCGTCGACGAGGCGATTACGCTGGCGACGCTCGCCAATTTCAAGCCGGTGGTCGAGGGCGAGATGATCGCCACGGTCAAGATCGTGCCGTTCGGCATGCCGGCGCGGTTGCGCGATGCGGCCGTCGCCAGCGTCGGCAAGGACGTGCTGCGCGTCGCGCCATATCGGATCAAGAAGGTTGGCATCGTCTCGACGCTGCTGCCGGGGCTCGCGCCAAAGGTCATCGACAAGACGCTGAAGGTGACGGCGGAGCGGCTCGCACCTGCGGAGGCGAAGATCATCGCCGAGCGGCGGATTCAGCATGACAAGGATCAGCTCACCGCCGCCATCGCCGCGCTGCTCGGCGAGGGCGCGGAGCTGGTGATCGTGTTCGGCGCGTCGGCGATCGCCGACCGGCGCGACGTGATCCCGGCGGCCATCGAGAGCGTCGGCGGCATGGTCGAGCATTTCGGCATGCCGGTGGATCCGGGCAATCTGATGCTGGTCGGCCGGGTTGGTGCGACGCCGGTGCTGGGCGCGCCGGGCTGCGCGCGCTCGCCGAAGGAAAACGGTTTCGACTGGATTCTGATGCGGCTGCTCGCCGGCCTGCCGGTGACGCGCGCGGATATCACCGGGCTCGGCGTCGGCGGCCTGCTGATGGAAATCGTCACCCGTCCGCAGCTGCGCGTGGTGTCGCCGGCCGAGGGCAATCGCAAGGTCGCCGCGATCGTGCTGGCGGCCGGGCGCTCCAGTCGCATGGGCGGGCCGAACAAGCTTCTGGAAACATTGGGCGGAAAACCGCTGGTGCGGATCGTCGCCGAACAGGCGCTCAGTTCGCAGGCAGGTCCGGTGCTGGTCGTTACCGGCCATCAGGCGGAGCGGGTCCGCGCAGCGCTGGGTGGCTTGAACGTCCGCTTCGTCGCCAACGAGGATTATGCCAGCGGCATCGCCAGTTCGGTGAAGGCCGGCATCGCCGCCGTGCCGGATGAGGCGGACGGCGCGATCGTCTGCCTCGGCGACATGCCGCTGGTCGATGCCGGGCTGATCGATCGGCTGATCGGCGCGTTCGCTCCGGACAAGGGCGCGCTGGTGGTGCTGCCGGCCGCCGAGGGGCGGCGCGGCAATCCCGTGCTGTGGTCGCGCCGTTTCTTCGACGAACTGATGACGCTCGAAGGCGATGTCGGCGCGCGTCATATGATCGCGCGCCATGCGGAAGCCGTGGTGGAGGTCGAGACCGACGGGCAGCGCGCGTTTCTCGATATCGACACGCCGGAGGCGCTGGCGCTCGCGCGCGGCTAACCGCGACCCGCCGCCGCATCCGGTTCCGTCTTCACCAAACGGCAACTGCTTTTGCCTAGCCTGCTCTCCGTTGTTCGGGGAGGGGGCTCCTTTGCCAAAACTGTTTTTGCGCGCGATGGCTGTCGCGGTCGCGCTGATCGTGAGCGCGATGGCGGGGCCGGAGGCGCGTGCGGCGGGCGCGCTCGCCGTCGGCCAGTGCGGCGCTTTTGGGCATGCGTTCGATTTCGGCCGCTCCAGGGATGCGGTCGAGGCGGCGAAGAAGCAGTGCCATGGCGATTGCAAGGCGATCCCGATGGCGCGTGCGTGCGCGGCGCTGTCGATCGACATGGCGAATCCGTGCGGCGCGCATGGTTATGCGGTGGCGCCGAAGATTTCCGCGGCGCTGAACGGCGCGACCAAAAATTGTTACAAGTTCGGTGGCAAGGATTGCGTGATCCGTGCCTGGGCCTGCGACGCGCGGGGATGAGCGACGTCGGAAGTATTCAACGTCGCGTCAGGACACCGAAGCGGCCATAGGCGCCGGAGCGGCTGTTGTTGTCGATCGCGTAACCGCCGCCGAGCGACCATTCGAAATCGCCGGTGCGGAAGGCGGTGACATGCGCCCCCACGCGATACTGCCGATAGTGGAAATCCGTGAACGTTTCGATTTCGGGGCCGGCGAAGAAATGATCCATGAAGCGCCAGCCGAAGGCTGCGCGCGCGCCGAACGTGTTGCCGATCGTCGATCCCGACGCTGACGCTGCGACCATCACGTCCGGCACCGGCTGCCACCAGGCTTCGGCGTTGACGCGCACGCCGTAGAGCATGCCTTGCAGCTTGTTGTTGAAGTCGAACGTGCTCAGCCGGTGATATTGAAAGTCCGGCCCGACAAACATGCGAAGCTCGAAACCGTTTCGCTCAAGCCGATAGCCGGCCATGATCGAGTCGAGCGCATGCACGCCGATCACGTTGACGCCGCCCGAACGGTAGCGATAGGCGCCGCCGGCCGACAGCAATTTTATGAGAAACCCGTCCCGCGTGAGCGTTTGCGGCGCCCATAGCAGCCCCGCATGGCCCGAGAGTCCGTTCCGCCAGATATCGAAGCCGGCGAACAGCATAACCGTCTCGGCGGTGTGGCCGCCGCGCAGGAAATCACGCGTGTCGTCGTCCCATGTCGCAAGGGCGGAGCTGGGAGTGCCCAGCATCAGCAAGGTTCCGAGCCATAGTCTGTCCGCAACACGACCCATGACGACGCACTCGCCATACTATCGACGATAAACAGCAATATTTAATATCAATGTCGCGAGTATGGGCGGATGTCGTTTGCTCTGCAAGGGGAACGATGGCTGCGTCCCCAGCGGCAATGAGATCCAGTGCGGCGCATCAAACTAGAATTGCGGCGCGACGAGATCTTCGATCGTGACGTGCTCGCGCTCCTCGATGATCTCCGCGATGAATTTTCGGTGGCAGACCCGATGGTCGCGCTCGTAGCAGAGGATGCAGACGGGGCCCGCCGTCTCGACCAGCGCAGCGAGTTCGTCCATCTCTTCTTTCGCTTGCGGGGTCTTCAGATGCTTCATGTAGATGCGATGCATCGTCTTGACGTCGCCGGACCTGGCCGCGATCCGTCCTTCTTTCGGCGTGCCGAGAGCGCGCAGATGAATATAACCGATGCCGCGTTCCTTCAGTCCGGCCGAAAGCGCGCCCTTGGAAAATCCCGGCCGGCGCGACGACGCGACGGCGCGCACATCCACCAGCAGTTTCACGCCCGCGCCTTCAAGTTCGTCGAGCACCGCCTTCGGCGGCGTCTGTTCGTAACCGATCGTGTACAGGCGTTTTTTCTTCGCAGATGTGTTCGCCATTGGTCTTGCCTTGGCTTTGCTCCGCTGTCGCGCGCCTAACCCAGCCGGGAAATCAGCTCCATCGCCGCCGCCGGCGCGCGCACCTTACCCTCGTGAATGACATAGGCGAACACGTCGCGCGGCACCTTCGGCGCATCGGCCTTGTCGACGCGCGGCAGGTCCGCCGGCTGGCCGCCCTTCGCCCAGACTTTCAGCCGTTCGGTCCAGGTGTCGAGCGCCTTCGGCGGATAGCCCGTGGCGAGCTTGTCGTCGCCCTTTTGCAGGCGCGCATAGACGAAGTCCGAGGTGATGTCGGCGATCTCGGTGTAGGTCTCGTGTTCGGAATAGACGATGCCGACATTGAACTGTCGCACAAGCGCGATGAAGGCCGGTGTCTTGAAGCTGTCATGCCGCACCTCGACCACATGCCGCAGTTTCTGATTGCCGACCTTGTGCGGCAGCAATTCCAGAAATTTGCCGAAATCCGCCTCGTCGAACTTCTTGTGCGGGTTCATCTGCCAGAGCAGGGGGCCGAGCCGGTCGCCGAGTTCGAGCACGCCGGAATCGATGAATTTCTTGATCGAGTCGCCGGCTTCGGCCAGCACGCGGCGGTTGGTGACATAGCGCACGCCCTTCACCGAGAACACGAAACCGTTCGGCACCTCGGACGCCCATTTGTGAAAGGTCGCCGGCGTCTGCGAGCGATAGAACGTGCCGTTGATCTCGATCGAGGTCAGATGGCGCGAAGCGTAGGGCAGCTCCTGCGCATGCGGCAGGCCGTCCGGATAGAATACGCCGCGCCAGGGCTCGAACGTCCAGCCCCCGATGCCGGTGTAGATGCGTCCGCCGCCCTCGACGGTTTGCGGCGCGATCGCGGTTCCGGAATCGGCGATCACCGAAGCTGAAGACGCCTTGGTTTTCGGCGCGGCTTTTTTTACAGTCCTTTTTCCTGCTCTTTTTGCGGATTTGTCAGGCGCCGCTGCTTTCGGCTGCGCCGGTTTCGAACTTTTCGCCATGACCGCCTCTTGAAAACCGCAATTGCGTGACCATATGCTTTCCAACGGCGATGTCGATGCTCTCAAACGCTCCGTCGCTGGGACGACCACGCTCTGATCTGCTGCGCCGGATGTACGCGCAACATGTAGATCAAGTCGTGGTCGTTGGCATTTTTGGGGCTCGCACGAGACCCGCACGTCGGAAACCGACTTGTTCCACCCCCGCCTTTCAGAGGCCACCCGTTTTGCGGGAATTGGCTACGCGGTCAACGTGCGCGTTTGAAGCGCACGCCACCGCCTTCGGGCAGGCGGAACGCGATATAACCACCCGCAAGGCAGGCTTCCCGCTGCGGCATCTTTTCCTGCGGACTGCGGCGCGTCTCCCACCAGGAGGCGCGCTGCGCCGCGCGCGGCAGCGATTGGCCGATCAACTCCTCGATCTCGTCGAAAGAGAGAACGAATTCGGCGGCGGTCTGCCGCTTCAGATAGTCGCGCAGGGCGTCGTAGTTGCTCACGGGATCGCTCGGTCTCTTTATTCTGGCATCAGGGTTGTCCGAAACCCGCTTCGCACTTTTCGGCCCGATGCTCTAGTGGTCGCCGTCTTTCCACGGGCGAGGGGTCGCGCGCTCCTGCGCGCTGAAACGATCGTTCTGCTTCTTCGACCATGCGACGCGGTCGTCGCCGTCCATTTCGCGCCGCGACGAATGGCTCAGCAGCCAGAAATTGCCGGAGGCGCGCACGGCCGCAGATTGGCCCATGATGTCGGCCGCCTGATTGACGGACATTTTCGACAGTTTCAGCGACAGCAGATCGTTCAGCGCGATGCGTTCGGCGAGCCATTTCGTCGCCGACTGCAGTTCCGCGCGCGGCACCACATGATTGACCATGCCGAGCTGCCGGGCGGTGGCTGCGTCGATGAAATCTCCGGTCCAGAGATACTCCTTGGCCTTCTTCACGCCGAGGTCGAAGAAATGCGTCGGGTATTCGTGATGCACGCTGCCCCAGCGCACCGAACGGTCGGCGAATTTCGCATCCTCCGAGGCGATCGCGAGATCGCAACAGGCCGCCAGCATCCACGATCCCATGATGCAATAGCCCTGGATCATGGCGATGGTCGGCTTGCCGATGTTGCGCCAGCGGTCGTGCATCCGCCAATAGACGCCGCTGTCCATGTCCTTCACCCGGCCCATCGGCGTGTTGTCGCGCGGAAAGTCCGGCAACTCGCTCACCATCTCCGCCGAACCGAGATCATGCCCCGCGCCGAAATGATCGCCGGCGCCTGCGACGATGATGACCTTCACGCCGTCATCGTCCTCCGCGCGCGAAAACGCCTGGTCGAGTTCGGCATAGACGCAGCGGCTGATCGCATTCAATTGCGCTCGGGGCGGTCGACCATGATGGTGACGATCTCGCCTTCCTGCTCGTAGCGTACATATTTGGCGTCCATCGTGCTCTCCTTGGTCTTCGGAACAGGCATCGTCGCCGGCCGCGGCCTCAGGTCCCGCTGGACGAGGCCGTCTGCACCGCGATCGGCACTTCGTTCATGGCGATATCGGGCGTCTCATCCTTCCAGCGGACCGAGCCGAACGGACGCTCCAGCATCCGGCGGATGCGAACGGGGCCGGGACCCATATGCATGTCGCTGGCGGTCTTCTGCACGGCCCGCTCGGCCAGCGTCGGCCGGCTGCGCTGGCGCAGATAGTCGTACCAAGTCGGGCAATGGTAGCGTTCGGTCCAGAGCGCGGGGTCGGCGACATCGCGGGCGATCGACCAGCCATAGGCGCCGTTGCGCTGCCGGTTCAACTGCACCTCCTGCATGATGCGGTAGAAGGTGCGGGCGTTCTGCGGATCGATCCGGTATTCGAGTTCGACCACGATCGGCCCGCTGCGCGGCGTCAGCGCCAGACGCACCTCCGGATCGGTGGCCGGATCGGCGGCGTCGCGGTTGGTGCCGTCCACCTCCGGCATGCGCAGCCAGATCGCGGCCAGCGGCGACAGGCTGAGAGCGATGGCGCAGACCAGAAACGTCGTCTGGATGCCGATATGATCGGCCATATAGCCCCACATCCAGCTTCCGACCGCGAGTCCGCCGGAATTGGCGCTGCGGAAACCCGCCAGCGCACGGCCCGACACCCAGCGCGGCGCCGAGAGCTGGATCGAGATGTTGAACAGCGCCATCGACATCATCCAGCCGGCGCCGCAGAGCGTCAGCGCCACGGCCGTCACCGCGGGAATTTTGCTCATGGCGGCGATGCCGGTGCCGATGGCCATCAGCCACATGCAGCTTGTGGCGGCGACTTCGCTTCCGAACTTCTTGCGGACCGTACCGACATAGAGCGCGCCGACGATCGCGCCGATGCCGAACGCGCCGAGCATCACGCCATAGGTCTGCGCGCCGCCGCCCAGCACATCGCGCACCAGCAGCGGCAGAAGCGCGAACACCGACGCGCCCAGAATTCCGGTGATGGCGCAGCGGACCATCACCGTGCGCATCGGCGGCGAGTTCAAGACGTAGCGAATTCCGGAGATGATCGCGCGTGTGAGCCGTTCCGGCGGCAGCCGTGACGGCTCGACCTTGCGCCGCCAGAAATACAGTGCGGCGATCAGCGGCAGGTAGGACAGCGCGTTGACGGTGAAGGCGGCGACAGCGCCTGCCGCGGCCACGACCGCGCCGCCGATCGCCGGACCGAAGCTGCGGGCGATGTTGAAGCTGATGGCGTTCAACGCGATCGCGGCCGGCAGCATCTGCGGCGGAACCTGTTCGTTGACCGAGGACTGCCAGGCGGGGCCGAACAGGGCCGTGCCGGCGCCGATCGCGAAGCAGAGGGCGAGCAGGCTGATCGGCGTGACGAGATCGAACCATGCCAGCACCGAGAGGGCGGCGGAAGCCGCGAGCGTTATCAGCAGCGCGACAAGCCCGACGATGCGCCGGTCGTACATGTCCGCGATCGCGCCGGCGGGCACCGACAGCAGCATGATCGGCAGCATCGCCGCCGTCTGCACCAGAGCGACCATGTCGGCCGAATTGGTCATCTGGGTCATCGCCCAGGCGGCGCCGACGCCCTGAATCAGCGAGCCGAAATTCGACAGCAGGCTTGCGGTCCAGATCCGGCGGAAAACGGTTTCGCGTAAGGGCGCGCCGACCTGATCGTCAGCGAAAATGCGTTGAAACATGCCTTGCCGGGACGGCGCCATACCTTGCTCTTAGGCGGGGCCGGCCCGCACGTCTATCGCTTGCAACTATTGCTTCCGGCCTATTGTCGACGGGATAGATTCGGGGATCAAGCCCAAACGACGATTGTCCCGTCGGATGCGAGTTGCGGCTCTCCATCCGGACCGATTGCGGGGTCGGCCGCCTCAGCGCGGCCACGCCCGCAACGCAATGAGGCCGCCATCGATCGGCAGCAGGATGCCCGTCACCCAGCGCGATTCGTCGGAGGCGAGATAGACCGCGCCATAGGCGATGTCCCATGCCGTGCCTTCGGTTTCCATCGGCACCATCTTGCGCCGCCGCTCGCGCGCTTCGTCGCCGAGATGCGCGACCATCGGCGTATGCACTGAGCCGACGATGATGCAATTGGCGCGGATGTTCTGCGTCGCATAGTCGGCTGCGACCGATTGCGTGAAGCCGTGCAGGCCGGCTTTCGCGGTGGAATAGGCAACCGCGCCGGTGCTGTTGCCCGTCAGGCCGCGGGCGCCGGCGATCGACGACACCATGATGATCGAGCCGCCGCCGCCGGCCTTCATGCGCGGCAGACAGGCTTTGGAGCACAGCATCGTCGTGGTGAGATTGGCTTCGAGCACGCTGTTCCAGCCTTCCAGCGTCACCGTTTCGGGGGTACCCGGCGCGCCGATGCCGACGTTGTTGTGCAGGATGTCGAGCCGGCCATAGGTCTTCATGGTGAAATCGGCCATCGCCTCGCACACGTCGGGTTTGGCGACGTCGCCGGCGAACACCGACGCCTCGAAACCTTCGTCCTTGATCTGCTTCGCCAGCTTTTCGGCCCGTTCCGCGCTGCGGTTCACCAGCACGACCTTCGCGCCCTCACGCGCGAACATGATGGCGGTCGCCATGCCGTTGCCGACGCCGTCTCCGCGCGGCGCCGCGCCCGTCACCACCGCTACCTTGCCGTCCAGCCGCCCCGCCATGTCGTCGTCCTCCTCAGGTTTCCCCAGCTTTGCCGGATGTCGTTCGAACGGCCACCTTAGCCGGTGATGTCGCCGCTGGCGAATGACGTTTGCGGAGGCGTCTAATCGGAAATCGCAGGCTCGCTTGCGCTTGAAAGATGTCTGCGGCCTTCGCATAGTGACGCAAAGACAAAATGCCGCTCGACGGCCGGGAAGAAGCGATGCACGACAAGAGGTCGATGTGCTGATTATCGGCTCGAGGCGCCTCGGGCGCGGCGGTGGCCTGGAGCCTTTGCCGACACAAGGATGCGCATCCTCTGTCTGGAGCAGGGCGACTGGTGGCTCGACCGACTATCCCACCAACGGCCGCGACTGGAGGCGCGCGCCTTCAGCAGGGCCCTGCGTTGGCCCGAACCGGCGCGCGCGGCCAACCGACTACCCGATCAACGACGCCAACTCGCCGATCAAGATCGTCAATTTCAACGGCGTCGGCGGCAGCACGATCATGTACACGGCGCATTATCCGCGCATGCATCCGTCCGACTTCAAGGTGAAGACGCTCGACGGCGTCGCCGACGACTGGCCGATCGATTATGCGACGCTGGAGCCGTTCTTCGCCGAAAACGATCGCATGATGGGCGTGTCCGGGCTCGCGGGCGATCCGGCCTATCCGCCGAAGCAGCCGCCGATGCCGCCTTTGCCGCTCGGCAAATCCGGCGCGCGGTTCGGCAAGGCGATGAACCGGCTCGGCTGGCACTGGTGGCCCTCCGACAGCACCATCGCCACTGTCGATTATGAAGGCCGCGGCCACTGCCTCAATCTCGGCCATTGCACGCCGGGCTGCGCGCAGGGCGCGAAGGCGTCGACCGACATCACTTACTGGCCGCACGCGCTGCGTGCCGGCGTCGAATTGCGCACCTATTGCCGCGTGCGCGAGATCACCCTGGACGAGCACGGCATGGCGTCCGGCGTGATCTATTACGACCGCGAGGGCAGGGAGCATTTTCAACCGGCGGAAGTCGTCATTCTGGCCTGCAACGGCGTCGGCACGCCGCGGCTGATGCTGAATTCGGTGTCGGGGCGCTTTCCGAACGGTATCGCCAATTCGAGCGGTCTGGTCGGCAAGAATCTGATGCTGCACCCTTACGCGCAGACCTATGGCTATGTCGACGAGCCGCTCGACGGCAATCACGGCCCGCCGCTCTGCCTGTGGAGCCAGGAATTCTACGAGACCGATCCGCAGCGCGATTTCGTGCGCGGCTATACGTTCCAGTTCGGGCGCGGCGTCGGCTCGATCACGGAGGCGATCGTCAGCGAGGCCGCGGGACGGCTGCCTTGGGGTGAGGATCATCACAAGGTCTATCGCGAATTGATGAACCGCCGCATCGGCATGTCGGCGATCTGCGAGGACCTGCCGGAGGAACACAATCGCGTCACGCTCGATCCTGTGCTGAAGGACTCCAACGGCATCCCCGCGCCGAGGATCGACTATACGCTGAGCGAGAACAGCAGGAAGATGCTCGCGCACGGCGTCGCGCGGGCGAAGGAGATTCTCACCGAAGCCGGCGCGAAGAATTTCGGCGGCGAGGTACCGATCTCGAACGGTGGCTGGCATCTGCTTGGCACCGCGGCGCATGGGCACCGATCCGGACCGCTCGGTGGTGAACGCATGGGGCCGCTGCCACGACGTGAAGAACCTGTTCATCGTCGACGGCAGCATCTGGGTGACGTCCGGCGGCGTGAACCCGACCTCCACGATCCAGGCGCTGGCGCTTTACGTTGCCGACAGCATCAAGCAGCGCCTCGCCAACCTGTTCGATTGAGAAAATCCATGCAGACCGAAACCCTGTCCGACAACGAAATCCGCGATTTTCGCGCGCTCGCGCGCTGCATCATTCCGCCGAACGCGACCTACGATGTTCCCGGCGCGGATGACGATCTGATCTTCGCCGATATTCTGCGCAGTCTGGAGCGCGACCACGATCGCGTGCGGCAGGCGCTGGCGCAACTCGAGACGCTTTCAGGCGGTTCGTTCGCAGCACTGGATGCACCGGCGTGCGACGCGGCGGCCAAGGCGTTCAAGGCGGCCGGCGGCGCGGAACTGGCCGCGCTCGTGCGCATCGTGCTGCTCTGCTACTACCGCGACGACCGGGTGATGCGGTCGCTCGGGCAGGAACCGCGCTCACCGTTTCCGAACGGGCATGTCGTCGAGCAGGGCGACTGGAGCCTGCTCGATCCGGTGCGTGCGCGTCCGCCATTCTATCGGCGGGTTGGGTAGCGCGCCGGTCGTTTGCCGCCGCAGAAAAATCAAAACCCCGGCATCGCTGCCGGGGTTTTGCTTGTTCGCTCTCTTGTCCGCTGATTGCGAGCCTTACTCAGCCGAAGCGATAGTGCTTCGGCATGTCCTTCTTGAGATGCGTCATGTGCTCGTAATATTGCAGGAACGTGCCGTTGTAATTGCCGTCCTGCCGCTTCTGATCCTCGCCCTCGAAATTGTAATAGCCGGGCGTGCATTCCTTGTTGCGGTTGGTGCGTCCGCGATTCTTGATGACCTCGTCGACCCACCATTGCTCGGTGTCGGGAGCGGCATCGATCGTCGTGTGGCCGTGATCGCGAACGTATTTGATGCATTCGGCGATATGATCAGCCTGGGTTTGCAGCATGAAGGTCAGGTTGAACTGAACGAGGCCTGGATAACCCCCATGATGAACATGTTCGGATAGCCGGAGGAGGATGCCGAACACGGTGCGCATGCCGTCCTTGTATTTGTCGTTCAGCTCGAGCCCGTTCTCGCCGCGAATGTCGTTGTAGATGCCGGTTCGCTGCACGACGAAGCCGGTCGCGTAGATCAACAGGTCGAGCTTTATATCTCTTGCCCTCGAACACCGGACCGTTCTCGGTGATCTTGGTGATGCCCTTGCCGTCGGTGTGGACGAGATGCACGTTCGGCCGGTTGAAGGTCGGCAGATACACGTCGTCATAGGTCGGCCGCTTGCAGCGGTGCATGTACCACGGCTTCAGCGCATCGGCGGTCTTCTTGTCCTTGACCACCTCATCGACGCGCCGGTGAATGCGCATCATGTGCTCGATGTTCAGATTCTCCTGACGGCGAATCTTCTCCTCGCGATCGAGCGCGGCAAGCGCCTGCTTCTCCTCCTCGGTCCGCTGCGGCCCGCGCATGTGCGTCATGCGGCGTTCCTTCTGCCAGCCGGGTTGCAGGCTCGCCGCCCAGTTCGGATCGGTCTCGACATCGTCGCGGAAGTCGATCGCTGAGGGCGTGCGCTGGAACACATAGAGTTCCTTCGCGGCCGCGCCGACGCGCGGGATGATCTGCACGGCGGATGCGCCGGTGCCGATGATGCCGACCACCTTGTCCTTCAGCTTCGACAGATCTTGGCCGGTGTAGTCGTAGTCGAAGCGCGAGGTGTGGAACGAGTGTCCCTTGAACGTCTCCATGCCGTCGATGATCGACAGCTTCGGCTGCGACAACGTGCCGTTGGCGATCACGACGAAGCGCGCGGACATCGTGTCGCCGCGATCGGTGCCGACGCGCCAGAGTTTTTCCTTCTCGTCCCAGACGGTGGAAGTGACGGTCGTCTGGAACACCGCCAGCTTGTAGAGGTCGTATTTCTTCGCGATCTCCTGGCAGTGCGCATAGATCTCCGGACCGCTCGCGTAATAGCGCGGCGGAACCTTGCCCATTTCGTCGAGCAGAGGAATGTAGTCGTAGGAGGGCGTGTCGCAGGCGATGCCCGGATAACGGTTCCAGTACCAGGTGCCGCCGACATCCGCGCCACGCTCGACGATGCGGATGCTCTCGACGCCGCGCTCGCGCAGGCGCGCGGCCGTCAACAGCGCCGAGAAGCCGCCGCCGATGCAGATCACCTCGACCGTGTCGGTGATCGGCGCGCGCTCCTTGAAGGGTTCCGCGAACGGATCGGTCTCGTACTTCGCAAGGTTCTCGGTCTTGTCGAGATCGGTGATGTATTGCGCCTTGCCCTCGGGGCGGTAGTTCAGGCGAACGTCACGTTCCTCAGCGAATTTCTTCTTGATGTCGTCGTAATAGGATTGCGGTTTGTCGGTCGGCGGCTTCAGCGGGTCGAAATTGCGCACACGCGAAACGCGGGCCTCCGCGGCTTCCGGAGCTTTGACCTGAACCTTGTCCGACATTGGCGTTGTTCCCTGTTCGATTCTTTGAATGATTTGTGCGGCCGCATTTTTGTGTCGGCCCGGCAAGGATGCAAGCCAAACAAGCGAGCGAAATCGCTGCGGCCCTGTGCATTTTTGACGCGCGAGTATTGTCGGAAACGTTCCCACACTCGTTCGATGGGTGTTTGTTGGAATAAACAGGAAGTGCATCTTGTCGCACTGCATGTTGCGGTGCGGCGTGCGACGGTTCGTACGCGTTCCAGGTTTTCGACGCTTTCAGGCGGCTGAGCGGTGCGATAGCATTGCGCCACCGAGCCAAAAATGGCCGATCACCGGGAGGGTTACATGCGCACCATTGGATGGATTGCGGCGGCGGCGGCCGCTGTTGCTTTGTTCGCCGGACCGCGCGTCGCGGCAGCCCAGGATTTTCCAACGCGGCCGATTGTGCTGGTTACGCCTTATTCGGCCGGCGGGCCTTACGACATTCTTGCGCGCTTCATGAGCGAGAGCATGCGCAAGCAGAAGCTGGCGCACCCGGTGATCGTCGAGGCGAAGCCCGGCGGGAACACGCTGGTCGGCATCCAGCATGTGCTCAATGCGCCGGCGGATGGGCACACGCTGCTGATCTCGACGCTGCCGATCACCGCCAACATCATTCTGATGAAGAATCCCGGCTACAAATACGAGGATTTTGTTCCGGTCGGGCCGGTCGCGCGGCATCCTTACATCCTGTTCGTGCCGGCGAGCCTGCCGGTGTCCAATCTCAAGGAACTTGTCGCCTATGCCGAGAAGAACCCCGGAAAACTCAACATCGGCTCGCTGTCGCCGGGCGGGCAGGTGCAGCTTCTGGCTGACAAGTTCATCCGCGCGTCGAAGCTGAAGATGGAGAAGATCCCCTACAAGGGCGCGGCGGATCTTGCGACCGCGCTGCTGACCGGCGACATCCAGATGAGCTTCTTCGCCTATTCGGCCGGCGCGCCGTTCCTGAAAGACGGCAAGCTCAAGCCGATCGCGATCGCGACCGAGGAGCGCTCCGCGCTCACGCCCGACATTCCGACATTCAAGGAACTCGGCATGGACGGCGTCAGCGGCGAAAGCTGGGTGGCGCTGTTCGCACGCTCGAACACGCCGAAGCCGGTCCTCGCCAAACTCAACGCAATCATTGCCGAGGCGAGCAAGGATCCCGAATACGTCACAAAGATCAAGCAGGCCGGCAATGATCCCTGGGTGATCGCGACCGACAAGATCGATGATTTCATCAAGGCCGACTTCAAATATTGGGAGCCGGACCTGAAGCTGATCCCGCCGCAATAGGCTCAAAAGAAAAAGCCCGGCGCGAAGGCCGGGCTTCTGTTTGTGCGAGGATGAGGTCGCGGTCTATTCCGGCTGGATGCCGGCCGCGTCGAGCGTCTGCTTGGTCTTGACGCGCTCCTCCGCCAGGAACTTCTCCAGTTCCGCCGGGCCGTAGCCTTTCATCATGATCGAGCCGCGGTCGGCGTAATATTTGATGACTTCCGGATCTTTCAGCATGTCCTCCACAGTCGCCGCGAGCTTGTCGACGATCGGCTTCGGCGTGCCGGCCGGCGCCAAAACCAGCGTATAGGCACTGACGACCACCTTGTAGCCCTGTTCGACGAAGGTCGGCGTCTTCGGCATGGTCGGCAACCGTTCATTCGCGGCGACGCCGAGTGCGATGGCCTTGCCGTCCTGCACTAGCGGCGCGAGGCCAAGCTGATAGTCGATCATCACGTCGATCGAGCCGCCGAGGAAGTCGACCATGGCCTGCGAGCCGCCCTTGTAGGGAATGTGCGTCAGCTTCATGCCGGCTTCCTTTTGCAGGAGTTCGGCCAGGATGTGATGCGCGGAGCCCTGACCGACGGTCGCGAAGGTCACCTTGTCGGGATTCTTCTTCGCATAGGCGATCAGTTCGGCGAGCGTTTTGTAGGGCGCGTCGGCGCGCACCGCGATCATCAGCGGCGTGATCGAGACGCCATGCACGGGCGCGAAAGCCTTCTGCGGATCGAAGGACAGCTTCTTGAACAGGAACGGATAGGTGACGACGACGCCGTTGCTGGCCGTCACCAGCGTGTAGCCGTCCGGCTTGGAATTGGCGACGAATTCGGCGCCGACGATGCCGCCCGCACCGGCCTTGTTGTCGACGATCACGGACTGGCCGAGCCGCGCGGCCAGCGCCTTGGCGATGGTTCGCCCGCCCGAATCAGCGATTCCGCCGGCGGGGAAAGGAACGACGAGGGTGATGTTTCTGTCCGGATAGGTTTGGCCCAGCGCCGGCCCGGCGAGCAGCCCCGCCGCGAGCGCGGCGGCGATAGCGAGATGTCTCATGGTTTCCCCCAATTGTTGTTATGACGTCCCTACGCGGGTGAGAGCGCAATGTCTCCCCGCCCGCGGCCCGGGATGTTCCATTTGTAAGCGATTTCGTTTGGCAGCGGGACGCAGGACTGTTGTGCGTATCCGGCACGGGTGCAGTCGTCGCTGGAACCGGCAAGAATCCGCAAAGCGGATCGATTGCCCTGATTTCGCCTGCACTTAATCCGCATTTAACCAAAAGCCGCCTTAATGACGCTCTGCGGTTCTGGCAGAGCTGATGCCTTGGGATGTGTGCTTGGCGACGTGCTTGGGACGTCGCTCCGAAGGGGACCTGCCAGATGGGATTGTGCGCCTGTGAGCCTTCGGCCGTGGCCGAAGGGACAAGCGGTTGGCGTTCGTCTGAGGTTGCGTTGGGTGAGTATGCGTAAGCGTTCCGGAGCCGCTCCTGCGGCAGGCGATGGTCTGCGTCGGTCGCAGCCGCGCCGTCGACATCTCTCTGTCCAATCCGTCATCGGTGGCGTGGCGCTAGCGGCGATCGTCTGCGCTGCGGCGGCTGCGGTGTATCCGCATCTCGGCGCGGAGGCCGATGCCGCCACCGCGCCCGTGGCGCGCGCAAGTTTCGGCGATCGCTTCGGCGCGCTCGGCGGCAGCAGCGTCGTGGTGATGCACAGGCCGGCGCCTGAGACGTCGCCCGAAATTCCCGACGACGTCCGCCGCGGCTATGCGAAGCTGTTCGATGTGACCGCCTCGCTCGGGCCGGGCGGCGACACCTTCTCGACGGAGCCGCGCCCGTTCTATGGCCGTCGGCTGGCCAGCCTCGCGCCGGCCGGAAGCGAGGCCATCGCGCCGCCGGATATCGCCAAGCCTTCGGTGCAACTGGCCAACACCGTGCCGCTGCCGCTGATGCGCCCGTCGAAACTCGCGCGGCTCGACAATGCGCCGGTCGCCATTCCGAGGACCAAGCCTGCGCCGGCCTCATCAGGCGCGGACCGGATTTTCGAAAAGCTGTTCGGCAAGCCCCTGAGCGGCCTCGGCACGCTGCTCGCCTACGCGCCGTCCGACGGCGGCATTCTGAGCGACGGGCAGAGCGCATCGCCGACCGGCCGCTACGACCGCACCACCGCCGTCTACGACATCACGGCGAAGAAGGTCTATCTGCCCGACGGCACCAGACTGGAGGCGCATTCGGGCCTGGGTCCGAAGATGGACGATCCGCGCTTCGTGCATGTGAAGATGCATGGCGCGACGCCGCCGCACATCTACGACCTGAAAATGCGCGAGGCGCTGTTCCACGGCGTCGAGGCGATCCGCCTGCATCCGGTCGGCGGCGCGCAGGCGATCCACAACCGGAACGGACTGCTGGCGCATCCCTATCTGCTCGGCCCGCGCGGCGATTCCAATGGCTGCGTGTCGTTCAAGGACTACGAGGTGTTCCTGCGCGCCTTCAAGCGCGGCGACATCAAGCGTCTGGCCGTGGTCGAGCGCGTGGAGTAGGGCGCGACAACCAGCTTCGTGGCCTCGCGAAAGCGAGGACGCTTGCCTCGTTCGCGCAAAGAAAACCCGCGCCATTTGCGGGCGTAGTTGATCGCCCCTGTTGTTTGCGATGGCGCACGCGCGCGAGGCTTGCCTCGTTCGCGCAAGAGAACCCGCGCCACTTGCGGGCGTAGTTGATCGCCCCCGTTGTTATGACGGCGCACGCGCGCGAGGCTTGCCTCGTTCGCGCAAGAGAACCCGCGCCACTTGCGGGCGCATTTGATCGCCCCTGTTGTTTGCGATGGCGCGCGCGCGCGAGGCTTGCCTCGTTCGCGCAAGAGAACCCGCGCCACTTGCGGGCATATTTGACCGCCCCTGTTGTTTGCGATGGCGCACGCGCGCGAGGCTTGCCTCGTTCGCGCAAAGAAAACCCGCGCCACTTACGGGCGTATTTGATCGCCCCTGTTGTTATGATGGCGCGGGGCGCGCCCTTCGTCTTCGGCCCTCGCGCGAGGCGAGGGGAATGGAGCGCCGGGCGGCGCCGCATTTTGTCTCCGCGCAAGACGCTCCGCGACCGGCGCCGGTGACCGCGAGGCCACAACGCAGCCGCATCGCGCCTTTCGGGCGCGGCTGCGTCCCGGCGAAGGACACATGACGCCGCCCGGCGCTCCATGCGGGGTTTTGGGCGAAGGGGCGTCTCCTGGAGAGCCCGAGCCTCCGCGCGGACGGCTTGCGAGACCGCCGGCAGACCCGCATCCCGCTCCACCATCAAGACGCCTCTAGACAGCGCCCCTCAATGAGTGGGATATGATAGGAATATAGTCAGTAGGAATAAATGTCAAGAAGATTGGCCCAAAAACTGGCCTCTATGTCCGATCCCGGTGGGGAGTGTGGAAATATTCTGTCGGCACATCTCTTGAATTTTTCGAAAATCATCTCCATCTATTGAAAGCCTTCAGCGCGAGGCTGAAGGGGAAGGTGTTACAACTGTCAAGGCCGACAGCCAAGGCTGTCAGCTTGACGATCTGAACACTTAGCGTGACAATCATGCTGAGAAAGTGGATCATTGTGATATATCCTTCGTGATTATAGCACACTGTGTTTATTGCGGACCGGCGATGACAAGCTGAGACTTGGTTGTGTTTCGGAGGGGACATTGGTGGACGCGTACCTGCGCCCCTCCGAACTTGCTACTGGCAAAGCTGAATGACTTTCAAAAAGCGTGTCGTTCGGATTGGCGGTTGGTACGTCAAGAAAAATTTCCCACACTTTGATTTGACGCTTGGCTTTGATCAAGCTCTAGCGCTTGCATCAAATCCAGCGCGAGTGTCGGAACATGCCTTCTGGCCGTTTATTGGTTATGTGGATCAAAAAAGAAAATTTTCGAAGCTGAAGAATCGCGCTCCCGAAGTGTCGAATAAAGAAAGACCGCTTCGATACTGCTCTCACCACGATGGGTACATTCACGCCTATTACGCGAAAAGCTTGTCAGAGCGCTATGAGGTGTTTGTTCGATCCTATGGCTTGGAGAATGCGGTCATCGGATATCGCAAGGGCCTGGGGACGAATGTTGACCTAGCTAAATCGGCCTTCGACGAAATCAAATTGCGAGAAACGAGTTGTGTGATCGCGCTCGATATAACGGATTTCTTTGGCTCTATCGACCACCATGTACTCAAGCAAAATCTTTGCGAACTTCTTGAGCAGTCGCAACTGCCTGTTGATTGGTACAAAATCTATAGGTCAATGACGAAGTTTTCTTGGGTCGAGTTGTCTGAACTCGCGGATCGGCTGGGGTTTGACCAGGATAAAGTGCCTCGCCCGATTTGTTCGGCTGATAGTTTTCGACAGAAAGTGCGGGGTGGTGATGGCTTGAATTCATCTCTGGTTCGCACAAACGCAAAAGACCACGGAATACCGCAGGGTTCGCCGCTTTCGGCGGTTTTTTCAAATGTCTATATGATGCATTTCGATATTGCTTGCTCGAGGGAATTTCACTCGCGTGGTGATTTTTATCGAAGATACTCTGATGACATTATTATCATATGCGATGTTGATCGTGCCGGCGAAGCCATCGATTTTGTGGAGCGTCAAATCGCAGATTTGGGTTCATCATTGAAACTCAACAACGCTAAGACGGAAGTTTCGGTTTTTGAACGCATCGGGCCGGATGTGTTCGTGTGCGATAGGCCAGTCACCTATCTCGGTCTGACTTACGACGGTAAACGCACACTCCTTCGTGCGCGCACATTATCTCGCTATTACAGACGGATGACTTACGCTGCGCGGCAGGCAATCAGATCGGCAAAGAAGTCTGAGTCAAAAAAACTTTTTCTGCGGAGTACATACCGAGATCTAACTCATCTGGGGGGCCGCAATTTTTATTCGTATGCGAAGCGTGCGAGTAAGACTCTCAAGGATGTTTCCGCTGCTAAGCAACTAAGGCGGCATTTCCCGATCCTGCACCGCAAGTTAAAGACTGGCGGAAAATAGGGTTGAGGCGTGGCGTGGCCGCTAGACGTAGAACCTAATTTTGCTGTTCAAATGGATTTTCTCCTTCATCCCGATAGGTCAAGGGGGGTCGAGAGAAGCAGAGAACATCGCGTTCGGTGAAATGAAAAAGGCCCGGATTGCTCCGGGCCCTTTCCATTTTGCCTTCGCGATGAACCGCTGGATCAGAAATCCATGCCGCCCATGCCGCCGCCCGGCATCGCCGGAGCAGCCTGATTCTTCTTCGGCAGTTCCGCGATCATCGCCTCGGTGGTGATGAGCAGGCCGGCAACCGACGCCGCGTTCTGGATCGCCGCACGCACGACCTTGGTCGGGTCGATGATGCCCTTGGAGACGAGGTTCGCGTATTCGCCCGACTGCGCGTCGAAGCCGAACGCATACTGCTCCTTCTCCAGCACCTTGCCGACGATCACCGAGCCGTCCTCGCCCGCATTGAGGGCGATCTGGCGGGCCGGAGCCGACAGCGCGCGACGCACGATCTCGACGCCGGTCTTCTGGTCGTCGTTCTGGGTGCGGATCTTCTTCAGCGCCTCGGTGGCACGGAGCAGGGCGACGCCGCCGCCCGGAACGATGCCTTCCTCGACCGCCGCGCGGGTCGCATGCATCGCGTCATCCACGCGATCCTTGCGCTCCTTCACCTCGACCTCGGTCGCGCCGCCGACGCGGATCACCGCGACGCCGCCCGCGAGCTTGGCGAGACGCTCCTGCAGCTTCTCGCGGTCGTAGTCCGAGGTGGTCTCCTCGATCTGCGCCTTGATCTGCGCGACGCGGTCCTCGATGTCCTTCTTCTTGCCCGCGCCGTTGACGATCGTGGTGTTTTCCTTGTCGATCATCACCTTCTTGGCGCGGCCGAGCATGTTCAGCGTGACGTTTTCGAGCTTGATGCCGAGGTCTTCGCTGATCGCGGTGCCGCCGGTCAGGATCGCGATGTCCTGAAGCATCGCCTTGCGGCGATCGCCGAAGCCCGGAGCCTTGACGGCCGCGACCTTCAGGCCGCCGCGCAGGCGGTTGACGACGAGCGTGGCGAGGGCTTCGCCTTCGACGTCTTCAGCGACGATGACGAGCGGCTTGCCGGTCTGCACGACGGCTTCCAGCAGCGGCAGCAATTCGTTCAGCGAGGAGAGCTTCTTCTCGTTGATGAGGACATAGGCGTCCTCGAACTCGACGCGCATCTTGTCGGCGTTGGTGACGAAATACGGGCTGATGTAGCCGCGGTCGAACTGCATGCCTTCGACGACATCGAGTTCGGTGTCCAGCGACTTGGCTTCCTCGACCGTGATGACGCCTTCATTGCCGACCTTGGCCATGGCCTTGGCGAGGAAGTCGCCGATTTCCTTGTCGCCGTTGGCCGAAATGGTGCCGACCTGGCTGATCTCGTCGTTCGAGGTGACCTTCTTGGAGTTCGCCTTCAGGTGCTCGACGACCGCCTCGACCGCGAGGTCGATGCCGCGCTTCAGGTCCATCGGGTTCATGCCGGCGGCAACGGACTTTGCGCCTTCGCGCACGATCGCCTGGGCCAGAACGGTGGCGGTGGTGGTGCCGTCGCCGGCAGCGTCGGCGGACTTGGAGGCGACTTCGCGCACCATCTGCGCGCCCATGTTCTCGAACTTGTCCTCAAGCTCGATTTCCTTGGCGACGGTGACGCCGTCCTTGGTGATGCGGGGCGCGCCGAACGACTTGTCGAGCACGACGTTGCGGCCCTTCGGGCCGAGCGTCACCTTGACGGCGTTGGCGAGCACATCGACGCCGCGCAGCATCTTGTCGCGCGCGTCGACCGAGAATTTGACTTCTTTAGCCATGGAGATTTCCCTGAATGTTGTGGTTGAGACCGTCATCCTGAGGAGCGGGCCGTGTCAGCGGCGCGCCTCGAAGGGTGACGAATGTGTGTGCGGAAGTGGCTTAAGCAGCCTTCTTCTTGGCGGTGACGCCTTCGAGCACGCCGAGAATGTCGCTTTCCTTCATAATCAGGAGGTCCTGATTGTCGATCTTGACCTCGGTGCCCGACCACTTGCCGAACAGCACGACGTCGCCGACCTTGAGATCGATCGGGATCAGCTTGCCGGCCTCATCGCGGCCGCCCGGACCGACGGCAACGACTTCGCCCTGCGAGGGCTTTTCCTTGGCCGAGTCGGGGATGATGATGCCGCCAGCAGTTTTCTCCTCGGCATCGATGCGCTTGACGACGACGCGATCGTGAAGCGGACGAAACTTCATCGCTGTTCTCCTAGATGATTGATAATTCGGGACAATTCGAAACTGTTAGCAGTCTGATGACGTGAGTGCCATCAGGCTGAACGGGACATAGGGCAGGTCCCGAAAGCGATCAAGGGGATATCAGAAAATTTTGGCACTCGTGAGGGCCGGCTGCCAGATGTTTCGCCAGGAGGTTAACGGGCGAGGCTCGACACGTAAGGTTGATGCGCAGAAACGCGCATGGCTGACGCGCTTTCGCCGGCTATTGAGGGTCGTGAGCGGCCTGATTATAAGCATGCTTACGATCATTGCAGAAGGCTTCGGTTGAGGCCGCGTGTGGCTCGCGCCATGCAAGCGGCTCCCGTTTTCCTCCCGGACCGCACGTCATGGATCACAATCTCAAGACTCTCGGTTTTCTCGTGCATGACGTTGCGCGGCTGTTGCGCAAGCGTTTCGAGCAGCACGCGCGCGGCTCGGGCCTGACGCGGTCGCAATGGCAGGTTCTTGCCTATCTGGAGCGCAACGAGGGCATCCATCAGGGCGGCCTGGCGGAACTGCTCGAAGTCGAGCCGATCACGCTCGGACGGATCGTCGACAGACTGCAAGAGATGGGGCTCGTCGAACGGCGGCCGCATTCCTCCGATCGCCGCGTGTGGCGGCTGCATCTGACGCCGAAGGCGCTGCCGAAGCTTGCCGAGATCGGCGTTCTCGGAGAGCGGACCCGCGCGGAGGCGCTGGCGGACATTCCGCAGGCCGAGCGCGAGCAGCTTTTGCAGACGCTGACGCAATTGAAATCGAATCTGGCGAGCGCATGCGCTGCGCCGGTCGCGCGGGAGCGCGTGAGCAATGGCTAAGAACGACATCGCCAAAACCGATCCGCCCACGGAGACGGCCGCGCTGGATGCGGCAGAGCCGGGGCGCGGGGAGGCTGCGGAAAACGTCCATCGTCTGGCGCGGCCCGAACCGCTGCCGTCCGAGCCCCCTCAGGCGCGTGAAAAGCCGGCGCAGGACGCAGCCGAGCAGCCGGCGACGCGAGCGGCCGGCGACACCAAAAGGCCGTTCCCGATGCGGACGGTGCTGTTCGCGCTGCTGCCGGTCGCCCTGATCGCAGGCGTCTATTTCTATGTGACGGGCGGCGCGACGATGACCACCGAGAACGCCTATGTGCAGGCGGACATGGTCGGCGTCGCCAACGACATTTCCGGCATCGTCAGCAAGGTCGAGGTGAAGGAAAACCAGCCGGTCGCGGTTGGCGACGTGCTGTTTCGCCTCGACGACAAGCCGTTCCGCCTGGCGCTCGCGCGCGCCGAGGCGCAGCTCGGCACGACGCGCAACGATCTTCTGTCCGCGCAGACGAATTATCGCGACATGCAGGCGCAGATCGCGCAGGCGCAGAACGACATCGACTATTACACGGTCGCCTTCAAGCGGCAGCAGCAGCTCGCCACCAACAATTTCACGCCACAGGCGAGTTTCGACAGCGCGCGGCGCGACCTGCAAGTGGCGCAGCAGAAGCTCGACTCGCTGAAGCAGCAATCGGCGGGCCTCGAGGCCACGCTCAACGGCGCGCCCTCGGCGGATGTCGAAACCTATCCGCGCTACCGGGAGATGCTGGCGGCGCGCGACGAGGCGGCGCGGCAGCTCGACCACACCGTCGTTCGCGCGCCGATCGCGGGTGTCGCGACCAAGGTGCCGTCCTTGCAGCCGGGGCAGTATCTTGCCGCCTCGACGGCGTCGATCGCCATCGTCGCCACCGATCATGTCTGGGTTCAGGCGCAGCCGAAGGAAACCGAACTGACCAATGTGAAGCCGGGCCAGAAGGTGACGGTGACGGTCGATACCTATCCCGGCGTCGAATGGAGCGGCGAGGTGGAGAGCATCAGCCCCGCCTCGGCGTCGAGCTTCTCGCTGCTGCCGGCGGAAAATTCGAGCGGCAATTGGGTGAAGGTCGTGCAGCGCATTCCGATGCGGGTCAGTATCAAGAACGAGCCGGGCAAACCAAAATTGCGGATGGGCATGAGCGTCGAACTCGGCATCGACACCGGCAAGCCGCGCGGCTGGCCCGCGCCGATCGCGCATCTGTTCGGCGCGTCGGGAGGCTGACCGTGGCCGGCGCCGTCCATGATGAAGGCGTCGTGCCGCCGGGCATCAATCGCATCGCGATCACCGGCTGCATCATTCTGGCCGTCATCATGCAGGCGCTGGACACGACCATCGCCAATGTCGCGCTGCCTTACATGCAGGGCAGCGTGGCGGCGAGCTTCGATCAGATCAGCTGGGTGCTGACGTCCTACATCGTCGCTTCCGCGATCATGACGCCGCCCTCGGGCTTCCTCACCAACCGCTTCGGGCGCAAGCGCGTTCTGCTGGTGTCGGTCGCGGGATTCGTCGTCGCCTCGATGCTCTGCGGCGCCGCGCAGTCGCTGACGCAGATCGTCGTCTTCCGCCTGTTGCAGGGATGCTTCGGCGCGGCGCTGGTGCCGATCGCGCAAGCCGTCATGCTCGACATCTTCACCGAGAAGGAACGCGGCACCGCGATGGGCGTGTTCGGCGTGGCGGTAATGGTGGGGCCGGTGCTCGGGCCCGTGGTCGGCGGCTGGTTGACCGAGCAGCTCAACTGGCGCTGGATTTTTTACATCAACCTGCCGCTCGGCGCGCTCGCCTTTCTCGGCATTTGGTTTTTCATGTACGAGACGCGCAGCCGGGCGCTGCATAAATTCGACTGGCTCGGCTTTTCCAGTCTCAGCCTGTTCCTCGCCTCGCTGCAATTGATGCTCGACCGCGGCAGCCAGCTCGACTGGTTCTCGTCGCTGGAAATCATCATTTATGCGGTGGTCGCGGCGTCGGCGTTCTATGTATTTATCGTTCACATCTTCACGACCAAGAACCCGTTCGTGAATCCGAGATTGTTTCTCGACCGCAATTACGCGATCGGCATCGTCTTCATTTTCGCGGTGGGCATTTCCTATCTCGCCTCGATGGCGCTGATGACGCCCTATCTTCAGACGCTGATGGGCTATCCGATCATCACCGCCGGTCTCGTGATGGGGCCGCGCGGGCTCGGCACGATGGTGTGCATGTTCATGGTCGGGCGCATGATCGGCCACGTCGACACGCGCGTGCTGCTGCTGATCGGCCTCGCGCTGACCGCGTGGTCGATGCATGCGATGAGCGGCTGGACGCCGGCGGTGTCGGAGTGGACGATCGCCGTGGTCGGATTCGTGCAAGGCGCCGGCCTCGGCTTCCTGTTCGTGCCGCTGACCACCGTGACGTTCGCGACACTTGCGCCGCAGCATCGCGGCGAGGCGGCGGGCATGTACAATCTGTCGCGCAACATCGGCGCGGCGGTGGGCATTTCGATCGTCACGTTCCTTTTGACGCGCAACACGCAGGTCAATCACGCGCTGATCGGCGAGCACGTCAATCCGTACAACCGCGCGCTTTACCAGCCGGACGTGCTGGCCGTGCTGAGTCCGTGGACCGCGCAGGGCCGCGCTGCGATCGACCAGCTCGTGACCGGGCAGGCGACGATCATCGCCTACATCAACGACTTCAAGCTGATGATGATCCTGACACTGGCGGTGATGCCGCTCGTGTTTTTGTTGAAGAAGGCGAAGCCGGCGAAAGATTCCGACGCCGTCATGGCGCATGACTAGCGCGCGCCGAGGCTGCCTCCTCATCGCCTAAGGGCGCGCGGCGCGCTGCTGCTAGCAATCCATGCGCGATGCTGCCAATGCATTGAAAAGCAACAACTTATTAAATTTTTAGGCTTGAGATGAACGCTGGTCGTGCGTCAGAATTTCTCCTGCCGGAACGGAGGTTGGCATGGTTGGGAATGACGTTGGTTCAGTTGCAAAGGGTGGCGTCGCGTCGAGCGAGTTCGTCCAGAGGATGCAGGGCTACGGGTTGACGACAGCCGAAATCCTCTACCGTCGGCCGGATCGCAAATGGCTGCTGCAAAGCTATGTCTGGCAGGGCTACGATCTGTTTCCGAAATTTCCAAAACTTCAGGAGTTTCTCGCCTTCTGGCAGGAGAAGCTCGAAGGGCCTCTGTTCGCGGTGACGGTCGCGCATTCGCGGCTCATCAAGCCGACGGACTTCAAGGCCGTGGACGGGGTGTTCCGGCTGCATTGAGACAGCGTGAGCGCGACCGAATGAGTCTGATCCAGCGGAAGCTGAGTCAGACTCATTTCGGGATCTCTTATTCGCACATGATCCGGTCCAAAAACCGGTTCCCACTTTTCGGGATCATGCGTTACGCCGTGATGCCGCCGTCGATCGCGACTTCCGCGCCGGTGATGTAGGCGCTCTCGTCCGAGAGCAGGAACAGCACGAGTTGCGCGACTTCCTCGGCGCTGCCGTTTCGCTTGAGCGGAACGGCCTTGATGCGTGCGGCGTTCTGCTCCGGCGTGCGGATGCTCAGCATTTCGGTGTCGATCGGTCCCGGATGGACGGAGTTCACGCGAATTTTCTTGCGCGCGAGATCGATCGCCGCCGACTTCGTCATGCCGCGCAGCGCCCATTTCGTCGCGCTGTAGGCGAACGCCTGCGGCGAGCCGCGCAGCCCTGCGCCCGACGAAATGTTGACGATCGACCCGCCGCCGGAGCGCTCCATCGCCGGCACGACCGCTTGCATGCCGAGGAAGCAGCCGGTCTGGTTGATGCGCAGGTGGCGCTCCCACAGATCGGCGTCGGTCTGCATCAGCGATTTCGGCTGATAGATGCCGGCATTGTTGACGAGGCCGTGCAGACCTCCAAGACCTTCGGCCGCGCGCACGGCGCTCGCCCAGTCGGCTTCGCTGGTGACGTCGTGATGCACGAATGTCGCCGCGCCGCCGAGGTCTTTCGCGAGTGCGTTGCCCGCGTCGTCCAGCACGTCCCCGATCACGACCTTCGCGCCCGCCGCGACCAGCATGCGCGCCTCGGCCGCGCCCTGTCCGCGCGCGCCGCCGCTAATCAATACGACCTTGCCGTCGAACCGCCCCATCTCATCCTCCCTGGTGACTCTTTATAACGTTGCTGTCGCGAGCGCGGAGACGCGACTACCCGCGTCCCACGAACGGCATCTTGGTCGCCATGATGTTCAGGAACAGCGCGTTGGCGTCCGGCGGGCGCGTCGCCATGAAGACGATGGCGTCGGCGACGTTCTGCACATCCATGCGCGGCTCCGGCACTGTTTCGCCGTTCGGCTGCAACTGGCCGGCGGCGGAGCGTGCGGTCATCGGCGTCAGCGCGTTGCCGATGTCGATCTGGCCGCAGGCGATGTCGTAGGCGCGGCCGTCGAGCGCGGTCGCGCGGGTCAGCCCGGAGACGGCGTGCTTGGTGGAGGTGTAGGGGGCGGAAAACGGCCGCGGCGCGTAAGCGGAGATCGAGCCGTTGTTGATGATGCGCCCGCCGCGCGGCGTCTGGTTCTTCATGATGCGGAAGGCGTGCTGCGTACACAGAAACGGCGCGGTGAGGTTGGTGTCCACCGTCGCCTTCCACTGCTCGACGGTGAGGTCCTCCAGCGGCACCGGCGGCGTGCCGATGCCGGCATTGTTGAACAGCACGTCGAGCCGGCCATAGACCTCCATCGTCCTGGCGAACAGAGCCTCGATCGAGTCCGGCTTCTTCATGTCGGAGACGACGACCAGGCTCATGCCGTCGGGGCCGAGGCTGGCGGTCTCGTCAAGTTTTCCTTGCGGCGGCCGGTCAGCACCACATGATAACCCGCCTTCATCAGCGCGATCGACGAGGCGCGGCCGATGCCGGTTCCGGCTCCGGTGACGAGTGCGACTTTCAGATCGGCCATGACGATATCCTCCGCGAATTTTTCTTTTCAGATGCTGGTGACGCCGCTTTGCGCCGGCAGCGATCAGCTTGAGGGCTTGTAGGGCGGGCGCGGAATGTTCTGATGCGCGGCGCGAAGGGCGGCGGACCAGCGCGAGCGCAGGTCGTGGAAATACGGCTCGCCCTCCTCGATGCGATAGTCGAGGTCGGCGTCGCCGCTGTCCTTTCTCACCACCAGCACGTCGATCGGCATACCGACGCCGAGATTGGAGCGCATGGTGGAGTCCATCGAGATCAGGCCGATCTTCAGTGCGTCGTAGAGATCGACGTCGTAGGAGATCGCCCGGTCCAGTACCGGCTTGCCGTATTTGTGCTCGCCGATCTGCAAATACGGCGTGTCGGTGGTGCATTCGATGAAGTTGCCCGCCGGATAGACCATGAACAGGCGCATGCGTCTGCCGTTGATCTGACCGCCGAACAGGAACGAAACATCGAAATTGATGTCCTCGGCCTGGAGCGCCTTGCCTTCGGTGGCGTTGATGGTGCGGATCGCCGAACCGATCCGCTGCGCCGCCTTGAACATGGTCGGCGCGTTCATCAGCGTTTCGAGTTCACCGGTGTCCGGATTTTCCACGCCTTCGCTGAGCGTGGAAATCACCGACTGGCTGATCGCCAGATTGCCGGCGGTGGCGATCGCCATGATGCGCTCGCCGGGTTTGCGGAAGACATGCAGTTTGCGGAAGGTTGAGATATTGTCCAGCCCGGCGTTCGTACGCGTGTCGGCGATCATCACCAGCCCGTCGCGCACCAGAATTCCGCAGCAATAAGTCATCGCAAGTTTCCGTCAGCGTGTCAGAGAGTCGGTCATGGCCGGGCATAGCCGTTCGAAGAACGGCGTCGCTTCGCTCGCCTATGTCCCGCCATCCACGTCTAACGACATTTCGAAAGATCGGAAAGACGTGGATGTCCGGCATAGACCGAGCATGGCGATCGAGTTTAAGCGCTCACGACTTAACAGCAATAGGATGCATGCGACCAGCGCCGAATCGATCGCCGAATCGCTCACGATTGGCTCTGCCGCCCCGCCTGATCGACCTTGACTGCAACCGACAGATCCTCGTTGCCGCCACCATAGCGGGTGCCGCGGACGGGCGCGGCCCCGAGATAGTCGAGCCCGATCGCCACGCGGATGTGAGCGTCGGTCACGCCGATGCCGTTGGCGGCGTCGAATCCGACCCAGCCGAGGTCGGGCACGAAGGCTTCCGCCCAGGCATGTCCGGCCGGCTGCGTCAGCCCGCCCTCGCTCGAATAGAAATGGCCCGACACGTATCGGGCGGGCACGCCGGCGCTGCGCGCGCAGGCGGCGAAAATATGGGTAAAATCCTGGCAGACGCCGCGCTTGATCCCGAACGCCTCGACAGCGGAGGTGGTGGCGCTGGTTGCGTGCGTGTCGAAGGCCATCGTCCGATTGATCTCCGTCATCAGCGCGTGGAGAAAATCGAGCGGCTTGCCGCCGGCCTTCTCGAACAGGGTGTGCGAGAGCGCGTGCATCTCCGCGTCCGGTTCGGTCAGCGGCGTGGAGCGGAGAAAGAAGCTCGGCGGAAACCGTTCGATCGTGCCTTTCAGCACGCCGCTGGTGTCCTGCGTCTCGACCATGCCGGAGACCTGCACGGTGAGTTCGGAAAGCGGGCCGTGGTTGAAAACATGCGTGACGTTGCCGAAGGCGTCGTGCCGCATGGCGAGCCGTGTATCCACCGAGACGTCGAGATTCCAGTCGGCGACATATTGTCCGTCGTGATTGCCGGGCGTCAGCCGCAGCACCTGGACGATGCCCGTGGGCGGCGGGTCGTAGGTGTAGGTGGTGGAGTGGGAAATCCGCAGACGCATGCCGATGCCTTGCTTGTTCCTTCGTTCCGGCGGGGCTGGAGTCCGATCCAACTGCGTTGGATCAGACTCGTCGCTTATCTCTAGCTTGAGCATGATCTTTTGCCAAAACCGGCTTGCGCTTTGCGCGGATCATGCTCTAGGCCAGCAGATACTGCTTGCCGATGATCTCGCCAAGCCGGGCGTTGTCGGCGATGAATTCGCTGATGAATTCGTGCAGTCCGCGCTGGAAGATTTCGTCCATATTCGAGTTCTCAAGCCGGTTGCGAATGCCGCGGGCATGCCGCTGCGAGGGACCCTGGCGGCCATAGGCGACGCCGATCTGGTCCAGATTGCGTACGAGATTTTCGTAGCTGCTTGCGAGCGAGCGCGGCAGCGAATTGTTGAGGATCAACAGATCTGCGATGAGCCAAGGTTTCAGCGTCTCACGATAGACCCACTGATAGGCCGTGAGCGCGGAGACCGAGCGCAGAATCGAAGTCCATTGATAGTAATCCAGCGGACCGCCGACATGTTCCGCCTCGGGCAGCAGCATGTGATATTTCACGTCGAGGATACGCGCGGTGTTGTCGGCGCGTTCCAGATGCAGGCCGAGCCGCGAGAACCAGTAGGCGTCGTTGCGCAGCATGGTCCGGTAGGCGGAGCCGTCGAAGCGCAGCGAGGTCTCCTGCACGAAAATCAGGAAGCGCGAGAGGTTGTCGCGCGTGCGCGGCCCATGCACCCAGGATTGCAATTCGATCCACGCGCCGTTGATCGTGTCCCACATCTCGCGTGTCAGCGCGGTGCGCACCGCGCGCGAATTGATGCGGGCGTTCTCGATGCAGTTGCGGATCGAGGACGGATTCTGGCTTGAGAAAGCGAGATATTCGACGACGTTCTTCTCGTCGGCGGTCTCATACAGCTTGAAGAAGTCGTCCGCGACTCCCGCCGTGGCGAGGGCGGATTCCCATTCATTGGTCTTGCCGACATAGGCGCTCGGCAGCGCGGTCGCGCGCAAGGTGCCGTCGATGGCGCGCGCGAGATATTCGGCGCGTTCGACATAGCGCGCGAGCCAGTACAGGTTTTCGGCGGTTCGTGACAGCATGGCTAATCGTCCAGCACCCAGGTGTCTTTCGTGCCGCCGCCCTGGCTCGAATTCACCACCAGCGAGCCCTCCTTCAGCGCGACCCGCGTGAGACCGCCGGGAACCACGGCCGTTTGTTCGCGGCCTGTCAGCACGAACGGACGCAGATCGACATGCCGCGGCGCGAGACCCTTCTCGGTGGCGATCGGGCAGGTGGACAGCGCGAGCGTCGGCTGGGCGATGAAGTGATCCGGATGGGCCTTCAGCTTGTCGCGGAAGGTCGCGATCATCTCCCTGGTCGAGGCCGGGCCGATCAGCATGCCGTAGCCGCCCGAGCCGTGAACTTCCTTCACGACCAGTTCGCCGAGATTGTCGAGCACGTATTTGAGGTCGTCCTGCTCGCGGCAGCGCCAGGTCGGAACGTTGTTCAGGATCGGCTCCTCGCCGAGATAGAATTTCACGATCTCAGGCATGTAGCTGTAGACGGCCTTGTCGTCGGAGATGCCGGTGCCGACGGCGTTCGCCAGCGTGATGTTCCCGGCCATATAGGCCGACATCAGCCCCGGCAGGCCCAGCATCGAATCGGGGCGGAAGGCGAGGGGATCGAGGAAATCGTCGTCCAGCCGCCGGTAGATGACGTCGACGCGCTTCAGCCCCTCGGTGGTGCGCATGAACACCTCCTCGTCCTTGACCACAAGGTCGCGGCCCTCGACCAGTTCGATGCCGAGCTTGTCGGCGAGGAACGAGTGTTCGTAATAGGCGGAGTTGTAGATGCCGGGCGTCAGCAGCGCGATGGTCGGCTCGGTCGAGGCGGTCTGCGGCGCGACAGAGCGCAGCGTGGCGAGCAGTTCGTCCGTATAATTCTCCACCGGCGCGACGCGGTGGCGGGCGAACAGGTCCGGAAACAGCCGCATCATGATTTCGCGGTTTTCCAGCATGTAGGAGACGCCGGAGGGGGTGCGCGCATTGTCCTCCAGCACGTAGAATTTTTCCGGATCGACGCGGACGATGTCGATGCCGGCGATATGGACGTAAATATCGTGCGGCACGTCCTGACCGTTCATCTCCGGGCGGAACACCGGGTTCTGGTAGATCAGGTCGTCCGGAACGATGCCGGCGCGCAGAATGTCGCGCGCATGATAGATGTCGCTGAGGAACATGTTCAGCGCCCGGGTGCGCTGCTTCAGCCCGGCCTCCAGAATCGTCCATTCCTTGCGGGAGACGATGCGGGGGATGACGTCGAACGGGATCAGCCGTTCCTGCGCCGCCGCCTCGCCATAGACCGCGAAGGTGATGCCGATCCGCCGGAACAGCAGCTCCGCCTCCTGCCGGCGATATTCCAGCGCCTCCGGCGGCGTATCCTTGAGCCAGAGCGCGATTTCCCGGTAGGCCTCGCGCAGGCCGCCGTCCGGCATGTTCATCTCGTCGAACGTAAATGCCATGCTGTCCGAGACGCCCCTGTCTGCCATCCGGAAGTGGATGGATCGAAGTCATGGTAGCAAGCGGCGGGCCAGCACGATATGCATGGAATGGAGGCCGTTTCGATGGGTCAAAACCACGCTCTGCCGAAATAATGAGCGGTTTTTTGCCGCCGGAATGGGCAGGGTGCGATGGTAGATCCGACGTTGCGGTGCGGTGGCCCGTGAGGTCGAGGGAGTTTGAGCGATGAACGACATAGTGACGGCCGGTATTCTGGTGATTGGAGATGAAATCCTGTCCGGCCGGACCAAGGACAAGAATATCGGTTTTATCGCCGAATATCTGACCAATATCGGCATCGACCTGAAGGAGGTCCGGGTCGTCGCCGACGACGAGGCCGATATCGTCGCCGCTCTCAACGCGCTGCGGGGACGGTACGACTATGTGTTCACCACCGGCGGCATCGGGCCGACGCATGACGACATCACCGCCGACAGCGTGGCGAAGGCGTTCGGCGTGCCGATCAACTATCACCCGGACGTGGTCGAGCGTTTCAAGAAGCGGTTCGGCGCCGACCTCAACGAGGCGCGGCTGCGGATGGCGCGCGTGCCGGACGGCGCGGCCTTGGTGGAGAGCGCGACCATCATGGCGCCGGGCTTCTGGCTCGGCAACGTCATCGTCATGGCGGGCGTGCCGACCATCATGCAGGCGATGATGGACATCGTCGCGCCGAAGCTGAAATCCGGCCCGCGCATGCTGTCGGAGAGCGTCAAGGCCAACGCCCGCGAAGGCGACATCGGCGGCCCGCTGCGCGAGATCGCCGAAGCGCATCCGGAAACCGTGATCGGCTCCTATCCGTTCCTCGACGAGGAGAAGAAGCCGAACACCAATCTCGTCGTGCGCTCGCGCGACCCCGACAAACTGCGCGCGGCGATGGACGCGGTGCAGGCGATGCTCGCGACGATCAAGACCGTGCGGTGACGATGGGATCATCTCTGTCGTGAGTGCGTCCGCGCCCCCGCCTGAAAAAGTGTTTCCCGTCTCCTGGGAGCAGTTTCATCGCGACTGCCGCGCGCTGACGTGGCGGCTGAACGGCCTCGGGCCGTTCGCGGCGGTGATCGGCATCACCCGCGGCGGGCTCGTGCCGGCGACGATCGTTGCGCGAGAACTCGGCGTGCGGATCATCGATACGGTCTGCGTCGTCAGCTACGATCACCAGACGCGCGGCGAATTGCGGCTGCTGAAAGGCGTGTCCGATTCAACGATGAAACTCGGCGAGGGGACGGGCAAGGGGCTGTTGATCGTCGACGACCTCGTCGACACCGGCAAGACCGCGCGCGTCGTCCGCGACCTCTTGCCGGACGCACATTTCGCCACCGTCTATGCGAAGCCGATGGGCAAGCCGCTGGTCGATACGTTCATTACGGAAGTGTCGCAGGACACCTGGATTTATTTTCCGTGGGATACCGGACTCGCCTTCCAGCCGCCGCTCCGCGACGGCGCGGCGTAGCCTTCATCGCCATTTTCAAACAAGAAAAGCAGGGAGGAACCAATGATTATCGAAATGCGCACCTATACGCTGAAGCCGGGCTCGATTCCCGAACTGGAGAAGCGTTTCGCCGACGCTTTGCCCGCGCGCGAAAAACATTCCAAGCTGGCTGCGTTCTGGCACACCGAGATCGGTCCGCTCAACCAGGTCGTCCACATCTGGCCCTATGAGAGTTTCGAGCAGCGCCTCGCCATCCGCGCCGCCGCCGTGAAGGACGGAAGCTGGCCGCCGAAGATTTCCGAATTCTGCATCGACCAGCAGAGCGAAATCCTGCTGCCCGCGCCGTTCTCGCCGAAACTGGAGCCGCGCGATGTCGGTCCGATGTTCGAGATCAGGCAATACACGCTTCAGGGCGGCGCGATTCCGGGACTGATCGAGCGTTGGTCATCGAAGATCGAGGAGCGGCAGACGCATTCGCCGCTGGTCGGCGCCTGGTATTCGGAGGTCGGCACGCTCAACAAATGGGTGCATATCTGGGCCTATAAGGACATGAACCAGCGTTTCAGCGCGCGTCAGGCCGCCGCTGCCGGCGGCAACTGGCCGGCGAAAAATCCGCCGGGCGTGGTGCTGAAGATGGAGAATGCGCTGGTGATGCCGGCGGCGTTCTCGCCGATCAGGTGAAATCGGCGCGAAGGCCGCGGCGTCCGCGCGCGCATGCGGAAATTGCGGCGTGAAGCCGCGACAGACAAGAGCAAGAGAGAGCATCATGGACCGGGACGTCGCGGAAAAATCATGCCGGATGGTCGAGGAGATCGTCGAGAAGCTGGAAGCATTCGCCGCCTACGCGCACGAGCACGGCGCGGGCGACAGCGCGCGCCAGGCGGTCGGCGTCTGCATCGCGGAGCTGGACATGGAGATTCTCGAACCGATCTATGAGCGCTTCCCGGACCTGATGCCGGATGTGCCGGAGGAGGGTTGAGCCGCCGGACTCATGAGCCGGCGGCGGCTCCGGTCGAATTCGGCGTCGGCTTGTCCCGCCAGCGGTTGACGATCCACAACGCCCCCCATGATCCCCAGACGGTGGCGAGCATCGTGACGGCAAGAGCGATAAAGAGCAGCGGGCCTCCCGTGGCGGCCAGCGACCCGTTCATCTCCACGAACGGACTGAGCAGCATGAGGACGATCATGAAAATCATGCCGCCGATCTGGGCGCCGAAAAAGGCGCCGACGAACGACACGACGATATTCACGATCCAGCCGAACACGCCTCGCTTCTTCGTCCAGGCCTCGTGAATTCCGACCGCCATCGCGGCGGCGAAAAAAGCGAGCGCGAGCGTCATCGGCCCGCCGACGCTGGACAGCGGCACCGCGCCGCTCGCCTGGAGGAGCATGATGCCGATGACGGCAATCAGTGAGATGTATATCATGAGGTCCGCCCGTGCCGGCCTGTTGACGGCGTGAGTGTTGAAATCCATGTCGTTGAAATTCGTGTCGTCGAAATGCCCTGTCTTCGTCCGGTTTCAGTCAAGGACCGTCCGCAGGTTTAAGTCGCAGCTCCCGCCAAAACGTTCATCGGCTGCCCCGAACGGGACTTCCCGAACGCCAATAAATTTGCATAATCGGGTGCAAGTTCACTCGCATCCGGCCCCGAATGCCGGAGCGGTTCGCAAGGGGAAACGCGCATGACGTCACGATTCCAGGGCCGCATCGGCCGTACCGTCTACGAATCCACGCCGCATTGGCCGGAAATGAAGAAGCCGCGCGACGGCGCGCCGAATGTGGTGATTCTGCTGTTCGACGACCTCGGCTTCGCCCATCTCGGCTGCTATGGCTCCTCGATCGCGACGCCGAACATCGACAGGCTGGCCGCCGGCGGCCTGCGCTTCTCGAATTTCCACACCACGGCGCTGTGCTCGCCGACGCGCGCGGCGCTGCTCACCGGCTGCAACCACCATTCGGTCGGCATGCGCGGCCTCGCCAACTGGAACACCGGCTATCCGAACTGCACCGGCACTGTCTCCAAGAGCGCGGCGACGCTGGCCGAAGTGCTGCGGCCGAACGGCTATTCGAGCTTCGCGGTCGGCAAATGGCATCTGACGCCGATGGAGCAGACTTCGCCCGCGGGGCCGTTCGATCAATGGCCGCTCGCGCGCGGCTTCGACCGTTTCTACGGCTTCATGGAAGGCGAGACCGATCAGTGGCATCCGGACCTCACCAGCGACAATCATCCGGTGCAGCCGCCGAAGACGCCGGAGGAAGGCTATCACCTGTCGGAGGATCTGGTCGATCAGGCGATCGGCATGGTGCGCGCGCAGAAGATCGCGGTCGCCGCAAAGCCGTTCTTTCTCTATTTGTGCTTCGGCGCGACGCATGCGCCGCATCAGGCCCCGAAGGAGTACATCGACAAGTACCGCGGAAAATTCGACGCGGGCTGGGATGTCGTGCGTCAGCAATGGTACGAGCGGCAGAAGCAGCTCGGCATCATTCCGGAAGGCACCGAGCTTGCGCCGCGCAATCCGGGTGTCGAGGCGTGGGCCGATCTGTCCGACGACGAGAAGACGCTGGCGCTGCGCTTGCAGGAAGCCTTCGCCGGCTTCCTCGAACACACCGATGCGCAAATCGGTCGGCTGATGGACTACCTCGAAAAGTCCGGCCAACTGGACAACACGCTGTTCATCCTGATGTCCGACAACGGCGCGAGCCAGGAAGGCGGCCCGCGCGGCATGGTCGATTATTCGCGCTACTTCAACGGCCGTCCCGAGCAGCTCTCCGAAAGCATGGCGCGGCTCGACGACATCGGCACGCCGCGCGGCTTCAACAATTATCCGTGGGGCTGGGCGCAGGTCGGCAATACGCCGGGCAAGCGCTATAAGCAGAATACCCATGGCGGCGGCATCCGCGATCCGCTGATCGTGCACTGGCCGAAAGGCATCGACGACAGAGGCGGCATCCGGCACCAGTTCCACCATGTCACCGACATTGCGCCGACCGTGATCGAGATCGTCGGCGCGACGCGCCCGGATACGGTCAACGGTGTTGTGCAGATGCCGTCGCATGGGACGAGCCTCGCCTATTCGTTCCCGCGCGAGGCTGCGAAAACGCCGACGCACAAGCATGTGCAGTATTTCGAGATGTTCGGCCATCGCGGCATCTGGGCCGACGGCTGGAAGGCGGTGACCTATCACGAGCCGGACACGCCGTTCGATAGCGACGTGTGGGAGCTTTATCATCTCGACAAGGACTTCTCCGAATGCCGCGATCTGGCGCAGGAAAATCCGGCGAAGCTGAAGGAGCTGATCGATATGTGGTGGATCGAGGCGGGCCGCAACGGCGTGCTGCCGCTCGACGACCGCCGCGCGGAACTCTGGCGCGCGACCACGAGCTGGGGCGATCCGCGCAACAAGGAGCGCTACGTCTACCATCCGCCGGTGGAGGAAATCCGCATGTCCACCGCGCCGTCGATGGGCAACCGCACCTTCAAGATCACCGCCGATATCGAACGCGACCGCGCCGACACGCAAGGGTGCATCGTCACCTTCGGCGACGGCCGCAGCGGCTTTGCGCTCTATGTGCTGAAGGACCGGCTGGTGTTCGACTACAATCTGTTCGGCGAGCACCTGAAGGCGGTGTCGAGCAAGCCGCTGCCGACGGGCAAGGTCAAGGTCGGCGTGCTGCTGGAACGGCTCGGCCGCGTCGGCCGCGCCAGCGTGCTGATCGACGGAGAAAGCTGCGGCAGCGTGGACATCGCGTTTCTCGTGCGGCGGCATTCCGGCGGCAACCTCAATATCGGACGCGACGAGGGAATCGCCGTCAGCGACGATTATTCCGCGCCGTTCGAATTCGAGGGGCAGATCAGTGAAGTGGTGATCGATCTGCCGGTGCAGTCGCCGAAACAGGCCAAGCAGGCGGCGCAGGCCGACCTGGATGTCGCCCTCGCGCGGCAATAGAAGTCTCAGGCGGTTTGTCGTAAGACGGTTCTCTGGTACGGAGCGGGATGAACTCACGCTCCGGCCATGAAGCCGTCATGACCGGCGCAGACAAAAGATAAGAATGGAAACGCGACCCATGATCGAGATGTTTTTCGACTGCTCCAGCCCCTGGACCTATCTGGCGTTCAACAACATCCAGCCGATCGCCAAGCAATTCAATGTGCCGATCACCTGGCGGCCGGTGCTGGTGGGCGGGATTTTCAACGCGGTCAACCAGAACGTCTACAACAACCGCAACGCCCCCGTGCCGGCGAAGCAGGCCTATAGCAAGAAGGACATGCAGGACTGGGCGCGCTTCTCCGGCATCAAGATCAAGCATCCGCCGACCGTGTTCCCGGTGAATGCGGTGAAGTCGATGCGCGGCTGCATCTTCCTCGACCGCGAGGGCAAGCTGCTGCCGTTCGCGACCGCGTGCTTCGAAGCCTATTGGGGCGACGACAAGGACATCTCCAAGGACGAGGTGCTGTCGGAGATCTGCCAGAAGATCGGCGTCGATCCGCAGAAGTTTCTGGCCGGCATCACCGAGCAGTCGGTCAAGGACCAGCTCAAGGCCAACACCGACGAGGTGATCGCGCGCGGCGGCTACGGTTCGCCGACGATGTTCGTCGACAAGACCGACATGTATTTCGGCAACGACCGCCTGCCGCTGCTGAAGGAGGCGCTGGCGCGCAAGCTCGGCGCGCAGGCCTGAGCGACACTTTTCGCCGGAGCTATTTGAACGAGCTGCGACGGTTGTCTGTCGACATGCCGTCGCTGCCTTGCGTTTCGATACACACAAAAAGGAATGAGAATGCCAAGAGCCGTCGTCGTCCGCGAACTGGGTGAACCGGAAGCGCTGCATCTGGAGGAATTCGAGAGCCAGCCGCTGAAGGCCGGCGAGGTGCGCGTCAAGGTGCGGGCGGCCGGACTGAATTATCCGGACGTGCTGATGATTGCCGGAAAATACCAGCACAAGCCGCCGCTGCCTTTCGTGCCCGGCATGGAAGCTGCCGGCGACGTGACCGAGATCGCGAAGGACGTGACCGAGTTCAAGGTCGGCGACCGCGTGATGGTGAAGCCGCGGCAGGGCAGCTACACCGAAGAGATCATTTCGGTGCCGGAAGACCTGAAGCTGATGCCGGCCCCGTTCGACTACGCGCAGGGCGCGACGTTCTTCGCGGGCCACGGCACCGCCTATTATTCGATCGTCGATCGCGCACGGATCCAGCCCGGCGAAACGCTGCTGGTGCATGGCGCGGCGGGCGGCGTCGGCCTTGCGACCGTCGAACTCGGCAAAGCCTATGGCGCGAAGGTGATCGCCATCGCCTCGACGCCGGAGAAACTCGCGGTCGCCAAAGCGCGCGGCGCGGACCATGTGCTGCTGTCGGGCGAGTCGTTCCGCGAGAAGGTGAAGGAATTCACCGACGGGCGCGGCGCGGATGTGGTGTTCGATCCGGTCGGCGGGCCGTCGTTCGAGGAAAGCCTGCGCTGCATCAATTGGGGCGCACGCATCTGCGTGGTCGGCTTCCTGCAAGGCGTCGGTCTGGCGAAGACCAACCTCGTGCTCATCAAGAATGCGAGCGTGCTCGGCATTCGCGCCGGCGAAGCGATGCGCCGCGATCCGTCGCTGGCCGGTCCACGTATGCGCGACCTGATGCGGCTGGCGGAGGAAGGCAAGATTTCGCCGAACATCTCGCACCGCCTGCCGCTGGAGCGCTGGGCGGAGGCGATGCGGCTGCTGATGAACCGGCAGGCGATCGGCCGCGTCGTGCTGGAGATGAGTTAGGCCGTTGGAGCCTGGTCCTTACGAAAGGCTCGCTCTCTCGCACCGATGTCGCCCCCGCAAAAGCGGGGGCCAGTAATCAACGGCGTTGTCTGAACAACGAGACTTTGCATGTACTGGATGCCCGCTTTCGCGGGCATGACAGCGACGGACTCCGGCTCCTTCCGCCTCACTCGTATTTCGGTTCCTCCCACCACGGGAAATAGGACGGCATGTTCTTCGACACGGTGTCGGGGAATTGCGGCGGGCGCTTTTCGAGGAACGAACGCGAGCCCTCGCGCGAGTCGCCGGAGAGGCTGCGCGAATAGACGCCGCGGCTGTCGAGCTTGTGCCCTTCCATCGGATGGTTCGCGCCGAGCATGCGCCACAGCATCTGCCGCGTCAGCGCGATCGAAACCGGCGATGTGTTGTCGGCGATCTCGCGGGCAAGGGCGCGCGCATGCGGAATCAGATCGTCCGGCGGCAGGATCTTGCTTACGAGGCCGCCTTCCAGCGCCTCCTGCGCCGGAAACACGCGGCCCGTATAGGTCCATTCGAGCGCCTTGGCGATGCCGACCACGCGCGGCAGGAACCAGCTCGAACAGGCTTCGGGCACGATTCCGCGCCGCGCGAAGACGAAGCCGTAGCGTGCGGTCTCCGAGGCGAGGCGGATATCCATCGCAAGCTGCATCGTCACGCCGACGCCGACGGCCGGGCCATTGCAGGCGGCGATGATCGGCTTGAGGCACTGGAAGATGCGCAGCGTCAACTTGCCGCCGCCGTCGCGCACGGCCTCGTCGGTCCACTCCGGCTCGCCGTTCGGCCGCAGCGGCGCGACCGGCCGCCCCGATTTGGCGCGATCGAAGCCGCTCGAAATGTCGGCGCCGGCGCAGAAGGCGCGGCCTGCGCCGGTGACGATGATCGCCCGCACATTGTCGTCCTTGTCGGCGCGGTCGAAACAGTCGATCAGCTCCGGCACCATGCCGGTGGTGAAGGCATTGAGCTTTTCGGGGCGGTTGAGCGTGATCGTCAGGATGTTGTCCTGAACGTCATAAAGTACGGTTTCGTAGGCCATCCGGCGTTTCCCTCGTTGTGTATTCTCAAGGCGATCCGCCGGTCGCGGCGCGATGCCATTGGCGGCGATGGTGGCACGCGCCGCAGGCGGCGTAAATGCGCGCGGCCGCGCCGCGGTGTGCGCCTTGCGCATGCGGGAGCAGGGCAAATTCCGGCCGATGCCTTTGCGGACAGGCGTTTAAGTCGTATAGGTGAGCTCACGCGGGCGTGGCGAAATTGGTAGACGCATCGGACTTGAAGGATTGAGTGCCCTTGGGGAAACCCTTGGAGCAGAACTGCTCAAAGTCGGGGAAACCTTCGCTGGCAATCCCGAGCCAAGCCTCCGCCAGGAGGAAGGTGTAGAGACTAGACGGGCGGCACCTACAGCTCACGAGCCAAGGTGAAGGGATAGTCCAGACCACGAACGCCGAATGGCGGCGGCGAAAGCCGAAGTGGTAAGAAAATCCGTGGGACCGCAAGGTCTGTGCCGGTTCGAGTCCGGCCGCCCGCACCAGTTCTCCTGTTTCGATGGCATCCGAATTGTATGGTCGTGCGAGCCGACGCGCGGTCATCCGTGCCGGCGTTGCGACGGTGTCCATGCGGGCACCGCCGCAACGATGGTCTGTCAGATGTATCAGGCGGCGTTCCGGTTGATCGCGGATTCGGCCAGTTTGGTCAGCGTCGCATCGGTCTTCTTTTCTTCATCCAGCGTCTGCTGGAGAAGCTGTGCGGCTTCCTTCATCCCGAGCTGCTCGGCCCATGCCACCAGCGTTCCATAGCGCGCCATCTCGTAATGCTCGACCGCCTGCGCGCCCGACAAAAGGCCGGCGTCGAGGGCGGGCGAATCTTCGAAATCCTCCATGACCTCCTCGCCTTCCTCAACCAGGCCGAGGATCGCCGGACACGTCTTGCCCTTCGGCTGCTTTTTCAGAAGCTTGAAGACCTGCTTCAGCCGCTCGACCTGACCTTCGGTCTCCTGAACGTGCTTTTCGAACGCCGCGCGCAACTCGTCGGAGTTCACGGCCTTGGCCATCTTCGGCAACGCCACGAGGATTTTCCGTTCCGCGTAATAGATGTCCTTCAGGTTCTCGAGGAAAAGGTCTTCGAGGTCCTTGGTCTGTCCGGGCATTCGTCGCTCCTGAGATATTCGGTGGAATGCGCCCTTAACGGCTGCCGGCGGGCCTGGTTCCGTGATCGGCAGCAAGACCCATGCGACGTGTTGGCGGACATCATGGAGCCGTCCGCATCAGCGTCGGCGGCTGCCCGCGACCTGTATTTCCTGCCGGGAATGGTCGAAGCCGCGCGTGCGAGGAAAACCGGCTTCGGTTTGCGACTGTATCGAGAAAGGGCGCTGAAATTCGAGAGCCGACAAGCCGCGAGATCAATCCTGTCCGTTCATCGCCTGGTCGATGGCGCGGGCGAGATCGTCATCGAGAAACGGCTTCTGAAGCGTGACAAATTTGACGTTGCTCGCGGGCAACTCGGTATAGCCGGTCACGATCACGATCCGGATGCGGGCACAGCGTCGCTCGCGGCGGCGGCAAGCTCGACGCCGGTCATGCCGGGCATCGACTGGTCCGTCACCAGCAGGTCGATGCAATGGCCGCCACGCAGAATCTCCAGCGCTGCCTTGCCCGATGGCGCTTCGACGACGCTGTGGCCGAGATCCTCGAGCAAGGCGGTGACGTTCATGAGCACCAGCGGATCGTCGTCGACCGCGAGAATTCGTAAACTCGACGGTTGAGGCAGTGGTTGCGCGGCGGGCTGGGTGACGATGCGATTTGGGGCAGGATCGGCCGCCGGCGCGGCGCCGTAGTTGATCCTCCCGCGCGCGGGATCGCCCTCATGCGCGCTGTCTTCCCGAGAGCCGTATTCGCGAGACATGGCCGCGTCTTCTTCGGACATGACCGCAGCCGCCAAACCCTGATTCATCCAAGCACTCCCGGCGCCGCTACCGCACGAGCGCGTAAACCCAACGTCGGAGGAAACCGTCGGTTCCCCGGTTGCTTGAAAAAATGGCATGAGCGGGAACAATTACCCTTCGAGCGCATTTTAACCGTCAAACCCGAGAAGATGACAAGCTTTATGTGTTAAAATAGGCGCATACAGACGGCGATGACTTCCGAACTCACGTCGGATCCGACCGTGTCGGATCAGGCTGTCCCGCAAAGGGTGACTGCCGGGGCTGATTCCGATCCTTCTGACAGTCTCCAGGCGCGGCTCGCGGCTATCGCTGCCGAACGCGACGAGTATGTGAGCGCTCTGCGCGAGCGTGAGGCGGAGCTTGCGCGCGTCCAGCAGATCGGCAAAGTCGGCGGCGTCGAAGTCGATCTCCGCTCTGGTTTCCGCAACCGTCGCTCGCCCGAATATCTGCTGATCCACGGTCTTCCGCCCTCGGCCGCGAACGAGACGCATCAGGATTGGGTCGGCCGCATCCACCCCGACGATCGTGAGCGGACCGAGCGGCAGTTCCTGGAGGCCGTTGCCGGCCATGCCGTCGATTATTTGTCCGAATATCGCATCGTCCGGCCGAATGACGGCGAGGTTCGCTGGATTCGTGTCGTCGCCAAGATCGAGCGCGACGAGGCCGGTCAGGCGATCCGTCTGGTCGGCGCGCATATCGACATCACCGATCGCATGCTCGCGCAGGAAACGCTGCGCGAGAGCGAGGAGCGGTTCCGGCTGATCGCCGATTCCGCGCCGGTGCCGATCCTGGTCTGCCAGCGCGATGGCAAGTGGGAGTTCGCAAATCGCGCCTTGCAGGCGTTTCTCGGCACGAACGTCGAGGATGCGCCGGCCTTCGATTGGGTCTCGATCGTCCACCCGGAGGATTTGCCGCGGATCTTGCAGGAGCATTATGCTAACAAGTCCTCGGAGAAATCCTTCGTGCTGGAAGGGCGCTTCCGCAGGGCCGACGGCGAGTGGCGATGGGTGCGGGCGGAAATCCTGCCGCGCTACGATGCGGTAAGCCGGCACGTCGGCTTCATCGGCGTGGCGTATGACATCACCATCGCCAAGCAGGCGGAGGAAGATCTCAAGCGCATCAATGAGGGGCTGCACGTTCAGATCGAGCGGCGGACGCGCGAGCACGACCGGCTCTGGAACGTCTCGCAGGACCTGCTGCTGATACTGGATCATCAGGGCCGGTGGCTGAGTGTCAATCCGGCGTGGTCCTCGGTTCTGGGATGGACCGAGACGGAGCTGATGAACGGCTTTGCGCCGGCCACGTCGCTGCTGCCGGAACCGTTTCTGGCTGCGGCGCGCGATCTGGTGGGTTTCGCGCTCGATCCGCACGCCACGCGCTTCGAGAACCGCTTTGCGCATCGTGACGGGACCATGCGCTCCATCTCGTGGACGTCGGTGATCGACAATGATGCGATCTTCGCCGTCGGGCGCGACGTGACCGCCGAACGCGAGGCGGAAGCCGCCCTGCGCGCCGCCGAGGATCAGCTGCGGCAGTCGCACAAGATGGAGGCGATCGGCCAGCTCACCGGCGGCATCGCCCATGATTTCAACAATCTCCTGACCGGGATCATCGGCGGGCTGGCGATCGTCCAGCGCCGGATCGACAGCGGACGCTATGACGATGTCGCGCGCTTCATGCAGGCGGCGACGGCATCGGCGCATCGCGCCGCCGCGCTCACCCACCGGCTGCTGGCGTTCTCGCGCCGTCAGCCGCTGGCGCCGCGCACGTTGGACGTCTGCCATCTCGTGCGCGGCATGGAGGAGATGATCCAGCGCAGCCTCGGCGAGCAGGTGCGTCTGAGCATCGGCTGCGAGGCCTTGCCGTTGATTGTGGAAGCCGATCCCCATCAGCTCGAAAACGCCATTCTCAACCTTGCGATCAATGCGCGCGACGCCATGCCGGATGGCGGCAAACTGACCATCGCCTGCGGTCTCGTGGCGATCGACGGGCGGCAGGCCACTCTGCATGAACCGATCGAGCCCGGCGACTATGTCGCGATCGATGTGCGCGACCATGGCGTCGGTATGGATGCGGAGACGATCAAGCGCGCCTTCGATCCGTTCTTCACGACGAAGCCGATCGGGCAGGGGACCGGGCTCGGCCTGTCGATGGTCTATGGCTTCGCCAAGCAGTCGAAAGGACATGTCCGGATCGACAGCCAGAAGGGCGCAGGGACAACGCTCACGATCCTGCTGCCGCAAAGCAAGGCCGGCTTGGACCGTGCGGGCGCGGAAAGCGCCGGCGCGATCGCGAAGGCGTCGAGCGGTGAAAGCATCCTGCTCGTCGAAGACGAGGTTGCCGTCCGCCTCGTGGTGGCAGACCTGCTGAGCGAGATCGGCTACCGGGTGACGCAGGCGGAGAACGCGCCCGAGGCGCTGGAGCTGCTGGAGCGGCTGCCGGACCTGCATATGCTGATTACCGATGTCGGCCTGCCGGGAATGGACGGCCGGCAACTCGCGGAGCGGGTGCTTGCGAGCCGGCCACGGGCGAAGGTTCTGTTCATGACCGGCTATGCCGAGCGGGCCATTCCCAGCGCCGAACTGCTGACCTCCGGGGGGCAGGTGATCGTCAAGCCGTTCGTGGTCGAGACCTTCGCCGAGACGGTGCGCAAGGTGCTGGATTCCCGCACAGCGCCGTAAGCAAGCCGGCGCAAGGATCGGCAGAGCTGGCATGCTGATGGCTACCGCTGGACAGGCGATGCCGCGCGTGTCATTGGCGCAGGCTGCACGATGCGTGGGCCATCGGCAGCAAAATGACAGAAAGGCCGGAAAGGCCAAAAATCAGGGTTCGAAACAAGATGCGATCAAAGGCTGCTTTTCCGCGCCGTGGCGGAACCGAATTTCTCACCCGCGCCATGCAATCCTGTCTCCATCTTGCGACGACGCTCGCCGTGCTGCTTGTCGCGGCAACCACCGGCACCGCGCTGGCGCAGGAGCCGAAGCTGACGCTGCTGCCCGATATGGTTCTCACCGGCCCGACCGACCGGCTGTCGCTCGAAGCGCCGAAGGGGATCGATGTCTCCAAGGTGAAGCTGTCGCAGATTTCAGTCGTGCCGGATAACGACGTGCGCGGCATCAAGATCATCGGCACCGACACGAGAGCCGTGGCGATCGCGCTCGATCTTGCCGGCAACGCGAAGATCGGCAAGCGCGAGATCAGGCTGTCGGTGGACGGCAAGGTTTTGACCGGCACGCTGGATGTGATCCAGGGGCCGTCGCTGGCCATCGAATGGCCGGGCGCCGCGTCGCAGAATAAAAAGGCCACCACCACGCTGAGCGTGCAATCGCGCGCCGGGCTCGATCTGTCGAAGGTCGAGGCGAAGGACATCACAGTCACGCCGGCGGGCGTGTCGGTGGTGGAGGTGAGCGGACAAAGCGCCGAAGCGCTGACGCTGGGGCTTAACGTTGCATCGTCGGCCGACCGCAATGCGGTGCGCACGCTGAAAATCGGGCGGGACCTCAACATGGCCGCGAACTTCTCGCTGGCGACCAAGCCGCATGCGCCGAAAGCCTGCGCGAAGCTGCAACATTGCTGCGAAGGCACGGCCGACCGCTGCACCGTCTGCCGTCCGCTCGATCAGCTCTGCAAGAAGTAATCGCTCGAAAGAGATTGCGGCGCGCGCGTGTCTGCTGTCATTCTTCGAAAACCCGTGACGCGGAGAACCGCGCCGACGATTTTGGGAGGGGCACGATGACGGCAGACTGGCGCAGCCGCGCGGGCACGAGCTTTGCCTGCCAGAAACAGGTCGCGACCGGCAGTCGCGGCGTGGTCGTGAGCAATCATCCGCTGGCCTCGGCGGCGGGCGCGGAAATGCTCGCCGCCGGCGGCAACGCCATCGATGCCGCGATCGCGACACTGTTCACGCTGACGGTTGTGGAGCCGATGATGGTCGGCATCATCGGCGGCGGCATCGCGCATATCCGCCTCGCCGATGGCAGCCATCGATTTATCGACGGGCAGAGCACGGTGCCGCTCGCGGTGCGGCCGGACACCTATCGCTCCAGGCCCGGCTCTGCGCATGACGTGTTCGACACGGTGGACGACGAGAATCTGAACGGGCCGCGCGCGGTCGCCACGCCCGGCTCGCTGAAAGCCTGGTGCGAAACGCTTGAACGGTTCGGCACCATGAGCCTCGCCGATGTCATGCAGCCGGCGATCAAGCATGCCGCGCGCGGTTTCGCGGCGACGCCCTATCTGCACGAATGCATCGTCGATGGCGCGAGCGAGATGCGCAAGGACAAGCCGATCTCGACGATCTATCTGCCGGACGGCGAGCCGCTGAAGGCCGGCGCGCGCGTCGTGCAATCCGAATATGCCGAGACGCTGCGCTATATCGCGCAGCACGGATCGGCCGCGCTTTACGAAGGCGCGCTCGGCGACGTTCTCGTCGACTACATGAAAGCCAATCGCGGCTTCATCACGCGCGACGATCTCAGCTGGTACAAAACCGCCGAGCGCGCGCCGATCAAGGCCGACTATCGCGGCTGGGAAATTCTCGGGCCGCCGCCGCCGGCCGCCTCCGGCGTGCATATCGCGCAGATGCTGAATATCCTCGAAGGCTACGACGTCGCGGCCATGGGGTTCGGCACGGCCGAGACGATCCACCTTCTGGCGGAAGTGCTGAAGATCGCCTTCGCCGACCGCGCGGCGGCGAGCGGCGATCCGGATTTCATCAACGTGCCGGTGGAGCGGCTGACCTCGAAGGACTATGCCGCCGAGCGGCGCGGCGCGATCGATCCGACGCGTGCGCAGGCGTGGGATGCGGGCGTGCAGCAGCTTGAGAGCGCGCACACCACGCATATGACCGCGGCCGATGCGTTCGGCAATGTGGTTGCGACCACGCAGACCATCAACAATCTGTTCGGCGCGAAAATCCTGATTCCGGGGCTCGGCACGGTGCCCAACAACTACATGAATCTCTATGACCCGCGGCCGGGTCATGCGCTGTCGCTCGCGCCGGGCAAGCGCGTCACCACCTCGATGTCGCCGATGATGGCGCTGCGCGACGGCAAATTGCGCTACGCGCTCGGCCTGCCGGGCGGCAAGCGCATTTTCCCCAGCGCGTTTCAGGCGCTGGTCAATCTGATCGATCACGGCATGAGCTTGCAGGAGGCGGTGGAAGCGCCGCGCGTGTGGACCGAAGGCAATGCGCTGGAGGTCGAGCAGGCGGTGCCGCTGCCGGTTCGCGAGGCGCTGAAGGCGCGGGGACATGATGTGCTGCCGGTCGCCACCGTCGCCGGCGGCATGAACGGCATTGCCTTTCACGAGGATGGAACGATGTACGGCTCGGCCTGCTGGCGCGCCGACGGAACGCCGGTCGCGTTGGCGGGTGGCCTGGCGAAGCCCGGCGTCCGTTTCCGCATCGACCCGCTGCCGAGTTAATCTGCGGCCTCAATAGCGACACAGGCGCGTTCTACCGGACGCCGGGTTTGACAATTTGTCTGATGTGAAATGGTGCAGGGGCGCGTGTCGGGGACTGTTCGGGTTGTGTTGCTTGCAATGCTGGCGCTGGGGCTCGCGGGCTGCGCCGGCGCGCCCGGCCGCGGCTTCGACGAAAGCGCGGTGTTCGCCGATCCGGCGCATTATTCGCTCTATGATTGCAAGCAGCTCGCCGCCGCGCATCAAACGCATGCGGCGCGGGTGGAGGAACTGAAGCGCCTGATGGCCAAGGCGGAGACCGGTCCGGCCGGCAGCGTCATGTCGGAACTGGCCTACCGCTCCGACTATCTGTCCGCGCAGGCGCAGCTCAAGGCCGTCAACGCGCGCGACGGCGCGCAACCGATGCGGTTCCGAAGGGGCGGCGCAAAATCCCGCGCCGGCTGGCCAGAGCACCGGGCGGCTCTACTGATCGGTGTTGCCTGAGATGTCGGGACGCCAGCCATAGAGCCAGTCCCGTTGCGCCATCAGGCGCGCCCCGCCGAGGAGCTTCATCGTCAGGTCGCGCGCGGTCGCGACCGGTTCGGGCAGGTGGAAGATCCCGCCGGACTGCGCCGTCACGCGCTGCACGCGGGCGACGCGCGCGCGCCGCAGCTCCGCATAGCGCCGAAAGGCCTGGCTCGGATCGTCGTGTTGCGACAGCAATGCTGCGAGCATCGCTGCGTCCTCGATTGCCATCGCCGCGCCCTGGGCCGCGAAGGGCGGCATCGCGTGCGAGGCGTCGCCGATCAGCGCGACGCGGCCTTGTGTGAATTCCGCAAACGGCATCTTGAACAGCGGCCATTTCGTCCATGACGGAACGGCCGCGATGATCGCGCGGACGTCGTTCGTCCAGCGGAGACTTTCGATATAGAAGGAAACGGCGTCCGGATCGCCGGCGTCATTCGGGTCGGGTCGGGTTTCCGCGCCGGGCAGGATCGCCACCACGTTGAGAAGCCCGCGCTCCCGCATCGGATAGGCGACCAGATGCGCGCCGCTGTCGAGCCAAGTCATGACGCTGTTCATGACGCTGTCGCCACGAAGCGACGATGGCAGCGCGTCGGTCGTGGCCATGCCGCGCCATGCGACATAGCCGGTGAACGCCGCATGCGTCCGGAAAACCTGCTCGCGCAGGCGCGACCAGACGCCGTCCGCGCCGATCAGCGCGGCGGCTTGCAGGTGGATTCTTTGCGCGGCCGTTCGGCAAACGATATTCACCTCGGCGGGCGTGGTCTCTACCCGCTCGAACGCCGTTTCCAGTCGCAATTCGATCTGCGGAAAATCGCGCAGGCGCGCCAGCAGGGCGGATTGCAGTTCGGCGCGGTGCAAAACCCAATAGGGCGCGCCGTAGCGGGCGGCGCCGCCCGGTCCGAGCGGCATGCGCAGGATTTCCGCGCCGCTACGGGCGCGCATGATGCGGATGTCGGCAGGCGCGATCACCCGCGCGGCGAGGAGCGGCTCCAGCCCCAGCTCGATGAGGATGCGGCTCGCATTGGGCGAAAGTTGCAGGCCCGCACCGGTCTCTTCCAGGCGCGGCGCGCGATCGATGAAGCGTGACGTCGAAGCGCCGTTTCGCCAGCGCGATCGCCGCGGTCAGGCCGGCGATGCCTGCGCCGGCGACAACGATCCTGCGCGAGGCCGGCGTCAGGCCGCCTTGTCCTTCAGCGCGCATTCCGGCGGCCGCGACTCGGTGGGGGCCAGATCCTTGGCGTAGCGATAGAGCGTCGAGCAATAGGGGCAGATGATCTCGCGATCGTTGCCCATGTCGAGAAAGACATGCGGATGATCGAATGGCGGCCGCGCGCCGACACACATGAATTCGGTCGCGCCGATCTCGATGACGGAAACACCCGCATCATTCTGGAAGTGGGGAACGACGTGATCGGCCATCTCAAAACCTCGACAAAATCCGCAAGGCCGGCGAAAGGAGCAAACCCCGCCGGCACGAGCAGCGTTTAGCATAGTTCCGGCGGTTTCCAATTCCCAGCGGTGGAAACCTGTCCCGCGATTTGCGCCGACGCAGCATTTGCGTCGCTGACCGACAAATTCGACACAATCTGCGGGTTTAGGAAGACCGTCTTTGGTCGCACCCGTCAGAGTTGCGCTGGCGGAGGGCGTGGTTATCTGTTGTGCGGCCCCATGTGACGGGGCGCATGATTCCCGGAGCGGAACGGACCGCATGAACGCGCGCGCACGGCTTCTTCTCAGTCTCGCAAGTCTTGCGGCCTGCGCCGTCGCCCTGGCGGTGGTGGTACCGCAGGCGCGCGATGCCGCGGCGACTTTTCTGGTGCAGGATGATCCGGCCGCCTTGAGCGACCTCCAGCTTCGGCGGGCGACGAAGGCGGACCCCGCGCTGGTGGAACGTGAAATCGATCTGGCATTGGCCGACGGCGACACCGATCTGGCGAGCAGTTTTGTTGATCTTGCCGCCGCGCAGGGACTCCCTCTGTCGTCCGACCAGATCGCGCGCGTTCAGGACGCCGTGGCAGAAGCGGGCTCGGTGTCGCATCTGGCGGGGCGGTTCACGACCGGGTTCCTGACCGGCGACGTCAGCGATGTCGCAAGCTTCAGCGGTACGGTCGCCGGCGACCTGTTCACCTTCGGCGATATCCGCGACGTCGTCCGCGAAAGCCATCGGCTGGCGACCGGCGCGGAGGCGGACAGCCTGGTTCTCGCCCTGGCGGCGGTCGGCCTCGCGGTCACCGCCGGCACCTATGCCTCGGTCGGCACCGCGAGCCCCGCGCGCGCAGGTCTGAGCCTGTTCAAGGGCGCCCGCAAGAGCGCGCGGCTCTCCGCCGGCCTCACAGACTGGGCGCGGCGCTCGGCCGCCGGCATCGTCGACACGGCCGCGCTGCGGCGGGCGGCCGGCAGCGCTTCGGTCACGCGCCCGCTCGAATCGGCCGGCGCGATCAAGGCGGCGATCCGCACCGAGAAAGCCGGGCTGATGGTCGCGGCGCTGAAAGATGTCGGGCAGGTCGGACGCAAGGCGGGAACGCGGACGGCGCTCGATGTCGTCAAGGTCGCGGACAATCGAAGGACCTCGCCCGCGCGGCGCGGCTGGCGGGATCGAAAGGCAGCCAGACCCGCGCGCTCCTGAAGGTGCTCGGCCGCGGCGCGCTGCTGCTGACGGCCGGCGCGTTCCAGCTCGCGAGCTGGATTTTCTCCGCGCTGCTTTTCATCCTGGGCCTCGTCGTCTCGATCAAATCGCTGACCGAGCGGCTGACCTTCGCCTGGCTGCGGCGTGCGCGCGAGCGGCGTTTGCGGAACGCAGCCATGGGCGCTAGAGCATGATCCCGAAAAGTGGGAACCGGTTTTCGGAACAGATCATGCTCAAACAGGAATGTAAGACGTGAGGTGCTTCAACCGGAACAGATCGCGCGCTATGGCTTGATCCTCTCCCGCGATATCCTCTCCCACAACGCGCTGAACCTGCCTTATGCCCAGCTTCCATCATGGTGACGTCGAGATCGCCTATCTCGACGAAGGCGAGGGCGATCCGATCGTCCTCGTGCATGGCTTTGCGTCCACCAAGGACGTGAACTGGGTCTATCCGACCTGGGTGTCGCTGCTGCGCCAGTCCGGCCGCCGCGTGATCGCGCTCGATAATCGCGGGCACGGGGAATCGACCAAGCTCTACAATCCGGAAGATTATCATATCGGCGCGATGGCGGGCGATGTCCGCGCGCTGCTGGATCATCTGTCGCTCGCCAGCGCCGACATCATGGGCTATTCGCTCGGCGGCCGCATCACCGCGTTTCTGGCCTGCCACCATGCGGGCCGCGTCCGCCGCGCGATTTTCGGCGGCATCGGTATCGGGCTGATCGCCGGCGGCGGCCCCGGCGAGAATGTCGCGGCGGCGCTGGAGGCAGACTCGTTGCAATCGGTGCCGGACCGGATGGGCCGGATGTTCCGCGCCTTCGCCGATCAGACCCGCTCGGACCGGCGCGCGCTCGCCGCGTGCCTGCGCGGCTCGCGGCGGCTGATGACGCGCGAGGAGGCGGCGTCGATTTCCGTGCCGGTGCTGATCGCGGTCGGCACGACGGACGATATCGCAGGGTCCGCGCACGAGCTTGCACAGATCATTCCCGGCTCGCAGGTGCTGGACATTCCGCGCCGCGATCATATGCGCGCCGTCGGCGACAAGGTCTACAAAGAGGGCGTTCTGGCGTTCCTGTCGGCTTAGATCAGTTTCGGTTTTCGTTGAATCGCGAAACTGATCTAAGTTTTTGGTGTGTCGCGTTTTCTTCACGCGAACCGGTATCCACTTCGCTCGAAAACGCTCTAGCGCCTGCCCGGAGCATTCTCGAAACGCCGCAGGACGATCAGCAGCAGCACGAAGCTCGCCGTCCAGACGATGCGCGAGCCGTAGCGGTCATGCGGGCCGGAGAGCCCGCCGCAGATGACGGCATTGCCGAGCAGCGCCAGCGTCACCGTGCCCGCGAGAATCGTCAGGTCGTCGCGGTGCCGCCGCCAGAGCGCGTGTGCGAGCCAGGCGGCGAGCAGCAGCATCGACAGCCACGCGACCGGAACATGGATTGCGTTCCATCGCTCGACATGCAGTTCGCCACGATGCTGGCGCGACGCATGCATCAGGTCGGCCTGATAGGGCAGATAGCGTTCGATGATCCGGTGCGTATGCATCAGGTCGTTGTGGACGCCTTCGCCGGTCGCCACCATCGCGATCTGTCGCGCGGCTGAGGTTGCGACCGAGACGAGGTTCTGGAGCGGATAGTCGCGCAGCGAACCCAGCACGATGTGCTTCATTTCCTCGCCGAGCCCGTCGAACCGGCCGAGATCGTTGAACGCGCCGCCGCCCCAGAGGAATTTGTCGCCGGTGTCGGGCAGCGAATGGCGATAGGGGCACAGCTTCAGCTTCTCGGTGGCGCAGTGATCGTCGAGATAGCGCGTGACGATTCCGTCCTGAAGGATGCGGCCGAACAGGATGCCGTAGCCACCTGGCGTCCATGCGACCTTTCCCGACATCATGAAATTCGCGGCGAGCAGCATCAGCGCGCCGGCGATCACCGACACGCTGCCGCGCACCGCGCCGGCGAGGGAGATGCGCTCTCGCAACATCGGACGAACGATCCATGCGCAGAGCGACAGCCCGAACAGGACGCCGAGCGTCGCATTGTGCGTGCCGGCCGAGAACGCGGTGAAGACGATCAGCGCGCAACGCTCCGTCCGCGAGAACGCCTCGCCATGCGCGACGATCAGAAAGAAGGAGAGCACCGCAAGCCCCGCGAAAATATCGGTGAGCAGCAGGCTGGTGAGAAACGGCAGCGCGGTCACGAGCGACAGCGCCAGGCAGACGACCACGAGCTGCAATGGCCGCGCAAGGCCGAACACGCGCAGCGTGCAGAGCAGGATCCAGAGCGTGGCGAGCGCCTGTATCTTGACGTTCAGCCAGAAGCGGGTGGTCTCGCCGAGATGCAGATAATAGCCGAACACGGTCGAGCGGCTGGGAACGAGATAGCCTTCATACCAGCGCGCGATATAGCCGCCGGTGTCGTATTGCAGCAGCGGATATCCGTTCCAGAGTGCCGGCGCGATGAGGGCGAGCGGCAGCATCATCGCCGCGACCATTGCGGCGATCTGGCCCCATGAGCGCCTGCCGTCCGCAAGCGCGGTCGCCGCTGTCCCCCTCATCCGTCAGGCATATTGCGTCTTGGGAACCGGCGTGGCAATCCCGAGACGCGGTGCGCTGTAAACCATTGATTTCGCAGGTGAGTCTTGCTCTGCCGCGAACGATTTCACCGTGAACGCCGAATCCGCGAACGTTGTATCCTCGCGGAGCGGCATTATGTGCTAGGCTCTTTCTCCGACCACGCCGAAAGATACGCCCATGCAGAAGACCCAGCTCGATCCGCAGTCCATGCTCAGCAAGCTCGATCCCGTATGGGCGCATGTGCGACGGGAGGCGGAGGAAATCGTGCGGCGCGAGCCGGAGCTTGCGACGCTGATCTATTCGTCGGTCCTCAATCAGGAACGGCTCGAGGACTCGGTCGTTCACCGCGTGGCGGAGCGGCTCGATCACGCGGAACTGTCGGGCGACATGATCCGCAAGGCATATCAGGACGCGCTGCGCGACGAGCCGGACATCGGCAATGCGTTCCGCGCCGATCTCGTCGCGGTCTATGATCGCGATCCGGCGACGTCGCGCTTCATCGATCCGCTTTTGTACTTCAAGGGCTTTCATGCGATCCAGGCGCATCGCCTCGCGCATTGGCTGTGGCGCAAGGGCCGCAAGGATTTCGCCTATTTCCTGCAAAGCCGTTCGTCGGTCGCCTTCCAGACCGACATCAATCCGGCGGCGCGCATCGGCCGCGGCATCTTCCTCGATCATGCGACGGGCTTCGTGATGGGTGAGACGGCCGTGATCGAAGACGACGTGTCGATCCTGCATGACGTGACGCTCGGCGGCACGGGCAAGGAGAACGAGGACCGTCACCCGAAGATCGGCCGCGGTGTCATGATCGGTGCGGGCGCAAAAATTCTCGGCAACATTCGCGTCGGCCATTGCGCGCGCATTGCGGCGGGCTCGGTGGTGGTCAAGCCGGTGCCGAACAATGTGACGGTGGCCGGCGTTCCGGCGAAAGTGGTCGGCACCGCCGGCTGCGCGGAGCCGTCGCGGACCATGGACCAGATGATGCTGGACGCCAGCGAATAGCGGCGCGCGAATTGGCTCTGGCGCTTCACGGCAACAGGCAATAAAGGGTTGGCGGAAACAATTCCGCGCGCTGTCGCGCAGGGACCGGGAGATTGATTGCCGTGGACGTGAAGGAAGTCAGGAAGCTCGACGCTTATCTCAAGAAGGTGTTCGGCAATCAGCGCGTGCGCGTGGTGCCGCGCCCGAAGAAGGACGACTCGGCCGAGGTCTATATCGGCGATGAGTTCATCGGCGTGCTGTTCGTCGATGACGAGGACGACGATCGTTCCTATCAGTTCCAGATGGCCACTCTCGATACCGATCTGGACGAAGTCTGAGTTCCAAGCATGATCCCGAAAAGCGGGAATCGGTTTTCGGATCAGATCATGCTCAGGCAGGTTATTTCGCGCGGCTCTGCAATCGCGCGATGAGCGTATCCATCGCCTGCGCGACGCCGCGCCAATCCGACAAATAGCTCCGCGCGAAGCGGAACGTCACGCTGGCGCCGTCGACACGGCGCTGGCTGAGACACGTTCCAGCCGTCATCGCGTCGCGCGTGCAGCGGGCGACGAAGGCGGGCGCGTCCGCCGTGAACAGATCCTCGCCGCGATAGGGCGTGTCGTCGCGGAAAGCCTGGCCGGTGAGCCCGTCCTGCGTCACCGCCTGCGGATCGACATAGCGCGGATAGATCGTGCGGGCGCGCTCCTGCGGCGTGACGACGTCCGCATCCGTCGAGATCGACAGAAAGATCCGGTTGGTGGCGTGGGTGTGTTCCGCGGTGTCGGAGGTGACATGCCCGTGCGGAGCGGGCGGCGTCAGCGACGGATAGTCGAAGGCGAGATCGATCCGCTCCTGTGGGCCGGCGCGGCGCTGCATCCGCATGCGGATCGCGTCGGACGGTACGTTGAACAGGGCGCTTCCGATCGAGATCGGCAGCCGCTCGGGATCGCTCGACCCGCCCGCATGCCATGTCGGGCGCAGCAGATAGGCGATCAGCCCGATCGCGCCCGCGCCGACGACGCAGGCGATGAGGATCAGCAGCCAGTTCGAGCGGGGCCGCCGGGCGGCGTTCGGAAGCGAGGCCGAAGACGAAAACGAATTCATGGGGACCATCTGCGGGGGCGGCGAATCAGCGACGACTATGCCACGCGCGATTCGGTCGTCCCGCTAAAACGCGCGTGAGGGCCCGCGAAAATTTCCGGTTCCGTGCGGCTGCGAGGCACGCGGCGTTAACCTTTTCTTAAGGATATGCTGGCGCGGGCGCGGGCCGTCTGCGATGCGTAAAGGCGTGGAAAACGGGGCCGCGCAGACCGATGTCGCCAGAAGCGTTTCAGTCCTTTCTCGCCATCGGCATCGGCTTTGCGTTCGCAGGCGCGCTGGTCAGCTTCTATCAGGCGGTGACGCGGCGGCCGGCCGGCTTCGGCCTTCTGATGGCCGGCGAGAAAGCGCGCGCCTTCGCCGCCGTTCCGTTTCTCGTCTTCGCCGCCCCCTTCATCATCATGCGCAACACCGTGCGCGGCCGCAGGATCGAGAACCGCCGCTTCGAATTCGTGATGATGGCGACGGTGCTGGCCGGCTTCTGGAGCATGATGTCCGGCACGTTCTTCCTGATGATGTTGCAACTGGTCGGCTTCCTGCAAGGCTGATCTTCCGCGGCCTCGGACGCTCGCCAACGCCTATCGTTTCGTGGCAGTCTGCGGCTCGTGGCAAAAGACATGTCCAAAACACGTCCAGGGATGAAGCATGGCGATCTATGAACTCGACGGGCAGGCGCCCGAACTTCCGGCCGATGGCAGCTACTTCGTGGCCGAGAATGCGGTGCTGGTGGGCAAGGTCCGCCTGAAGACGGATGCCAGCGTCTGGTTCGGCTGCGTGTTGCGCGGCGACAATGAATGGATCGAAATCGGCGAGGGCTCCAACGTGCAGGAGAACACCGTCTGCCACACCGATCCGGGCCGCCCCCTGATCGTCGGCAAGAACTGCACGGTCGGCCATAATGTGATCCTGCATGGCTGCGTCATCGAGGATGGCTGCCTCGTCGGCATGGGCGCGATCGTCATGAACGGCGCGAAAATCCGCAAGGGCAGCGTGATCGGCGCGGGCGCGATCGTCACCGAGGACAAGGAGTTTCCGGAGAACTCGCTCATCATCGGCGCGCCGGCCAAGGCGGTGCGGACGCTCACCGCCGAGCAGGTCGCCAAGCTCACGCGCGGCGCGCCGCGCTACGTGGCGAACGGCAAGCGCTTCAAGGCCGGACTGAAGAAGGTCGGCTGACCAGGAGCGCGTTTCGTCGCTCGCGAAAACCACACGGGAGGAAGCGATGCCGTTTGCAGACGTCAATGGCGTCCGGCTGTCCTATGAGAGCGTCGGCGAGGGCGTTCCGCTGCTGTTCATTCATGGTGGCTATGGCGGCGCGGCGACGACGCTCGCGCCGCAGACCCACGCCATCAAGACCACGCTGCCGCGCGACAAGGTCAGGACCATCCTCTACGACCGCCGCAACGCGGGGCTGTCGGCCTACACCGACGCGCACTACACGCTGAAGACGCTGGCCGGCGATGCGCTCGGCCTGCTCGATCATCTCGGCATCGGCAAGGCGATCATCGTCGGCTCGTCCGCGGGCGGCCCGATCGCGCTCGAGCTTGCGCTGTCGCACCCGGAGCGGGTGATCGCGTTATGCTTGCCGAACACGGGCGCGAATCTCGCCTCGCTGGAGCGGCCGCAGGGCAAGACGCGGCGCGACCTCGTCGAGCGCAGCAAGTCGGACGGCGACAAGGCGGTGTTCGCGCAGCGCAAGGCGTCGCTGCGTATTCCCGTGCCGAGCGACAGCAAGGATCCGGCCGAAATCGCGCGTCAGGAGCATTTGAAGGCAGCGCTGCAAGCGGTGTCAGACGACGATCTGCTGCGCTATTCGATCGGCGAGATCAGAAACTACGAGGCGTATCTGGGCGCCGACTACACCGCGCGGCTCGGCGAATTGAAGATGCCGGTGTGCATCATTCACGGCACGGCCGATCGCGTCGTGCCCTATGCGTGGGGCGAAGCGCTGCACAAGGCGATCCCGCAGTCGGAGCTGCATGCGATTCCGGACGCCGATCACGGCATCCTGTCCTACGATGGCGCGGCGGTCGCCTTGCGCGACTGGGTCGCGCGCGTGATCGCGGCTGCCTGAAGGGCTGACCGGGAGTTCGTTTTGTAGACGGGCTTTCCCCAATAAAACCCGTCATATTCCGCGAAAGCGGAGTATCCGTATTCAGGATCAGATCTGAGTTTCTCTCAACCCCGCCTCGGGTACTGGATGCGCGCGTGCGCGGGCATGACGGTTGTTGTTTTGCGCATTCACCCAAAACAAATTTCGAACCGGACTCTAAGATCTTCTCACCCCACAAAAAGAGTGCGGCCGAGCGTGGGGGGTGCTCGGCCGCGGGCAACCCGGTCGGGAGGGGGTGGGTGGGGGTGTGACCGGCCGCGTATCCTTTGATAGTTTTTAGCGCGAGCTTGCCGTCGCAACGTTCGGACGCGGCTCGCTGAGCGCCACCCAAACATTCTGGTCGGACTGGGACTGCCGCTTGACGAAGCGATAGCCGGTGTCCTTCCAGGGCAGGACGTTTTCGTTCTGGTTGTCGAGAACGAACTCGCCGCGATCCGTCTTGACGGTCAGCACCGCGTGGCCGTCGCCTTTCTTGTCGCGGACCACGGTGATGAGCAGCGCTTCGCGCGGCCAGCCGGCCTCGATCAGCATCTTGCGCTTCAGCAGAACGTAGTCCTCGCAATCGCCGTAGCCGTCGGTCGGATAGGACCATCGCTCGATCACGCCCCAGTGCTCCTGGTCCGTCATCGGCTTGACCGTCTCGTTGACCCAGCGATTGACTCGCGTCAGATCCTTCCATGCCGCCTGCGACATCACGATGTCGCGCGGCTGCGATGCGGATGTGCCGCAATCCTTCGGATTCTCCGCGCAGAATTCGATCCACCCGATCGGCGCACGCGACACGTCACCGACGCTCGCATAGGTCGCATAAGCCAGTCTTTCGCCCGCGCTTGCAGTTCCGGTGAGCGACGCCAGTAAGATGAATGCCAGCCCGATCCCCTGCCTTCGAATTGCCATTGTGGCCCCCTGTTTTTCTTGTTGGGCCACCTTTCGCACAGAGGATTTGCGCCGCCGCTAAGTTGGACGCGCGCTATTGAGACGATTGCGATTCAAACTCGACGCAAATTTTAGTCGAATTTGAATCGATTTCGTCTCAATTCCGAAACAACTGCGTTTGATTCAAATTTTATCGATTAACGCGGCCAACGCCTGCGAAACGGGCGCTGCGAACGCTGAGACCGCCCGCGCTTAACCAAGAGGCGGGCGTCGCGATGTCGGGATTTGTTGGAGGTTTCGCCGCTTGGCGGCCGTCACCCGCGCCCTGCGCGCATCGCGCGGGGCGAATTCCGTTTACCGGGCGGTGACGTTGTCTTCGATGTCTTCCGCCAGTTGCGGATGCTGGAACTCGATCGCGAAGCCGTCTTCGATCGGACGCACGACGCGCGATTGCACCCGCCCGAGCGTGACCGGGGCGCCGATCTCCAGCGCGACGTCGGTCTTGATTGCCGCGCCCGAGAGCGACAGGTCGAGAATGCGGCACATGATCCGCGCGCCGTCCGCCAGCGTCAGCACCGCGCTCGGATTGCGCGGTACGATGCGGTCGTGGCGGCGATCCTCGGGCAGGTTCAGAATATGGCGGTTCGCCAGCCATGTGAGTTGCGCGGCGAGCTTGTCGCGCTTGCGCGGCGTCGCCAGCACGGTCATGGCGAAGCCGTTATCGGTGAGGCGGACGATCTTGCCTTCGACGCGGCCGATGTGGTCGAGATAGACGATCACGCGCTCGCCGACGGCGCCGATGCCCGGCGCATACATGGCAAGGCCGCCCGGCGACATGTTGATGACCTGACACGGAAACTCGCGGTGGTCGGAAAGCATGTAGCGGCCGAGCAACTGCACCTTGACGCGCTGATATCGTCGGCGTTCCTCGCGACGCGGCGCTGGGGAAGCAGGAGACTTTTGCGGGAACGCCATGATTTCCAAGCGCTGGAGTGCTCTTACGGTATTTTGCAACCTTAAAATGGCAGGGTTAATGCGGCGTTAGCGGGGGTGGGCGCTCAGATATCCCGGCCGCTGCCTTCGTAGACCATGAAACCTCGCGCGATCGCGAGCTTGCGGATCGTGCGCTGCCGGATCGTATGGCGACGATAGCCGAGATGCCGCCAGCTTGTCAGCGTCAGATCGCTCAAGGAAACCGGCGAACCGGGGGCGGCTGCGGTCAGCGGCACCAGCGAACCCGCAACGCTCGGGTGGGCGGCGGCCGGATCCGCGAGAAACGGCAGCAGCAGCAATTCGAGATAGCGGGGCGCATGGCTGCCCTGTTGCAAGGGGTCGCCTTGCTGCAAATTCGCGCCGGCCACGGTGGCGATGTTTTCCTCGGTCGCGATGGTCAGAAGATCGAACAGTTCTTGCCGGCTTTGCGCGTCCCACAGGCCGAGAAAATCCTGCCCCTTGATATCGCGCCCGGCCAGCGCGCACAGGCGCGTTCCGGCGACGCGGATCGGGAAGGTTTCGTCACGTTCCGCCGACAGCAGGAACATGTCGCCGATCAGGTGACGGATCGGGCCAGGCGACAGCGCGTCGCGGTTCGGCGCGATTTCGTCGCCGCGCAGGGCGTCCCAGCAGTCGAACAGTTCGCGCGTCGTGGCGTGTTTCATGCTTTAACCAAGTGACGCAGCCTTGTTTCGGTCCGGGCCAATCTTGTCCCGATATAGATACCGTTCGAGCGACGCGCCGCCGTCCGCACGACATTGCATCGTCCATGCCCCATGCCTTGAATCATGCCTTGAATCCGGCCGGGGCGCTTTTGCTTTGTGCCGTTAAGGTTAAATTAACCATGCGCTGTGGACGGAGCCCTCCGCCGAGGTGGCTCGCAAGCGCTTGCGCCGGCGGCGCAAGCCGCTTATTCCGGCGTTTCCCGTGATGAAGGAACGCCCCGTTCGTGACCGAACCTGAAGCCCCGCGCGAGCCGGTCCTCAACCTGCCGGGCGCGCTCACCGCGATTCTTGTCCTGCTTGCGGGAATCCATGCGTTCCGCGCCATCCTTCCGGCCGAGTCCGACGAATGGATCATCCGGACATTCGGTTTCATCCCCGCGCGCTACGACAGCGCCGTGCCGGCCTATCTGTTCGCCGAATATGGCGGCCGGGCCGCGAAGATCTGGACCTTCATCACCTACAGCTTCCTGCATGCCGACCTGACCCACATCGCTTTCAACATGCTGTGGCTGCTGCCGTTCGGCAGCGCCGTGGCGCGCCGTTTCGGGCCGGTGCGCTTCTTCCTGTTGCTGGCGGTGTCGTCGGTGGCGGGGGCGGGCGCGCATCTTCTGACGCATGCGCGCGAACTCGCGCCGATGATCGGCGCATCAGCGGCGGTGTCCGGCGCGATGGCGGCGGCGATCCGCTTCGCGTTCGGGCGCGGCAGCTTTCTGTCGTTCCGGCGGGGCGACGCGGATGCCGCAGCGCGAATCCCGGCGCTGCCGTTGTTTGTTGCGCTGCGACATCCGCGCGTGATCGCGTTTCTGGCGGTCTGGTTCGGAATCAACATCGTTTTCGGCCTCGGCTCGACGCCGTTCGCCTCGCCGACGCAAAGTGTCGCATGGCAGGCGCATATCGGCGGCTTCCTCGCCGGACTGCTGCTTTTCTCGATTTTCGACCCCATTCCCCCGCATCGCGCCGCGCCGGACGATCATCAGCTCGCCGGCTGACGCTGCGGTCCTTGCCGGAACGGCGGGCTTGATCCATCATTCGAGAACTATGACGACGCTGCGCCGTTTCTTGTTTTGCAGGAATATCGACCGCGTTGCGTAACGAGCGCGGTCGCCGTGACATGGAGGCGACAATGACCGTTCGTGCGATTCTCGACACCAAGGGGCGTCAGGTTTTCAGCATCGGTGCCGACGCCACGATTTCCCAGGCGGCGAAACTTCTGGCCGATCGCCGGATCGGCTCGGTTCTGGTGATGGCCGGGGAAGATCTCGAAGGCGTGCTGTCGGAGCGTGACATCGTTCGCGCGTTGAGCGAGCGCGGCGCTGCCATTCTCGACGAGCCGGTCCGCGGCATCATGACGACGAAAGTGATGACCTGCCGCTGGACCGACACGGTCAGTCTCATCATGGAGAAGATGACGGAAGGAAAGTTCCGGCATCTGCCGGTCGTCGAGGAGCGGCGCGTCGTCGGCGTCATCTCGATCGGCGATGTCGTCAAGCATCGTCTCAAGGAATTCGAGAACGAGCAGGAAGCGCTTCGCGATTACATCAAGACGGCTTGAGTCATCTATTTGACTTCGGCCGATGCGTTCGCGGCGGCGTCGGCGATCGCCTCCGGCGCGGGAGCCGGCTCCGGCGCTGGCGCGGGCTTGTAGTCCGGTGCGAGAATCGAGATCGCTTCCTCGATCGATTCGATCGTGCGCTCGGCGGCGCGCGTGCCGTGGGCGATCGTTTCCTCCGCGCGGTGGAAATCGAACCAGCCGATATTGCCGACGCGCGGCGAAATCAGCACGTCGGGCGGATCGCCGGCGAGGCGCGCGCGGGTGATGCGGTCCTGCATGATGTTGAAGGCTTCCACCATCACCGTCGAAATGCCCGGCCGGTCCATGCCGCCGAAAAATTCCCGCTTCATGCTGCGCTCGGACGTAAACAGCTTGCCGATGCCGCGCTTTTGCGCGGGCGGTGGCTCCGCCGCCATGGGGATCAGTTCGGGCGGCGTGCCGTAGGATGAAATCGTGCCGCTGTGGCCGAAATTGTCGGCGTTGAGGTTCACCGCGATGACGATCTCCGCGCCGAGCGCGCGCGCGGCCGAAATCGGCACCGGATTGACAAGCGCGCCATCGACCAGCCAGCGGTCCCCGATCATCACCGGCGAAAAAATTCCGGGCAGGGCGTAGGACGCGCGAACCGCGTCGACGAGGCGGCCATGCGTCAGCCAGATCTCGTGGCCGGTGGTGATCTCGGTGGCGATGGCGGCGAATTTCGTCGGAAGCTCCTCGATCAGCCGTTTGCCGAGCGACTCTTCAAGTTCCGCAGCGAGCTTCGCGCCGCCGATCAGGCCCGATCCGTTCAACTGGATGTCGAGATAGCCGAACACGTTGCGGGGCTTGAGACCGCGCGCCCAGGCTTCAAACGTGTCGAGATGGTCCGACACGTAAGCGCCGGCGACGGCGGCGCCGATCGAAGTGCCGACGATCACGTCGGGACGATACCGTGGGCGAGGAGGGTGCGCAGAATACCGATATGCGCGAAGCCGCGCGCCGCGCCGCCGCCCAGCGCCAGTCCGATCATCGGCCGTCGCATCGGTCCGAGACCCGCGCCCGCGGGCTTCGGCTTGACGTCCTTGTCGCGGCTGAACCAGCTCTGAAGCACGGCGCTCTCCTGCCTGTTTCGCGGCATCCGGAATGCACGCGATATAGCATCTCGCGGCGATTTCCGAAGGGCGGCGTAGGCGGTTTCGGGGCATTTGGTTGACGGCGAGCCGAGGCTTGAAAATGCCGCGTTTTGTGGCAAGAACCGGCCATGGGGAAGCGTAGCCGCAGTCGGCCACAATCGATGTCCGTATGTCGCCGGATTCTGGCGGCGGCGATGCTTCTTGCCTTGAGCTGCGCACCGTCGCAGGCGCAGTTCTTCGGTGGCGGCGACCGCTCCTCCGGGGCCAGCGCCGTTCCGCCGGCTCCGATTCCGCTTCCCGAAGGCAGCGGCGGCCCGCGCTCAATCTCGCGCCATCCTCCGGTCCCGCCGCCGTGCCGCCGCCCGCCGTGGGCCAGCCGATGCTGGCGATCCCGCCGGCCGGCAATATCGCGCCGTCCGCGCCCGCCGCCGCGACGGCGGCCGTGCATGCGGGGAACCAGGCGGTGCTGGCGCTCAGCGCCAGATTCGGCAAGGATTTGCCGGGCGTGACCGGCGGCGTCATCTGGCGGGTCTATTCCGACAAGCCGGACGCCAGCGGCGCATTCCGCCTGCTGCGGGAGGACCGTTCGCCGACGCCGAACATCGTGCTGCCGCCGGGCAGCTATGTCGTGCATGCGAGCCTCGGGCTCGCTAGCGCCGTGCGGCCGGTGACGCTGCGGCAGGACACCACGCGCGAAGCGTTCGAGATTCCAGCCGGCGGACTGCGCATCGAGGGGCGCGTCGGCACCACCCGCATCCCCGCCGGACAAGTCACATTCAGCCTCTACAAGGGCAGCCAGTTCGACGCGAGCGACCAGGCGCCGATCGCGCAGAACGTGCCGTCCGGCGACGTCGCGCTGGTGCCGGAGGGGCAATATTACATCGTCTCCAATTATGGCGACGGCAATTCGGTCGTCCGCTCCGACATCCGCGTGCAGGCGAGCAAGCTCACCGATGTCACGGTGACGCATCGCGCGGCGTTGATCCTGCTGAAGCTGGTCAGCGAGGCCGGCGGCGAGGCGCTCGCCAACACGTCATGGACCGTGCTGACGCCCGGCGGCGACGTCGTCAAGGAATCGATCGGCGCGTTTCCGCGCATGGTGCTGGCCGAGGGCCAATACCGCGCGATCGCGCGCAACGAAGGCCGGCTGTTCGAACGCAATTTCGATGTCGTGAACGGCGTCGATCGCGAGATCGAGGTTCTGTCGCGCTAACAAGTTTCCGTTGTGACGTCGTCATGGCCGGGTGTATCCCGGCCATCTACGTCTTTCTTGCACGTCCTTCCTGAACTGAGTCGCCGTTAAGACGTGGATGCCCGGCATGAAGCCGGGCATGACGGAGAATGACTGCCGTTCAGCACAAACAAGACGTGCTAAAACCGCGTCACGATCTCGCGCAGGTCGGGGCGGTCGCGATCCTCGACCGGCCGGGTGGCGCGGCCGATATGCACGAAGCCGGCGAGCTTCTCGTCCGGTGCGAGACCCAGCGCATCGAGCGTGTCGCGATCGAACGCCGCCCAGCCGGTCAGCCAGTTGGCGACATAGCCCAGCGCATTCGCCGCCGTGATGATGTTCATCACGCTCGCGCCCGCGGACAATTCCTGCTCCCAGAGCGGAATTTTCACATGCTGGCGCGCGCGGCTCACCACCGCGATCACCAGCGGTGCATGCAGGAATTTCTTGCGCTCGACCTCCACCTGATCGTCGGTGGCGGCGAGATTTCGTTCCTTGAAAATGGCGGCGAAGATGTCGCCGGCGCGGCTGCGTGCGTCGCCTTCGAGACACGATGAAGCGCCACGGCGCGAGCTTGCCGTGATCCGGCACGCGCGCCGAGCGTCAGGATCGTCTCAAGCTCGGACCCGAGGGCCGGGGCCGCTCATCTCCATCGGCTTGACCGAGCGGCGCGTCTTCAGAAGATCGATGGTGTTCGACATGGGCCCACGCTTGTTCGGAGATTGACGTTGATGATCTAAAGACGTGAATGCCCGGTACAAGAGACCGGGCATGACGAATCCTGCAATTTGGAGAGTTTCCAGGCGGTTGCCGCGGCGAGATGGATCGCCGCGGCGACAGTTCGCGGCTTACCTCTCCTCACGCCCGATCAGGCCGGGGGATTCGCCCGGAGTGAGAACGAACTTCCAGATCAGCGCGCCGACGGCGCCGCCGATCAGCGGCGCGACCCAGAACAGCCAGAGCTGCGAGGCGGCGTTGGTCTGCGCGAACAGGACGACGGCGGTCGAGCGCGCCGGATTGACGGAAGTGTTCGTCACCGGGATCGAGATCAGGTGGATCAGCGTCAGGCCGAGTCCGATGGCGATCGGCGCGAAGCCCACCGGCGCCGCCCGCGAGGTCGAACCGAGAATGATGATGAGGAACGCCGCCGTCAGCACGATCTCGATGATGAGCGCCGCCTGCATGCTGTATTTGCCGGGCGAGAGGTCGCCATAGCCATTCGAGGCGAAGCCGCCGGCCGAAAAATTCGGCGCGCCGGACGCGATCGCATAGAGCACCGCGGCGGCGGCGAGGCCGCCCAGAACCTGAACGATCCAGTAGGGGATCAGTTCGCGCCACTCGAAGCGGCCGGCAATCGCAAGCCCGAGCGACACGGCCGGATTGAAATGGCCGCCGGAAATGCCGCCGACCGCATAGGCCATCGTCAGAACGGTCAGGCCGAACGCAAAGGCGACGCCGATGAAGGCGATGCCGAGTTGAGGAAAGCCAGCCGCCAGCACCGCCGCGCCGCAGCCGCCAAACACAAGCCAGAACGTACCGATGAACTCCGCACCCAACTTTCGCATGACGTCGCCTCCCAGATTGGACGAATCACTTTATCCGCGAAGCGGTGACGGTTCCATGTGCCTGTGTGGAAAACAGGCGCTGCTTGGTGATTTTCTAAGCACCTGTTTTTTTGTTCGCGCGCCATTGCTGAGGGGCAAAGCCCCTCACGTCCGTGCGCGCTTGAGATCCGGCGGCGTGGCTTCCTCGACAAGGGCTGCGATCGCCTCGTCCAGCGACATCACCTGTTGCCGGTCGCTGCCGAGGCGGCGGATCGAAACGGTGCGCTGCTCGGCTTCCTTCTTGCCGACGACGAGAAGGGCCGGAATCTTCGCCAGCGAATGTTCGCGGACCTTGTAGTTGATCTTCTCGTTGCGCAGATCGATGTCCGCGCGAAGACCCGCCCGCCGCACGGCCGCCAGTACCTCGCGCGCGTAATCGTCGCCGTCGGAGGTGATCGTGGTGACAATCGCCTGCGTCGGCGCGAGCCAGAGCGGGAAGTGGCCGGCGAAGTGCTCGATCAGGATGCCGGTGAAGCGCTCCATCGAACCGCAGATCGCGCGATGCACCATCACCGGCGTCTTCTTGGCCCCGTCGGCGTCGATATAGAACGCGCCGAACCGTTCGGGCAGGTTGAAGTCCACCTGCGTCGTACCGCACTGCCAGTCGCGGCCGATCGCGTCGCGCAGCACATACTCGAATTTCGGCCCGTAGAATGCGCCTTCGCCCGGATTGATCTCGGTCTTGATCCGGTTGGACTGCGCCGCGATCTGCTCCAGCACCTTTGTCATGATGCCTTCGGCGTGATCCCAGGCTTCGTCGGAGCCGACGCGCTTCTCCGGCCGCGTCGAGAGCTTCACGGTGAGTTCGCCATCGAAACCGAAATCGGCATAGGTCGACATGATGAGATCGTTGATGCGCAGGCACTCCGCCGCAAGCTGGTCCTCGGTGCAGAACACATGCGCGTCGTCCTGCGTGAAGCCGCGCACGCGCAGCAGCCCGTGCATCGCGCCGGATGGCTCGTAGCGATGGACGAGGCCGAATTCGGCGAGGCGGATCGGCAGGTCGCGATAGCTTTTCAGGCCGTGCTTGAAAATCTGCACATGGCCGGGGCAGTTCATCGGCTTGATCGCGAACCAGCGCTTGTCCTCGGCTTCCTCGCCCGCCGACACCGCCGCGAACATGTTCTCGCGATACCAGTTCCAGTGGCCGGACGTCTCCCACAGCGACTTGTCGAGCAGCTGCGGCGCGTTGACCTCGTCATAGGTGCCGGCGAGGCGGCGGCGCATATAGGCGACGATGGTCTGGAACAGCGTCCAGCCCTTCGCGTGCCAGAACACCACGCCCGGACCTTCTTCCTGGAAGTGGAAGAGATCGAGTTCGCGGCCGAGCCGGCGATGGTCGCGCTTCTCGGCTTCCTCAAGCTGCTTCAGATAGGCGTCGAGGTCGTCCTGCTTGGCGAAGGCGGTGCCGTAGATGCGCGTAAGCATCGGATTGTTGCTGTCGCCGCGCCAGTACGCGCCGGCCACCTTCATCAGCTTGAAGGCGTTGCCGATCTTGCCCGTCGAGGTCATGTGCGGGCCGCGGCAGAGGTCGAACCAGTCGCCCTGATAATAGATCTTGATCGGCTCGTTGCCGGGAATGGCGTCGACCAGTTCGACCTTGAACGCCTCGCCCTTGTCGCGGAACACCTGCTTGGTCTTCTCGCGATCCCATTCCTCCTTGGTGAACGGTTTGTCGCGGGCGATGATCTCGCGCATCTTCTTTTCGATGGCCGCGAAATCCTCCGGCGTGAACGGCTCGTTGCGGAAGAAGTCGTAGTAGAAGCCGTTCTCGATCACCGGGCCGATGGTGACCTGCGTGCCCGGCCACAGCGACTGCACGGCCTCGGCCAGAACGTGCGCCGCGTCGTGGCGGATCAGTTCCAGCGCGCGCGGATCGTCGCGATTGACGAATTCGATTTTGGCGTCGTGGCCGATCGGGTCGGCGAGGTCAGTCAGCACGCCGTCGAGCGCCATCGCCACGGTGCGCTTCGCCAGCGAGGGCGAGATGCCCTTAGCGATGTCGAGGCCGGTGATGTTTTTGGGGAATTCGCGGCGGGCGCCGTCGGGGAAGGTCAGGGCGACCTGAGAGTCAGCCATTATTCGTCTCCTTGAAGCTCACTCCTGCGAACCGACGCAGGTAAGCGGTGCCGCTGTATATCAGCGGATTCGGCGGATGCAATCCGCCCGGTTCCGTCCTCAATGGGAATGGGAGCAATGGCCGTCGTCGTCCGGCTTGTTGCGCCAGGACCAGCTTCCGTAGCGCCATGGCAGATACCAGCGCGCGGCCGGATCGAGCCGCATCGGCACGTTGTCGATGCCGGAGGTGCCCCACGGGTGACAGCGCAACAGCCGCGCGAGCGTCATCCATCCGCCGGCCCAAAGCCCGTAGCGCGCCAGCGCCTCGTCGCCGAACTGCGAGCAGGTCGGCATGTGCCGGCACTGCCGGCCCATCAGCGCCGACAGCGTGAGCTGATAGATCCGGATCAGCGCGCGGCCCGCGAGGCTCGGCAGCGCGCCGATCGCGGCGAGCCATTGTCGATCAGGTGTCATGGTCGGTAAGGGGGCATGATCGATCAGGTTGATGCAGCGCAGGTTCCGTTGGCGGAACTGCCTGCCTCCCAGCAATAACGCAACACTTTAGATAATAAGGATTTTGGTGTCGCATTGCAGCAAGGTTTAACTGGACGCGACTCCGGCCGGGCATTACGATTTTCATGACAAAGCCAAGACATCTTTCGCGAAAACAAGAGTTCTTTCGTGAAAAAGACGTTCCTGGCGAAATCACGTTTTGGGTGCCTGAACGCCATCGGGGTGGAGGAAGGACTCAGTTGATCAGCATGGGCTCGCTCGTTCGCAGCAGCTGGATGCGGGTGTTGCTGCGGTGCTATCGCTCGCGGCGCTGGATGCCACTTTATATGCGGCGTCTGCGTTCGAAGCGCGCAAGCGGCCGATGACGTTTTCCTGGAACCAGCATGCCGACGAGTCCTGCCGTCCCGCCTGCAAAAACTGGATTTCGGCGGTCGGTCTCGTTACGGCCGACACGGTCAGGCAATTCGAGGAATTCGCTCGCGGGCATGAGGTCGCCGGCACGACCGTGCTGCTCGATTCCGGCGGCGGCTCGGTGCTGGACGCGATCCGGCTCGGGCGACGCTTTCGCGAACTGAAAATGTCCACGGCGGTCGGAACCGCGGTCGATTTCGCGCCCACGCTGATGGCCCGCCGGGTCGGCATCGTGCCGGATGCCTATTGTGAGTCGATGTGCGTGTTCCTGCTGCTCGCCGGCGTCAATCGCTATGTTCCAGCGGAGGCGCATGTCCGTGTCCACCAGATCTGGATGGGTGACCGGGCGGAGAACGCGCGGGCGGCGAGCTATACCGCAGACGACGTGTCGATCATCGAGCGCGATATCGGACGGCTGGCGAAATACACGTTCGAGATGGGCGGCACCGGCGATCTCTTGGAACTGGCGCTCAGCATCCCGCCATGGCAGCCGCTGCGCCAGCTGACGATGGAGGAGCTTCGCCTGAGCAATCTCGTCAGCGTGCAGGCGCTGGCCGATATTCTGCCCGGCGTCGAAATGCTGCCGTTCGAGGCGTTGCCATCGGAGGCGTTGCCGGTCGCGTCGGTGGACAAGCCGGTGCAGGAGCGTTTCGTCGGCGCGCAGCAGAAGACCGCCGAGGCGCGGCCGGTGGCCAGCGCGCCTGCGACCGTCGCTCCGGAGCGGCGGTAGGCCGAGAGGCTCAGCCGACGGCGTCAGGCTGCTTCCGTTTGGCCTCGATCTGGCCGATGGCGTCCACCACGGCGTCGAAGGTGAGCAGCGTCGAGGCGTGGCGGGCCTTGTAGTCGCGCACCGGCTCCAGCACGGCGATGTCGTGCCATTTTCCCTCCGGCGGCGGGCCGTTCTCCTTCAGCATGCGCCGCACCGTCTCGCGCAGGTCCCGCAGCTCGGCCGCGTTCGACCCGACCACATGGCGCGCCATGATCGAGGACGACGCCTGACCGAGCGCGCACGCCTTCACGTCATGGGCGAAATCGGTGACGGTCTCGCCGTCCATCCGCAAATCGACCGTAACCGTCGATCCGCACAGTTTGGAGTGGGCGGTTGCGCTGGCGTCCGGGGTGCCCAGCCGCCCGAGGCGAGGGATATTCCCGGCCAGTTCGATGATCCGCTTGTTGTAGACGTCGTTTATCATGGCGAACGCATAAGTCCCGTGCCGGCGCGATGTTGCGAGCCGGGGAGTGCCTATTATATAGTGAGGGTTCCGCTGGAAATCACCGGCTGACCGGCATTGTCGGGGGAATAATCGTTGCACCGGGCGGTTTGGCCTGGTGTGGAATTTGCGGCGTCCAGCGAACGAAAGCGTCGCTGCGATTGACCGGTGACACTCCGGCCCCAAAGGCCGGTCGAACGGAGAAGTCGTAATGGATGCCGTCATCAAGCCGCTTCGGGCGGCTGGAACCGACTCTGAGAAGTCCGATACAAAGTCTGAAACGGGTGCCGCGGGGCGTCCGACACGCGAGCAGGCCGAAGCCGCCGTCAAGGTTCTGCTCGGCTATATCGGCGAGAACACGTCGCGCGAGGGGCTGATCGACACGCCGCGGCGGGTGGTCGAAGCCTATGACGAACTGTTCCGCGGCTATCACCAGTCGCCGGACGAGTTCCTGGAGCGGACCTTCGGCGAGACCGCCGGCTACGACGATTTCGTCCTGGTCCGCGACATCAACTTCACCTCGCATTGCGAACATCATGTGATGCCGTTCTACGGCAAGGCGCACATCGCCTATGCGCCGGTGGATCGCGTCGTCGGCCTGTCGAAACTCGCCCGTCTGGTCGATGTGTTCGCGAGCCGGCTTCAGACGCAGGAGCACATGACCGCGCAGATCGTCACCGCGATCGAAAAGACGCTGAAGCCGCGCGGTGTTGCGATCCTGGTCGAGGCGGAGCACACCTGCATGTCGGTGCGCGGCGTCGGCAAGGAGGGCGCTTCCACGCTGACGACAAGGTTCACCGGCCTGTTCCGCGACGATGCGCAGCAGCAGAACCGTTTCCTGTCCATGGTGCGCGGGCAGCGTTAAGGCCCGCGCGAAAGGCTCCTATCGTGTCCACCGCAACCGACAAGACCTCGGACGATGTCGAGGAAGGGCTGGCGCTGCGTCCGCGCTTCGACGCGGCGGGGCTCATCACCTGCGTCACGACCGACGCCGCGACCGGCGAGGTGCTGATGGTCGCTCACATGAATGCCGAGGCGCTTCAGAAAACGGTCGAGACAGGTGATGCCTGGTATTTCAGCCGTTCGCGCAAGGCGTTATGGAGAAAAGGTGAGACGTCGGGTCATCTTCAGAAGGTCCGCGAGATGCGGATTGACTGCGATCAGGATGCCGTCTGGCTGCGGGTCGAGCAGACCGGCGGCGCGGCCTGCCACACCGGCCAGCGCTCCTGTTTCTATCGCGCGGTGGTGAACGAGCCCGGCAACGGTGCCGCGCTGAAGATGGTCGACGACGCGCGCGTCTTCGATCCGGCCTCGGTCTACAACAAGACCTAGTCCCTCCGGTTAACGCGGCGTTAACCATAGCTGTTCACCTTCGGGCCTGGGGTTTCGCGGCAAAGACGTTTGCTGCGCTCCGATCCGAGCGGAACCGGGATGGCAGTCGACAACACGGCAAATGCAGCGATCGATCCGGCGCGCGCCTCGCTCGCCGGCACGATCAAGCAGGCCGCCGCCGCGACGGGCGCGAATTTCAGCTATCTCGTCGCCACGGCCAAGATCGAGTCCAACCTCAATCCGTCCGCGGCCGCGCCGTCATCGTCTGCGCGCGGGCTTTATCAGTTCATCGAACAGACCTGGCTCGGCACGGTGAAGGAGGCGGGCGCTGCGTTCGGCTATGACCGTTACGCCAATGCGATCACGCGCACGGCGTCCGGCCATTATCAGGTCAGCAATCCGGCCTTGCGCCGGGAAATTCTTCAGCTTCGATCCGATCCCGCCGCCAACGCCGCAATGGCCGGCGTGCTGACGCGCTCGAACGGCTTCAAGCTGACGGGCGTTCTTGGCCGAAAGCCGACGGACGGCGAACTCTATATGGCGCATTTTCTGGGGGCAGGCGGTGCGTCGCGGCTCATCTCCAGCGCCCAGAAGAATCCGCAAGCCATTGCCGCCAATATGTTTCCGCGTGCCGCCGCCGCGAACCGCGCGATCTTCTACGATCGCTCCGGAAACGCGCGCAGCGTCTCGCAGGTGTATTCGGATTTGAGCGGACGCTATGCGGTGGCGGCCAACTCCGTCGCCGCCCGCAGCCTCATGAGTGCTGCGGGCGAGACGCCCGCCGCCGGTGCATCGTCGATGATGCAGGCGTCGCTTCTTGCAGGCGCGGGGCCGGCGGTGACGCTGTCGCCGCCGCAAGCGGCCGCGATGCAGAGGGTGGCGCTGTCGCCGGAGCAGGCCGATGCGGATGGCCGCCGACGCGGCATCGAGGAGCGCAACTCGCGCTTCCATTCGCTGTTCCAGACCGATCGCGCCGAGCCGGTGTCGGCGGCGGTGCGCGAATTGTGGTCGAACGGCTCCACGTCATCGTCCTCCGGCATCGCTTCCGACATTCAGAAGACGCCGCCGGCGGCCGCGCCGAACGCGGCGAAGGATGCGCCGCGCGATCTGTTCAGCGATCGCTTCGGCCAGTTCGCAAGCTGACCGCAACGCGCGGCCTTAATCAAACGTCAACAATTCCAAATGTTTATGGTGAACGCTTTGTTAAGCGTCGGCCGCTAGACTGCTTGCAGTTGGTGCTGTGTGTCAGTGCCGTCACATGTTGCGTAAAGTGGAATGCCCATGATTGTTCGGCATTTTCTCGGTTGGGTCCGTACCGCTCCGGCGAGCAGGCGCGCAGAGGCGACACAGGCTCTGGCCCGTGCCTGGCTTTTCTCCGACCTTTCATCCGACGATCGCGCGGCCACCGAAGGCGCGCTTCTGATGCTGCTTGACGATCCCTCGCCGCTGGTTCGCGAGGCGATGGCGGAGTGTTCGCCGCCAGCCGCGACGCACCGCCGGCGATCGTCCGGGCGCTGTCCTGCGATCAGCCCTCGGTCGCCGTGCCGGTGCTGGAATATTCGCCGCTGCTGATCGACGCCGATCTGGTCGACATCGTCGCCACCGGCAATGTCGAGATTCAATGCGCGATCGCCCGCCGCTTCGAACTGCCGACATCGGTCTGCGCCGCGATCGCCGAGGTGGGGGCGCTCGATGCCTGCGCGACGCTGCTCGACAATCCGGACGCGGAGCTTGCGCAGATGTCGCTCGACCGGATCGTCGAGCGGTTCGGCCATGTCGCATCCATTCGCGAGCAATTGCTCGAAACGCATGAATTGCCGGCGACGACGCGGCTGGCGCTGGCCGGCAAACTGTCAGCTTCGCTCGCCGAATTCACGACCGCGCACCAATGGCTCGATCCCCATCAGGCCGAGCGCATCGCGCAGGAAGGATGGGAGCGAGCGGTGGTGAACATCGCCGCGACGTCGAGCCGGAATGACCTGAAAGGTCTGGTCAAGCATCTGCGCGAATGCGGCCAGTTGAATGCGGGGCTGATCCTTCGCACGCTGCTGTCGGGCGACACCGGACTGTTCGAGGCGTCGCTGGTCGAACTGACCGGCATGAGCGAAGCGCGCGTCGCCTCCATCGTTCATGAGCGGGGCACCGGCAGCCTGACGGCGCTGCTGGCGCGCGCGGGTTTTGCGGAGACGATGTTTTCGGCTTTCACCGCGGCGCTGGCGGCGCGGGACGAGGCCGGCTTCGTCGCCTCGTTCGACGGCGCGCGGCTGCGGCGGCGGATGGTCGAGCGCGTGCTCACCAGCTGCGAGCAGGACGAGACGGCGACGGAATCGCTGCTCATTCTGCTGCGGCGTTTCGAGATCGGATCGGCGCGGGAGGAAGCGCGAGTGTTCTGCGACGAACTGGTCGCGGCCGACACGCTTCACAGGACCGAGGCGCATCTGATCGCGGCCTGAGCATGATCCCGAAAAGTGGGAACCGGTTTCCGGATCAGATCATGCGGTAAAGGCGCGTCTTGCCGGTCGCGAAGACGACGGGAGATGCATCAGCCCGGAACGATGCTCGGAGCCATAATGATCTCCAGATGCTCCGGGCGGTGCTTGTTCACTGCGATCAGATACTCGTCGGCGACGGCGCGCAGTTTCCGGCCGAGTTCGCTCGCCACGCTGTTGACAGCCGCCCGCTTGTGCTCGCGGATGATCGCCTGGATCGCATCGACATGGTGTGCGATCAGTGCGTTCGGCACCTGCGCGAAATCCGGAGAATGCTCGATGATCCGGCACAGGCTGTCGGCCGCGGCGGCGGCGAGAGGATAGCCGAAGGTCGCGCCGTCGCCCTTGATGTCGTGCGCGGCGCGAAAGAGTTCGCTCTGCGTCTGCGCCGTCAGGCCGCTGGCGAGAATGGAGGCATGCGCGGCTGCGAGCCGTTCGCATTCCTTGTGCATCCAGTCGTCGAATTCGTTCGACAGGCCGTCCAGCGCCTTTTCGGCGCGCGCGACCGGGTCGTCGAAATTCCTCTCGTCCACCCGCCGGACCGCACGGCGGAGCGGATTGGGCTGACGGATGATCTGGTGATCGGCGAAGGTCTCGACCTCGATCTTGCCGGTCGGCTTGTCGTTTCGTCTCGTGGCCATCGTCGCTGATCCTTCGCGAATTCTCAGTTCGATGCCCGCGCCTTGTCGAGCAGCGCGGCCTGCTGGATGATTTCCGCGTTGCCGCCCTGCCTGCGCTCGGGCCCGATATAGGCGGCGTGGGCGTTGCGGCGGCGGTCGGGGCCGAAATAATTCTTGGTCTTGATGAAGGGGCGGGGGCTGGCGACGACGTTGACGACGCGCTGATACAGCGCCTTCGCCGAGATCGGCTTCGCCAGGAATTCGGTGACGCCGGCGTCGCGCGCCATCATCACCCGCCGCTTGTCCGAATGTCCGGTGAGCATGATGATCGGCGTGTAGGGATTTCCCTGACCGTCGGGCTGGCGGATCATCTGCGTCAGCTCGAGGCCGTCGAAAATCGGCATCGCCCAGTCGCAGACGATGATGTCCGGCACGTAATGAATGAACATGTCGAGCGCGCTCGCGCCGTCCTCGGCCTCATACGCCTCGCGCACGCCGAAGGAATGCAGCAGGGTGCGCAGAATGCGCCGCATATGCGCGTTGTCGTCGGCGA
>JAWKWT010000013.1:0-63262 GCA_041397365.1 Xanthobacteraceae bacterium
CTTTCGGAAAGATCATGCGTTGGCGGAACGACTGATTGCCGGAACTGTTCCGGACCGGCTGGTTGGTCTACTGACTGCCGCAAAGCCGTGTGAGGGGTGTCGCGCGGCCTTTGCAGGCAGATCAAAAGCAAGCAAACAAAAGCAGAGACGAGCGACATCCGAGGCGGAACAAGGCGAACTCAGAGAATCGCGAAAACTTCGGATGATTGAGTTGACGTGCGAGGGGGACAATCGTGAAGATTGACAATACGGAATTGTGGAGCGGACTTGTCGCGCTTGCGTTCAGTCTGTTCGTCATATGGTCCGGCATCGATATGGGAATGGGTTCGATCACCGATCCCGGTTCGGGTTACGTCCTGGTCTATGCCGGCCTGCTGATGATCCTGTTCTCGGTGATCATGCTCTACAGCGCGGTCAAGGATGGTGGCCCGACCTTCCTGTCGCTCTGGCGTGACGTTCTGTGGACCAAGCCGCTGATCGTCATCGCGCTGCTGATCGCCTTCACGCTGGCGTTCGAGACGGTCGGGTTCCTGATCTCGACCACGATCCTGCTCATCGTGTTGTTGCGCGTCATCGACCCGGTTCCGTGGGTGCGGGCGATTTCGATCGCGGTGCTCGTGCCGCTCGTGTGCTGGTATGTGCTGGTGAAGCTTCTGCTGATCCAGTTGCCGTCCGGCGTCTTCCAGATCGGCTGAGGGGCGAACGATGGAAACAATCAATCTGATGCTGCAAGGCTTCGGCGTTGCGTTGCAGCCGATCAATCTTCTCCACTGCTTCATCGGCGTCTTCATCGGCACGCTGGTCGGCGTGCTGCCCGGCATCGGTCCGGTGTCGGCTATGTCGCTCCTGCTGCCGGTGACGCTCGCGGGTACGCCGGAGTCCGGCATCATCATGATGGCCGGCATCTATTACGGCGCGATGTATGGCGGCTCCACCACCTCGATTCTGGTCAACATTCCCGGCGAGGCGGCGTCGGTGGTGACCTGCATCGACGGCCACCAGATGGCGAAGCAGGGACGCGCGGGTCCGGCGCTCGGCATCTCGGCGTTCGGCTCGTTCATCGCCGGCACGTTCGCGATCATTCTGCTGATGCTGGTCGCGCCGCGTCTTGCCGAAGTGGCGATCGCCTTCGGTCCTGCCGAATATTTCAGCCTGATGGTGCTGGGTCTCGTCATGCTGACCTTCCTCACGCAGGGCTCGATGGCGAAGGCGCTGTTCATGGCGTGCGTCGGCGTCGTGCTGGGGCTCGTCGGCCTCGACAGCATCAACGCGCAGCCGCGGCTGACATTCGGCAGCATCCACCTGATCGACGGCATCGGCATCGTGCCGCTGGTCATGGGCCTCTTCGGTGTCGCCGAAGTGCTCTACAATACCGAGCAGTCGCTGAAGCGCGACATCGTCTCCGCCAAGATCACCAATCTGCTCCCGAGCGCGGAAGACTGGAAACGAAGCGCCGGCCCGATCGGTCGCGGCAGCGTGCTGGGTTTCTTCATGGGCGTTCTGCCGGGCGGCGGTGCGGTCGTATCGACCTTCGCGTCCTACGCCATCGAGAAACGCCTGTCGAAGCATCCGGAGACCTTCGGCAAGGGAGCGATCGAGGGCGTTGCAGGGCCGGAAGCGCGAACAACCTGCGGCCGGCGGCGTTCATTCCGCTGATGACGCTCGGCATTCCTCGAACGTCGTCATGGCGCTGCTGCTCGGCGCGTTCATCATCCACGGCCTGCAACCGGGGCCGCTGATGATCGCCCAGAATCCGAAGCTGTTCTGGGGCATCGTCGCCAGCATGTATATCGGCAATGCGATGCTGCTGGTGCTGAACCTGCCGCTGATCGGCATGTGGGTGAAGCTGTTGAAGTTGCCTTACAACGTGCTGTTCCCGCTGATCCTGCTGTTCACGATCATCGGCGTCTATGCGTCGGGCAACAACGTGTTCGACATCTATGTGATGATCTTCTTCGGCATTGTCGGGTATTTCATGCGCAAATTCGGTTTCGAACCGGCGCCTCTGGTGCTGGCCTTCGTGCTGGGTCCGCTGCTGGAGAACAATCTGCGCAAGGCGCTGATCCTGTCGCAGGGCGACCTCATCACCTTCGTTCAGCGGCCGATCTCCGGCGTCTGTCTGCTGCTTGCGGTCTTGATGCTGATCGGCCCGATGCTGCCCTCGATCCGCAAGAAGCGCGAGGTCGTGGCGCTGGATTCGGAAGCCTGACCAGCTTTTGTCGTTCAAAAAGGAAAAGCCGGCCTCGTGGCCGGCCTTGCCGTTTTCGGCGTGTGCGGTCAGGTCCCGCCCTGGGGCGTTGCCTCGCCGCGCAGCCCTGATATGTTTCGCACTTCGAAATCGGCCGGGAGCCTGAAACTTAGCGGCGCGCGTCGCCCGAGGAAAAAGATGTTCGACCTCGATTTGCTTCGGTTGTTCGTGAAGGTGGCGGAGCTTGGCAGCATCGCCGCCGCCGCGCGCGCGGAGGGGATCTCTCCGTCTTTCGCCAGCCGCAGGATCACCGCGCTGGAGCAGACGCTCAACAGCAAGCTGGTGATCCGCACCACGCGCAATTTGATGCTGACCAATGCCGGCCACGCCTGCCTGTCCTGGGCGCGGGACAGCCTGAACCGGCATCATCAGTTGATCGACGAATTGTCGTCGCTGGAGGGCGTTCCGCGCGGGGTGGTGCGGATCGCCTCGCACATCTACACCGGCCACACCTATCTGTCGGACACGATCCGCCAGTTTCGAACGACCTATCCGGACGTTCATTTCGAAGTGACGATCAGCGATCGGCCCGCGAAACTCGTCACCGAAGGCTACGACATCGCCATCCATTCCGGCCCGATGCCCGAAGGGAATTTCGTCGGCCGGCGCATTCGCAACTACCAGCGTCTCGTCTGCGCCGCGCCGGACTATCTCGACCGGAATTTCGTTCCCGACACGCCGAAAGACCTCGACCGGCTCGACATTCTCAATCACTCGCTCAACGAGCCGATGACCTGGCATTTCCGAAAAGAGGACGGCACGGTTGTCATGCAGCCGCTGCGGCCGGTCGCCGAATCGAACTCCTATCTGCTGTTGCGCGACATGGCGCTGAAGGGGATCGGAGTTATCCGGATCAGCGAGAACATGATCGGCAACGAGATCGCGCAGGGGCGCCTGATACGGCTCTTGCCGACATACCGCTGCGTCGATCCCGGCGGCGACGATTACGCTGTCCGCCTGGTTTATCCGGACCGGCATCTGCCGTTCCGCGTGCAGCTTTTCGCCCAGCATTTGCTGGAGCGCTGGAGCAGCGGCCGCTCGCCGGAAGAAGAGGAAATGCGCACCGTGCCTGACGTGCCCGTCGTACCGCAACCCACACGGCAGTCGGAACGGCTCTGAGCATTCTCGTTTAGCCGCGTCCCCCTAGACTGGCTTCATCGCCCGCAGCGGCGAGGGAGATCGCCGTTCGCGCTCCCGGAAACGATACCTAGGAAGGCTGGAGACGATCATGGCCGAGCCCGTGCTCAAATACGAAGTCAGGAACGAGATTGCTTACATCACGTTGAACCGGCCTCATCGCCGCAATGCGCTGAACGATGAACTGTCGCATGCGCTGATCGACGTCTGGCCGAAATTCGAGAGGGACGAGGAGGCGCGCGTCGGCATTCTGCGCGCCGAGGGCAGCGACTTCTGCGTCGGTCTCGATCTCAATCCGGGCGAGGTGAAGAACGAAATCCCGCATCTAATGCATCAAGGATATCCGCGCAACGGCACCGAGACGTTCAAGCCGCTGATCGCCGCCGTGCAGGGCAACTGCATGGGCGGCGGCTATGCCTTCGCCATCCGCGGCTGCGATTTCACCATCATGGCCGATAATGCGCGGCTCGGATTCCCCGAGGCGCGCGCCGGGATTTCGATCGCTCCGATCGACTACGTGCCGCTGATGCCGTTCAAGATCAGCCTCGAATTCCTGATGCTCGCCTATAAGGGCGGGCGCTTCATGGACGCGCAGCGCGCGTACCATTTCGGCCTCGTCAACGAGGTGGTTCCGGAAGGCGAGTTGCTGGCGGCTGCGGAACGCTGGGCGGAGATGCTCAAGACCATCCCAACGCTGTACATCAAGGCGATCAAGTACGGCCACTACAAGGCGATGCACATGGATTATCTGCAACGCGAGATGGACTTCGCGCACTTCATCTGGCCGCAGCAGATCAGCGAGGAGCGCAAGGAGGCGGCGGCCTCCATGCGCGAGAAGCGTGAGCCCAACTACAAGCAGGCCAAGCGCAAAAAGTAAGGGCTCGCTTCTTTATTTGAGCGTGATCTTGTCCGAAAATCGCTACCCGCTTTTCGGAATCACGCTCTTACTCCGCGGGCGTCGCCGTCGGCGCTTTATGCGCCGCGGCGGGGTTGTCGCCATGCTCCACCGTTCGCGTCACCAGGCGGAAGAACAGCGGCACGAAGATGATCGCGAGCGCGGTTGCCGCGATCATGCCGCCGATGACGCCGGTGCCGATCGAGATGCCGGGCGGCCGAACCCGCACCGGTCGAAATCGCCAGCGGCATCACGCCGAGGATGAAGCACAACGACGTCATGACGATCGGGCGGAAGCGCAGGCGCGCCGCCTCGATCGCCGAGTCGAAGATCGACAGTCCTTCGCGGTGCCGGTCGGCCGCGAATTCGACGATCAGAGATCGCGTTCTTCGCGGCGAGGCCGATCAGGGTGATGAGGCCGATCTGGAAATAAAGATCGTTCTCGATGCCGCGCAGCCAGATCGCGACGATGGCGCCGAACAGCGCGAACGGCACGGCGGTCAGCACCGCGAGCGGCAGCGACCAGCGCTCATATTGCGCGGCGAGGATCAGGAACACCATCAGCAGGCCGAACAGGAAGCCTGATAGCCGGTGCCGGCGGTCGACACTTCCTGATAGGCCGAGCCGGTCCAGGCCACCGTGTGAGTCCGACGATAGCTCCTTCTTCACCACATCCTCGATCGCCGCCAGCGCCTGTCCGGACGAGACGCCGGGGGCGGGGTTGCCCATGATCTTCGCGGCGGGGAAGATGTTGAAGCGCTCGACCGTGTCCGGCCCGATGATGCGTTCCGCCTTCACCAGCGCGTCCAGCGGCACCATCGCGCCGGTGTCCGCGCGCACATAGAGGAAGCGCAGGTCGTCCGGCGAGCGGCGGAAGTCGGCCTCCGACGACAGGCTGACGCGGAATGTACGGCCATACAGCGTGAAGTCGTTGACATAGAGACTGCCGAACGCGCTCTGCATCGTGTCGAAGATCGTTGTCAGCGGCACGCCGAGCGTCTTCGCCTTGTCGCGGTCCACCGTCGTCCGGTATTGCGGCACGGCGGTCGAGAACAGCGTCTGCACGCCGGCGAGTTCGGGGCGCTTGGCGGCGGCCGCCACCACCTTGTTGGCGGCTTGCGCCAGCGCTTCGAGCGAGCCGCCCGAGCGATCTTGCAGGTAAAGTTCAAAGCCGCCGGTCATGCTGATGCCCTGAATCGGCGGCGGATTGATGCCGAACATGATGCCGTCGCGGAATGTGCCGTTCAGCGCGCCGAACGCGCGCGCCGTGACGCGGGCGTCCTGCTGCGGCTCCTTGCGTTCCGACCAGTCTTTCAGCGTGACGAAGGCGACGCCGGCATTGGTCTTCTGCGCGAAGGACAGCACGTCGAAGCCTGCCATCGCGAAGACGTTCTGAACCGCCGGATTCTTGCGCACACCCTCGACGATGGTTTTGGTGACATTGCTGGTGCGCTCAAGCGCCGCCGCGGGCGGCAGCATCATCACCAGCATGTTGTAGCCCTGGTCCTCGTCCGGCAGCAGGCCGCCGGGCACGCGGATGAACAGGAAGGCGGTCAGGCCCAGCATCACCGCGACGATCGCCAGCGACTGGAAAGTGTGGCGGAGGAAATAGCTGACGATGGCGGTGAAGCGCACCGTCACCCAGTCGAGCCCGCGGTTGAAAACGCGGAACGGGGCGATCGGCTCGTCGTGCTTGGATTGCAGGAACATCGCGCCGAGCGCGGGCGTCAGCGTCAGCGCGACGATGCCGGAAATCACCACCGAGACAGAGATGGTGACGGCGAACTGCCGGTAGAGTTCGCCGGCGAGGCCGCCGAGGAACGACACCGGAATGAACACCGCGCACAGCGTCAGCACGATCGCGACGATCGGCCCGCTGACCTGCGTCATCGCCTTGATCGCCGCCTCGCGTGGCGGCAATTTTTCGGTGCGCATGATGCGCTCGATATTCTCCAGAACAACGATAGCGTCGTCGACGACGATGCCGATCGCAAGCACCAGGCCGAACAGCGTCAGCAAGTTGATCGAAAAACCGAGCGCGTACATGCCGGCGAACGTGCCGAGGATCGACACCGGCAAGGCCAGCACCGGGATGATGGTCGCGCGGACGTTTTGCAGAAACAGGAAGATGACCAGCACGACGAGGATGATCGCCTCGATGAAGGTCATGATGACTTCCTCGATCGACACCTCGACTAAGCGTGTCGTGGTGAACGGGATGTCGTATTTCAGGTCCTCCGGAAAGCGCGAGGCGAGGCGGTCCATCGTTGCCTTGACGTCCTTCGTCACCTGGATGGCGTTCGCGCCGGGCTGAAGGAAAATGCCGATCGGCACCGCCGGACGGCCATTGAAGGTCGCATCCAGCGAATAGTCGCGGGCGCCGAGTTCGACACGCGCGACGTCCTTGACGCGCAGCGCGCCGCCGAATTCGTCGCTGCGCAGGATGATGTTCTCGAACTCCTTCGGATCGCTGAAGCGCCCTTGCGTCGAGACCGAATAGGTGAAGGCGGTCTTCTCCCGCTGCGGCTCCTCGCCGACGCGGCCGGCGGCAAACTGGTTGTTCTGCTCGCGGATCGCGGTCGCCACATCGCTCGGCGTCATGTTGTATTGCGCCAGCTTGTCGGGGCGCAGCCAGATACGCATCGAATAGTCGGCCGCGCCGAACAGGATCGCGTCGCCGACGCCGGGCGTGCGGCGCAGTTCATCGATCACGTTGATGAGCGCATAGTTGGACACGAAGATCGTGTCGTAGCGGCCGTTCGGCGACGACATCGCGATCACTTCGAGGATCGACGAGGATCGCTTCTGCACCTGAACGCCGAGGCGCTGCACTTCGAGCGGCAGCAGCGCCAGCGCGCGCTGCACGCGATTGTTGACGTTGATGGTGGCCTGATCCGGATCGGTGCCGAACTGGAAGGTGACGGTCAGGTTGAGCGTGCCCGATCCTGTCGAGGTCGAACGCATATACAGCATCTTTTCGACGCCGTTGATCTGCTGTTCGAGCGGAGCCGCGACCGTGGAGGCGATGCTCGCCGCCGACGCGCCGGGATAGGTGGCGACGACGGTGACTTCCGGCGGAACGATCTCGGGATATTGCTCGACCGGCAGCGCGCGCATGGCGAGCAGCCCCGCCAGCACGATGATGATCGAGATGACGGAGGCGAAGACCGGCCGGTCGATGAAGAACTTCGAAATCATGTCTTTGCCTCGGTGGCGTTCGCCTTTCCGAGCTCGGCGCCCTTGGCGCCCGCCTGCTGGCCGTTGCCCTTCGCCGCGAAGGGCGAGGCTTTCACCGGCGCGCCGGGGCGCACCCGCATGATGCCGTCGGCGATCACCTTGTCGCCTTCGTTCAGACCTTCGCGGATCGCCCAGCCGGTGCCGACCTCGCGGTCGAGTTGCACGGGACGCACTTCGGCCGCGCTGTTCGAGTTCACGACGAACACGAACGGGCCTTGCGGGCCTTGCGAGATCGCCTGCTGCGGAATGACGACGGCCTTGGGCAAGGTGATGCCCTTGACGATCAGCCGCACGAACTGGCCGGGCAGCAGCACGCCGTCCTCGTTCGGGAACACGGAGCGGATCTGGATCGTGCCGGTGCGCAGGTCGACGCTTTGCGACGACATGATGATCTTGCCGGGCTTCGGATAGGCGGTTCCGTCGCCAAATTGCAGGGTCACGGTGATGTCGTCGTCGCCGAGCGGACGGCCGCTGCCTTCGTTCAGCGCGTGAAACTCGCGCAGTTCGCGATCGGTGATCGAGTAGTTCACATAGGCCGGATCGAGCTGGGTGATGGTGGTCAGCACCGTCTGCTGCGCCTGCGCCAAGGAGCCTTCAGGCGGCGACAGCAGCGCCGTCGGTCCCGAGACCGGGGCCTTGATGGTGCTGAATTCGAGATTGAGGCGTGCGTTCTCGATATCGGCCTGAACCGACTGGATCGCGGCGCGCGCCTGGTCGCGGGCGGCGCGCGCGTCGTCGAGCTGCTTCGGCGTCGCGACCTGCTTGTTCGACAGCTCCTGAATGCGGTTGAAGTTTTCCTCCGCCTGCACATTCGTCGCCTTCGCCTGCGCCAGTTGCGCGTTGGCGCGGTCGAACGCCGCCTGATAGGGGCGGGGATCGATGCGGAACAGCGTCTCGCCCTGTTTCACGCGCGCCCTCGGCGTATTCGCGTTTCAGGATCACGCCGGACACCTGCGCGCGCACCTCCACGGTGCGGAAGCCCGCGACGCGGCCGGCATAGGCGAGAGTCAGCGGCACGTCAGCGCGCTTCACTTCGATCACGCCGACATCCGGCGGCGGCGGCGCGCCCATCTTCTGCGGTGCCTGTCCGCTGTGAGATGCGTAATAATAATATCCGCCGACCGCTGCTGCGACAGCGATGAGAGCGACGACGGCGCGCGTATGTCTAGCCATTCCAAAAGCCTGTTGAGCATTCAGGCGCGGTCAGCCCGAGACTCGGGAACCGCCGGATCAATTTGTGCAATGCATTAACACGGGGGTACGTGGCGGCAAAGCCGGCCCCTGAGCACCACTGACATAATCTCGTCAGTTGTGTGTCCCGGCCTGCTCGGAATGGCGACATTCGAACAGCCTGATGCCGCGGGGACACAGCAACCAAAAGGCAAGAAGTGCGCTGACGGCTCCGCCGGGTTGCGCCAGCGTCGAAAATTCGTCTTCGGCGTGCCACCACAGATATTGGAATAATTGTACGAGCAGCCAGCTGCCGATCAACCAATAGGAGGGAGCCCGCCAGAGGCGGCGTCGGAAGCCGAACGCCATCTCTCCGCAGGGCTTCAGCATCACCGATGCGACGATCACCCCTGCGACGCAGCCGGTCGCGCCGATCAACGGGAGTATGCTGTGGCTGTCCGTGAGAACATAGCCGAGCGCGCCGCAGACGCCGCAGGCGAGCCAGAACAGCACGAAGCGGAACGGCCCGAGCACGGCCTCGATGTCCCTGCCGAAAATCCACAGATAGATCAGATTGAGCAGCAGGTGATCGGGGCTGCCGTGAAGGAACAGGCCGGTCAGCGGCGTCAGCAGCGGCGGAAACTGTCCGAACGGACGGTCGCCGCCGGTGAAAATCTCCGGCGTGACGCCGAATCGCAGGATCATTTCCGAGAAGCGGTGCTCGTCACCGACGGTCTGGAGGAGATAGACGGCAACGTAGAGCGCGATCAGCAGCCATGTCGCGACCGCCATCCGGGGGCGGCGCGCATGCGTGTCATTCTCCCGTGTGAAGACGGCGAGCAAAATTGGAATTCCCCAAAACTGCGTCGCCGGGAGATCGTCAGCGATCCTTGTGGATCGTCATCAGTCGCGGCGCAGCATCCCCGCGAGCACTGTATTGAACTCGTCGGCTCTTTCATAGGCGACCCAGTGTCCGCCATCCTCGACGATATGGAAGTCGCAAGAAGGATCGATTTCCCGGAGCCTTTCGCGAATCTCGTCGACCTTCCATCCGGACACCGAATCGTGCTGGCCCCAGATCGCGCCAAGGCGCGGTTTTGCCGCCTCCAGCGCGGGAATCGTCGTGAAATGCCGCGGCGGCTTGCGCGACAGCGTGTGCAGGCCGTTGAGCATCTGGATGTTGACGGCGAGGTCGTCGATCGAGTCCGGATTGTGCAGCATCAGAATGCTGACATTCTTCCGCTGCACCTCTGCAAGCTCGGCTTCGTTGGTGGCGAAGCGCCAGGTCGCGAGCGGGGGCATGGTCGGCGGGCGCGGGGCGAGACCCGCCGCGCCCGACAGCACCAGCCGCCGGATCCGGTGCGGAATGCGGGCGGTGACGTTGGCCGCCGTCATGCCGCCGAAGGAGAAGCCGACCAGATTGATCGGCTCGCGCGGAATCATGGCTTGAAGCGCCTGCGCGAGAATGCGCGACAGCGCCGCCATCTCGATCGGCGGCGGCTGCCAGGCCGGATCGAGCGGATCGCGGAAATCGCTTTGCTCGCCGGCGTGCAGGTCGAGGTCCTTGCCGGTGAACGGATCGGAATCGCCCATGCCGGGCAGATCGACCGCATAGACGGAGTAGTCGCGCGACATCACCGGGATGTTTCTGATCCAGTGGGTCCACGATCCCGACCCGCCGTGAAAGAACACCAGCGGCGGACCCTTGCCCCATTTGCGCCAGACGATGCTGCCTTTCGTCAGCGGCGTTTCGATCCGCTCCGCTTTCTCGTCCCATTCGGCGATAACCGGGTGCGGCTTGATCTCCAGGCGGGCGAGGGATTTGTCCTGAATGTCGGCAAGTGTCATTGCTGTCGGTCTGTCTTCGCAAAAATCGAAAAGTTTTTTTGATGGCGGGCGGGGCTGTTTGCGCGAGCCTTAGACCACCTGACGCTTCTTCAGATCGGCAATCCGATCCGTGTCGTAGCCCAGAATTTTCAACACGGCTTCCGTGTGCTCGCCTGCATCGGGTGCGGCGAGACGGAGCGTCGAAGGCGTGCGGGACATCGTGGCGGCCTGACCCACAAGATTGATCTCGTTCAGCTTGTGATGCTTCACCGGCTTGACCTGACCGAGCTGCTTGACCTGAGGGTCGGCGAACATCTGGTCGATCGTGTAGATCGGACCTGACGGCACGCCGGCATCGTTCAGAATTTGCACCCATTCGTCCGACGTCTTGGTCGCTCGTGACCTCGTCGATCATGGCATTCATCTTCTGCTTGTTCTTGCGACGCTCGCCGGCCCTCGACCAGACCGGATCGGTCTTCCATTCCGGTTTGCCGAGCGCGTCCGCCAGCCGTGCAAACAGCTTGTTGCCGGACGCGGCGATGTTCATGTGGCCGTCCTTGGTCTTGAACACGCCGGTCGGAATGCCGGTCGGATGATCGTTGCCCGCCTGCGGCGGGACTTCGTTGCCGATCAGCCAGCGTGTGGCTTGGAAGTCGAGCATCTGGATGATGGACGTCAGCAGCGAGGTCTTTACCCACTGGCCTTCGCCGGAACGTTCGCGCTCATACAGCGCCATCAACACGGCCGTTGACAGGAAGATGCCGGCGGTGAGGTCGCAGATCGGGATGCCGACCCGCACCGGGCCCTGGCCCGGCAGGCCGGTGATCGACATCAGCCCGCCCATGCCCTGCAAAATCTGATCGACGCCCGGCCGGTCGCGATAAGGCCCGGTGTCGCCGAAGCCGGAGAGGCTCGCATAGATCAGCCGTGGATTGATCTTGCGCATCGTCTCGTAATCGACGCCGAGGCGGTCTTTCACTGCGGGCCGGAAATTCTCGACGATGACGTCAGCTTCCTTTGCCAACTCCTTGAAAATGGCGAGACCATCTGGGTCCTTCAGATTCAGCGTCAGGCTGCGCTTGTTGCGATGAAGGTTCTGGAAGTCGAAGCCGTGGCGGTCGCCGGTGGCGACGTCGTCGCCGCCCGTCGGCTGCTCGATCTTGAGCGCGCGCGCGCCCCAGTCAGTCAGTTGCCGCACGCAGGTCGGGCCGGCGCGGGCATGCGTCAGGTCGAGCACCTTGATCTGCCACAACGGCCCGTCGGCGGCGCTGCCCGCGCCCCACGCGGCGTCGCGGGGGCCTTTTTCGCCGGCGATGGTTTCGGGCTTGTTCATGGTGCTGCTCCGGAAGTCTTTGGAACTGAATCGGGAAGGCCGCATCTTCCGTCATTCCGGGGCGCGAGCAAAGCGCGCATCCCGGAACGATGAAAAGCGGGTCAGGCGGTCGATCGATCAATCAATCGATCGCGGCGTGAATGATGTTGGCCACCCGGTCCAGCCGCAGCGAGTGGAACGGCTCATTGGCGAAGTGGTTGGTCAGATAGGTGAACGACACGCCGCTGGTCGGGTCGGCCCAGGAATAGGACGAGCCCGCGCCGCCATGTCCGAATACGCTCGGCGCGCCGATGGTGCCGAGGCCGCGGATGCGATCGCTTTCGCCGCGCACATGCGGCCCGAGCCCGCGATGCATCGGGATGCCGGCCATCGCCGCGTCCGGCATCTCGCCGGTCTGGTTCTTGGCGACGTAGGCGATCAGCCGGGGTGAAACGATGCGGCGGCCGTTCAGCGTGCCCTTGTTCAGCAGCATCTGGTAGAACGCCACAATGCCGCGCGCATTGCCGTAGCCGCCGCCGCTGGGCAGTCCGGCCGCGCGCAGTTCCCGGCGGTTGTCGCGGCCTTCGGTGCCGTCGGCCGATACCATCACACAGCGCGAATCCTGCGCCTCGGGGACGCCGATATAGACGTCGTCGGCGATGCCGAGCGGTTCGGTGATGCGCTCACGGATCGCGTCGCGGAAATCCCGGCCGGTCAGCGCCTCGATCAGCATGCCCTGCACCAGATGCGCGGCGCGGCCGTGATATTGCAGGCGCGTTCCCGGCGTCCAGTCGAGCGAGAAGTCGCAGACTTCCTTGCGCATAAGCTTGTGGTCGGTCCAGGTCGCCTCGGAGACGTTGGCGGAGGGGAAGCCGCCGGTGTGATTCATCACCTGATGCAGCGTGATGTCCTGCTTGCCGCGCGCGGCAAATTCGGGGAGGTGATCGGCGATCTTGTCCATGAAGGACAGCTTGCCTTCCTCGATCAGGGTCCAGATGCAGGCGCTGGTGAACACTTTCGTCTGCGAGAACATCTGGAACAGCGAGCGATCGTTCGCGTCCTGTGCGCCTGCTTGGTCCGACACCTTGCCGTAGCTGCGGAACAGCAGCAATTCGCCGTTGCGCGCCAGCGCGATCTGCGCGCCGGGATAGCGCTTCTGGGCGATGTGCTCGTTGATGAGGGTTTCCAGATGCTCGATCTGGCGGGCCGCGATGCCGTGCCTGGCGAGGTCGCCCGCCGGCAGCGGATAGGTCTCGACTTTGACCGGTGCGTTCATGGCCTTTCCCCCAAAATGTTGATTGTGCTTGGCGCTGTTGCGGGGGGATTCAACAGCGTCCGGCAGGCGGGCGCAAGGGTCGAGGCGGCCCCCTCGCGCAGGGACATCATGCAGCCGCGCGAGGGCTTGGTCCGCGTCACGGATCGGACCTTCGTTCCAGCAAATGGAATAGCCGGATTACTTGCGCAGGTCGGCGTAAACCGAGACGCGCGGCGGCCTGCTTCGATCCGAATCGGCGGCCGGCCAGGTGCGCTGCCAGTTCCGGATCGCGGCGCGGACGGCGCGCCAGGGCGCGCAAACCAAAGCGAGGGCGGACCGGCCGATCCATCGCATCGTGCGGCTGCGGGCTTTGGTGCGCACACGTGACGCCTTCGCCTTGTGGGTGTCGTAGTCTATCGTTCCATCGGAATTTCTAAGGGGCGGTCGCATGGCGGGCTCCATCGGATCATTGGAGCCAGTGTGGCCGTCCGCGGCGGACCTCGCTTTGAGGCCGCCTTGAGTTTTTCTTGAGATTGCCGGTAAGGGCCTCGGGGGCGAGGGGACATGCGATTTCGGTTCGGCGATTGCGCAATGGATGTCGAGCGGCGGGAATTGCGCCGCGCCGGCGCGGCCGTGCCGGTCGAGCCGCAGGTGTTCGACCTGATCGTGTTCCTGATCCGCGAGCGCCATCGCGTCGTCTCGCGCGACGACCTGATCGCCGAGGTCTGGCAGGGACGGATCGTCTCGGAGTCGACGCTGGCGACGCGCATCAACGCGGCCCGAAAAGCCATCGGCGACGACGGCCACGCTCAGGCGCTGATCCGCACCATCGCGCGCAAGGGCGTGCGGTTTGTCGGCGACGTGACGGAAATGCCCGAGACGGCCGCCGCGCCGCCTTCGCCTTCGGAACGGCCAGCGCAGGATATCCGGTTTTGCAGGACCAGCGACGGCGTGACGCTGCCGGTCGCCAGCGTCGGCTCCGGACCGGTGCTGCTGAAGACCTCAAACTGGCTCAATCACCTCGAACATGACTGGGTCAGCCCGGTGTTCGCGCCGCTGTTCGCGCGGCTTGCCTCGCGTTTCCGCCTGCTGCGCTATGACGGGCGCGGCAACGGCCTGGCCGACCGCGAGGTCGCGGACGTGTCCGCCGACGCCTTCGTGCGCGATCTGGAGACGGTCGCCGCGACAATTCCGGAGCCGCGCTTCGCGCTGCTCGGCCTGTCGCAAGGCTGCGCGACGGCGATCGCCTATGCCGTCAGCCATCCCGAGCGCGTTTCGCATCTGGTGCTCTATGGCGGCTACGCGCAGGGCCGCAACCGGCGCGGCGATCCCGGCGATCGCGAAAAGGCGCAGGCGATGCTGGCGATGATGCGGCAGGGCTGGGGCGAGGAAGGCTCCGCCTTCATGCGCGCGTTCAGTTCGATCTATCTGCCGAACGGCTCGCCCGAGCAGATCAAATGGTTCGCCGACATGCAGCGGATCGCGGCGACCGGCGAGATGGCCGCGCGGCTGCGCAACGCATGCGACGATATCGACGTGACGCATCTGCTGCCGCAAGTGACCGTGCCGACGCTCGTCATCCATGCCCGGCATGACAATGTCGCTTCATTCGAGCAGGGGCGACTGATGGCCTCCGCCATTCCCGGCGCACGGTTCGTCACGCTCGATTCGGAGAACCATGTGCCGCTGCATGGCGAGCCGGCGTGGGAGACGTTCGTCTCCGCCATCGAGACTTTCGCGGGGGCGGGTTAGCGCGCGAATGGCGTTCGGCTGAGGACGCATGAGCTATGAGCAGCGCAAACCGGTTTCCACTTTTCGGGATCATGCTCTAGAGTCCCTCCCGGCTCGAATTCCCAGTTCTTTCAAACCAAGGCAGTGAAATGGCCCGTATTGACTATTCCGACCCCGCCAAAGCGAGCGAGCGCACCCGCGACATTCTCGGCAAGAACCGCAACGCCAACATCTTCCGGATGATGGCGCATTCGCCGAGCTATTTCGAACAATATTGCCGGCTGGGAAATGCGATCCGCTTCAAGGGCGAACTCGATCCGGTCGTGCGCGAACTGGCGATCACCCGCACGGGTATCCTGTGCAACGCGCCCTACGAGGTGGTCGCGCACAAGCGGATCGGCAAGGGCGTCGGCGTCACCGACGAGCAGAACGCCGCGCTCGACCACTGGAAGGCGGCGACCTGCTTCGACGAGCTGCAGCGCGCGGCGCTCGCCTTCACCGACGAGGTGGTGAAGATGGACCGGCCCACCGACGCGACCTTCAAGGCCATCGCCGCGAAACTGTCGCCGGCGGCGCTGGTCGAGTTGCAACTGTCGGTCGGCTTCTACATCATGACCTCGAAATTTCTCGAAACCTTTGGCGTGGACATGCAGGCGGAGGCGTGAACGCCGCCGCGAAGACCGAAACAACGACGATAACGAAAACAAGGAGAAGAGTTGATGGCTGGAAACGAAACCGTGCTCGATACTGGGACGAACGAGCTTCTGTGCAGCCTCGCAGACGGGGTCGCGACGCTGACGCTGAACCGGCCGGAGGCGAAGAACGCGCTGTCGGCGCCGATGCAGCAAGGCTTTCAGAAGATGATGAAGGAATGCAGCGAGAATCCCGCGGTCCGCGTCATCCTCATCACCGCGTCCGGCAATGCGTTTTGCGCCGGCGGCGATGTAAGAACATGGGCGAGCGCCGTGCACCGGTCGCGCCGGAACAGCGTCTCAAGGAAATGAAGCTGCGTCATCGCGGCACCGGCGGCACGGTCGTCGGTTGTCGAAGCCGACCATCGCCGCGCTTCCCGGAGCTGCGGTTGGCGCGGGGCTCGCGATCGCGCTCGCCTGCGATATCCGTATCGCGGCGAAGTCGGCGTTTCTCAACGGCGGCTATTCGAAGATCGGACTGAGCGGTGACTACGGCATCGCCTGGCTGCTGACCCGCCTGATCGGCACTTCGCGCGCGCGCGAAATGATGTTCACCTCCGACCGCATCGATGCGGAGCGCGCCGAACGGCTCGGCCTCGTCAATCGCGTGGTGGCGGACGCCGATCTTGCCTCGGCCGCGCGCGCTCTGGCGGTGCAGATCGCGGACGGGCCGGCAGAACGCCATTCGCTCGATGAAGGACAATCTGAACGAGGCGCTGTCGATCGACTATCCGACGGCGATCGATCATGAGGCCGAACGGATCGTGCAATTGTCGGCGTCCGAAAATCACAAGGAGGCGGTGCGCGCCTTCGTGGAGAAGCGGAAGCCGGTGTTCAACAAGGCTTGACGCTCTTCTGAAGCGAAGGCCTCAAAAGCAACGCCGCCGCTTTCGGGGCGGCGTTGTTGTTTCGTCACCGGCTAGCTGACGTTGGTCAGGAGACTTTCGAGACGGTGTTGCGCGGCACATCGCGGAACGGCCGGCTGGTGTCGGTGCTGTCCTCCCTCGGCATGCCGAGAATACGCTCCGAGATGATGTTGCGCTGGATCTCGTCGGTGCCGCCGGCGATCGAGGTCGCAGGCGTCGAGACGAGAACCTCGGCGATCACGCCGTCCATCGTGCCGTCGCTGCCGGTCAGCAGCGCGTTCGCGCCGTCGATCATGGTGTGGGCGCGGGCGGCGGCGCGCGCGACATGGCTGCCGATCAGCTTGCCGATCGAGCCTTCCGGCCCCTGCGGCCGTCCGAGCATCTGCGCCGCGCGCGCCCGCTGCGCGGTCCATTCGGCGGATTTGGACATCACCAGCACCTTGGCGATTTCCTGTCGCACGATCGGATCGTTGATCCTGCCGGTGGCCTTGGCCTGCTCCAGCAGCAGATCGACGCGGCCAGCGCGCTGCGGATACCATTTGTACGGCTCCATCGTCGTGGCGATTTCGGCCGCTTCCTCCTCGTAGACGCGGCCCTTCTTGTTCGACGCGACAGCCCATGTGCGCAATGCGCCGGCGCCGCGGCGCTCGTGCATCAGCGTCGTCTGCGCGATCTTCCAGCCTTCGCCGGTCTTGCCCATCTGCAATTCGGGTTCGACCTCGGCGTCGGTGATGAACACTGGTTGAACGAGGCGTGGTAGTTCATCTGGCGCAGCGGCTGAACGTTGACGCCGGGCTGGCGCATGTTCAGCAGGAAGTAGGACAGGCCCTTGTGCTTCGGCACGTCCCAATCCGTCCGCGCCAGCAGCAGGCCCCAATCGGCCTTATGCGCGCTGGTGGTCCAGACCTTCTGGCCGTTGATGATCCACTTGTTGCCCTTGAAGTCGGCGCGGGTGGTGGCGGCCGCCATGTCGGAGCCGCTGCCCGGCTCGCTGAACAACTGGCACCAGGTGTCCTCGCCGGTCAATACGCCGCGCAGGAACTTCTTCTTGTGCAGGTCGGTGCCGTGGTCGAGGATCGTCGCGCCGGCCAGCGTGCGGATGCCGGCGCGGCAGACCGTCACCGCGCCGATCTTGGCGAATTCGTCGTCAACGATCGAATTGAATTTCACCGGCAAGCCGCGGCCATACCATTCCTTCGGATAGTGCGGCGCGCCCCAGCCGGATTCGAGCAGCTTGTTGCGCCATTCGATCAGGCCGTAATCCGGGCTGAAATTCTCCTTTAGCCATGCGCGGACTTCGGGCGGACTTCGTCTTCTGTCGGTTCACTCATGTCGTCCCCCAAATCACGATGCCATGTGCTGCATCATCACCTCGCGGTGATGGGCAGCGTCGCCATAGGAATATTTCCGAACTTTTCGCGCGCTTGAACCAGAGATGCGTGTCGTCCGTCCCAGGTGAAGCCGATGCCGCCGCGAACCTGCACCGCATGGATCGCGGTCTGCATATAGGCTTCGCTGGAATTGGCCTTGGCGAGCGAGGCGATCGCAAGCAACTCGGCGTCGCCGGCGTCGAGGGCTGCCGCCGCGTAATAGGCCGGACGCCTTCGCCAGCTCGACATCGACCAGCATGTCGGCCTGCTTGTACTTCATCGACTGGAACGAGGCGATCGGCCTGCCGAACTGCATGCGCATCTTTGCGTAGTCGAGCGCGGCCTCGCGAAGCTGGTCCGCGCCGCCGGCCATTTCATTGGCCAGACACACCACGGCGAGCGTCATCGTCTTGTCGAACGGGGCAGCAGCCTTGCCGGCCTCGCCGAGCAGCTCCGCCTCGACATTGTCGAACTGGAGTCGCGCCAGCTTGCGGGTCGGGTCCATGGTCTTCAGTGGCGTGCGCTTCAACCCGGCCGCGTCGCCGCGCACCGTAAACAGCGTCAGCCCGTCGCGGCCGGTGCTGCCGGGCAGGCGCGCCAGCACCACGATCAGATCCGCGGTGTGGCCGTCGACGACGAAGCTCTTGGTGCCGTTCAGCTTCCAGCCGCCATTGGCCTCGGTCGCCGCCATCGTCACGCTGGCGCCGTCCCACTGGCCGCTGTCCTCGGTGAAGGCCAGCGTGGCGGTCGCATCACCGCTGGCGATGCCGGGCAGCAGCTTTCGCTTCTGCGCGTCGGTGCCGGCATTCAGGATGGCCGTTGCGCCGAGCACCACCGACGAAAAGTAGGGCGCGCAGACGAGCGCGCGGCCCATCTCCTCCAGCACGATGGCAAGCTCGACGCAGCCAAATCCCTGTCCGTCATATTCTTCCGGAATGTGGACCGCGGTCAGGCCCAATTCCTGGTTGAGTTTCTTCCAGCCGTCGCGATCGAAGCCGGCCTCGGTCTCCATCAGCTTGCGCACCTCCGATGTCGGCGAGCGCGTGCTGAAGAAACGGCGGAGGATGGCGCGAAAATCCTCCTGTTCGTTGGTGAAGCTGAACTGCATCTGGCAGGTTCCTCCGGAAACTCTTCTGGCCGGGCGCTGGTTGCGCCTTTCACGGCATTTGACGATTGCGGGTCATCAATAGCGGGGACGGATTTGCAGCGCCAGCCCCGTCGGGCATGGTCCGTTGCAGGGCCGGCATGCCGACGGTTGGCGGCCGGCGCGGATTCTAAAGATAGCGGCCGGCGAAGCTGACCAGCGGCGCGACATCGGCGGCCGCGTCATAGGCGACGATACGGCCGATCGCGATCAGCGTGTCGTGCCGCTCGATCAGCTCTTCGAGTTCGCAATCCAGCGTCCCGACCGCGCCGACCAGCACCGGCGCGCCGGTCTGGAGCCTGGTCCAGTCGCCATCGCGAAAACGGTCCGCGCCCTTGAGCGATCCCTGTCCGCCGAATTCACGCGCGAGATCCTCGCGGGTTTTCGGGACGTAGTTGATGGCGAAATGACGGGCCTCGCGGATGGCGGCAAGCGCCGAGGTGGTCTTGCCGATCGAGACCATCATGGTCGGCGGATCGGCGGCCAGATGCGTCGCCGACAGCGCCAGAAAGCCGGCCGGGCCGGAACCGCCTTTTGCGGTGACGATGGCGACGCCGATGGCGCGCATGCCGAGCGCGCGCCAGAAGGTCTTTTGATCGCCGATGTGGTTCACGATACGCACTCCCTGTCGAAAGATCGCCGGGCGCTGAGGCGGCGGAATCGATTCCATTCCCCATCTCTCCGTCCGGCCGAAAGACCTTGTACCGCGCCGCGCGGCCTTTTCAAAAGCCGGCAATTCAAGCGAATTCGGGCGTATTGAAGGTGCGCTGCGAGTCCTTGCCCATTCAGACAATTTCAGCCAAAAGCGCCCGCATCAACATATCGAACTATAAAGGAGGACGCTTGATGCGATCCCTGCTTCGGTCTTTATCGCTGGCGGCTGCGAGTTTCCTGTTGCTCTGCACCGCCGTAGTCGCGCAGGAATTTCCGACGAGGCCGGTCACGCTGATCGTGCCGTGGCCGGCGGGCGGTCCGACCGACGTGGCGATGCGCGCGATCGCCGAAGCCGCGCAGAAGCATCTCGGCCAGCCGATCGTCATCGACAACAAAGCGGGTGGTTCGGGCACCGTCGGCATCGCCGTGATGGCGGCAACCGCGAAACCGGATGGCTACACGATCGGCCAGATCACGGTTCCGGTGTTCCGTCTGCCCTTCATGCAGAAGACGTCGTGGACCGCCGACGACTTCACCTACATCGTCCACCTGACCGGCTATGTGTTCGGCATCTATTCGAGCGAGTCCGCTCCCTTCAAGACATGGAAGGAACTTGTCGATTATGCGAAGGCCAATCCGGGCAAGGTGACCTACGGAACGCCGGGAGCGGGCGGATCGCTGCATTTGGGCGTCGAGCAGATTGCCGAAAAGCTCGGGATCAAGCTGACGCATGTTCCGTTCAAGGGCACGGCCGAAGTCATCGCCGCGGTCGCGGGCGGGCATGTGATGTTCGGCGCGGGCAGCATCGGTGCTGCGAAGCCGCTGGTCGATGCCGGCAAGGCGCGCATCCTGAACGTCTGGACCGCCGAGCCGCGCAAGGCCTATCCGGGCGTGCCGACCTTGATGGAGCTGGGTTACAATCTCGTCATCGAGTCCCCCTGGGGCGTCGGCGGCCCGAAGGGCATGGACCCGAAGGTGGTCGCGAAAATCCACGACGCTTTCGCCAAGGCGATCAAGGAGCCGGAGGTGATCGCGGCGCTCGATCGCTACGAGATGACGCCGAACTACAAGAACACGGCCGATTACGTGCAGGCCGTGAAAGAGCAGATCGTCCTCGAGAAGGCGCTGATCGAACGCCTCGGGCTGGCGAAAAAGTAACAAACGCGGAGTTTATCCCGAACGTGAAAAGGGCGCGGCGGTGGCAGCGCCCTTTTGTATGTCGGACTACGAAATTTTAACGGAAACGGAGCCGGCGAGAAAACCCGTTGCAGGACTATATGCATGACGAAAGCGCCTTTGACTGGCGCGCGCAGTCGTGAAAACCTCCCCGCGGAAACAGACGCGTCAGTGACAGCGTTCGGAGGAAGCTCAATGCGGGGACTTGCGGGACGCCGCGTCATTCTGACGGGCGGCGCCAGTGGCATCGGCCGCGCAACCGCAGTGCGGCTTGTCGAGGAAGGCTGCGTCGTCGGCATCTTCGATCAGAATTTCGCCGGCGTCGAGGAGACGGCGCGGCTCTGCGCGGGAAAACGCGGGCGGGTGCTGATCTACAAGGTCGACATCGTCGATCGCGCCGCAGTCGAAACAGCCACCAACGTCTTCGAGAACGACGCCGGCGAGGTGGAATGCCTGGCGAACATCGCCGGCTGGGATATTCCGATTCCGTTTCTCGACACCGACCGGGCGTTCTGGGACAAGGTGATCGGTATCAATCTCTACGGCCCGCTCAACCTGCATCACGTTGTGGTCCGCCGCATGGCCGCGCGCGGTTTCGGCCGGGTCGTGACCGTGTCGTCCGATGCGGGGCGCGTCGGATCGTCGGGCGAGGCGGTCTATTCCGCCTGCAAGGGCGGGGTGATCGCCTTCACCAAGACGATGGCGCGCGAGCTTGCACGCAAGGGCGTGATCCTCAACGTCGTCTGTCCGGGGCCGACGGACACGCCGCTGTTCGACAATTTCAAGGCGAGTTCTGAATCCGGAAGCAAGCTGGCGGACAGTCTGGCGCGCGCGATCCCGCTGCGCCGTCTCGGCACGCCCGACGATTATCCGGGGATGATCGCGTTTCTGCTCAGCGACGACGCGGCCTATATCACCGGCCAGACCATCAGCGTTTCCGGCGGCCTGACGATGCACGGCTAGCATCACTCACAAGAGGAACAATGATGGAGATCATCGGTCTCGGACTCTTCTACGAGGATTTGACGCTGGGGCGGAAATTCCGAACCGTCGGCCGGACGATTACGGAGCCGGACATCGTCAATTTCGTCAACGCCACCGGCTTTACCGAAGTGCTGTTCACCGACCTCGAATTCGTCAAGCGCGAGTCGGACATCAAGGGCCGTCCGGCACCGGGCGCGCTGGTCTATTGCTTCGCCGAAGGGCTGCTGATGCAGGCGACGATGCAGCACACCGGCTTCGCCTTCCTCAACATGCAGCTCGACGTGAAGGGGCCGACGGTCGCCGGCGACACCATCCATGTCGAATGCGAAGTGATCGAGGCGCGGCGCAGCCAGAGCCGCGGCAATCGCGGATTGGTGCGAACCCGCAATATCGTCGTCAACCAGAACGGCGTGCCGGTGATGGAATATACGCCGCTCCGTCTTGTCGCCGCACGCACATCCGCCTGATTCAAAAAAAGGAGATCGCCATGAGCGCCTATCAAAACCTGACGCAGATGCGCGTCGAAATCTCGAATTACGTCGCCGTCGCGACGATGAACAACCCGCCGGTCAACGCCCAGAGCCGCGAATTGCAGGACGAAATCTCGCTCGCCTTCGACCTGATGTCGGACGATGAGAATGTCCGGGTGGTCGTGTTCACCGGGCAGGGCAAGGTGTTCTCGGCCGGCGCCGACATCAAGGCGCGCGGCAGCATGGCGACGCAGCCGGCCGGACAGCGCCAGCATCTGCGCAGCGCGCGCGAGAGCTATCATTCGATCGTCGAGTGCAAGAAGCCGGTGATCTGCGCGATCAACGGTCCGGCGCTCGGGGCCGGCCTCGCGCTGGTGGCGTCCTGCGATATCCTGATCGCGTCGGAGCAGGCGGCGCTCGGCATGCCGGAGATCGATGTCGGGCTGATGGGCGGTGGGCGGCATGCGATGCGTCTGTTCGGCCATTCGCGCGTGCGGCGGATGGCGATGACCGGCTATCGGGTGCCGGGGCCGGAGCTTTACCGGCTCGGCGTCGTCGAGGCGTGCGTGCCGGCGGAGGAACTGATGCCGACGGCGATGAAATTCGCCAATGACATTGCGTCGAAAGCGCCGCTCGCGGTGCAGTTGTTCAAGCAGTCGCTGAACGCCATCGAGGAGATGAGCCTGCGCGACGGCTATCGCTATGAGCAGGACATGACGGTGCAGATCGGCAAAACCGAGGATTCCAAGGAGGCCATGCGGGCCTTTATCGAAAAGCGAAAGCCGGTCTTCAAGGGACGCTGAAAATCGGCCTTCGACGTCGTCAATCGCGTCGTCAATCTGTCACGAGCCCTTGAAATCCGGGCGTTTGGCGGGGTATTGACGGCTCGGGGTCGGTGATGGGCCCAAAAGCAAGAATAGATCCAGTTCAGAGGGAATAATCATGTCGCCGCTTCCGCTTTCCGGTATCAAGGTGCTCGATCTGACCCGCGTTCTCGCTGGTCCGCTGTCGGCGCAGATGCTGGCCGATCTCGGTGCCGACGTCATCAAGATCGAGCGTCCGGGCGGCGGCGACGACGCGCGCATTTTCGGGCCGCCCTACCTCGTCGACCCGGAGGGGAAGGCGAACAACAACAACTCGTTCTATCTCTGCGCGAACCGCAACAAGCAGTCGGTCGCCGTCGATATCGCCAAGCCCGAGGGGCAGGAGATCGTGCGCGAACTGGCGAAATCCGCCGACATCATGATGGAGAATTTCAAGGTTGGCGACCTGAAGCGTTACGGGCTCGACTACGAATCCATCAAGAAGATCAATCCCGGCATCATCTATTGCTCGGTCACGGGCTACGGCCAGACCGGGCCTTACAAGGCGCGGCCGGGCTATGACGCGATCTTCCAGGCCGCGGGCGGGCTGATGAGCGTGACGGGGCATCCGGACGGGGAGCCCGGCGCGGGCCCGATGAAGGTCGGTCCGAGCATTGCCGACGTGATGACCGGCATGAACGCTTCGATCGGCATTCTGGCGGCGCTGTTCCATCGCAAGGCCAATGGCGGCGTCGGTCAGCACGTCGACGTCTGCCTGATGGATACGGTGATCGCCTCGCTGACGCATTACGCGCAGATTTACCTCGTCAATGGCGAGACGCCGCCGCGCCGCGGCACCTCCGGCAATGGCGGCGTTCCGGCGCGCGTGTTCACCTGCGCCGATCAGGACATCATGCTGGTGGTCGGCAACGATTCACAGTTCGAGAAATGCTGCGGCGTGCTCGGGCATCCGGAGCTTGCGAAGGACCCGCGCTTCGTGAAGAACAACGATCGCGTCGTTCACCGCAACGAGCTGATGAAGATCCTCGAAGACATCTTCATCACCAAGCCGGCGAAATACTGGCTCGACGAGCTTGAGCGCGTCGGCGTACCGGCCGGGCCGATCAACGATTTCGCGCAGGTGTTCGCCGACGAACAGGTCAAGTCGCGCGGCATGGAAGTGAAGGTGAAGCACCCGCTGCGCGAGGACCTGTCGCTGATCCGCAACGCGCTGACCTTCTCGGAAACGCCGGTCAAGGACTATCGCGCGCCGCCGCTGCTCGGGCAGAACACCAACGAGGTTCTGAAGTCGCGGCTGGGTTACGACGATGCCAAGCTCGCCGCGCTCGGCAAGCAGGGCATCATCGCCCAAGCGGGGTAGTTCTCTCTTCGGCTTGCCTTAGCGCAGTCTACGAATCTGATTGGATGGATGCTGATCCATTCTCCGTCATGCCCGGCCTTGTGCCGGGCATCCACGTCTTAACGACGGCGGCTTTCAAGAAAGACGTGGATGGCCGGGATAAACCCGGCCATGACGGTGCAATGTGTTTCCGTCAAAACATGAACCGCTATAGTGCGCAGCTTTCCTTCGCAATGCCCGCGCTTGTCACGGGCATTCACGTTTCCGGGTGCCGCAATCAGAGAATCGGCGGGGCGTATTGGATGCCGCCGGCGTTCCAGAGCTGGTTGAGGCCGCGCGGAATCCCGAGCGGCGACTCGCTGCCGAGATTGCGTTCGAACACCTCTTCGTAATTGCCGACATGCTTGATGATGCGCGCTGCCCAATCCTTGGTCAGCCGCATGTCCTCGCCATAGGTCCCTTCATTGCCGACGAAACGCATTACGTCGGGCTTTGTCGATTTCATCGCCTCGTTGATGTTCTTCGAGGTGATGCCGAGTTCTTCGGCGTTCAGCATCGCGAAGAACGTCCACTTCACCAGCAGCAGCCAGTCGTCGTCCTTGTGCCGGACGACCGGAGCGAGCGGGTCTTTGGAGATGACGTCGGGCAGGATCACATGCTCGCCGGGGTTTGAGACCCGCAGGCGCTGGGCGTAAAGCTGGGAGACGTCGCTTGTCATCACGTCGCATTGCCCGCTTTCATACGCCTTCAGCACCTCGTCGAGCTTGTCGAAGCGCACCTCCTGATACTTCATGTTGTTGGTGCGGAAATAGTCCGCGAGATTTCGCTGCGTCGTCGTCCCCGACTGGAAGCAGACCTTGGTGCCGTCGAGTTCGAGCGCGGTCTCAGCGTTCTTGCTTCGCCGCACCATGAAGCCCTGGCCGTCAGAATAGGAGACGGCTGCGAAGTGCAGCCCGAAGCCGAGTTCGCGCGACAGATTCCAGGTCGAGTTGCGCGACAGGATGTCGATCTTGCGATCGCGCAATTCCTTGAACCGCTCGCTGGCATCCAGCGGAACGAACTTCACCTTTTTCGGATCGTTGAAGATCGCGGCCGCGACTGCGCGGCAGAAATCGACGTCGAAGCCGCTCCAGTTGCCTTGCGCGTCCGCGCTTGAGAAGCCGGGCAGGCCGGTGTTCACGCCGCAGAGCAACTCGCCGCGGGCGCGGACCTTGCGCAGCGTGTTGGCATCATAGCGGATGTAGGTCCACGCCGCCGCCACCACCGCGGCCGCAACCGCGAGGCCGATCGAAAGGCCGGTCTTAAAGGTCTTTTTCATTCTTGAATCTCGTTCGCTTGCTCGATCGGCGGGTTATTTTTGCGGCGGGCTCCAGGGTCTGTTTCAACTGCGTTGAATCAGACTCGTCGCTTGTCTTTCTGTCTGAGCATGATCTGGTCCGAAAACCGGTTCCCATTTTTCGGGATCATGCTCTAGATTTCAGGCCGTTGGCGAACCACGACCTTGGTGCCGACCGGCACGCGCTCGAACAGGTCGATGACGTCGTTGTTGACGAGGCGGAAGCAGCCGGAGGAGACGGCGCTGCCGATCGTCTGCGGCTGGTTGGTGCCGTGAATGCGGTAGACCGTCGTGCCGAGATACAGCGCGCGCGCGCCCATCGGGTTGCCCGGTCCGCCCGCCATGAAGCGCGGCAGATAGGGCTGGCGCGCGATCATTTCCGGCGGCGGCGTCCAGTCCGGCCATTCCTGCTTGCGGGTGATCTTCAAGAGGCCCTGCCACTGAAAGCCCTCGCGGCCGACGCCGATGCCATAGCGCATCGCCCGTCCGTTGCCCTGAACGAGATACAGGAAGCGCTCGGACGTATGCACGATGATGGTGCCCGGCGGCTCGGTCGTGCGATAGAGCACCATCTGGCGCTGGAATTTCGGCGAAAGCTGCTCGTCGGCCTCGCTCGGGACCAGGCCCGGCTGATCTGCAAGGTTTGTGTAATCGCGCTGCGCAAGCGCGGCCGAGCCCGGCAGCAGCAGGCCGGCGACGATCGCCAGCACCATGCGAGCCCTTGATCCGGATACGATCATCTGAGAATCCCGTTCGTGGAGGGCGGCGGCAGGTCGGCCGCCTCGAGTGGCCAGCAAAGCTTATTCGCGCACCGCTGACAAGACGATATCGCCGTTGACAAGCGCGCAGAAATTACGCCAACCACTTGGGAAAATTACATTTTATCCAAACTGGATCGGTTGATGTCGAATTCGCAGACGGTGCTCACTCTGTCTTGTCCGGACCGCCCCGGAATCGTGGCGGCCGTGTCCGCGTTTCTTGTCGCGGAGGGGCAGAACATTCTCGACGCGCATCAGTTCAGCGACACCGAGACCGGCCGGTTCTTCATGCGCGTGCTGTTCGGCGCGGTGAGCGAGGCCCGTTCCGTGACGGCGCTGCGGACGGCGTTTGCCGGCGTCGCGGTGCGGTTCGATATGATCTGGCAGATGCGCGACCTCGCGACGCGGCGGCGCGTGATGCTGCTGGTCTCGAGATTCGACCATTGCCTGGCGGACCTGCTTTATCGCTGGCGTATCGGCGAACTCGAAATGCAGCCGACGGCGGTCGTCTCGAACCATCCGCGTGACATCCACAACGGATTGCAGATCGGCGATATCCCGTTTCACCACCTGCCGGTGTCCAGCGCCACCAAGGCGGAGCAGGAGGCGCAACTTCTGCATCTGATCGAGGAAACCAAGACCGAGCTTGTCGTGCTGGCGCGCTACATGCAGATTCTGTCGGAGAGCCTGGCGGAGAAGCTGAAAGGGCGCTGCATCAACATCCACCACTCGTTCCTGCCGGGGTTCAAGGGCGCGCGGCCCTACCATCAGGCGCATGAGCGCGGCGTCAAGGTGATCGGCGCGACCGCGCGATTATGTTACCGGAAACCTCGATGAGGGCCGATCATCGAGCAGGATGTCGAACGCATCAGCCATCGCGATTCGCCCGACGACCTGATCCGCAAGGGCAGGGACATCGAGCGGCGCGTGCTCGCCCGCGCCGTCCGCTTTCATCTGGAAGATCGCGTCATCCTCAACGGCCGCAAGACCGTGGTGTTCACCGACTGATTTGACGCGGGCCGCGCCGGCTCAGTCGTCGATGATGGCGACCGCGCGGCACCAGCCGGCGGAGGCGCGCTCGATCTTCACCGGGAAGCACGAGACCGAGAAGCCGGTGGAGGGAAGCTGTTCGAGATTGTGCAGCTTCTCGATATGCGAATAGCCGATGTGGCGTCCGGCCTTGTGGCCTTCCCAGATCAGGCTCGCGTTTTTCGTCTCGGCATATTTCTGCGCGGTGAACACGAACGGCGCGTCCCAGCTCCAGCCGTCGATCCCGGTGACGCGCACGCCGCGCTCCAGCAGATACATCGTCGCCTCATAGCCCATGCCGCAGCCGGAATTCACATAGTCCTGCCGGCCGTATTTCGCGCCGGCGCTGGTGTTGACGACGACGATGTTGAGCGGCTTCAACTCGTGGCCGATGCGCTTCAGTTCTGCCTCGACGTCGGCGGCGGTGGCGACATAACCGTCCGGAAAATGCCGGAAGTCGAGCTTGACGGCCGGCTGATAGCACCATTCCAGCGGCACCTCGTCGATGGTCCATGACTTCTCGCCGCGGTTCATCGTCGGGTGGTAGTGCCAGGGCGCGTCGATATGCGTGCCGTTATGCGTCGAGAGATTGACGCGCTCCACCGCCCACGCCTGACCGTCGGGCAGTTCCTCCGGCTTCAGGCCGGGGAAATGCCGCAGCATTGCCTGCATGCCCTGCTGATGGTCGATATATTCGATGGTGGGGTGCCCGCCGGGCGGATCGGCCGGCACGTCGTTTTGCAGCGGCACCGAAATGTCGATCAGTCTGCGGGCCATCGGGGTGTTCCTCGGCTTGTTGTTATGATGTCGTCGTCGGGCGACGCAAGCGAACGTCAGTCTTGCCGCTCGACGCGGTTTTTCAGAATGCCGATCTTTTCGACTTCGAGTTCGACCGTGTCGCCATGTTCGAGAAACCAGCCGATCTCGACGCCGCAGCCGCCGCCGACGGTGCCGGAGCCGATGAATTCGCCCGGCATCAGCGTCTCGTCCTTGGTGACATGTTCTATGATCTCCTCGAACGAGAACAGCATGCCCTCGCTGATGTTCTTGCAGCGAACCTCGCCGTTCACGCGCGCTTCCATCGCGAGCTTGTACGGATCGCCGATCTCGTCCGGCGTGACGATCCATGGTCCCAGAACATTGCCGCCGTCGAAGCTCTTGCCCTTGGCGGGACCGAGGCGGCCTTCCATCTCGATGCGCTGCGCGTCGCGCGCGGAGAAATCGTTGAAGATCGTGTAGCCGAAAATGTGATCCTTCGCCTTCGACGCCGGAATGTTCGCACCCTTGTTCTTGGTGATGATGCCGAACTCCAGCTCGTAATCCATCACCTGGCTGTAGCGCGGCCATTTCACCGTGGTGTTGGTGCCGCGCACGCTGAAGCGGTTGGTGATGTAGTAGATCGGCACCTTGCGATAGACCTCGGGCAACTCGCCGAGCGGCTCGGCCTCGATGCGCGCCAGCTCCGCCATGTCGTTCGCCGCCCGCGCGGCAAGCTTGCGCTGGCCCTTAGGGGCTTGCTGGATATGTAGCGGGAAGGACATGCCGTCGCGCATCTGCCGCGGCTCCGGAATCGGCGCAAGAATTTCAAGGCCGGCGACATCGGCCGACAGCGCCGGATCGGCGGCCGTCTTCTCCAACACGCCGCGCGCCGCATCGAGCGCCCGCTCGCCCGCATCGATCAGGGCCAGCATCGAACCGAAGGCCGGGTTTGGCATCTTGAAGCGCTCGGCGGCTGCGGCGAGATCGAGCATTCTGGCGTCGCCGGAATGGACGATGCCGACGCGCTCGACGCCGTCCTTGCGGTATGTTGCAAGCTTCATCGCGTTTTCTCCCAGTGCGGCGGCAGCGTCTGGCGATCAGCTTGCGCCGCTTAAAAATATATGTTCAATAAAAATATCGATAATTCAAAAGGCGCTGTCAAGCGCCGTCGGGAGGACACGATGCAGATGCGGTTGATGCGTATCGGTGCGATTCTTGTTTCCGCTTTCGCGCTCGCGGCGGCGACCACGGCGCAGGCCCAGCAGAAAGTTCAGATCGGTTGCACGGCGACATCGGATTGCGCGTCGGCGATGATCGCGATCGACGAGGGAATCTTCAAGCGCCTCGGCCTCGATGCGGAGATGGTGCTGATCGGCATCAACTCGAACATTCCGGCGGCGCTGCTGTCCAATTCGATCCAGATCGGCGGACCGACCACGCCGGTGTTTCTTCAGGCCGCCGATGGCGGTCTTGATCTCGTCGCGGTTGCGGGCGCATCGATCATCAACGAGCGTACCTCCAATCTCACCACAGGCTTCGTGCGGACCGGCGTGAATGTGAAGGAGGCCAAGGATTTCGTCGGCAAGAAGGTCGGCGCGCCGGGCCTCGGCGCGTTCCTGCATGTGCTGTTCGTCCGCTGGCTTGCCGAGAAGGGTGTCGATCCGAAAAGCGTGAATTTCGTCGAGGTGTCGTTTCCGACCATGAACGATATTCTGAAATCGGGCGCGGTCGATGCGGTGCTGACCAGCGAGCCTTTCGTCACGCGGATGACCAATGCCGGCACCGGCTATGCCGCCGTGCGCTATGTCGCCGATCTGAAGCGCACCGAACCGATCATCTTCTACGCGGCGGCGTCGAGCGGAAAAGAATCCGGAGATCATCAAGAAGTTCCGGGAAGGAATCGCCGAAGGCTGAAGATCGTCAATTCCGACCGCGAGAGAAGGCGTCGCAGGCGATCTCGAGGAAATTCACCAAGCAGCCGCTGGGAGATCGTCAAACTCAATCCGCGAAACTGTTCCGAGCCGCGATCAAGGCGCAGGATTTCACCTGTTTTGATGGAGTCAATCTGATGAAACAGCAGAAGCTGATGCAGGGCAATCTGGATCTGTCAAAAACTCATCCCTGAAGTGAGGGGTGCATGGCGGCGTCTCTGTCCGCATCGGCGCAATCGGTCCGCGCGGGGAGAGGGGCCGCCGACACGCTGAGCGAACGCGCGGCGGCGTTGATCAACGCGACATCCTGACCGGGCGGCTGACGCCCGGTTCCCGGCTCGGCATCATGGAGCTTGCGGGTTATGGCCTTGGCGCGACGCCGGTGCGCGAGGGCTGTCGCGCCTCGTTGCGCGCCAGCTCGTCGTCGCGCTCGGGCAGCGCGGTTTTCGCGTGGCGCCGGTCAGCGAGCGACCTGCGCGACATCACGCGCATGCGGATCGTGGTCGAAATCCAGGCGCGCTGTCGCTGTCGAAGCTCGGCAAGGATGACTGGGAGGCCGGCATCCTGGCGGCGCTGCACCGGATGCAGCGTTTCGTCGCGCGGACGCCGCGTTTCGGCGAAGGTAGTCAGGAGTTCGACACCTTGCATAAGCGGTTTCTACCTCTGCTTTCGAAGCCTGCGGGTCGCCGCGGCTGCTCGCGGCTTCGATCTCTACGATCAGGCGTATCGTCGCGTGATGATGCGGAAATTCGAAAGCGGCAGGACATTCATCAGGCGCATTGCGATCTCGCCGACCGCGTGCTGGCGCGCAGCCAAGTCGCGCCGCCGATACTGGCCGCGCATCTCAAAAGCACGATCGACTATGTCTATCCTCAGAAGCGGGGTAGGACATCGTGAAGGGTACGACCATGGAGCGCCGCAAATTCTCCCGCGGATTCCGGTACGATGATTTCGTTCTCTGCGCATCGCGGCGATCGGCAAACTGGGCGGCAAGCTGATCGTCGACGATCTCAGCTTCTCGATTGCCAAGGAGTTCGTCTGCATCATCGGCGCTTCGGGATGCGGAAAGACCACGGCCGTCTGGCCGCGGGGCTTTATCAGCCGTCCGCCGGTGAGGTGAGACCGACGGCGCGCCGATGCTGGCGCCGCGGCTGACATCGCCATCATCTTTCAGGATTACGAAAGCGAGGCTCTGCTGCCCTGGCGCACGGCATTCGGTAACGTATCGCTCGCGCTTGAGGCGACGGCGTGCCGGCATCGCAACGCGCGCCGCGCATCAACGAATTGCTGAAGAAGGTCGGCCTTCCAGACCATGCGCAAAAATATCCGGCGGAAATGAGCGGCGGCATGCAGCAGCGGCTGCAAATCGCCCGCTGCCTCGCGCAGGACCCGGTCGCGCTGCTGATGGACGAGCCGTTCGGCGCGCTGGACGCGATGACGCGCCAGGGCTTGCAGGACGAGGTTTTGTCGCTCGTCGCCGCGAGCGGAGCGACCGTGCTGTTCGTGACACACGATCTGGAGGAGGCGATCTATCTCGGCGATCGCGTGATCGGGCTGCTGCCGCATCCCGGCCGTATCGGCATCGAGGTGAAGGTGGACTTGCCGCGGCCGCGCGATCAACTCGCCACGCGGGAGAATCCCGAATTCCTGCGGCTGCGCCGCGAACTGTTCGACTTCATCAAGGCGACCGAGACGCAGGGATGATGAGACCTGACACGCTCAAGGGTCTGGCAGGGCCGGCGCTTCTGATCGTCGCTGCCGAAATCGCCGGCCGCATGGTGGACTTGCAATACAGCGACTCGCTGGCGCCGCCGAGCGCGATCGTGATGGCGTTCTTCGAAGCGGTCGGCGACGGCTCGCTGCCGGTCGCCACAAAAGATACGCTGATGACGGCGTTCGCCGGTCTCGCCATCGGCGGCTCGATTGGCCTGTTGATCGGAATTGTCCTTGGGCTCTTGCCAGTCGCGGACCGGCTGATGGAAGTGACCATCGAGTCGATCCGTCCGATTCCATCGATCGCGGTGCTGCCGATCGCGCTGATCGCGCTCGGCTTCGGCTACAGGCTGGAAATCACTATCGTCGCATTTGCGTGCATGTGGCCGCTTCTGATCCTCACGCGCGCGGCCGTGCGCGGGGTCGAGCCGCGGCTGATGGAGGTGTCGCGTTCGCTCTGCCTCACACCCGCGGCGCGGGTGATGAAGATCGTCGTTCCGGCGGCGCTGCCGCGTATTTTCGTGGCTTTTCGGCTGGCGACCGGGATCGCGCTGATCGTCGCCGTGACCGTCGAGATCGCCATCAACCCGCTCGGTCTCGGGCACGGCATCATGACGGCGCAGCAGGCGCTGCGTCCGGACATGATGCTGGCCTATCTCGTCTGGCTCGGCATTGTCGGCTACGGTCTGAATGCGCTGCTCGTATTCTCGCAGCAGCGATTGTTCGGCCCGGCCGCGGCGGTGGAGGCGTTGCCATGAGCGACGCCGTCTCGCCACGCGCCGCCGTGCTCTGGCGGATCGCAAGCTTCGCGGTCGCAGCCGGCCTGATCGCCGCATGGCAGGCGATCGCGAATGCGCGGCTGGTCTCGCCTGTGTTTCTGCCGGGGCCGGATCGCGCATGGGCGTCGCTGGTGCGCGGTTTCACCGAGGGCGATCTGCTCGCCAAGCTGATGGGAACCCTGGAGCACATGGTGCTCGGCTGGCTGGTGGCTTCGATCTTCGGGATTGCGCTGGGCGCACTCATCGGCTCGTCGCCGCGCATTCGTCCCTACATCACGCCGACGCTTGAGTTCCTGCGGCCGTTGCCGGTCTCCGCGATCATTCCGGTGGCGATCGCGTTTTTCGGACTCTCGAAGACGATGGCTCTTTTCGTCATCGCCTTTGGCGCGATCTGGCCGATGCTGCTCGCGACGGTGTACGGCTTCGCCGCCGTCGAGCCGCGGTTGTAGGTCAGCCGCTCGCTGCACCTGTCGCGGCTGGCTGTGATCTTCCAGATCGGCCTGCCATCGGCTAGCCCGGATATTCTGGCCGGCATGCGATTGAGCGTGACGGTCGCGCTGATCTCTCGGTGTTGTGCGAAATGCTCGCGGGTCTTGATGGCCTTGGACACTGGATTCTGTTGTCCGCAGGGCGTTCGGTCCGCCGATTTGTTCGCCGGGTGATTCTCCTGGGCGTGATCAGCGCTGACGGCGCTTGTGGTGGCTTTCGCCGAACGCAGGCTGCTGGTCTGGCGCGCCAATCGCTGAAAACGCACTGATGCGTTTTGCCGCTGTTGCGCAGCGGCCCTTCGGTGCAGATCCTATTTTTCTTTTGTATCAGACCATTAGCACCTCGCATCATATTTGATCCTTCAGCCGATGCCTTTCGCCCCACAACACATGTTCCCGAAACGCCTGAATCGTTCGTTACATCGCGTACAGGTTCAGTTACGCAGTTGATGGGCATGGGCGATGGTTTCCTACCGCGACAGAGGGCATCGGAAGGTCGTCCCGTCTGGGTTTCGCTTAAGTCAGCTTTCGCTGGTGCGGGGGGTGTCCGAGAAGCGCGAAGCGACGGGTGAACAGAGCAAACTTGGAGGTTTGAGATGAAGATGGTTAAGAGCCTACTCACTCGGCTCGGCGGGACATATCGCTGACGGGAACTCAGGCGGCCGATCTTCCCGTTAAGCCAGAAGCCGGTCGAATACGTGAGGATCTGCTCGCTGTACGGTGCGGGTTTCTATTACTCCCCGGCACTCGACACCTGCATTCGCATCGGCGGTCACATCCGCGCCGAAGTGCATGTCAATTCGCGCGGCACCAACCTGCAGTCGTGGGCTGTCGGCAACGGCTTCGCCACGCGCACCCGCGATCGCGATATCTTCAACACCCGTTCGCGCGTGTTCCTGAACGTCGATACCGCACGCAGACCACCTACGGCACCCTGCGCACCTTCTCGGTGGTTCGCGCCAGAACGTCGACCTCGCCGGGCGTAACGAACGCGGCCAACGTCATCGCCGATCGACTCGGGCATCATCCAGTGGGGTGGCTTCACGATCGGCCCGCGCCGGCGTCGTATTTCGACACGCCCTGGGCCTATGCCTACAAGTGGGGCACCAACGGCTGGCTCGGCAATCCGGACACGGCTGGTGGTCGCTTCGTGCGTACACCCACCAGTTCGGCAATGGCTGGTCCGGCACGTCTCGCTGGAAGACGGCAAGGAGCGCAAGCGCGGCAACTACAGCAGCGCCAATGCTCTTTCGCAGACTGGTATCGCTACTCTCGGGACCGAAACCCGTGGCGGCAACACCTGGCCTGAAATCGTCGGCCAGATCCGTCTCGATCGGAAGCTTGGGGCGGACGTTCCACCTCTCCGGCATGATCGTGAACAACTGTATGCCACAATTGCGGCCCGGCTTCGGCGGCCTGCACCCAGCTTGCGGGCGCTCCGTCCGACAAGATCGGCGGCGGTGTTTCGGCCGGCTTCAGTTCAATCTGCCGACAGGCGTCCGTGACGCCCTGTACATCGCAGGTTCGTATTCGGTCGGCGCGACCACCAACACCTTCGCCAACATTGGCCAGGGCGCTGCGTTCGGTCTGTACGGCGGTGGCAACAGCTTCACCGGCGGCTATGTCTGGGGATTCGGTGTACGACAGCCGGACCAACACCGGCCAGCAGCTGACCACGGCCTACGGCGGTTCGCTCAGCGTTCGAGCATGGCTGGAACAACGAGTGGCGCACGTCGGTCTTCGGCGGTGCCGAGCAGATCGACTACAACGGGACGGCGAACGCCATCCTCTGCTCGAAGTTCGCTGCGGGCAGCGCGACTGGCGCTGACGCTGAACGGTGCCAACGTGTCGGGTACCGGAGCCTGTAACTTTCGATTACCGGATCTACGGCGTCGGCTCGCGCACCTACTGGACTCCGGTTCGTGACCTGACGATCGGTGTCGAAGGTGATGTGGACCAACCACAGCGTCGGCCATGCGTCGGGTGTCGTCTACAACCAGCCGGCAGCGGCTGGCTTCAAGCCGGCTGGCGCGTATGTGATCAAGGACCAGGACGTGATCTCGGGCATCTTCTCGGTGCGTCGCTTCTTCTGATCCGGGGCAGGGGTGTGCGGACGTAAGTCTCGCACCCCGACCTCTGCAAACGAAAATCCCCGGCGGAGCGATCCGCCGGGGATTTTTATTGTGAGCAGAAATTGTCGGAGACGAGTTCTATCGAACGAAGCCGCACGCCGCGAGTACGTAGCCTAAGTATTATCGATCTTGTATTCGTGGGACGGCAGCGCGCGGAGCCAGCCAAAGCGATCGTCGATGATGCGATAGCACTCGCAGGCACAGCTCTGAAGAGCATCCCTGTTTGAAATCTTCAGCGCGCCGCGGGTCTTGGCGACGATGCCCTCGGCTTCGAACTTCGACAAGGCCTCGGAGACGCTCGCGCGGCGCACGCCCAGAGTCATGGCCAGCAGATCGTGCGTCACGGGCAGGACGTCGCCGACGACCCGATCATGCGCCAGCAGCAACCATCGCGCGAGCCGTTTGTCGATCTCGTGCTTTGCGTTGCAAAGAGCGACCTGCGCCTTCTGGTTCATCAGCAGTTGAATATAGCGCAACAGATGATCGCGCAGCGCCGGCTTCTTCTCCATCACGCGCTGAAGATCGGTAGAGGAAATCCGCAGCGCCTGCCCCGGAATCTGCACGACTGTGCGGTGCAGCGCGATCATCGTGCCGAGTGCAACCGAGATGCCGATCAAACCGGTGCGGCCGACCATCGCGACCTCGACGGCGCCATCCGTCTGCGTACGCGCCACGCGCGAAACCACGCCGCTTTCGATGAAATAGACAGCCTCGACCGGCTTGTTGGCCTCGTGGATCACCGCATGCCGCTTGAGATCGACAACCCGCAGGAAGGGGCGCAGCTCTTCGAAATCATCAGGCGAAAGGGTCGACAGAAATCTGTTCTGAACGATTCCGGCCTTGGGTGGAGCTTCGGTCGTTCGATCCCGGAAAGTCAGCATCCGATGTCCCTCCTGGATTCGCGCTTTTTCTGTTTTTTGTACGTTATCGTACGTAGTGAGGTGGATTCTCTCACCGCGATTCCCAGCGTACGCTAGAAGCTAAAACGTTTCGTTTCGCCGTGACCTAGTAGCGCACCACCCTTGAATTTTTTCTTTTGATTGACTTGTGCAGTTTGAAACGGGGCGCCGAATCAAAACAGCCATCGCCGTCGTGATGGCTGTTGCTGTGCTTGCGTCGCAATGCGAGATCAATCCGCTGCCCCAGAGTTGAGACAGGACTCCCGAGTCACCGCTGCTCGATTTTCCCAAGCTCCACGGCCGATCGCCACACCTCGATCTGCTGCTTGTTGAACGCACCGAGTTCTTCGGGCGTCGAGGTCACCAGATCATAGCCGGCCGCCTTGAGGGCTTTGATGACCTGCGGCTGACGATAGGCTTCGAGCACGGCCTTGTTCAGCGTGGCGACGATCGCTGGCGGCATCTTGGCCGGACCGTAGATGGCGGCCCACGAATTCAGCACCATTTCATTGATGCCGGCCTCGCGCAGCGTCGGCAATGACGGTACGAGGTCGGAGCGCGTCGCGCCCGTCACCGCCAGTCCGCGAAGTTGTCCCTCCTGAACGGGCGGCGCGACATTGGCCTGATCGCCGAAGGTCATTTGCACATGGCCTGCGAGCAGGTCGGCCACCGCGCGCGGCGCGGAGACGTAGTTGACGCGGATCACTTCGAGATTTTTCAGCGCCGCAAGCCACGCCATCGCGACGGTCGATGTCGCGTTCGCGGTCGCGTAAGTAATTTTTCCCGGATTCTCGCGCAGATATTTCACCAGTTCGTCGACCGACTTCACCGGCAGCGACGGATGCACGGCGAGAATGAATTGTCCCGATGTCAGTCGGCTGATCGGCGTGAAATCCTTCAGCGGATCGTAAGGAAGCTTTTTGTAGAGACTGACATTGGCAGCCTGCGACGTATGGGTCGTGACGAACAGCGTGTAGCCGTCCGGATCGGAGCCGGCCACCATCTGCGCCGCGATCTGTCCATCGGCGCCGGCCTTGTTCTCGATGATGAAGGGATGTCCCAATTGCCGTTCGAGATCGCGTGCCACGACGCGCGCGAGCGTATCAGTCGAGGAGCCGGCGGCGAATGGCACCACGATCTTGACGGTCTTGGCCGGATATTGCTGCTGGGCGGCGAGCGGCGCCGCCGCGAACACGACCATCGCCGCGGACGCGATGAATTGCAGAAAGCGCATTGGTTTCTCCCGATTGTTGTTTTGAACGGCGACGTCAAAATCCCTTCAGATCCGGATCGAGAGTTTGTCCTTCATCGAGCTGGATGCCGAAGGTGTTGAGGATCATCGAGACCTGCGTGTACTGGCCGGCGGTGAAGACGACGTCCATGCACTGCTTCTCGGTGAAGTGCGTTCGCAACGCCGTCCACGTCGCATCGGTGATGAACTGGTCGTTGTGAAGTTCGTCGCTGGCTTGCAGCAGGGCGGCGTCGGCGGCGCTCCAGCCGGCAGCTCCGCGCCGATCTTGATGCGCGCGATCTCGGCCTCGCTCAGTCCGGCGTTCAGCGAGATACGGTGATGCTGCGTCCATTCATAGCCGGATTTGCAAAGAAAGCCGGTGCGCATGATGACGATCTCGCGCTCGCGCGCGGGAAGATCGTTGCGGCGAGACAGGATGTAATTGCCCCAGGCGAGAAAGCCCTTTGCGGCCTTCGGCGCCGCGGCCAGCGTGCGGAAGATGTTGAGGACGCGCCCCGACTTCTGCATCGGCGCCAGCAGCTCGGCCTGATCCGCCGTCAACTGGTCGTCCGGCACCGGGTGGATGCGGGGGTGGGTCAGCCTCATGAATCCTCCTGATGTGTGTGCGGCCTTGACGCGCCGCCTTGAAAGGCATTCTGCATAGCCACATCCGCAAAGGAAGGGCGCAATGCGGTTTTGACGGCAACGCCCCGCGCGTCGTGCAGGGGAGCGGACTCCACAGGCGGCGATCCGCTTGTTAGCCTGCCAGATCAAAACGAGCCGGCCGGATGAAGGGCCGGGCCTGGAAGGGGAGAGGAAGCGATGGTTTCCAGCAGCGTCGTCGTGCCGAAAAGCGGGCTTTATGCGGAGCCGCGGGCGGAGTGGCTCGCGCTCTATAGCGAGGAGATCATCGATCCCAAACGGCGCATCATCGACGCCCATCATCATCTGTGGGACCGGCAGGGCGCGCGCTATCTGCTCGAGGAGATCACAGACGACATCGCCACCGGCCATAACATCGTCGCGACGGTGTACGTTGATTGCCGATCGATGTATCGCGCGACCGGGCCGGAGGCGTTCAAGCCGGTCGGTGAGGTCGAGTTCGCGAACGGCATCGCCGCGCAAAGCGCGAGCGGCGGCTATGGCGATGCAAAGGTCTGCGCGGCGATCGTCAGCCACGTCAACCTGCTTCTGGGTGACGATGCGCGGCCGGTGCTCGAAGCGCAGATCGCGGCCGGCAACGGCCGCTATCGCGGCATCCGCCATTCGTCGGCATGGGATGCCGATCCGGACGTGGCGGGGACCTACGCGACGCGGCCGCCGAACCTGTTGAGTGACCCGCAATTCCGCAAGGGCTTTGCGTGTCTCGGTCCGTTCGGCCTGACCTTCGATGCGTGGTTGTTCCATCCGCAGATTCCGCAGCTTGCCGATCTTGCCCGCGCGTTCCCGGACCAGCGGATCGTGATGGACCATTGCGGCGGCCCGGTCGGGCTCGGCGTCTACGCCAACCGGCGCGACGAGATTTTCAAGGTCTGGAAGGCGTCGGTTCAGGACATCGCCAAATGCCGCAACGTGGTGGTCAAGCTCGGGGGGCTGGCGATGGCGCTGCTCGGATATGACTTTCACCTGCGCCCCAAACCGGTATCGTCGGAAGAACTTGCCGCCGCATGGCGACCCTATATGGAGGTCTGCATAGAGGCGTTCGGGCCGGACCGCTGCATGTTCGAAAGCAACTTTCCGCCGGACAAGGGCCAGTGCAGCTATCAAGTGATCTGGAACGCGCTGAAGCGCATCGCAGCGCCCTATAGCGAGGCCGAGAAGGCGCGGATGTTCGAAGGCACGGCGGCGGAGGTCTACAAGATCGATCTGAGTGCCTGACCCAAATTCGTTTTGGCGGCTGCTCCATCCGATAACCGTCATGCTCCGCGAAAGCGGAGGATGATGACGGCCGGCTTGATGACTTCAAGGATCTTGATTGATTCAAATCAACGACGCGGGCTCCGGCCACGATCAAGACACGATCCTCACATCTTAACCTGACCGTCAGGAAGCCGATTTTCGACTTTGTGATGTAGATCACGGTATTTACATTTTGTTGCAATGCACTATGTTCTCGCCGAACGCAGCCGGCAGATGCCTCCGAAAGGACGCATGATCCTGAAAAGGTTGATGAAATCGGTTCCTAAAGAGAAGTCCTCGCCCTAAAATCCTCACCGAAAAGATCGACAGATGAGCGCCTTCAACAAAGAGCAGGTCCTTTCCGTGCGTCACTGGACGGACTCGCTGTTCTCTTTCACGACCACCCGCGATCCGGGTTTCCGCTTCCAGAACGGCCAATTCACGATGATGGGCCTTGAGATCGACGGGCGGCCGCTGCTGCGCGCCTATTCGATGGCCAGCGCCAACCATGAAGAATCGCTGGAATTCTTCTCGATCAAGGTCGCCAACGGCCCGCTGACCTCGCGCCTGCAAACGATCCGCGAGGGCGACACCATCCTGGTCGGCCGCAAGGCGACGGGAACGCTGGTGGCTGACAACCTGCTGCCGGGCTCGCGGCTGCTGCTGCTCTCGACCGGAACGGGCCTTGCGCCCTTCGCCAGCCTCATCAAGGACCCGGACGTCTACGACCGGTTCGAGAAGATCGTGCTGGTTCATGGCTGCCGGCAGGTGTCGGAGCTGGCCTATGGCGAGCAACTCGTCGCCAACCTGTCGAAGGATGAATTCTTCGGCCCGGTGCTGGCCGAAAAGCTGGTCTACTACCCGACCGTAACGCGCGAGCCGTTCCGCAACCGCGGGCGCATCACCGATCTGATTACGACGAACCGGCTGTTCGCCGACACCGACATGGCGTCGCTCGATCTCGAAACCGACCGCATCATGCTGTGCGGCAGCCCGAGCATGCTGGAGGATCTGCGGCAGATTCTCGAGGAGCGGGGTTTCGCGGAAGGCAACAATTCCAGGCCCGGCCACTACGTGATCGAGAAGGCGTTCGTCGAGCGCTAGAGCATGATCCCGAAAAGTGGAAACCGGTTTTCGGAAAAGATCATGCTCAAACAAAAGATAAGCGGCGGGACTGATTCAACGCAGTTAAATCAGTCCCTAAGGTAATTTTAGAGCGGGATGCTGGCGGAAAGCCTCTGCACGCTTTTCTACATCCCGCTCCGATATCCCGCTTCGCCAGTCTGAATCAAAAACTCCCGCGCAAGCTGCTTGCGCGGGAGTTTTTTCGTCTCGGCCTGTGGCCGCGACTACTTGATGACGACGTACTTGCCGTTCTTGACGGTGAGCAGGATGCGCGAGCGGTCGTCCACGCCGAACCGATCCTTCTCGGTGAAGTTGTAAACGCCCTGGCTCGCGGCGATTTCCTTCTCGCTCATCAGCGCGAGGCGGATCGCCTCACGGAATTCCTGCGTGCCGGGCTTGGCGGTCTTCAAGGCGACCGGCACCACGCGCTTCAACACCTCGAAGGTGTCGTACATATGCGCGCCGAACTGGTTGCGCGAATTCTCGCCATACTTCTTCTCGTAGACGGCGTTCAGCGCCAGACCCGGCTTCTTCGTCAGAGCCTTGTCGTCCTGCCCCTCGGGCGCCATCACCGGGCCCGACGCCATGATGACGCCTTCGGCCGCCTTGCCGGCAATGCGGATGAAGTCGAAGGTGGCCGCGCCGTGGGTCTGATAGATCAGGCCGGTGTAGCCGCGCTCGCGCAGCGCCACCTGCGGCAGCGCAGCGCCGGTGCCGGACGCGCCGATCAGGATCGCGTCGGGCTTGGCGGCGACCAGCTTGAGCACCTGGCCCGTGACCGAGGTGTCGGGGCGGGCGTAGCGTTCGTCTGCGACGACATTCATGCCCATCGGGCCTGTCTGCGACTTGAGGTCGTTCAGCCAGAGATCGCCATAGGAATCGGAGAAGCCGATATAGCCGATCGTCTTGACGTTGTTTTTCTTCATGTGCTCGTAGAGCACCTTGCCCACGATCGGCACGGGCTGCGGCATCACCACGGTCCACTTCTCCCGCGCCGGCGTGAACGGCATCGGCGCGAGCGCGAAGTGCGGCACGCCGGTCTCGTTCGCGACCGTCGAGATGGCGATCGTCGGCGGCGTGATGGACGAGCCGACCAGGATGTCCGCCTTCGACTCCGTCAGCAGCCGCCGCGCATTGGTGGTGGCGGTGGTCGGGTCGCCTGCGTCGTCAAGGACGATGGTCTTGATCTTGACGCCGCCGATTTCGGCGGGTGCGAATTCGACGACGTTGCGTTCGGGGATTCGAGTGCGGCCGCGGGGCCTGTCGAGGAGACCGTGATGCCGACAACCAATTCCTGTGCCAGTGCCGGCGCGGACAGTGCCGCGAGGCCGAGCAGGGCCGCAGCCGTCGAGTTGAGAAGCCTGGATGTCATCGACCGTTCCCTCCGATGTCTTGTTATTGTCGGGCGCAGCGCCCGCCTGGCCATCTGTCTAGCGGGAAGCCGAAACCTGTCAATCCGTGACGGGCGGGCCGGCACGCTGCTTTCGGCGAAGGCGGGTTGCCGATACGGCTTGTCCCATGGCGCCTTAACGACGATCATGCGAGGGACGCGCGGCCGCGACGGCTGTTCGCGGGAGCCGATGCGTCGGCCGACCGAAGGAAATTGCAATGGCCTTTCAGCTCGATCATGTCGTCATCGCGGTGGCCGATCTCGACCAGGCGATCGCCGACTACCGTGAGCTTGGATCACCGTCTATCCGGGCGGCGTCCACCATGGCGGCGTCTCCATAACCGCTGGTGATCTTCGCCGACGGGTCGTACTTCGAGCTGATCGCCTACCGGCGGCCGCGCCGGATGTGCGCTGGTGGCAAATCCTGTCGCGCGCGGGGAGGGTTCGTCGATTTCGCCCTGCTGCCCGAAGATGTTGACGGCGATCTCGCCGCCGCGCGAGCGCGGGGTCTCGCGCTGAACGGTCCGTTCGCGGGTGGCCGCCTGCGGCAGGACGGCGCGCGGCTCGACTGGAAGATCGTCCGCCCGGCAACGAGCGATCTGCCGTTCTGGTGCGGCGACGTCACGCCGCGCGAATTGCGCGTGCCGACGGGCGAGATGCGCGCACACGCCAATGGCGTGACGGGAATTGCGAGCGTCACCGTTGCGGTTCGCGATGCGGCGGCGAGCGCCGGCCGATATGCCGCGCTGGTCGGCTCCGAAAAAGTCCGGCAACGCGACGGCCTGAGCCGCGTTGCGCTTGCCGGTTGCGAGATCGTTCTGGCGGACGATGCGCAGGCCGGCACGCATATCGCGGCGCGCGGCGAGGGACCGATGTCGCTGGCTCTGCGCGGAGCATCGGACAGGCTGCTCGATGTCCGGTTGACTCACGGCGCGACGATGTCGATCGCCGTTTGAGCGCGCCATCCAGTTCAAGACAGAGGTCGGTCGAAAACATCAACGCCGGGCAATCGATCGATCGCCCGGCGTTGCCGCATCGATATATGAGCGGATCAAATCGATCCGCGGATCAGTACCCCATTTTCTTCTTCATCGCCTGATCGATCCAGATCCGGGCATAGATCGGTCCGGGCCGAACCGCGCCGGCGGTGTGCTCGCCGTCATAGTTCTTCACCCAGGGCCACCACGCCGTGTAAGCCTTGGCGGTCGGCATCCAGATATGCGGGGCCTTGTCGAGAATCTCGCGCGTCAGTTCGCGGATGCCGGCCTTCCGCTTTTCCTCGTCCGGCTCCTGATCGATGGCTTCCATCTTCTTGTCGAAGGCGGGATCCGACCACATCGACGGGTTCCAGCGCTGGCCGGTGACGAAATTCTTGCGGATCGCGGTGAGCGGGTTGGAATGGCCGATATTCATGAAATAGCCGGCGGTATGCGACTTGTTGCTCATCACCGAAAGGAACGCCGCATATTCCAGCGGCTGGATTTCGATCTTGACGCCGACCTGCTCCAGATAGGCCGCCACCAGCGGCAACAGGTCGAGGTGACCGGCATTGGCGGCGCTGGCCTGCACCTTGAAAGTGAAGCCGTTCGGATAGCCAGCTTCCGCCAGCAGCTTCTTGGCCTTGTCGGGATTGTAGGTGAACAGCTCCTTCACCGAATCCGGCATCGCGCTCAGCGGCTCGTAATAGCCTTCGTAATCGGGATGCATCGGATAGCCGAACAGTTCGGCGTTTCCGTTGTAGTAGGATTTGATGATCTCCTGCTTGTTCACCGCCATGTTCAGCGCGCGGCGCACACGGATGTCGTCGAAGGGCTTTTGATCGGTGCGCAGCACCAGCATGGTGCCGTAGGAGGAAATCCACTGCTTCGATTTGAGCTGGGGAATGGACTTCTTCAGAGTGTCCATATTCTCCCAACTGACCATCTCCATGATGTCGAGCTTGCCGGTGCGGAACGCGGTGAGGCGTGTCGAGTCATCCTTGATGATGCGATAGACGAGCTTGTCGACGAACGGCAGCTTGTACTCCGCGTCGCCGATCTTCTCCTTGTCCCAGTAGTCCGGACGCTTGGTATAGGTGTGCGAATTTCCGGAGACGTAGTCGGTGAGCGTAAACGGCCCTGTGCCGTTCAGGTTTTTCCAGTCGCCCGCACCTGCATCGGCGACTTCCTTCGGCATGATGGAGGAGTTGTAGCCATAGCCGAGGCGATAGGTCCAGTCGGCCATATATGGCTTCATGTAGAAGGCCACCGTGTAGCGATCGAGCGCGGCGACCTTGGTGAACTCCTCATTCAGGCCGGCGCTGCGCCGCGGACTGTTGTAGCGATAGTACCAGCTGAACACCACATCGTCGGCGGTCAGCTCGCGCGCTTCCATCACGCCGGGCTTGGCCGGAAACATGATGCCTTTCTTCAGCTTGAAGACGGCCGCCAGCGGCTCTTTCTGAATCTCCCAGCTTTCCGCCAGCTCACCCTTGATGGCGTCGGTCGGTATCCATGCATCCGCCGTGAACGCATGCTTGCCGCCGGCCCGCTTGCCCTTGGAGAGGTCGGCGACCAGCAACTGCTCGTAGATCGAACCGGCGTCGTGATTGATCTTCCAGGGCCAGTCCTTGTGATCCCAGCTCAAGGCGGACATCGTGGCGAAGATCGTGGCGACCTCGAGCGTCCCGCCGTATTGCGGCTTCTCGGCGGTCTGCGCGAATGCGACGCCGGCAAAGGCCGTTGCGGTTGCGACGACGCCAGCCTTGATCCATCGATCGTATGACATGCTTTCCTTCCCTCAAGGTGATTTAAGCGCGCTCTGCGGCGGCTTCGTTGGAGGGAACATTACGTTGTGCCGCGTATCGGAGAAAGCCTATTCGCGCGGGAACAAGCATGATGTCGCAGCGGTTTCGCGATGCGAAATCGAACTTTGAGAGGGATTCCGTACTCAACCAATTTCCCAAGCGGCAGGCCGCGTTGTTTGCTACAGTTCGAGTCAGTCTTCTCCGACCTTGCCGATCGATATTTTGCGTCTTTCAAGGAGTTAAGAATGAATTCGGTCCGAAAATCCTCGACCCGTCTGAATCGCCGCGCAGTGCTGGCCGGTGGCGCGACCGCATTGGCGATGCCGTTCATCGGCAGTGCGTCCGCGCAGGGGCAATGGCCTAACAAGGTGGTGAAGGTCATCGTGCCGTTCGCTGCCGGCGGCACCACCGACATTCTGGGACGCCTGATGTCGCAGAAATTGTCGGAGGAACTCGGCCAGCAATTCATCGTCGAAAACAAGGGCGGCGCGGGCGGCAATATCGGTGCGGACATGGCGGCGAAGTCGGCTCCGGACGGATATACCTTCGTGATCGGCACGCCGGGGCCGCATGTCATCAACCAGTATATCTACAAGAACCAGCCGTTCGACGGCATCAAGGATCTGGCTCCCGTCATCGTCATCGCGCGCGTGCCGAACCTGATTTCGATCAATCCGAACGTGAAGGCGAACAATCTGAAGGAATTCATCGCGCTCGCCAAAGCCCAGCCCGGCAAGATGTCCTATGCCTCGCCTGGCAATGGCAGCACCGGCCATGTCGCGACGGAACTGCTGAAGTCGATGGCGGGCATCGACCTCGTTCATGTGCCGTATCGTGGCAGCTCGCTGGCGATCACGGATGTGATCGGCGGCCGCGTGGAAATGTCGCTCGACAATCTTCCCGCGGTGCAGCCGCATGTCGAAGGCGGAAAGCTGCGGGCGCTCGCGGTGACCACCGCGAGGCGCTGGCCGGAAATGCCGGACGTGCCGACGGTCGCTGAAGCCGGCGTCCCCGGCTATGAGGCGTCGTCCTGGTTCACGATCGCGGCCCCGGCCCAGACACCGGCCGACATCATCGCGCGCGTGAACAAGAGCGTGAACGCCTACATGACCGACAAGGACATGATCGCCAGGATGCGCAAGCTCGGCGCGGACCCGGTCGGCGGCTCGCCCGACGATATGCGGAAATTGATGGTTGAGGAAAACGCCAAATGGAAGAAGGCCATCGAGTTCGCGGGCCTGAAGCCTGAATAGCGATGTTGGAGTCTGTTTCAACTGTATTGAATCAGACTCCAACGCTTATCTTTTCGTTTGAGCATGATCTGGTCCGAAAACCGGTTCCCACTTTTCGGGATCGTGCTCTAGCTCTTCGGAATGCGCGCCTTCAGTTCGGGAATGAACGGCAGCATCCGCATGTCGAGGCAGGCCGGTCCCGGCGCGTCGATGTCGACGATCTCGGTGCAGATCGTGTCGAACGCCGCGCGGAAGTGGTTCTTGGCCTTCACGAACAGTAGGTGCTCGTTTTCGATATCGATGCCGTGCAGGTGAAAGAAGGCGGGGTCGTTCGCCGGAGCGACGAATTCGGTGACGATGATGCGGATATTGCCGGATTCGAGCAAGGCGGTGCGGCCGCAGCGCAGCTCGATTCCGGTTTCCATCGGTCCGATATTGCGGAACACGCCGTCGGTGAGCTTGACGACACTCGCTTCCACGCTGACCGGCGCGCCGTAATCCTTCATCGCCTTGCCGCCGAGCCGGATCGCGCCGAGGTTTTGGCCCGCGCCGGCGCGCCAGGCCAAATCGACCACCTCCGGATCGGTGAAAGCGGCGAACACCACCGGCCGGTTCGGCTTCGCGGCGACCAGCGCGCGGAACATGTCCGGCGTGTCGTTGATGCCGCCCGAATAGGGATTGTCGCCCGGATCGGTCACGGCGAGCAGTCCCGGCTTGTTGGAACTGAGCGCATGCGCGACGCCCGCCGTCGCCGTCGGCAATGAAATCATGAACTCCGGCTGCTTGCGTTTCAGTTCGTCGCCGAGCTTGCGGGCGATCTCGTCGGCTTTGCGCGGATCGTCGTCGGTGACAACAAGCGCGCAGCCGCCGGTGCCAGGCGTGTTGGCGAACGGAAAGCCGCCGAACACCGTCGCTTCCAGCACGCCGGGCTCTTTCCGCAGAGCGGCGGCGTAGTCCTGCAAATCGCGCATCGGGCCGTCTTTCGTCCGCATGTTGAAGCTCGGCAGCAGCAGCCCTCATTGAGGATGCGGCAGACCGGCTTCACCGCGCCCGCGACGCATCGCTCCAGCACTGACAGCACGCGCCACGCCGTCTCGCGCATATCGATATGCGGATAGGTGCGGTATACGCTGCCCATGGTGAGATGTTGCGCGAGTTCGTCGGCGAGATTGCCGTGCAGATCGAAGCTCGCGCCGATCGGAACGTCCGGCTGCACCTTTCGCACCGCGCGCAGCAGGTCGAGTTCCGGATCGTCGCGTTTGGTCGTGACGCCCGCGCCATGCAGCGACAGATAGATCGCGTCGAACTCTTGCCCTGTGAAATCAGCGATCGTCTCATCGAGGAAGGCGGTGAAGATTTCGTCGTCGATCTGCCCGGCCGGCGAGGCCGAGGCGCAGCGGAACACGGAGACGTCCCAGTCGGGATGTCGTTCCTTGAACTCGATGACGGCGCGCAATTCGCTTTCCAGCGCGGTCCGTTCTAGCGCCTCCGCGCCGCGATGCCATTCCCGCCGCGCGAACGCCGCGCGGTCCGCCAGCAGCGGGCTGAACGAGTTTCCTTCATACCAGAAGCGGGCAACGGCGAGGCGGGGGCGGATCGGGGCCATCGGTGGACTTCGTTCGTTGTGTTGCGTGAGGACTGACTTGTGGATGGGCTGTCGCCCGTGCTTGATACCCCAAAGCGATCGGCGGCAACACTGCCCGCCTGTCGACCATTGAAATGGACTTGCCATGACGCGCATTCTCCCGCGGCAGATCGGATTGGACCTTCCTGTCGCGACCGGCGGAAAGGGAATCGAATTGTTCGATTCGACCGGCCGCGCCTATATCGATGCGTCGGGCGGCGCCGCGGTGTCTTGCCTCGGGCATGGCCATCCGGATGTGAACGCGGCGCTGCATGCGCAGATCGACCGGCTCGCCTATACGCACTCCAGCTTCTTCACCACCGAGGTTGCCGAACGCCTCGCCGACTGCCTGGTGGCGGATGCGCCCGCCGGCATCTCACATGTCTATTTTGTCAGCGGCGGCTCCGAGGCGGTCGAAGCCGCGCTGAAAATGGCGCGGCAGTATTTTATCGAGACTGGCGAGACGGGACGGACGAAAGTGATCGCGCGCCGCCAGAGCTATCACGGCAACACGCTCGGCGCGCTGGCCACCGGCGGCAATGAGATGCGCCGCACCCAGTTCCGGCCGCTGCTGATCGAAACGGCGCATGCCGACCCGTGCTTCGCCTATCGCTACAAGCTGGCGGGCGAAACCGACGAGGCTTACGCCGCGCGGGCGGCGCAATCGCTCGAAGACCGCATTCTGGAACTGGGACCGGAGACGGTGATCGCGTTCGTGGCCGAGACCGTGGTTGGCGCAACGGCAGGCGCCGTGCCGCCGGTCGCCGATTATTTCAAGCGCGTCCGCGCGATCTGCGACAAATACGGTGTGCTCCTGATCCTCGACGAGGTGATGAGCGGAATGGGCCGCTGCGGCACGCTGCATGCCTGCGAGCAGGAGGGCATTTCGCCGGACCTGATGATGGTGGCGAAGGGGCTCGGCGGCGGGTATCAGCCGATCGGTGCGGTGCTGCTGAGCCAGAAGGTGTATGACGCCTTCGCCAGGGGCTCCGGCGTGTTCCAGCACGGCCATACCTATTTGAATCACCCGGTCGCCTGCGCGGCGGCGCTCGCCGTGCAGACCGTCATCAAGCGCGACAACCTTCTGGAAAACGTCCGCCGGCAGGGCGAGCACCTCCTGCAAGACGGCTCAAGGAGCGGTTCGGCAACCATCCTTATGTCGGCGACATCGCGGCCGCGGCCTGTTCCAGGCGATCGAGTTCGTCACGGATCGCGGCACGAAAGCGCCGTTCGATCCGGGATTGAAACTTTATGCGCGCGTGAAGAAAGAAGCGATGGCGCGCGGGCTGCTGGTGTATCCGTCCGGTGGCACCATCGACGGCGCGCGCGGCGATCATGCATTGATCGCGCCGCCCTTCATCGTCGAGGCGGCGCAGATCGACGCCATCGTCGAACGGCTCGGCGATGCGGTGGACGCGGCGGTGAGCAGCGTTTCGGCCGCGCCATAGGCAGAGAACGTTTGAAGCGGAGATCGGGCATGGATCGGATGTTTTGTGCGCGCGCGGGGAGCCTCGTTCTCGTTGCCATGCTTTCGGCGTCGCCCGCGCCGGCGCAGGATGTTCCCGGCATCGAGCTTTGCACCGCCGAGAAAACGATGGAACGGCGGACCAGTTGCCTGCAAAGCAACGTCAATTTCCTCCAGCAATCCTTGTCCAACAGTGGCGCCGCCCGGCAGCAGCTCGACGCCGCGACGCGTGAGATCGATGCGCTGAAGTCGCAGCTCGGCTCCCTGCGCAAGGAGATCGAGGAGATCCGCGCGACGATGGCGGCCGCCAAGGATCGGAAGGAACCGGCGAAAAAATGATCGCTTAAAGCGTGGTCGCCTGCATCGCCTGCGGCAGAACATGCGGCGCGCCGTTCGTCGATCCGACTTCCGTGTTCACCTCGAACACGTCGCGCAGCATCTGCTTGGTGATCGTCTGCTGCGGCGTGCCTTCGGCGGCGACCTTGCCCCGGTGCAACGTAAATCCGGTCGGCGAAGCGCGCGGCCAGATTGAGATCGTGCAGGATGGCGATCACGGCCGTTCCGTTATGCGCGCGCCGTCGCCCCATTTCGACGAGGTTGATCTGATAGCGAAGATCGAGGCTTGAGGTCGGTTCGTCGAGCAGCAGCAGCCCCGGCCCGAACTGCGCTTCGCCCACGGAGAGTTGCAACAGCACGCGTGCGAAATGCGCCCGCTGCTGCTCGCCGCCGGAGAGCGTCGGCAATTCGCGATGCCGCAGCGGCTCCAGGCCGATCTCGCGCAGCATCGCATCCACCAGCGGCTGCGCCCTGGCGTGCGCCATTTCGCCCGCGCCCATCCGCACGATCTCGTCGACCGTGAAAGGAAAGCTGACATTCACATGCTGCGACAGCACGGCGCGGTGCGCCGCCAGCCTGTTCGCGGGATAGCTCGCAAGCGGCTCGCCCTTGAGCCGCACCTCGCCGGAGGTCGGCCTCAGATCGCCGGAGAGGAGGCGCATCAGCGTCGACTTGCCCGCGCCGTTCGGGCCAACGATGGCGATCGTCTCGCCCGACCGGACGCTGAGATCGACGCCGTCGAGCAACGTCGCGCGGCTGATCCGCAATCCCACGGCACGGGTTTCGACGATCGCGCTCATGATCCCACCAGCGCGCGCTGGCGCAGCAGGATGTACAGGAAGAACGGCGCGCCGATGGTCGCGGTGAGAATGCCGACCGGAATTTCGGCGGGTGCCGCGAGCACGCGCGCGAAGGTGTCGGCGAACACCATCAGCGATGCGCCGAACAGCGCCGAGGCCGGCAGCAGATTGCGATGGCCGGGGCCGATCGCCAGCCGCAAGAGATGCGGCACGACGATGCCGATGAAGCCGATGACGCCGCAGATCGCAACCGCGCCGCCGGTCATCGCCGAGACCAGAACGATGCAGATCATCTTCAGCCGCTCGACACGGACGCCGGCGTGAAAGGCTTCGGATTCGCCCAGCACCAGCACATCCAGCCCGCGCGCGATGAACGGGGTCGCGAACGCGGCGACCGCGACGAAGGGAGCGATCAGCGCGGCTTTCGACCAGGTCGCTCCGCCGAGCGAGCCGAGCATCCAGAAGGTGATGTCGCGAAGCTGGCGGTCGTCCGCCAGGAAGATCAACAGCCCGATGCCGGCATTGGCGAGCGCCGCGATGGCGAGGCCCGACAGCAGGAACATCGCGACCGAGGTGCGCCCGTCGCGGCTGGAAATCCGGTAGAGCAGCAGCGTCGTTATCAGCGAGCCGGCGAACGCCGCCAGCGGCAGCGCCTGCGCCGCGCTCGCCGCCGCGTTCGGCGCGACTACCGTGTCGAGCACGACGATCGTGAACGCGGCCGCGAATGCGCCGCCGCTGGACACGCCGACCAGCGCCGGATCCGCCAGCGGGTTGCGGAACAGGCCCTGCATGATCGTTCCCGCCATCGCCAGCAGCGCGCCGATCATGGCTGCGACCACGATGCGCGGAATGCGGATCGACCACAGCACGAGCTGATCGCGGGCGAAGGTCGCGGGGTCAGCCGCGCCGCCGAGACCGAGCGCCGGCTACAGCCGCGATAGCGGAATACCGGCGGCTCCGATGGTCGCGGCCAGCAGCATCACGACGAGCAGCAAGGATATCAGCGCCGCGAAAACGATGACGCTCGCCGGACGGCGGCGGTGTCCGGCAATATGACCCGTGCGCGCCGGAGCGGCCGAACTCATTGCCGGCAATTCGCCTGGCTCGCGGCCGGCTCGTTCGCTTCCGGCAGGCGGGGATAAAGGGCTCTCGCGAGGTCGCGCGCGGCGTTGGCGGTGCGCGGTCCGAAGCCCAGAAGATAGAGGCCGTCCATCGCCACGAAGGTTTTGCTTTCCGCGGCGGGCGTCATCGCGAAGGCGGCATTGGAGAAAATCGCATCGCTTGAGATCGAGTCGCGTCCACGCTCCATCACCAGGATCGCGTCCGGCCTGGCGGTGACGATCGCTTCCTCGGTGAGCGATTTGTAGCCGTCATATCCCTCCACCGCGCTGACCGCGCCAGCAAGCGAATTGATGGCATCCGCCGCCGTCTTGCGCCCCGACCATGGCGCGGCCGCCACCATCGACATCACGAACATCACGCGCCGCTTGCCCGCGATGGTCTCGCGCAGCTTGCGAAGTTTTGCGAGGTCGTCGGTCACGCCGTCGACCAGGCATTGACCGCGCTTCTCCGCGCCGAGTTCGCGCGCGACGATGCGGATGCGTTCGAGAATGCCGTCCTCGGTGAAGGTTTCCGGCACGGTGACGATCGGAACCTTCGCCTCGTTAAGCGGCGAGGTTTCCTTCGGTCCTGCGCCTTCTGCGGCGATAATCAGATCAGGATTGAGGCCGAGAACGCCTTCGGCGGACAACTGCCGCATATAGCCGACATTGGGTTTCTGCTTCAGCGCCTCGGGCGGATAGAGCTGGTCGTGTCGATACCGACGAGCCGCTGCTCAAGTCCGAGCACGTGAACGATTTCCGTTACCGCGCCGCCGACTGCGACGATGCGCGTGGCGTTGCTGTGCGGAACCTCAGTCGCGCTCGCGGCAAGCACGGAGCCCCAGAGCGAGGCGAGGCGGCGAGCGCCAGAACCGATGCGCCTGCCGTCGTTTCGAATTGCGGATCGTCGAAAATCATTTCGTCAGGATCAATTGTTCTGTGCGGTCAGCCGCAGCCGGTAGATTTCCTCGCCATGCGCGATAATGACTTCGCGCGATGTCTGAAAAATGTCCCGGCTGTCGAAGCGGTTTCCATGCATAGGGATCGAACGGCATTTCGTCGCCGCGGACTGATCCGCGGAAGCGTGTTGGCGACGCTCTGGTCGCCATGCGGTGGTCAGAGGGCAAGGCCAATCCAGTGTCGAGGAAGATATAGTGTCGCCCATATAGTTTTCGCGGGTCCGCTGCCAGCCTCCACTGTAATCGCTTTAATCTGGCTTTCGGTCCGCTGGTTTCCGTTGGGGTGTGCTTTCCATCGGCGCTATAGTTCGAGTCGCGTTCGTGGGGACGCATCCGTTATCCAGCAAGCCGCCACCTGATTTGTGGCCGCCCGCCAGCCGCGGCCCGTGGTTCAAGTAAACGGCAGGGATTGATGATGGCGAGCGGAGCCAGGAGCGCGTCTGCGCTCCCTTTTGGGCGTGTCTTCTATTGCGTTGTGCCTTTACGGCGTGAGCGACGGTTTTGCGCAATCGCGCAGCCAGCCGCCGCGCAGGCATCAAGCGCTGCCGGGCAGGGCGCGCGTCAGGCCAGCGCGAAGCGCAACAACAACAAGCGTCAGCCGGCCGCGCAGCAGGCGCCATCCCCGCAAGCCCTGAACGCCAATGCGCAGGCGGCGAGAACGACTGCGGTGCAGTATCTCGACACCATCACGATCGCCGCCTCGAAGACCGAGGAAAAGGCCGTGGACGCGCTCGCTCCGGTGAGCGTCGTGACGCTGGAGCAGATTCAAGGGTTGCAGCCGAACCGCATCGGCGATGTGCTGCGCACCATCCCCGGCGTGTCCTTGCAGGATCGCGGCGACGAGCCGTCGACCGCCGTCAATATCCGTGGCTTGCAGGATTTCGGCCGCGTCGCGGTCGTGGTCGATGGCGCGCGGCAGAATTACCAGCGCACCGGCCATAACGCGAATGGTGCGTTCTTCCTCGATCCGGAACTGATCGGCGGCATCGATGTCGTGCGCGGCCCGACCGCCAACATCTATGGCTCGGGCGCGATCGGCGGCCTGGTCTCGTTCCGCACCAAGGATATCGACGACGTGGTGCGGCCCGGCGAACGCTGGGGCGTCGATCTGAACGGCATGGTCGGCTCGAACAAGATCCGCGGCGTCGGCTCGATCTTCGGCGGCGTCCGCGCCAATGCGGAGACGGACGTGTTCGGCGGCGCGGTCTACCGCAGCCAGTCGAACTACAAGGACGGCAGCGGCACCGAGATCGGCAACACGGCGAACGATACGGCCGCCGGCATGCTGAAACTGACGACGCGCCCGTGGGACGGACACCAGATCAAGTTCGGCGCGCTGTTTCAGGACTACAATTACAGCATCGGCCAGTTCAACCGCGGCCCGACCACGACGGCAGCACCTGCGTCCGCGATCGCCGGATCGTCGGTCTATGATTCCCATGTCAGGAACTACACGGGAACCGTGAACTGGCGCTACAACAAGCCCGGCGACGATCTGTTCGACTGGAACGCGACGCTCTACGGCAACCGGACCGACAACGACCAGGTCAAGACCTACAACAACCGCATCACCGCCGGCGGCGGAATCTGCTCGCTGCTCAATCCGGGAAACAACATCTCCGGCTGCGTCGGCGACCGGCGCGGCTATCTGCTCGACACCTATGGCATCGACGTCAACAACACCTCGCGTTTCGCGGTCGGCGAGTGGCGCAACGCCGTGACCTACGGTTTCGATGCCTTCCGCGACCATGTCTCGACCACGGACGAGCGCGGCAACTCCAACATCACGACGCCAGGCGGCGAGCGGACGGTTTCCGGCGGCTTCGTGCAGTTGAAGAGCAATTATTCGAGCTGGCTCGAAGTCATCGGGGCTGCACGCTACGATCACTATGGGTTGAATTCGGCTGCCGTCACGACCAGCGGCGAGCGGCTCTCGCCGAAGATCACGGTCGGCGTCACGCCGGTTGCGGGCTTCACGCCCTATGCGAGCTATTCGGAAGGCTATCGCGCGCCGTCGGTGACGGAAACGCTGATCGCCGGCTCGCATGCCACCGGCGGCGGCCCCGGCCTGTTCATCTGTCCGGACGGCCGCAGCGGCCTTTTCTGCTTCCTGCCGAACCCGTCGCTGCGCCCGGAGGTCGGCAAGACCAAGGAAATCGGCATTAACCTGAAATACGATAACATCTTCACGGCCGGCGATACGTTCCGCGGCAAGCTGAACGTCTTCCGCAACGACGTGGAGGATTACATCGATCTGGTCGCGTCGACGCCGACCGTCTCGATCCTCGGTCCGAATTTCGGCCGATTCAGCCAGTATTACCAGTATCAGAATACGTCCGGCGCACGCATACAGGGGTTTGAAGGCGAGGCGGTCTATGACGCCGGGCTGTGGTTCCTGTCGGTCGCCGGCAACCTGCTGGAGGGCGAGAACAAGATCACCAAGGTCGGGCTCGCGACGCTGATCCAGCCGAAGAAGATCGCAACCACGGCTGGCGTGCGGTTCCTTGAGCGCAAGCTGACGGTCTCCGCCCAGTGGATTTCGTTCGCGGCAAACACCGACGTGCCGGCGGGATATCTGCCCGCCACCTCCGGCGATCTCATCAACGTCTATCTGGCCTACCAGCCGACGCCGGATGTCGCCCTGAACTTCTCGGTGGAGAACGTTCTCAATAAATATTATCGGCCCTATGCCATCCCCGGCTCTTCGACCGACGGCACCACGCAGAACGACGTGCTGTTTTCAAGCCCCGGCCCCGGAATCACCTTCAAGGGCGGCTTGAAGGTTCATTTCGGCGGCGCGTAAAGGAAACGGCAAGACACCCCGGAGACCGTGCTCTCGCGCATGGCTTTTCCGTTTTCAATCCGGTCCCGATGTGAGAAACAGGGACCGGAGATATTGTGAGGAGATGACGATGTTCATCGCGATGAACCGCTTCAAGGTCAAAAAGGGTTCGGAAGAGGCTTTCGAAAAGGTCTGGTCGAGCCGCGAGTCCTATCTCGACCGGATGCCCGGCTTTGTGGAATTCCATTTGCTGAAGGGACCGGAGGCGGAGGATCACACGCTGTATTCCTCGCACACGATCTGGAATTCGAAGGCGAATTTCGAGGCGTGGACCAAGTCGGAGGAATTCCGCAAGGCGCATGCCCGCGCCGGCAACGAATCCACCGGCCCGCTGTATCTCGATCATCCCAAATTCGAGGGTTTCGAGGTCGTGCAGACCCAGCGCAACACCAGCGCCGCCGCCTGACCGTCGGACGAGCCGATGTCGAGCACGGATCTTGCGGACCCGAAAGCGCCGGACCTGAAAGCCTTCATGGCCGAAAACCCCGGCGCGGTGATCGAGGACGTCGCCCGCGACCGCAAGGTCAGCGCGCGCGCCGTGATCGAAGCCTTGCCGGCGGCGATGGTGCGCTCGGGGCAGGGCAACCGGTTCGTTCCGGTGATGCAGGACATCGCCGAATGGGGCGATGTCACGCTGATCGTCCACACTGACGATGCGATCTTCGAATTCTCAGGCTCCATCCCGCGCGGCGAGATCGGGCGCGGCTATTTCAACCTGATGCAGCCGCACGGACTGCACGGGCATCTGCGGCACGAGCGTTGCGCCGGCGTCGCCTTCGTCGAGCGGCCGTTCTTCGGCAAATCGTCGGCCTTCATCGCCTTCTTCAATCCGGAAGGCGGCATCATGTTCAAGGTGTTCGTCGGGCGCGACGACAAGCGCGAACTGAAGCCCGATCAGCTTGAGCGCTTCCGCAAGCTCGCGGCCAGTCTGTCCTGACCGCAGGCGGCCTCGTGGGGCCGCCCCTGAGTGTGATAAGGATTCTCCCCAACAAGACTCTTGGGGAGGTCCGCTTGATCAAATCGATTTCGTTTCTTGCCCGGAAGCCCGGTCTGTCGCGGGCCCAGTTCGTCGATCACTGGCTCAACGTGCATGTGCCGATGTGCCATGCGGTGCCGGGGCTGCGCGGCTACTCCGTTTCGACCATCGTCGAGGACCAGCCGCGCGCCGATGTCGCCGCCCTCGGCATGGGCGATTTCGACGGCGTCGCGCAAGTGTGGTTCGACAGCCTGGAGGCGAGGGCGCAGGCGGGCGCCTCCGCCGAAGGCAAGCGCTGGCACGCCGATGGCGGCACCATCATCGGCGGAATCCGCATGTTCGTGACGCACGAACGCTTCGTTGTCGGGCTCTCGAAGGCGGATCGGCCGAAATACAAGGCGCTTTCCGTCATCAAGCGCAAAGCCGACCTCACGCGTGAGCAATTCCATCACGAATGGGCTGTGGCGCATGCGCCGATGGCCAGAACCGTGCCCGGTCTTCGCGGCTTCAGTCTTTCGGAGATCGTCGAGGAGCAATTCCGTCCCGACATTCCGCCGTTCCCGCTGGACGGACCCGTCGATGGATTTACCGAGAGCTGGTGGGACAGTCCGCAGACGCGCGCTGCGGCGCTCGCCTCGCAGGCCGGCAAGGACTGGTTTGCGCATGGCTCGACATTTATCGGTCAGGTCCGCAGCACGCTGCTTGAAGAGCGCGTGATCGTGCCCGTGCCGGAAACGACGATCTGAAATTGGGAGAATGCAAATGTCCGAACAGGTGAAGGCTGTCGTGGTCGATACGAATGCGCCCGGACGGCTGGCCATTCGTTCCGTGCCGTTGGCGGCGCCGGAGAAAGACGAAGCGATCGTGCGCGTCAGCGCGATCTCGCTCAATCGCGGCGAGGTCAAACGTGCGTTGACGCAATCGGAGACCGGCGCGCGGCCCGGCTGGGATTTCGCCGGTGTCGTCGAAACGGCTGCAAGCGCGGGCAGCCCGCCGGCCGGCGCGCGCGTCGGTAGGGTTGCTGCCGACAGGCGGATGGGCAAGCGGGTCTGCGTGCCCGTGCAGGATCTTGCCGTGCTGCCAGACGATGTGAGGTGACGCACAGGCGGCGACGCTGCCGGTCGCAGGGCTGACGGCGCTCTGCGCTGCGGCACGGCGGCCTGCTGCTCGGGCGGAAAGTTCTGATCGACGGCGCGAGTGGCGGCGTCGGGCATCTGGCAGCTTGCTCATGCGGCGGGCGCGATCGTGGTCGGCCATGTGCGCCGCGACGATCTGCCAGGCGATCGAGCCGTGGTGCAATGGCGGCGTCGCCGTCGGTTCTACGGTTGAAGCCGCGCGGCCGTTCGGCCCGTTTCATCTGATCCTCGACTCGGTCGGCGGTCAGACGCTGGCTTCGGCATGACGATGCTGCGCAGGGCCGGAACCTGCGTCACGTTCGGCGTCTCGGAAGCGCCGACGACCACCTTCGAAAGCGGCAGCTTCTTTCGGCAGGGTGGCGCGACACTGCGCGGGCTCATCTTGTTCGACGAGATCGTGCGGGTCGACCGGCCGGACTTGGGCTCGCGATCCTCGCCGGTCTCGTGCAGCGCAAGCTGTTGACGCCGCATATCGCAGTGGAGGCGCCGTGGACCGAGATCGCCAGATTTCCGCCGATCTCGTCGCGCGGAGCTTCGCGGGCAAGGCGATCCTGCATCTCAGGTAGTTTGTCGCCTTCACCCGCAAATTGCTGACTTACAGGGCAGACCGGTCGCGCGCCGCCTTGTGCAGCTTGGCCATGCCGCCGATCCAGCGGTCGTAATTGCTGGTCTTGTTCTGGACGTATCCGCTGACCTCCTTGTGCGGAAGGATCAGGAAGGTCTCGCGATCGATGCCTTCGGCGGCGGCGTCGGCAACGGCCTCCGCAGTCAAAGGCCGTCGCGCGATTGCGGACCGTCCGGGAGGCCGTGCAGCAGCGGCGTGTCGACGCCTTGCGGGCAGAGGATCGAGACGCGGATGTTATCCGCGCGATGGGTGATCGCCAGATTCTCCGCAGATCGACCGCCATGTAGTGGTTGAATAGACCGCGCTGCCGACCTGCGACAACAGGCCGGCGGCCGAGACGGTGTGCAGGAAATATCCGCCGCCGCGGGCTTTCATTTTCGGCACGAGAATGCGCGCGCGCATAGACATGCGCCATCACATGCACCTGCCAGCCGAAATTCCACAGCTCGTTGCTGTCGCCGGCCGCATTCTCGGTGCGCGGATCGAACCCGGTCGCGACGCCGGCGTTCGAGCAGAACAGATCGATCGGCCCGAAGCGCTGTTCACATCGGTGACGAGGGCGACGATATCGGCCTCCTTGGTGACGTCACAGCGATAGGCTTCACCCTTCACCGCGGCGGCGGTCGCTTTCGCGCCGGCCTCGTCGATATCGGCGACGATCACATGACGCGCGCCGTCGCGGTGGAAACTGTGGCAGAGGGCCTCGCCGATCCCCTTCGCGCCGCCGGTGACGACGACGATTTTGTCCTGAACGCGCAATCAGACCTCCCGAAAATATTCGAAACGATTTGCCGGCCACAATAGAGCGTTGCGGCGGCGCAGGCAAAGCGAGTGATGCTAAGCCTTCCCGCGGGCAGCCCGATGCAGTCGCTTACTTCGAACACATAGGGAAACAGCAGCCGCGACGGACGGCCCGTTCCGGGGCTTCTTGTCGAGCAGCGCGAACAGCCGCTCTGAAATTTCCGTCGAGAGCCGTTCATAGTCGATGTGCAGGTTGGTGATCGCCGGGACGTGATTTTTGATGAAATCGGCGTGGCCAATACTGACCAGCGAAATATCATCAGGAATCCGCAAGCCGAGCTGGGCGATGGCGTTCATTGTGCTCGAAAGGATGCCCGTGCCCTGCACGACGATCGCGGTCGGCCGGTTCTTTCGCGACAGCATGGCGATGACCTCGTCATAAGCGGAACTCATCGAGGTTTCCGGCAGCACGAAATGTTCGGGCGTCAGCGCCAGCTTCTGCGCCCGCAAGGCCGCCTTGAACGCGGCGATGCGCCGCCAGCCAGGCCGGCTCTTGAGGTTCGCGGTGACGAGGCCGATGCGCTTGTGGCCGAGCGTCGCCAGATGCTCCACGACCTGCGCCAGGCCCTTGCCGTGATCGAACAGGATCGTGTTCGCCTCGGTCAGCATTTCGCGGTCGAGCACGATGTAGGGCATCGGCAGTTGTCGCAACATCGCGTTGAGTTCGCCGTCTCGCTCGTGGCTCGGAGCCAGGATCAACGCATCGAGCCCGCGCTCGATGAACAGTTGCAAGGTGCGGATTTCCCGGTCGTGCTTGTTGGCGGTGTTGGAAATCAGCGTCATATAGCCTTCGCGGCCGAGGCGATCCTCAGCGTGCCGAACAACCGCGCATAGAGCGGATTGGACATGTCCGAGAACATGCAGCCTATGGTTTTCGTATTGCGAGACCGCAATGACCGCGCCGCGTGGTTGGGCCGGTAGCCGAGGGTAGCTGCCGCGCGCCGCACGCGCTCCAGCATCGCTTCGGAAACATTGGTTGCGCCGCTGAGGGCGCGCGAGGCGCTGCCCAGCGAGACGCCGGCGAGCTTCGCCACGTCCTTGATCGTTCGCCGACCGGTTTTCATTCGTTGATTCTCATGCCCGCCCGTACCTATCCTGTCCGTTGATTTCTGCAAGAGCCAGGAATGGGCACGAAGGCGGGCACGCCGGGCCGGCGGAGGCGTCGGGCTACGTCGCCGCCCGCGCCCTCGAAGCGGCCTCGTGGGCCATGTCGGCGCACAGCCCGATATAACCGACCGGGTCGATCAGTCTGTCGATCTCGGCGGGCGAGAGGTGTTTGGTCACGCGCTCGTCCGCCGCGAGCAGCCCCGCGAAGGATGTCTTCTCCACGAAAGCGGCCTGCGCCGCGTCATAGACGATGTCATGCGCATGCTGCCGGCCGATCGTCAGGCCGAGATCGAGCATGACGGCCTCCGCCATGATGAGCCCGCCGCCGAGATCGAGATTGGCGCGCATGCGGTCGGGATCGAGTTGCAGCCCGGACAGGATGTAGTCGAGCCGCACCAGCATGTCGCCGGTAAGGATGCAGGCGCGACGTCGCCTCGCGCATCATCAGGCTGGTGGCGCGGTCGGCCTCGTGCTCCGTCATCGCCGCCTCCAGCGCCAGCGGGACGATCGAGCGGATTTCGGCCGACTGGGCGATCACCTCCTGACAGACTTTCGGATTCCTCTTCTGCGGCATCGTCGAGCTTCCGACCGTGCCGGGCGGCACCGGCTCTTCCGCCTCGCCGAATTCGGTTTTCATCAGCGTGTAGATTTCGCGGCCGATCTTGCCGCCGGTCGCGGCGAACAGGCCGAGCAGGGCGATGTACTCCGACATATGATCGCCGAGGGTGCGTGCCGGCACCTTCATCGGTACCATGTCGAGATATCTGGCGATGCCCGCCTGGACCGCGGGCCCCTGCGCGCCGAGCGAGGCATAGGTGCCGGCCGCGCCGCCGAGCATCGCCACGAACACGCGCGGCTCAAGCTGGCGGAAGCGCTCGAGGTGGCGCAGAAATTCGTCGATCCAGACGGCGACCTTGAAGCCGAAGGTCGCCGGCACCGCGTGCTGTCCGTGCGTGCGCGCCGGCATCACCATGTCCGCCGAGCGTTCGGCGAGATCGGCCATCGCCGTCAGCGTTTTCAGGATCAGCGAGATGAAAATGCGATGCGCCTGCCGGAGCACCAGCAGATCGCCGGTCTGCACGATGTTCTGCGTGGTCGCGCCCCAATGCACCCAGCCGCCGGCCGGATCGCCGCAAACTCGCGACAGTTCCCAGACCAGCGGAACGATCGTATGGCCGGTGCGCTTGTCGGCTTCGTCGATGCGCGCGCGATCGAGCAGCGTCAGCTGGGCGCAGGCGGCGATCCGCTCCGCGCAATCCTTCGGAACGATGCCGAGATCGGCTTGCGAGCGCGCCAATGCCGCCTCGACATCGAGCCACGCCTGCCAGCGGTTCTCGATCGTGTAGAGCGCGCGGATGCCCGCATCGGGCATACGGGGGCCTCTGGCCGTTTCCTCGTCCATGATTTTTCTCTCTTTGCTGGCCGGATGCCGCTGTCGCACCGGCATCCTTCAAAACTCCGGAATTCCTTGCGGATGCAGCGCGGCGCGGATGGCGTCAAGCCCGTCCGTCAGCGCGGCCGGGCCCGGTTGCAAAATGAGGCTCGATTTGATCTCGACAATCCGGCCCCCCGCGACGGCCGGAATGTCCGCCCAACCCGGACGCTGATGGAAATCCGTCATGCGGACTTTCTTTCCGCACCAGGAGGCGAGGATGACATCCGGCGCAGCCGCGACCACCGCCGCGGGATCGACGATCCGTTGCGTGGCCGCCTGTTCATGCCGAAGTTCGGGAAAGATATCATCGCCGCCGGCGATCTCGATCAACTCGGAAACCCAAGAGATGCCACTGATGAGCGGATCGTTCCATTCCTCGAAATAGACTTTCGGACGGCGCGGCAGCCGGCTTGAGATGGCGGCGATATCAATCAGCCGCCGATGCAGCCGCGTGGCGAGCGCGTCTGCCCTGGCGGCGGCACCAACGAGAGCGCCGAGCGTGCGGATCATCGCGAGGATGCCGGAAATATCCCGCTGATTGAAAAGATGCACGGCGACGCCGGCTTTGGCGAGATCGGCTGCGATCTGTGCTTGCATGTCGGAGAAGGCGAGCACGATGTCAGGCTCAAGCGCGAGGATTTTCGGGATGTCCGCCGAAATGAAGGCCGAGACGCGCGGCTTTTCCTTGCGGACCTGCGGCGGCCGGACGGCATAACCGGATACGCCGACGATCCGATCCTGTTCGCCGAGCAGATACAGCGTCTCCACCGTCTCTTCGGTCAGACAGACAATTCGCTGCGGCGGAAAATGCTTCATGCCGTCATCCTGGCGAACAGGCCTCGCGTTTCATTTTCGCTCGCGTCAGCTTCGTCACAATGCCGAGCGTACGTTGCTGCGTCATCTGTTCCGGATTGCTGCACCGCAGTTACGCGAACAATCCTCTGCATCCACCCCATTGCCCCGGCTTCCATCCGTGTTAGGCTCTCACGAACCATCGTCTCGCAAGAGTGTTCGAACACCGGAGACAGCGACATCGGGAGGATACATGTTCCTGCGCGCTTTCACCGCCTTGCTGGCGCTTATCTGCCTTCTCGCGATCGATCTCGGTTCGGCGTTTGCTCAGAAGTCGGGCGGAACGTTGCGGATTCCACATCGCGACAATCCGCCGAGCGCATCGATGCTGGAGGAGGCGACCATCTCGGTCACCATTCCCTACATGTCGATCTACAACAACCTCGTGATGTTCGACAACGCCAAGCCGCATGAAAGCGCCGAGACGATTGTTCCGGACCTTGCGGAAAGCTGGTCGTGGGACGATTCGAAGACGAAACTGACCTTCAAGCTTCGTCAGGGCGTCAAATGGCACGACGGCAAGCCGTTCACGGCGAAGGACGTGCAATGCACCTGGCATATGCTGATCGGCAAAGCGAGCAACGCCGACTTCCGCAAGAACCCGCGGTCGATCTGGTACTACAACCTGAGCGAGGTCACCACCAACGGCGACTATGAGGCGACGTTCGTGCTGAAAGCGCCGCAACCGGCGTTCCCGCTGTTGCTCGCGTCCGGCTATTCCCCGGTCTATCCCTGTCACGTCTCGCCGCGCGACATGCGCACCAAGCCGACCGGAACAGGTCCGTTCAAATTCGTCGAATACAAGCGGGGCGAGTCGATCAAACTCGTCAAGAATCCTGACTACTTCAAGAAGGGCCGTCCCTATCTGGACGCCATCGAATTCAAGATCGTCGAGAACCGCTCGACCCGCATCCTCGCCTTCACGGCGGGTGATTTCGACATGACGTTCCCGACCGACATCACGATTCCGCTCGGTCGCGACATGAAAACCCAGGCGCCGAAGGCGGTTTGCGAATTCGGCCCGACCGGCGTCGCCAACAATCTGATCGTCAACCGTACCGCGCCGCCGTTTGACAACGCACAGATCCGAAAGGCCATGTCGCTGGCGCTGGATCGCGCGGCCTTCAGCAAGATCCTGGCGGAAGGCCAGTCGAAGATCGGCGGCGCGATGCTTCCCGCGCCGCAGGGCGAATGGGGCATGCCGCCAGAGGTTCTCGCCAAGCTGGATGGGTATGGCGGCACGGTGGAGGAAAATCAGGCGCGAGCGCGCAAGATCATGGAAGGCCTGGGCTACGGTCCCAACAAGCCGCTGAAGGTCAAGGTCGCGACCCGCAACATCGCCGTGTATCGCGATCCGGCCGTCATCCTGATCGATCAGTTGAAGAAG
>JAWKWT010000014.1:0-26989 GCA_041397365.1 Xanthobacteraceae bacterium
TCATCGTCTCGTGACCCCTTTGCGCGCAGTGTCCGGCTGAACCGTTGAAAGTTCGTTGCCGTGCAGCGCAGTAACAGGGTTCTTAGCCGACAAAGGCCGGACCCTGCAACGGCAAAAAAACGTCAGAGTGGCTGTCGCTTTCAGGGGAGTCGTCCCCGCGCCCGCCTTCGAAAAGTCGGCGTACCTCAAGTCTTCTTCTTTGCCGGCGCTTCCGCCAGCAGCGCCTGTCGCACGCGGTCGTAATCCGGCGAGGATTTCTTGTCGACCTGCGGAAATTTCGGGTTCAGCCGCTCCATGGCGTCGACGATCGCCGAGGAAATGACCACGCGCGCGAACCATTTGTAGTCAGCCGGCACGACGTGCCACGGCGCGCGCTCGGTCGCGGTGTGCTTGATCGCGTCCTGCCAGGCGGCATGGTATTTGTCCCACAGCGCGCGCTCGGTGATGTCGCCCATTGAGAACTTCCACCATTTCGCCGGCTCCTCAAGCCGCTCAAGAAAGCGCTGGCGCTGCTCCTCCTTGGAAACGTTGAGGAAGAATTTAAGGATCACCGTGCCGTTGCGCGCGATGTAACGCTCGAACGCGGAAATATCCTCGAAGCGCTCGCGCCAGATATTCTTCGTCACCAGTTTCGGCGGGAGCGACTGCTTCGCCAGAATCTCCGGATGCACGCGCACGACAACCACTTCCTCGTAATAGGAGCGATTGAAAATGCCGATGCGGCCGCGCTCGGGCAGCGCGATCGTACTGCGCCAGAGAAAATCGTGCGCGAGTTCCTTGCTGGACGGCACCTTGAAGGAATGCACGTCGCACCCCTGCGGGTTGATGCCGTGCATCACATGCTCGATCGCGCTGTCCTTGCCGGCCGCATCCATGCCCTGAAAGATCAGCAGCAGAGAGGAGCGTCCCTCGGCGTAGAGACGCTCTTGCAAGCCGTTCATCCGCGCGCGGTTGGCGTCGAGAATCTTCTGCGCCTTCTCCTTGTCGAGGCCTCCTTTGTCGTCGGTCTTGAAGGCGTTCAGATGGAATTTTGCAGGGTCCACGACCCGGTAAGGCTGAATGAAAGCGCCGAGATCGCCCGAGCGGCCCTCGGAAGTTTTGTCGGCCATGGAGTCTCCTTCCACATTGCGCGTGCAGCGTATCCGGCCGCCGGCATTGTCGCCAGCCTAGCCTGCCGCAAACGCATCCTTCAGATACGCCTGCACGAACTCCCGGATCTCGGGCTGAAAATCGTCCGCCGATCGCACCGCAACCACCCGGCTCAATTCCGGATGCGCGCAGGTGCGCAGGAATGTCTCGATCTGCGGCACAAGCTCGCGCGCGGCGCGATGCGCCGACAGCCGCCGGAAGAACGCGAGCAACTGACCGGTTCTCACCACCGTCCAGCCCGCCTCGATGCGGTAACCGGACGGCGCAACGCCGGTCTCCTCCTCCATTTCGCGGATGATGCTGGCTTGCATGTCGAGCTTGCCCGCCACGATGTCGGCCGGCTCGGGTGTGCCGGCCGGAAAATAGACGCGGCCGGCATTGGCCGTGTGCGCCGCCATTTCGCCGAGGATGAAGGCTCCGTCCGCGCTGCACAGCGCGCCCGCGCCGAACCCGTTGAACACGTCGGTGTCCGGAAAGCCCCAGTCGCGCCAGGCAATGAAGCTGGCGAAATCGGCTTCGAAATACTCCGCGCGAAAAATACCGTTCTCGACGCGCGGCCGGCGGCAGAGCAGCACGCGGCCGTTCCACAATTGCGGCTTGCTCTCGCGCAGCTTTGCGAAGTGCGCATCGATCCGCGCCCGATGCTCGGTTTCAAAATCCCATCGCTCGCCGCAGACGGGCAGATCGAGCGAGGTCACATGATGAAGCGTCGTCATGGGCGGAGACATCCAGATCAGGATCGGCGCGATCGAAAGCCTTTCCTCGCGAAAGAGTACGTTCAATGAAAATGCCCGGCGCGAGGCCGGGCATTTGGTTTCGTCGGTCCGCTTACCGGCGTCACATCTGAGCGGCGGCCTTCTTGGCGAAACTGTCGTTAAACGTCTTCGACAGATCGACCTTCGCGTTCTTCATTTCGGCGTCGAACTGCACCAGCATGTCGAGCGCATTCTTCATGCCTTCCGGCGGAATGATGCCGGTGACCGAGTACATCGGCTTCGACGCAGCGACGGCTGCGAGATACAGCGCCCTGTCGCCGAGGTAATATTCCTCCGGCACCGTCTTGGCGACATCTTCCGGCGTCGCCCGCTCCAGCCATTTCTGCGTCTTGTAGAAGGCGTTGACGACGCGCTGCACGGTCTGCGGATTCTTCTCGATGAAATCCTGCTTGAAATAAACCACCGCGGCCGGATTGTTGCCGCCGAACAGCTTCTTGTTGTCGGCTTCGGTGCGCGAATCCGCCAGCACGACGACATCGCCGTCCTGTTGCAGCTTGGTGATGACCGGATCGAGATTCGAGATCGCGTCGATGTCGCCCTTCTTCATGGCGGCCACGGCGCTGAGGCCCGTCCCGACGCCGATGATCGACACGTCTTCCGGCTTCAGCCCGTCCTTGGCGATCAGCGCATTGACGAAGAAATTGGTCGAGGAGCCCGGCGCGGTCACGCCGATCTTCATGCCCTTCAGGTCCTTGAACGACTTTACCTGCGCCGCCTTGTCCTTGCGCACCGCCAGCACGATGCCGGGGAAGCGGCCGAGTTCGAGCACGGCCGTGATCGGCTGGCCCTTCACCTGCATGCGGATGGTGTGCTCGTAAGCGCCGGTGACGACATCGGCCGATCCGCCGATCAGCGATTGCAGCGCTTTCGCGCCGCCGCCGAAATCCGTCACCGTGACGTTGAGGCCCTGCTCCTTGAAATAGCCCAGCCGTTCGGTGAGCGTGAGCTGCAAATAATACAACAGCCCCTTGCCGCCGACGCCAAGCGTCAGGTCTTTCTTCTCGGGCGCCTGCGCGGAGGCGCTTGCGCCGAAGACGATCGACAATGCGGTGGCCAGCACCGCAATCTTCCTTATCATGGACGTTCTCCCAGTCGTTTGGGCGGACTATACAGAGCGGCGTCAGCGGCGGCTAGACGGTGATCCGCTCCGCCCGAAAACTCATCCCCGCGCGTCGCCCGGCTCCGGCCGCCAGACCAGCAGCCGCTTTTCCACGGCGCTGACCAAAAGGTCGATCAGGATGACGAACACCGCCAGCACGATCATGCCGGCGAAGACACCCGCGACATCGAACACGCCTTCGGCCTGCTGGATCAGATAGCCGAGCCCCGCGGCCGAGCCGAGATATTCGCCGACGACAGCGCCGACCACGGCGAAGCCGACCGAGGTGTGCAGCGAGGAGAACATCCAGGACAGCGCCGAGGGCCAGTAGACATGCCGCAGCAATTGCCGCTCGCTCATGCCGAGCATGCGCGCATTGGCGAGAATGGTGGGGCTGACTTCCTTCACGCCCTGATAGACGTTGAAGAACACCACGAAGAACACCAGCGTGAAGCCGAGCGCCACCTTCGACCAGATGCCGAGACCGAGCCACAAAGCGAAGATCGGCGCGAGCACCACGCGCGGCAGCGCGTTCATCATCTTGATGTAGGGATCGAACACCGCAGCCACGAGCTGCTGCCGCGCGAACCAGAAGCCGATCATGATGCCGGCCGCAGACCCAATGACGAAGGCCAGCACCGATTCGAGCAGCGTGATGTAGAGGTGCCGCCAGATCGTGCCTTCGACCAGCCATTTGACGATGCGCGCGCCGACATCATAGGGCGTCGAAAAGAAGAACGGCGGCAGCAGTTTCGCGCCGCCGATCGGCACCGTCGTCAGAACGTGCCACGCGCCGATCAGCACGACGGCGACAAGACACTGGAGAAACAGCAGCGTCCAGCGGTTCATGACGCCTCCCCCGCCATCGTCGATTGCGCGTAGCCCGTCAGCACCTCGGCCTTCAGCACGTTCCAGATTTCCCGGTGCAGCTCGTGAAACTCCTTCTCCAGCCGCACTTCGGAAATGTCGCGCGGACGAAGAAGCGGCACGCGCCAGTCGCCGATGATGCGCGAACCCGGCCCGGCCGACATGATGACGACCCGGTCCGCCAGCGCGATCGCTTCTTCCAGATCGTGCGTGACGAACAGCACCGCCTTGCGGTCGGCCGTCCACAGTTCCAGCAGCAGGTTGCCCATGATCTGCCGCGTCTGCGCGTCGAGCGGCCCGAACGGCTCGTCCATCAGCAGGATTTTCGGATCGCGGATCAGCACCTGCGCGAGCCCGACACGCTTGCGCTGCCCGCCCGAAAGCATATGCGGATAGCGACCCGCAAAATTGCCGAGGCCAACCCGCGTCAGCCATCGCTGGGCGTCGGCGCGCGCCACCTCGCGCGGAACGCCGGCGGTCTCCGGTCCGATCGCGACGTTCTCCAGCGCCGTCTTCCATGGAAACAGCGCGTCCGCCTGGAACAGATATCCCGCCTGCCGGTTCAATTTCGTCAGCGCCTCGCCGAAGATATGCGCCGTGCCTTGAGCGGGCTTGAGCAGGCCAGCCGCAACGTTCAGCAAGGTGGATTTGCCGCATCCGGTGGGGCCAACGATGGCGACGAATTCGCCGTCCGCGACCGACAGATCCGCGCGCTCGACCGCCGTATAGATGCCCCGATTTGCAACCGGAAACGCCACCGTCACCGCATCGAGCAGGATCGCATTGCTTCGTCTGTCGCTCGAATTCTCCACCCGTCCCCCGGCCTGACCGTCCCGATTCCGGCGATACGCGCTTCGCCGTCTCGCCGCAGGTTCCAACGGATCGCGGCAAGTTGCAAGAGCGCGCGCTTGGTCACGGTGCCACCCTGTGCTACTCGCCATCATCATGGCCGCCTCCCCGCCCGCCATCCGTTACGACCGCGCCGGCAAGAGCTTCGACGACGGCCGCGTGCAAGCGCTGAGCGGCGTATCGCTCGCCATCGCGGCTGGCGAATTCCGCTGCATCGTCGGCGGCTCCGGTTCCGGCAAGACAACACTGCTGCGGCTCGCCAATCGCCTGATCGATGCGGACGAAGGTATCGTGCAGGTGAACGGCGAGGACGTGCGCAACGCCAGTCCGATTAGCTTGCGCCGCCGGATCGGCTACGTGTTCCAGAGCGCGGCCCTGTTCCCGCACATGACCACAGCCGAGAACATCGGTATCACGCCAAAACTGCTCGGCGCTTCGTCAAGCGAGATCGCCGGTCGCGTCGACGAATTGCTGGCGCTCGTGCGGCTCGACGCGCCCCGCTACCGCACGCGCTATCCGCACGAATTGTCGGGCGGCGAGCGCCAGCGCATCGGCGTCGCGCGGGCGCTCGCGGCGAAGCCGAAGATCGTGCTGATGGACGAGCCGTTCGGCGCGCTCGATCCGCTGACGCGCGACGCGCTGGCGGAGGACTACCTCCAGCTTCACCGCGACCTCGGCCTGACGACGATGCTGATTACCCATGACATGACCGAGGCGATCCTGCTCGCGGATCGCATCGCGGTGATGCAGAGCGGCCGCCTCGTCGCCGACGGCACACCGGCCGAACTGTCGCGCAGCCGTCACGGCTATGTCGCCGATCTGATGCGCACGCCGCGCCGGCAGACGGAACGGCTGAACGCGATCCTGCATCCGGCGGAACGCGCATGATCGACGACCCGCGCTGGAGCGAGGCGCTGGCGCGTTTGCCCGATTATCTCGGCAGCCATTGCGGGTGAGCGTCGCAGCGCTGGCGCTCGGCCTGCTGGTCAGCTCCGCTGGCGCTTGTCGTGCGCAACCGGCCGGCGCTGCGCGGCATGTGCCTCGCGGTCGCCAGCATCGTGCAGACCGTTCCGGGCTTAGCTTTGCTGGCGCTGTTCTATCCGCTCTTGCTGATCCTCTCCGCCTGGTCGCTCAAATGGTTCGGTGTCGGTTTCTCGGCTTTCGGGTTTCTGCCGTCGGTGCTGGCGCTGGCGCTGTACAGCATGCTGCCGGTGCTGCGGAACACAATCACCGGCCTGCAAGGCGTCGATCCGTCGCTTACCGAGGCCGCGCAAGGCGTCGGCATGACGCCACATCAATCGCTGCGCATGGTCGAGCTGCCGCTGGCGCTGCCGGTCATCATGGCGGGGCTGCGCACCGCATCGGTGTGGGTGATCGGCACCGCGACGCTCTCGACGCCGATCGGGCAGACGAGTCTGGGCAATTACATCTTCACCGGCCTGCAAACGCAGAACTGGGTTTTCGTGCTGTTCGGCTGCGTGGCGGCGGCGGCGCTGGCGCTCGCCGTCGATCAACTTCTCGCATTGGCCGAAAACGGCATCCGCAACCGCCGGCACATCCGCCTTGCGGTTGCAGGCGCAGGTCTCGCGCTGCTGGTCGTGTTAGGTTTCGCACCGCTCGCAGGACCCACGCGCGCGAGTTACGTGATCGGCGCGAAGACGTTTACCGAATCCTACATTCTCTCAAGCCTGATTGTGCAGCGGCTGCAAGCCGCCGGACTGCCGGCGCGGCAGCGCGAAGGGCTCGGCTCGAACGTCATCTTCGAGGCGCTGCGCGGAGGCGAAATCGACGCCTATGTCGATTACACCGGCACGCTGTGGGCCACGCAATTGAAGCGGACCGATGTCAAACCGCGTCAGGATGTGTTGAACGAGCTGACATCGACGCTCGCCGCGCGCGAAAAAGTCACGCTGCTCGGCGGTCTCGGCTTCGAGAACGCCTATGCGCTGGTGATGCCGCGCAGCCGCGCGGAATCACTCGGCATTCGCAGCATCGCCGATCTCGCCGGGCGGGCGGAGACAATGTCGATCGCCGGCGATTACGAATTCTTCTCGCGGCCGGAATGGCGCGAGATCCGCGAGGCTTACGGTCTGACGTTCCGCCAGCAGCGGCAGATGCAGCCGGATTTCATGTATGTGGCGGCGGGCTCCGGCGAGGTCGATGTGATCGCCGGCTACACCAGCGACGGGCTGATCGCGCAGTATGATCTGGTCGTGCTGGACGATCCCAAACAGGCGATCCCGCCCTATGATGCGGTGCTGCTGCTGTCGCCGCGCCGCGCCAACGACGAGACGCTGAAAGCCGCGCTGACGCCGCTGCTCGGCCGGATCGACATCGCGACGATGCGGGAGGCCAATCTGCGCGCCGGCGGCAGCCAGGGCGCGGCCTCGCCGGACACCGTTGCGCGCTGGCTGTGGGATCGGACCAGTCGTCAGAAGTAGCTAGAGCCCCTTGATAAGCCCGGCGTCCATCAAGAGGCGATTGAAGCGCCGCGCCTCCGCGCCGTCGCGGCAACTATAGAAGCGACCGTCGCAGCGTCGCATGATCCGCTCCTGTTCGGCGAAGCTCGCATCGAGCGGAACGCCGGCCACCTTCTGCACGACGATCGGCAGATAGGCCGCGTCCAGCGTCATCGGCACGGCGGCCAAGGTCTTCGGGCGATAATTGACCCCCTCGACGGCGTAATAAGTCGCATAATAGCGCCGGTCGAAATTCATCAGGCGCTTCGCCAGCTCCTTTTGCGGAAGACCCGGCTCCAGCAGCTTTTGCGAGATTGCCGGCTGGTGATCGCCGAACCGGACGATCAGAAACTCCTCCTCCGGATAAGTCTGCTTCAGCCGCGCGACGAAATCGGCATAGGCCTGCCGGGTCATTACCTGCCGGCGGATATATTCGTCGACCTCGCCGCTGTTGCCGAGCCCCGTCCAGTCCGGCGTCAGATCGGAACGAAACACCTCCGTCCAGGGGAAATGGTTCGCCGCGAGATAGACGAAGGCGAACAGCGGCCCGCCTTTCGGCTGCTCGCGCGCGAACAGTTTCAGCGCCTGATCGAAATAGAACGTATCCGGCTGCTGCTCGTCGGCGGCCTGCATGCCGGCGGCGTCGATAAAGCCGCCGACGCCCGCCGAGTGCTGGAAACCGCGCGCGTTCAGAAAATTGCCGTAGCTCGGATACAGCGAGAACGTCCGGTAGCCGCATCGCTTCAGCGCCTGCGGCAGGCCGCGATTGATGCGCCCCGCAGCGATCCGCGTCACGTAATAGCGCAGCTTGCCGAACGATTGCGCGGACAGCCCCGTCAGCACGTTGAACTCGGTGTACCAGGTCGGCCCGCCGGTCGCCTCGGGAAGGAATGTCCGGGTCTTGCCATCGTCCGAGCGGAAGAAATCGGAATATCCTTCCGGCACGTTGATGCCGGGTGCAGCCGTGATGTCGAAGCTCGATTCATCAAGCAGCAGGATGATGTGCGGGCGGCGCGCTTCGGTGTCGCAGGCATCGGACGGGGCGGCATGCGCGGCGCTCACCAGGGATTTCGGCTCCGCCTCCATCCATCCATACGCCGCCAGATGCGACATCGCCGCGACACCGGAACGCGACAGATTGGAGATGTGGTTGACGCCCTGAAACGGCTCCCAGGGCTGCTCCGGATTCCACACCGACAGGCCGATCATGCCGAGCAGTGACAGCCCCGCACAAGCGAGCGCCACGCGCCGCCTGACCCGGAACGGATCGAGCCGGACAATCATCCAGGCGAGCGGGATCGCCAGCACCAAAGCGGCAACGATGCGCCATCGCAGATAGGGATGCGTCGTCACCAGAAACGAAAACGTGTCGCGATCGATCAGCAGGAAATCGAGAAAGGTCAGCGTCAGTTGCGTGACGTCGAATTTCAGTTGCGACAGCGCGATCAGAACGCCGATCGAGGTCAGCGCGATCGCACCGGCGATTCCCGGCCGGCCGAACGCGGCCATGCCGAGCGACGCGGTGAAGACCAGCGACAGCAACGCAAGCGAGGTCGCAAACCATCCATATTCGGTACGGCCGAGCACGATGACGCAAGCGGCGTAAACGGCGGCGACGGACAGCGCCCGCAGCCAGAAGCGCCACGATCTGGTTTGCTGGCCGGCGGCGGCAGACGGAGGCAGAGAAGGCGACAGCGCCATGGACCGTACGCGACAAACCGGCGCTTGAACTGAACGAAGGCGAGCCGGTCCGACCGCCGCCGGACGAGCCGACACGGAGCCGCCAGCATATGCTCCATGTCATAAAAACGTAGTCCAATTGTCACACACCCGCAATGCGCGGCGGCCGCCCGCTTCACTTTCGCGCAGGGCCCGTTGCCGACATCACGACGCGGACGCACATCTCCCTTGCGCCGCGAAGAAGCGTTCGGGCTTGCCGCCACCGCCGGCTTGCTTATCGTGGCGCGCAAGCAACGGACGCAGGTCCGGCGATCAGGAGAGAACAAGATGAATGCAGCTCAGGGACAGGCGGCGCGTGCAGCAACCGCAGCGCAACACACCGAACCGCTCGCACAGACACGCAGCGGCCAAGTGCGCGGCATCGTCAAGGACGGCATCAGCGTCTTCAAGGGCATCCCCTATGCGGCCTCGACCGCCAGCGCGAACCGTTTTCGCGCGCCGCAGCCGGTCGCACCCTGGAGCGGCGTCCGCGACGCCCTCGCCTATCCGAACATGGCGCCGCAGCCGCCCGCGCCCCGCGCGGCCTGTTCGCCTCCTGGACCGATCCGACGAGCATCAGCGAGGATTGCCTCGGCCTCAGCGTCTGGACGCCGGGCTTGCGCGACGGCGGCAAGCGTCCGGTGATGGTCTGGTTTCACGGCGGCGATTTCTCGTCACTCTCGGGTTCGCGCAGCGTGTTCGACGGCACAAGGCTGTCGCGTCGCGGCGACGTGGTGGTCGTCACCGTCAATCACCGGCTGAACCTGTTCGGCTTTTTGTATCTCGGGCAATTGCTGCCAGAATTCGCGGAAGCCGCGAACCCCGGCATGCTCGATCTGGTTGCGGCGCTGACCTGGGTGCGCGACAACATCGCCGAATTCGGCGGCGACCCCGGCAACGTCACGATCTTCGGCCAGTCGGGCGGCGGCGGCAAGGTTTCGACCATCATGGCGATGCCTGCGGCCAAGGGCCTGTTCCACCGCGCCATCGTGCAGAGCGGCTCCTACGCCCGCAACGCGCATCTGGAGGCGATGTCGCCCGAAACCGCGACCGAGCAGGCGCATCGCCTGCTCGCGGCGCTCGATCTGGCCCCCGGCGACGCGCGAAAACTGCTCGACCTGCCGATGGAAACCCTCGTCGCCGCCACCGCCAAGCTCGCGCAGGCCAAAGAGCGCACGACATGGCGGCCGGTCGCGGACGGACGCAACCTGCCCGGCGGGCCGAGCTGGCCGAAAGCGCCGGACGTGTCGGCGGACGTTCCGCTGATGATCGGCACCACGGCGACCGAGATGAGCCTGTTGCGCGGCTCATTCAATCCGGCGCTGTTCGACATGGACGAGGCCGAGATGCGCAAGCGCCTGTCCGATTACTACCCGGGCCGCTTCTGGACGAGGCGATCGCGCTGTTCCGGGCGAAGAGTCCGAAGGCCACGCCCGGCCGGCTGTATTTCGACATCCTCACCGCCACCACCTTCCGCCGCGGCGCGTGGCAGCATGCCGACCTCAAGGCCGAACAGGGCAAGGCGCCGGTCTATCTGTACGAGATCGACTGGGAAACGCCGGTGGACGGCGGCAAATGGGGCAGCCCGCATTCCGTCGAACATCCGTTCGTGTTCGACAATGTGGCGCTGTCGGAATCGATGGTCGGCGCGTCGCAGTCCGAGCCGCAGAAAATCGCCGAGCAGATCAGTCCGACCTGGATCGCCTTCGCCCGCACCGGCAATCCGAACAATCCGGCGATCCCGCACTGGCCGCCCTACACCACTGCCGAGCGGGCAACGATGGTGTTCGACACGCAGTCGAAGGCCGAGACGCACTTTCGCGAGGACGAAAGGCTGCTCACCGCCAAGGCGGCCGAGAAGGACGTTCTGTAAGAGTGCGATTGCGGCGGACGGCTAAATCCGCTCCGCCATAAAGCGCGTGGACGGGTTGACGAACTCGTCCTGCGCCGCGACCAGCAGAATTTCGCGCGAACCGGCTTCCGCCGTCCGCCGCAGCAGGCCGTAGACCGACGAGGCGGCGCGCGCCAGCGCCTCCGCCATGTCGCGCGTCTGAAGGTAATGCACGAAGAACAGCGCCGAGATGGCGTCGCCCGCGCCGTTGACCGCCAGCGGCAGCATCGGCGTGCGCACGCGAAACCGCGTTCCTTGCGACGACACCACGAGGTCGATGACATCGCGCGGCGTCTCCTGCGTCAGCACGCTCGTGACCAGGATCACGCGCGGGCCAAGCGCATGGACCTGGTCGAGCGCCTCCGCGAGAGCCGCCTCCGTCTTCGCCTCGCGCCCGGCGAGCAATTCGAGTTCGAAATGATTGGGCGTGATGATGTCGGCGGCAACGATCGCCCGCGCCTTGATGAATTCGGGAATGCCCGGCCGAACGAAGATGCCGCGGCCGATATCACCGATCACCGGATCGCAGCAATAGAGCGCGGCGGGATTGGCGGCCTTCACCCGGCGGGCGGCATCGAGCACGGCTTCCCCGATCGAGGCATCGCCCATATAGCCAGAGAGCACGCCGTCGCAATGCGCGAACGCACCGCGCTCCTCGATGCCCGCCACGACATCGCGGACCGCATCGCCGGTGAACACCGCGCCTTTCCACGCGCCATAGCCGGTGTGGTTCGAGAACTGCACCGTGTTGACGGCCCAGACCTCGTGACCGAGCCGCTGCATCGGAAACATCGCCGCCGCATTGCCGACATGCCCGTAAGCCACCCAGGACTGGATCGAAAGGATGTTCATCGCCGCTCCGCGTCCGCCTTGGTTCCCTCGCCGATATCGGCACGAGATTCGGAATGGCTGTCAATGCATTTGCCGTCGGCACCGGCTTTCGCGCCACGGGCGGACGATGCTATTGCGTGGCAGCCTGCACGTCCGATTGAAGGAGATCATGATGTTTACCGGCCGGTGCCTCTGCGGCGGCGTTCGCTTTCAGATCGATGGCGAATTGCAGCCGATCCAACTCTGCTATTGCTCGCAATGCCGTCAGGCGCAGGGCACGCCATTCGCCAGCAACATCCCGGTCCGCGCCGACGCCTTCACGCTGCTGTCGGGCGACGACCTGCTGACGCATTTCGAATCCTCGCCCGGCAAGGAGCGCGCCTTCTGCCGCCGCTGCGGATCGCCCCTCTACAGCCGCCGCACCGCCCTGCCCGGCATGCTGCGTGTCCGCGCCGGGCTGATCGAGCAGCCCCTCGGCGTCAAGCCGGTCTCGCATGCCTATGTGGCCGATAAAGCGGACTGGTGGACTATTTTCGACGACCTGCCGCAGTTCCCCGGCGCGGCACCCGCATAGTGCAGATGCGGGTCTGAAGCATTGCCCGGATCGCCATTCCTTGCTTTAGCTACCCGACATTCACCCCGCCGCGGACTGTTCCGGCCTCAAGCCTCCTTCTCATGCTGTTCAACAGTTACGCATTCCTCCTGGTCTTCCTTCCGGCGGCGATCCTCATCTGCTTCGCCGTCGACAGCCAGCCGGCACTCCGCCGGCCGGTGCTGATCGCGCTGTCGCTGGCGTTCTACAGCTACTGGGACATCCGCTTCCTGCCGCTGATGCTGCTGTCGATCGGCGTGAACTGGTATCTTGCCGGTCTCTATGCCGCGACCAACCGCAGCGCGCTCGTCACGTTCGGCATCGTCGCGAACCTACTGGTTCTCGGAATTTTCAAATACACGAATTTCTTCGCCGACAATTTCGCGGCACTCGGAATCCCGGTCGGGCATTTCGACATCGCGCTGCCGCTCGGCATCAGCTTCTTCATCTTCCACCACATCATGTATCTGATCGATCTGCGCGCCGGCAAAGCGCCGATCTATCCGCTCGACCGCTACGCGCTCTACATCTGCTATTTTCCGCAGGCGATCTCCGGGCCGCTGGCGCGCTGGTCCGAGGTGATGGACCAGTTCGGACAACAGATCTTCCGCCCCGGCTGGGAAAAACGCTGCGCCAGGGGGGCGGCGTTGATCGTCATCGGCCTGTTGCAGAAGGTGTTGCTCGCCGATCCGATCGGAGCCGCGATCGATCCGATCTACGCGCAGGCGCTGCACGGCCCGGTCACGGACGGCAAGTCATGGGCGGCGCTCGCCTTCGCCTTTCAGGTCTTCTTCGATTTCTCCGGCTCTTCCGACGTCGCCATCGGCGTCGCGCTGATCCTCGGCGTGACGCTGCCGCAGAATTTCGACGCACCGTTCCGCACCACCAGCATCGTCGTCTTCTGGCAGCGCTGGCACATGACGCTGGCGCGCTTCCTGCGCGACTATGTGTTCACGCGGCTCTCGCGCATGAAGATCATCGGCGGCAAGGACCGGATGCTGCGCGCGCATATCGCCATCATCCTGACGATGGCGCTGTGCGGCCTGTGGCATGGCGCGGGCTGGACCTTCGTGGTGTGGGGGACGCTGCAAGGCGTCGCCATCGTCTTCGCGACGCTCTGGAGCCGAAATCTGCGCTCGCCGCCGGCCGTTGTCGGATGGGCGGCGACCGTGGTCTTCTTCGTCGTCACCGCTGTCTTCTTCCGGGCCGGCTCGCTGCAAGCCGTCATGAACATCTACGAAGGGCTCGCGATCCTGCCGACCGTGCGCCCGGACGGCCGCAACACCATGATCGCCGCGGCGCTCTGCGCCGTGCTGCTGCCGTCGAGCCAGAAGATTTGCGAGCGGCTGACGATGCGGCCAAATATGTTCGTGCCGGCCTTGCTCGGCCTCGCCATGGTGCTCGTGCTGGTCCGCCTCGGCGAGCGGCAAAGCTATCAATTCATCTACTTCCAGTTCTGACGCATGACCCGACCGATCAACGATAGCGCAGGACAGACCGACGCCGCCCCCAGCGAGGCGGCCGCCTGGCGGCGCTGGCTGACAGTGCTGCTGCTGACGACTTTTGTTTTCGGCATCGCCTGCTACGCCGGAACGGTTCTGATCGATCCATTCTCCACCGGCCGCTTCGCGCTGACGCAGCGTGTCGATGTCGCCTCCGACAATCCGCGCCTTTACAAGATCGGCATCGCCCGCGATCCGCGCTTCGATGCGGCGATCTTCGGCAGTTCCACCAGCGACACGCTGAACCCGCAGGCGATCGGCCGCGCGACCGGCTGGACCATCGCCCAGCTCGGCATGGCCGCCGCGCTGCCGCCGAACCAGCTCATGACGGCGCGCGCGTTCCAGCGCCACCATGCCGGCCGGACGACGCTGCAAATCCATGTGCTGGACTCGCTCTGGTGCCGGCCCGGCGATCCGGCCGCCGGCGCGTGGGGACCGTTTCCGGACTGGCTGTTCGAAGGCTCCGACACGGAATACCTCTCCCGCATCCTGTTTCCGGAAAGCTTCAGCGCGGCCGTGCGCCGCGTCGGCATCTGGATCGGGCTCGCCAAACCCGTTCATCGCGACGACGGCTACGCCGCGGGAAAAAGGCCGCAGCTCAAGCTGGCGCAACCTCCACGCCCGACCTCGGGTCCGGCGGAGAGCGAGCCGATGCCAGCGCTCGATCTGCTGTCGGCGCATGTCGCCGCCCTGCCGGCGGAGGTCACGCCCGTATTCGTGTTCGCGCCGGAATACATCAATGCGCTCGCCGCCTCAGGCAGCCAGGCCGAGCGGCGGCTGACGGCCTGCAAGGCGCGCGTCCGACAGATCGCCGACAGCCGTCCGCGCAGCGGCTATCTCGACCTGATGACGGACAATGAGATTTCGCGCGATCCCGGCAACTACACCGACGACATTCACTACACGCAGGCCGCCGCGACGAAGATCGAGGCGGCCATCGCCGGCCTGCTGACGCAGCGCGGCCTGACGAAGAAGTAGACGCTTCAAAAAGCACGAAGCCGGCCCACATCGTGAGCCGGCCCCGCAACATCTTCGATAAAAGATCGCGCCTCAGTTCTTGGTCTTGTCGACCAGTGCGCCCTTCTTGATCCACGGCATCATGTCGCGCAGGCGCGCGCCGACTTCCTCGATCGGATGCTGGGCGAGCTTGGCGCGGGTCGCCTTGAACGAGGTCTGGTTGACCTTGTTCTCCAGCATCCAGTCGCGCGTGAACTTGCCGGACTGGATGTCGTTCAGCACCCGCTTCATCTCGGCCTTGGTCTCCGGCGTGATGATGCGCGGACCGGTGACATACTCACCATATTCGGCGGTGTTCGAGATCGAGTAGTTCATGTTGGCGATGCCGCCTTCATAGATCAGGTCGACGATCAGCTTCACTTCGTGCAGGCACTCGAAATAGGCCATTTCCGGCGCGTAGCCGGCTTCCACCAGCGTCTCGAAGCCGGCCTTGATGAGTTCGACCAGGCCGCCGCAGAGCACGCTCTGCTCGCCGAACAGGTCGGTCTCGCACTCTTCCTTGAAGGTCGTCTCGATGATGCCGGCGCGGCCACCGCCGATCGCCGACGCATAGGACAGGCCGAGATCATGGGCGTTGCCGGACGAATCCTTGGCGATCGCGATCAGGCACGGCACGCCGCCGCCGCGCTGATATTCCGAACGCACCGTGTGGCCGGGGCCCTTCGGCGCGACCATCAGCACGTCGAGATCGGCACGCGGATCGATCAGATTGAAGTGGACGTTCAGGCCGTGAGCGAACAGCAGCGCCGCGCCCTTCTTCATGTTGTCGTGCAAGTGATCGCGATAGATGTCGCCCTGCAATTCGTCGGGCGTCAGCATCATCATCACGTCGGCCCATTTCGCGGCCTCGGCGACTTCCATCACCTTGAAGCCGGCCTCTTCCGCCTTCTTCGCGGTCGCCGAGCCCTTGCGCAGCGCGATCGCGACGTCCTTGACGCCGGAATCCTTCAGGTTCAGCGCATGGGCGTGGCCCTGGCTGCCATAGCCGATGACGACGACCTTCTTGCCCTTGATAAGGTTCAGGTCCGCGTCGCGGTCGTAGTAAACACGCATGGTCGATCCTCTTGCTTGCGGCCTTCCCTTGAGCCCGCGTCAGGTGATGAATGTCAGGATGAGCCGGGCACGCCCGGATCGCGGTTTCGGCGCTGTCTGTAGAGCATTTTTGGCCGGTGGCAAAGCATCTCAGCTCTCCGCCAGCACGGGGTAGAGCGATGCCACCAGCAGCAGCGCCATCGTCACGTTGAAGATGCGGATCGAGCGCGGGGTCGACAGCAAGCCGCGCAAGGCGGTGCCGAACAGCGCCCAGGTCGCCGACGAGCAGAAGCCGACGAGGCAGAAGATCACGCTCAGCGCGACGATATTGTAGGGGTAAGGCGCGATCGCCGAATAGGTCGTCAGGCTGCCGACCGCGATCACCAGCCCCTTGACGTTGACCCACTGAAACAGCGCCGCGGCAAAGAACCCGAGCGGTTCGCCCTGCTTCTCGCCCTTGTCGTCGATCCCACCCGCCATGGCGATGAGGGCGGCAAGATAGAGGAGATACGCCGCACCCGCATATTTCAGCACCGTCATCAGCACCGGATAGGTGACGAAGATCGCGCCGAGACCGAGCCCCACCATGGCGACCAGAAAGCTGAAGCCGAAATTCACGCCGAGCACATGCGGGATCGTCCGCCGGAAGCCGAAGTTCAGGCCCGAGGTCAGCAACATCGTGTTGTTCGGTCCGGGCGTGAACAGAGCTACCACGGCGAAGACGACGAAGGCGATCGTGAGTTGCTGCGACATTGCGGGCGGCTACTTGCCTTCCCCATTCGCCAGCGGCTTTCGCGCACGGTACGTTCCATAGACAGGGGCGCTGTAGTCGGCGCTCTCCAGCACGAAGCCCGCCTCCTTCAGCAGCCCCTCGATCACCCAGCCGAAGGTCGAATGCTGGTCGCGCACATGCATCGCGAACTCCTCGCGCGAATAGCCATGGTTCTTCAGCAGGAAATCCGACCATTGCTCGACGGAGCGCTCGACGCCGTCCGGCTTCGAGGTGAACACCACGTCGCGCAGGAACAGCAGACCGCCGGGCTTCAGCGCGTTGAACACGCGCGCGAGGCCAACCGCTTTCCAGAAATCCGGCAGATGATGCAGCGCATATTCGCTGATGATGAGATCGAACGAATTCGGCTCATAGGTGAACGAGAGAAAGCCCGCCGACTGCGTGTTCAGCGATACGCCGGCCTCGCGCGCCCGCAGCGTCGCCATCGACAGCATCGCCGGCGAGATGTCGATCGCATGCACGCTCGCGCCCATGTCGGCGGCCTCGCACGCCATCAACCCGGTGCCGCAGCCGATATCGGCGACGGTCCACCCCTCAATGACTCCGAGCGATTTCAGCGTGGCGCGCGCGCGATCCGGATGATCGGCCTGGCGCCGATCATAGGTGGCAATCTGGGCTTCGGCCGAGAAGTCGAGGCCGACCTGCCGACGATCGTTATAATACCAGTCGCGCGCGAGCATGGTTACATCCCTTCCGGCCCCCGCGAGATCGCGGCAACGCCTGTGCGCGAGACCTCGACGAGTCCCAACGGCTTCATCAGATCGATGAACTGATCGATCTTCGACGTGTTGCCGGTGATCTCGAACACAAAACTTTCCGTGGTAGCGTCGATCACGCGCGCGCGGAACGCTTCCGCCAGACGTAGAGTCTCAACGCGCGGATCGCCGGTGCCGCGCATCTTCACCATCGCCAGCTCGCGCTCGATCGAACGGCCGGTGATCGTCATGTCGACGACGCGATGGACCGGGATCATACGGTCGAGCTGATGCTTGATCTGCTCGATCACCATCGGCGTGCCGGTGGTGACGATGGTGATACGCGAGACGTGTTTCTGGTGCTCGGTCTCCGACACCGTGAGGCTTTCGATGTTGTAGCCGCGGCCGGAGAACAGGCCGATCACGCGCGCGAGCACGCCCGGCTCGTTGGCGACCAGCACCGAGAGCGTATGCGTCTCGTTCGGATCATGACGTTCCTCGAGGAAATAGGCGGAAGCGGGCTGGTTCATTGCGATAATTCCTGAATGTCCGTCGTCATGTCCGGCCTTGTGCCGGGCGTCCACGTCTGAGCGGAATGACCGCAAGCAGGCCGTGGATGGCCGGGACAAGCCCGGCCATGACGCAGCGTGAATGTGCGAGGCTCGTAGTCCATCACACCAGCGCCTTGCCGCCGGCGAATGCCTTCGCCGTCGCCTCGTCATTGGCTTCGGCCGGCAGCAGCATCTCATTATGCGCCTTGCCTGACGGGATCATCGGAAGCAATTCTCCAGCGTCGCCACGCGGCGATCGAACAGCACCGGCTTCTTAACGGCGATCATCTCCTTGATCGCGCCTTCCAGATCGGACGGCTTCGTCGCCTGGATGCCGTGCGCGCCATAGGCATCGGCGAGCTTCACGAAATCCGGCAGCGCCTCTGAATACGAATGCGACAGGCGGTTGCCGTGCAGCAGCTGCTGCCACTGCCGCACCATGCCCATATACTGGTTATTGAGGATGAAGATCTTGATCGGCAACTCGAACTGCACCGCCGTCGATATTTCCTGCATCGTCATCTGCACCGAGGCGTCGCCGGCGATGTCGATCACCAGGCTGTCTCTGTGCGCGACCTGCACGCCGAGCGCCGCCGGCAGGCCGTAGCCCATGGTGCCGAGCCCGCCGGAGGTCATCCAGCGATGCGGCTCCTCGAAGCCGTAGAACTGCGCCGCCCACATCTGATGCTGACCGACCTCGGTGGTGATGTAGGTGTCCATGCCGCGCGTCATCTCGAACAGCTTCTGGATCGCATATTGCGGCAGGATCACCTCGCTGCTCGCCTTGTAGGCGAGCGAGTTGCGGTTGCGCCATTGCGCGATCTGCGCCCACCAGGCTTTCAGGTCCGGTTTCTTCGCCTCCGCCTTGAACACCTGCAACAGGTCGCCCATCACATTGGCGGCGTCGCCGATGATCGGCACGTCGACGCGGATGTTCTTGTTGATCGAGGACGGATCGATATCGATGTGGATCTTCTTCGAGCCGGGCGAGAACGCATCCGTGCGGCCGGTGATGCGGTCGTCGAAGCGCGCGCCGATGCAAAGCATGACGTCGCAATCATGCATCGCCATGTTGGCCTCATAAGTGCCGTGCATGCCGAGCATGCCGAGCCAGTTCGTTCCCGACGCCGGATAGGCGCCGAGTCCCATCAGCGTCGAGGTGATCGGAAAACCGGTCGCCTGCACCAGTTCGCGCAGCAGCTTCGAGCCTTCGCTGCCGGCATTGATGACGCCGCCGCCGGTGTAGATCACCGGCTTCTTCGCGTTCGCGAGCAGCGACACCGCCTTGCGGATCTGCTGTGCATCGCCCTTCACACGCGGCGCGTAGGAGACATGCACGTCGGATTTGCGCGGCGGGTGATAGAGCCCGAGCGCGAACTGCACGTCCTTCGGAATATCGACGACCACCGGACCCGGACGACCCGTGGTCGCGACATAAAACGCCTCATGCAGCACGCGCGGCAGATCGTTGACGTCGCGCACCAGCCAGTTGTGCTTGGTGCAGGGCCGCGTGATGCCGACCGTGTCGCATTCCTGGAACGCATCATTGCCGATCAGGTGCGTCGGCACCTGCCCGGTGATGCACACCAGCGGGATCGAATCCATCAGCGCGTCGGTCAAGGGCGTGACCATGTTGGTCGCGCCGGGACCCGACGTCACCAGCACGACGCCCGGTTTGCCGGTCGAGCGCGCATAGCCTTCGGCGGCGTGACCCGCGCCCTGCTCGTGGCGGACGAGGATGTGCTCGATATCGTCCTGCTGGAAGATTTCGTCGTAGATCGGCAGCACCGCCCCGCCCGGATAACCGAAAAGGTGCTTCACGCCATGATCCTTGAGCGCGCGCACGACCATGGCTGCGCCGGTCATCTGGTTCGGATCGTGGGCCTTGTCACTCATCTCGCTCTCCGCTGCGCCTTCGGCGCGGTCGTCTTCCGAAAATAAAAAAGGGCCTCTGAAGGGCCCTGGTTGCACCGTCTGTCTGGCGGACGACCTTAGTCGTCCCGGACGGTGCTCCAGGGTACGGCGATAAGTACGAGTTTGGTAATTTTATTACGCATCAGTCGCCCGAATTTCTCAAAGGTTGCGCGGACTTATAGCGGCGAAACCGCGCGAGTCAAGCCGTTTTCGATTTTGCAAGCCTAATCTCGAAAATGCGGTTTGGCGAGCCATAAAGTCGCAGGGCTCCTCAGATCGTGAGAGTGGCCTTTCCCGCCTCTTCCGGAGTCACCCAGCGGAACTCCGGCAATTGGTGGCGGAACCAGGTGAACTGCCGCTTGGCGTAGTGGCGGGTATCGGCCTGTCCGATTGCGACGGCCTCCTCAAGCGACAGCTCGCCGCGCAGCTGCCGGATCAGCGCCGGCACGCCATGCGCCTTCATCGCCGTCAGAATGGGATCGAGACCGCGCGCGGCCAATGCCGCCACCTCGTCCAGCGCGCCTTGCGCAATCATCCCGGAGAAACGACGGTCGATCCGCGCGTAAAGCTCGTCCCGCTCCGGTGCGAGAAACAGCGCCGTGACGTTGTCCGCCGACAGCAAGGGCGGCAGGCCCTCATCGTGCCAGTCGCTGATGGAACGCCCGGTCGCCTCGATCACCTCCAGCGCGCGCGCGATCCGCGCCCGATCGCGCGGCTTCAGCCTTTCGCCGGAAACCGGATCGCGCCGCGTCAATTCGGCATGCAGCGCCTCGCTGCCGTCCCGATCGAGCCGCGCCCGCACCGCCTCGCGAATTTCCGCCGGCACCGGCGGCACGTTGGAGAGGCCGCGCAGCAGCGCCCGGAAATACATCCCCGTCCCGCCGACGAAGATCGGCAGCAAGCTCTTCGCCCGCGCCTCCGCAAGCACGGCTCGCGCATCCTCAAGCCACATGCCGACCGAGCAGTTCACCGCCGCATCCCGATGGCCGTAGAGCCGGTGCGGCGCGCGTGCTTCTTCCTCGGGGGTCGGCCGCGCGGTCAGGATGCGCAGGTCGCGATAGACTTGCATGGAATCGGTATTGACGATGACGCCCCCGGTTCGTTCGGCCAGCCGCAAGGCGAGCGCGGACTTGCCGCTGGCGGTCGGCCCTGCGATAAGCACCGCCTTGCCCGCATCCTGCGCGGGCGCTGTCGGATGCGCCTGTTGAACCATGTCCCTCGTCGCAACGCTGATCTGTAATCCCGCTGGTCCCGCGCTCGATAGCACGGCGGTCAATGCCGTGCGCGCGATTTTGCCCGGCGACGCCGCGGCCGAATGGCTGTTCGACGGCGTCGCCGCCGACATCCGTTTCGACAGCAAGGAGCCTGCGGCCGCGATAACCGCGCGTTTGCGCGTGGCGCTCGGCGATATGCCGATCGATGTCGTGGTGCAGCCGCAGATCGGCCGCCGCAAGAAGCTGCTGCTCGCCGACATGGATTCGACCCTGATCGGCCAGGAATGCATCGACGAACTGGCCGATTGCGTCGGGCTGAAGGCGCATGTCGCGGCGATCACCGAGCGGGCGATGCGCGGCGAAATCGAATTCGAGCCGGCGCTGCGCGAGCGCGTGGCGCTGTTGAAGGGTCTGTCGGCCAGCGTCGTCGACAAGGTGATCGCGGAGCGCATCACGCTTAATCCCGGCGGACGCGAACTGGTGCAGACGATGCGCGCGAACGGCGCCTATACCTGCCTGGTGTCGGGCGGGTTCACCCTGTTCACGCAATGGGTCGCCGAAAAGCTGGGCTTCCAGGAGAACCGCGCCAACGAACTGGCGCTGGACGACGGCAAGTTCGCGGGGACAGTGGTGGAGCCGGTCCTCGGCCGTCAGGCGAAGCTCGACTGCTTACGCGAGCTGCGCGAGTCGTTTGACCTCGACGATATCGATACGATCGCCGTCGGTGACGGCGCGAACGATCTGGCGATGCTGGGCGCGGCCGGTCTCGGCGTCGCCTATCACGCAAAGCCCGCGGTCGCCGCCGCGGCCGCCGCCTGTATCAATCACGGCGACCTGACGGCGCTTCTCTATGCGCAAGGATATCGGCGCGATCAGTTCGTGAGTTGAGGCGCAGCCTCGCCCCGGCTTGCGGGGCGAGGTGGACGCCTCACTGAACCCCGAGCGTCACGAAGCGGACTTCGCCCTCCGGGTTCGACACGGTGAGCAGCGCGCTCTTCTTGCCGTCCTTCTTGAGCTGGTCGACGCGCTTGCGGATGTCGGCCACGTTCGTGACGGCTTCCTGCGCCACCTCCATGATGACGTCGCCGGCGCTGAGACGCTTTTCGGCGGCGTCGCGATTGCCTTCGACCGAGGTGATGACCACGCCCTTGACACTCTCCTTCACCTTGTAGCGATTGCGCAAGGCCGGTGAGAGCGCCGCCAGATCGAGCCCGAGCGCCTTCTGCGTCACGGTCTTTTCCGGCTCCGGCGCGGGTGTCTTCAGCGACGCTTGCTTGGATTTCTCGTCCTCCTCAAGCCGGCCGAGCGTCACCTTCTTGGTCTGCTCCTTGCCCTTGCGGATCACCAGCACGTCGACTTCCTTGCCGACAGGCGTGTCGGCGACGACGCGCGGCAGATCCTTCATCGTCTTGATGTCCTTGCCGTCGAACCTGACGATAACGTCGCCGGATTCGATGCCGGCCGGCTTCGCCGGCCCCTTGTCGTCGACGCCCGCGATCAGCGCGCCGCGCGCCGGCTTGATGCCGAGGCTCTCGCCGATCTCGTCGGTCACTTCCTGAATGCGGACGCCGAGCCAGCCGCGCCGCGCCTCGCCGAACTGCCGAAGCTGGTCGATGACGCCGGTGACGATCTTGGACGGCACGGCGAAGCCGATGCCGACCGAGCCTCCGGTCGGCGAGAAGATCGCCGTGTTGACGCCGATCACGTCGCCATTGAGGTTGAACAGCGGCCCGCCGGAATTGCCCTTGTTGATGGCGGCGTCGGTCTGGATGTAGGAATCGTACTGGCCGCCGATGTCGCGGTTGCGCGCCGAGACGATGCCGGCCGTCACCGTTCCGCCGAGGCTGAACGGATTGCCGATCGCCACCACCCATTCGCCGATGCGGGTCGTGTCCGAATCGCCGAACTTCACCGCCAGCAGCGGCTTCTCCGGCGGCTTGAATTTCAACAGCGCCAGATCGGTCTTCTTGTCGCGGCCGACGATTTCGGCCGGAATTTTCGTCCCGTCATTGAGGATGATGTTCACTTCGTCGGCGTCGGCGATGACGTGGTTGTTGGTCACCACAAAACCGGCGGTATCGATGATGAAGCCCGATCCCAGCGAGTTCACGCGGCGCGGCCCGCCGCCACGCGGGCCTTCGCCCGGTCGGCGGTTCTTGAAGAACTCGTCGAAGAATTCCTGGAACGGCGAATCCGGCGGCAGCGCATTGCCGCCGCGCTCGTTGCCGCCACCGCTCGCGACGACGTTCTGCGTGGTCGAGATGTTGACCACCGCGTCGATCACCTTCTCGGCGACGTCGGCGATATTCTCAGGTCCCCGCGCAAATGCCGGCGAAGCGAGGCTGGCTCCGGCGAGCCCGATCGCAGCGGCCAGAGCAAGCGGCCGCAGGCGGCTGAGGGTGAAATCAATCGGACCATACATGGACGGTCAATCTCCTGAAAAAAAGCTTTGGCTCGCCGCACCGGCGACCAACTGCGCCGGACCCTACCGCGTTTCCGAACGCAGTGGAATCAGCTTCATGTGAGCAGAATCAGGGGTTTATGCGAACCTGCGCCCACACCCCTTCGGTCCCGCCCGCAAAGAACGGCGTGGCGGACTATCGACGGATGAACCAGATCAAAATAAGGCCGCCGACGGCCGAAATCAGGCCGACCAGCCGGAGGACGTGATCCGGGGTCCGGGTCACATTCTCCATGGTGCTGCGAATCCAGCCCGGCATGCCCGCAAGCAACAGCCCCTCGATCACGAACAAGAGGCCGATCCCGACGAGGAAATCGCTGAATGCGAGCATGGCGGGTCCGCCCCTTCAACCTTGTCCGGCGCTATTGCGCCGGCTGCGGGCGAGGCTGGGCCGCTTGCGGCGCGGATCTCGGCTTGCCCTGCGGATCGCCGAAGAAGCGGAAGAAATCCGAATCCGGACGCAGCAGGAAGCGGGTATCGTTACCCTTGAGGCCGGCTTCATACGCCGCCATCGAGCGATAGAAGGCAAAGAACTCGGCATCGTTGCCATAGGCCTCGGCGAAGATGCGGTTGCGTTCGCCGTCGCCTTCACCGCGCAATTGCTCGGCGCGCTGATTGGCTTCGGCGACGATGATGGTTCCCTCGCGGTCGGCGCGCGAGCGGATCTCCTGCGCCCGCTGCCCGCCCTCGGCGCGGAATTCCGCCGCCTCGCGCTGACGCTCGGTCTGCATCCGCTGATACACGGCCTGACTGTTCTGGTCCGGCAGATCGGCGCGGCGGATGCGGACGTCGACGACGGAGATGCCGTACACGTCCGCTTCGCGGTCGAGCTGATCGCGGATGCGGATCATCAGCGCGGCGCGATTATCGCGCACGAGATTGGAGAACGTCACCTCACCCAGCACGCGCCGCAGCGCCGCGTTCAGCAATGTCGCAAGCTGAATGTTGGCGGCCTGGATCGAGCCGACGCTCTGATAGAAGCGCAGCGCGTTCTTGATGCGATAGCGCGCGAAGGCGTCGACGACGAGACGCTTCTGATCGGAGGCAATGATTTCCTGCGCCGGGTTTTCCAGATCAAGGATGCGCTTGTCGATGCTGATGATCGAATCGATGAACGGAACCTTGAAGTTCAATCCCGGTTCGGTGACGACGCGGACCGGCTCGCCGAGCCGCACCACCAGAGCCTGCTCGGTCTGCCGCACGGCGAATAGCGAACTGTAGCCGACGATCGCCAGCGCGCCGAGAACGATCAGCGCGACGATGCCAGAGATTCCTGCTTTCATCGGTTGTTCCCACCCTGCTGCGGTTGCGACGGTTGCGAGCCTTGCGAACGTCGCAGTTCACTCAGCGGCAGATACGGCATCACGCCCTGCCCGCCCTGGCCGGGGTCGTAGACGAGCTTGTCGGCATTGCCGAAGATACGTTCCATCGTTTCCAGATAGATGCGCTGGCGCGTGACGTCGGGCGCCTTTTTGTATTCGTCATAGACTTTGAGGAATCGCGCGGTCTGACCTTTCGCCTCGGCGACAGTCTGTTCCTTGTAGGCTTCCGCGCCTTGCAGGATCTGCGCCGAGCGGCCGCGCGCTTCCGGGACGACCCGGTTGGCATAGGTCCGCGCCTCGTTCTGCAAGCGCTCCTGGTCGGCACGCGCGGCCTGCACGTCACGGAACGCATCGATCACCTGCGCCGGCGGATCGACCTTCTGCAATTGCACCTGCTGCACGAGAATGCCGGAGCCGTATTCGTCGAGCGTCTTCTGCATCAGCTCATGCACGGCCACTTCGGTGGCGGTACGCGCGCCGGTGAGGATCGGCTGAATGTCGGAGCGGCCGATCACCTCGCGCATCGCGCTTTCGGCGACGGCCTTCACGGTGCCTTCCGGGTTCTGGATGTTGAACAGGAAGTCGCCGACGCCATCCGGCTTGATGCGCCACAGCACGGTGAAATCGACGTCGACGATGTTTTCGTCGCCGGTCAGCATCAGGCTTTCCTCCGGCACGTCGCGGACCGCGGTGCCGCTGCGGCCCTCGGTGACGCGCATGCCGATCGACAACGTCGAGACGCGCAGCGCCTTCGGCAGCAGCACGGTCTCGATCGGATAGGGCAGATGGTAGTTCAGGCCGGGCTGAACGGTGCGCACATGCTTGCCGAAACGCAGCACCACGCCGAGTTCCTCCGACTGAACGCGGAAGAAGCCCGACAAGCCCCAGACCACGGCGGCGACCAGCACGGCGATGATCACGCCCATGGTGCTGAAATGACCGCCCGGTATCAGCGATTGCAGCCTGTCCTGACCGCGGCGCAGAAGATCTTCCAGGTCCGGCGGAGTAGGCCCAGAAGATTGCGGTCCCGAGCCCCACGGACCCTTGGGCCCGGACCCCCACGGTCCGCCGCCCTGATTTTTCCACGCCATAGATCGGTCTCCCTCAGGCGCTGGCCGCGCCGGTCGAACTTTGAATGCTTATAGGCGACGCCAATTGCCCTTACAACGCAACCGGCTGACAGTCTTCGATGAGACCGAAGTGGGCTCTGAAGCTCAATTCGTCAATGCGATTGGTCGGGAATCGGCTGCTTGCGACGTTCTGCGCAGGGTCACATAGGAAAAGTCCGCCGTGTCGCCCTCGCCCGCTTTGTTGAAGCTGCGCGCCACTTCTTCCCATCCCGACAGATCGGGCCTGAAGACCGCGTCCCCCGCCACATCGGCATGCACTTCTGTCAGCTCGATGCGATCCGCTTGCGGCAACCATTGCCTGTAAATTTCGGAGCCGCCGATCACCATGATTTCAGTGGCAAATCGCCGCAGCGCGTCGCCGGTGGCGACCTCGCGCGCCTGTTCGAGCGACGTCACGACCAGCGCCTGATCCGCGCAAAATCCTCGGTCGCGGGTCAGCACGATGTTGGTTCGTCCCGGCAGCGGCCGCGGCAGGGACTGAAAGGTCTTGCGGCCCATCACCACCGGACGGTTCATCGTCAGCGCGCGAAGCCGCTGCATGTCGCGCTTGATGCGCCACGGAATTCGATTGTCATTGCCGATCACGCCATTTGCGGCGGCCGCGACCACGAAGACGATCTCCATCATCGCTTTCCGGGCGCGCGCATTACCGACCGACTCTCACCGGCGAGCCTCATACCGCGACATCCGCCTTGATGTGCGGATGCGGATCGTAGCCCTGTAACGCAAAGTCTTCGTAGTGGAAGCTGAAAATATCCTTCACCTCGGGATTGATCTTCATCACCGGCAACGCGCGCGGCGCGCGAGAGAGTTGCAGATGCGCCTGCTCCAGATGGTTGGCGTAAAGATGCGCGTCGCCGAGCGTATGCACGAACTCGCCCGCCTTCAGCCCCGTCACCTGCGCGATCATCATCGTCAGCAGCGCATAGGAGGCGATGTTGAACGGCACGCCGAGAAACGTGTCGGCGGAACGCTGATAGAGCTGGCAGGAGAGTTTTCCGTTGGCGACGTAGAACTGGAACAGGCAGTGGCACGGCGGCAGCTTCATCTTGCCGATCTCGGCCGGATTCCAGGCCGTGACGATCAGCCGCCGCGAATCCGGATTGGTGCGGATCATCTCGACGAC
>JAWKWT010000015.1:0-5541 GCA_041397365.1 Xanthobacteraceae bacterium
TCTGGGAAGGGCATTTGGCGACCGAGATCGGCAAGGCGCAGATCTCGGTCGATGCGGTGCTCTACGAGGCCGAGGTGCCGTTGCAGCAATTGATGAAGCTCGAAGTCGGCGACACGCTGCCGTTGGAGATTCGCCCCGATGCGCTGGTCTCAGTCCGCTGCGGCGCCGTCACGTTGACGGAAGGGCGGATGGGGCGGGTCGGCGACCGCGTCGCGATCCGCGTCACCAAGCCGCTGCGCAAGCCGCATACGACCTACGCGATGTTTGAAAAAAGCGACGAAACCAGCAAGATGATGGAGGCCCAATGAGCCCGCTGCTCGGATTAATGATCGAGAGTTTGGTGTCGGTCCTGTTGCTGCTGACGATCGGCTATTGCCACATGCTCAACAAGCGGCTGAAGATGCTGCGCGCCGATGAGCAATCGCTCAAGGCGACGATCGCCGAACTCATCACCGCCACCGAAATCGCTGAACGCGCGATCGCCGGCCTGAAGGTGACGGTGCACGAGTGCAACGACAATCTGACCGATCAGCTCACGCAGGCGACCGACATCTGCGCGCGGCTCGACACCTATATCGACGTCGGCGAGTCGGTGCTGCGGCGGCTGTCGCAGATCGCGGTCGCGGCCAAGGCGCAGCCCGACGAGCGCCCGGCGCGCCCGGCCGTCAAATCCCTGCTGGCGGCGGCGAGCGCCTTCTCCCAGCGTGACAGGACCAACGGTCTCGCCGCATGAAACTTCGCGACCTGCGCATCGTTCCGATCCTGCTGATTGCGGCTGCTTGCCTCGCCGTCCTGAAGCTCACCGGCATCCTGCTCGACGGCGGCTACGTGCTGCTGGACGATCATCGGCCGGCCGGAACGTCATCGTGGGCGCAGCAGACGCTGAACTTTCCGGGGAGCGGGCCGGCTCCGGTGAAGACCGAACCGGCCGATATCACCGGCTCCGTCGATGCGCCGAAGCCGAAAGCGGAGGGCCTGCCGGTCAGCGAGACGCGGCCCGCGGTCGTGCAGCCGCCGTCGGTGTCCGCGTCCGAGCGCGCGGTGCTGGAGCGGTTGCAGGAGCGCCGCCATGAACTCGATACGCGCTCGCGCGAGGTCGACATCCGCGAGAACCTTCTGAAGGAGGCGGAAAAGCGCATCGAGTCCAAGGTGGATGAGATGAAGGGGGTCGAGGCCCGCATCGCCGCTGCGCAACAGCAGAAGGAAGAGGCTGACAACGCCCGCTTCAAAAGCATCGTCATCATGTATGAGAACATGAAGCCGCGAGATGCGGGAAAGATTTTCGATCGCCTGGAGATGGGCGTGCTGATCGAGGTGGCCTCGCGCATGAAGCCGCAGAAGATGGCGGACGTGCTGGCGCAGATGCAGCCGGACGCCGCCGAAAAGCTGACCGTCGAGCTTGCGCGCCGCTCGGGCGCGGTCGCAGCCGCTGCGCCGGCCTCCGCGCTGCCGAAGATCGAAGGCCGGCCGGTGAATCCAAGAAACTGAACTCGCGCGCGGACTTTCGTCGGTTCGGGAGGTTGACGTTAACAAGTCCTTAAATTCGGGATTCTACGGTCGATGAGGCAGGTGAGCGTGCGCTCGTGCGCGCGCTTTGAGACGTTCGATCATGGTGTTTGAGGTTTCCGGCGACTTATGCAGGACCGTTCGCGTGTGCGCGCGCGCGTTCCTGCACGCATGTCGCGGCGTGAAGTCTCTCGCGCTGGCGCTTCTGATCGCCGCCTCGCTCTGCAAGCCTGCGATGGCGGATGCCGTCAGAGGCACCGCGACGCTGAGCAAGCCGGGCGATTACGCGCGTCTCGTCATCAAGCTGCAACAGCGGGTGGATGCCGAGGTGACGACCTCCGGTTCGATCGTCATCATCCGCTTTCGCGAACCTGTCGATGTCAATGTCGACAAACTGCCGGCCGGCGCGCCGGACTATGTCGGATCGGCACGCACCGACCCCGACGGCATGGCGGTGCGGCTCGCGCTTGCGCGCAAGGCGAAGCCGAATGTGATCGCCGCGGGCGAGCGACTGTTCGTCGATCTGCTGCCGGACAATTGGTCCGGACAGCCGCCGCCGCTGCCGATGGAGGTGGTGAAGGAGCTTGCCGATCGCGCCGCCGCGGCGGAGCGGCTCCTGCGCCAGAAGGAAGCCGAGGTGGTCGTCAAGAAGCGACCGCCGGTGCGCGTGCGCGCGTCGGTGCAGCCGACCTTCACGCGCTACATCTTCGAGCTGCCGGAGGGCGGCGGCGTCTCGTCGATCCTCGACAAGGACAAGCTCTCGCTCAAATTCGACTCCGGCATCAGCTTCGATCTGACCGATGCGAAGGTCGTGACCGCGCCGAACGTCTCGTCGGTCACGCAGAAGGTGGAGAACGACACGACGACGGTCGATTTCGCGCTGATCGGCAACGCGGACGTTCATTCGTTCCGCGAGGAGAAAAACTACATCGTCGATATCGGCTTCGCCACGAAGCCAGAGGCAGAGCCGAAGCCGGATCCGGCGGCAATGACGCCGCCTGCCGTTCGGCCCGCCGCGTCGCAGGCGAGCGAGGTTGTGCCGCCCGCGCCGCCGGCATCGAAACAAGTGGCTGTGGCGGCCGAGCCGGCTGCACCAGTGGTCGAAAGCAAGCCTGCCCTCGCAGACGCGCCGGAGCCTGCGGCCCAGCCTGTCACAACCAAGCCCATCGCGACCGAGCCTGTTGCCACAAAGCTCGCGACGGCGGAGGTGAGGGCCGCGCCGCCGCCACCTGCGACGCTGGAGATGCGGCCTGCCGCGCCCGCGCCTTTCACCGGCGCGTCGATGGCCGTCTCAGCCTCGCGCAGCAGCGAGGGGCTGAAGCTGACCGTCCCATTCGCGGCCCCGACCACCGGCGCGGTGTTCGTGCGCGGCGATACGCTGTGGATGGTGTTCGACCAGCCGACGCCGCTGAACATCGGTCTCCTCGCGCAGGACGGTGCGCCGATCGTTCGCGACGTGATGCAGATGCCACTCGCGAACGGGCGTGCGCTTCGCCTGCGTCTGAACAAGCCGCAATTCGCCTCCGCGCAGGCGGAAGGAACCAACTGGATCGTTTCCGTCGCCGATGTCGCAAAGGCGACACCCGAGCCGCTCGCGACCTTGCGCAACATCGCCGACGCCGGCAAGGCGAGCGTCAGCATTCCGTTCGAGAAGCCCGCGCGAGTTCATCGCATCGTCGATCCCGAAGCCGGCGACGCCGTGCTGGCGATCACCGGCGCGCTGCCGGCGCGCGGTTTTGTCCGGCGTCAGAATTTCGTCGAGTTCGCGCTGGCGGATTCGGTCCAGGGCGTTGTGGTCGAGCCGCGCGCGGACGATGTGCAGGTGGAGCTTGCGCCGGACAAGATCACACTCGGCCGGCCCGGCGGGCTGACATTGTCGCCGGCAGAGGGCGCCGCCGAGCAGGCGGCGGTCGTGCCGAAGGCGATCTTCGACGTGGCTTCGTGGCAGGCCGATCGCGACAGCGATTTTTTTGCGCGGCACGATGCGCTCTGGCTCGCGGCATCGCAGGCGAGTGACGATGCGCGTGCGGGACTTCATCTCGATCTGGCGCGGCTTTATCTCGCCAAGGGCCTCTACAGGGAGGCGCGCGCGGCGATCGACTCCCTGCCGGCCGACCAGGTGCCGGATGATGCCGCCTTCCACATCGTGCGCGGGCTCGCCAGCATTCTGGCCGGCGCGCCGGAGGCGGGTTTGAAGGACCTCGATCATCCCTCGATCGGCGCGGGCCGCGATGCACGGCTGTGGCGCGCGATGGCGTTCGCCCGGCTCGGGAAATGGGCCGAGGCGCGCGAGCTGTTCAAGGGCGCCGAATACGCGCTGGCCGCGCTGCCGCTCGATCTGCAACGCATGGCGATCGTCGATGCGCTGCGCGCCTCGCTGGAGGTGCGCGATTTCGACGGCGTCTCCAGCCGTTTCAACGAATTGGAGATCGTCGGCTCGATCCCGGAACAGGAGGGCTATCTCGCGCTGCTGCGCGGGCGCATGGCGCAGGCGCTCGGCCGCGACAAGGATGCTCTCGCTTTCTATCGCACGGCGAGCGCCTCCGGCGACCGCCCGTCGGCGTCGGAGGCGAAGCTGTATGAGATCGAGCTGGCGCGCAAGCGCGACGAGATCACCGAGGAGCAGGCGCTGGAGCAACTCGAAACGCTTCAGGCGATGTGGCGCGGCGATCTGATCGAAGTGAAGACGCTGCGGCTTCTGGCGACGATGTATGAGCGCGCCGGCCGCTATCGCGATGCGCTGCTGACGGCGCGGATGGGCACGCAGCTTTCGCCGAATTCGGAGCCCGCGCGGCAGATGCAGGACGACGCCGCGGCGCTGTTCAACGATTTGTTCAATGGCGCGAAGGCGGACGAGATGCCGCCGGTGCAGGCGCTGGCGCTGTTCTACGAGTTTCGCGAGTTGACGCCGATCGGCCGGCGCGGCGACGAGATGATCCGCCGCCTCGCCGAGCGGCTGGTGGCGATCGATCTGCTCGATCAGGCGAGCGAGCTTCTCCACTATCAGGTCGAGCACCGGCTGGAGGGCGCGGCGCGCGCGCAGGTCGCCGCGCGCCTTGCGATGATCTATCTGATGAACCGCAAGCCGGACCGCGCGCTGGCCGCACTGCGTGCGACGCGGCTGGCGGATGTCGCCGGCGAAATCCGGCAACAACGTCTATTGATCGAGGCGCGCGCGCAGAGCGACATCGGCCGGCACGATCTCGCACTCGACATCGTCGCCAATCTGGTGGGGCGGGAAACCGTGCGGCTGCGCTCGGACATCTACTGGGCGGGGCGACGGTGGCGCGAGTCGGCAGAGCAGATCGAGCTGCTTTACGGCGAACGCTGGAAGGATTTCCAGCCGCTCACAGCGGCGGAAAAGTCGGACGTGCTGCGGGCCGCGCTCGGTTATTCGCTTGCATCGGACGCGATCGGCCTCGCGCGGCTGAAGGAGAAATTCGCCGCGAAATTTTCGGACGACGGCGACAAGCCGGTGTTCGAGGCGGCGACGCAGCTTTCCGCCGCCAACAGCGCGGAGTTCGCACGCATCGCCAAGATGGCTGCCTCGGTCGATACGCTCGACGGTTTCCTGCGCGAGATGCGCCAGCGTTTCCCGGACATGGCTACGCGCCCGACGCCGGTGACGCAGAAGGCGGACCCGTCATCGACCGGCGCGCTTCCGGCGATCCGCGGCCTGCGCCGTGTCGAGGCGCGGCGGTAGAGCATGATCCTGAAAAGTGGAAACCGGTTTTCGGATCAGATCAGGCTCAAACAAAAAGACAAGCGACGAGTCTGATTCAACGAGAGTTGAAACAGACTCTAGTTCCCGTAACTCTGCACCAGGCTGCCGGCGACGAGAGTCCAGCCGTCCACCAGCACGAAGAAGATCAGCTTGAACGGCAGCGACACCACCACCGGCGGCAGCATCATCATGCCCATCGACATCAGCACCGAGGCGACGACGAGGTCGATGATGAGGAACGGCAGAAACAGCAGGAAGCCGATCTCGAAGGCGCGCCGCAATTCCGAAATCATGAAGGCCGGCACCAGAAT
>JAWKWT010000016.1:0-3444 GCA_041397365.1 Xanthobacteraceae bacterium
TTCGACATCGAGGGGCTGGGCGACAAGCAGATTCAGGATTTCTACGAGCAGGGGCTGGTGATGTCGGCGGCCGACATCTTCACGCTGGAAAAGCGCGACGCCCGTTCGCAGACGCGGCTGAAGGATCGCGAAGGCTATGGCGAAACCTCGATCCGCAATCTTTTCGCCGCGATCGATGCGCGTCGGACCATCGAGCTGCATCGGCTGATCTACGCGCTCGGCATCCGCCATGTCGGCGAGGGCAATGCGAAACTGCTCGCGCGGCACTACGGTTCGCTGGAGGCGTTCGTCGATGCGATGCGCGCCGCCGCGAAAGGACAGAGTGAGGAGGAGAACACCTCGGAAGCCTACGAGGATCTGAACAGCATCGAAGGTGTGGGCGAGGTCGTCGCCGATGCGGTGGTCGAGTTCTTCGCCGAGCCGCGCAACATCAAGGCGCTTGATGCGCTGCTCGCCGAGATCGAGGTCAAACCGGCCGAGCAGGCGGCGAAGAATTCACCTGTGTCCGGCAAGACGGTGGTGTTCACCGGCGCGCTGGAGAAGATGACGCGCGACGAAGCCAAGGCGATGGCCGAGCGTCTCGGCGCGAAAGTGTCTGGCTCTGTGTCGAAGAAGACCGATCTCGTCGTCGCCGGTCCCGGCGCGGGCTCGAAGCTGAAGGACGCCGAGAAGCACGGCGTGCAGGTGCTTTCCGAAGACGACTGGTTCAGGCTGATCGGGAAAGCCTGATTACTCCGCCCCCTCGCGCCGTCGTTCATACCGTGTCACCAGCAAGGCGACGACGCAGGCGCAGAGCAGCGACAGGATCAGACCGGCGAAGTTGAGCGGCACCGTGGTTTTGTAGTCGCCGCCGAGATGCGCGCCGGCCTGCGAGACGATCGCGCCAAAACCCATCTGCACGAAGCCCATGACGCCGGACGCGGTGCCCGCCGCCTGCGGCCGGACGCTGACCGCGCCTGCGGCGAGGTTCGACATCACATAGCCGTTGCCATAAGCGACGATCATCTGCGTGATGAAGAACCATGACGGATAAATATTCAGACCGGCCAGACCCCATGCGAGGTTGAGCGCGGAGCCGGCGATCTGGATGATGAGGCCGATCCAGATCATGCGCGAACTGCCGATCCTCGGCGTCAGGCGCGCCGAGGAGAGGTTGCCGGCCATATAGGCCACCGAGCCGAGCGCGAACCATGCGCCATATTCGGCGCTGGAGCGGCCCATCTGCATGATCGCGACATAGGCGCCGCCGGAGGCGAAGATGAAGAACGTTCCCGCCGCCAGCGCCTGCGCGATGACGAAGCCGTGGTATTGCGGGCTCGCAGCCAGCGCGCGCACGTCGTTCATGAAACCCGCCGCAGGCCCTGTCTGCACGCGGCGCGTCTCGGGCAGGATGAACCATGCCCAGAGGAAGATCGCGAGCGAGACGAGGCCGAGGAACCAGAAGATCGCGCGCCAGCCGTAAGTCGTTTCCAGCACGCCGCCGATGAACGGGCCGATCATCGGCGCGATCATCATCGAGCCGACGACAAGGCCCATCATCGAGGCGGCGCGATCGCGGTCGTAGAGGTCGCGGATCATCGCCCGGCCGACGGCGAGACCGGAAGCAGCGCCGAGCGCCTGCACGACTCGCGCGGCGACGAGCTGCGGCAGCGTCGTGGCGAAGATGCCGGCGACGTTGGACAGCACCATCAGGCCGAGGCCGACAAGGATGACCGGCCGTCGCCCGAATTTGTCCGAGAGCGGTCCGACCACAAGCTGCGAGCAGGCGAGCCCGACCAGATAGAGCGAGATCGTCAGCTGCGCGACGGCGATGTCCTCGCGGAAGAACGTCGCGAGCGCCGGCAGCGCCGGCATGATCGCCTGCATCGACATCGGGCCGAGCCCGCTCAAGGCGACGAGCAGCGGAATGAAACCGGGCGGAGCCTTGTTGTCGGGCGCGGCGGAAGCGTCCGCCGCCGTGCCGGGCTTGATCGTATTGTCCGTCACCGGTGATCCATTGGTTTGAAGATCATCCAGCGAGCGGCCGGGTCGCGGCGGTGAGCCACTCGCGCGTCGCGTCGTCCAGCGCATCGTGCAAGGTCGTGCGCACGCGCGCGTGATAGGCGTCGAGCCAGGTGATTTCGTCACGTGTCATCAGGCTGATGTCGATCAGGCGGCGATCGATCGGCGCCAGCGTCAGCGCCTCGAAACCGTTCATCGGCTTTTCCGCGCCGGTGATCTCCTTCGCCACAACCAGCTCCAGATTCTCGATGCGGATGCCGTAGGCGCCGGTCTTGTAATAGCCGGGCTCGTTCGAGAGGATCATGCCGCGCTTCAGAGGCGTCGTGCCGAGCTTGGAAATGCGCGCCGGGCCTTCATGCACCGACAGGAAGCTGCCGACGCCATGGCCGGTGCCGTGCTCGAAATCGAGCCCGGCCTGCCACAGGAATTGCCGGGCGAAGGCGTCGATCTGCGCGCCGGTGGTGCCGTCCGGGAACACCGCGCGGGCGATGGCCAGATGGCCGCGCAACACGCGGGTAAAACGGTCGCGCATCTGCGGCGTCGGATCGCCGACCGCGATGGTGCGGGTGACGTCGGTGGTGCCGTCCTGATATTGCGCGCCGGAATCGATCAGCAGCAGTTCGCCCGGCTGGATGCGCCGGTTGCTCTTGCGCGTGACGCGGTAATGGACGATCGCGCCGTTCGGCCCCGAGCCGGATATCGTCGGAAACGACACGTCCTTCAACGCGCCGGTCTCGCGCCGAAAACTCTCCAGCGCCTCGACCGCGTCGATCTCGGTGAGTTGCCCGCCGGGCGCTTCGCGATCCAGCCAGAACAGGAAGCGCGCGAGCGCCGCGCCGTCGCGCTCATGCGCGCTGCGGGTGCCGGCGATTTCGACCGGGTTCTTCACGGCCTTGAGCATCGCCACCGGGTCTGCGCCGCGCACCGGCCGCCCGCCGGCCTCGACGATCAGTCGGCTCAGTGCATCCGCGCCCGTGGCGCTGTCGATGGCGATCGCGGTCTTGCCGGCGGCGAGCTGCCGCAGATACGGCGCAAGCTCACCGGGCTCGGCGACGTCGGCGCTGCGCTCGATGTGATCGCGCGAAGAGTTCGACAATTTGCGCGCATCGATGAAGACGGTCGGCCGGCCGGTCGCGGGCACCACCGCATAGGAGATCGGCAGCGGCGTGTGTGCGACATCCGCGCCGCGAATGTTGAAGGCCCATGCCACCGCATGCGGGTCCGACAGCACCAGCGCATCGGCGCGCAGCGCGTCAATTTCCGCGCGGATGCGGTCGAGTTTTTCCGTCTCGGATTCGCCGGCGAATTTCAGGTCATGGACTGTCACCTGACCGAGCGGGGCGGCGGGCCGCTCCTGCCAGACGGCGTCGATCGGGCTGCTGTCGACCGGGACCAGTTCCGCTCCGGCCTTGGCACAGGCCGCCGCCAGCCGCTCGACCGCAG
>JAWKWT010000017.1:0-3256 GCA_041397365.1 Xanthobacteraceae bacterium
CGACCTGAAGCGGCACCGACAGGATGACCGCCGGGAACGGCGCGTCCTGCATCGTGTGCTGAACCACCGGCAGGGTCGCCGCGACTTCGTCGTCCGGCACCTCGAAAATCAGTTCGTCGTGCACCTGGAGCAGCATGCGGGCCGAGAGCTTTTTGGCCGCGAGCGCATCGTCCATGCGCACCATCGCGCGGCGGATGATGTCGGCGGCTGAACCTTGCAGCCGCGCATTGATGGCGGCGCGTTCATTGAATGAGCGCACCGACGGGTTCGACGCCTTGATCTCCGGGTAATGGCATTTGCGGCCGAACAGCGTCGTCACATAACCATGCTCGCGGCAGAAGTCGCGGGTGGCGTCCATGTAGGCGCGGATGCCGGGGAAGCGTTCGAAATATTTCTTGATGTAAGCGCTCGCCTCCTCGCGCGGAATGCCGAGCTGGTTGGCGAGGCCGAAGGCGGAAATGCCGTAGATGATGCCGAAATTGATCGCCTTCGCGCGCCGCCGGATTTCGCCCGGCATGCCCTTGATCGGCACGCCGAACATTTCGGACGCCGTCATCGCGTGAATGTCCAGCCCGTCATTGAACGCCTGCTTGAGCGAGGGGATGTCGGCGATCTCCGCCAGCAGCCGCAATTCGATCTGCGAATAGTCGGCCGAGACCAGCTTGTGGCCGGCGGTGGCGACGAAGGCCTTGCGGATCTTGCGTCCATCCTCGGTGCGCACCGGAATGTTTTGCAGGTTCGGATCGTTCGACGACAACCGTCCCGTGGTGGTTGCGGCGAGCGCATAAGAGGTGTGGACGCGCTGCGTCTGCGGGTTGATGTAGCCGGGCAGGGAATCGGTGTAGGTCGATTTCAGCTTGGTGACCTGCCGCCACTCCAGAATCGTTTTCGGAAACGCATGTCCCTGTTCGGCGAGGTCGTCGAGAATCTGCGCCGAGGTGGACCACGCGCCGGTCTTGGTCTTCGAGCCGCCCGGAAGCCCCATCTTGCCGAACAGGATGTCGCCGAGCTGTTTCGGGCTGCCCGGATTGATCGGCTCGCCGGCCATTTGCTGAATGTCGGCCTCCAGCCGCGCGGCGCTCTGGGCGAAATCGCCGGACAGGCGCGACAGCGTCTGCCGGTCCACCGAGATCCCGCGCTGCTCCATACGCGCCAGCGGCATCACAAGCGGACGCTCCAGCGTCTCATAGACGGTGAGCATATGCTCGGACACGAGCCGCGGCTTCAGCACGCGCCACAGCCGCAGCACCGCATCGGTGCGCGCCGCGGCGTAACCGGTCGCTTTGTCGATCTCGATCTGGTCGAAGGCGAGTCGATTTTTGCCGGTGCCCGTCACGCTGTCGCGGCTCGGCGGCTGATGCCCGAGCCAGGTCTCCGAGAGCGAGCCGATATCGTGCGCGCGGCGGCCTGCATCCAGCACATAGGACATCAGCATCACGTCCTCGATCGCGCGCATCGCGATTCCATGTTGGGCGAGAACCAGCGCGTCGAGTTTCAGATTGTGGCCGATCTTGAGATACGAGTCGCTTTCGAGCAGCGGCTTCAGCGCCCCCAGCACGTCGTGGGCGGAAAGCTGATCCGGCGCGAGGCCCGATGCGAACAATCCGTCGCCGTCGCCGTGCTTCTTGTGCTGCAACGGAATGTAGATCGCATCGTTGTCGCCAAGCGCCAGCGAGGCGCCGCACAATTCGGCCTGCATCGGGTCCGCGCCGGCCGTCTCGACGCCGATCGCGAAATAACCCTGGTCGCGCGCGCGGGCGATCCAGGCCTGCAAATCGCCAGCGGTGCGGACCGTCGCGAGTTTTGCCGGATCGGAATGCGCGGCACGGGCGGCCTGCGTGCGCGCGTCGGCCAATGCTTTCGGCGTCCGCTCGTCAGCTGCGTCTTGCTCGTCGCGCGGCGTTGTCCCCTTCGCCGGTGCGCCGGTGTCCGCGAACAGATCGCCGGTGCCGCCCCGTTCGCGGCTGGCGAGATTGGCGTCGGGCGCGATATCGGTCGTGTTGATCTCCGAATAATCGGCGACTCGCTTGGTCAGCGTGGTGAATTCCATCGCCTTGAGGAAGGCGATCAGCTTTCGTGCGTCCGGTTCGTGCACCGCCAGATCGGCGAGCGGCACGTCGAGCGGCACCTTGTCATCGAGCAGCACGAGCTGACGCGAGATGCGCGCCTTCTCGGCGTTCTCGATCAGCGCCTCGCGCCGCTTCGGCTGTTTGATTTCGCCGGCCCGTGCCAGCAACGTGTCGAGGTCGCCATAGTCGGCGATCAGCTGCGCCGCGGTCTTGATGCCGATGCCGGGCACGCCCGGCACGTTGTCGACCGAATCGCCGGCGAGCGCCTGCACCTCGACGACCTTCTCCGGCGGCACGCCGAATTTCTCGATCACCTCGGCGATGCCGATACGGCGGTCCTTCATCGTGTCGTACATCGTCACGCAATCGGTGACGAGTTGCATCAGGTCCTTGTCGGAGGAGACGATGGTTGCGTCCGCGCCGCGTTCGCAGGCCTCGCGCACATAGGTCGCGATCAGATCGTCGGCCTCGAAGCCGGCCTGCTCGAGGCAGGGCAGATCGAACGCGCGCACGGCGTCGCGGATCAGCGCGAATTGTGGGATCAGGTCGTCCGGCGCGGGCGGCCGATGCGCCTTGTAATCCGGATAGAGCTTGTTGCGGAACGTGATCTCGGATTTGTCGAAGATGATGGCGAGATGCGTCGGCCGGTTGTCGTTCGGCATGTCGCGCAAGAGCTTCCACAGCATATTGCAGAAGCCGAGCACCGCGTTCACCTGCAAGCCGTCGGATTTCCGGTTCAGCGGCGGCAGCGCGTGATAGGCGCGGAAAATGTAGGAGGAGCCGTCGACCAGGAAGATGTGCTTGCCGGCCATGTCACCGGATTTAACGTCGCCGGATTTTGGCGAGCGCACAGGGGCGGTCGTCGTCGTCGTCTCTGTCGCGGACGAAGATTTCGACGGTTTGGCCGCGGGCTTTGCAGGAGTTTTGGACATGCCGCCAATGTAAGGGCTTTGGCGGCGTTTGGCACCTGTTCCGCGGGCGATATGCAGGCGAAATTGCGCCGCCTGCTCCGCTTTTCAGATTACTCCGCGGCCTGAAGGGTGACGTGCGGCTTGGACGCCGGCTTGGGCGTCAGCCAGAACGCCGCCGGCCGGTCATAGAGGAACCGCAGGGACGTGTTGCGCACGCCCCACCACATCGTCAGCGCGCCGACCACGCCGCCGATCGTCACCAAGAGCGCGATGACG
>JAWKWT010000018.1:0-3167 GCA_041397365.1 Xanthobacteraceae bacterium
CGCGCCTGTTCCCCGAGCAGATCGGCTGGATCATCAATCACGCCGAAGACCGGATCGTGATGGTCGATCTGACCTTCGTGCCGATCCTGGAGGCGCTGGCCGACAAGCTGCCCACGGTGGAGCGCTACATCATCTACACCGACAAGGCGCATATGCCGCAGACGAAGCTGAAAAACGCCGTCTCCTATGAGGAGTGGATCGGCGAGGTCGATGGCGATTTCGCCTGGAAGACGTTCGACGAGAACACCGCCGCCGCGATGTGCTACACCTCCGGCACCACGGGCGACCCGAAGGGCGTGCTGTATTCGCACCGCTCCAACGTGCTGCACGCGCTGATGGCCAACAACAGCGACGCGCTCGGAACCAAGTCGAGCGACACCATGCTGCCGGTGGTGCCGCTGTTCCACGCCAATAGCTGGGGCATCGCCTTCTCCGCGCCATCGATGGGCACCAAGCTGGTGCTGCCCGGCGCGAAGCTGGACGGCGCATCGGTTTACGAACTGATGTCGACCGAGAAGGTCACCTACACCGCCGGCGTGCCGACCGTGTGGCTGATGCTGCTTCAGCACATGCAGGCGAACAACCTCTCGCTGCCCGACCTCAAGATGGTGGTGTGCGGCGGCTCGGCGATGCCGCGCTCGATGATCAAGGCGTTCGACGACATGGGCATCGGCGTGCGCCACGCCTGGGGCATGACCGAAATGAGCCCGATCGGCAGCCTCGCGGCGTTGCAGGCTCCGTTCATGAACCTCAAGGGCGAGGAGAAGATCGACGTTCTCGCCAGCCAGGGTTTCCCGCCGTTCGGCGTCGAGATGAAGATCACCGACGATTCCGGCAAGGACCTGCCGTGGGACGGCAAGACCTTCGGCCGGCTGAAGGTACGCGGTCCGGCGGTGGCCGGCTCGTACTATCGCGTGAAGGACAACATCCTCGACGAGAACGGCTTCTTCGACACCGGCGACGTCGCGACCATGGACCCGCACGCCTATATGCGCATCACCGACCGCTCGAAGGATGTCATCAAATCCGGCGGCGAGTGGATTTCCTCGATCGACCTGGAGAATCTCGCGGTCGGCCATCCGAAGGTGGCGGAAGCGGCCGTGATCGGCGTGCGGCATCCGAAATGGGACGAGCGGCCGCTGCTGATCGTCCAGCTCAAGCCGGGCGAGAGCGCGACCAAGGAGGATATCCTCAAGTTCATGGAAGGCAAGATCGCGAAATGGTGGATGCCTGACGACGTGCAGTTCGTCGACGCCATCCCCCACACCGCGACCGGCAAGATCCTGAAAACCTCGCTGCGCGACCAGTTCAAGGCTTACAGCTTCCCGACCGCCGCGGCGTGAAACGAAAAAGACCTCTCCCCGCCGGCGGGGAGAGGTCTTGATTCAGATTCGATCAGCGTGATTGCGGTCCGGGCGAAAGTCGTCCCGGCGGCAGAGGCGCCTAGAGTCTATTTTTCCGCTTGAGCATGATCTTGTCCGAAAACCGGTTTCCACTTTTCGGGATCATGCTCTAACTACCGCCCCCAGCGCTCGCGCCAGAGCTGCTCGCCGATGGTGCAGGGCACGCGCGGCTCGCGCGCCTGTGCCGGAATCACGCGCGGCTTCGGCTGCAATCCCGCGACCTCAAGGATCAGTTTCGTCCGGATCGCCTCCTTGAACTTGGCGCGCTCCTTGATCGGAACGACGAACGACCCGGCGCCGCCGATCACGCAATCCTCGTAATAGAGATCGAGCTTCTCGATATCCATCGTCGCATAGGATGCCTGCTTCACCATCACCGGCAGCCCGTTGATGGTTACGCCCTTTTCGAGCGCGGCGTCGCGCGCGATCAGCACCGGCTCGCCATTGTTGTTCGGGCCGTCGCCGGAAATATCAATGACGCGGCGAAGTCCCTTGTAAGGATTCTCGCCGAGCAGGCGCATGCCGAAATTGATCGCGCCGGAGATCGAGGTGCGCGAGGCGCGGCGCAGCGGCGCTTTCATGATCTCGGACGCGACGGCGTCCGCCGTTTCCGGCCCTTCGACGATCCGCCAGGGAATGATGACCTTCTGGTCATGCGCCGCCGCCCATTCGAAATAGGTCACGGCGACCTTGCCATGCGGTCCGCTCTTCAACGCCTGGAGGAACTCCTTCGACGTCACCGCTTCGGCGTAGCCTTCGCGCTGGATCGCCAGTTCCTCGAGGTCCATCGAATAGGACACGTCCACGGCCAGGACGAGTTCGACATCGACCTGTGCCTCGCCGGCGCGTTGGGCAAGTTGCGATGCGACATTCGGAGCGGCGATCCCGGACACATCGCCGCCGAGCAGAATGGCCGCGCCAAGGGCGGCTCCGATCGAGACACACCAGCGCATGCTGTCCTCCCGTCGCTCGGACAAATGCTGCCACGGCTATGAGAAACAGGGAAGCTCAAACATTTCAGCGCCGGGGAACCAGAGAGCCGGATACCGGAACGGGGCATCCCGGCGACAACCTGCGGTTTACCAACACTTCACGGAATCGTGTCAAACAGGCTTTGCGCGTTATTTTGCCGAAAAACGACAAGCGTTCGCGTCTTGCAATGTCAGTTCACTCATCTGCGCCAGCCCCACGCCAAATCGCCTGCCCAACATGGACGGACGCGGCGCACTCTCGGGAACCATCAATGTTTTCCACCTTTTCGATCCGGACCAAGATCATTGCGGTCGTGGCCTTCATGACCGTTTCGATGGCTCTGCTCGGCCTTTTCGCCGCCTCGCAAATGCGATCGATGGATCTGTCCACCCAGGAGCTTCAAACCCAGTGGCTGCCGAGCGTTCGCTGGCTCGGCGAAATGCGCACGCAGGGCGCGCGCCATCGCGCCGTCGTCCGCGATCATTTGTTGTCGAAGGACCCCGCTTTCCATCGGGAAAACGACAAGCAGGTCGCCGCCCGCATGGCCGATTTCATGCGCGCCGCCAAGCTCTATCAGGAACTCATCGCGACGGAGGATGAACGCCGCATCGCCCAGCAATTGCAGCAGGTGTGGAAGGGCTACGTCTCCGCGACGGAGGAAGTTCTCGCTCACGCGCGCAACGGCGACAACGAGAAGGCGTTCTCCACCAATCTCACCAAGGCCGTTCCGCTCGGACGCGAGACGGATGCGATCATGGCGAAGCTGGTCGATCTCAATTTCCAGGGCGCGCA
>JAWKWT010000019.1:0-2534 GCA_041397365.1 Xanthobacteraceae bacterium
GCCTCGCCGCCGAACAGATGCGCGCAGCCGGTGATATCGAGCAGCAGCCCGTCCTCGCCGTCGCGAGCGACCAGAGGCGTGAAGCGATGGCACCAGTCGGCGATCGCATTCAGCGTCTCGCCATCGGCGAACGGATCGGCGTCGGCGATCTCAAGGTCGGGGAGCATCGCGCGCGCAGTCGCCAGCGGCATGCCGACGATCAGCCCGGCCCTCGTCCCGGCGTCGTTCAGGGCCGCGACCTGGAACGCATTGTCGATCTTCGCCGCCACCGCCAGCGGCTTATTGTCATTATCAGGCGCTGCGGCGCCGGCCTGCCGCTGCCGGCGTCGGATACGATCGGTCGGCAGGCGCGACAGCCAGACGGCGAGAATGCGTCGCCTGTTCGCGGAAACGGTACTCATCACTCACCCATTCCATGATCCAGCTCCCACCCGGCCCATGCCGGTTGCGGGCCAGTTCGACATCGAACGCAGGCCACCCCCATGCCTGCCATTCCGCCGCCGGCGGCGAATGCGCCGCGCGCACGATCCAGCGCGTTTCGGCCGTGCTCGCCTGCGGCATCGCGCCAAGCCGCAGCATCAAGGCGGTGACGCCGGACGCGCCGGCCGCCAGCGTCAGCTTGCGGCTCGCCACCAGATCGAACGCCCGCGTCTCGCCGAACATTTCCGCGACCACGACGCCGAGCGCGTTGCAGGCGACGGCGTCGGCAGCGATCCGCAGCACCATCTCCGCACTCGGCGCATGCACGGCGACCAGCCTGCGCGGATCGAGCCCCAGTTCGGCAAAGCCCGTCATCGACAGTTCGCCGGATTCGATCGCGGAAAAATCCTGCCGAACCCACAGAACGAAACGACGCCCTTGCGTCACCCGCCGCGCAAGGCCCAGCACAAAACCGCTCGCAGCAGCATTGTTCAGCCCGTCCGCGGCGAACACCTCATGCATGGCTCCGCACAGAAGGCCGCCCTTCAGCGCATCGTCAGCATCCGCATGGCCCAGCGCGGCGCGCCTGGCCGACTGCTCGCCGCCGCCCGTTTCCAGCCGCTCGACCTCCTTTCGCAAGGAGGCGAGCCTGTACCTGCGCGCGAAAGACATCCGCTCCTGCTTTCGAATCCGCCGACAGGAAACCAAACCCTGTGCACGGCGCTTTGTTCATGATATGTTCTTATTAAAAGCAGAAGCCGAAAGAGAGTCAATCAGACTCCTTCAGCCATTGGCGAAAACTTTCCTTCGTCAATTAAGCATGAAATATCAAAGAGATATCGAAATGGACCTGCAACGCAAGCTCGAAATCCTGGCGGATGCGGCCAAATACGATGCCTCCTGTGCTTCCAGCGGCACGGAGAAACGTTCCTCCCGCGGCGGCCAAGGCCAAAGCAAGGGTATCGGCTCGACCGATCGCGGCATGGGCATCTGCCACTCCTATGCCCCGGACGGACGCTGCATTTCGCTACTGAAAATCCTGCTGACCAATGCCTGCAATTACGACTGCCTTTATTGCGTCAACCGCGCCTCCAGCAACGTTCCCCGCGCGCGCTTCACCAGCGAGGAGGTCGTGCGTCTGACGCTCGACTTCTACCGGCGCAACTATATCGAGGGCCTGTTTCTGTCCTCCGGCATCATCCGCAGTCCCAGCTACACGATGGAGCAGATCGTCGAGGTCGCGAGGTGCCTGCGCGAGGATCATCACTTTCGCGGCTACATCCATCTCAAGACGATTCCGGAGGCCGACGACGCGCTCATCACGCAGGCCGGAAAATACGCGGATCGTCTCAGCATCAACATCGAGCTGCCGAGCGAAAGCAGCCTCTCCCGGCTCGCGCCCGAGAAGGATGTCCGCGCCATCCGCCGCACGATGGGACGCCTGCGCCTGAAACTCGACGAAGCCGCCGACACCTCGGCACGGGCCAAACCGCCACGCTTTGCACCAGCCGGACAAAGCACGCAGATGATCGTCGGCGCGGACGCGGAAACCGATCAGGCGATCCTGGAAACCAGCGCGAACCTTTACGGCTCCTACCGCTTGAAGCGGGTCTATTACTCGGCCTTCAGCCCAATCCCGGATTCGAGCCGCGCCCTGCCGCTGAAGGCGCCGCCGCTCGTGCGGGAGCACCGTCTCTATCAGGCCGACTGGCTGATGCGTTTCTATGGCTTCGAGATCGGCGAGATCGTGAACCCTCAGCACAGCATGCTGCCGCTCGACATCGACCCGAAACTCGCCTGGGCGCTGCGCAACCGCGACCGCTTCCCGCTCGACGTGCAGCGCGCGAGCCGCGAGGAATTATTGCGCGTGCCCGGATTCGGCACCAAGGCTGTGGATCGCATCCTGGCCGCCCGCCGTCATACCTCGATCCGCATCGCCGACCTTTCGCGCCTGCATGTTCCGCGCAGCAAGGCACTGCCTTTCATCATCCTCGCCGATCATCGTCCGCGCGCGCTCGGCGACAAGGATCTCGCAAGCCGGCTGCAACCACCGGCACGACAACTCTCACTCACGCTTTGATCTCATTGTTCTAATCCATGCACCACATCAGACT
>JAWKWT010000020.1:0-2404 GCA_041397365.1 Xanthobacteraceae bacterium
TTGTTTGAGCATGATCTTGTCCGACCCGAAGGGCCGCGCAGCGCAAACCGGTTCCCACTTTTCGGGATCATGCTTGCTCCCAGCGCGGCAAGCCGTCATATCAGCGCCGAAACCGGTTTCCCCGATGCGCAAACTCCTCCTCCTTTTCCCGATTCTGGCCAGCCTCGCCGGTCCATTCGCGCATGCGCAGGAGACGGCCGCGCCGTTCGACGCCGATTTGCAGCGTTTCGCCGAAATCCTCGGCGCGCTGCATTATCTGCGCGGCATCTGCGGCGCGAATGAAGGGCAGAAATGGCGCAACGAGATGCAGGCGCTGGCGGACGCCGAGACCCCGTCTGGTGAGCGGCGCGCCAAACTGATCGCCAGCTTCAATCGCGGCTACTACGGTTTTCAACAGACCTACCGGTCCTGCACGCCGGCGGCCAATGTCGCGATCAAACGCTATCTCGCCGAGGGTGCGAAGATTTCCCGAGATTTGACGGCACGTTACGCCAACTGAGGCGGTCCGCCGCATTGCTGCCGCAAGCTTGCGCGCGCGAATTAACCTTTCCTAAAGAAGTGGGCTAGGCGCGTCCGTGCCCCATGCTAGACATGAACATCCTTTCCTGGAATCGCCGGTCCCGCCGTCGCTTTCGCACCTTCCGCGAGTTTCGATGCACACTTCCACATCCCATGAAATGCTGTCCGACGATGTGCAAAAGCAGGTGGCCCTGTCCTACCTGACCGAAGCGTGGGCCGAGGCGCGGCTGGAGGGAATCGACGGCGATTGCCTCGCGCAGGCGAGCCTGTTCACGGCCTTCGCCGAACTGGTGACGACCTATGGCGAGGAGGCGGTGGCCAAATTCGTCGAGGGCCTTTCGACCCGCGTCAAGAACGGCGAATTCTCGATCGCGCACGCGCGGCAGTAGCGCGCCCGTTTTGGGATAAATGTATACGACAACGACCGTCATGCCCGCGCACGCGGGCATCCAGTGTGACATCCGCCTGAAACGGACGCCCGCTCAGCCTCTCAAGGCACCAGCGTTTCCATGAAGCGGATCGGCTCGCCGGTGGACGGCGTCGGTAATTCGCCCTGCCACATCACCCGCCTGCCCCGCACGAAGGTGCCGACCGGCCAGCCCTTCACCTTGACGCCATCATAGGGCGTCCAGGGCGCACGCGATGCGATCCACTGGTTGGTGATGGTTTCCTCGCGCTTGAGATCGACGATCGTCAGATCGGCGTCGTAGCCGGCCATGATCCGGCCCTTACAGGCGATGTTGAACAGCCGCTGCGGCCCGGCGCTGGTGAGATCGACGAAGCGGGCGAGCGACAGCCGCCCCGCATTCACATGATCGAGCATGATCGGCACCAGCGTCTGCACGCCGGTCATGCCAGAGGGCGACGCCGGATAGGTCTTCGCCTTCTCCTCCAGCGTATGCGGCGCGTGGTCGGAGCCGAGCACGTCCACCACGCCCTGCTCCAGCCCCTTCCAGATGCCCGCCTGATGGGCGGCATCGCGCACCGGCGGATTCATCTGCGCGCGCGTGCCGAGCCGCTCGTAGCAGTCCGGCGCGGTCAGCGTCAGATGATGCGGCGTCACCTCGACCGAGGCGACATCGCGGTGGTCCTTCAGAAACTCCATCTCTTCGCGGGTCGAGATGTGCAGCACATGGATGCGCTTGCCGTATTCGCGCGCGATTTTCACCAGCCGCTGCGTCGCCATCAGCGCCGCCGTCTCGTCGCGCCACACCGGATGCGAGCGCGGATCGCCCTCGACGCGCAACCCCTTGCGGTCGTTCAGGCGGTATTCGTCCTCCGCGTGAAACGCCGCGCGACGCCGGATCGCGCCGATGATTTTCCGCAGGCCGTCATCGTCCTCCACCAGCAGGCTGCCGGTGGACGAACCGATGAACACTTTCACGCCGGCGCAGCCCTTCGCGCGCTCCAGCACCGGCAGTTGCTCGTAGTTCTCGCGCGTGCCGCCGATGTAGAAGGCGAAATCGCAATGCATGCGATGGGTGCCGCGCCTGATCTTGTCGGAGAACGTCTCCGCGGTGATCGTCAGCGGATCGGTGTTCGGCATCTCGAACACGCCCGTCACGCCGCCCATCACCGCCGCGCGCGAACCAGTTTCGAGGTCTTCCTTGTGCGTCAGCCCCGGCTCGCGGAAATGCACCTGCGTATCGATGACGCCCGGCAGGATGTGCAGGCCCTTGCAGTCGATCACCTCGGCCGCGCTTGCGTTGCCCAATGTGCCGATGGCGGCGATCCGTCCGTCCTTGATCGCTAGATCGCGGAGGCTCTCACCGTCCTGATTGACCACCGTGCCCGATTTCAGGATCACATCGTAATTCGCGCTCATTCGACCTCTGGCATTCTCTCGGGCATCGCCCCAGTGGCCTTTGACGGCCCTTGTCTGTCC
>JAWKWT010000021.1:0-1731 GCA_041397365.1 Xanthobacteraceae bacterium
TCGTCTCCGCCGACTCCGTCGGAATCGCGCAAGAAGGTTATGCACATCCCGCTCGCCTTCGGGCTGGTCGGCCCGGACGGCAGCGACATGGCATACCGGTCCGCCAGCGGCGCCAGCGTCGAGGATGGGGTCATCCATCTGAAGAAACGGCGCCATACGGTCCGGTTCACCGGCATCGCCGAACGTCCCGTGGTCTCGCTCAATCGCGGGTTTTCAGCCCCGGTCACCATGAGCATCGAGATGAGCGACGACGACCGCGTCTTCCTCGCCGGTCACGACAGCGACACCTACGGCCGCTGGCAGGCCTTCAACGGCCTGCTGACGGACGAGCTGATCGGCGCGTTTCGCCGGCTGCGCGGCGACAAGGAGCCCGATTTCGCGGCGCAGATCCCCTCCGTCGCCGGAAAGATCGCCGCGGACGACGCGCTGGAGCATGCGTTCCGAGCGCTGGCGCTCACCCTGCCCGGTGAAGCAGACGTGGCGCGCGAAATCGGCTCAAACATCGATCCGGACGCCATCTGGAAGGCGCGGGAGATGCTTGCGCGCGCCATCGCGAGCGGCAATGCGGACAGCTTCCACGCGCTCTACGACGCGCTTCGCTCCGACGCGCCGTTCCGGCCGGATGCCGCCAGCGCGGGCCGGCGAGCGCTGCGCAACGCGCTGCTCGACTATCTGGCTGCGCTGCCGGGAGGCGAGGATCTCGCCTACGCGCATTTCGCTTCTGCCACCAACATGACGGATCGCGCCGCAGCCCTCACCACGCTCGCCCACCGCCAGGCCGGGACCGACGCCGCACAGCGCGCGCTGGCGGAATTCGAGCAGCGCTTCGAAGGCTTCCCGCTGGTGATGGACAAGTGGTTCATGATCCAGGCCGGCGTGCCGGGACATGCCGCCGCCGACCGGGTGCGCGCGCTGATGAAGCACCCGGCTTTCTCGATCGGCAATCCGAACCGCGTGCGGTCGCTTGCCGGCACCTTCTTCAGCGCGAACCAGACCGGTTTCCACCGGCCGGACGGTGCCGGCTACGGCCTGTTCGTCGATACCGTTCTCGCCGTCGAGCGACGCAATCCGCAGGTCGCCGCTCGGCTCGCGACGGCGCTGCGCTCCTGGCGCTCGCTGGAGCCGGAGCGGCAGGCCAAGGCACGGGAGGCGCTGCTCGCCATCGCCGCCACGCCGAAACTCTCCGCCGATCTCCGCGACATCGTGGAGCGCACATTGGCGTGATCTGCAGCGCCGATTTGCGCGCCCGGAGGCCGGTGATTCGGATTTTATCGAGACACCACTGGACAAGGCGAATCACGTCTGATTCTTTAGGCCAGATTCGGGAGTCAGGGGTCCGAATCACTCATTAGAGAACCAGCTTGGGGAGCCGGAGCAATGGCTAACACGGACGCGTGGCGCGCGCCCGGACGGTCGTCCTTTGTCAGGAATCTGGCCATGCAGCCGGGTGCGCCTGCGGTCGGCGCGCGGCTCTTCGCGGAACCCACCTACCGGTTCCTGCTGGAAATGGAACCGGTGCTGAAACGCGCCATTCCGGTGCTCATCGTGGTGTTCCTCGGTGTTATCGCCATCGCGCGTGCGGTATCGCTCGACGCCTCGCGCGACGATATCGAGCGCAACGCGCGCGCCATGCTGGCGCTGGTCACCAGCGAGTTGTCCAACGCCTTGATGCTGGAAGGCATCGGCAGCACGCCGAACGCCGATCTGAGCGCCGATCTCCTCAAGCGCGAG
>JAWKWT010000022.1:0-1378 GCA_041397365.1 Xanthobacteraceae bacterium
AAAGGCCGTCGCGCGATTGCGGACCGTCCGGGAGGCCGTGCAGCAGCGGCGTGTCGACGCCTTGCGGGCAGAGGATCGAGACGCGGATGTTGTCCGCGCGATGGGTGATCGCCAGATTCTCCGCGAATCCGACCGCCGCATGCTTGGTGGTCGAATAGACCGCGCTGCCGACCTGCGACAACAGGCCGGCGGCCGAGACGGTGTGCAGGAAATATCCGCCGCCGCGGGCTTTCATTTTCGGCACGAGAATGCGCGCGGCATAGACATGCGCCATCACATGCACCTGCCAGCCGAAATTCCACAGTTCGTTGCTGTCGCCGGCCGCATTCTCGGTGCGCGGATCGAACCCGGTCGCGACGCCGGCGTTCGAGCAGAACAGATCGATCGGCCCGAAACGCTGTTCGACATCGGTGACGAGGGCGACGATATCGGCCTCCTTGGTGACGTCACAGCGATAGGCTTCACCCTTCACCGCAGCGGCGGTCGCTTTCGCGCCGGCCTCGTCGATATCGGCGACGATCACATGACGCGCGCCGTCGCGGTGGAAACGGTGGCAGAGGGCCTCGCCGATCCCCTTCGCGCCGCCGGTGACGACGACGATTTTGTCCTGAACGCGCAATCAGACCTCCCGAAAATATTCGAAACGATTTGCCGGCCACAATAGAGCGTTGCGGCGGCGCAGGCAAAGCGAGCGATGCTAAGCCTTCCTGCGCGGAGCGGCCGTGGAGTCGCTTACTTCGAACACATAGGGAAACAGCAGCCGCGACGGACGGCCGTTCCGGGGCTTCTTGTCGAGCAGCGCGAACAGCCGCTCTGAAATTTCCGTCGAGAGCCGTTCATAGTCGATGTGCAGGTTGGTGATCGCCGGGACGTGATTTTTGATGAAATCGGCGTGGCCAATACTGACCAGCGAAATATCATCAGGAATCCGCAAGCCGAGCTGGGCGATGGCGTTCATTGTGCTCGAAAGGATGCCGGTGCCCTGGACGACGATCGCGGTCGGCCGGTTCTTTCGCGACAGCATGGCGATGACCTCGTCATAAGCGGAACTCATCGAGGTTTCCGGCAGCACGAAATGTTCGGGCGTCAGCGCCAGCTTCTGCGCCCGCAAGGCCGCCTTGAACGCGGCGATGCGCCGCCGGCCGGGCCGGCTCTTGAGGTTCGCGGTGACGAGGCCGATGCGCTTGTGGCCGAGCGTCGCCAGATGCTCCACGACCTGCGCCAGGCCCTTGCCGTGATCGAACAGGATCGTGTTCGTCTCGGTCAGCATTTCGCGGTCGAGCACGATGTAGGGCATCGGCAGTTGTCGCAACATCGCGTTGAGTTCGCCGTCCCGCTCGTGGCTCGGAGCCAGGATCAACGCATCGAGCCCGCGCTC
>JAWKWT010000023.1:0-1338 GCA_041397365.1 Xanthobacteraceae bacterium
GGGGGCCTTGACGTCCACGCGGCGACGCTCGGTCGCCTGGATCGGGCCCTTGCCGTCGATCGGATTGCCGAGCGCGTCGACGACGCGGCCGAGCAGACCCTTGCCGACCGGCGCGTCCACGATCGCGCGGGTGCGCTTGACCGTCTGGCCTTCCTTGATCTCGCGGTCCGCGCCGAAAATCACGATACCGACATTGTCGGTTTCGAGGTTCAGCGCCATGCCGCGCGTGCCGTTCTCGAACTCGACCATCTCGCCCGCCTGGACGTTGTCGAGACCGTAGACGCGCGCAATGCCGTCACCGACGGACAGCACCTGCCCGACTTCCGTAACCTCGGCCTCCTGACCGAAATTCTTGATCTGGTCCTTGAGGATTGCGGAAATTTCCGCGGCGCGGATATCCATCAGCCTGCCTCTTTCATCGCGTTCTTGATCGAGTTGAGTTTGGTACGGAGCGAGGAATCAACCATCCGGCTGCCGAGCTTGACGATCAGCCCGCCGATGATGGCCGGATCGACCTTGATGTTAAGGTCGACGTCCTTCCCCGTGACGTTCTTGAGAGCACCCTTCAGCGCTTCGAGATTCTTGTCGTTGAGCGGCTCGGCGACGGTGACGTCGGCCGAGACCTCGCCCTTGAAGCGCGCGACCAGCGTCCGGAACGTGCGGATGACGTCGCGAACGGCGAACAGGCGGCGATTGGCCGTCAGCACCTTCAGGAATTTTGCCGCGATGCCGCCGATGCCGGCTTTCTCCAGCACCGCCGAGAGCGCCCGCGTCTGCGCGTCGGCCGCGAACACCGGGCTGCGCACGAGGCGCGCGAGATCGGCGCTCTCCGCCATCATCGCTTCGAATTTATCGAGATCGGCCTTGACGGCGTCGACGGATTTCTCGTCGCGGGCCAGTTCGAACAAGGCCGTCGCATAACGACCGGCTACGCCCGAGACGTTCGGATTTTCATCTGCCACGAAAGCGCTCTTTAAAGCTTGCTGAACCGCCAAGGAGCGCGCTGCCGAAAGCAGCATTAAGTCCTTGGGAATTCAAAAGGATCTTTGACTTCTAGCAGGACACGGAGCCCCAACCCGCTGAAAATCGCCGGTTTGCTAACATAGGCAAGCCACTGGCGCAACATGGCCCGGCCGCACAGGGACCCGCTGAATCGCGGCATCTCGCATCGGCTCGGTATCGGCGCGCCCCGAATCCCGGTCTTGCGCCGCGCAAGGAGGCACGCCCGGCCGCGATCCGCGCTGACCGTGCGACATATTATTAAGTGAAGTCAGAGAAGCGGGGCCGAAAGACGCACCCATCCGCATCGACGACGACGCCCTGCGCCGGATTGCCGCA
>JAWKWT010000024.1:0-1299 GCA_041397365.1 Xanthobacteraceae bacterium
TTCGCGGCGGTGACGCGACGGGTTGCGTGACGCCGCGCGCCGGCGTCTTGCGCAATCCCTCATGCCGATATGAGGACTGTCATCCTTTGCTTGCTTCTGGTTGACTGAGCGCCAGAACAGAATGGGAGGACAGCATGTCGCAATTGGTTCTGGTGGACGTCGTCGATGGCGTCATGACGGTGACGCTCAATCGGCCCGAGCGGAAGAACGCTCTGTCGAACGAGGCTTATGGCGGGCTGGCCGACGCGATCGAGCGCGCCGAAAAGGATGACAGCGTTCGCGTCGTCCTGCTGCAATCCGAAGGCGATGTGTTCTGCGCCGGCGCCGACATCGGCGATTTCGCCGCGGCCAACAAAGGGGGCGCGCCGCGCGGCCCGCGCAATTCGACGCGATGGATTCAGGGGCTCGGCCGCATCGAGAAGCCGGTGATCGTGGCAGTGCAGGGCGCGGCCGTCGGCATCGGCACCACCATGCTGATGCATTGCGATCTGATCTGCATGGCGGAGGAGGGCAGCCTGCGCACGCCCTTCGTCAATCTCGCGCTCGTGCCCGAAGCCTCGTCGAGCTACCTCATTCCGAAGCGGATCGGCTGGTCGCGTGCCTATGAGATGTTCACGCTGGGCGAGGCGATTCCGGCCAAGACCTGTGTCGAATGGGGGCTGGCGCATGTCTGCGTGCCGAAGGCGAAGCTGCGCGAGACCGCGCAGGCGCTCGCCAGGAAACTGGCCGACAAGCCGCTCGGCTCGCTGATGGCGACCAAGCGGCTGATGCGCGAGCCGGAGGCGGTGAAGGCAGCGGCCGAGCGCGAGCGCGGCATCTTCGAGGAGCGACTGCTGTCGAAGGAGGCCGGCGAGGCGTTCAAGGCGTTTGCCGAAAAGCGCAAACCCGATTTCCGCAAGGTCGGCTGACATGACAGCCGCATCGGAAATCGCCATCATCATCGAGTATCAGGTCGACGAGGCGAACCGCGTGGAATTCCTTCAACGGCTGAAGGAAAACTGCGCGGCGACGCTGAAGGACGACGGCTGCCTGCGCATGGAAATCTCGATTCCCGAAGGCGGGGACGGGCGCGTCGTCTGGCTGTCGGAACGCTGGCGCGATCACGCCTCGATCGAGAAGCATCGTCAGCAGCCCGGCCACGACAAGCAGCACGAGCGGATCGATCAGATCGTGACATCGAAGCGGGTGATGCGCGGGCTGGTTGTCTCAGGCTGAGGGCTTCTCTTTTTCCGAGGACGTCATCATGTGCCGGAACATCAAGACGCTGTTCAATTTCGAACCGCCGGCGACGCGCGAGGA
>JAWKWT010000025.1:0-1273 GCA_041397365.1 Xanthobacteraceae bacterium
CGCCAGCGGCGCGGCGCGTGCGATCCATCGCCATCACCACGACGGCGGTATCGTCGAGGTCCGGATAGTGCGCGTTGTTGTACTGGAACGCCCAGCCGCCGGGCCGGACGTTCGGACGCTTGGCCGCCCAGTCGCCCTTCACGTCCAGCACCTGTCGCGGCTGGAGCCATTCGAGGCCCTGCTTGGCCTTGCGGACGGACTCCTCGTCGCCGGCTTCGAGCAGCGTGTGGCAGGTCAGCGCCGTGTCCCACACCGGCGAGACGCAGGGCTGGCAGTAGGCTTCCTCGCCGTTGAACACCAGCAGCAGATCGATGCCGCGCCGCGTGACGGCGCGCGGCGGATGATTCTCGTCATAGCCGAGCGCGTCATACACCATCACCGTGTTGACCATCGGCGGGAAGATCGCGCCGAGCCCGTCCTCGCCGTTGAGGCGCTCCTCGATGAAGGCGAGCGCCTTGTCCATTGCGCGCTTGCGCAGGAATTTCGGAAAGAAGGGCTCCACCACGCGCAGGATCGAATCGAGGCCGCTGAACAGCGCGAACCAACCACGTTTCTGATGCGGCGCGCGCGGCGGCATGCCGACGCTCATCGGATCTTCGTGAAACAGTTCGTCGATGCGAATTTTCTTCGGATTGCGCGCGAGCGGCTTCAGCGCGGCCAGCATCATCAGCGGCACCATGGTCGTGCGCGCCCAGTAGGAAACCTTGTTCAGATGGAACGGCGACCAGCGCGGCAGCAGCATGATCTCGATCGGCAGCACCGGAACGCTGCGCCATGAGGTCTGCCCGTAGAAGGTCAGAAGAAACCGCGTGAAGATGTTGGATTTCTCGGCGCCTCCATGCGCCAGGATGGCTTCGCGCGCGCGCTTCATATGCGGCGCGTCGATATCATGACCGGCCATCTTCAGCGCGAAGTAAGCCTTGACGCTGGCGCTGATGTCGAAATCGCCGTCCTGAAACAACGGCCAGCCGCCATGCTCGCCCTGGATGCGGATCAGGTAGTTGCCGATCTTGCGCTCCAGCTCCGCGTCCACCGGCTCGCCGAGATAATGACGGAACAGGATGTATTCGGACGGAATGGTGGCGTCGGCTTCCAGCTCGAACACCCAGTGTCCGTCTTTCTGCTGGTGAGTGTGCAGGGCGCGCGTCGCCTGCGTGATGCTGCCTTGCAGCTTTTCGAGATCGAGGTTCGTCATCTGTGTCGGGGTCATCGCGTCAACCTGCCGTGATGATATGTTGGGCGGCCTTGTCGCCGGAGCCGATCGAGCCTTCGA
>JAWKWT010000026.1:0-1269 GCA_041397365.1 Xanthobacteraceae bacterium
GCACGACCGGCACGCGGCTTTTCGCCAGTTGCTGCGATTGCGCCTGCGCGCCCTGGCGTGGCGGATCGAACACCACGGCGTCATAGGCGTTCAGCTCATGCGGCAGCAGCGGCCGGCGGAACAGGTCGCGCGCCTCGGTCTTGATCGGCTTCAGCCCCTTGGTCATCTGCGCCGCCTTGCGCAGCGCTTCGATGGCGCGCGTCTCGGAATCAAAGGCATCGATGCGGGAGGTTTGCGCCAGCCGCAGCGCGAACGGGCCGACCCCGCAGAAAAGATCCGCCACATGTTTTGCGCGCTTGCAGGCGGGCACGACGAGATCGGCGAGCGATTGCTCGCCGGCTTCGGTCGCCTGAAGAAAGCTGCCGGGCGGCAGCGGCACCATGACCGAACCGAGCGCGAGCACGGGCTGTTCGCGCTGCATGACGATTTCGCCGTGCCGCGTCAGCCGCGCGACGCGGTGCTTCGTCGCGACGGCGGCGAGCGCGATCGTCGCCTTCGAATCGAGCGGGCCGGAGCCGCGCACGTCCACATCGGCGCCGTTGGCGGCCGCCGTCACCTGAATGTCGAGCGGCTTGCCGGTGACGGACAGCGTCTCCGCCAGCGCGTTGGCGAGGGCGAGCGCGCCGCCGAGTTCCGGCACCAGGATGGGGCAATGATCGATCGGCACGATGTCGTGCGATCCCGCCGCGGCGAATCCGACTTTCAGGATGCCGCGCTGGCTTCGGCGCACATGCACGACCATCCGCCGCCGGCCGCTGCCATGCGCGTCGATCAGTTCGCCGACCTCGCAAGCAAAACCGGCTTTCTCAAGCGTCTCGACGACGAGGCCGCGCTTCCAGTCGCGATACGCATCATCGCGCCAGTGCTGGATCGCGCAGCCGCCACAGACGCCGAAATGCGGACAGAACGGATCGATCCGCTCACGGCTCGCCTCGACGATGTTCAGAAGTTTTCGGCGCGCCGGCTGGCCTGCGACCGGCTCGACCTCGACGAGTTCGCCCGGCAGCGTGCCCGCGACGAAAATCTCGACACCGCCGGCGATGGCCACGCCGTCGCCGCGATGGCCGACATGATCGATCCGCAATCGTTCAGCCACGGTGTGCGCCGAGAAAGAATTCGCGATTGCCGTCGCCGCCTTCGATCGAGGACGGAAACACGGCGATGTCCCTGCATCCGAGACTTTCAGCAAAGGCGGCGATGTCGTCGCAGACGGCCTTGTGAACGGCTTCGTCGCGGACGATGCCTTTCTTGATGGCGCCGCGCGGCGCT
>JAWKWT010000027.1:0-1266 GCA_041397365.1 Xanthobacteraceae bacterium
CGAGCCGTCATAGTCGGCCGTGCTGATGCCGGCCTTCAGCGTCCCGATCAGATAGCGGCGGAAGGCGTGTTCGACGGTCGTGCTATACGAGCGGTTCAGCACGCCCGAGACGCCGGGCACGGTGGTTTCGTCCACGGTTGACTGCGCGGCCAGCGTCACCGTCGTCAGCCCGGTCGGCTTCCAGATCAGCGAGGCCGAAAACAACAGTCCGTTGAGGTCGCGCAGCCGCGGGTCCTCGTAAGTGCGCATGGTGTAGCCGATCGAGGCTTCGCCGGTGATGAGCCGCCCGAGTTCGAAGGTCGAGCCCGCGCGCACGGTGGTGGCGCGCGAATTGCGGTAATAGCCGTTGCGGTCGAAAGCGACGTCGCGCTCGCGGCGGTCGAGCGTCACCTCGCCGAACAGTTTCACCTCCGGCGTCACCTCGTAGCCGCCGCGCAGCGTTCCTGCATATTGGTTGAAATTGCGATCCTCGTTGCTCAGCCGCTGACCGTTGCTCAAGGTCGACATCTGATAGACCGTGCGGTCGACCGAGCCGTTCGCGGAAAGCTCGAAGCGATTGTAATTGTGCGCGCCGCCGAGCGTGCCGCCAAAGGAATTGAACAGCGGATAGCGTTGCAGATTGGACTCGATGTTCGGGCTGCCGGGGTTGTCGGTGCCGACGCCCATCCGCGCTTCGCCAAGGATGCGCGTGTCGCGCGACACGTCGAGCCGGCCGTTCACGCGGCCGGTGAAAGCGGGCCGGTCGATCTCCACCGGCAGCGGCGCGGCCATGAGATTGCCGCTGACGCAATCGCATCCGCTCGGATGGCGAAGCGAATAGCCGGTGTAGGAGCCGCGCAGATCGGCGGTGAGCGAATGGCGCTCCCAGTCGGAGGCGGCCTGCAATTCAGGCGACACCATATACAGCCACGACGGCTTGCCGCCGCGGACGCGGTTCGGGTTGGTGTCGTAGCCGCCCCACAATTCGATCGCGGGCTTCAGGAGCATGCTGCCCGCATAGAATCCGACCGCGCCGAACGGATCGTTGTCGACCTTGAGCACCCGGCGTCTCGGTTGTCCCTCGACGGTACCGGTGATCGACGGAGCCAGGCGCTGCCTGTTGGGGATGGCGGTGGCCGGCGGCGGCAAGGGCTGTGGCGGAGCCGCGATGCCGGCGACGGGCGCGATCTGCACCGGCACGGCGGCGCTCGTCGTGGCGCGATTGTTTGCGCGCGCCGGAGGCGGCGTCGCTGCCCCGCGCTTGGCGGCTGCTTTCCGCCTTTGACG
>JAWKWT010000028.1:0-1207 GCA_041397365.1 Xanthobacteraceae bacterium
CGACGCAGGGCGACGACATCGACCAGATGGTGACGGCCGAGCGGATCGCCATCCTGCGCGTGTTCGGAGTCGCGGCCGCCGTGATGATCGTGCTGTCGCTGTTGCTGGCGAGCACGATCGCAGGCCCCGTACGCCGCCTCGCCGACAGCGCCGAGCACGTCAGGCGGCGGAACAAGACCCGCATCGAGATTCCGGATTTCACCCGCCGGCGCGACGAGATCGGCCATCTTTCCGGCGCGCTGCGGGACATGACGGAATCGCTCTACAACCGCATCGAGGCGATCGAGCGCTTCGCCGCCGACGTCGCGCATGAATTGAAGAACCCGCTGACGTCGCTGCGCTCGGCCGTCGAAACGCTACCGCTCGCCAAGAACGAGAACAGCCGCGCGCGGCTGCTGGCGGTGATCGAACACGACGTGCGCCGACTCGACCGGCTGATTTCCGATATTTCCGACGCGAGCCGCCTCGACGCCGAATTGCAGCGGCAGGATGTCGCCCCGGTGGACATGCGACGGCTGCTGACCACACTGGTGACGGTGGCCAACGAAACCAAGCGCGACAACCAGGTGTCGGTGGAAGTGAAGTTCGAAGGCGCGCCGTTCGACACCTTCTCGACGCCGGGCCATGATTCGCGCCTCGGTCAGGTGGTGTCCAACCTGCTGTCGAACGCCGCCTCGTTCTCGCCGGACCACGGCACGGTGCGCGTCACCTGCCGGCGGGTGCGCAACGAGATCGAAATCGTCATCGACGACGACGGTCCCGGCATCGGCGCCGACGCGCTCGAGAAAATCTTCGAGCGGTTTTACACCGACCGCCCGCATCAGGGATTCGGCCAGAATTCCGGGCTGGGGCTGTCCATCTCCAAGCAGATCGTCGAGGCGCATGGCGGCAAGATCTGGGCCGAGAACCGCGTCGGTTCGCAGCCCTGCGACGACGACGACGAAAATCCGGTTCTCGGCGCGCGCTTCATCGTCCGGCTTCCGGCGATATGACGGTCGCGGCCGACACCGGCGATCGCAGCGTCCATGCCTCGGCCGTGACGGTCGGCACCACCGGCATTCTGATTCGGGGCCCCTCCGGCGCGGGCAAGTCGCAACTCGCCTTCGATCTCGTGCTCGCCGGCCGCGCGCGGCAGATTCCGGACACGCACCTCGTGGGCGACGACCGGATATTCCTCAGCCTGACAGGCGGCCATGTGATCGCCCGC
>JAWKWT010000029.1:0-1054 GCA_041397365.1 Xanthobacteraceae bacterium
CGGTCTGCCTGATCCTCGGCTGGCTCGGCGCGAAGCCTGCGGAAGGCGCTTACGTCATCGTCGCGCGCATCCTGACGTTCTACTATTTCGCGCACTTCATCATCATCCTGCCGCTGCTCAACCGGATCGAGAAGCCGCGGCCGGTGCCGAACTCGATCGCCGACGACGTGCTGGCGAAGACCGGCTCGCGCAGGCAGCCGATGGTGTCGACGGCGATCGCGGTCGTCGCCGTGGCCGGCGCGCTGCTGCTGGCGAGCGCCCAGCCGTCGAGCGCCGCCGACGATCACGGCGCGCCGCAGCCGCCGCGCCAGAAGTGGTCGTTCGCGGGTCCGTTCGGCAAGTTCGACCGTGGCCAGCTTCAGCGCGGCTTCAAGGTTTACAAGGAAGTCTGCGCCTCCTGCCACAGCCTGCACTATGTTGCCTTCCGCAATCTCGCCGAGCCCGGCGGGCCGGGTTATTCGGCTGCGCAGGCCAGCGCCGTCGCCGCCGAATACAAGATCCAGGACGGCCCGAACGACGCGGGCGAGATGTTCGAGCGTCCGGGTCGTGCCGCGGATCGTTTCCCGTCGCCGTTCCCGAACGAGCAGGCGGCGCGCGCGGCCAATGGTGGCGCCTTCCCGCCGGACCTGTCGCTGATCGCGAAGGCGCGCACCTATGAGCGCGGCTTCCCCTGGTTCATCTTCGACATTTTCACCCAGTTCCAGGAGCAGGGGCCGGACTATCTTGTCGCATTGCTGACCGGTTACGAGGATGCGCCTGCGGGCTTCCCGCTGCCGGCCGGCTCGAACTACAACAAGTACTTCCCCGGTCATGCGATCGGCATGCCGAAGCCGCTCAACGCCGATCAGGTCACTTATGAGGATGGCACGCCGCAGACGGTCGAGCAGTATTCCAAGGACGTGACCGCGTTCCTGATGTGGACGGCGGAGCCGCACATGGAAGCGCGCAAGCGGATCGGCATCCAGGTCTTCATCTTCCTGATTCTGCTGTCGAGCCTGCTCTACTTCACCAAGAAGAAGGTCTGGGCCTCGGCGCACTGATCGCGGCCAGAGTC
>JAWKWT010000030.1:0-1025 GCA_041397365.1 Xanthobacteraceae bacterium
CAAGCAGGACATCATCTTCGCCGGCGGCTGCGAGGACCTGCACTGGACCTCGTCGGTGCTGTTCGACGCGATGGGCGCGATGTCGTCGAAGCATAATGCGACGCCGGCCACCGCCTCGCGCGCCTATGACGTCAACCGCGACGGCTTCGTCATCGCAGGCGGCGCGGGCGTGCTGGTGCTCGAAGAGCTGGAACATGCGAAGGCGCGCGGCGCGCGCATCCATGGCGAGATCGTCGGCTATGGCGCGACCTCGGACGGCTACGACATGGTCGCGCCGTCCGGAGAGGGTGCCGAGCGCTGCATGCGCCTTGCGCTGTCGACGGTGAAAGCGCCGATCGACTACATCAATCCGCATGCCACCTCGACGCCGGCCGGCGATCCGCCGGAGATCGGCGCGATCCGGAAAATCTTCGGCAACGAGGACAAGTGCCCGCCGATTTCAGCGACCAAATCGCTGACCGGCCATTCGCTCGGCGCGACCGGCGTGCAGGAGGCGATCTACTCGCTGTTGATGATGAACAACGGCTTCATCTGCGAGAGCGCCAACATCCAGGAACTGGACCCGGTGTTCGCGGACATGCCGATCGTGCGCAAGCGCATCGACAACGCCAAGATCGGCGCGGTGCTGTCGAACTCGTTCGGCTTCGGCGGCACCAACGCCACGCTGGTCTTCAAGCGCCTGGACGCATGATGCCGTTGTCTGCTCGCGCCGGCAGCGGGCCATCCGAAAGCGTTTCCAAGCGATGACGAAACTAATGCAAGGCAAGCGCGGCCTGATTATGGGGGTCGCCAACGATCACTCGATTGCCTGGGGGATCGCGCGTGCGGTGGCGGCGCATGGCGCGGAGCTGGCGTTCACCTATCAGGGCGAAGCGCTCGGCAAGCGGGTGAAGCCGCTGGCCGACTCGGTCGGCTCGAAACTGGTTCTGCCTTGCGACGTCGAGGACATCGCTTCGGTCGATTCGGTGTTCGCGACATTGCGCGAACAATGGGGCGAACTGGATTTCCTCGTGCATGCGATCGGC
>JAWKWT010000031.1:0-36279 GCA_041397365.1 Xanthobacteraceae bacterium
AAGCCAGCCGGTCAGAACCGCGCCATAGCCGCCGGCACCGCCGCCGCCGCCGCCACCCCAAGATGCGCCGCCGCCGCCTGTCCCGCCGCTTCCGCCGGCAAGCGTTGCCGAATTCCCGTTCGGTCCGAACGAAGTAGCCTCAAAACCGTGCGCGCCACCGCCACCACCGCCGCCGCCAGAAGACGCGCCAGTTAAATTTGTGCCAGCTTGGCCTAAGCCCCCCGCACCACTGTTGACCCCTGAAATACCGCCGCTTCCGCCGACGCCTCCAGACTGGCCGACATTGTTCGGACCTCCATTGCCTCCGGCGCCACCCCCAGCACCGCCGCCGCCGCCGCCGCCGCCGTCTATTATAGTGAAGAGGCCCGTTTGCCCGGCTTGTCCGTCGAAGCCAAGTCCTCCATTGCCACCGGCGCCCAAGGTTGATGACGATCCACCCTTACCGCCCGCCATGACGATCTCCATTCGGTGACGAGGAGGATCGCTACAAAATGGCGCGATCCATCAAATTCTCAAATTATAATAAAATGAGTATCATGGGCATCGCCGTCCAGCCAGCGCTTTGGTGTGAGTTTCCTGCTGCGGCAAATTGTTTTGCACATCCGCCGATGCGATGGTTCGACATGGACCGCAAACCGAGCCTCGAAATCCAGCTTCGTCTCCGCCGGGCGTTTCTCGCCCATGGCTTTCGCGAGCTGACGATGGGCGGCATCGCGCAGGCGTGCGGCTTCACGCGGCGCAATCTCTATTTCTACTTCAGCAGCAAGGAGGAGGTGTTTCGCTCCTCCGTCGCATTCCTCAACGAGGACAACGCCGCGCGCGCGTTGGCAGCGGGCAGGGCGTTGTTTGAGAAAGGGGCGAGCGCCACCGACGTCCTGACCGAAATCCTTTATGTCAGATACGGCGTATTCCGGCGCGAGCTGAGCGTGTCGCCGCATGCGGTTGAGCTGAACACCGAAGCCTTCCGCCTGTGCCGGGACATCATGAACGAAACGGCGGCCTCGTTCGCAAAGGCAGTGGCCGGCGTGATCGGCGAACTGGCGCGTGACGGCCGGCTGAGCCTGCGCGAGGAATTTACCGCCGCGCAGATCGCGCAGATGCTGCTCGACGGCGCGCGCGGCACCAATCAAAGCCTGCCGCCGGTCGCCGCATCTGCTCTGCCGCGCCGCTATCGCATGATCTGCCAGGCGATCCTGCACGGAGCCACGGCTCCCGTCGCCTCGGCCGGGACTCGCGAGACTGCCATGACTTCAACCCGAACACGGTCCGGCTAACACTGACCGCGTGAGGCGAGCACCGTATATGTGGGCGATTTTCACGACGGCTTTGCGTCGTTCCGCGTTCGTGCATAAACTGGAATCAATGTCGTTCCCCTACGGCAAAGGAAAGATCCCATGCGCCTCCAAAGCCTGCTGCTGGCCGCCATGACCGTGATGGTGATCGGACCGTCATCGGCGGCGTGGTCGCAGCCCTACGACCCATATGGCCGCCGATACGACGAGCGCCGATACGACGAGCGCCGATATGACGACCGCCGCGATTACCGCGAACGCGACGAGCGCTGGCGCGGCGGCGATATGCGCCGGGGCGGCGGGGGAGTCGTTTGCGCCCGCGAGGGCGGCTTCTGCGCGTTCCGCGGCGAGGCGATCGTGCGCTATGGCGCCTGGTGATGCGTCTATGTTTCGCGGCGCGCGCGAAAACGGCATTCCCTGCAACAACCGGGTGTTTGGCGATCCCATCTACGGCATCGGCAAGCACTGCATCATCGATTGATACGCGCGGGCCGCCAGAACCGGGGCCGCCTGACACGACAATGTCAGCGAGGCGTGATCCGCCTGACGCAACCGACGTGACATCTGTCACAGAAGAACGTGAGGCAGGCTCCTAAACCGGAGCCATGACCAGCGAAACCTCAGCCCCCGTTTTCACCATCGATGCGCAGGGTCGCCGCGTCCGCGTCGGCCTGTCCTGGGACGAGACGCTCGAATTCGAGCGGCTCGATGCGCGCGAGCCTCTGGATCATCACGGCCGACCGATTCCCTGGTACGCCCAGAGCGCGGCGATTCGCTGCTCCGAGGATCGATGGTTCGAGCTTTATCGCAAGCACGAAGAGGCGCGGCTGAAACTCGAACGCAAGATTGCGCCGCCGCGACGCCTGAGACATGCGCGGACCTCCGCCTCGGCCTGACCCTGCGCCGCAAGGAGTCGAACTTCCCCGGAACCATTTGGAGGCGTTGCAGCCATGCGCCGCGGCGCAGGCGCGATGGCGAGGCGAGGAAACGCTTTTCGTCAAAAGATCACGTTCGAACAAAAGGATAGGCCGCCAATCCGGTTCGGATCCGAGTTGAAACGATCTCGCTCCGTGGTGTGGCAACTATGCCCCATCCACTGCTTAGTTTGGCTCCGTACCCCTGGAGGGGTTTCCCGCGTCCGCGCCGATGCCTATGGTAACGCATAGTTAACGAGCAAGTCGGGGACGCTGGCCTGGGGGCTTTGGCTGGCGGCGTGGAGTTCTATGCATCCTGTGTTTTTGAGCGCGATCACTTCGGTCGCAACGCTAGCCCTCGTGCTTGCGCCGGCAGGCGCGGCCAGCGCCGATACGATCGAGGCCGCGCTCGTGCGCGCCTATCAGAACAATCCTCAGTTGAACGCGCAGCGGGCATCGGTCCGTGCGGTTGACGAAACCGTGCCGCAGGCGCTGTCCGGATACCGGCCGCGCGTGGCGATCACCGGCTCCTACGGGCATCAATATTCCGAGCAGACCACCATCAGCCGGACGCCGCTAGGAAATACGCAAAGCACCATCAACGGCGAACACAATCCGGCTTCGGTCGGCGGCACGATCACGCAGAACGTGTTCAACGGTTTCCAGACCTCGAACCGCACCCGCGCGGCCGAAAGCCAGGTCTCGTCCGCCCGCGAAGGGCTGCGGGTGCTCGAACAGACCGTGCTGTTGCAGGCGGCAACCGCTTACATGGATTTCCTGCGCGATTCGGCGATCGTCGAGGTCCAGCGCAACAATATCCGCGTTCTCGACCAGACGTTGAAGCAGGTGCAAGACCGCTTCAGCGTCGGCGAAGTCACCCGCACCGACGTTGCTCAGTCCGAAGCCCAGCTTGCAGTCGGGCGCTCGAATCTGCTGACCGCGGAAGCGAACCTCAATACGACCCGCGCCAACTTCCGGCGCATCGTCGGCAATGAACCGAGCGGCCTTGCGCCGGGCACGCCGGTCGACCGTTTCCTTCCCGCGACGCTTCCGGCCGCGGTGGAAACCGGAATGATGGAGAATCCGAACGTCACCGCCGCGATGTACGGGATCGACGTCAGCTTTCTGAACGTGAAGGTGGCGGAGGGCGCACTGTTCCCGACCGTCAACCTCGTGGCGTCGGTGCAGCAGGCTTATGACACCACGCTGGTTCTGGCGCGCACCTTCACGGCCTCGGCTGCGGCGCAAGTCTCGATCCCCATCTATCAGGGCGGCGCGGAATATTCGTTGATCCGCCAGACCAAGGAATCGCTCGCGCAGCAGCGTCTGGTGCTCGATCAGGTTCGGGATCAGACCCGTGCGACCATCACCCAGGCCTGGGGGCAGTTCCAGGCGGCGAAGGGCCAGATCACCTCCGCCCAGGCGCAGGTGCGGGCGTCCGAAACCGCGCTGAACGGCGTTCGCGAAGAGGCCCGCGTCGGCCAGCGGACCACGCTCGACGTGCTGAATGCGCAGCAGGCGCTGGTCAACGCGCGTCAATATCGTGACCGCGCAGCATGCCCGGATCGTTGCGTCCTATTCGGTGCTGGCGGCGATCTGGCCGGCTGTCGCCGAAGGTGCTCGGTCTCGGCACCACGGTCTACGATCCGAGCGTGCACTATCATCAGGTCCGCGACGCCTGGACCGGCGTGCGTACGCCGGACGGACACTGATCCGGTTTCGGCCGATCCGGCATTGAGCTTGGCCGTGGATTGCCGCGGCGGCGATCCCGACACGATCCGTCCGGATATAGCGCTGGCTTGATTGCCGTATCCGGACTGCTACCGCGTCCGGACACGTTTGCTTGCAATCGATTGTCCGCGTGAGCTAACTTTTTCGTGGGTATCGGAGCGATTCGCGCTCGATTCTTGAGGCTGTTTTGGGGCTTTCCGGTTTGAGGCTCGCGGGGCACTTCTCGATCGGGCGATGGTTTTGGCAATCGTCCGGGACGATCATATTGGCGCCGATGAAGTGGATCGTTGGATGACGCAGCCGGCCAAGGCGCAGGAGCCCTCGATGGAGGATATTCTGGCGTCGATTCGACGGATCATTGCCGATGACGAGGCCAAGCCTGAGCCGTCTCCGGCTGCTGCGCCGCCGCCTGCCGCACGAACGGCGATCCCCGATCCGGCCGCAAAGCCGGTGCAAAGGCCGGCCGTTCCGCCGCGCGCGGCTCAACCGGCGCGCGCGGCCGAGCCACGGCCGCAGCCGACGCCCGCTCCAGTTCCCGCCGCGACCAACAACCAGGACGATATCGACGCGATGCTGGCCGGTCTCGATGCCGAAACGACGGCCGACGAAGTCCGGCCCGCCGCTGCGCCGGCGCCGATCGAGGACGTGCTCGAATTGTCGGAAATGGCGGTCGTTGACCGAAAATCCGCCGCCGCTTTTCAGACCGTCGATCCGCAGGACGATGTCGAATTCTCCGATCCGCCCCCGGTTCGCTCGCATCAACCTGTGACGCCTGCGCCGGAACCGCCACGTCCGGCCGCACCCGCATTCGAAGAGCGCGTGCGAGCCAAGGTGATGGAGGAGATCGAACCGGACGCGCCGCGCCCGCTGCTGTCGCAGTCGACCGCCGCCGCCGTGGATTCGGCGTTCAATTCGCTCGCGCAGACGGTTCTCAGCAACAACGCCCGCACCCTCGAAGATCTCGTGAAAGAGATGCTGCGGCCGATGCTAAAGACGTGGCTGGACGACAATCTGCCCAAACTGGTGGAGAAGATCGTCCGCGCGGAAATCGAGCGCGTCTCCCGCGGTCGGTAATCTTTTTCGCCCGCGCTTTGCGAATCCACCCGTGTTGACTCCGGGGCGCATGAGGGTTTTCTGAACAAATCCTGCTCCAGGTCTTTCGCCGTTTCTTCGAAACGGTGAGGGGACTTGAAGCCGCTCCCGAAACTCAAGATGTTCCGGATATGATCGAAAAGAACTATCAGCCTGCGGATATCGAAGGCCGCATGTCCCGCCTGTGGGACGAGAACGGTGCGTTCCGCGCCGGCCGCACTGAGGTGCGCGACGCAAAACCCTTCACGATCGTCATCCCGCCGCCGAACGTCACCGGCTCGCTGCATATGGGACACGCGCTCAACAACACGTTGCAGGACGTGCTCTGCCGGTTCGAGCGGATGCGCGGTCGCGACGTGCTGTGGCAGCCCGGAACCGATCACGCCGGCATCGCCACGCAGATGGTAGTGGAGCGGCAACTGACCGAGCGGCAGGAACCCGGCCGTCGCGAGATGGGCCGCGAGAAATTCCTTGAGCGCGTCTGGCAATGGAAGGCCGAAAGCGGCGGCATCATCGTCAACCAGCTCAAGCGCCTCGGCGCGTCCTGCGACTGGTCGCGTGAGCGCTTCACGATGGACGAGGGGCTGTCCCGCGCGGTGCTGAAGGTGTTCGTCGAACTCTATCGCGCCGGGCTGATCTACAAGGACAAGCGGCTGGTCAATTGGGACCCGAAGCTGCTCACCGCGATCTCCGATCTCGAAGTACAGCAGATCGAGGTGAAGGGCAGCCTCTGGCACCTGCGCTATCCCCTCGAAGGCAGCGACTTCAACCCGGACGATCCCTCGACCTATATCGTCGTCGCCACCACGCGACCCGAAACGATGCTCGGCGACAGCGCGGTCGCCGTCCACCCGGACGACGAACGCTATCGCCACCTCGTGGGCAGGAACGTGATCCTGCCGCTGGTCGGCCGCCGCATCCCGATCGTCGCCGACGATTATTCCGATCCGGAGAAGGGCTCCGGCGCGGTGAAGATAACGCCCGCGCACGACTTCAACGATTTCGAGGTCGGCCGGCGTCACAACCTGCCCCAGATCAACGTGCTCGACCGCGAGGGTTGTCTCGCGCTCGTCGAGAACGAGGATTTCCTGCACGGTCTGCCGGATACCTCTGTGCATTTCGCCGAGGAATTTCACGGCGTCGAACGCTTCGCCGCGCGCAAGCAGATCGTCGGCCGGCTGGAGAATTTCGGCTTCCTCGACAAGATCGAGCCGCACACGCATATGGTCCCGCATGGCGACCGCTCGAATGGTGATCGAGCCGTTCCTGACCGACCAGTGGTATGTGGACGCCAAGACGATGGCGCTGCCCGCCATCACCGCCGTCCGCAACGGCTCGACCAGCTTCGTGCCGAAGAACTGGGAGAAAACCTATTTCGACTGGATGGAGAACATCCAGCCCTGGTGCATTTCGCGGCAGCTCTGGTGGGGGCATCAGATCCCGGCCTGGTACGGCCGGACGATCGCGTGTTCGTCGCCGAGACCGAGGAGGAAGCGGTCGGCATGGCGCTCGGCTATTATGTCGAGCAGGAGGTCATCACCGTCGAACAGGGACGCGAGATGGCGCTCGATCCGGCGAAGCGGGAAGGCTTCATCACCCGCGACGAGGACGTGCTCGACACCTGGTTCTCGTCGGCGCTGTGGCCGTTCTCGACGCTCGGCTGGCCGGACGATGCGCCGGAGGTGAAACGCTATTATCCGACCAATGTGTTGGTCACGGGTTTCGACATCATCTTCTTCTGGGTCGCCCGGATGATGATGATGGGCCTTCATTTCATGAAGGAAGTGCCGTTCAACGACATCTACATCCACGCGCTCGTCCGCGACGAGAAGGGCGCGAAGATGTCGAAGTCGAAAGGCAACGTCATCGATCCCTTGAACCTGATCGACGATTTCGGCGCGGACGCGCTGCGCTTCACGCTGGCGGCGATGGCCGCGCAGGGGCGCGACATCAAGCTCTCGACGCAGCGCGTCGAAGGCTACCGCAATTTCGCGACCAAGCTCTGGAACGCCTGCCGCTTCGCCGAGATGAACGGCTGCGTCTTGCCGCCGGGTTTCGATCCTGCCTCGGCGAAACAGACGCTCAACCGCTGGATCGCGCACGAAACCGCGCGCGCATCGCGCGAGGTTACCGAGGCGATCGAAGCCTATCGCTTCAATGATGCGGCCGGCGCGATCTATCGCTTCATCTGGAACATCTATTGCGACTGGTATCTGGAACTCGCAAAGCCCGTGCTCACGGGTCCGGACGGCGAGGCCAAGGCCGAGACGCGGGCGATGGTCGCCTGGGCGCGCGACGAAATCCTGAAACTGCTGCATCCCTTCATGCCGTTCATCACCGAGGAATTGTGGGCGGTGACGGCGGCGCAGCCGCGCGAGCGGTTGCTGACGCTGACGTCCTGGCCGGCGCTGCATGGCCTGGACAATGACGCCGCCGAAGCGGAGATCGGCTGGGTGGTGGATCTTGTCACCGCCGTCCGCTCGCTTCGCGCCGAGATGAACGTGACGCCCGCGACCTTGATCCCGTTGCAACTCGTGAAGGCGACGGAGCAGGCGCAGGCGCGCGCACAGCGCTGGACCGACGTCATCAAGCGACTCGCGCGCGTGTCGGAGATTTCGTTTCAGAGCGAAGCGCCGCAGGGCGCGGTGCAATTGCTGGTGCGGGGCGAGGTGATCGCGCTGCCGCTCAAGGGCATCATCGATCTTGCGGCCGAAAAGCAGCGGCTGGACAAGGAGATGGCCAAGGCGGACGCAGACATCAAGCGCGTCGACGCCAAGCTCGGCAACGCGAAGTTCATGGAGAACGCGCCCGACGAGGTCGTCGAGGAGCAGCGTGAGCGGCGCAGCGAGGCCGAAGCGCGGCGAGCGAAAATTTCCGAGGCGCTTGAGCGGCTGAAAAGCGCGGGCTGAATTGGTCCGGGGGCATCGTCAGGATGCGGGAAACCGCTTGCTGACGAAGCGCGACGCTTTCAGCCCGTAGCGCCAGGGCAGGTCGGCCGCCTTGGTGATGCCGATCCGGACATCGGTGACGATCTCGGGCGTCGCGGTCGCCGCATGCAGCGCGAACGGCGCGGCGTCGATCGCGTGACCGTTATAGGCGATGCTGATGTCCAGCGCCTGGGTCAGCTTGCCCGGCCCGGAACACAGCGCGCGCGCATCCTCCAGTCCACGCCGGCGGCGCATGATGTCGATCCCCCGAACCGGCTGCAACGCGCGGATCAGCACCGCCCCGGCCGAGCCTTCCGCCTCGCAGACGAAATTGACGCACCAGTGGATGCCGTAGGAGCGGTAGACATAGATGTAGCCCGGCGGGCCGAACATCACCCGGTTGCGCGGCGTCGGACCGTTATATGAATGCGCGGCCGGCTCGGTGTGGTGATACGCTTCGACCTCGGTGACGATGCCGCCGACGCCATCCACCAGCAGCGTCGTGCCGATCAAGGCCGGCGCGACCTCATGCACGCTGCGGTCGAAGAAGCTTTTCCCCAGCCTTTTTCCGAGGCTGGGCGGCGGGACGGGCAGGGACATAGCAGGCTCTCATGCGGAGCACGCGACCGGCCGGGTTGCGGCGCAGCGCGATGCAGATTAGGTATCACGGATATCAGTGGATCGGCCATGGTCGTCGTCATCGACACAGTTACGCAGCAGGCGTTGCGCCCGCGCCACCCGGAAAAGGCGCATCGGCCCGACATGCCGTCGCCGCCGAAGCCGGACTGGATCCGCGTGCGCGCTCCGAATACGCGCGGCTACGCCGACACCCGCAAGATCGTCCGCGACAACAGCCTCGTCACGGTGTGCGAGGAGGCCGGCTGCCCCAATATCGGCGAGTGCTGGGACAAGAAGCACGCGACCTTCATGATTATGGGGGACACCTGCACGCGGGCGTGCTCGTTCTGCAATGTCCGCACGGGCATTCCGGCCGCGCTCGACGCCTCCGAGCCGCAGCGGATGGCGGACGCCGTGGCGAAACTCGGCCTTGCCCATGTCGTCGTCACCTCGGTCGATCGCGACGATCTCGCCGACGGCGGCGCCAAGCACATCGCCGAAACGGTGCGTGCGATCCGCAATTCCTGCCCGTCCACCACCATCGAGATTCTGACGCCCGACTTCCTGCGCAAGGACGGCGCGCTCGACCTCGTCGTCGCGTCGCGGCCGGATGTGTTCAACCACAATCTCGAAACGGTTCCGTCGCGTTATCTGTCGGTGCGGCCGGGTGCGCGCTATTTCCACTCCATCCGCCTGCTGCAACGGGTCAAGGAAATCGATCCGACGATTTTTACGAAATCCGGGATCATGGTCGGCCTCGGCGAGGAACGGCACGAGGTGTTGCAGGTGATGGACGATCTGCGCTCCGCCAATGTCGACTTCCTTACCATCGGCCAATATCTGCAACCGACGCGCAAGCATCACGCCGTCGCCCGTTACGTTCCGCCGGACGAGTTCGCAGGCTATGAGAAGACGGCCTATACCAAGGGTTTCCTGATGGTGTCCGCGAGCCCGCTGACCCGCTCCTCGCATCACGCGGGCGAGGATTTCGCAAAGCTGCAAGCGGCGAGGGCGGCGGCGCAGCGCTGAGCGCGCATGCCGAACCGGCAGAACTGATCTGCCGTCAGGTTTCGGCCGAAATTGTGGATGCAAAACCGTTTCACAGTTTTGCTGAAAATGCTCTATCTGATGATGAGCGTTCCGGAGTCGTTGCCGTCATGCCCCGTTTTTCCAACAAGCGCCGCGTCAACCATTCGGCCGAGGAGATGTTCGATCTCGTCGCCGATGTCGAGCGCTATCCGGAATTCGTGCCGATGTGCCAGTCGCTCAAGATCAGGCAGCGCACGCCGGGCGCGGACGGAACCGAAACCATCGTCGCCGACATGACGGTGTCGTTCAAGCTGGTGCGCGAGACGTTCACCAGCCGCGTCACGCTCGACCGCCCGAACCTGAAAATTCTCGTCGAATATTTGCGCGGTCCCTTCAGCAGCCTCGAAAATCGCTGGACGTTCGAGCCGCGCGGCGAGGCGGCCTGCGATGTCGGATTCTTCATCGCCTATGAATTCAAGAGCCGGATGCTGGCGCTGCTTATGGGCGCGATGTTCGACGCCGCGTTCCAGCGCTTTGCCGGAGCTTTCGAACAGCGCGCGGACGCGATCTATCCGCGGCGGGCGCCTGCCGCTTGACCGGCTTGGCGGGCTTCGCAGGCCCGCGCGCAAGTTCCGTCAGCATCTTCAAAGCTTCGATCACCGAGCGGTTTCGTACGGCCGTGCGGCCGATCGCGCCGAAACGCTTTTCGCGCGAGATGATCCGGCCGTCGCGCGAGGCGGCCGCCAGATGCACCAGCCCGACCGGCTTGCCCGGCGTCGCGCCGCCGGGGCCGGCGATGCCGGTGACGGACACGGTCAGGTCCGCCTTCGACTTCTTCAGCGCGCCGGCGGCCATGCCGAGTGCGGCCTCTTTGCTGACGGCACCGAAGGTCGCAAGAATCTGGTTCGTGACGCCGAGGATGTCGTGCTTGGCTTCGTTCGAATAGGTGATGAAGCCGCTGGCGACCACCGCCGACGAGCCGGGGATATCGACCAGCGCGGCGCAGACCAGCCCGCCGGTGCAGGATTCGGCGGTCGCGATCGTCAGCTTGCGCATCTTGCAGAGATCGAGCAGCGAGCGGGCCAGAGACTTGATTTCACGCGCGCTCACGATGCTGCTCCCGATCAGATGTTGCTGTCCCAGGGCAGGCGGATGGTCGCGCTCGCGGTCGCTGCCATGCCTTCCTCGCGGCCGGTGAAACCGAGCCGCTCGCTGGTGGTTGCCTTCACCGATACACGCGAAACCGGAACGTTTGCAATCTCGGCGATGCGTGCGCGCATGGCGTCGCGATGCGGGCCGATCTTCGGCCGCTCGCAGATCAAGGTGACTTCGAGGCTCGCGATGCGGCCGCCGCGCTCGCGCACCCGCCGCACCGCGTCCTCCAGAAAACGATCCGATGACGCGCCCTTCCATTTCGGATCGCTGGGGGGGAAATGCGCGCCGATGTCGCCGTCCGCCAGCGCGCCGAGCACCGCATCGACCAGCGCATGCAGTCCGACGTCACCGTCCGAATGCGCGAGAAATCCGCGGCTGTGCGGAATGCGGACGCCGCAGATCATCAGATGATCGCCGTCGCCGAACGCATGCACGTCATATCCCGTGCCCGTGCGGATATCGCCAAGGGCCGCGCCAAGCCGCGCTTCCTCGCGGGCGAAATCTTCGGGAGTGGTCAGTTTCATATTGAGATGATCGCCTTCGAACGTCGATACGGTCAGTCCGGCCCATTCGGCCAATGCGGAATCGTCGGTGAAATCGTCGCGGCCTTCGCCGGCCGCGCGCTGATGCGCTGCGAGAATATCCCTGAAGCGGAATGATTGCGGCGTCTGCGCGATCCGCAGCGCGGCGCGGGTCGGCGTATCCACCACACGGCCGGAGGCGTCGACGACCTTGATGGTGTCGGCGACCGCGACGGTCGGAATGGCCGCTCCGGTTTCGCTCGCGGCCGCGATCGCGCGCGAGATGACGGCCGCAGGCACGAACGGCCGCGCGGCGTCGTGAATCAGAACGAGGTCCGGATTCTTGTCGGCGAGCGCCATAAGTCCTGCGCGCACCGACGCCTGCCTGGTCGCGCCGCCCGCAACCGGCGGCAGATAGTTCAAGCCCTCGGTCGCCGCCGCGAACGGCTCCGCGTCGTCCGCATGGCAGACCGGCTGAACCCAGTTCACCTCGGGATGGTCGCAGAACGCATCGAGCGCATGGGCGACGACGGTCCGTCCGCCGATCGAACGGAATTGCTTGGGCCCGCCCGGTCCGGCGCGGAGGCCCCGGCCGGCGGCGACGATGATGGCGGCAGTTCTAAGAGACATTTGCGGTGAGTCGGGAGCCTTGAATGTTGCGGAAAGAGGGTTCGGGCGATGCCATTATCAGAGATCGTCCAGGAAAAGGCAGGAATCTGTTCCGCTGTCCGTTCCACCGAAAAAATTGCTGCTTTCCAAAGCTTTTGTTGCACTGCACTTGCGCCCGTCGCGGAAATGGTTAAACTGTGTGCAATCAATATTCATGCATAATTTTTATGCGAATAGGACGATGACGTTCTGCCTACCGAAAGGATCTTAATCAGGTGACCCGCTCTGGCGCATCAGAGGCGAAGATACTTTCGATCGGCGGCATCGCGCTGGATGTGCCGGTCCTGCTCGCGCCGATGTCCGGCATCACCGATGCGCCGTTCCGCAAGCTGGCCGCCGAACTTGGCGCGGGTCTGGTCGTCTCCGAGATGACCGCCAGCAACGATCTCGCCAACGGGCGGCCGCTGGCTCAGCTCCGCTGCGAGGCGACGGGGATCGGCGCGCATGTCGTTCAGCTCGCGGGCTGCGAAACGCATTGGATGGCGGAGGGCGCGCGCATCGCCGCCGATGCCGGCGCTGACATCATCGACATCAATATGGGTTGCCCGGCGCGCCACGTCACCAATGGCGAGGCAGGCTCCGCGCTGATGCGCGATCTGGACCACGCGCTGCGACTGATCGAGGCCACCGTCGCGGCCGTCACCGTGCCGGTGACGCTGAAGATGCGGCTCGGCTGGGATCATTTTTCGATCAACGCGCCGGAATTGGCGCGGCGGGCGGAGCAGGCGGGCGTCACGCTGATTACGGTTCACGGCCGCACGCGCTGCCAGTTCTACAAGGGCAGCGCAGACTGGCACGCCATCCGCGCCGTGCGGGAGGCGATCAGCGTGCCGCTGGTTGTGAACGGCGACATCCTGTCGTTCGAGGATGCGCGCGAGGCGCTCGATCAATCGGGTGCGGATGCGATCATGATCGGCCGCGGCGCGCAGGGACAGCCCTGGCTGCCGGGGCAGATTGGCCGGCGGCTCGTATCGGGAACGTCGGAGGCAGCGCCGCCGCTGGACGTGCAACGGGCGCATCTGCTCGCGCTGTATGAAGGCGTGCTGGATCACTACGGACTGCGGATCGGGCTTCGCCACGCGCGAAAACATCTCGGCTGGGGCCTTAACGTCGCGGCACAGACCAGCGGCGTTGCGCCTGAAACCCTCGCGCGCTGGCGTCACGCGGTACTCACATCTGAGCAGCCTGCCGAGGTGAAACGCGGGATCGTCGATGCGTTCGAGGATTTTTCCTGGAGTGCGGCGGCATGAGCCCGGTGGCCGATACCCACACGCGCTCGCCGGGCGACGGCGATGCGATGCTCGACGCGCTGCCCAATCCGGTGCTGCTGGTCGCGCCCGACGGAAAGATCGTCGATGCGAACAGCGCCGCCGAATCCTTCTTCGAAATCTCGACCCATCTGCTGCGACGGCAGTTGCTGAAAGAACTCATTCCGTTCGGCAGTCCATTGCTGGCGCTGGTCGAGCAGGTGCGCGCGATCGGCGCGCCGGTCAACGAATACAAGGTCGATCTCGGCACGCCGCGCATCGGCGGCGACCGTCAGGTCGACATCCACGTCACGCCGCTGGTCGAGCGGCCCGGCCACATCGTCATCATGCTTCAGGAGCGGACGATGGCCGACAAGATGGATCGGCAGCTGACGCATCGCAGCGCCGCGCGCTCCGTCACCGCGCTCGCCGCCATGCTCGCGCATGAGATCAAGAATCCGCTGTCCGGCATCCGGGGTGCCGCGCAATTGCTGGAGCAGTCGGCCTCGTCGGAGGACCGGCAACTGACGCGGCTGATCTGCGACGAAGCCGACCGCATCGTCACGCTGGTCGACCGCATGGAGGTGTTCGGCGACGAGCGGCCGGTCGCGCGCGGCCCCGTCAACATTCACTCCGTGCTGGACCATGTGAAGCGGCTGGCGCAGTCGGGTTTCGCCCGCAACATCAAAATCGTCGAGGAATACGATCCGTCGCTGCCGCCGGTGCTCGGCAACCAGGATCAGTTGATTCAGGTGTTCCTGAATCTCGTGAAGAACGCGGCGGAGGCCGTGGCCGACCTCGGGCCCGAGGCTGAAATCCACCTGACGACGGCGTTCCGGCCGGGCGTGCGGCTGTCGCTGCCCGGATCGAAGGCGCGGCTCTCGCTGCCGCTCGAATTCTGCGTGAAGGACAACGGGCCGGGCGTTCCGAACGATCTACTGCCGAACCTGTTCGATCCGTTCGTCACGACCAAACCGACCGGCAGCGGGCTCGGGCTCGCGCTGGTGGCGAAGATCGTCGGCGATCATGGTGGCATTATCGAATGCGAATCCCAGCCGCGAAAAACGACCTTTCGCGTGCTGATGCCGATTTCCAATCCGACCCAAGAGTCCATGAGGAGCGTTAGCGATCCGGGAACGCTGATGCCTGTCAACCCAGGCCAAGCGATGAGGAACTAAGATGCCGGCAGGAAGCATTCTGGTCGCCGACGACGACACGGCGATCCGTACCGTTCTCAATCAGGCGCTGTCGCGCGCCGGTTATGAAGTGCGGCTCACGGGCAACGCCGCCACGCTGTGGCGCTGGGTCAGTCAGGGCGAGGGCGATCTCGTCATCACCGACGTCGTGATGCCCGACGAAAATGCCTTCGATCTGTTGCCGCGCATCAAGAAGATGCGGCCGAACCTTCCCGTCATCGTCATGAGCGCCCAAAACACCTTCATGACGGCGATCCGCGCCTCCGAGCGCGGCGCGTATGAATATTTGCCAAAACCGTTCGACCTGAAGGAGCTGATCGCGATCGTCGGCCGCGCTCTCTCCGAGCCGAAGGAGCGGCTTCCGCGCGCGCCGGAAGATCCGGAGCTGGAAGCGATTCCGCTGGTCGGCCGCTCGCAGGCGATGCAGGAAATCTACCGCATCCTCGCGCGGCTGATGCAGACGGATCTGACGGTGATGATTTCCGGCGAATCCGGCACCGGCAAGGAACTGGTCGCACGCGCGCTGCACGATTACGGCAAACGGCGGAACGGTCCGTTCGTCGCCGTCAACATGGCCGCCATTCCGCGCGATCTGATCGAGTCCGAATTGTTCGGCCATGAGCGCGGCGCATTCACCGGCGCGAACACGCGCGCCTCCGGCCGGTTCGAACAGGCCGAAGGCGGCACGTTGTTTCTCGACGAAATCGGCGACATGCCGATGGAGGCTCAGACGCGGCTTTTGCGCGTGCTGCAACAGGGCGAGTACACCACCGTCGGCGGCCGCACGCCGATCAAGACCGACGTGCGCATCATCGCCGCCACCAACAAGGACCTTCGCATTCTCATTCAGCAGGGCCTGTTTCGCGAGGACCTGTTTTTCCGCCTGAACGTGGTGCCGATCCGGCTGCCGCCGCTGCGCGAGCGGATCGAGGACCTTCCCGATTTGATCCGACATTTCTTCTCGCTGGCGGAGAAGGACGGGTTGCCGTCGAAGAAGCTCGACGCAGAGGCGCTGGAACTTCTCAAACAGTATCGCTGGCCGGGAAACGTTCGCGAACTGGAGAACCTCGCGCGGCGGCTCGCGGCGCTTTATCCACAGGACGTCATCACCGGCGCCGTGATCGAGGGTGAACTCGCGCCGCCTTCCGTCATTTCGGGCGGCGGCGCGGCGCCCCAGACGGTCGACAACCTGAGCGGGGCGGTCGAATCCTATCTGGCCGCGCATTTTGCGGGTTACGCCAACGGCCTGCCACCGCCGGGGCTGTATCATCGCATTTTGCGCGAGATCGAGGTGCCGCTCTTGACCGCCGCTCTGGCCGCCACGCGCGGCAACCAGATCCGGGCGGCCGATCTCCTGGGCGTCAACCACAACACGTTGCGGAAGAAGATCAGGGATCTCGACATTCAGGTGTTCAGGTCCGGGGGATAGCTGCGACGCTCTACCGCCACCTGAATCTCCGCCTGCGCCGCGGAATTGTCGCAATTGGGCAACATTTGTTGTATGATTGCATCACCGGCTGACGGCCAGTGAACCATTGGGCACCCGTACCTCACAATGACCACTGCTGAAGCGGCCACCGCTATTCTGGCACCACCGGCCGAACCTCGCAGTTGGTCACGTCGCAGGCTGTTCGCCGGCGCGGCAATCGGTCTGGCGCTGCTGTCCGCCTTCCTGACTTTCGTGGTGTTGCTCGGCCTGTCGCCGATCGTGCCGACGCATGAGGTCGTCATTAGCTTCCTCGCCGTCAATGCGGTGACGATCCTGTTGCTGCTGGCGATCATCGGCTTCGAGATGTGGCAGGTCATTCAGGCGCGCCGGCGGGGGAGGGCCGCGGCGCGGCTGCATGTGCAGATCGTCGCGCTGTTTTCCGTGGTCGCCGTTCTGCCCTCGGTGCTGGTCGCGATCGTCGCCAACATCACGCTCGACCGGGGTCTGGACCGGTTGTTCTCGACCCGGACCAAGGCGGTCATCGAAAACTCGGTCGTCGTCGCCAATGCCTATCTCAACGAGCATGCGCGGCTGATCCGCGGCGACATTCTCGGAATGGCGGGCGATCTCGTCAATGCGCGACCGCTGTTCGATCAGGACCGCGAAAGTTTCCGCCGTTATCTGACGAGCGGCGCGCAGGCGCGCAACCTGCCGGGCGCGATGCTGATCGACAAGGACCGCAACATTCTCGAAACCGCCGCCACCGGCATCCAGCAAAGTTTTACGACGCCCGCGCCCGAATTCCTCAGCAATGTGACCGAGGACGAGCCGCAGATGGCGGTGTTCATCGAGCAGAATTACGTCGCCGCGGTGATCCGTCTGCGCGCCTATGAGAACACGTTTCTTTATGTCGCGCGGCTGCTCGACCCGCGCGTGGTGGCGAGATTGCAGACGACGCAGGATGGCGTCGCCGAATTCGCCGAGCTTGAATCGCGACGGCTCGGCATTCAGATCGCGTTCGCGCTGATGTTCACCGTCATCGCGCTGACGGTGCTGATGTCGTCGGTGCTGATCGGGCTGAATTTCGCGAACTGGCTGGTGGCGCCGATCCGGCGGCTGATGGGCGCGGCCAATCTCGTTTCGACCGGCGACCTTCAGGTGCAGGTGCCGGTCAACCGCTCCGAGGGCGATCTTGCGCATCTCGGCGCGACCTTCAACAAGATGACCAACGAATTGCGCACGCAGCGCGACGATCTGGTGCGCGCCAGCGACGTGATCGACAGCCGCCGCCGCTTCATCGAAGCGGTGCTGTCCTCGGCCAGCGCCGGCATCATCGGCGTCGACGAGGTGGGCAAGATCGGCATCTTGAACCGATCCGCCGAAAAACTCATCGGACATCCGGAATCGGAAGCGCTCGGACACCCCGTGCTGGAGATCGTGCCCGAACTTTCGGAGATGATGGCGTCCGCGCGCGAGGGCATGCAGCGGCTGGTGCAGGGCCAGATCACCATCAATCGCGGCGGCAAGGATCGCAATCTGTCGGTGCGCGTCTCCGCCGAGCAGAGCGGTCACACGCAGGACAGCTACATCATCACGCTCGACGACATCACCGAGCTGGTGTCGGCGCAGCGCACCTCTGCCTGGGCGGATGTCGCGCGCCGCATCGCGCACGAGATCAAGAACCCGCTGACACCGATCCAGCTTTCGGCCGAACGCATCCGCCGGAAATACGGGAAAGTGATTACCGAGGACAAAGCCGTCTTCGAACAATGTACAGACACAATCGTCCGTCAGGTCGACGACATAAGACGGATGGTGGATGAATTCTCGCGCTTTGCACGTATGCCGAAACCTGTCATCGAAAGCGAGGACGCCGCCGACATGGTGCGACAGGTCGTGTTCCTGATGCGCGTCGGCTATCCCGACATCGATATCGAGACGGACATCAAGGAAGATCCGATGCCTGCGCGGTTCGACCGCAGGCTGATTTCGCAGGGCCTTCAGAACATCATCAAGAATGCGACCGAAGCGATTGGCGCGGTGCCCGCAGATACGCTAGGCAAGGGACGCATCGACGTTCGCGCACGGCGCGACGGTGAGGACATCGTCATCGACGTGATCGACAACGGCGTCGGTCTTCCGAAGGAAAGCCGCTCGCGCCTGCTGGAGCCCTATGTGACCACGCGCGAGAAGGGAACCGGACTCGGCCTCGCGATTGTCGGCCGGATTCTGGAAGATCATGGCGGGCGCATCGAACTGAACGATGCATCCGACATCATCCCCGGTCAGCGCGGCGCGTGGATGAGCCTGAGATTTGCCGCGTCGGGGCAGGTTCCGACGGAAGAGGGCGGGACGAAAACCGCCGTCGCCGCGGGTTGAACTGAAGTGAAGATTTGCCATGGCACATGACATTCTGATCGTTGATGACGAGGCCGATATCCGCGAGCTTGTCGCCGGCATCCTGGAGGACGAGGGGTTCGGCACCCGCACCGCGCGCGACAGCGAGACCGCGCTGGCCGAGGTCGCGAGCCGCCGGCCCAGCATGGTGTTCCTCGATATCTGGCTGCAAGGCAGCAAGCTCGACGGGCTGCAACTGCTCGAAGTCATCAAGCAGGAACACGCCGACGTGCCGGTGGTGATGATTTCCGGCCATGGCAACATCGAAACCGCCGTCGCAGCGATCAAGAAAGGCGCTTACGATTTCATCGAGAAGCCGTTCAAGGCGGACCGGCTGATCCTGGTTGCCAACCGCGCGCTTGAAACCTCGCGGCTGAAGCGTGAGGTGAAGGAACTCAAACAGCTCGCGCCGGTCTCCACCAGCATGATCGGCCGCTCGCCGAGCATGAACCAGTTGCGCCAGACGGTCGAGCGCGCCGCCAAGGCGAACAGCCGCATCATGATCGTCGGCCCCTCGGGCGGCGGCAAGGAACTCGCCGCGCGCACGCTGCATGCGACGTCATCGCGCGCGGAGGGGCCGTTCGTCGTCATCAATGCCGCCGCCATCGTGCCCGAGCGTATGGAAGTGGAGCTGTTCGGCATCGAGCAGTCGAACGGCGAGCAGCAGCGCAAGGCCGGCGCGCTCGAAGAAGCGCATGGCGGCACGCTGTTCATCGACGAAGTGGCCGACATGCCGCGCGAGACGCAGAACAAGATATTGCGCGTGCTGGTCGATCAGACGTTTCAGCGGGTGGGCGGCAGCGGCAAGGTCAGCGTCGACGTGCGCATCATCTCCTCGACCACGCGCAACCTCGAAGCCGAGATCGCCGAAGGCGGTTCCGCGAGGACCTTTATCACCGCCTGTCAGTGGTTCCCATTCGCGTGCCGCCTCTGTCCGACCGCCGCGAGGACATTCCGGAACTGGTCGAATTTTTCATGGATCAGATTTCCAACGCGACCGGCCTGCCGCGGCGCAAAATCGGCGAGGACGCAATGGCCGTGCTGCAATCGCATGTCTGGCCGGGCAATGTGCGCCAGCTTCGCAACAACGTGGAACGGCTGATGATCCTTGCTGGTGGCGACCCCGACGCGCTCATCACCGCAGACATGCTGCCGCAGGATGTCGGCTCGATGGTGCCGGCAATGCCGACCGGCCAGAACGGCGAGCACATCATGGGACTGCCCTTGCGCGAGGCGCGCGAGGTGTTCGAGCGCGACTATTTGATCGCGCAGATCAGCCGTTTCTCCGGCAACATTTCCCGCACCGCCGAATTCGTCGGCATGGAGCGCTCGGCGCTGCATCGCAAGCTCAAGGCGCTCGGCGTCGGATAATTTTTACAAGAGGGCGGCCCAGCGCATGTCACGCTTCGCTTACGTCAATGGTCGCTACGTTCCGGCGCGCGATGCCAGCGTCAATGTCGAGGATCGCGGCTATCAGTTCGCCGACGGCGTCTATGAGGTTTGCGAAGTGCGCGACGGCAAGCTCGTGGACGCGCCGCGGCATCTGGCGCGCCTGCAACGCTCCCTGAGCGAGTTGCGGATCGCGCAGCCGATGCCGCTTGTCTCGATCGAATTCGTGATGCGCGAGACGGTGCGGCGCAACCGCGTGGATTACGGTCTCGTCTATCTTCAGATCACGCGCGGCGTAGCGCGACGCGATCACGCCTTTCCGACCCAGCCGGTCCGGCCGGCGATGGTCGTGACCGCGAAGAATCTGAGCTTCAAGAAAAATCAGGAGACGGCGAAGAAGGGCATCGCCGTCATCACCACGGCGGAGAACCGTTGGCCGCGCGTGGACATCAAATCTGTGTCGCTGCTGCCGAACGTGCTGGCGAAGCAGGAGGCGAAGGACCGCGGCGCTTACGAGGCATGGTTCGTCGACCGCGACGGCTTTGTCACAGAGGGCGCGTCGAGCAATGCATGGATCGTAACGCATGACGGCCGCGTCGTCACACGCAAGGCCGACAACCACATTCTGTCAGGGATCACGCGCGCGGTGCTGATGAACGTGCTTGAAGCGCTGCAACTACGGCTGGAGGAGCGCGCCTTCACGCCGGACGATCCTATGCCGCAGCGGAAGCGTTCGTGACGTCGGCGAGTCAGATCGTCATGCCGGTGGTCAAGATCGACGATCGTATGATTGCCGATGGCGCGCCAGGTCCGATTTCACGCAGGCTGAGGGAAGAATTTCATCGCTTCGCCGAGGTTTCGTGAAAAGGTTTCATTATTTACCGCTCGCGCGCAGCATCAGTCTTGCCTAACAACGCGGCCTGCCATCTAATCAAGCAATCGTGTTCTTCGGACAGGGACAGCCGGTGACGCGCGATGACCGGTAGTTTCGACAGGCGAAACAAAGGAGTCCGCCAGTCAACGACAACCGGTCCAACGACAATGAGAAACGGTAATCACGGGATAACAATGATGGCGGCCGACCGCGCACAGAATTTGCAAGACACGTTTCTGAATCACGTCCGCAAGACGAAGACGCCGCTCACGATCTTCCTGGTCAACGGCGTCAAGCTGCAAGGCATCGTCACCTGGTTCGACAATTTCTGTCTGTTGCTTCGCCGCGACGGACATTCGCAGCTCGTCTACAAGCACGCCATCTCCACCATCATGCCCGGCGCACCCATCCAGTTGTTCGAGAGCGGCGAAGACACGCCCAGCTGAGTGGTCCCGATTGGAACCGCGACGAAAACATTCAGCGCGCGCCGAATCCTCCGGACCCGAGACGGGCGGATCGACCGGCACGGTTGTGGTCGTCGGCCCCTATTTGCGGCAGCGGACCGGCGGCGAGCCGATGTCGGCCCGCAACATGGAGGCCCGGCTGGAGGAGGCCAGCGGTCTTGCCCGCGCGATCGCGCTGAACGTCGAGGCGGCGTTCAGCGCTCCGATCAGCCAGATCCGTCCCGCGACCTATCTCGGCAAGGGCAAGGTCGAGGAGATCGCCGGTCTGGTGAAGCTGCACAATGCCGATCTGGTGGTGATGGATTGCGCGCTGTCGCCGGTGCAGCAGCGCAATCTTGAGAAAGAGTGGAACACCAAAGTCCTCGACCGCACCGGTCTGATCCTCGAAATTTTCGGACAGCGTGCGAAGACCCGCGAGGGTTCGTTGCAGGTCGAGCTGGCGCATCTGAATTATCAGCGCAGCCGGCTGGTGCGATCGTGGACACATCTGGAGCGTCAGCGGGGCGGCTTCGGCTTTCTCGGCGGTCCTGGCGAAACCCAGATCGAAGCCGACCGGCGGATGATCGGCGAGCGTATCGTTCGGATCGAAAGCGATCTGCGCAAAGTGCAGGCGACGCGCCGGTTGCATCGCGCCGGCCGGCAGCGCGTGCCGTACCGGATCGTGGCGCTGGTCGGCTACACCAATGCCGGCAAGTCGACGCTGTTCAACCGGCTGACGCGCGCCGACGTTCAGGCGGCCGACATGCTGTTCGCCACGCTCGATCCGACGTTGCGCGCGTTGACATTGCCGCACGGCAGCAAGGCCATGCTGTCGGATACGGTCGGCTTCATCTCGGACTTGCCGACCACGCTGGTCGCTGCCTTCCGCGCCACGCTGGAGGAGGTGTTGGAGGCAGACATCATCGTTCATGTCCGCGACATTTCGCAGCCCGATACCGAGGCGCAGAAGCGGGATGTGGAAAGCGTGTTGCAGCAACTCGGCTTCGACGAGCACGACGAGGACCGCATCATCGAGGTCTGGAACAAGATCGATCGCTTCGACGATGCCGGCCGCGAGCAGCTCCGCAACATCGCGCTGCGTCAGCCGCGCGAGCGAAAGCCCTTCATGGTGTCGGCCGTGACCGGGGAGGGGCTGGACGCGCTTCTTCTGGCGATCGAGGAGCGGCTCGGCGCGGCCAAGACCACCTTGCATCTGTCGATCGACGCCGCCGACGGCGCGGGCATGAGCTGGCTGCACCGCCATACAGAGGTGCTGGACAAGCATCTCGACGAGGGCCGTTACAGTGTCACCGTGCGCGTCGACAAGGATCGTCAGGACATGGTGACGCGGCGGTTCCAGCCGTCCGGCCGGAGAGACTCATAACGGGCCGCGAGACTCGTCCGGGGATTCCGTCTTCGCCCGAACCCAGGCTGCTTCCATCTCGTCGAGCGTGGCCTGCTCCAGCGTCTTGCCTTGCGCGGCGATCTCGCGCTCGACGAAAGCGAAGCGGCGCTCGAATTTGCGGTTGGTCGCGCGCAGCGCCGTTTCCGGATCGACGCCGCTGACCCGCGCGAGATTGATCGCGGTGAAGATCAGATCGCCGATCTCGTCGCTGACGGCCGCCGCGTCGCGCGAGCGCAGCGCTTCCTCCACCTCGTCGGTTTCCTCGCGGACCTTGTCGAGCACGGGGGCTGGCTCCTTCCAGTCGAAGCCGACGGTCGCCGCCTTCTTCTGCAATTCGAACGCGCGGGCGAGCGCGGGCAGGCCGGCTTTCACGCCGGCGAGCAGGGAGGACTCTTGCGTCACGCGCTGCGGGTTCCGCTCGGCGCGTTCGGCTTTTTCCTGCGCCTTGATGACGGCCCATGTGCCCTTGATCTGCTCATGCGTCGTCGGCCCAGCGCGCTCGCCGAAGACATGCGGGTGACGGCGGATCATCTTGCGGGTGATCGCTTCCACCACATCGCCGAAGGCGAACGCGCCGGCCTCTTCGGCCATGCGCGCGTGAAACACCACCTGGAAGAGAAGGTCGCCCAATTCGTCCTTCAGATCGTCGAGATCGCTGCGTGCGATCGCGTCTGCGACCTCGTAGGCTTCCTCGATCGTGTAGGGTGCGATGGTCTCGAACGTCTGCTCGACATCCCACGGGCAACCCGTCACCGGGGTCCGCAACGCCGCCATGATTTCCAGCAGCCGGCCGATCTTCGGGGAAGGGGTCATGCAACGATCCTGAAAGCACTGTTTGGAGCCGCTTATGCCTGACGGAAAGGTTTCGTCCCAGAGATGTTGTTTCGTTCCGCACAGGTGGTAGAGCAGGTCCAAAGGAGCATGAATTTGCAACAGAAGGCACTGGTCCTGTTCTCGGGCGGCCAGGATTCGGCGACGTGTCTGGCCTGGGCGCTGAGCCGCTTCGATACGGTCGAAACCATCGGCTTTCGCTACGGCCAGCGGCACGCTGTGGAACTGGCCTGCCGGACGCCGCTGGTCGACGGGCTTCGCAAGATCAATCCACGCTGGGGAGACAAGCTCGGCGGCGAACATACGCTCGACATTCCCACGCTCGGCGACATCTCCGAGACGGCGCTGACGCGCGACGTCGAGATCGCCATGGGCGAGGGCGGGCTGCCCAACACCTTCGTTCCGGGCCGCAACCTGATCTTCCTGACTTTCGCGGCGGCGCTCGCCTATCGCCGCGGCATTCGCCACATCGTCACCGGCGTCTGCGAGACGGATTATTCCGGCTATCCGGATTGCCGCGACGACACCATCAAGGCGCTTCAGCTTGCCATCAATCTCGGCATGGATCGCCGCTTCGTCCTGCACACGCCGCTGATGTGGCGCGACAAGGCGGCGACATGGCGGCTTGCGTTTCAGCTTGGCGGCGATCCGCTGGTGGAACTGATCCGCTCGGCTTCCCATTCGTGCTATCTCGGCGACCGGACGAGCAGCCACGCATGGGGCTTCGGCTGCGGCGAATGCCCGGCCTGCCGCTTGCGCAGTGAGGGCTGGAACCGCTATCAGGCGCAGGAGATACCCTGAGATTTCCGAAGGCTGCGAATGATTGTGAATGAACGGCGCGAGGCCGAGGGTTTCGCCTTCCTGGCCGCCTATATCGCCTGCATCCCGCTCGCCAACTGGATGATCGGCAATGTCGGAACGGTCTGCACACCGCATGGCCCGTGTCTGGTTCCGGTCGCGCCCGGCCTGATGGCCCCGAGCGGCGTGCTGCTGGTCGGGCTGGCGCTGGTGCTGCGCGACCTTGTGCAGCGCCGACTCGGGATCGCCTACGGTTTTGGCGCGATCATCGCGGGCGCTGCGATTTCCGGTGTGCTCGCGCCGTTCTCGCTGGTGGTGGCCTCTACGATGGCGTTCCTGCTGTCGGAGCTGGCCGATTTCGCGGTCTACACGCCGTTGCAGAAGCGGGGGCTGGTGCTGGCGGTGCTCGCCAGCAGCGTGGTGGGTCTGGTCGCCGACTCGATCGTCTTCCTCTGGCTAGCGTTCGGCAGCTTCGATTTCCTGCTGGGCCAGATCGTCGGCAAGGCGTGGATGGTGCTGCTGACGCTGCCGGCGATCGAATGGCTGCGCCGGCGCGACCGTCGGCTGGATCTGGCCTGAGCCGCTGGAGCGCCGCGCGTCCGGTGGTGTAAGGTCAGGCGTTTGCGCGGGAGCGAGCGCCATGAAGATCATCGACGCACAGGTTCATATCTGGACCAAGACCGTTACGGCACCGTCTGGCCTGCATCGCAAGGTCGCGGCGTTCACCGCCGAGGACTGCCTGAAGGAGATGGACGAGGCGGGCGTCGATGCGGCGCTGATCCATCCGCCCGCGGGCTGGGACCCGGACGCCAATGCCTATGCCGTCGAGTCGGCGGCAAGATACCCCGACCGCTACGCCGTGATGGGCCAGTTTCCGCTTCGCGATCCGCAGAACCGCAAGCTCATTCACGGCTGGCGCGATCAGCCCGGCATGATGGGGCTGCGCTGGGCTTTCCTGTCGCCGGAGCAGCAGGTCTGGCTGCATGACGGGTCGCTGGACTGGCTTTGGCTAGCGGCGGAGCAAGAGGGGCTTCCGATCGCGATGATGGGCGGCCTCTTCCTGCCGAAATTCCGCGAGATCGCCGAGCGCCATCCCGGCCTGAAACTGATCCTGGACCATTGCGGCCTCAACCGCCATGGCCAGGATGCGGAAGCCTTCATCCATCTCGACGAACTGGTGGCGCTCGCGAAGCTGCCGAACGTCGCGGTCAAGGCGACCGGCGCGCCGCATTATTCGACGCAGGCCTATCCGTTCCGCAACATCCATGACGGCCTGCACCGCATCTTCGACGCCTTCGGCCCGCAGCGCATGTTCTGGGGCACGGACATCACGCGGATGCCGTGCAGCTATCGCCAGTGCGTCACGTTCTTCACCGAGGAGCTTCCGTGGCTGAAGGGACCGGACCTCGAGGGCGTGATGGGCCGCGGCCTGTGCGAATGGATCGGCTGGGATTTCAGATTTTAGGCTCGGATAGACCGACAGGGACTGTTCGCCCGATGCGCCGACGCCCTAACATCTAATTCGCATAAGACATATTATGGAATATTTTATCTGACACGGAAAGACGAGTTACACCAACGGCTTGGATCGAACTCTTGTATAGCTCCGAGCTGGCGAACGCCGTCCAACAATGCTGGCGGCAGCCGCGCGACGCGCTTATAGCTAAAGCATGATCCCGAAAAGTGGGAACCGGTTTTCGGAAAAAGATCATGCGCGAACAAGAGAAAGTCGAATGCCAAAGCGCAGCGAGGACGCCATGGACAAAGCCGTCAATCAATACGACCGCGGACTGGAGAAGACGCCGGCCAATTACGTGCCGCTCTCGCCGATCAGCTTTCTGAAGCGCACCGCGCATATCTATCCGCGGCTCACCAGCGTCGTGCATGAGGACCGCAGCTTCACCTGGGCCGAGACCTATGACCGCTGCCGCCGCCTTGGCTCCTGGCTGGCGGACAACGGGATCGGTCGCGGCGACACGGTGGCGGCGATGCTGCCGAACATCCCGGCGATGTATGAGGCCCATTTCGCAGTGCCGATGGCCGGCGGTGTGCTGAACGCGCTCAACACGCGGCTCGACGCCGGCGCGATCGCCTTCATGCTGGAGCATGGCGGCGCAAAGGTGCTGCTGGTCGACCCGGAGTTTTCGGAGGTCATGGCGGAGGCATTGGCGCGCATGAATGGCCCGAAGCCGCTGGTGGTCGATGTCGACGACGCCGCATTCAATGGCGGCCGGCGGATCGGCCAGATCGAATATGAGGCCCTGCTCGCCAGCGGCGATCCGTCCTTCGAGGGATCACTGCCGCCGGACGAATGGGACGCGATCGCGCTGGGTTACACCTCCGGCACGACCGGCAATCCGAAGGGCGTCGTCACCCATCATCGCGGTGCGTATCTGAACGCCGTCAGCAACATTCTCTCAGGCAATCTCGGCCAGCACCCGGTGTATCTCTGGACGCTGCCGATGTTCCATTGCAACGGCTGGTGCTTTCCGTGGACGATCGCGGCGGCGGCCGGCGTCAATGTCTGCCTGCGCAAGGTCGATCCGGCGAAGATTTTCGAACTGATTCCGAAGCACGGCGTGACCCACATGTGCGGCGCGCCGATCGTCTACACGACGCTCATCAACGCGCCGATGGCCCCGCATGGCGACGCCGCCCGAAAAGTGTCCGGGCTCGTGGCCGGCGCGTCGCCGCCGGTGGCGATGATCCAGGGCGCGGAGGACATCGGCATCAAACTGACGCATGTCTATGGCCTGACCGAGGTCTACGGCCCCGCCTCAGTCTGCGCCGAACAGCCCGGCTGGGACGCCCTGCCCGTGACCGAGCGCGCGCAGCTGAAGCGGCGTCAGGGCGTCGCCTATCACTTGCAGGACAGCGTCACGGTGATGGACCCCGAGACGATGAAGGAAGTGCCGCGCGATGGCGAGACCATCGGCGAGGTCATGTTCCGGGGCAACATCGTCATGAAGGGTTACCTGAAGAACGAGCCCGCGACGCGCGAAGCTTTCGTCGGCGGCTGGTTCCATACCGGCGATCTCGGCGTGCTGGACGCCGAAGGCTATGTGATGATCAAGGACCGCTCCAAGGACATCATCATTTCCGGCGGCGAGAACGTCTCGTCGGTCGAGGTTGAGGACGTGCTGTGCAAACATCCGGCGGTGCTGTTTGCCGCCGTGGTCGCCAAGCCGGATTCCAAATGGGGCGAGGTGCCTTGCGCGTTCATCGAGCTGAAGGACGGCGCGAAAGCGACCGAGGCGGAAATCATCGCTTTCTGCCGCAACGAATTGCCGGGCTTCAAGACGCCGAAGACCGTGCTGTTCGGCCCGCTGCCGAAAACCTCGACCGGCAAGATCCAGAAATTCGAACTGCGCAATCAGGTGAAGTCGGCCGACGCAATCACGGCTTAGAACAGCTTACATGACGGCGTAGGCGCTCGCCTTCACGACGACGGGTCGTTCGCCTCCAGCCGCATGCCGTCATAGGCCGGCACGACGCCGTCCGGCAGTTTTGCGCGCAGCACCTCGTAGTCGAGGTCGGTGTGCATGTTGGTCAGCACCGCGCGGCGTGGTTTCATCAGCGCGATCCAAGACAGCGCCTGGTCGACATTGGTGTGCGTCGGATGCGGCGCGTAGCGCAGCGCGTCGATAACCCACAGATCGAGGTTCTGCAACGCGCCGAGGCTCTCGCGCGGAATGTCGCTCATGTCCGGCGAATAGGCGACGTCGCCGAAGCGATAGCCGAGCGCCGGAATGTTGCCGTGATCGACGAGGAACGGCGCAAAGGTGAGGGCTCCGCCCTTCCCTTCGATCGTCCGCGCTTCGCCCGCCTCGATCGGGCGGTTTTCGAGGATCGGCGGATAGTCGCTGCCGGGCGCCTGCACGAAGCAATAGGCGAAGCGCGACAGGATATCGCGCGCCGTCGATCGATTGAGATACACCGGAATGCGCGAGCGCTGATGCATCACGACCGAGCGCAGATCGTCGATGCCGTGGGTCTGGTCCGCATGCTCATGTGTCAGGAGCACCGCGTCCAGATGATCGACATTCGCATCGATCAATTGCTCGCGCAGGTCGGGCGAGGTGTCGATCAGCACGCGCGTCGTGCCGTTAGGGCCGATGCGCTCGACCAGGATCGAGCAGCGGCGTCGCCGGTTCTTCGGATTGTTCGGATCGCACGCGCCCCAGCCGAGCGCCGGGCGCGGCACGCCGGCGGACGAGCCGCAGCCGAGGATTGTGACGACAACTGTCATGCCGCGGCTGCTCCGTTTGCGCGCGGCACCTTGTCGAACAGGCGGAAGAAGTTTTCCGTCGTCTGCCGCGAAATTTCCTCCAGCGTCACGCCGCGCGTCTCGGCGAGGACCTTTGCCGTGTCCACGACGAAAGACGGCTCGTTGCGCTTGCCGCGATGCTTGCCTGGCGCGAGATAAGGCGCATCGGTTTCGACCATGATCCGGTCGGCCGGCAGCTCGGCCGCGAGATCGCGCAAGACTTGCGAGTTCTTGAAGGTGATGATGCCGGTAAACGAGATCGACAGGCCAAGCTCGATCGCCCGCATCGCCAGCTCACGCCCGCCGGTGTAGCAATGCAGCACCGCCTTGAACGCGCCCTTCCCCATCTCGTCTTCAAGGATACGCTGGCAATCCTCGTCCGCCGTGCGGGTGTGGATCACCAGCGGCAGGCCGGTCTCGCGCGCCGCCGCGATATGCGCGCGAAATCCTCTCGCCTGCGCCGCCGGCGAACCGTTCTCGTAGAAATAATCGAGGCCCGCCTCGCCCAGCGCCACCACTTTCGGATGGCGCGTCGCTTCGATCAGTTCCTGCGCGGAAATCCCGTCCTCCTCGTCGGCGTGATGCGGATGCGTGCCGACCGAGCAATAGACGTTGGGAAACCGCTCCGCGATCGCGAGCAGCCCGCTCAACCTGCGTACGCGCGTCGAGATCGTCACAATGCGGCCGACGCCGGCCGCCTCGGCGCGCGCGACGATGCCGTCGAGATCGTCGGCGAAGTCCGGGAAGTCGAGATGGCAATGGCTGTCAACCAGCATCACGCCTCCTTCGGCTCGACATAGCGCGGGAACACGGGCGCGGCCGGCGGCAACTGGCTGCCGGCGGTCAGCCGCGTCGTGAGCGACGCGAAGTCGCGCGCCTCCGCCGGCAGCGCCAGCAGGTCGAGCAGCTTCTCCGAAGACGCCGGCATGAAGGGCTGTGCCAGAATGGCGATCTGGCGGATCACCTCGGCGGTGACATACAGCACCGTCTTCTGCCGCGCCGGATCGGTCTTGGCCAGCGCCCAGGGCGCTTCGCCCGCGAAATAGCGGTTGGCTTCGGCGACCACCGCCCAGACCGCATTCAGCGCCTGATGGATCTGCTGGGTCTGCATCGCCTCGCGCGCCAGCGCCAGCATGCCGTCGGCCTGCGTGAGGATGGCCGTGTCGGTGTCGCTGAGTTCGCCCGGCGTCGGCAGCACGCCGCCGAACTGCTTGCCGATCATCGACAGCGAGCGTTGGGCGAGATTGCCGAGATCGTTGGCGAGGTCGGCATTGGTGCGCGCGACAATCGCCTCGTGATTGTAATTGCCGTCCTGGCCGAACGGCACTTCGCGCAGGAAGAAATAGCGCAGCTGATCGACGCCGTACTGATCCGCCAGATTGAACGGATCGACGACATTGCCGAGCGACTTCGACATTTTCTCGCCGCGGTTGAACAGGAAGCCATGCGCAAAGACGCGTTTCGGCAGCGCGATGCCGGCCGACATCAGGAACGCCGGCCAGTACACCGCGTGGAAACGGATGATGTCCTTGCCGATGACGTGCACGTCCGCCGGCCAGTAGCGCCATTCGGGTGCGGTTTCGTCCGGAAAGCCGACGCCGGTGATGTAGTTGGTCAGCGCGTCGACCCAGACATACATCACGTGCTCGGGGTCGTTCGGCACCTTCACGCCCCAGTCGAAAGTGGTGCGCGAGATCGACAGGTCCTTCAGGCCGCCCTTCACGAACGAGACGATTTCGTTGCGCCGCGAATCCGGGCCGATGAAATCCGGCTGCTCGCTGTAGAGCTTCAGCAGGCGGTCCTGATAGGCGGAGAGCTTGAAGAAGTAGCTCTTCTCCTCCACCCATTCGACTGGCGTTCCCTGCGGCCCGCGGCGGACCTTGTCCTCGCCGACGACCGTTTCGCTTTCGTCGTAGTAGGCTTCGTCGCGCACCGAGTACCAGCCCGAATAGGCGCTGAGATAGATGTCGCCGGCCTCAAGCATCCGGTTCCAGATCGCCTGCACGGATTGGTGATGCGCGGGCTCCGAGGTGCGGATGAAGCGGTCGAACGAGACGTTTAGCCGTTCGTCCATCTCCTTAAAGCGCGCGGCGTTGCGGGTGGCGAAGTCCATCGTCGAGATGTTTTCGCGCGCGGCCGTCTGCACCATTTTCAGGCCGTGCTCGTCCGTTCCGGTCAGGAAGAACACGTCCTTGCCGTCGAGCCGCTGGAAGCGCGCCAGCGCGTCGGTGGCGATCGCCTCATAGGCGTGGCCGATATGCGGCACGCCGTTCGGATAGGCGATCGCGGTGGTGAGATAATAGCGCGGACGGGACGATGAAGTGTCGGTGGTCATGATGTCAGACTTGAATTCGGAATGGGCTTTGGAAGGTGAGGACGAACGAAGGCGCTGCGGTCAGCGCATGGCCTCAGCAAGCATTCCGAACACCGAAAAGACCAGCGGCTTGCGTTCCAAGTTGAATTCCTGAGTTTCGCGCAGGGCGCGCGCAATCTTTTCCCACACCTCGGAAAGCCGCGCAAGGCGGGGCAAATCGGCGTTAGCTGAGGTGGGGTCACGCAATTGCGCCGCCATCCAGCGTTCAAGCGCGTCGGAAAACGCCAGCAGCTTGGCGCGGTCCGTCCCCGCAAGCGAATCGCCAAGCCCGTGCAGCGCGCGCGGATCGACCTGCGGCAGCGTGCGCAGGATCGCCTCGGTCTTCTGCTGAAGGCCGCCGGCGTCGCTGCCGAACAGCGTCAGCGCGCGGGCGACGCTGCCCTCGCTGACGGCAGCCGCCGCGCGCAGGGCTTCGATATCGCCCTGCCCGTCCAGCGCGTCGGCGGCAGCGCGCGCGACATCGTCCGGCGCAAGCGGCCGCAGCAGCAGCTTGCGGCAGCGCGACAGGATGGTCGGCAGCGCGCGCGCCGGCGAATGGCTCACCAGCAGGAACATAGACCGCTCCGGCGGCTCCTCAAGAACCTTCAGCAAGGCATTGGCGGAGCTGGCGTTCAGCTCTTCCACCGCATCGACGATGCAGACCCGCCAGCCGCCGGCCGAAGCCGTCGCGCCGAAGAACGGAACCGTCTCCCGCGTCTGCTCGACGGAAATTTCCGTCTTCAGCACGCCCTTGTCGTTCGGCATGCGCTCCAGCACCAGCAGACCGCCATGTGTGCCGGCAGCGACGTGGTGGACGACCGGGTCGGATGCATCGACCGCCAGTGACGACGCGCCGACGATGTCCGCGGATCGGGAATCGGGACGCGCGAGCGCGAAACGCGCCATCCGATAGGCCAGCGTCGCCTTGCCGATCCCCTGCGGCCCGCCGAGCAGCCAGGCGTGCGGAAACTGCCGGCCGCGCCAGGCGTCGAGCAGAGTGGTTTCCGCATCCTCATGGCCGTACAGCGACAGGGTTTCCTGCGGACGCCGCCAGGCAGAAGCGGCGGCGGTAGTGGCGGGACGCTTGCTCATAACCGGCTCATGGGATGTACACCTCAAGCGGCGCTTCCTGAAGCCCGAAGCGGTCCATGACGATGCCGGCGATGCGGCTCGCGATCGATGGCACATCCGCTGCGGCGTCGATGACGACGCAGCGGTCCGGCTCGTCGGCGGCGATCTGCCGATAGGCGTCGCGCAGCCGCCGATGGAACGAGATGCCTTCGGCCTCGAACCGGTCCGGCACCTCCTGCCCGCGCCGCTTCGCCGCCCGCGCCATGCCGATCTCGGGATCGATATCGAGAATGAAGGTGAGGTCCGGCCGCAAGCCGGCGATCGTCACGCGCTCCAATGCCCGCAAGAGGCTGATCTCGACGTCGCCGAGATAGCCCTGATAGGCCAGCGTCGAATCGGTGAAGCGGTCGCACAGCACCCACTGGCCCCGGATCAGCGCGGGCGCGATGACGCTGCGGACATGATCGTCGCGGGCGGCGGCGAACAACAGCGCCTCGCCGGCCGACCCCAATATCTTGCCCATGCCGGACAGCACCAGATGGCGGACGATTTCCGCGCCCGGCGAGCCGCCCGGCTCGCGGGTGACGACGGTGCCGACGCAGAGCTCCTTCAGCGTTTCGGCGAGAAGCTTGATCTGGGTCGATTTGCCCGACCCCTCGCCGCCTTCGAAGGTGATGAAACGGCCGCGCTGCTTGGGAGCATATTTGGAGACGCTCATGGCTGCGCCGTTTTCGGTTCTTTGCTCAGAACCTTGTCGAGCCCCGCCCGCAAAAACCCGATGGCGAGTTCGCTCGCGGTATCGACGGCCTTGCGCGTCATCGTCCCCTCAGAAACCGCTTCCGCCGCGAACAAGGGGGCTTCCACAGCCAGCGTCTCGCCGCGCCACACCTTGACCGTGCCGATCGGCTGACCGGCCTTGACGGGCGCCCGCACCGGCCCGGTGTAGATGATGCGCGCGATCAGCCGGTCATTGCCGCTGCGATGGGTCATCACCCGCACCGGCCCGTCGCTTTTCAGCGCGACCGAGCCGCTTTCGCCGCCGAACACCTTGGCGTTGCCAATGGTCTGGTCGGCGGCGAACAGCGGCCGCATTTCGAAATTCTTGAAACCCCAGTCGAGCAGCTTACGGGTTTCGGTCAGGCGATCCTTCGCGTCCTCGATGCCGTTCACCACGGCGATCAGCCGCAGCCCGTCTTGCAGCACCGTGGCGACCATGCCGTAGCCGCCCTCCTTGGTGTAGCCGGTCTTGAAGCCGTCCGCGCCCGGCACCAGTGCCAGCAACGGGTTGCGGTTCTGCTGGCGGATCTTGTTCCAGGTGAACTCGCGCTCCGAAAACAACGGATAGAAGTCTGGATGATCGAAGATGATGTGCCGGGCGAGCATCGCCAGTTCGCGCACAGTCATGCGGTTGTTCGGATCGGGAAGACCGCTGGAATTGCCGAAGGTGGACCGCGTCAGCCCGATTTCGCGCGCGCGCTTGGTCATCATCGCCACGAAGGCCGCCTCGTCGCCCGCGATCCCTTCGGCGAGGATCATGCAGGCGTCGTTCGCGCTCTGCACGGCGAGGCCGCGCAGCAGGTCCGCGACGCTGACCTGAGAGTTCAGCGCCGCGAACATGGTCGAGCCGCCGGACGGCGCGCCGCCCTTGCGCCAGGAATTCTCACTGACGCGATATTCGTCGGTCAGCTTGATGCGACCGTTTTTCAGCGCCTCGAAGACGACTTCCGCGGTCATGAGCTTCATCATGCTGGACGGCGCGGAAAGCGCGTCGGCGTCTTTTTCGAACAGGACGCTGCCGCTTTCGGCCTCGATCAGAATGGCGAAAGGCGCGTCGGTGTCGAAGCCGCTCACCTCCTTCTTCACCCCGCCCTGAACGCTGTTGTTGGCGGCTTGAGTGTGGGAGATCGCGAAAAGACTGATGCCGACGGCGAGTACGAGGCCAAGCAGCAGGCCGCGCGCGGCCCGTCCCGGCCGCGTCCCGTCGCTCGATGTATGGCCCGCTCCGAACACGTCCAGAATCCCGAATATCCGTTGGATTTCGAGGGTTCTAACAGCCGTTCCGCCGCCGAACAATTCGGCCCCGGGCATCCCTCACAACAAGATGTGATGAGCCCGAGATTTCGCACCGCCGAGGCGGGAACCTCAATAGAGGCCGCGCATCCCCAGCGCCGGCCCCGATACGGGCGCGGGGGCTGCGTACGACGCCACCGGCGCGGCTTGCGGATACCGGCTACCCGGATGATAGTCGCCGCCATCAGCAACTGTAGACCCGCCCCGCGCAGGTCGCCGGCGCGAGGCCGTCATGTCCGAGGTCGCGCTGACGGACGCCATGTCGGAGGTGGTGTGGCCGAGCGTATAAGGACGCCCCTCCGGCATCGGGATGTCGCCGCTGACCGTCCCGCGCAGCGACGAGGCAACCTGCGGAACGAAAGGTTTTGCGGACGCGACCATGACGGTGGACGGGGCCGGCGCCGGCGTGCCGTCACGCAAGGTCGCCAGCAGGCGGTTGTCGTCGGAACCGTCGAGCGAGGCGCGGCCGACATATTCGACCCGCACGCGCGCGGTTCCCATTCGATCGAATTCCAGAAGCTTGGCGGCACGATTCGACACGTCGATGACGCGATTGCCGTGGAACGGCCCGCGATCGTTCACGCGCACGATCAGCGACTTGCCGTTGCGCATATTGGTGACGCGCGCATAGCTCGGCATCGGCATGGTCGGATGCGCCGCCGAAATCGACGTCATGTCGAAGACTTCGCCGTTCGCCGTCAGCCGGCCGTGGAAATCGTCGCCGTACCAGGATGCCAGGCCCTCGGCCCGGTAGTTCCGATTCTCTTCCGGCGTGTAGACCCGCCCGCCCACCGTATAGGGTTTGCCGACCCGGTAGGTGCCGCCGCCGCGGGGGACCGCCTCGCCGGATTGAACGACCCGCGGGCTGGCCGCCACGCCGTATTTGGGATCGAGCCTGTTGGTGAGTTTCGACGCCGAACCGCACTGCGCCAGCATCAGGCAAAGGCCGGAGGCCGCCACGGCCTTCACCGCGCGCCCGAGCCGCCCCTCCTCGATCGTCCCCGCCATCGTCAAACCTAAGGCCCCCGAACTCACGATTTGCCGCCTTGTCGCCCGACAAAAGCGCCAAACCCTTTGCGAAGCCACCATATCCCCACTCCGCTGCGATGTTATCGTAGCCGGAAGGCGGCAGAATTGGGGCATAGCGCATGGTGGTGAACGAGAGGTTGCCAAACAGCCTGTTCCATCCCTAGCTTTAGCTCGTTCAGTGCCCGCAAAGGATCGATCATGAGCATTGCCGAGAGTCTTGCCGATCCGGTCGTTCGCCAATCCGTCACCCCGCCGCGCCCGGACCCCGCGCCGCCGGACATGTCCACGCTCTCTCGAATCGTCGCGATGCGCCACAGCACGATCGGCACCTGGAGCCGTCGCGCCTATGAGGAGGACATCCTCCGGGGCAAGTTTCTCGGCCGCAACAGTTTTACGGTGAACGCGCCGCAGGCGATCAAGCACGTCCTGATCGACAATTACGAGAATTACGGCCGGACGCATGTCGGCATCCGCGTGCTGCGGCCGATTCTCGGCGAGGAAGGACTGCTGCTGTCGGAGGGCAAAGCCTGGAAGCATCAGCGTCGCACGCTGGCGCCCGCCTTCTCTCCGCGCGCCGTCAGCATGCTGGTGCCGCATATGATCGCCGCGACCGACGAGATGGTGTCGGAACTGACGACGACATGCGGCCGCCCGTTCGATCTGCGCGAAGCGATGCAGCGCCTCGCGCTCGATATTGCCGGGCGGACGATGTTCTCGTTCTCGCTCGACCGTCACGGCGCGGCACTGCGCGGCTTCGTCAACGACTATGGCGAGCGGCTGGCGCAGCCGCGCTTCCTCGACGTGCTGCTGCCGCTCAACTGGCCGAGCCCGCAGGATTTTGCCCGCCGCGCCTTTCGCAAGGAGTGGACCCGCTTTCTGGCGGTGTTGATCGCCGAGCGGCGGGCGATGGGGACGAACGAGGCCGCCCCGCGCGACCTATTCGACCTGATGGTCGCAGCGCGCGATCCGGAGACCGGCGAAACGTTTTCCGACACGCAACTGGCCGATCAGGTCGCGACCATGATCCTCGCCGGACATGAAACCACCGCCACCGCCCTGTTCTGGTCGCTCTATCTGCTGGCGCTCGACCCCGCCGCGCAGGACGATCTCGCCGACGAGGCCCGCGCCAAGAACGCGCATCGCGCCGGACCGATGGAGGCAGGTCCGCTGCCGTTCACCCGCGCCGTGCTCGACGAAGCCCTGCGGCTCTATCCGCCGGCGTTCCTGATCGCCCGCTCCGCTCTGGGGTCGGACACGATCGAGGGCGAAGCCGTTTTCAACCGCGACGTAATCCTGATCGCGCCGTGGCTTCTGCATCGGCACGAAAAGCTCTGGGACCAACCCCACGCTTTCATTCCGCAGCGTTTCATGCCGGGTCAGCCTGCTCCGGACCGGTTCGCCTATTTGCCCTTCGGGGCCGGCCCGCGCGTCTGCATCGGCGCGCAATTCGCGCTGACGGAGGCGACGCTGGCGCTGGCGAAGATCGTAGGCAGTTACCGGATCGAACTGGTTGGCGACCGGCCGGTGCTGCC
>JAWKWT010000032.1:0-25121 GCA_041397365.1 Xanthobacteraceae bacterium
AAGCCGTACCGATCGATCTCGCAGCAGGTGAAAACGAATACAGTCTCGCGGATTTCTCGAGCCTGCTGCAATCCGAAGCGATCCGCTTCCTGCAACCCGAAATCACAAAATGCGGCGGCCTCACTCAGGCCCGCAAAATCTCCGCTCTGTCCGAGTTGCACAATATCGCTCTCTCGCCCCACAATTTCCGCATCGGACCGTCACTCTACGCGTCCATTCACTGGGGCTTTTCCAGCCCGGCGACGCGCTGGCTGGAAATGCCCTGGCTGCCTGAAGGCTCCAGCTTTCCGTGCGGCGCAATCCTTCCTCCGATCGCGGATGGGTATGTGCTGGCGCCTGAAGGTCCGGGCTTCGGTATCTAGTCTGCTTCGACTGCGTTGAATCAGGCTCGTCGCTTATCTTTTTATTCGAGCATGATCTGGTCCGAAAACCGGTTCCCACTTTTCGGGATCATGCTCTGGCAGGCGCACAGACATGTCAACATTTTCTCCGCAGATCACGAAGCCGTCCGACGGCGCGGGCGATCCCTATCTCTGGCTCGAGGAGATCGAAAGCCCGCGCGTCGCGGCATGGGTCGATGCTGAGAATGCGGCTACCGAGGGCGCGCTGCATGACGATCGCTACCGAGCCGATTTCGCCGCGGCGCTGGCGATCCTGAATTCGGACGAGAAGCTTGCCTTCATCGGCAAGAAGGCCGGCGGCTTCGTCTACAATTTCTGGAAGGACGCCAAAAACCCGCGCGGGCTCTGGCGTCGCACCACGCTCGACAGCTACCGGACCTCCTCGCCCGACTGGGAAATCCTGCTCGATGTCGATGCGCTCGGACAAGCGGAGGGCACCGCCTGGGCCTTCGGCGGCTCGGTCATGTCGCCGGACGACAGCCGCGCGCTGGTCAGCCTCTCCTTCAACGGCACCGACGCGGTCGAAATCCGCGAATTCGATCTCGCCCGCAAAGCCTTCATCGACGGCGGATTTCTGGTGCCGAAAGCCAAGGGCGGCGCGGACTGGATCGACGCCGACACGCTGCTGCTGAACAGCGCGCTGACCGACGACCACACCACCGACGCCGGCTATGGCCGCACCGTGCGGCGCTGGCGGCGGGGCACGCCGATCGAGAGCGCCGAGGTGGTTTTCTCGGTCGCGAAAACCGACATGGGCGCGTGGTTCGACGTCAACCACCGGCCCGGCAGCGAACGCATCCTGCTCTGGCGCATGATCGATTTCACGCGCTCGGAGATTTTTCTGCTGAACCGCGACGGGTCGCAGACGAAACTCGATCTGCCCGATGAAGTTGCAATCTCGGCCGCCGGCCATCGCCTGACCGTCCGGCCGAAAAAGAACTGGATGGTCGGGACCGGCGAAATTCCCGCGGGCGTGCTCGCGGCGATCGACGTCTCACGTTTCCTGCAAGGCCATCGCGATTTCGAGATCGTCTTCGCCTCGTCTCCCACGCGCGCGCTGGAAAACTGGATCGAAACCCGGCACGGCCTGATCCTGCAAGTGCTCGACAATGTGCGCACGCGCCTGCTGCTCGCGCGGCGCGGGGCCGATGGCTGGGTGGTGACGGACATTCCGGGGCTGCCCGAGAACGCCTCGATCTATGCCGCGCCGCTCGGCGGCGAGCACGACCCCGAATTGGCGACGGACGTTCTCATCACCACGACCTCGTTCGAACAGCCGACCGCGATCAGCCTCTGGAACGGCGTTGGCACACCCGCCTTGCTGAAGACGTCGCCGCCGGAATTCGACGCGCGCGGCATCGAGGTGCAGCAGCGCCATGCGACCGCCGATGACGGCGAACAGATTCCCTACTTCCTCATCGGCAAGAATCTCTCTGCCGCGACACCTCGCCCGACCTTGCTCTACGGCTATGGCGGCTTCGAAGTGTCGCTGACGCCGGCGTATCTCGGCATGGTCGGCAAACTCTGGCTGGAGGACGGGCACGCTTACGCAATCGCCAATATTCGCGGCGGCGGAGAGTTCGGCCCGCGCTGGCACGACGCGGCGCGCCGCAGCACCAAGCATGTCGCGCATGACGATTTCGCGGCCGTTGCGAAACATCTCGCGGCGAGCGGCGTCACGACGCCAAGACAGCTCGCCTGTCGCGGCGGCAGCAATGGCGGCCTGCTGGTCGGCAACATGCTCGCCCGCTATCCGGATCTGTTCGGCGCGATCTGGTGCGCCGTGCCGCTGCTCGACATGGCGCGCTATACCAAGCTGCTCGCCGGCCATAGCTGGATCGCCGAATATGGCGACCCGGACGATCCGTCGGAATGGGAGTTTCTGCGGCGCTATTCGCCATATCATCTGCTCGAAACAGGCCGCGTCTATCCTCCGATCCTTCTGACGACGAACCGCACCGACGACCGCGTGCATCCCGGCCACGCGCGGAAAATGGCGGAACGGCTGAAGGCGATGGGCGTGCCGGTCTTCTTCCACGAGAATGTCGCCGGCGGCCATTCGGGCGCGGTGGACAACTCAGAACAGGCGGCAAGCCAGGCGCTCGGCTACGCCTTTCTGCGCAAGACAATCTGCGCGGCGTGAGGGTCCGACCGGAGTTTCATTGTTTCTGTCATGCCCGCGAAAGCGGGCATCCAGTACCCGAGGCGGGGTTGAGGGAAACTCAGCTCTGATCCCGAATACTGGATACTCCACGTTCGCGGAGTATGACGGGTTTCGTTGGGGAGATTCCTCCGACGAATTTCAGTCAGGCCCAAGGTGCCGTCGCTATGACGCGAGCGCCGCCGAGATCGCCGCAAGCGCCGCGTCAGCCCGCGATCCGTCCGGACCGCCGGCCTGCGCCATGTCGGGACGGCCGCCGCCGCCCTTGCCGCCGAGCGCCTCCGAACCCTTTCGAACAAGCTCGACCGCGTTGAAGCGGCCCGTCAGTTCCGGCGTGACGCCGACGACGATGCCGGCCTTGCCGTCCTCGGTGACGCCGACGATCGCAACGACCCCCTGCCCGACCTGCTTCTTGCCGTCATCGGCGAGACTCTTCAGGTCCTTCATCTCGATGCCCTGCACCGAGCGGCCAAGGAATTTCACGTCGCCGATCGTCTTGATGTCGCTTCCCGCACCCGAGCCCGCGCCGCCGCCCATCGCCAGCTTCTTGCGCGCGTCGGCGAGGTCGCGTTCCAGCCTGCGGCGCTCCTCCATCAGGGCCGCGACACGCGCCGGCATGTCCTCCAGCGAAGTGCGCAATTCGGCCGCCGCCGCCTTCGCGGTCTGAAGGCTCGCATTGGCGGCGTTGCGCGCCATGTTTCCGGTCAGCGCCTCGATGCGGCGGACACCGGAGGCGACCGCGCTTTCTCCCGTCACCGAAATCAGGCCGATATCGCCGGTGCGCCGGACATGCGTGCCGCCGCACAATTCGACCGACCAGCCGAGCGTGTTGCCGCCGCCCGCGCCCATCGAGACGACGCGAACCTCGTCGCCATATTTCTCGCCGAACAGCGCCCGCGCACCAGCCGCGCGGGCATCGTCGACCGCCATCAGCCGCGTCGTCACCTCGCCGTTCTGCAACAGCACGTCGTTGGCGATGTCCTCGACGCGGCGAAGCTCGTCGCTGCTGATCGGCTTCGGATGCGCGAAGTCGAACCGCAGCCGCTCCTGCGACACCAGCGAGCCGCGCTGCGCGATATGATCGCCGAGCACCTGCCGCAGCGCCTCGTGCAACAGATGCGTCGCCGAGTGATTGGCGCGGATCGCCGAGCGGCGCGCGTGATCGACTTCGAGCGAGAGCGCAGTTCCTGGACGGAGCGTGCCCTCCTCGACCTTGCCGATATGCGCGAACAGATCGCCGGCCTTCTTCTGGGTGTCGGTGACGCGGAAGCGGACGCCCTCGCCCACCAGCACGCCGGAATCTCCGACTTGGCCGCCGGACTCGCCGTAGAACGGCGTCTGGTTCAGCACGACGATGCCGGCCTCACCCGTGCCGAGCGTATCGACCTCCTTGCCGTCCTTCACCAGCGCAGTGACGACGCCTTCCGCCGTTTCGGTATCGTAGCCGAGGAACTCCGTCGCCCCAAGCTTTTCGCGCAACGGAAACCAGATAGCTTCGGTCGCGGCCTCGCCCGATCCGGACCAGGAGGCGCGAGCCTTCGCCTTCTGCTGCTCCATCGAGGCGTTGAAAGCGTCGGTGTCGACCTCGATGCCGCGGGCGCGCAGCGCGTCCTGCGTGAGATCGAGCGGAAAGCCGTAAGTGTCGTAAAGTGTGAACGCGGTCTCGCCCTTGAAGCGGTCGCCCGATGTCAGGCCGCGGCTTTCCTCGTCGAGAATCGACAGGCCACGCTCCAGCGTCTTGCGGAAGCGCGTTTCCTCCAGCTTCAGCGTCTCGGTGATGAGCGCCTCGGCGCGCACCAGTTCGGGATAGGCCTGCCCCATCTCGCGCACCAGCGAGCGCACGAGCTTCCACATCAAGGGCTCGCGCGCGCCGAGCAATTGTGCGTGCCGCATCGCGCGGCGCATGATGCGACGAAGCACATAGCCGCGGCCCTCATTGGAGGGCAGCACGCCGTCCGCGATCAGGAACGACGACGCGCGCAGATGGTCGGCGATGACACGGTGCGAGGCGCGCATCGGCCCCTGCGGATCGACGCCGGTCAGTTCGGCGATCACGCCGATCAGCGCGGCGAACAGATCGATATCGTAATTGTCGTGCTTGCCTTGCAGCACGGCGGCGATGCGCTCAAGCCCCATGCCGGTGTCGATCGACGGCTTCGGCAGCGCAAAGCGCTCGCCGCCCGCGACCTGCTCGAACTGCATGAAGACGAGATTCCAGATCTCGATGAAGCGGTCGCCATCCTGATCCGGCGAGCCGGGAGGGCCGCCCGGAATCTTGTCGCCGTGATCGAAGAAGATTTCCGAGCACGGACCGCAGGGGCCGGTGTCGCCCATCTGCCAGAAATTGTCGGAGGTCGGAATCCGGATGATCTTGGAGTCCGGCAGGCCGGCAATCTTCTTCCACAGATTGAAGGCGTCTTCGTCCTCCGAATACACCGTCGCGAGCAGGCGGTCCTTCGGCAGCCCGAAATCTTTCGTAATCAGATTCCAGGCGAGTTCGATCGCGCGCTCCTTGAAATAGTCGCCGAACGAGAAGTTGCCGAGCATCTCGAAGAAGGTGTGATGCCGCGCCGTGTAGCCGACATTGTCGAGATCGTTGTGCTTGCCGCCGGCGCGCACGCATTTCTGCGACGAGGCGGCGCGGACATAGGGCCGCTTCTCAAGCCCGGTGAAAACGTTCTTGAACTGCACCATGCCGGCATTGGTGAACATCAATGTCGGATCGTTGCGCGGCACCAGCGGCGACGACGGCACGACCTCGTGGCCGTTCTTCGCAAAATAGTCGAGATACGCCGACCGGATTTCGTTGACACCGCTCATTGTCGTCCAATCACGCCCTGTTGTGTCACGTTCAGGAGCGGATGCGCAGCGTTCTGCACAAATCTTGATCCTGAACCGCCAATTGCTGTCCAAAGGATGCTTTTAGCCGGGGGGGTCGGAACTGTCCAGAAAGCCTCCCGAAAAGCTCCATGCGCGCAAGGGTTTGCGAGAACGGTTGATAAGCCTCATCCGGCAATCGCGTTGAGGATGGAAACGGTTCCGGTGTCCTGCTATATAAGAGCCGTGATCCGAGGTGGCCATGCCGCGCGGGTCGCCGTCAGGATCGGGAGAGACCGGCCGCCCAAAGCTTTTGGACGGACGGCGCCGAAGGAGCAACCGCCCCGGAAACTCTCAGGCAAACGGACCGACTGGCAGACGACATCTGGAAAGAGGCGCGGTCGTTTTTGAACGACAGCCGCGTCCGCCGACGGGATAATACTCTCAGGCACAGCGACAGATGGGGCTTCGATCGGACACGCGGGAGCGGTTCCCGCGTACGGTCAGGAGCCGTGCATGCTTGCCTCTCAACCTGCTTCCTCTGCCGCCCTGGCTCAGAGCTCCGGCCTGAAACGCACGCCATTGTATGCGCTGAACGTCGCGCGCGGCGGCAAGATGGTGCCGTTCGCGGGCTATGAGATGCCGGTGCAGTTCCCTCCCGGCGTGCTGAAGGAGCATCTGCATACCCGCGCCAGCGCCGGCCTTTTCGACGTGTCGCATATGGGCCAGATCGCGCTCCGCCCGAAATCCGGCAAGGTCGAGGATGCGGCCCGCGCGCTGGAGCGCCTCGTGCCGCAGGACATTCTGTCGATCGCCCCGAACCGGCAACGTTACGCGCTGTTCACCAACGCCGAAGGGGGCGTGCTCGACGACCTGATGGTCGCGAATTTCGGCGATCATCTGTTTCTCGTCGTCAACGCCGCCTGCAAGGAGGCGGACGAGGCGCATCTGCGCCGGGAACTCGCTGACGCCTGCATCGTCGAAAACCTGTCCGGCCGCGCGCTGATCGCGTTGCAGGGCCCGAAAGCGGAAGCGGTTTTGAGCAAGCTGTCGCCGGGTGTCGCCGGCATGGCGTTCATGGATTGCGGCCCGCGCCAGGTGATGGGCATCGACTGTTTCGTCTCGCGCTCCGGCTACACCGGCGAGGACGGCTTCGAAATCTCGGTGCCGGCCGAACGAGTGGAGGCGCTGGCGGCGGCGCTGCTCGACGACCCCGCCGTGATGCCGATCGGGCTCGGCGCGCGCGACAGCCTCCGCCTCGAAGCCGGTCTCTGCCTTTACGGTCACGACATCGACACCGAAACGACACCCGTGGAGGCCAATCTGAACTGGTCGATCCAGAAAAGCCGCCGCAGCGGCGGCGCGCGCGCCGGCGGATTTCCGGGCGCGGACGTTATTCTGGCGCAACTCACAGGCGGCGCATCGCGCAAGCGCGTCGGCCTGAAAGCCGAAGGCCGCGCGCCGGTGCGTGAGAACGCGCCGCTGTTCGGCAGCGCCGAAGGCGGCGAGCCGGTCGGCCTCGTCACCTCCGGCGGGTTCGGCCCGAGCGTCAACGGCCCGGTCGCGATGGGATACGTGCCGGCGTCACACGCTGCCGATGCGACACAGCTTTTCGCAGAAATCCGCGGCCAGCGCCTTCCCGTTCGCGTGACGCCGCTTCCCTTTTCACCCCATTCCTACAAGCGCTGAGGATTGCATGACTGTTCTGTACACCGCCGACCATGAATGGCTCCGGATCGAGGGCGACGTCGCAACCGTCGGCGTCACCGACTACGCGCAGACGCAGCTGGGCGACGTCGTCTTCGTCGACCTGCCGAAGGTCGGCCGCGTCGTGAAGAAGGCGGAGGCCATCGCCGTGGTCGAAAGCGTCAAGGCGGCCTCCGACGTCTATGCGCCGATCGGCGGCGAGATCGTCGAGACCAACGAGGCGCTGGGCGGCGATCCGTCGCTGGTCAATTCCGATCCCGCAGGCGGCGCGTGGTTCTTCAAGATCAGGATCGCCGACAAGAGCGAACTCGACGGCCTGATGGATGAGGCCGCCTACAAGGCGCATGCCGGCTGAGCCGGAGGCGACGAGAATTTTCACGACGTTTGCGCGGAGCGACGCCATGAGCAGCGACTTCAAGAACGGTCAATTCATGAACAGCCAGTTGAAGAATTCCATCGATGTCGCAACCGATTTCGCGCGCCGTCACATCGGCCCTTCGCCGCGTGACGTCGCCGAGATGCTGGACACGGTGCGCGCCTCATCGCTCGCAGCATTGATGAACGAGACGCTGCCGGCCTCGATCCGCCAGCAGGCGCCGCTCGATGTCGGACCTGCGCTGTCGGAAACCGAAGCGCTTGCGCGCATGACCGCCATCGCCGCAGCCAACGAGCAGTTCACCTCGCTGATCGGCCAAGGCTATTCCGGCACCATCCTGCCAGCTGTGATCCAGCGCAACATTCTGGAAAATCCCGCCTGGTACACGGCCTACACGCCCTATCAGCCGGAAATCAGCCAGGGCCGGCTGGAGGCGCTGTTCAATTTCCAGACCATGGTCTGCGATCTCACCGGCCTCGATGTCGCCAACGCCTCGCTGCTCGACGAAGGCACTGCGGCGGCGGAGGCGATGGCGCTGTGCGAACGCAGCGCCGGCGGCAAGACCAAGGCGTTCTTCGTCGATCGGGACGTGCATCCGCAGACGCTCGCCGTGCTGCTCACCCGCGCCGAACCGCTCGGCTGGTCGCTTGTCGTCGGCGATCCGGCGACGGAGCTTGCCGGCGCGGACGTGTTCGGGGCGCTGTTCCAGTATCCCGGAACGCATGGCGCGGTGCGCGATCTGCGCGCGCCGATCGAAACCATCAAGGCCAAGGGCGGGCTCGCCGTGGTGGCCGCCGATCCGCTGTCGCTGACGCTGCTCGCCCCCCCCGGCGAACTCGGTGCCGACATCGCCATCGGCTCGACGCAACGCTTCGGCGTGCCGATGGGCTATGGCGGCCCGCACGCCGCCTATATGGCAGTGCGCGACGCGCTGAAGCGGTCGATGCCGGGACGGCTTGTCGGTCTTTCCGTGGACTCGCGCGGAGAACCTGCCTACCGGTTGGCCTTGCAGACGCGCGAGCAGCATATCCGGCGCGAGAAGGCCACCTCCAACATCTGCACGGCGCAGGTGCTGCTGGCCGTGATCGCGTCCATGTATGCCGTCTATCATGGGCCGGACGGGCTTCGGCATATTGCGAAGGGGATTCACCGCCGCGCCGCGGTGCTCGCGGCCGGCCTGAGAAAACTCGGCAAGGCGCCGCTGCATAAAACGTTCTTCGATACGGTGACGGTCGCCGTGGCCGCGACAGACATGTCGGCGCTCCGCGTGCGCGCGAAAGCCGAGCGGATCAATCTGCGGTTCGACGCGGGCTCCGTCAGTATCGCCGTGGACGAGACGACGACAGTCGAGACGATCGAAGCCCTCTGGCGCATTTTCGGCGGCGAACTCAACTACGCGGAGATCGAAAAATCGGCCAACGACGCGCTGCCCGAGGCGCTGGCCCGGCGCACGGCGTTTCTGACCCATCCGGTCTTCCACAAATATCGCTCCGAGACGGAGCTGCTGCGCTATATGCGCAAACTCGCCGACCGCGATCTCGCCCTCGACCGAGCGATGATCCCGCTCGGCTCCTGCACGATGAAGCTGAACGCGACCACCGAGATGATCCCGGTCACATGGCCGGCGTTCGGCGCGCTGCATCCGTTCGCGCCGCGCGAGCAGGCCGCCGGCTACCACGCGATGTTCGACCAGTTGAAGCAATGGCTGATCGAGATCACCGGCTACGACGCCGTGTCGCTGCAACCCAATTCCGGCGCGCAAGGAGAATATGCCGGGCTGCTGGCGATCCGCGGCTATCACATCTCACGTGGCGAATCTCATCGCGACATCTGCCTGATTCCCTCCTCCGCGCACGGCACCAATCCCGCGACCGCCAGCATGGTCGGCATGAGCGTCGTCGTCGTGGCGTGCGATGCCGATGGCAATGTCGATGTCGCGGATCTGCGCGCCAAGGCCGCCGCCAATGCCGGCCGGCTCGCGGCGATCATGATTACCTATCCGTCGACGCATGGCGTGTTCGAGGAGCAGATCCGCGAGATTTGCGACATCGTGCATGCACATGGCGGGCAGGTCTATCTCGACGGCGCCAATCTGAACGCGCAGGTGGGCCTGTCGCGTCCCGGCGATTACGGCGCCGATGTCAGCCACCTCAATCTGCACAAGACCTTCTGCATTCCGCATGGCGGCGGCGGCCCCGGTATGGGGCCTATCGGCGTCAAGAGCCATCTCGCGCCGTTCCTGCCCGGCCATCCGGCGATCGACGGCGGCACGGCCCCGGTCGGTCCGGTGTCCGCCGCGCCCTATGGCTCGGCGTCGATCCTGGTCATCTCCTATGCCTACATCATGATGATGGGCGGCGACGGCTTGCAGCGCGCCACCGAAATCGCGATCCTGAACGCGAATTATATTGCCGAACGGCTGCATCCGCATTTCCCGGTGCTCTATCGGAACCACCGCGACCGCGTCGCGCATGAATGCATTGTCGATCCGCGCCCGTTCAAGACCTGCGGCGTGACGGTCGACGACATCGCCAAGCGGCTGATCGATTACGGATTTCACGCGCCGACGATGAGTTTTCCGGTGGCCGGCACGCTGATGATCGAGCCGACCGAATCAGAATCGAAGGCCGAACTCGACCGATTCTGCGATGCGATGATCGCCATCCGCCGAGAAATCGCCGACGTGGAAAGCGGCAAATGGCCGGTCGCGAACTCGCCGCTCCGGCATGCGCCGCACACAGTCCATGATCTGGCAGACGATGTCTGGAACAGGCCCTATTCGCGCACCGAGGCCTGTTTTCCGGAAGGCGTTTCACGCAACGATAAATATTGGTGTCCGGTCGGACGGGTCGACAATGTCCATGGCGACCGCAATCTGATCTGCTCCTGCCCGCCGGTCGACGCCTATGCCGAGGCCGCGGAATAGACCGCGCCTGATGTGAGGGGATACAGTTGGGAGAGATCGGCAACGGAATAGCGGGCGGCTCACAAAAAAAACGGCTCCCGCTTGGCGCGGGATCATGCGCCAGGCAAAGCGCCGCAACCGCCGCCGTCCGAACGTTGCAACCGTTGAGTTATAACTAAAGGGCGGCGGATGCCATACGGCATCGGGGCAACGCGATACCGAACGACACCCGCCTTATCCGTCAGATCGGGATGATCCCGACCTGATTGCAACGAGTTTCAAAATGCGCGCGACGCGCGTTTCACTCGTCGTCATCCTCCGCGTCCTTCTCCGCCGCCAGAATCTGGTCGGCGATCAGACCCGAATTCTGCCGGATTGCGGCTTCGATCTTCGCCGTCATATCCGGATTGGCCTTGAGGAAGGTTTTTGCATTCTCCCTACCCTGGCCGATACGCTGGCTGTCGTAGGAGAACCAGGCGCCTGATTTCTCGACGACGCCGGCCTTCACGCCGAGGTCGAGGATTTCGCCCATCTTGGAGACGCCTTCGCCATACATGATGTCGAATTCCACCTGCTTGAAGGGCGGTGCGAGCTTGTTCTTCACCACCTTCACGCGTGTCTGGTTACCGATCACCTCGTCGCGATCCTTGATCGCACCAATGCGACGAATGTCCAGCCGAACGGATGCATAGAATTTCAGTGCATTCCCACCGGTCGTGGTTTCCGGCGATCCGTACATGACGCCGATCTTCATGCGGATCTGGTTGATGAAGATCACCATCGTTTGGGATTTGTTGATCGAGGCCGTAAGCTTGCGCAGCGCCTGACTCATCAGCCGCGCTTGCAGACCCGGCAACGCATCGCCCATCTCACCTTCGAGTTCCGCCCGCGGCACCAGCGCCGCGACCGAATCGACGATCAAAACATCCACCGCGCCCGAACGAACCAGTGTGTCGGCAATCTCTAGCGCCTGTTCGCCATGATCCGGCTGCGAGATCAGCAATTCATCGACATTGACGCCCAGCTTGCGAGCATAGACTGGATCGAGCGCATGCTCGGCGTCGATGAAGGCGCAAATTCCGCCCTTCTTCTGCGCCTCGGCAACGCAATGCAGCGCCAGAGTGGTCTTGCCGGACGATTCCGGACCATAGATCTCGACGACACGGCCTTTCGGCAGCCCGCCGATGCCAAGCGCGATATCCAGCCCGAGCGAACCGCTGGAAATCGCCTCGACGTCCAGCTTGTCGTTCTTGCCCAGTTTCATCACCGAGCCTTTGCCGAACTGGCGCTCGATCTGGGACAGCGCGGCCGACAGCGCCTTTGACTTATCCATGGAGGAACCTTCGACGATACGCAAAGCGGGCTGGGACATGGGATGTCTCCTTATGGATGGGATTCGCCGCCTTCACAATGAAGCGGCCGGCTCTCGGGCATGCGGAGTTTGTACACCATATGTTCTATGTTCGCAATATGTTCTTTTAGGGGTGCTGGGTACTGTCCGTATTTAGACGCTCAGTGTCCTAAGTTGAGGATCGGCGGATGGAAATCGGTTGGGCAATCGGCGGGTTCGCTGCTGGCATAGCGGCGTTCTACTGCCTTTACGTATTCAGGCTCGCGCCCGGAACTCGGTTTTGGCTTGCCGTGAAACGGGACCCTGTAACCGCGCTCTCGCAATTTCAGCTACCGGAAAACGAATGCTTACTTGATCCAGTCGAGAAGCCGGACCGTTCGGACTATGTTGGGCCGTTCTATGTGCCGGGCGCGAACTGTATGCATGAGGTCCATATTCCGCGCGCTGGCTTTGAAGTTGTGAAAGCAAGAGTGTCTGCTGCACTCGCAGAAAATCAGCTTCGCAATCTGGCGATGGCCAATTTCGTTCTTCGGTTCATGAAGAAGTAAGACCGCCTCAGTTGGCGGCTTCTCCGCAGCACCTATCGCAGCATCACCAGCGCGCGAAGCGCCACCAGGATCGCCAGCGTCAGCGCCGCCGCGACGAGCGTGTGCGACGACAGCGCCGCGCCCTTCTCATCGCGCAGGAAATTCATGGCAAGGCGCACGCCGCCCCCTTCCAGCATGCCGCGCCCAGCGCGGCTTCATGCAGCCTATAAACAGCGCTCGCCTGAAGATCGGGCGAACGAACAGGCTGAACGAAATCTTAAATCCGCGCCGCAGCCTTCCGACGGGGCCGGGACGACACCCGAGGGGGAACCCGCAAGCTCCCTGCACGCACTCTTGTGCGGACTCGGCTTCACCAGGCTTTTCAATCGCCGCCACGCGCTTATTCTTGCCCCAACTCAAACCAAAAGCCGGAGGACCCCATGAACGCCAAATCACCCGCCGCGGGCGACCATGTCCGCGACATCGCGCCGAAGATGGCCGACCTCACCCGCGACGTCCTGTTCGGCGATATCTGGGAACGTCCGGGCCTGAAAAAGCGCGACCGGAGCCTTGCGACGGTGACGGCCCTGATCGCGATGAACCGGCTCGAACAACTTCCCGGCCACATGTCGCGCGCGCTCGACAATGGCGTGACCCGCGACGAGATCATCGAGTTGATTACGCATCTGGCGTTCTATGCGGGCTGGCCGAACGCAATGTCCGCCCTGTCGGTCGCCCGCAAAATCTTCGACAAGCCACCGCAATGAGCCGGCCGCCCGGCCCACGCCGTGGAAAGTGATGCGACGTGGCTTGCCGGACAGTGCGCCGGAGCCGTAAGAACGCCGGTTCGCGGGAGAGATCGATGAAAATTTCGGCAGCAGTCCTTTTGGCAATGATCGCAGCGACGGGAAGCGCGCAGGCGCAGAGCGTCGCCGATCTGATGCGGCAGATGCGGCAACGCTGGGTCACCCCCACCGAGCCGTTCAGGATCATCGACAATGTCTATTATGTCGGCACCGCCGGGCTGTCGTCCTTTCTGGTGACGTCGCCGGAGGGGCATGTGCTGCTTGACACGGGGCTGCCGGATTCCGCCCCGCTCATCAAGGCCAACATCGCCAAACTGGGCTTCAAGCTCGGCGACATCAAATATCTGCTGAACTCCCATGCGCATTTCGACCATGCCGGCGCGCTCGCCGAACTCAAGCGCGACACCGGCGCGCAGATGGTGGCGAGCGCCGCCGACAAGCCGCTGCTGGAAGGCGGCTATTATCCCGGCCGGAAGGACAAGGCCGAATGGGGATTTCCGCCGGTGAAGGTGGATCGCGTCGTCGGCCAGGGCGACAAGATCACGATCGGCAAGGTGACGATGACGGCCAACATGACGCCGGGACATTCGCCGGGATGCACGAGCTGGACCACCGTGGCGCGCGAGAAGAAATGGAATCACACGGTGGTGTTTTTCTGTAGCGCCAGCGTCGCCGCCAACCGCCTTTTCGGCGACATCACCCATCCCGGCATCGTCGACGATTACAGAAAGACGTTCACCGCCGCGCGCGGCATCATCGCCGACGTTTTCCTCGCGCCGCATCCGGAGATGTTCAAGATGGAGGAAAAGCGCGCGCTGATCGGGAAGTACGACGTCAATCCCTTCATCAAGGCCGGAGAATTTCACAGCTTCGTCAAGGCGGCGGAAGCTTCGTTCAATACCGAACTCGCCAAGCAGAAGGCGACGATGGAAGCGCGAAACTAGAGCGTTTGCGAGCGAAGTGGACACCGGTTCGCGTGAAGAAAACGCGACAGACCAAAACTTAGATCAGTTTCGCGATTCAACGAAAAGCGAAACTGATCTAGACGCGCACGACCGGATCGTTCACGGCCGGCTCACGGCCGCCGCCATCATGCTGAACCGGCGGTTAACGGCATCCGCCGCATTTGAGAATGAGTTCGAACATTATCTTTTGAGGTGTCCGCTATCTTTTCCCCGAAGAACGAACGGCCGTCGGAGGGAGACGAGCCGCTGATTGGGGATCAGGGACGTGGTGGACGCTGGCAATACCGCCCATGTGGGAAACACGAACGGCGCCTTTTTCGGCCGCCGGCGACATTATGTGGAAGCTGGGCTTCCGCTGCTGCGGACGATCTCGCATCCGAACTGGCTGGCGCTCGCGGAGCGCGCCAACGAACCCAACGGATATTTCCTGCCTGACTGGGCGCTCGCCGTCGATGCCTCGGCGCGCGAACGCGCTCATGTGTCGGCGCTGCGGGCACGAACCGAACAGAATGAGCTGATCGGGCTGCTGCCGGTCGTCTCCACCTGGCGCGCGTGGCGGCTGCCGCTTCCGGCACTGGTATCGGCCGACCCCTATGGCGATCTCGGGTCCGCGCTGCTCGATGGCCGCATGCCGCAACTTGCCGCCAAGACCCTGCTGGCGCAGGCGCGCGACGCCGGCGCGCGCGCGATCGTTCTGCGCTTCGCCACTCTCGAAGGCTCGTCCTACGAGGCGCTGAAGGAGGCGCTGGCCGAGGAAGGCCTGAAACCGCATGTGTTGCGGGCGGAGGCGCGCGCGAGCCTCGACGCGACGAAGGACGCTGAAACCTTGCTGCGCGACGCGCTCGGCGCGAAGAAGCTCAAGGAGCTTCGCCGCCAGCACAACCGCCTCGCCGATTTCGGCGAGGTGAACTTCTCCATCGCGAAGACACCCGGCGAGGTCAGGGACGCGGTCGAAGTCATGCTGGAACTGGAGGCGCGCGGCTGGAAAGCCTCGCGCGGCACCGCCCTCGCCCAGCATGAAGGCGATGCGGCGTTCATCCGCCGGGCATCGGTCGCGCTCGCCGCGCATCGGCAGTGCGAGATCGCGGTGCTTGCCGCCGGAGAGCGGCCGGTCGCCGCGGGCGTCGTTCTGCGCCATCACGATCGCGCCTTCTGGTTCAAGCTCGGCATCGACGAGCGCCTCGCCAAATATTCGCCAGGCGTGCAACTGGCGCTGGCGCTGACGCGCCATTTCTGCGCCGATCCCGACATCCGTCTTGTCGATTCAACCGCGCGCCCCGGCCATCCGATGATCGATCCGATCTGGCGCGGACGGCTGCCGATCGGCGATGTGGTCATTCCGCTCTATCGCAACGATCCGGTCGCCGGTGCGCTGATCGCCGCATTGCGATTGCGCATGCAGATCCGCTCGATTGCTCGCGACACCGTCAAAACCATCCGAGCCCTGAAGGAGAAATGGTCATGAACGCAGGTACGCAGATCGCGCCCGTCATCGTCGCAGACAACCAGTCGCTAACCCGAGACTTTCCGCTCAAACCGTTCGGCATCCGCCACATGCTGGCCGGGCATCCGCTTTTGACGCTGCCGCGGATCGCGCAGCTTGCCGCCGAACTGCCGCGCGACCGGATCGAATACAATTCTGGGGACGCCGCCATCAGCCAGGACCCCGACAAGGTCAAGACCGTGGCGCTCGACCCGGTGGAGGTCGTCAAGCAGATTCAGACGGCCGGCGCATGGATGGTGCTGAAGCGCATCGACATCTCGCCCGAATATCGCCGGCTGCTGGAAGACACGCTGTTGTCGGTGGCGAAGGCGCGCGGGCACAAGAGCCTGGAGGAAGCCGACTTCCAGCAGATCGAAGGCTATCTGTTCGTCTCCTCGCCGAACTCGACGACGCCGTTCCATCTGGACTCGGAGGACAATTTCTTCGTCCAGATTCACGGCGAGAAATTCTTCTACGTTTACGACAATGAGGATCGCAAGATCGCCGACGACGACGCGATCGAGCACTCGCTGACGCGCCATCGCAATCTGAAATATGATGAAAGCTTCAAGCCGCGCGGAGTCGAATTCCACATGTTCGGCGGCGACGGCTGCTACGTGCCTTATAAATGGCCCCACTGGGTGCGCACCGCGAACGAATATTCGATCTCGATGGCGATCACCTGGCGCACGAAGGCGGTGCATCGCGACCTCAACCTGCAATTCTGCAATTCGATGCTGCGCAAGCTCGGCTTTCCGCAAAAGGCGCCCGGCCACAACCCGGCCTGGGATTCGGTCAAGCTCACGGCCTATCGCACCGGCGCCGCCGTGGTCGAGCCGTTGCGTTCCTCGCTCACCGTTCGCCGCGTGCTGCGCCGGATCGCGCTCGGCCGCAACGCCAACTACTATCTGAAGAACGCCAAGACCTGAGGTCGCGCGACAAGGCGGAGACGGCGGAGGTTACGCCTCCGCCCCTTGCTGACCGAGCGACGCAACGTGGCGGATCGCCTTGGCGAGTTGCTCCGGCGGCTGCGCGCCCGAAAGCGCGTATTTGCCGCCGAGAATGAAGGTCGGAACGCCGGACACGCCGGCGTCGGCCGCAGCCTGCGCCGCTTCCGCGATCATCTCGACATCGATGTCGCTGGCAAGACGCTCGCGAACCTCGTCGGCATCGAATCCGCAATCCACCGCGGCCTGCACCAGCACGTTGACGTCGGTGAGATCCGCGCCTTCCTTGAAATACAGATCCATCAGCCGCTGCTTCACCGCGCCCGACAGACCGGCCTGCTCCGCCCAATAGATCAGGCGATGGCAATCGGTGGTGTTCGGCTGCCGGCCGATGCGCGCCGAATTGTATTCCAGCCCCTCCTCGGCGGCGGCCTGCGCGACCTGCGAGGCCATGCCCTTGTAGTTCGCGACCGAGCCGAACTTCGCTTCAAGGTATTTGTCGCGCTCGATCCCCTCGCGCGGAATCCACGGGTTCAGGAAGAACGGCCGCCACCTGACGCTGACATCGACATCGTCGGCGAGAGCCAGCGCCTGTTCGAGGCGGCGCTTGCCGATATAGCACCAGGGGCAGACGACGTCGGAAACGACATCGAGGTGAAGCCGCAATTTCTCGCTCATCGGTCGCTCCGTGCCGGCGTTGGTCAAGGTCTCGCGTAAGACCTAAGCCGCATCCCACCGGCATGCAAGGTGGCTATGCCGCGCCGCCCAGTTCCCGCAGCTTCGCCGCCGTCGTCTCGTCGGCCGGATAGAACGCCTCCAGCGCCAGTTCGGACAGTGTGATGTCGACCGGCGTGCCGAACACCATCGTCGTGGAGATGAAACTCAACACGTCGTCGCCCCACCGCAGCTTGAACGGAATGACCACGGAGTCCGCGGGCCTCGGCGGAGGCCCCGAGCGCGGCGGAACCGGATAGGCTTTCAGTTCCTCATGCAGCGCGATGAGTTTGGCATCCGCCGTCGCCTCGCATTGCCGGTGCAGACGCTCCAGCAGATGCCCGCGCCATTCATGCAGGTTGACCGTTCGCGATGCGATCCCGTCCGGATGCAATCCCAGCCGCAGCACATTGACCTGCCCCTGCAACAGCGCCGGCGGCAAGCCTTCCAGCAGCGGCATCAACATGCGGTTGGCGGAAACGAGATTCCAGTAGCGGTCGATCGCCAGCGCCGGATTCGGCTCATGCGCTTTCAGCACCGCATCGATGGCGGCGCGGGCGGATGTCATCTGCGGATCGTCGAGCGAACGCTGCGGAAAGGTCGGCGCGAAACCTCCCGCCACCAAGATCACATTGCGCTCGCGCAGCGGGATATCGAGGCGCTCGGCCAGCCGCAGCAGCATGTCGCGCGACGGCGCCGACCGCCCGGTTTCCATGAAGCTCAGATGCCGGGCGGAAATCTCCGCCTCCATGGCAAGATCGAGCTGGCTCAGACGCCGCCGCTGCCGCCATTGCCGCAGATGTTCGCCTACATGGGCGGTGTGATCGTTCATCATCATGGACGAAACCTAACACCCGCCATGCAGGCGTTCCATGACCTGTGAGGTAATCGATCCGCGGCTCCGGAGCAGTCATCCTCCTGTGCATCGGCGCTGATGCGAGCGCCCCGATCAACCAAGGAGCCCGTCATGTTGAACCCGTCCCTGTTTCTTCGCCGCGCCATTCAAGGCGACGCCATCATCACCGGCGCGATGGCGATATTGCTCGTTCTTGCCGCCGGTGTTCTCGGACCGATCCTGAACCTGCCGGAGGTTTTCCTGCGCCAGGTCGGCCTGTTCCTGATCGTCTATGCGACAGCGGTCGGGTTTCTCGGCACGCGCGCGCGGATGCCGAAACTGGCGGTGTGGGTTGTCATCATCGCCAATGCGGTGTGGGCGTTCGACAGCATCGCCTTCCTGTTCACGGGATGGGTCGCGCCAAATCTGTTCGGGCAAGCCTTCATCTTGATGCAGGCGCTCTCGGTCGCGGCGATCTCTGTGCTTCAGTATGTCGGCCTGAAGCACAGCACGCCGCTCACGGTCGCGCACTGAGGCGTCACATAACGGCAATGCCCGGCGCGGAGGCCGGGCATTTGCGTTTCGATGTCAAAATCTGGCTAGCCGGATTTGCGCTTGCCGGCGGAGGTCTTCGCTTTGGATGTCTTCGCTTTGGAGGTCTTCGCTTTGGAAGCTTTGGCCTTGGAGGTTTTGGCTTTGGAGGTTTTGGCCTTCGGCGTGTCAGCCTTGCGTCCGGCATGCTTCTGCGCGCGCTTTTCGGCGCGCGCCTTCGCACTCTTCTTGGCCGCCCTCGCCTCGGCGCGGGCCGCCGCGCGTTTCTTCTCGCAGGATGGGCATTTGCAGCCGATCGGCTTCAGATAGCTGTCGAAATAATCCTTGCCGTAGTCATAGGTGATCTCGTCGCCCGGACGGATCGTCTTGATCGCCCGGATGAAAACCCGGCGATTGCGCGGCTGCACGTCGGACTCGGCGTTCGGCCGGCACGAATGGTTGCCATAGCGCGCGAGATTCTTCCGCGAGGAGCCGTCGATGGTCCAGCGACTGTTCAGTTCGAACAGATATTTGTTCTCGATATCGTCATGCGCCTTGATCCGGCAATCGAGCATGCGGCCGAGATACTCGACAATGACCTCGCCCTTGCTGATTTCCTTCGTTGCGAAAAGGCCGAGGCCGGTGCGGGAACGGCCGACGCGAAAAGGCTTGTGGGAGGAAGCAGTCATGACACTCGATCGGGAACGACGCTGGAAATAGCGGCAGGACCCGTCTCTTACGGCAATTCCATCGAAAAAACACGTCTTTCCGGGCTCTTGCCGTGAACCATCCCCAACATGTCGGCGTCAAAAACAGCAAGCCAATGACCGATCGGGAGGTCTCGATGCACGCTCGACGTTTCGGATGGACGGCGCTCGCCGCCCTGATCGGCGGCAGCCTCGTCACACCGGCGCCGGCATTGTCGCAGGCCGCCGAAATCGTCAGCACCTATACGTCGACGGCAAAGAAGAACTGCCGGACGATCGGCAAACCCGCCCCTGAGGACGACGGTTTCGTTCACCTCTCTCCGGGGCCCGGCAAGCTTGTCGTTCTCAACATGGACGGAGATCTGCGCGAAGTGGTTTCGGTGGGAACATCTCGCGCAACCGCCGAGAAGCAACCGGCCGCGCAGGCATGGTTCGGGCCGTTCAGTTCCACGACCAGAACGATCGAATGGCGCCACGCCAAGGGCGCTGTGCCGTTCGCGATCATTCAGCGCTGGCATCTTGCCGACAATGACGATCCGGGGCCGGATCATCGCCCGCGTACGAAGCAGATGCTTGTCGTGACGCGCTTGCCGCCCGGCCCGGTCTGCCACACGGCCTTTGTCGACGTGGCCGCGAATCCGGATGCGAACGAACTGGCACGCAAGGCAGCGGACGCCGCGGCGGCCTTCGACTGCGCGAAAGACAAAGTGCGGGCCGCAGGCCAGAGCGGCCGCGCCATCGCACTGGCCATGCCGCGATAGGCGCGCAGAGCCTAATCCGCGTTCAGCATGGCGGAGAGCAGGTCGTCGGCGCTTGTCTCGGGCAACAGCGCAAGCAGCCCGTCGAGCCGGCGATCGAGCAGCAGCGTTGCAAAACCGTGAACCATCGACCAGGAGCGCACCATCTGCGCTGCCTGCGCGACAGTCGGTCGCTCGGGGATCACCGCCTCGTTGCGCAATTCGCCGATCGCGGAAGCAAGCGCCATGTTCGACTCCTGCAAGGCCTTTTCCAATGCGGGCCGCCTGATATCCAGCCGGTCGCCGCGAAACATCAGCATGAACAGACCGGGATACTCACGCGCGAACGCGACATAGGCCATTCCGATCGCGAGCAATCGCGCATCACCCTGCGCCGGCACCGCTTTCGCCGCCGCCGCGCGTAACGATGCGGCGAAGCGGCGAAACCCGACCGCAGCGAGTTCGCTGAGGAGGCCCGTCACATCGCCGAAATGATGCGCGGGCGCAGCATGCGACACGCCCGCCTCCCGCGCTGCGGCGCGCAGGGTGAGGCCCGCGAGGCCGTCCCGTTCGAGAACGCGTTCGGCCGCCTTGAGCAGCGCCTCATGCAGATCGCCGTGATGATACGGCGCCTTCGAACGCTTGCGCGGACGCGATGCGGCCTTGCCGCGCGAAGGATGCTGTTTTGTTGCCTTGTTCGCCATACGCTCGCTTATCAAAATTAATTTTTACAATGTCAAGATTTTTGCTTGACCGACGTCATGGCTCGCCCTAGATATCTTGACAACGTCAATATTGAAGCGATGAACGCTTCCGAAGCACGATCTGCGAGAGCCAAATGACTTTCTTCCTGATCTTTGCGCCGTTCCTCGCTTTCGCCGCGCTAAGCTGGGTCGTGTCGACGACCGCAAGCGTTTTCGCCGCAGCCGCGATTGGCGCCGCGATCCTCGCGGCTGACGCCTGGCGCGGTGCTTCGCCGAAACCCATCGGCCTCGCCGCCACGGCGACATTCCGGCTTTCGGCATCTCCTTCTTTTGCCGAGGTTGAATCGAGCAATCTTCATGTTCGCATGGGGCTGGATGCCGTCCTGCTGGCGCTTGCGCTGGCATCGATCGCCCTGCGAAAGCCGTTCACCCTGGCCTATGCGCGCGAACAGGTGGATGAGGACACGCGGAAGCCCCTCTTCCTCAGTGTGAACTATCACCTGAGCTGGGTATGGGCCGGAGCGATCGCGCTGATGCTGGTTGCCGATCTCGCGCCGATCTATGTCCCGTGGATGCCGCTCTGGATCGGAGCGCTCGCCACTTTCGCGCTTCGCAATTCGGCGATCCAGATTTCGAAATGGTATCCGCAGCGCGTTCAGGGCAATACGGCAGCTACTCGCGCATGAAGCGCAGCACCAGCCGCACCAGTTCATCCTCGAATTCCTGACTTTCGAGGAACGGGGAATCCTCGATCACCGCCGCGCGGATGGGGCCCATCAAGGCGCGCGTCAGCACGAAAGCCGAAACAGGGGTGGTTTGCCGCTGCCGTGCATCGGTGTTGCGGCCGGCCCCCTCGACCATGAACTGGGCGACGACATCCGAGCCCTGCTTCTCCGAACTCGTCTGCCATCGGCGCAGCATCGAAACGATGACGATGCGCCGGGCCCGTTTGCGGCGCGCGAAAGCGCTGATGATCGTCCGGATCACATCGCGAACGCGGCTTTCGAGATCGGTCGGCTCCCGTTCGTTCAGCGAACGAAGCACCGAGGCGATGATCTGGTCGCGCTCGCGCTCCGCGATCGCCTCGATGATCGCTTCCTTGTCGGCGAAATATTGATAGAGGCTGCCGATGCTGACGCCCGCGCGCTCGGCGATGCGGTTGGTCGTCAGCCCCTCCTCGCCGTCGCTTTGCAGAATCTGAGTGGCCGCCTCGATGATGGCCGCAACCGTCATCATTGCCCGTGCCTGCGTCGGAGATTTCCTTATGCTTTCAGTGCGTTGACCGCGCTTCGCAGACACAGGGACCATCCCGACCGAATACGAGTTTCAAACCTGAGGATCACTCATATACTGATCCAATTCCGCACCGACGCAAGCGAAATTCAGGTCGATCCCCGCAACAGGCGGTTTGTCGGCGGCAGGTGGCACAGACTGTTGTCGTTGCGGCGCGGGAGCCGGGTCAGCGGCGAGCCGTCGGATTGACGCGGAACAGGAACTCGGCCACCACGGCTGGTGTCATTTCAGCAAATGAGGCGATCATGTCAGTGGACGGAACCTGGAACATCACGATGAGCACGCCGATGGGCGAACGCAAGGCGACGCTCACGCTGGCGAGCAACGGCTCCACGCTGACCGGAACGCAAGCGGCCGAACAGGGCTCCGCCGAAATCGCGGACGGAAAAGTCGATGGCAACAAGGTGTCGTGGAAGGTTTCGATCCAGCAGCCGATGCCGCTGACGCTGGACTTCAACGGCACCGTCAATGGCGATGCGATCGAGGGCCAGATGGGCGTCGGCTTTCTCGGCAGCTTTCCGTTTTCCGGAACGCGCGGCTGAGGCACACGCCACGCTACGGCGCTGATCGCAACGCGATCGCGCAACGCCCGCTGGCGACAACGCGGTTCGCAGCAACCGGCAGATGCCCCAGCCGCCCTCCATTTTTGCGAATACCGAAACGCCGAAGAGAGAGAACGCTGTGACCGACATGTACTGCCTCTATGGCGCGAATCCTTCGCCATATTCCCAAAAGATGCGGGCGATCATGCGCTATCGTCGCCTGCCCTTCGTCTGGCAGAACGATGGCACCGCGCGCGATGTCGCGATCGCCGCGCAACTGCCGCCCGTGATTCCCGTGCTGCGTTTTCCGGACGGGCGAATGATGAACGACTCGACCCCTCTCGCATACGAACTCGAACGGCGACATCCGGGCCAGCGAAGCATCATTCCGGACGATCCGGCCACCGCCTTCCTGTCGGACCTGATCGAGGATTTTGGCGACGAATGGGTCACCAAGATGATGTTCCACTATCGCTGGTTCTACGCCGACGACCGCAAATTCGCGCAACTGTGGATTTCCGGCGACCGCATGATCGGCACGCCGGTCGCCGATCGGCAGGCGTTCATGACGATGTTCAACGACCGGCAGGTGGGGCGCATGGCGATGGTCGGCTGCACCGATGCGAACCGGCCGATCATCGAGGAGAGTTATTTCGAGCTTCTCGACATCCTGCAAGCGCATGTGCCGCACATGCCCTATCTGTTCGGCTCGCGTGCCTCGCTCGGCGATTTCGGGCTATTCGGCCAGCTCGCGATTCTCGCGACCGACCCGACCCCGGCCGCCGAAATGCGCCGCCGCGCGCCGGACGTCTTTCTCTGGGTGTTGCGGCTCGACGATGCCTCCGGCGCCGAAGGCGCGTGGCTGCCGGCGGATACCGCCTATCCCGAAGCTATCTCCGCGCTGCTCCGACTGGCCGCGAAAACCTATCTGCCGTTTCTTGCCGCCAACAACGACGCCTTCCAGAATGGCGACAGTGAAGTCAGCGTCACACTGATGGGCCGGCGCTACACGCAGGCTCCGTTCCGCTATCAGGTGAAATGCTACGACGGATTGCGCAAGAAGCTGGCGGCGTTGCCGCCCGAGGCGCGCCGGAAGATCGATCCGATGCTAGCGCAGACCGGCTGTCTCGACTGGCTGCAATAAAACGAGCCGCTCACTCCATCGCCGGGACGAATGACCGGTCGGTGTTCTCTAGGCTTTCGTTATCTTCCTCCGGCGACAGGCCAACGCCGCCGTCCGACACGCCGAACTCCAGAACCTTCGCCGTGCTGTCGTCGCCGGGCAGCGTTGCAACGTTCTTCAACGCGCGGTCCATCGCGCGCGTGCGGGTTCCGAGTTCCTCCACCGACCGGCTCGCGGAGTTGAGCTGCCGCGCCACCTTTGAGACGGTCTCGTTGTATTTGCCGAATTCCCGGCGCACGGCGGCGAGCGTCTTCCACACTTCGCTGGAGCGCTCGGCGATCGCCATCGAGCGGTGATTGACCTGAAACGCATGCAGGATGGCGGCGAATGTGGTCGGCCCGGCAAGCATCACATTGCATTCGCGCTGGACGTGATCGAACAGCCCGCATCCGCAACACTTCCGCGAACAGGCTTTCGGTCGGCAGGAACAGGATCGCACGCTCGGTGGTCTGCGGCGGATTGATGTATTTGCGGCTGATATCCTTCGCGAAGGATTTGATGCGCGCCTCGAGCTGCTTGCGAAAGCGCTCCGCCAGCAGGACATCTCCGGCCTCCAGCGCCGCGATCATATGCTCATGATCCTCGCGCGGAAATTTCGCGTCCACCGGCAGCAGCATCTCGCCGCCCTCCGCCATCGGCAGGCGGATCGCGAATTCCACGCGCTCGCCGCTGTGCTCGCGCACCTGCGCGTTCTCGATATATTGCGATGGTGGCAGAAAATCCTGGAGCAGCATCGCCAGTTGCACCTCGCCGAACGTGCCGCGCAGTTTCGGATTGGTCAGCACGTTTTTCAGATCGCCGACATGGCTTGAGATCGCCTTCATCTCACCGAACACGGTGTAAGCCTTGTTCAACTCCTCGACGACGCGGCTGAAACTTTCGTTCAAGCGCTGCTCCAGCGTGGTCTGTAATTTTTCGTCGACGGTGGCGCGCATCTTCTCAAGCTCAAGCGTGTTCTCCTGGCGCAAGAGATCGAGCCGGCTCTCCACCGTCCGGCGAAGCGTTTCGCCCGCGACCGCCTGAGCCTCGGCCAACGCTTTCAAATCCCTCTGCGTCGCCTCCAGCCGCTCCTTCTGCTGCGCGCTGGCCTGATCGAGGGTTTCGGAAACGCCCTGACGCATACGCTGGAAACTGCCGTTCAACTCCGCGCGCAGATCGCGCGCGGTCTCCGCCTCCGCCGCCACGAACTGATCGAATCTCGTTTCGGTCATCGTTCGCAGCGCCGCGTGACGATCGTCCGCCGTCGCCGCCATCCGGTCGAGGCGCTGGCCGAAGGCATCGGTCCGCTGCAACAGCGAGTCCGACAATCCCTGGACGAGCCCCTGATGCGCGACAGTCGCCTGCATCAGAGCCGTGCCCATTTCCTGCCGCAGGCCACGCGCGCTGTTTTCGACCACGTCACGCAGGAAATCGCCCTCCTCCCGCAACA
>JAWKWT010000033.1:0-4730 GCA_041397365.1 Xanthobacteraceae bacterium
GCAAGGCCAGCGTGATCGCTCCCGAGGGTTTCCTGGAAGCGATCGCCGACGAAAATATCCTCGCGGGCCCCGCGATGTCGCGACGGGGCTACTATCAGTTCGGTGGAAGGCTGCCGAAGGGCGAGCGCGGTCAGGTGGATGCGGGACTCGGCAAAACCTCGTCGACCGGCAACATCACCTTGATCCCGCCCACGGACTACATCAGCCGGGACATGGAAACGCGCACCGTCGATGGCGTCGAAATCGTGTTCCTGATGGCGCCGGACAGCGAGGCGCCGGCCGAATTCCACATGTACTATCCGAAATTCCGTGTGCTCAACATGGCGGAGAACACGGTCCATAACTTTCACAATCTCCTGCCCTTCCGCGGCTCGGTGGTGCGCGACTCGCGCTCGTGGTCGCATTACATCGACGTGGCGCTGGAAAAATTCGGCGAAAAGTCCGATGCGCTGATCGGCCAGCATCACTGGCCGGTGTGGGACTCGCCGCGCATCATCGACTATCTGAAGGTCCAGCGCGATCTCTACAAATACGTCCACGATCAAACGCTGCGCCTCGCCAATCTCGGATGCACGCCGGCGGAGATCGCCGAAACCCTCCAGCTCCCGCAGACGATCTGCTGCTCCTGGCACGCGCGCGGCTATTACGGCACGCTGCGACACAATTCGAAGGCGGTCTACCAGCGCTATCTCGGTTGGTACGACGCGAACCCGGCCAACCTCGACCCGCTGCCGCCGGTGGACGCGGCGAAGAACTACGTCGCCTATATGGGCGGCGCGGATGTCGCGATGGCCAAGGCGCGCGAAGACTTCAAGAAAGGCAATTACCGCTGGGTCGCCGAGGTGATGAAGCATGTCGTCTTCGCCGATCCGGGCAATCAGGAGGCGCGTGCGTTCGCGGCCGACGTCTATGAACAGCTCGGCTACGAGGCCGAAGCCGCGACCTGGCGCAACGCCTATCTCTGCGGCGCGCAGGAGCTACGCGAGGGGCCGCCAAAATCGCGCGCACGCAGCTCCGTCGCGCCCGAGGCACTGCGCGCGATGCCGCTGAACTCGTTCTTCGATTTCTGGGGCGTGCGCCTGAACGGCCCGAAGGCGGAAGGCAAGCGCATCATTCTGAATTGGCGCTTTACCGACATCGGGCAGGACTATGTCCTCAATCTGGAGAATGCCGCCCTCACCCATCGCGCCGCCCAGCAATCGGATCAGGCGCAGGCGACGATCACGCTGACGCGCAAGCTGCTGGATTCCATCACGCTGATGGAATCCACATTCGATCAAGAGATCGCGGGCGGCGCGATCAAGGTGAGCGGCGACGTTGCCAAGCTGAAGGAGCTGCTCGCTTTGCTGGATACGTTCGAGGTCGCGTTCGCGATCGTCGAGCCCTGATCCCAAACCGCCGCTTGCGGCATCGACGGCGGGAAGCGTAAACTCCGGTTCTGCGCAGCGATTTGCTCGCCTGATATCAAAGACGAGTTGAAGGAAATGTTCGATGCCTGCTGATCCGGTCCTTTGGAGTCTCGACCAACGCGGCGTCGCGACCGTGACTTTGAACCGTCCCGAGGTCAACAACGCCTATGACCACGGTCTGATCCACGGCCTGCTCGCGGCCATGGACGATCTGGGGACAAAACCGTCGCTGCGCGTCGTGGTGCTGAAGGGCAACGGAAAGCATTTTCAGGCCGGCGCGGACCTGAAATGGATCAACGGCGTGCGGCCAAAATCGCCGGCCGAAAACGAGGCGGTCTCGCGCGCGACATTCGAGGCCGTGCAGCGCCTGAACCGGCTTCCGGTCCCGACCGTGGCGCTGGTGCAGGGCGGCTGCTTCGGCGGCGGCACCGGCGTCGTTTCCGCCTGCGATATCGTGATCGCGGCCGACAATGCCATCTTCTCGATCACGGAAGTGCGGTGGGGGCTGACCGCCGCGATCATCATCCCGCAGCTTTGCGACGCAATCGGCGCTCGGCAGGTGCGCCGCTACGCGCTGACCGGAGAACGCTTCGGCGCGGACGAGGCGCATCGCATCGGGCTCGCGCATGACGTCGTGCCACTCACCGAGCTTGAGCAGGCCGGCGCGCGGATCGTCGAGCAATTGCTCGCCAACGGCCCCGAAGCGCTGGCGGAAACGAAGGCGCTGGCGATGGAAAGCTCGTTCGGCGGCATGGACATCGGCGACGAAGCCTATGCGCGGCTCGTGCGCATGCATGCGGAGAAACGTCAGACCAAGGAGGCCGGCGAAGGTCTCGCCTCGTTTGCGGAGAAACGGTCCGCAAATTGGTGACGAACCTGGATCGCTGAAAGTCTCGCGGCCCGGCCGGACGGCGGCGAGACGCAGTGCATGACGCCGTCGCGGCTCATCAACGCTTTCTTCGCCAGATATCGAGCAGCGCCGCGCTTTTCGCGCGCAGCGACATCCGCTCGTTAGTCACGGCGTCGAGAAAATTGGCGAGGCGTTGGGATTTGGCCAGCGTGTAGACGGTGATCGCGGTGAAAAGCGCCGTCGTCACGACGAAATAGAGAACCTTGACGGCAAGCGGCTGTAACGCCGCCGAGATCAGGTTCATGCCGAGGAAGCCGGTCACCGACGTCCAGATCAGGCCGACGATCGTCACGACCGTCAGGCGCAGGAACGTCATCGATTGCCGCCGCAGCAGATCGCTGTCCAGGTAAGCGCTCATATCCTGTAGTTCGTCGCGAATATCCGCGTACAGACGCTCGGTCCCGATATGGCTGACCAGGATATGGTAGACGTTGCGCGCCTGAACCTGATCGGACACCTCCTGAAACCAGTAGCGATGGGTGAATCTGAGAAAATTCTCCAGATGCGTCCTGATCTCGGTGCGGAAGCGGCGGACGGTCTCCGTCCGCTCGGTATCCAGATCGTTCACGGTCTGCACCATGCGGTTGGACAGCATCAGCAGCGCGGCCTTGTGCATGTGCACGATCAGCGCCAACAGGAAATACTGATGGCGGAACTGGCCGAGAATGCCCTGTTCGGCATCGGTGAAGATCGGCTGCGTCGCATCGCCAACCATCAGGAACGCATGGTCGTGGCACATGATGCGGATGCTCAACCCCTCGCCGAACTGGCTCGGGTCGAAATATTTGTCGTAGCAGTAGGACTGCTCGAACTCCGCCAGATGACGTTCTGAATAGGGCAGCGCGTTCCGGTTGCCCGGAGCATTGGTATAGGCGATCCGGATATAGTCCGATCGCGTCAGATCCTCGAGGCGGTCGACGGCGAGGTAGGCCATCAGCGGCATCCGATAGCCTTCAAGCTGACGAAAACGCAGCTTCCCGGACTGGTCGGAATGATCGGCGACCAAAGGCTTCAGAAGATATTGCCAATGCGACGCCAGTCCCGGCGCGCGTTCGCGCAGAACTGCGGTCATGTATTCATGGCGATCCTCGTAGTTCGACGTGGCGAGCACTCGGCCATCGGCCGCAAGCCACTCCGTCTTGCGCGGGCAGCTCAGACCGTGGCCGTTGCTGTCCCACCCCGCAGGATAGGCCCGGCCAAAACTGTGAAGCATGTTTTGAACAGCGCCGAGCGGCATATCCGCGCCGCAGACCTCGACCACCAGAATCGCGAGATCGAGATCGTGGAAGAAATAGAGGTCGATATGGCGCATATCGACCGTGACGGGTTCGCGCCGGCCGGAAAAGACAACCCGCGCCTTGGCGATATCGGACCGCCGATAGACCTTGATGAGCGACTCGCCATCCGATCCGCCGCTCCGCCGCAGGCCGACGCCGTAGAACAATCGCTGCACATATGGCAGGAAGGTGACGAATTCCCGGTAGTGCCGCTCGCTGAAGGAGTCGAGATCGGTGCCGAATTCATCATCCACTTCTTTCCAGATCTGGGCGGGGTCGTTCCGAAGGATGTCCCAGGGATTGCGGCCGTCGGCGCGGTCTTTCGAACTGACGAGATGAAGCGGCCAGATGAGAATCTGGTGGAACGCGCGCACAAGCGGAGAGTCCGTTTCGTTGATCGCAGACGGCATGTTTGACCGATCCAAATTCACGACGAAGACGCTTGAAAACTCTGGAGCGCAGAGCATCCGTAACGGCGGATCGTCCTCGGCTGTCCCGACGTCTCGCCGACTTCCTCTCCCAAAAATCGAAGGCAGCCTCAAAATATTTGAATGAATCTAGCAGACCCGCCATCGGAAGCGTGAGGGATGATTTGTCCTTGCAAAAGGTTATTTAAGGACAGAGTCTCAACCCCGACGCGCTTGTCGGCGGCAGCCGATTCCCGGCCCGTACTGCGGAGCAACAGCGAACTGCGGTAGAAGCTGGCGGCGCGGCCGGCGTCATCGTCATCGACCGCAACAATAATTGCCGTGCCGCAACGGCGCGACGTTACAAAATGGTGTCATGACTGAAACGCCCCCGCTTGAAACGTCCACGCCTGAAACGTCGCCGTCCCGGATGTTCGATCGCAAAACCATCCTGTCCATCGGCGCGGCCATCGCCACAATCGTCACCGTAGGCGTCGGCCTGTCGCTGTCGATTCCGCTCCTGTCCTTCGCGCTGCACTCCAAGGGAGCGTCGGGGGCGATGATCGGATTCAACACCTCCATGTCCGGATTCGCATCGATCCTCTGCGCGCCCTTCATCTCCGGCTGGGCCCGGCGCTTCGGCGTCCGGCCGCTGCTTGCGGCCGCCATTGCAATCGGCGTTCTGTCGCTTCTGGCCTTTCGGGTGACGGAGCCGCTCTGGGCGTGG
>JAWKWT010000034.1:0-1501 GCA_041397365.1 Xanthobacteraceae bacterium
CAAGGTATGGGCCAGGCTGCTGAGCGAGCGATATGGCGCGAGCGACCCACGTTCGCTTGCCTTGAAGACCACCGTCTACGGGCATGGCCAGGAAACGCTGCAGGAGCCCCTGAACAATATCGTCCGCATCGGCTTCGGCACGCTGGCCTACGTGCTCGGCGGCGCCAGCTATGTCTATATCGCCTCCTATGACGAAGCGGTCGGCACGCCGACCGAGGAGACCGTCAAGGTCGCGATCCGCACCCAGCAGATCATAGCCCACGAGCACGGCTTCACCGACACGATCGACCCCCTCGGGGGTTCCTATTTTGTCGAGACGCTGACCAGGAAGACCGCCAACGACATGCTAGACCATCTGAAGCGCATCGATGAACTGGGCGGCGCGCTCCGCGTGATCGACAGCGGTTTCGGCCGCGAGGTGATGAACCGCGGCGCCCAGCGGCGCCAGCGGCGGCTGGATCGCGGCGAGCGTCCATGGGTCACGGTCAACACCTGGCCGCAGCAGCCGAACGTGCCCAACACCGCCTTCCGGCTCGATCCGTCGACGACGGCGCGTCAGCATGAGAGGACGGCCAGGATTCGTCGCGAGCGGGACAATGCGCGCGTTGCGCGCGCCCTGGAGGCGATCGATCGCGCCTGCCAGTCCGGCGAGAACATGGTGCCGCCTGTCATGGAGGCCGTGCGCGCCTACGCCACGGTCGGCGAGATTGCCGAACGCTGGCGCCGGCATTTCGGTTCGTTCGAACCGTCATCGGCCTTCTGACGGCGATACATTCGCGGGCAGCGTCCCGATTCCGATCGGCGTCGTCCAATCGACGCCGGACGCACCGCCGTGACACCAAGCCTCTTCAGGGGAGCATTTCTCCGGTTGCGCGAAAGCGCTCCTGGGCCGACACCTTGCCGCAAATAACTTGAGTGGTATAATCATCTTTTGATCCTCCCCTCAAGCGCAACGGCGAGACGGACACGTCCGGCATGGGAATGAACTTCAGCCCGAGAATGCACAGCGTGACGCACGGCTTCACCGTCGTCGGCGGACTGAAGTCGCGCGTCTGGGAAGGCATCGTGGCGGACGTCTGGGAAGTCGCCTGCGCGCTGGACGCAGGAGGCGACTATGTATCGCCAGATCCCCGCCTTTTCGTCGCGCTCGAACTCGACAATACGGGGTCCTTCATCCTCGACCAGCACGATACGCGGGCGGCGGAGCGACATGATACGCCGTTGTCCATGAGCTTCGTGCCGGCCGGAATATTCATCCGCGGCAAGGCGGAAGGCCTGCAGCGCATGAAGCATCTCGATCTCCATTTCACCGAGGCGAGCCTGTTGAAGCGTTTCGGACGCAGTCTCGACAGCAGCCGCCTCACCCAGCCGCGCCTCGGCTTCCTCGATCGGCGCATCGCGAAGCTTGCCGTCGCCATCGCCGAGGAATGCGCCAATCATGATGCGCTTCATGATCTCTATGGCGAAGGTCTGGTGAACGCGTTGCTTGCGCTGTTGTTCG
>JAWKWT010000035.1:0-1598 GCA_041397365.1 Xanthobacteraceae bacterium
CGGCCAAGTCATCGGCCAACTGCCGACGTTCTTCGGCCAGCTTCGCATTCCGTTCGGCCAACTGCGCCAGCGGCTTTACCCGAAGCTGCGCCGCCGTCGCTTGCCGTTCGGCCGCCCGCGCTTGCTCGTCCGTCTCTTGCTTCCGCTTGGCATTGACCAGATCGCGGAGCTTCTGCGTCCGCTTGGCCAAATCAGCCACTTCGGCCGCCGCGATGTCGTGCTGAATCTGCAGCAGCTCGTCGCTGGCGTCATAAGCCTCTCGCTCTAGTTCCAGCGCCGTGATCCGCTCTTCCAGCGACTGCATGCGAACGCGCTCGAGCGTCTGCCTCGCCGATCGCATCAACGGCCCGACTTCAGGGTCCAGCGGCAGAGCGGCCTTTGCCTTGGCCTCCGCCAGCTCGTTGGTGGCGTCCTCCAATTCCTTCGGAATCGCCGCCCGGCGCACGTCGCGTCGCGGCGACTCCGCGGCCAGCTTCGTCAGCGCCTGCTTGTCCTTGGCCAGCTTCGCCTCGGCTTGTTCCAGTTGCTGTTCGAGCTGATCGAGCGGCGCGTTCTCGGGCAACGCCAGCTCGGGCATGTCGCTGACCGCCTCGCGCTGCTCCTTGGCCGCGGCGATGTTCTCGTCGGAAGCTTCGCGGATCAACTGCTCGGACTGTTGAATCGAAGCCCGCGAAGCGTCCAACTGCTCCAGCCGCGTTACCGACTGCGTGTAGAGCTCGCGAAGCTCCGTCTTCGTCGACTCGTCCAGCTCGGCGTTGTCGTCCAGCGACGTCAGCATCTGACGCAGGCGAGCGACCGTGATCGGCGCGTCGGGAATCGGCGCGTCGGGAATTGCCGGCTCTGGCTTGGGCAAGTCCACGGCCACGGGCGGCGCTTGAGCCACCGCCGTGCCGACCAGCGCCGTGCCGATAATCCACAGACAAGCCGCGGCTGTCAGCGCGGTTAAGAAAAACGAACCGAACGCTCGCCCCGCCGTTCGACGCACCGTTCGCCCGCCGCCGGGCGTCGATCGTGGAACGGGGCTCCGAGCGTCCGTCAACGTGGTTCCACCGCGCGTGCCGCTGGGCATCCGTTACTTCTCGTCCAACAACTCGACCGAATCGAACTTCTTGCCTTCCAGCATCTCCAAGCTCGCGCCGCCGCCGGTGCTCACATGCGAAACGCGATCGGCGAACCCGAGCAACTCGATCGCCGCCGCGCTGTCGCCGCCGCCGATGATGCTGGTCGCGTCGCTCGCCGCGATCGCTTCGGCCACGCGCTTCGTGCCTTCATCGAACGGCGGCATTTCGAACACGCCCATCGGCCCGTTCCAGACCACGGTCTTGGCGTTCTTCACCGTTTCGCCGTACAGCTCGGCGGTCTTCGGCCCGATGTCGAGCCCTTCCCAGCCGTCGGGAATCTGGCCGGCCGCCACGACTTGCTTGTTACAGTCGCCCTTGAAGTCGTCGCCGCAATGCGTATCGACCGGCAACATCAGCTTGTCGCCGCCGCGCTCGAGCAGCTCCTTGGCCAACGCGACCTTGTCCGGCTCGACCAGGCTTCTGCCGACTTGGCCGCCTTGAGCCAGCGAGAACGTGTAGGCCATCGCGCCGCCGATC
>JAWKWT010000036.1:0-3067 GCA_041397365.1 Xanthobacteraceae bacterium
CGCGCCTGTTCCCCGAGCAGATCGGCTGGATCATCAATCACGCCGAAGACCGGATCGTGATGGTCGATCTGACCTTCGTGCCGATCCTGGAGGCGCTGGCCGACAAGCTGCCCACGGTGGAGCGCTACATCATCTACACCGACAAGGCGCATATGCCGCAGACGAAGCTGAAAAACGCCGTCTCCTATGAGGAGTGGATCGGCGAGGTCGATGGCGATTTCGCCTGGAAGACGTTCGACGAGAACACCGCCGCCGCGATGTGCTACACCTCCGGCACCACGGGCGACCCGAAGGGCGTGCTGTATTCGCACCGCTCCAACGTGCTGCACGCGCTGATGGCCAACAACAGCGACGCGCTCGGAACCAAGTCGAGCGACACCATGCTGCCGGTGGTGCCGCTGTTCCACGCCAATAGCTGGGGCATCGCCTTCTCCGCGCCATCGATGGGCACCAAGCTGGTGCTGCCCGGCGCGAAGCTGGACGGCGCATCGGTTTACGAACTGATGTCGACCGAGAAGGTCACCTACACCGCCGGCGTGCCGACCGTGTGGCTGATGCTGCTTCAGCACATGCAGGCGAACAACCTCTCGCTGCCCGACCTCAAGATGGTGGTGTGCGGCGGCTCGGCGATGCCGCGCTCGATGATCAAGGCGTTCGACGACATGGGCATCGGCGTGCGCCACGCCTGGGGCATGACCGAAATGAGCCCGATCGGCAGCCTCGCGGCGTTGCAGGCTCCGTTCATGAACCTCAAGGGCGAGGAGAAGATCGACGTTCTCGCCAGCCAGGGTTTCCCGCCGTTCGGCGTCGAGATGAAGATCACCGACGATTCCGGCAAGGACCTGCCGTGGGACGGCAAGACCTTCGGCCGGCTGAAGGTACGCGGTCCGGCGGTGGCCGGCTCGTACTATCGCGTGAAGGACAACATCCTCGACGAGAACGGCTTCTTCGACACCGGCGACGTCGCGACCATGGACCCGCACGCCTATATGCGCATCACCGACCGCTCGAAGGATGTCATCAAATCCGGCGGCGAGTGGATTTCCTCGATCGACCTGGAGAATCTCGCGGTCGGCCATCCGAAGGTGGCGGAAGCGGCCGTGATCGGCGTGCGGCATCCGAAATGGGACGAGCGGCCGCTGCTGATCGTCCAGCTCAAGCCGGGCGAGAGCGCGACCAAGGAGGATATCCTCAAGTTCATGGAAGGCAAGATCGCGAAATGGTGGATGCCTGACGACGTGCAGTTCGTCGACGCCATCCCCCACACCGCGACCGGCAAGATCCTGAAAACCTCGCTGCGCGACCAGTTCAAGGCTTACAGCTTCCCGACCGCCGCGGCGTGAAACGAAAAAGACCTCTCCCCGCCGGCGGGGAGAGGTCTTGATTCAGATTCGATCAGCGTGATTGCGGTCCGGGCGAAAGTCGTCCCGGCGGCAGAGGCGCCTAGAGTCTATTTTTCCGCTTGAGCATGATCTTGTCCGAAAACCGGTTTCCACTTTTCGGGATCATGCTCTAACTACCGCCCCCAGCGCTCGCGCCAGAGCTGCTCGCCGATGGTGCAGGGCACGCGCGGCTCGCGCGCCTGTGCCGGAATCACGCGCGGCTTCGGCTGCAATCCCGCGACCTCAAGGATCAGTTTCGTCCGGATCGCCTCCTTGAACTTGGCGCGCTCCTTGATCGGAACGACGAACGACCCGGCGCCGCCGATCACGCAATCCTCGTAATAGAGATCGAGCTTCTCGATATCCATCGTCGCATAGGATGCCTGCTTCACCATCACCGGCAGCCCGTTGATGGTTACGCCCTTTTCGAGCGCGGCGTCGCGCGCGATCAGCACCGGCTCGCCATTGTTGTTCGGGCCGTCGCCGGAAATATCAATGACGCGGCGAAGTCCCTTGTAAGGATTCTCGCCGAGCAGGCGCATGCCGAAATTGATCGCGCCGGAGATCGAGGTGCGCGAGGCGCGGCGCAGCGGCGCTTTCATGATCTCGGACGCGACGGCGTCCGCCGTTTCCGGCCCTTCGACGATCCGCCAGGGAATGATGACCTTCTGGTCATGCGCCGCCGCCCATTCGAAATAGGTCACGGCGACCTTGCCATGCGGTCCGCTCTTCAACGCCTGGAGGAACTCCTTCGACGTCACCGCTTCGGCGTAGCCTTCGCGCTGGATCGCCAGTTCCTCGAGGTCCATCGAATAGGACACGTCCACGGCCAGGACGAGTTCGACATCGACCTGTGCCTCGCCGGCGCGTTGGGCAAGTTGCGATGCGACATTCGGAGCGGCGATCCCGGACACATCGCCGCCGAGCAGAATGGCCGCGCCAAGGGCGGCTCCGATCGAGACACACCAGCGCATGCTGTCCTCCCGTCGCTCGGACAAATGCTGCCACGGCTATGAGAAACAGGGAAGCTCAAACATTTCAGCGCCGGGGAACCAGAGAGCCGGATACCGGAACGGGGCATCCCGGCGACAACCTGCGGTTTACCAACACTTCACGGAATCGTGTCAAACAGGCTTTGCGCGTTATTTTGCCGAAAAACGACAAGCGTTCGCGTCTTGCAATGTCAGTTCACTCATCTGCGCCAGCCCCACGCCAAATCGCCTGCCCAACATGGACGGACGCGGCGCACTCTCGGGAACCATCAATGTTTTCCACCTTTTCGATCCGGACCAAGATCATTGCGGTCGTGGCCTTCATGACCGTTTCGATGGCTCTGCTCGGCCTTTTCGCCGCCTCGCAAATGCGATCGATGGATCTGTCCACCCAGGAGCTTCAAACCCAGTGGCTGCCGAGCGTTCGCTGGCTCGGCGAAATGCGCACGCAGGGCGCGCGCCATCGCGCCGTCGTCCGCGATCATTTGTTGTCGAAGGACCCCGCTTTCCATCGGGAAAACGACAAGCAGGTCGCCGCCCGCATGGCCGATTTCATGCGCGCCGCCAAGCTCTATCAGGAACTCATCGCGACGGAGGATGAACGCCGCATCGCCCAGCAATTGCAGCAGGTGTGGAAGGGCTACGTCTCCGCGACGGAGGAAGTTCTCGCTCACGCGCGCAACGGCGACAACG
>JAWKWT010000037.1:0-2328 GCA_041397365.1 Xanthobacteraceae bacterium
AGCTTCGTGCTGCCTTTCTCCGTTCGCCCAACCAACGGGTTCCCGAAACGGAACCGACAACCAACGCGACTGGTGACGAGTGATGGCAAATCAGCAGGCACAAATGGCAGTCGAGATGTCCTTCGCGGATATTCTCGTCGATGTGATCGACCACGAGGTCCGGCAGGGCCAGGCGACGAACGCGATCGAGAACAGGCTGACGCTGCATCTCACCGACCTCATCGAGGACACCAACGGCGAAGTGGTGCTGTTCAATGACAGCCACCTGCCGAGGCTGGCCGTCGCCACCGATATCGTTGCCGTGGATCGCGGCGAGGTCGGACGGCACATCACCGCCAGCGGCGATGATGTCAGCGGCTTTCACTTCATCGCCTTCGACAACGGCCTGAAACTCTACTACCAGGACGGGCTCGATCTCGTGCTCGTCGGCGACGAGGCCCACGCCTGACATCGGCCGACATGGCCGGCAACAAGGCTGCCGCCGCCGCTTGAGGTGGCGGCGTCCATAACGGTGGACGTTCGGCCCGGCGGGCCGACCCTCGATATCAGATACAATCGCCCCGAGGTGCAATATTGACTCGCTTTTTCTACCGATGGTAGAAATCGAGTCTGTTCCCGCACCTCGGATGCCGCATGTCCCCGAAATCGCCCCGAACGCCGTCCGGTCCCGATCACCTCAACAGCCGCAAGGATCGCGTCGACCAACGTGTCGAGACGCTGCTCTCGCGCATCGCCGAACTCGAAAAGGCCGTCGCCACCGCCGAGGAAACCAACGAGGCGCGCGCGACCTTCCTTGCGACCATGAGCCACGAACTTCGCGAACCGATGAACGGCGTGCTCGGCATGGCCCGGCTTCTGCGCGAGACCGTGCTCGACAAGGAACAGCGCGCCTATGTAGAGGCCGTGGTCGATTCGGCCGAAGCGCTCATCTCCATCATCAACGACATTCTCGACCTGTCCCGCATCGACGCGGGCAGCATGGAAATTTCCGAGGTCGATTTCGCCCTGCGCCCCTTCTTCACCCGGCTTGCCACCTTTCTCGAAAGCCGCGCCTCGCGCAAGGGCATCGGCTTCCGCATCGAGCTCGACGACGCCTTGCCCTCCGTACTGCGCGGCGATCCCGGGCGCATCCGGCAGATGCTCGTCAACCTCGCCGGCAATGCCATCAAGTTCACGAGCGAAGGCGAGGTGGTCATCCGCGCCGATGCCGCATCCGCTGACGAGGACAGGAAATCCGCCCTGCGGCTCTCGATCACCGATACGGGCGCCGGCATTCCCGAACATGTCCAGGAACGGCTGTTTTCGGCCTTCGCCCAGGCCGATGCCGGTGTGCCGCGCGTCTACGGCGGGAGCGGCCTCGGATTGATGATCGCCCAGCGCCTCGCCCGCGCCATGGGCGGCGATATCGAGGTTTTCAGCGATGGCATCCACGGCAGCCGCTTCGATGTCACCGTCCGCCTCGCCGAGGCGTCCGGCGAGGACGCACCTTCCGCCCCGCGCGTCGATCTTGCCGGAACCTCGATCCTGGTCGTCGATGCGCAGGAGCGCAGCCGCAGCACTATCGTCGACCTTGCCAGGATGTGGAACATGCACGCGCGCGGCGCCACGGGTACCGCCGAGGCTTTGAGCGCCGTGCAGGATGCAGCCGACCGTGGCGAACCGTTCGAATTCGTCATCGCCGACCGCTCCATCGACGAGGGCACCGGCGACGAGATCGGCCGGAAGATCCGCGAGATCCCCGGCATGGAGCAAAGTCGCCTCGTGCTGCTCGTCGCATCCGGCATGCGCGGCGATGCCCAGCGCGCCCGCGAGGCCGGCTTCGACGCCTACCTGCCCAAGCCGCTCACCGCCAGCACCCTGCTCGACAGCCTGCAGCAGCTCCGCGCGGGTCCGGTCGAGGGCGGCCTGCTGACCATCCACTCCATGGCCGATTCACGGCGCAAGCCGCTGCGCATCCTCGTCGCCGACGACAATCCGGTGAACTGCAAGCTCGCCTCCATCATGCTGGAGCGCGCCGGCCACAAGGTCGAACTTGCCGCCAATGGCGAGGAAGCCGTTCGCCGGATCGAGAACGAAACCTTCGATATCGTCCTCATGGACATCCAGATGCCGGTCCTGAACGGCATCGAGGCCACCCGCCGCATCCGCAAGCTCGCCGACGCCACCAAGGCCGCGATCCCGGTCATCGCCATCACCGCCAACGCCATGCGCGGCGACGATGCTCCCTGCTACGAAGCGGGCATGAACGGCTACGTCACCAAGCCCATCGACCGCGCAAGCCTGCTTGGAGCCATCGAGAACCTGCTCTGAAAAACCGCCCTCGACGCG
>JAWKWT010000038.1:0-1845 GCA_041397365.1 Xanthobacteraceae bacterium
GACGATCCGCCGATCCGAAGAGACCAGCGCCACACCCGTTTCATCGCAACTCGTCTCGATACCGAGAACGATCATGCCGAACTTCTCCGCAAATCCGCAGCGCTGATGACGCGAAAGACGAGGACACCCGCGAAGTCTGCCCCGGTTCCCGGCCCGTTCCGGTTGCAACCGACGCCGCCTGCAATCGAAAATGCACTTGCATTTCCGGACGCCTCGCTCCTTGATCCCGCCCGGAACGCCAGGTGACGGGAAGGTTCGCCTTTCCGGCCAACGCTCTAGAAGTGCTGCAACACAATGTCAAAGAACCGGAGAACCGAGTTGGCCGACGTCGAGACCATACGCATCGGCACCCGGGGATCACCGCTGGCGCTGGCCCAGGCGCACATGGTCAGGGAAGCGCTCGGCCAAGCGGCCGAAATCCGCGTCATCAAGACGACCGGCGACCACATCCTCGACCGGCCGCTGTCCGAAATCGGCGGCAAGGGCCTGTTCACCAAGGAAATCGAGGAGCAGCTGGCCGATCACCGCATCGATATTGCCGTCCACTCGATGAAGGACATGCCGACGGCGCTTCCCGAAGGCCTTGTCATCGGTGCGATGCTGGAGCGAGCCGATCCGCGCGATGCGCTCGTCTCGAAGAAGGCGCGCTCGATTGCCGGGTTGCCGGAGAACGCCCATGTCGGGACCGCATCGCTCAGGCGCGGTGCTATCCTTCTGGCACGACGTCCCGATCTTCGCATCTCGACCTTGCGCGGAAGCGTCCAGACACGTCTCAAACGCATCGAGGAAGGCGCGTTCGATGCGACCTTGCTCGCAAGAGCCGGGCTCGACAGGCTCGGCATGGGCGAGGAAACAGCGACGCCTCTCGATACGAGCGAGATGCTGCCGGCCGTCGCCCAGGGTGCGATCGGCATCGAATATGCGGTGCAGCGAGAAGATATCGGCGCGATGCTCGAGGCCATCCACCATGAGGACACGGGCCTCTGCGTGGATGCCGAACGCGCGTTTCTCGCCGAGCTCGACGGCTCCTGCCGGACACCCATCGCCGCCCATGCCGTCGTCGACGACGGGAAAGTCGCGTTCCGCGCGCTCGTCGCCAGGCCGGATGGCAGCGAGCTGATCGAGCGGGAGGCAACATTCTCCCGCGACGATGCGGTGAACGGTGCTGCTGCCATCGGCCGGGAGGTGCGCTCGATCATCGGCAGCGACTTCTTCGCACCTGCCCCGGGCCGATGAAGGTTCTGGTCACCCGCCCCGAACCGGCGGCATCGCTTCTGGCCGAAGCCATCCGCGAACAGGGGCACGAAGCACTCGTCTGCTCGCTCACACGAGAGGTGGTGATCGATTTCGACCCGCGCTCCATCGGCGATGCCGATGCATGGATCATCACCAGCGCGCGTGCCGCCGCTGCTCTTTGCGAATTGCCGGAGCGGCCCGTATTCGCTGCCGGGACCGCGAGCGAACGGGCGGCGCGCGACGCCGGTGCGCGAACCATCGTGGCCGGACGCGGCGGCTGGTACGAGCTTTCCGAAATGATCCTGCAATCCGGCCTGCCATCGGGTGCGCGACTGGTCCATCTCGCCGGGCGCGAAGTCACGGGCAATCTCGCCGGCGAGCTTCGTCGCGCGGGGTATTTCTACGACCGGGTCGTGGTCTATGCGATGGACCGCATCGCCGAGGCCGATGGTCTCGTGGAAATGGCGCTTCGCCGGGGAGCGGTCGACAGCGTCGCGCTGATGTCGCCCCGCGCAGCGAGGCTCTTTTGCGAGATCGTCGCGAAGCGTGGACTGGGTGAGCTGGCGAGCCGGCTTTGCGTGTTCGCCCTCAGCCCGGCCATCGCCGACG
>JAWKWT010000039.1:0-1702 GCA_041397365.1 Xanthobacteraceae bacterium
AAGGCGGCGGTGATTGCCGCTGCCGCGACCGTGACGACGTTTGTCGTGACGCGCCTTGCTGTCGAAAAAGGCGCGCCGCAGGCAGCCATCGGCATGCGCGGTGCCGCCGCTGTCAGTGTCGCGTCGATCGCGGTCATCGGTTTCGGGCTGTTCACGGCAACCTATGCCGGTCTGACGATGCGCGAGACGGAGCAATTGCGTCTTCAGGATTATGGCCGCGAGATTGCCGCCTACATCGATGAACGTGCGCTCGGTGCCGCCGAGGCGGGACGCGTCGTTCCGATTCTGGATGCCATAGTCGATGATCTGGGCGTCAAACAGGAATGCGAGGCCGTCAACAGTTGCCTTTCCGGACGCGGCTTTGGCGGACGCGGGGCCGTCTGGCGGCTTCTTGGCGAAAAACGTCAGCGTGCGGAAGCTGTTTCCGCGCAGGTCGATGAAGGCGAGACGGCAAGAACGCGCGCTATCGGGGAACTGAACGCTCTACTCTCGGACTATCAGCGCGTGCTGACAGCTACCGATCTCGATGCGACGAAGCAGCGCGAGTCTCTGCAATCCATCAATGCCAGGATCGGGCAGGAACTGAGCGCGCTGGATCAGTCGGTGCCGACCGATCTGCTCTCGGCCTATGCGTTCGAACTGAGAACGCCGGTCGTCATTGCGGGCGCGCGGGAGACATCGGCCAAACTGACAGGACTGCTCTCCAGCTACGCCGATGGTCTGGATCAAACACTTCGCAACGCGGAAATCCGCGACGACAGGCGTCCGTCCTTCCCTGCGAAAGCAGGTGTCGCAAGTACCCTTTCTTATCTCGGGCATTTCCTGCCGATCGCCGCGATCGTCGCGGTGGTGGAGCTGGTCTTCCCCATCTCGCTCTGGCTCTACACGCTCTTTGCCTTGCAGGCGCGTGTCGCCCGCGACGATCCGGATGGGGATGACGACACACTGAGTCCGGACAGTTTTTCCGGTCTGGTTTCCATGAAGCCGATCGTCGACGAGGCCTCTGTTCAGGCCAAGCCCGAGGGTCGTGGCCGCCGCGCCAAATCCGGCAGGGAGGCGGTGTAATGGCTGTCGATATCAGTGGCGTCGGTGTCAGCGGCGGTGTCGCTCTAGCCCTGGTCCTTTATGCAGGCGTGTCGGTCTTCGGCACAGGCCCGCTCATCGGTGAGCGGACGATCGAGAAGGCCGGGTGGGATGAGAACTGCCGCTCGCAGATCGTGGCATCGGTCGAGCGGACGCGCGAACCGCCGAAGATCTTCCGCGCACGGACTGCCGGTCGATGCTGGGCGCCTTCATGCCGGAACTCGGTCGTATCTGCGATCAGTATGGCAATCCGGATCTGTCGATGGGTGCGGGCGATGTCCTGCGCGAAAAGGAACGCCAACTGCGCGAGGCGGAGGAACGGCGGATCGCGGATGCCGCCGCCAACAGCGGCTCACGATGCGCTTGCGCGGCTGCCGTGTTCCTCGAAGAGCAACGCATTCCGCTCGCACTCTACGCCGGATCGGCGCGCCTCATCACCCCGGCACCGATCAAGAATCTCCGCTCCGAACTGTCGGCGGCACTGAACGCGCCGCAATGCACATCCAAAATTCAATAAGGGAGTCCGTTCGATGATCTACGGTCAGGTTCACATCGACGAGCAGGCGGTCAGCACGCACCGCGACAGCTACATGCTCGACCAGCTCTCGGTGGTGTCGAC
>JAWKWT010000040.1:0-1573 GCA_041397365.1 Xanthobacteraceae bacterium
CGCGGCGCCGATCGGATCCAGGCCGGATGTGGGTTCGTCGAGGAAGACGAGGGCCGGATCGAGGGCGAGCGCGCGCGCCAGCGCCGCCCGCTTGATCATCCCGCCGGAAAGCTGCGACGGATATTTGTCGGCCGCCTCCGGCGCCAGACCGACAAGCTCGATCTTGAGCCGTGCCAGTTCGTCCATCAGCGATTTCGGCATGGTCAGATATTCCCGCATCGGGAACTGGATATTCTCCTTGACCGTCAGCGCGGAGAACAGCGCGCCGTGCTGGAAGAGCACGCCCAGTTTCATGTCGAGCTCGAAGCGTTCGCTGTCGGGCAGGCTGCCGTAATCCATGCCGAGAAGCCGGATCTCGCCGGCCTGGCGCGGAATGAGCCGCAGGATCGAGCGCATCAGCACCGACTTGCCCGCGCCGGAGGCGCCGACGAAGCCGAGGATCTCGCCCCGGTAAATGTCGAGGTCGAGCTTGTCGAGCACCACATTGGAGCCGAAGGCCACGGTGATGCCGCGCGCCGACAGCACCGTCTCCCGTTCTCCTCCAGCATCCATTTGCGGTTCAAGGATCACGCCCGGCCCCTCAGAAGTCGATCGCGGCATAGAACATGGCGAACAGGCCGTCCACCAGGATCACGACGAAAATTGCCTTGACCACCGAAGCGGTGACCTGCCGGCCGAGGGACTCGGCGCTTCCCTCGACCTTGAAGCCCTCGACGGAGGCGACGATGCCGATGATGAGAGCCATGAACGGCGCCTTCAGCATACCGGAAACCACCGTCGATACGTCGATCGCCGCCTGGAGTCGGGACAGGAAGACCTCGAGGGTGATTCCCGAATAGACATTGGCCACCGTGGCGGCGCCGGCCAGCGAGGCGAAATTGGCGATCACCGTCAGCAGGGGCAGCGCGATGGTCAGCGCGAGCAGCCGCGGAAAGATCAGCACGCCCACGGGATTGAGGCCCATGACCTGGAGAGCGTCGATCTCCTCGCGCATCTTCATCGAGCCGATCTCGGCGGTGATCGCGCTGCCAGTGCGGCCGGCGATCATGATGGCGGTGAGCAGCACGCCGATCTCGCGGAGCTGCAAAATGCCGACGAGATCGACCACGAAGATTTCCGCGCCGAAATAGCGAAGCTGGAACGCACCCTGCTGGGCGATGATCGCTCCGATCAGGAAGGACATCAGCGCGATGATCGGAACGGCATTGACGCCCATCTGCTCCAGTTGCGTGAAGACCGCCGCCGGGGACAGGCCGCTGCCGCGTCCGAGCTTGAGCTGGGCGCCGCGCACCGCCGAGCCGATGATGCCGAAGGCTTGCGTGAGATCGTCGAGCAGCCGCATCATCTGCCGGCCGACAGGCGTAAACACGCGCTGGAACAGCGTCCGCTGCACACCGCCGATGTCCGGCTCTGGCAATTCGGACGGAAGCGCGGCGATGAGATCGCGCATGCCGGGATGGCCGCCCGAGACACTCAGTTGCGTCGAATTGCGTTCGAGCGCCGTGGCCATCCGGCGAATGAGCCAGGCGCCGCCGGTGTCGAGGCGGCTAAGCTGAGTGAGATCGATCCGCGC
>JAWKWT010000041.1:0-1409 GCA_041397365.1 Xanthobacteraceae bacterium
TCGGGAAAGCGGCCGCCAGTTCGGCATGATCTGAGGAGTCTCCACCGATGCCCACCGGGTCCCCCGCACTTTCGATCATCACCGTCGTTCGCAATGCCCGCGACGCGCTCGCACGCACGGCTGCATCGATCCGGCCGCTGGCGGAAAAGCTCGATATCGAGTGGATCGTCATCGACGGTGCTTCCACCGACAGCACGATGCTCTTCCTCGGCCAGCTCGACGAACCGTGGATGCGGGTCACGAGCGAGCCGGACGATGGGCTCTACGATGCCATGAACAAGGGCATCGAACGGGCTCGCGGCGATCTCGTCTGGTTCCTCAATGCGGGCGATCTCGTCGCCATCCCGGACGAACTCGCCGGGTTCATCCGCTCCCTGCCGGATGGACGGGCGCACCGGCTCTATTTCGGCGATGCGCTGGAAAGGGACGACGAGGGCACCTTCCTGCAAAAACGCGCGCGCGATCCGAAGAGCCTGCATCTCGGACTGTTCGCGCATCATCAGGCGATGCTGTTCGGCCGTGAAGCGCTCGCACCCTTTCGTTACGACCAGCGGCTTTCGATCGCGGCGGATTACGCCCTTGTCGCGCGGATGTGGCGTGACGGCGTGCCGTTCGAGCGCATTCCCCTGCCGGTCTGCGTGTTCGAGCGTGGCGGCGCATCGACGGCCCATGCCCTGCGCGGCATGATCGAGCAGGCCCGCGCCAAGCATGTGGCGCTGGCCCTGCCCTGGTGGCGCGCCGGCGCCATCGGCCTCGCCCAGATCGCCGTCGTCGGCTTCCGCCGCCTGCTGCCGGCCGTCTACGACCGGCTGCGTTTCTCGCGGCCCAAGGTCGCGCATTCCTGAACCGGCGCAAGGACGACATGGCGACAGCGTTCGCATCCACTGCCCGGCGCATTCGGCCGGATGGAAAAGGCCATGCCGCCTCGAGCGCGCGGATGCTGCCGCCCGTCCAGTTCCTCCCGTGGCTGGCCCTGGGCGCGGCCTATGGCTTGTTGAGCTCGCCGACGCCGGACAGGATCGGGCTTGCGGAAATGCTGGTGGGCGGTCTGCTGATCGCCACGGTCGGGCTGCAGAGCCTGCGCAAGCTCGCCCATCTCGCCATTCCCGCATCCGTCGAACGCGACCGCGGCCTCGCCGATCTCGCCATGGTCACGATCCTTCTCGTGATCCCGCTCATGACCGGATTTCTTCGCGGCAATCGCCTCGAGGACATCGCCCGCGATCTCGTTCCGGCGATCTATTTTCTCGTACCACTGCTTGTCGTCGCCGGGCGCGGCACGCCTGCATGGCTCGTGCCGGCGCTGGTCTCCTCCCTGCTCGTCGCCGGCACGGGCTTTGCCGCCCGGCATCTGCTGTCCGGCGATTTCGCGCTGAACGCGTTCGGCCGCGAGACCTATTTCGGCACCA
>JAWKWT010000042.1:0-1074 GCA_041397365.1 Xanthobacteraceae bacterium
CGGTCTTCAGCGATGCGGCGGAGTCGGTCGCCCACGTCATCGCTGTCGGCTTCGCCTGGTTCAGCCTGCGGCTTTCGCTCAAGCCGGCGGACGAGACGCATCCGTACGGCCACGCCAAGATCGCGTATTTTTCCTCGGCGTTTGAAGGCGGCATCATCCTCGCGGCGGCGCTGTGGGTGATCTACCAGGCGTCCGCCGATCTGGTCGGCGAACCGAGCCTGAGCCGGCCGGACATCGGGCTGTGGTTTACCGCCCTGGTGACCGCCTTGAATGGCGCGCTGGGCTGGCACCTGCTGCGCCTGGGCAAGCGGCGGAATTCAATCGTGCTGGAAGCCAATGGCCACCATGTCCTGACCGACTGCTACACCAGCTTCGGCGTCGCCGCCGGGCTGGTCCTCGCCTGGCTGACCGGCTGGAAGAAGTGGGACGCGATCTGCGCTATCGCGGTGGCCGGCAACATGATCTGGGCGGCGCGCAGCCTACTTTCGCGCTCGATCCACGGGCTGATGGACCACGCCGATCCCGCGTTGCGCAGCCGGCTGGAGGAAATTTTGGCAAGGTCGTGCGGCGCGCGCGGCGTCGCCTTTCACGCGCTGCGTTTCCGCAGCCTGGGCGATGCGCTCTGGGCGGATGTCCACCTGACGCTGCCCGGCAAGACGCTGCTCCGCGACGCGCACGCCAAGGCGACCGAGATCGAGCGCGAGGTCAACGAGGCATTCGGGCCGTCGGTTTACCTGACGACCCATCTCGAGTCCGCCGAGGACCACGAGGAAATCCACGGCGAAGAAGTGCCGTGAGCCGCCGCCGCTGGCGGGGACCGCAGACGTTTAGATGTTCTCGATCACGCCGGTGCTGTCGCCGATGCGCTCGGCTTGGACACCGGCGCGCTCCAGCATGGCGAGATAGAGATTGGTCACTGGCGTGTGGTCGCGGAATTCGACATGGCGGTCGGGCTTGAGCTGGCCGCCGCCGCCGCCCGCCAGAATCATCGGCAGGTCGTGGTGGTTGTGGCGGTTCGGGTCCGACATGCCGGCGCCGAAGACGATCATCGAGTTGTCGAGCACCGACTTGCCG
>JAWKWT010000043.1:0-1255 GCA_041397365.1 Xanthobacteraceae bacterium
TCATGATCTCGACGGCTGCGACGCGCCGGTTGTCGAGTCCCATGACGAGCCGCTGCGCCATGATCGCGCGCAGGTACTGCGACAGGTCGAGGAAGATCTGGCCGTGCTGGTCCTGCGGAAACATGTTGATGATGCGGTCCATGGTCTCGGCCGCGTTGTTCGCATGCAGCGTCGCGAGCACGAGGTGTCCGGTACCGGCGAGATTGATCGCCGACTGCATCGTCTCGCGGTCGCGGATCTCGCCGATCAGGATCACGTCGGGCGCGGCGCGCATCGCCGAGCGCAGCGCGCGCTCATAGGAACGCGTATCGGCACCGATCTCGCGCTGGTTCACGATGGAACGCTTGTTCGCGTGCAGGAACTCGATCGGGTCTTCGATCGTGATGATGTGGTCGGATGAGGTCTCGTTGCGGTGGTCGATCATCGCGGCGAGCGTGGTCGACTTGCCGGAACCCGTGGCGCCGACCACGAGGATCAGGCCGCGCTTCAGCATCGACAGCTCGCGCACCATGTCGGGCAGCCCGAGCGACTCGAGCTTCGGCATGTTGGCGGTGATGTACCGCAGCACCATCGCGGGGAAACCACGCTGGTAGAACACGTTGACGCGGAATCGCCCGAGGCCGGGTTCGGAGACGGCGAAGTCGATCTCGTACTCGCGGTGGAAGGTCTCGAGCTGCTCGGGCGTCATCAGGCCGTAGGCCGCCTGGCGCACGGTCTCGGGCGACAGCACCTGCTTGTTGATCGGGAAGATCTGGCCTTCGATCTTGATCTTGATCGGCGAATTGGCCGTGAAGAACAGGTCCGAGGCGTGCTTGTCCACCATCAGCTTGAACAGCGGCTTGGTGTTCAGGCCCTGGCCGGCAGAGCCGCGCGCTCCGCCCTCGAGCACGGCCTGAATGCTCTCTCCGCTGGCTGACATGTCGTCGTCTCCCGTCGTCTTCTTGCTCAAAGGACCTTGCCTTTGTCCTCCTCGAGGATGGCGAGGCTGCCGCCGTCGTCGAGGTTCTTCGCTTCACGCTTGCTCTCGAGCTTGACGCGCAGGCGCAGTTCGTTCTTGGAATCCGCGTTGCGCAGCGCATCTTCGTAGGAGATGAAACCGGTCTCGTACAGCTCGAACAGCGCCTGGTCGAAGGTGCGCATGCCGAGCCGCGTGGAGCGCGCCATGACTTCCTTGAGCTTGGCGACCTCGCCCTTGAAGATGAGGTCCTGCACCAGCGGTGAGTTCAGCATGATCTCGATCGCGGCGATGCGGCCG